>NZ_JBIVCX010000001.1:1218046-1232153 GCF_044746825.1 Pseudomonas sp. NPDC090201
ACCCACCCCCCCCCCCCCCCCCCCCGGCGGCGGGGGGGGGGGGGGGGGCGGTCGCCCCCCCCCCCCCCCCCCCCCCCCCCCCCCCCCCCCCCCCCCCCCCCCCCCCCCGCTCCTACAATGGATCGGGTTTCAGTCAGGTGGATTCAGGTTTTTCCAGCTCCTCCACCAACGCCTTGAAGAACCGCGCAGCCTCGCCTCCTGTCACCGCCCTGTGGTCGAAGGTCAATGACAGCGGCAGGATCGGGTGGATGACCACTTGCCCGTCCATGGCCACCGGTTCCTGGCGAATGCCGCCTGCGCCGATGATCGCCACTTGCGGCGGTACGACGATGGGGTTGGCGTAGCGGCCGAACAGGGTGCCGAAGTTGGACAGGGTGATGGTAGCGCCCATCATTTCCTTGGGTGGAATCGAGCGGGCCTTGACGTCGGCGCGCAGGCAGTTGAGCCCCTCCTTCAAATCCGCCGCCTGACGATTGCCGACGTCGCGCAATACCGGCACGAACAGGCCGTCGGGGGTATCAACGGCGATCCCCAGATCGAGCTTCTCGTGGTGTTTGATCGACAGCGACTTGCCGTCGAACCAGCTGTTGAGCACCGGCTCTACCCTGCACGCCGCAGCCATGGCCTTGCCGATGCGAATCAGCGGATCCCGGGCGGCGCCCCAGTGATGCAGGTCGGCATCGCCGAAAATCGTCACGGGCACCACTTCGGCGTGGGATTTGGCCATGTTCAGCGCCATGCTGCGGCGCACGCCACGCAGTTTTTCGCCGCCGAACTTGTCGCGCTCGGCCTGGGAGGCGTTTTCCACATCGGCGCGGGTTATCAGGCCGTCGCTCCCTGAACCGCTCAAGGCATTCAGATCGACGCCCAATTGCCGGGCCAGTTGCCGTACCGCTGGGGTGGCGCGGGTCGAGAGGTGTTCACGGGTAGACGGCGCAGCGCCGACGAAAAATTGATCGTCCTGGCTGCTGCCGCCCCCTTCCAGGCGTCCGACGACCGTTCCCGCATCGCCCTCGCCTTCAAATGCCATCAAGGGTTCGCCCACGTGAAGGATGTCGCCATCACCACCGTAGACTTTCGCCACCACGCCGTCATAGGGCGCAGGAATGTCGACGATGGCCTTGGCCGTCTCGACCGACACCACCAACTGGTCGGCCTTTACCGTGTCCCCCGCCTTGACGTGCCACTCGACGATTTCCGCTTCCTGCAAGCCTTCGCCCAGGTCGGGCAGTTTGAAATATTTCATCGCAAGCCTCCTCGGCCGTCAGGCGTAATTCAGGACAGTGTCACAGGCGTGAAGGATGTCTTCGACGCTGGGAATGTACAGCTGCTCCAGGCGATAGAGCGGCGGCGGAATGTCAGGCGCGGTGACCCGCTGGATCGGCGCCTGCAAATCCAGCAGCGCACGCTCGTAGAGGCTGGCGGCGATTTCCCCGCCCAGGCCGCCGGCACGTGGCGCTTCGTGGACGATCACGCAACGCCCGGTCTTGCGCACTGACGCTTCGAGGGTGTCCAGGTCCAGCGGTTTGACGCAGGCCACGTCGATCACCTCCGCCGACACGCCCTGCTCGGCAAGCGCGTTGGCAGCCTGCAAGGTTTCGTGAACGCTGGCGCCCCAACTGATGAGGGTGATGTCACTGCCTTCGCGCAGGGTAAAGCAGGTGTCCAGCGGCAGGCGTTTGCCATCGTCGACGAGGGTTTGCGGGTTCATGCGATAGAGGCGAGTGGGTTCGAGAAAGATCACAGGGTCAGGATCGTCGATGGCTGCCAGCAGCAGGCCATAGGCGCGGGCCGGCGAGGAAGGAATCACCACGCGCAACCCCGGTACATGGGCGAACATCGCTTCGGTACTTTCGCTGTGGTGTTCGGGCGCGCGAATCCCCGCGCCCATGGGCGAACGCATGACCATCGGGCAACTCAGGCGCCCCCGGGTGCGATTGCGCATGCGTGCGGCGTGGGACACCAGGTGTTCCATCGCGGCGTAGATGAAGCCCATGAACTGGATTTCCACCACAGGTTTCAGCCCCTGGGCCGCCATGCCGATGACCAGCCCGCCGAGCATTGTTTCAGCCAGTGGCGAGTCGATCACTCGTTTGAAACCAAAAGTGTCGCGCAGACCCTGGGTGGCGCGGAACACGCCGCCGTTGACACCGACATCCTCGCCCAGCACCACGACGTTCTCGTCCTCGCTCATTGCGCGGTGCATCGCCAGGTTGACCGCTTCGAGCAGGCTTACTTTTTTATCTACCGCAGGCTTGTCCTTGGACAGATCATTCGCCATGACCGGCACCTCCATTACGACGGGCCACACGCTCAAGGAACCACTCGCGCTGATCGGCCAACGGCGCTGGCCATTTCGCATAGACATGGTCGATGACCGACTCGGGCGCCTGGTTGCCGGCGTTCTCGAAGTTATCCACAGACTGCTGGACCAGGCCCTGGCATTCGGCGATCAAGGCCTGCTCCCGGCCCTCGTCCCACACGCCCTGGGCAGCCATGAATGACTGCAGCCGCTTGATCGGTTCCTCCTGCCAGGCCTGCTTGACCTCATCGGCAGGACGATAACGGGTGGCGTCGTCGGCGGTGGTGTGATCCCCCAGCCGATAGCTGATGCATTCCAGCAACACCGGGCCCTTGCCCTTGCGCGCCCGTTCCAGCGCTACCTGCATGCGGTCATACACAGCAAGGATGTCGTTGCCGTCCACCTGCTCACCATGAAAGCCCGCGCCCACGGCCTTCTGCGCCAGGGTCGGGGCGCCGCACTGGATGCGCCGGGGCACGGAGATCGCCCACTGGTTGTTGTTGATGACGAACACCACCGGCAATTGCCAGGCACCCGCCACGTTCAGGGCTTCGAGAAAGTCGCCCTTGCTGGTCGCACCGTCGCCGCAGGTGGTCACGGCCACCCGATGCTCGCCCCGGATCTTGAAGGCACTGGCCACCCCACAGGCATGCAGCGCCTGGGTCGCAATGGGCACGCACAACGGAAAGTCCTGGGCCACGGCAGGCTCGGCATAGTCACTGCCGCGTTCGTCGCCGCCCCAGTACAGGAGAATTTCTTCCATGCGCACCCCGCGCATCAGTTGCACGGCAGTGTCGCGGTAATAGGGAATCAGCACGTCTTCGGGGTGCATCAGGCTGCCGATGGCAACGCCAATGGCTTCCTGGCCGAGGGTGGGTGCGTAGGTGCCGATCCGGCCGGTGCGTTGCAGTGCCACGGCTTTCTGGTCGAAAAGCCGGGTCAGGACCATTTGTCGGTAAAGGCGGGTGAGGAGGTTGAAGTCATCGGCCCACTGGGGAAGCTCGCCGGTCAGTTGACCGTCCGGGGACAGATAACGGGTGTACGCAAGATCGATCTTGTTATTGGACATTGCACACTCCTGACACGCGCCCTCGTCGTGGCGCGTGATGGTCTTGGCTTTGCGACTTGTGGTCGAAAGCTTCGTTCGAATCGCGCCGGTAAGGCGCTTATTCGAGGTTCAACAGGCGTTCTGCCAATGCATCGGCTACCCGCGCGGGTGAGCGCTTCTCGGCCTGGGCATGGGCAAATACTTCAGTCAGCCGTGTTCCTATCTGGGACAGATGTGCGGTGATGGTGTTCTGGTTTTCTCCTTGATGTTGCAGCGCCAGGTAGATCAATCCCCCTGAATTGATGACGTAATCGGGAGCGTAGAGGATGCCGCGGGCTTCGAGCTGATCGGCGATGGCCGCGCAACTCAACTGGTTGTTGGCGCCGCCCGCCACGGCCGCGCAGCGCAGTTTGGTCACGCTGTGGCTGTTGAGCACGCCGCCCAGCCCGCAGGGCGCGAGAATGTCGCAGGCGGTGCTGAGCAAGGCCTCGCTGGCAACCGGCTTGGCGCCCATCTGTTCCATGGCCAGTTGCACCTTGCCGCTGTCCAGGTCCGCCACCAGCAACTCTGCACCTGCCGAATGCAGTTGCTCGGCCAGGGCATAACCCACATGCCCCAGGCCCTGGATGGCCACTCGCAGCCCTTCGAGGTTGTCGCTGCCCAGCCGGGCCATGGCCGTGGCGCGAATCCCGGCATACAGCCCCAACGCGGTATGGGCTGCCGGATCGCCGGTGTTGGTGGTGCTGGTGACGTGCTGGGTGTACTGGGCGATGCAGTCCATGTCTTCTATCGAGGTGCCACTGTCCATGGCCGTGATGTAACGGCCATCCAGGGTTTCGACGAAACGTCCGAATGCCTCGAACAGGGCCGCGCGATCCGGCACGTGGGCCGGACGCAGGATGACCGCCGTCCCGCCGCCCAGCGACAAGCCAGCCAGCACGGCCTTGTAGCTCATGTTCCTGGCCAACTGAATAGCGTCTTCTATAGCGCTCTCTTCATTCGGATAGGAAAGATAGCGACAGCCACCCAGAGCCGGACCTTTCTGGCTGCTGTGAATCGCGATCACGGCTTTGAGGCAGGTGTGCGAATCGACGATCAGGTGCAGCGATTGAACACGTGAACTTTGCATGAGAGCGAACATAGGCAGTGCTCCCGGTTTTTGTTCTGCGAGTATAGGCGCTGGCAGAAAAATCGACGGCTTCGTTGGGCAGATCCTGACAACCTGTCTGCAACGCCGACGCAGAACGCACCCTGCAACAATCGGCGCTGGACGAACCTTGCCCGCAGCGCTAAAACGGGAGCATCGTCAGCCTGAAGTCAGACGCCCGATCCGACCGGAGAAGCCGATGAACCCGCGCCAAAATTGTCTCGAATGCCTGCAACGCATCCCGCCCTCGACGTTCGAGGCTGCCCTGTGGATATCTCTGGAACACGACGCCGGAGTGGACCTGGGGCAAACCCGGGAACTGCTCGCAGAACTGCAGCGTCGCATCAGCGCTGCCCTGCCCCTGATCCCGGCTGCCGAGCTCGCCCAGCCTTTGCTGCGCCAGATGGCGACGATCGGCTTTCAGCAGGACGATGTCGCCCAGCCCAAACCGCAGGTCGCGCTGTTGCACAAGATCGTCGAGCGCAGGCGCGGTCAGCCGCTGGGGCTGGCACTGGTCGCGCTTGAGCTGGCCAGGCGCCTGGAGATTCCGCTGGAGGGGGTGAACTTTCCCGGGCATTTCCTGCTGCGCGTGCCGGGAGCCGATCACACGTTTGACCCTTGCGATGGCCGCAGGCTCTACCCCAAGGACTGCCGGGAATTGCTGCTGCGCCAGTTCGGCCCGGATATTGCGCTCAAGGCCGAGCACATGGTCACGGCAACGCCGGTCGCGATGATCCAGCGCCTGTCGCGCAACCTGCGGCATCTGCACCAGATCAACGATGATTTCATGGCCTCCCTCAAGGACGCCAACCGGGTACTGGAACTGGGCCAGGCCAACACAAGCGATTACCTCGCCCGCGCCAGCCTGTACCAGCATCTGGAATGCCCGCAGGCCGAACGATTCGACCTGGAGCACGCGTTGTTACTGAGTGACGATCCTGTACAGCGGATCAGGTTGACCCAGCGGCTGGTGCAACTGCCGTCGGGTCGGGCGATTCATTAGGCCAACATCCTGTAAACGCTGGTCGTCTGAAGCTTTTTCCAGGCCCAATCAATCACAGGCGATGCGACGTACATCTTAAGGCTTTGCGCCCCTGTTGCCGCCACCCGGACCTCATCGGCTATGCCAATCAACCCGATAACCCCTTCTGCAAACAGCTTGAGAGCAGTTCCCCGGTCACCCGAATCGTAGGCTTTGGCCGCCTCCACGAATTTTAGGCTAGTGGTGAGGACTGACCACGCAAAACTCGCCTGCGGGAATGGAAGCGTCACGATAGTGACGGTCCAATCGATGACCTTCCACGCCACCGCACGTTGCCTCTCGTCGATGCTGACAGTCGCACTGTCTACATCCCTGATCATGCGATCGATCATCTGCGAGTAGAGCTGACGAAAGTCCCTGACTGGCTCGTCGGTCCAGTACACGATTTTTATCAGTTTCGGATTGTATTTGCCGCCCCGGTCGAGCATGTCCATGAAGGTGCCGACCTTCATCTGCCCCTCGTGAGCAACGCGAGCCAGGTAATAGCTTTGCATCTCGGCAGTGCCCAGCAACTGTGCGTAGTCAGTCAGCGGTCGGAAATCCCGGCCATCCGGGGCTCCGGGGGTGTACAGCAACTCGTGACGAGGTTCATTGGCACTGTCATCCCGGAAACAGTAGACGCCTTCGACGCGGTAGCCTGCGATAATGAATGGGGAAATATTTCGACTTCCCGCTGCCGTGGGTTTTGATGCACCCCCGGTAATCGGAGTGATGATTTGGCTCAACCATGAATATTGGGCTGGATCCAGATGCCCTTTCACGAACTCCGTCATCGCGCCACGAAGCATCTCATAAGCAAGACGCTGGGCATGAACAGTTTGACGACGCTTGTAATTCGGGCTTGTGGGCTTGAGAAATTCGTCAGTCAGGTATTTCATATACTTGACTGCAACATCAGTTTTCCTGATTGCCCGGCTCATGGCAGGCATCACACTCGCTGGAAACTTCTGAATATTCTGTCCAACTGATGAATAGAGGTGCACTTGCGGCCAGTAGCCATGCACATCTTCACTTCCGTACATCATCAGATCGGTGAACGACGGCAGTTCATTGAAGTTGGGTGTATCGGTAGCCGGCACGCCCAGACCGAAATACAAGGTGTCCGGATCCACGTGTGTCAGGTATTGCACATGTTGCAAGTAACTGTTCAGGCTATGGCTCGCCTTCTTGTGCGCATAATCACGAAGAGACAGCATGTTCGGAGACAGCCTGGCGAGCTCCTCATTCAACGCCTCGATTCGAGAATCCACCATCGCTCGTTGCGATGGCTTCACATTTGCGGGGCCGCGGTTCGACAGTTGCGGGTCATAGTGACGCGTGGATAGTCCCCTCAGCGCTTTCACACGGACGAGGCCAAGCAGGCGGTTTTCATAGCCTGATTCAATGCTGCGAACGAATTTGCAGCTATCGACGCCCCAGGTCGATGGCTTGAGCAGCACACTGTTGAGCGTGGAGATCACACCCGACTGATTGGCCCCCGCCAACTGACGGCCTACGTAATTCCTTCCAGATTCAGCCGCCAGCCAGCCCCCGACCTCATGACTCAACTGCCGCCATGTGGCGAACTCATAAAAGTCGCGTCCATTGGGAGATCCGGGGGCGTACAGGACATAGTGATCATCGAATGCCGTTTTTTCCTCGATGACAATCACATCCTTGAACCGGGTATCAGGGAACGCCAGATGAAGACTGCCAATGCTGTGAACGACTCCGTTGCGGACGGCGTCAGTGCGAACATTCTGAACGAGGTCAACGCTACGGTCTTGCAGCAAATGACCTTGCATCCTTGCTGAGAACGCACCCAGAGCGATAGCACAGTCACGATGGCGAGCCATGACTCGAAGACTCTCGTCATCGGCCGCGATCCGATGCAGCTCCTGCTCGTAACGTCGATGAAGGTCGAGGAGGTCAAGCATCCCAGTGACGAACCGGGCGGAGAAATCGACATGGATCTGATCGGGAGACGGGCTGAAGGTCATGCTGCCCGCACCTTCCGGCAGCCCTTGAAGCGCAAACTCCATCAGCGACTTCTGACAAGTAGCCGCCAACGTTTCATTGCCGCCCAGTTCGATGGAGTCGTGCAAGGTAATCTGCACAAGATTCGGATCAACGAAACGGCCCAGATGTTGAGACATGAAGTGGGTAATTTCCCGGTAGGCAAAATCTTCGAGCGATGTAACAGCGCCGAACAGTTCGTCGACGTTATTCTTGCTTTCATCATTTGCCTGCTCAAGCTGCAACAGTTTGTCTTTCTTTTGGAAGTCCGCATATTTGCGCCAATCCGGTTGCAGGATCTCGGTCATCTGCGCGGTCAGTGCGATGAAGCGATGCCCCATTGCGTCGTCCAGATGCGCACAGGTGTGTACCCGCTCCAGTTCGGCATAGAATGTCGACCGGTCGGCATCGTTACCGTCTTGCGTGAGAAGGAAGTTGCAGTCCTTCATCTGCTTGCATTCCACCGCCTGCACATGGACATCGATAAGCGCATCGCTCATTGGCTCGAAGTGCCATGCATCCAGTCCGATCGTTGCCTGGCTTTGCAGACGCAACTGGTCACGGATCAACAGAAAGTCCTTCACGACATCCGCCAGTGGTCCGCTCAGTGCCTCACGCAACAAGTCGATGGATTCATAACGCTCGATTCCGCGAGCGGGCATGATCAGGAAAACCACGCCCGAAGGCTGCGCCTCCTGACGTCCCGCCTGACTGGCGACATAGATCGACGGTACGGTCACGCGAGTGCCATCGGTGGTCGTCCACACGAGGCTGAATACTCCGTTTGCCGGAGCGGTTTCGAGAACATCGGCCAGGCGCTTCTGCTCATCGGCCGACAGCATCCCCGAATAACCGCGCAATTCGACTTCGCACTGCAGTGCGCGCCGATGCTGCCCGGCCAAAGTCTCGGATTGGGTCCTGGGTTTGGCCGATGGATTCTGTGGGTTGGCATCCGGCACGCTCCAGGGGGCAAGCAGCCGCGCTCGGTAGTAGCCTGGCAAGATAGGGGCAAACCGTGTGACCGTGTCTTGCAATTGGCGACTCAGATCGTATGGAACCGCGGATTGATGCCCTATGCTGTCGTGGCGGGTGAAAAATCCTGCACCCTCGATGTCCACCACCGAATGGCCATGACGCATGGCGTCCACCAGCAGGTCCGACATCGCGACGGAATGAATACGCCCACTGTTGTCGAATTGGTTGAAGAAGAGTGCGTGAGGGCTGGAAACCCCACAGGCCTGTTTCAGGTCAACGTCCTTCAGGGCCTCGACAAGCAGCTCGCAAGCACGCTCGCGCAGGCTGGGATGTCGGCTCAGCAGCGCATTGGAAGAAGCACTTGCGCGGGTCAGATCAGCCATTTGACGGGTGATGCAGTCGCGTCGATCAGAGGATCGTGGGAGGGCAATGGATATGTCGTTCATAGGTACAGCTCCAGGGTAGGTCGTTCGTCCCCTGGCGGCATCCAGCCGGTCGGGAAAGCAGACAAACGACGAAAATGAGCCGTCATGAAACGCCATCTTGAAGATACGGATGCGGTATATATCTATCGCATGGCGTTTTTCGGGCCGACGCAACATGTAGGAAAAACATTCAGGCACCGTCTGAATACCCGGCGCATTGTTACCGCACTAGCAATACTGCATGTCGTAAACCGCTATGTTTTCACCAACAGCAAACCCCTACCATGAACTCACTTCGCGGCCGCCCTCGCCGCGAACTGGAAACAGGATTCCTGAGACTGGCAGCTTCCAGACTCCTGCCCTGTTTCCCGACGTGGATTTTCAAGCTCCTGGATCTTACGTCTTGTTTAGCCGCTGCTTAGCAGCGGCTTTTTTTATCACTGAAAGTTGCCTCGGCGCATGATGGCTTTTATATCCATATAAGCGTGCCGTTCCAGGTTAAACCCGAATATTGACCAGCGGCTTTTCCCTTGGTGTTTTCGCGTACCCCTCCAGCGCCAACAAAACGGACAACGCCGCATTGACCTCTATCCGTTCACCCTTCGCTAGCTCATTGTCTTTGAAAGACTCCCTGTTCAACGACGCCAGTTTGCTCGCCAGGAATTCATAGGCGTCAATTTCCTTGTCCAGCGTAAGGGGGTTGCCCTGTGCATCCAGCGGCATGTCCATACTGGATATGGAATGCGCAAGATCGCTGTCGATCAAACCCTGATCGGCTAAAAAAGCAGTCACCTCAAGCAACTGTCTATTTGTCGTGCGCCGGGGATCGAAACCGCTCAGATCCAGATTGAGCCCTTCCAGTTTTTTTACATCGGCAATGGTCTTGTCCGACCAATATTGCCGCACTTGCTGCTTGATTGCCTCCTCGCGTGGAGCAAGTCCTGATTTGACCTCAAACCTCTTGTCTGGAAGCGGCTGATACAGTTTCAGACGCTTCTCCACCTGACTCAAATTACCAATCATAAAACCTCCAAAAGACAGAATGCATCTTTCGAGGTGTCGGGCGGTTATCACCGGTATTGAGGCAAAATCCGTGAAGACGGGATCATTGCTTAATTTAGAGACGAGTCCTACAACCAGCCAAATAACTATCCTACAAAAACGGCCAGTCCGATCACTCGAACTGGCCGCCTGGAACTGCGGTAAACCCGTCAGCCGTTAAAGCGCTGCAAATTAGCCATCATCTCTTTCAGCGCTTCGACGTTATCCGCCGGATGAACAGCGTCGGTGAAGTCGCCGATGGCGCCCCACCGCGCTGCAACATCTTCAGGGGTGAATCCAGCGTGGGGATCGAATCCCGCGCCCAGGCTACGTTCCCAGCGCACTTTTCCGACCCAGCCGCCGCCAACTTCGTACAGCCCGGCGCTGTCCTGGCACTGTTCGCTGCCCAGGTACACCACTAACGGGCTGACCAGTTCCGGCTTGAGCAACTCGAAAACGCTGGCAGGGATCAGGCCTTCGGTCATGCGGGTGCCGCCCGTGGGGGCGATGGCGTTGACCAGGATGTTGTTCTTGCGCCCTTCCAGCGCCAGGGTGCGGGTCAGGCCATATAGCCCAAGCTTGGCCATGCCGTAGTTGGCCTGGCCGAAGTTGCCGTAGATGCCCGACGTGGAAGCGGTGAAGATCACCCGGCCATAGTTCTGTTCGCGCAGGTGAGGCCAGGCGGCGCGGGTGACTTTGTAGGCGCCTTCGACGTGAACGCGGTAGACCAGGTCCCAGTCGGCGTCCTCCATTTTTGCGAAGCTCTTGTCACGCAGGATCCCGGCATTGTTGACCACCACGTCGATGCGACCGAACGCATCCAGCGCGTGCTGCACGATGCGCTCGCCGTCGGTCACCGAGTCATGGTTGGCAACGGCCTGTCCGCCGGCCTCGCGAATTTCGGCCACCACGCGGTCGGCCGCCGAGGCGTTGGCGCCTTCGCCATGGGCTGAGCCACCCAGGTCGTTGACCACCACACGCGCACCATGGCGGGCGAACAGCAAGGCGTGGGCACGACCCAGTCCGCCACCGGCACCCGTGACGATCACGACTTTATCTTCGAAACGTACAGATTCGCTCATGTGCTCTCCCCCATTTGTGAAGGAGAGTGTCGGTCAGTCACGGGCCGGTCACAATCAACACGAGCCGCTCTGAATGGTGGTCGATAACGCAAAGGGATGATTGGCCGGAGCACTGTCCTGCACGACCCGAGATGTGGCGGCCACCGGCAACAGCCCGTAAAGCCCGCTGCGAAATTCTTCATACAGGCGCAGGACCAGGTTGGGCGCCTCGATGTGCGGATAGCGGCCGATGGCCGGGATCAGGATGGTGTCAGGATCGGGCACCAGCTCTCTATAACGTTCGACCATGTGCCGGCCGGACACCGGATCCCCTGCGCCATTGATGAAGCGCATCGGCACCCGGCCGTGCTGCATGGCCTGGACCCAGCGTTCCCGGTGGCGAAGGCGCTCCGGTATATAGCTGACCAGGCGGTACAGAATGTGATGCCCCTGGCCGGCGGCGATCAGGCTCCAGAAGTCATCCAGCTCACTTTCACTGGGGCGGGTATCGGGGCCGAACACGCGGCTGAAATCCCGGTCCAGGCTGCACCGGTCAAAAATCCGGCCGATCAGCCAGCCCAGCGGGCTGAGCAGCAGCTTCTGGATGAACAGCGCCCGGTGTGTTTCCGGAAACAACCCGCCATTGAGAAATACGCAACTGGCCATGTCGAACCGGCCTTCGCCGTGGCGGGCCAGCAACTCTTGGGCAACGCTGTCGCCGTAGTCGTGGGCCAGTACATGCACCGGCTGCGACACCTGAAGATGATCGAGCAACGCCTGTTGAAGGTCCGCCTGCTCGATGAGGCTGTAGTCATGATCGCGGGGTTTGTCCGAATCGCCGAAACCGAGCATGTCGCAAGCGATGACCCGATAACGGCGTGACAGAGGCTGCCACAGGTAATGCCAGTCCCAACTGGCGGTCGGAAAGCCGTGGATGAGCAGCAACGGCTCACCTTGCCCCGCCGCCCAGTAGCGGATGTTCCGGCCCCTGAACGCGAAGTCATGCCCACGGGTGCGCCAGACGCACAGCGGGATTTCCGCCAGGCTCATTACAGCGCAGTTCCTGGTTTGCAAAAATCGGCTTTCACGATCGGCGTCCCTCCGGCGGTTATTCTGCTCTCATGGTTCAGCAGTCTAGCCAGCCGTGGGGAAAGCGAAACTTGCCTTGGCAGCCACCTTAGTGGCCCGGCGAGTCAGCCTGTGGCGCAGCGCTCTGGCGCGGGCATCACAGGCCGGCATGTGTTCAGGCGCTCAATTGCTGGACGAAATCGGCAAGCCAGGGCTCGGCGTCGGTTTCAGGAGTGACGGTCTCGCTGGCGTCCAGGCGCAGCATGTCCTGCACCTCGCGCACGCCCAGTTCCAGAAACAGTTCCCGCATCTGCTCGCCACCGCCGCAGAAGGTGTCGCCGTAACTGGCATCGCCCAGAGCGATCACGCCACCCGGCAGGCCGCGCCATGCGCCAGGCAGCACATCGCGGATCTGCGAGTACAGCGGCTGAAGGTTGTCGGGCAGCTCACCCAGGCCCGTCGTCGAGGTAACGGCCAGCAACGCCTCGGGCGCGAAGGCCTGCAGATCGGCCAGCGTCGCGCGGGAATTGAAATACACCTCGTGACCGGCGTCTTTGATGATCTGCTGAGCGTGTCGGGCAACTTCTTCGGCCGAGCCGTACACCGAGCCCGAAACAATGGCGACTTTCATGCTGTAATCCTGATTCCATGGCTGAGTAAAAAGTGCGCCATTATGCCTGAGGCGCTCGTAATGTCTTAGAATGCTGGCTTTGCGATGGCTGCCCGGGAGCGTGTAATGATTAACGCAAAACTGATGCAGCTGATGGTCGATGTATCCAATGACGGCATCGTGGTCGCCGAGCACGAGGGTGACGATAACATCCTCATCTATGCCAACAAGGCGTTCGAACGCCTGACGGGCTTCAGCGCCGACGAAATCCTGTATCAGGACTGCCGTTTTCTGCAGGCCGAGGACCGCGACCAGCCGGCGGTAGGCGTCATTCGCCAAGCCCTGGAAACAGGCGAGCCCTGCCGTCAGGTGCTGCGCAACTATCGCAAGGACGGCACGTCATTCTGGAATGAGCTGTCGATCACGCCGGTTTTCAACGATGCCGAGAACTCGATGTATTTCATCGGCATACAAAAGGACGTGACCGAGCAGGTGCTGGCTCAGGAAAAAATTGTCGAATTGCAGGCCGAACTGGCGCAAGCTCGCCTTGAGATAGAGGCGTTGAAGCGCAAAATCCTGTAACTGACGAACGGCAGCAACCAAAAAACGAATTTATTGTCTCTTTTTTCAATAACCGGTTAATCGAGCTTGACCATGCAGCGCGACAATATCCTCACGCAGGATGAGCTGGACTTCATCCAGAACATGCAGCACAACCCCAAGCTGAATGTGCACGACAAGTCGCGCAGCCTGGTGGTTAATGGTGGAGTACAGATTCAGGACCTGCTGACGCGACTGGCCGCCCATGAGCAAGTGACGATTCAGGCGCAATTCGACAATCAGCAGATGACCTTTCCGCTGCATCTGGTCGAAGACGAGTTTCACGCGCTGCACCTGGAACTGGGTGCGCCGAGCATTTTCGAAGAGGGCCCGCGGATTCGTCCGTGGCGCCTGATTCTGCCGCAGCCAGTGGCACTGGAAACCGAGAAGGGCTCGCTGACCGCGCTGTGGGTCCATGAAATATCGTTCAAGGGCATCCTGCTGGAAATCCGCAAGCAGACCAAACCGCCCAAGTATTTCTCGGCCTGGTTCACCCCCAACGGCCTGGCCCCCATCGCGCTGCGCGGGACCTTCGAACGCCTGACCGAGCAAGGCCTGGCCGCCTACCGCCTGAGCCAGAACAGCAAGGAAGACACCGAGCGCCTGCGCCAGTACATCCTGCAGGAACACCGCAAGATTCATCCTTCGATGCACCTGTAGGAGCGGGGGGGGGGGGGGGGGGGGGGGGGGGGGGGGGGGGTGGGGCGCGCGGGGGGGGGGGGGGGGGGGGGGCCGACGATAGACACGCCACGCGGGCCGGGGGGCGGGGGCCGCCGGGGGGGGGGGGGGGCGC
>NZ_JBIVCX010000001.1:1232163-1353431 GCF_044746825.1 Pseudomonas sp. NPDC090201
CTACCTAAAAAAAACAAACCCCCCCCCCCCCCCCCCCCGCCCGCCCCCCCCCCCCCCCGCCCCCCCCCGCCCCCCCCCCCCCCCCGCCCCCCCCCCCCCCCCCCCCCCCCCCCCCCCCCCCCCGCTCCTACAGATCAATACCACACCGTAGCAGCACGGCTTGCCGGCGGGGGCGATTGTACGGACGCCCCCGCCGGCAAGCCGTGCTGCTACGTATCGAGTCTGCCCTCCAGAAACCGCTGCAAACGCTCGCGCATCACGGCACCGTCGCTGCCCAGGCAACCGATCGGCGTGCCTTTGATGTCGTCCTGAACCATGTCGGCCATTTCCCCTGCCATCACCATCGGGCAACTCAACCCCAGGCCGAGCTTGAGCAGGCGTCTGGGTTGATAGCCGTGGGGTTTGTGGTTGGAAAACAGCACCAGCGCATCGGGGCGAATCCGGCTGCAGACCAGGCTCAGTTCCTCCAGCGGCTGCTCGGGAGACAGGACGGTGATCCGCGTGTGTGGCGTCGTCATCAGCAAGGCCGCGACCGACAGTTCAAGCTCGCGGCACATGCCCGGAATCGATGCCAGCAGCACGTGTCGCCCGCCTGCGCCACCATCCCGTTGCAGAAGCCGCAGCGTACGCAGGCGCAAGAAGCCGTCGAAAAACAGCCATTCGCTGATCTGGCCGTATGACTCCTTGCGCGCGGCGAAGTCACGCCACACCGGCATCAATACGTTCTCGTAGGCGACCGGCACGGGGTAAACGGCGAACACGCCATGGAGCAGTTGATCCAGCAAGGGCTCATCGAACGACGACGCGGCCTGACGCAGCCGGTCCTGCCAGGCGCGCTGGCCGCCAGTGTCGATGACACTGCGCGGACCCCGCGCGCGGGCGTCCTGGGTGCGGGTAGCGGCCAGAATCCTGCCAACCTTGCTCACTGCCACGCCCCGTTCGATCCAGCCGGTGATGCGCCGGATCGTGTCGACGTCGTCCTCGGAGTACAGCCGGTGACCGCCCTCGGTGCGCGTCGGTGCAATCAGGCCGTAGCGGCGCTCCCAGGCGCGCAGGGTGATCGGGTTGACCCCCGTGATACGCGACACTTCGCGAATCGGAAGCAGTTGATCGGCTGAAGGCCCCTCAGGAGTCGACGGGGTATCGAGCGAGTGAGCCATGTGGGTGCCTGTCGCGACGTCAATAAAGAAGCGTCAATTGTACATCCCGCCCGACCGGGGATTGTGTCCGCCTCTGCGGAAGTTCTGAAATGAAACATGAAATCAGGAATAATCCTTGCTTGCTTCCAGATGAAGCTGACGCGACGCCACCACCCCGGCGCCGCGCCTGTGACTTCCCCCACCCGGGAATCTCACTCGTCTTATTGGAGATACACAATGTCTACCTCACCCGTCACGCTGATGGTTGCCCGTCGCGTCGCCCATGGCCAGTACCAGGAGATGATGAACTGGCTGCGCGAAGGCGAACAACTGGCCACCGACTTTCCCGGCTACCTGGGCTCAGGCGTGCTCGCACCGCCTCCGGGAGACGATGAATTCCAGATCATTTTCCGCTTCGCCGATGAAGCCACCATGCACGCTTGGGAGCATTCGGCCTCCAGACGCTCTTGGTTGGTGCGTGGCAGCGGGCTGTTCGCCAAGAACTCCACCCATCGCGTACGTGGCATGGACGGCTGGTTCGGCGCCGTCGGTCAGCGCCCTCCTCGCTGGAAACAGGCAGTGGCGATCTGGCTGGCGTTCTTTCCGGTGTCACTGATCTTCAACTTCGTGCTTGGCCCGCTGCTGGCGCAGTTCGATCTGGTGCCGCGAATCATGATCAGTACACTGATCCTCACCCCGCTGATGGTGTTCTGGTTCATTCCGCTGTCCACCTGGCTGCTGTCCGGTTGGCTCAACAGCGAGCCGCGCACGCCGGTTGCGCCAGTTTCCACTAGTTAGCCCCCCGTAGCAGCACGGCTTGCCGGCGTGGCGTACTCACGGTCGCCCCCACCGGCAAGCCGTGCTGCTACAACGGCAGGTGTGAGCAGGTTGTACAGCTGTGACCATTGCGTTAACTTTGCCTCCAGACGGTCGCTCTTTGATGGCGCAATGAAAGCAATCGGTGCCTGTCGCTTACCTGCCCTCCCCGATCACTGCGCGAGCTACCATGACCTCCTCTCCCGCCCCTGTCCTGATTACTGGCGCCGGCCAGCGCGTCGGGCTGCATTGTGCAGAGCGGTTGCTTGCAGACGGTCAACCGGTGATCTTCAGCTACCGCACCGAGCGCCCCGGCGTGCAGCGGCTCAGGGATCTGGGGGCGATTGCGATCCAGGCTGATTTTTCGTCCCGGGAGTCGGTGATGGCCTTCATCGCCCGCCTCAAGGACACGACCGACCGCCTGCGCGCCATTGTGCACAACGCTTCCGAATGGCTGGCCGAAACCCCGGGCGATCCGGGCGATGCATTCCTGAGCATGTTCAATGTGCACATGCTCGCGCCGTACCTGATCAACCTGCATTGCGCCGAGCTGCTGCAACGCTCGACACCTGCGGACATCATTCACATCAGTGACGACGTGACGCGCAAGGGCAGCAGCAAGCATCTGGCCTACTGCGCCACCAAGGCCGGCATGGAGAACCTGACGCTGTCGTTCGCGGCGAAGTTCGCTCCACATATCAAGGTCAACGGCATCGCTCCGGCCATGCTGATATTCCAACCCGACGACGACGCACATTACCGCGCGCAAACCCTGGCCAAGTCGGCACTGGGCATCGAACCCGGTGCCGAGGTGATCTACCAGAGCCTGCGCTATCTGCTGGACAGCCCGTACGTCACCGGCACCACAATGACCGTAAACGGTGGACGGCACGTCAAGTAAGCCGCCCCGAGGAACCCTTTGATGACACTGTCACTGCCTGAGCACTATCGTGAAATCCTGGTCGGACTGGGCGAAGACCCACAACGCGAAGGCCTGCTGGATACCCCCAAGCGCGCCGCCAAGGCCATGCAGTACCTGTGTCACGGCTACGAGCAGACCCTGGAAGAAATCGTCAACGGTGCGCTGTTCGCCTCCGACAACGACGAGATGGTGATCGTCAAGGACATCGAATTGTATTCGCTGTGCGAGCACCACCTGCTGCCGTTCATTGGCAAGGCGCATGTCGCCTACATTCCCACCGGCAAGGTACTTGGCCTGTCGAAGATCGCGCGGATCGTGGACATGTACGCCCGCCGCCTGCAGATCCAGGAAAACCTGACCCGGCAGATCGCCGATGCGGTACAGAGCGTGACCAATGCCGCGGGCGTGGCGGTGGTCATCGAAGCGCAGCACATGTGCATGATGATGCGCGGCGTCGAGAAACAGAACTCGACCATGAACACCTCGGTGATGCTGGGTGCATTTCGCGAGTCGAACACGACACGGATGGAATTCCTGCAACTTATCGGACGGAGCAAGTAAGCCATGGCCAGACTCGAACCCGGCACCGCACGCATCCGCGTCAAGGACCTGTGCCTGCGCACCTACATCGGCATCAACGAAGACGAAATCCTCAACAAGCAGGACGTGCTGATCAACCTGACGATCCTGTACGCGGCCCAGGAAGCGGTGCGCGACAACGACATCGACCACGCGCTCAACTACCGCACCATCACCAAGGCGATCATTCAGCACGTCGAGAGCAACCGCTTTGCGCTGCTCGAACGCCTGACCCAAGAGGTGCTGGACCTGGTGATGAGCCATGAGCCGGTCCGCTATGCCGAGGTGGAAGTCGACAAGCCCCACGCCCTGCGCTTTGCCGAGTCGGTGTCGATCACCCTGGCCGCCGAGCGCTAGGCGCCGTTAAAATTCGCATCAATTCTTTACACGTGAGCCCGCCATGACCGAGCAACAACGCCTCGAACTCGAAGCCGCCGCCTTCCGCCGCCTGGTCGCGCACCTGGACAGCCGCAAGGACGTGCAGAACATTGACCTGATGAACCTCTCCGGTTTCTGCCGCAACTGCCTGTCCAAATGGTACAAGGCCGCCGCCGACGAGAAGCAGATCGACATCAGCCTGGATGACGCCCGCGAAGTGGTTTACGGCATGCCGTACAGCGAGTGGAAATCCCTTTATCAGAAAGAAGCCAGCGCCGAGCAGCAAGCGGCGTTTGCCAAGGAAAAGAAGCATGACTGACCTGAACACCCTGCGCATGAGCCTCGCATCCGGCGAGCACGTTTTTGCCGACACCCTGGCCTTCGTGGCCGAGCATTACGACTACCAGCCACAAGCGTTCAGCAACGGCCCGGTGGAAAACGCCGCAGGCCAGAACGAAGGTTCGTGCAAGACCCTGGGCCTGGCCGTGCTGGAAGGCTTGAGCGATGAAGAAGCGCTGCTGGCGTTCGGCGAGCACTACCGCTCCGTCGTCGCAACCCCCGAAGGCAGCGACCACGGCAACATCCGCGCACTGATAGCCCACGGTTTGGCCGGCGTGAAGTTTTCAGGCGAACCACTCAAACGCAAGGCGTAACACCCGTTGTAGGAGCGCGCTTGCCCGCGATTGCGGTGGGTCAGAAACATTGATGCGATTGACACACAGCCATCGCGGGCAAGCGCGCTCCTACAGGATCAATACCGCCCCGTAGCAGCACGGCTTGCCGGCGGGAGCGATCTCGAGGACGCCATCGCGAGCAAGCTCACTCCTACAGGATCAACACCGCCCCGTAGCAGCACGGCTTGCCGGCGGGAGCGATCTTGAAGACGCCATCGCGAGTGAGCGCGTTCCTAAGACGCGAACACAAAAAAACCGGCCCTGGGGCCGGTTTTTTTGTTTGCAGCAGTCAATCAGAACGAGGCGTTCGCCAGACCGTCCAGGTAACGCTCGACATCCAGTGCCGCCATGCAACCTGCACCGGCGGAGGTGATCGCCTGGCGATACACGTGGTCAGCCACGTCGCCTGCGGCAAACACACCCTCAACACTGGTGGCAGTCGCGTTGCCTTCACGGCCACCGTTGACGACCATGTAGCCATCTTTCAGCGCGAGCTGGCCTTCGAACAGCGAGGTGTTCGGCGTGTGGCCGATGGCGATGAACACGCCATCGACTTTCAGCTCCGAGAAGCTGCCGTCGTTGTTCCTCAAGCGTGCGCCGGTGACACCCATGTTGTCGCCCAGCACTTCGTCCAGGTTCGAGTTCAGCTTGAGCTCGATCTTGCCTTCGGCCACACGGGCGTGCAGCTTGTCGATCAGGATCTTCTCGGCGCGGAACGTGTCGCGGCGGTGAACCAGGGTCACTTTGC
This sequence comes from Pseudomonas sp. NPDC090201, assembly GCF_044746825.1. Lineage (NCBI taxonomy): Bacteria > Pseudomonadati > Pseudomonadota > Gammaproteobacteria > Pseudomonadales > Pseudomonadaceae > Pseudomonas > Pseudomonas sp. NPDC090201. The sequence continues at coordinate 1,237,420 of NZ_JBIVCX010000001.1, forward strand.
TGGCGATGTTGGCCAGGTACAGCGCCTCTTCCACAGCGGTGTTACCGCCACCGACCACAGCCACTGGCTTGTTGCGGTAGAAGAAACCGTCGCAGGTCGCACAGGCCGAAACACCCTTGCCCATGAACGCTTCTTCGGATGGCAGGCCCAGGTAACGAGCACTGGCGCCGGTGGCGATGATCAGCGCGTCACAGGTGTAGGTGCCGCTGTCGCCCTTGAGGCTGAACGGCTTGCCGGCCAGGTCGACCGCGTTGATGTGGTCGAAAATGATCTCGGTCTCGAAACGCTCGGCGTGCTCGCGCATGCGCTCCATCAGCACCGGGCCAGTCAGGCCATGGGGGTCGCCCGGCCAGTTGTCGACTTCGGTGGTGGTGGTCAGCTGACCGCCAGCCTGCATGCCGGTGATCAGCAGCGGTTTGAGGTTGGCGCGTGCCGCATAGACCGCAGCGCTGTAACCGGCAGGGCCGGAGCCGAGAATAATCACTCGGGAATGACGTACATCGGACATGACACACTCCTATTGACCGGCCAACGTTTACCTGTGGTCGGAGTTACAGTTTTCGAACCGGCGAACCGGTGCATCTATTAGGGACAGAGCACGGCTCGCATTGGCTCGTGCCCCATCCTGAAAAATCTGGATGCTGCGGCTCACACCGCAGCAAGGGTATTACAGGCTCTTGGCGTTTTCAGCCAGGTAGTCGGCAACGCCCGAAGCGTCAGCCTTCATGCCTTTCTGGCCCGGACGCCAGCCAGCAGGGCAGACTTCGCCGTGCTGTTCGGTGAACTGCAGGGCTTCGACCAGACGCACCATGTCGTCTACGTCGCGACCCAGAGGCAGGTTGTTCACGACCTGATGCTGAACCACGCCATTCTGGTCGATCAGGAACGAACCGCGCAGCGCAACGCCGTCTTCGTGTTCGATACCGTAAGCGCGAGTGATCTCGTGCTTGATGTCGGCAACCATGGTGAACTGGACCGGGCCAATGCCGCCCTTTTCAACCGGAGTGTTGCGCCATGCGGCGTGGGTGAAGTGCGAGTCGACGGAAACGCCGACCACTTCTACGCCCAGGTCGCGGAATTTAGCGATGCGGTTGTCGTGCGCGATGATTTCCGACGGGCATACGAACGTGAAGTCCAGAGGCCAGAAGAACAGCACGACGTATTTGCCACGCAGGGAAGACAGCTGGAAGCTGTCGACGATCGAACCGTCACCCAGGACTGCCGCTGCGGTGAAATCAGGGGCTTGTTTGTTTACCAGAACGCTCATTACGACTCCTTCGAGGTTCAAAGTGAATGGGAATAGGTCTAAAAGTTGCCCGCAAGCTTATCGGGGCGGGGAAGATTAAGGAAATATCGATTCACAATCCAGTTCATAGACAGCACCTATTCCGACAAAGCGTGTCGCAAGCCTTGTGGATAGACTTTATCCCCAGCAGATTGTTTCGGCGAATGTCGCCGCGCTGATCCAGCTTCCGCGCCCGACGCAAAGCCGGTAAGGTCGGCGCGACTTCAACACTCGGAGGCCCTATGCCCGCACCCGCCCTTTCCGGCCCGCAATACCTGCGTGAAGGCTTGAAACTGGTTCTAAGCCCGAGCCTGCGCCTGTTCGTGCTGCTGCCGCTGACCATCAACCTGGTGCTGTTCAGCGCGCTCATCTACTTCGCCGGCCACGAGTTCAGCCTGTGGGTCGATTCGTTCATGCCCACGCTGCCCAGCTGGCTGAGCTTCCTGAACTACATCCTCTGGCCCATTTTCGTGGTGCTGGTGGTGCTCATGGTGTTCTTCACCTTCACCATGATCGCCAACGTCATTGCCGCGCCGTTCAACGGGTTTCTCGCGGAAAAGGTCGAGGTGGTCGTGCGTGGCACCGACGACTTCCCGGCCTTCAGCTGGGGTGAACTGGTGGCGATGGTCCCGCGCACCTTCGGCCGGGAGATGCGCAAACTGGGCTACTTCCTGCCCCGCGCCATCGGGCTGTTCATCCTCTCGTGGATTCCGGTGGTGAACATCATCGCCGCGCCACTGTGGTTGCTGTTCGGTGTCTGGATGATGGCCATCCAGTACATCGACTACCCGGCGGATAACCACAAGATGAGCTGGCAAGACATGCTCGCCTGGCTACGCGCCAAACGCTGGCAGAGCATGAGCTTCGGCGGCATCGTTTACCTGGTGCTGCTGATTCCAGTGGTCAACATCCTGATGATGCCGGCGGCGGTGGCCGGAGCGACGCTGTTCTGGGTGAGGGAGCGCGGGGCGGAAACCCTGGTACCGCAGACGAGTTAAATGCGAAAAGGCCTCTCATGAGGCCTTTTTTCATCCTGGGTATGCGAGACCGGCAGCGTAATAAGTCGCCCCCCAGAAAAGCACGCCAATGACCATCCATGCCAAGTTCGATATCGAATAGCCGCTATTAGCCAATCCTTCGGGGTCTTCGTTGAAACGGTTCACGTAACGCTGAACGTTGAGCAAAACCACTATTTGTAACACCGCAGCGGCATTCCCCACCCAGAAATCAAACCAGAGGCCCAGACCGGCAAAACCATGCAATCCGGCTGCCCGGGTGAATCCGATTACAAAACCGAGAATCAGAGGCGCGAAAGGCAACAGGATAAATACAACCGCCTTCAACCCCCAATTGGGAATACCGATACCGTTCGCATCCTTGATTGTGCGATTCATCTTGCAGAACAGCGAAGGGAGGTAGAACAGCGCGAAAATGGTTCGTGCTAACGGCCAGACAGAGCGACCAGAATAGGCTCGGTAAAGCGACCAGTTTTTGTGTAGCCAGTAAGCGCTGTACAGACCATGGGTCATGAAAAGCATCACCAGCAATTTGCGTGGAGCCACAATAAAAAAACCAGACTTTTGCGGCGTATCTTCCTGCAGATCTGCCTTGGGCGGCGCGTAAAAAACATCCGTCATTTCGTTCCCTCGATGTATTGAACCCGTGCATCCTAATCGCCCAAACACGCTCCTGATCACGCTCGAAAAAAATCAGACAAGTCCCACAAAACTCTTCCATACATCCCACAGACCACCTGTTCAACCATGGACTCGCCTCTAACGGGCGACCAGCGCTGGCTGGCCCACGCTCCAATCTTCGGGAGTTCCAGAACATGGAATCGAATCGCGTCAATCCATCCAACCCGCCCACATCCACGCTGCTTAAACAAAAGCCCAAGCCCGAGCCCAATGCACCCAAATTCATGCAGGCACTGGCTGACGCGGTGGAAAAGGTAGCGTCCAGAACACTCCAGCCAGAACCGGCCAGCCTCTCAAGGCAGGTCAAGCCGCGTTCGCACCTGGAACTGGTCAGCCTCAACCCGGTTCAGACCCATTACATCCCGCAAGCGTCTGCGCTGGAAAAAGTGGGCAAGTCGCGGATCGTGCCGTTTGTGACAGGAAACGGGATTTGAAGCCGGCTGCATGATCAGCCGGTCGCGGGCGGATCCTTAACAGATTCGCCCGCCACCCGACCGCCGTCACAAATCCATCACCCAACCGCCACACAAGCGCAACGCAGGCCTCTGAAACTTGCTGTCATGAGTAAATCCCTGCGCATTACCCTGATCACCGAAACCTACGCGCCTGAAATCAACGGTGTGGCCAACACATTGAGCCGGCTGTGCGATGGTTTGCGCACCCGTGGGCATCGGGTCGAGGTGATTCGGCCGCGTCAGAGTGACGACGAGTTGCGGGCTGCGGGGGAGGATCTGATGTTGTGCCGCGGCTGGCCGATTCCGGGGTATCCGGGGTTGCAGTGGGGGCAGTCGTCGATGCACAAGCTGTTGCGGCGCTGGCAGCGTAACCGGCCTGACGTGCTGTACATCGCTACCGAGGGGCCGCTGGGGTTGTCAGCGTTGCGTGCCGCCCGGCGGTTGCGCATTGCGATTGTCAGTGGCTTTCACACCAACTTTCAGCAGTACACGCGCACTTACGGGCTGGGGTTCATTACGCGGATCCTGACCAGTTACCTGCGCTGGTTTCACAACCGTTCCAACGCCACGCTGGTGCCGAGTGTCAGCCAGAAGACCGAGCTTGAACGGCGCGGTTTCGAGCGCCTGGAGTTGCTGTCGCGGGGGGTGGATTGCCAGTTGTTTCACCCTTCGAAGCGTTCGAATTTTCTGCGTGAAGCCTGGGGCCTAGAACCGGGTGACACGGCGGTGGTGCACGTCGGGCGCCTGGCGCAGGAGAAGAACCTGGGGCTGCTCAAGAACAGCTTCGAGAAGCTGGTCGATGCCTATCCCGACAAGAAGCTCAAATTGGTGATCGTCGGCGACGGCCCCATGCGTGCACCGCTGGAGCAGCAACTTCCCGATGCCATCTTCTGTGGCACACAGCGCGGTGAGGCGCTGGCGGCGCATTATGCGTCGGGCGATCTGTTCCTGTTCCCCAGCCTGACGGAAACCTTTGGCAACGTTGTCCTCGAAGCCCTCGCCTCGGGGTTAGGCGTGGTGGCCTACGACGAGGCCGCAGCGGCGCAGCACATTCGCCATGGCCACAACGGCGCGCTGGCGATGCCTGGAGACGAGGAAGGGTTTATCGACGCGGCGTGCTGGATGCTCGAAGATGAAGAAAACCTGCGCCGGGTTCGTCTGAACGCCCGGCAACACGCCAGCCGCCAGGGCTGGGCAGGCATCATTGATGCATTCGAGGGTTACTTGCGCCACGCGAGCGAGACGCGCGATGGGGTGATACTGGGCGTTTGAGCCCAGCAAACCGGAATGTGGAATAAGGACGATCGTCGATCAACGAGCTTTTGTGGGAGCGGGCTAGCCCGCGAAGGCGGTGGTAAGCCACCCTCGCTGCATCAGGTCTGACCCATTCGCGGGCAAGCCCGCTCCCACAGAGTTCTGGCGGCTCGGCCTCAGGTACATACCTGTAAACCTTGACCGCCATGAGCGCATTTACGGGTTACTCAAGCTTGCCCAACGCATCGCGGCTGAACGGCAGGATGTCTTCCTCGCGACCGTCACGCACTTTCACCGCCCAGTCCGGGTCTACCAGCAGGGCACGCCCCACCGCCACCAGATCGAACTCCTCTTCCCCCAGGCGCTTGAGCAGGTTCTCAAGGCTTGCAGGCTGGGCGACCTTGTCAGTGTTGACCATGAACTGCAGGAACTCGCCGTCGAGCCCCACGCTGCCCACGGTAATGGTCGGCTTGCCGGTGAGTTTGCGGGTCCAGCCAGCCAGGTTCAGGTCGGAACCTTCGAACTCAGGCTCCCAGAAACGCCGTGTCGAGCAGTGGAAAATGTCCACACCCGCGTCAGACAACGGCTTGAGGAATGCCCCCAAGGCCTCCGGGGTCTGTACCAGGCGCGCCGTGTAGTCCTGCTGCTTCCATTGGGAGTAGCGGAAGATAATCGGGAATTCAGGGCCGACCGCGGCGCGCACAGCCTTGATCAGCTCGATGGCGAAGCGCGAACGCTGGGCAAGGTCGCCGCCGTATTCATCGGTGCGCTGGTTAGTGCCTTCCCAGAAGAACTGGTCGACGATGTAACCGTGGGCGCCATGGATTTCCACGCCATCCATGCCGATGTCTTGCGCGTCTTTGGCAGCCTGGGCGAAGGCGGCGATGACTTCAGCGATGTCCTGCTTGCTCATGCCGTGGACGACGACGTTGCCGTCCTTGAGTTTTTCAGTCGGGCCATAGGCCGGAACCGTGCCATCGGGCTCGGTGCCCAGCCGGCGCACAGCACCCACGTGCCAGAGTTGCGGGACGATCTTGCCGCCTTCAGCATGAACCGCCTCGACCACTTTCTTCCAGCCGGCTAGCGCTGCCTCGCCGAAGAACTGCGGCACGTTGGGGTAGCCGTTGGAGGCCTTGTGCCCGACTGTGGTGCCTTCAGTGATGATCAGCCCTACGCCAGCGGCTGCACGGCGACGGTAGTACTCGATAACGCCAGCATTGGGGACGCCGCCCGGGGAGAACGAACGAGTCATCGGCGCCATCACCACGCGCGTCGGCAACTCCAGGCTGCCCATGTGGAACGGTTTGAACAAGGCTTTGACTGGCATGCAAGCGTCCTCGGCTAAGAAAATATTATTGAGATAATACAGAATGAGCCGAGGATGACACGATGCAAAGCACTATTGATTTGAGTGATTAAGGTTTAGAAGCGTGCGCGAGTAACCGTAGGAGCGCGCTTGCCCGCGACGACGATCTGCCTGACAAGATATCGGTGACTGACATTGCGCTATCGCGGGCAAGCGCGCTCCAACAGGCCCGCAAGCGTCAATGCAGCGCTTTTTCAATCGCCTGAATCACCGCTGGGTCATCCGGCGTGGTACGCGGCGAGAAACGAGCCAGCACGCGGCCGTCCTGCCCGACCAGAAACTTTTCGAAATTCCAGGTGATGTCCCCCGGAAACTCGGCGCCTTCGCCGGCCAGCATCTGATACAACCGGTGACGATGGGGACCGTTGACTTCAAGCTTGTCGCCCAGCGGGAAGGTCACGCCGTAGTTGAGCGAGCAGAATGACTGGATTTCTTCCTGGGTACCTGGCTCTTGCCCGGCGAACTGGTTGCACGGCAAGCCCAGCACGCTGAAGCCTTTGTCCTTGTACTGCTGGTAGAGGTTTTCCAGCGCAGCATATTGTGGCGTGAGGCCACATTTGGAGGCCACGTTGACCACCAGAACCACTTTGCCCTTCAGGGGCGCGAGAGGCAGTTCCTGGCCATCCAGAGCTTTTAATTTCAGGTCGTGAAATATACTCATGACGAACTCCCCTAAGGACCATTGGCCGAAAAAGGCGCCCTGTCAGGTCGCGAAAACAACAACGGTTTTCACAAGACCCGCGAGGACGCCTGGCCAGCTAAATGAAGCTTAGCAGGACAAATCAGTGGTGATGGCCACCTTCGCCATGCACGTGACCGTGGGCGACTTCTTCCTGGCTTGCGTCACGAATGGCAACGATCTTCACCTGGAAGTGCAGGCGCTGGCCGGCCAGTGGGTGGTTGCCGTCGACGGTCACGTCGTCGCCGTCCAGGTCACGGATGGTGACGATCTGCATCTGGCCGTCCGGAGCGGAAGCGTGGAACTGCATGCCGACTTCCAGTTCGTCGACGCCTTCGAACATGCTGCGGTTCAGGGTGCTGACCAGTTCGGCAGAGTATTCGCCGTAGGCGTCTTCAGGCTCGATGGAGACCTTCAGCTCGTCGCCGACGTCCTTGCCTTCCAGTGCCTTTTCCAGACCCGGAATGATGTTGCCTGCACCTTGCAGGTAAACCAGCGGCGCGCCGCCGGCGGAGCTGTCGATGACCTCACCAGCGTCGTTGGTCAGGGTATAGTCAATGGAGACAGCCTTGTTGGCGGCGATCGGCATGGGGCAAGACCTTTTGCAAAATAGAGATAAGAGCGAACAAGTCTAACCAAGCACTCGCGCGAAAGCGAACGCAACTCAGACGGACGGCCCCGATTGCACGACACCCCATTGCCTATGAGCGACACCACCATTATCGGCTTTCGTCAGGACGAGGACGGCCACTGGATCGTGGAGCTCTCGTGCGGGCATACCCAGCATCTGCGCCACCAGCCTCCGTGGCAGTCGCGGGAGTGGGTGCTCGATGCCCGCCTGCGCCAGAAAAAAATAGGTCAATCCTTTCGCTGCGGCTGGTGCGCGCAGGGGGCAGTTGACGATAACCTTGTGCCCCGTTGAGACGCTGCGACTGAACAGCGTCCGGTTTTTCGGTTCATCGGCACAACGTGATGCCATGACCATTGCACGCTCACTTTCGAGAAGCCCGCATGCAGACTTTTTTTATCGCGCCCACAGACTTCGGTGTGGGTTTGACGTCCATCAGCCTGGGGCTGGTGAGAACCCTGGAGCGCGCCGGACTCAAAGTCGGCTTTTTCAAACCCATTGCCCAGCCGCATCCCGGCGACATGGGGCCTGAGCGTTCGACCGAACTGGTCGCCCGCACCCATGGCCTGCGGCCGCCCAAGCCGCTGGCTCTGGGCCATGTCGAACGGATGCTCGGTGAAGGCCAGCTCGACGAGTTGCTGGAAGAAATCATCAACCTCTATCAGGAGGCTTCGGTTGGCCGCGACGTGCTGATCGTCGAAGGCATGGTGCCCACCCGCAGCGCCAGCTACGCCGCACGGGTCAACCTGCACATGGCCAAGGCACTGGATGCCGAGGTGATCCTGGTGTCGGCGCCCGAGAATGAAGTGCTGACCGAGCTTTCCGGTCGCGTCGAGCTACAGGCCCAGATGTTCGGCGGCCCGAAGGACCCGAAAGTGCTCGGCGTGATTCTCAACAAGGTGCGCACTGACGAGAGCATGGAAGCCTTCTCCGCACGGCTCAAGGAGCATTCGCCCTTGCTGCGCAGCGGTGATTTCCGCCTGCTGGGCTGCATCCCGTTCCAGGCCGACCTGAACGCTCCGCGCACCCGAGACGTGGCCGAGCTGCTGGGCGCCCAGGTCATCAATGCGGGTGATTATGAAACGCGGCGCATGTCGAAAATCATCATCTGCGCCCGCACCGTGCTCAACACCCTGCAGCTACTCAAGCCGGGCGTACTGGTGGTGACGCCGGGGGATCGCGACGACATCATCCTGGCGGTGAGCATGGCGACCATGAACGGTGTGCCACTGGCCGGCCTGCTGCTGACCAGCGACACCCTGCCCGATCCGCGCCTGATGGAGTTGTGTCGCGGCGCGCTGCAGGCCGGCTTGCCGGTGCTGTCGGTGAGCACCGGCTCATACGACACGGCCAACCAGCTCAATCAGTTGAACAAGGAAATCCCCATCGATGACCGCGAGCGTGCGGAGATCATCACCGACTTCGTCGCCAGCCACCTGGACGCCAACTGGCTGCATCAGCGCTGTGGCACGCCGCGTGAGATGCGCCTGTCGCCTGCGGTTTTCCGTTACCAGTTGATTCAGCGTGCACAGAACGCCAACAAGCGCATCGTCCTGCCCGAAGGCGCCGAGCCCTTGACCGTGCAGGCTGCGGCGATCTGCCAGGCCCGTGGCATCGCCCGCTGCGTGTTGCTGGCCAAGCCGCAAGAGGTGCACGCCGTCGCTCGCGCCCAGGGCATCGAACTGCCCCCGGGGCTTGAGATTCTCGACCCGGATGAAATCCGCGAGCGCTACGTGGCGCCGATGGTCGACCTGCGCCGAGCGAAAAACCTCAACGCGCCCATGGCCGAGCAGCAACTGGAAGACCCGGTGGTGATCGGCACCATGATGCTGGCACTCGACGAGGTGGATGGCCTGGTGTCGGGGCTGGTGCACTCCACCGCCAACACCATCCGCCCGGCCTTGCAGCTGATCAAGACGGCGCCGGGCTGCACCCTGGTGTCGTCAGTGTTTTTCATGCTGTTTCCCGAGCAGGTGCTGGTCTACGGCGACTGCATCATGAACCCGCACCCGACGGCTCGTGAGCTGGCGGAAATCGCCGTGCAGAGCGCCGATTCGGCGGTGGCCTTCGGCCTCTCGCCACGGGTGGCGATGATCAGCTATTCGAGCGGCAACTCAGCCAGCGGCGAAGAGGTGGAAAAGGTCCGCGAGGCAACCTTGCTGGCCCAGGAAACCCAGCGCGGACTGCTGATCGACGGCCCGTTGCAATACGATGCCGCCGCCAACGAAAACGTCGCCCGGCAACTGGCGCCGGACAGCCCCGTGGCCGGTCGCGCCAACGTGTTCGTATTCCCCGACCTGAACACCGGCAACACCACCTACAAGGCTGTGCAGCGCAGTGCCGATTGCGTAAGCCTGGGCCCGATGCTGCAAGGCTTGCGCAAGCCGGTCAACGACCTGCCGCGCGGTGCCCAGGTGGACGACATCGTCTACACCATCGCCCTCACCGCCATTCAGGCTGCAACCCTGCCTTAATAGACGTCATTCACAATAACGCCGCCGGGAACTCACCGGCGGCCGCCTTGCCTCTGGAGTTCGATCCATCATGGATTTCTTGCCCGCCCCCTTGCGCGGCGTCATCGCCTCGCTGCTGTTGGCGCTCAACACGATTGTCTGCTGCACGCCACTGTTCATCGTCGCGATCTTCAAACTGTGCCTGCCCTTCCCCGCCGCACAAAAAGTCACCGACTGGCTCATGAGCCACATCCATGAAGCCTGGGTCGGCAACAACAATGCGTGGATCAATCTGCTGGGCCGCACCCGCTGGCACCTGAGCGGGCTGGAGCGCCTGGATTATCAGCACTCGTACCTGGTGACCAGCAACCACCAGAGCTGGGTCGACATCATGGTGCTGCAGTACGTGCTCAATCGGCGCATTCGCCCGCTCAAGTTCTTTCTCAAGCAGGAGCTGATCTGGGTCCCGGTGATCGGCCTCGCCTGGTGGGCGTTGGGCTTTCCGTTCATGAAGCGTTACAGCAAAGCTTATCTGGCGAAACATCCGGAAAAGAAAGGCAAGGACCTGGAAACCACCCGCCGCACCTGCGCCAAGTTTCGCAACAACCCGGTGGGCATCTTCAACTTCGCCGAAGGCACGCGTTTCACCCAGGCCAAGCACGCCCAGCAGGGCTCGCCATTCCGCTACCTGCTCAAGCCCAAGGCCGGCGGCATCGCATTCGTGCTCGACGCCATGGGTGAACAACTGCAATCACTGGTCAACGTGACCATTCATTACCCGTCCGGGCAGCCCGGTTATTGGGACCTGTTGTGCGGCAGGGTTCGTCAGGTGGTTGCGCACTTTGAAGAGGTACAGATCCCTGCGCAGTTCATCGGCAACAGCTACGACCAGGACGAGGCCTACCGCCTCGAGTTCCAGCAGTGGATCAACCAGTTGTGGGAAGAGAAGGACGCGTTGCTGGGGCAGATGCATGAGCGGTATTCGGCATAGGGTCCGACCATCGCCCCCGTAGCAGCACGGCTTGCCGGCGGGGCGGTGTGTCAGTGATCGATGCAGTGCCTGACACACCGCCCCCGCCGGCAAGCCGTGCTGCTACGGTGTCAGGGGTCCGCCCAATAAAAAACCCCGGCAAAGGCCGGGGTTCTTGTGACAAGCAGCTGATTACTGCTGCTGGTACTGCTGGCCAGGAATCGGCTTGAGGTTGACCTCGACACGACGGTTCTGCGCACGGCCATTGACGTCGGCGTTGCTGGCAATCGGAGAGTCCGGGCCTGCACCGCGTACCGACAGGTGGGAAGCATCTACACCCTGGGACGTGAGGTAAGTCGCCACGCTCTGGGCGCGCTGCTGGGACAGGTCCATGTTGTGCTGGCGGCTGCCGGTGCTGTCGGTGTAGCCGACGATCTCGATCACGTTCTGGTTGTACTGCTTGAGCGAACCGGCAAGGTTGTTCAGCGGCGAGTAGAAGCTGCTGGCAATGGCCGACGAGTCGGTGGCAAAGGTGATGTTGCCTGGCATTACCAGTTTGATGTTGTCGCCTTCACGCTGCACCTGAACGCCAGTGTTGGCCATGCTCGCGCGCAGTGCGGCCTCCTGCTTGTCAGCGTAGTAGCCATAACCGGCCGAAGCGGCACCCACGACAGCAGCACCGATCAGTGCACCCTTGCCACGGTTATTATGGTCGATGGCAGCGCCGGCGACAGCACCGGCCAGTGCGCCGAGGCCACCGTATTTGGCGGTCTTGCTCATGCCGCCGGAATTCTGTGCCTGCCCCTGATTGTCATATGGATTCTGCGATGCGCAACCAGACAGCATGGCAAGTGCGGTGGCAGCGATGATCAAACGGCGGGAAGTGAACATCAAGGAGAGCTCCTGTTTTGCTTTTCTTTGGCATAGCGGCCAAAGGCCGGGCCATGTGCGCGATTAGAGCACGGAGGCGCTCAAAAATTCCTTAACCCGACCTGAACAGTTTCACGCCCTGACGAAAGGGTTCTCGCGCATCTCATCGCCAAGCCGCGTATCAGGGCCGTGCCCTGCAACAACCGTCGCGTCCTCATCGAGGGTATACAGCCGCTCCTTGATCGAACGCACGATGGTCGCCTGATCGCCACCCCACAAATCAGTCCGCCCCACGCCGCGTTTGAACAGGGTATCCCCGGCAATCAACAGCCCCGCGTCCTCGAACCAGAAACTCATCGACCCCGGCGTATGCCCCGGCGTGTGCAACGCCACCCCGCAACCGCAGGCCAGCTGCTCTTCGTGCTCCAGCCAGCGATCCGGCGGCGGCACAGGAACATACGGCACACGAAACACCTGACACTGGGTTTCGAGGTTATCCCACAGGAACTGATCCTCTTTATGAAGGTGCAAGGTCGCGCCGGTCTTCTCCTTCAACTGCCCCGACGCCAGGAAATGATCCAGGTGCGCATGGGTGTGAATGATGCTCACGACCTTGAGCCCATGGGCCTCGAGCCTGGCGAGAATCAACTCATGATTGCCGCCCGGATCAACGACGATGGCCTGGTTGGTGATCGGATCGCCGATGATCGTGCAGTTGCACTGCAACGGGCCGACGGGGAAGGTTTCGCGGATGAGGGTGTTGGGGGGCATGATTGTTCCTGTGAGTGCAGTGAAGCATCGTGACGCATTCGCGGACTGTATTAGATGCCAAATCTGCAGGCAAATACGGAGATCTCCTACGTCTGCCACCATTGTCGGCGATGTAAATTGCCCTTTCTCGACAGGGCGTCCTTTCACGATGCAACAGCAAGAACCCGATCCCAATTCGCAGCTCTCCCCGGGAGCATATCAACGACCCTGGAAATCATTCGTTGATCAGCTGGATCTGCTCAAACGCCGCGGCATGAACATTAGTGACGAGAGGTGGGCACTCCATCAGTTGGAGCATATTGGTTACTACCGGCTCAGCGGCTACTGGTATCCACTCAGATCTTTCGAGCTCACGCGGGAGTCGGGCAGGGAGCAACTTGGCTACGTTAAAACGGATCTGTTCGAACCTGGAACGCAGTTCAACGATGCAGTGAATCTGTACCACTTCGATAAGCAGCTTCGCCTGATCCTCATGGACGCACTGGAGTCCATTGAAATTGCCCTGCGCGTCGATATCGCTTACCGGCTGGGCGCCAGAAACCCGCTCGCCCATCTGAATCCGGCAGCGCTACACCCGTCATTTGCGGCTCGGCTCTCAAGATCCACAGGCAAGACAGCCTTTGAAGCATGGCAGCAGAAATACAGCGCACTGCTCAAGCGATCCAAGGAAGACTGCTATTGGCCATCGTCCTGCACATGGTTAAGCACGTTGCACCTCACTCTACGTGGCATCAGTACCTTAAGCAGCACCTCGACCGCTTCCCGCTGCAACACTCCAGCCGAAAGCTCTCCCTCGCAGACTCAGGTGCGCCGCCGGAGTGGGAGGCCTGGTGGACCGAACACTTTTCCACAGGCAAATAAAAACCCCCGCGTAAGCTCAATGAAAAGCCAAGAGGCGGGGGCCGTGTTGGGATGTATGTTAAGCGTCAGCCCTAGGCGTAGGCAACACACACACTTGTCCCGTTACATTTTTTTGGACTCCACACTTTTCAGCCCAGCCCCATTCTCCTGCCTTTCAACAACCCCTTCACAGCCTGCATCACCGTGACGTTCGCGGCCTCCATCTTCGCGACGTGCTCCAGCGTTTTTTCCAGCTCGCCCTGTGCATGGGCATCGATGGCGGCCTGGCCGCTGGTGTGCACCAGTTGGTGGGGGATTTCCAGGCGGCGGAATTCGGCGCTGCGTTGCTGGTTGGGGTCTTGCTGTTCGTAGTACCACTTGCCGAACAGGCATTCGGTCTCGTCGGGCAGGACGAGAGGTTCGGGGCGCGGGTTGAGCAGGCGGTCGTAGACGGCGACCTTGAGGGTGAGTTCTTCCATGTTGGCCAGTTCGATCTTCGAGAGCAGGTGCGACTGGTCGATTTCCCGCTGCATGGTCTGGGCTTCGTCATACATGCCGGCCATGGCCTGGGCGGTCTTGTCGATGACCACGGAGAATGCACCGGATGCCTGGCTCTGTTCGGAAATGGCCTGTTTGGCAACCTGGATGTCCTGCTGGATGGCCGAGGTTTCCTTGACGATTTCCTGCGTGGCCTGAGCCGTTTTCTCGGCCAGGTGGCGGACTTCTCCCGCAACTACCGCAAATCCGCGGCCTGACTCACCCGCCCTCGCCGCCTCGATGGCGGCATTGAGGGCCAGCAGGTTGGTCTGGCGGGCGATGTCACTGATGAGGTCGACGATGCGGTCAATTTCACCCGCGCGACCCACCAGATGGTTGATCACGGTTTCCAGTGCATCGACACCCGCTTCCATCACCCGCGACTGCTCCTGCAGGTGGCTGATCTGCTCGCGATTGTCGATGGCCGAGCGGGCAACGTTGTCAGCGCGCTGATGGTTGGTCTTGAGTTGCTGGTTAAGGGAGGAAAAGGACTCGCTGACGTGGGAAAGAGAATTGCCACACGTAAGTAGATTCTCAGAAAGGCCCCGATAGAAGTCGCGCTGACGCAGGTCGTCTTTTTTCGCCTCACGCAGCTCGACAATCAAAGCCTGCAGCTGTTCTGCCGTCGGGCCGCTTCGGCCCGTTGACGCCGATTCCACCTGAGGCACAGCGGCCTCTTTCCACCACATCAGACCCATGCCATCCCCCTGCCCCGCCAATGCGGGCGAAAGCGCGGAAAGTACGGTTGGCCGTATCTGGATGAAAAGATCCAATTGTGCGGTAACGGCATAGACCACCGTTCTGACAGTCCGCTTCGGGCGCTGTTTTTCCGTGGCTGACCTCTTCGATAACCGGTCTGTGATCGGTAACTCATTGTTTGCACACAAAAAGCAAAATCCCTGCGAGTGGGCCACACTTTTCCTTAATGATTTCTTCAAAGACCGGCTCGTATACTGGCACTGCGCAACCATCGGATTGGCTGGCGCTCGAGAGAAAAGCAAACAACTCGATGCCCTTGCAGGAAAGCCCGGACCTGAGCGTTAAAGAGTTGTCTTATGCTGAGAAAAATCGCCGTATCCGATCTCACTCTGGGCATGTATATCCATGAGTTCTGTCGCCCACGGATCAACGATCCCTTCTGGACTGAACATATCGAACGCGAACTTCGCGATGAAGCGGTGCTGCGTCGTATCCAGGCCTCGACCCGCGAGGTATGGATCGACATAGGACGCGGCAGGAGCCCCGATGGCTCGACGCCCTGTGAACGCATCGCTTCGCCCCTCATCCGCGAGACCGACACCGCGCCTGCCTCCATGGACAAGGAACTGGCCCGCGCCAGGCTGATATGCGGGCGGGCCAAAGCGGCGGTCATGACCATGTTCAGCGATGCGCGCATGGGGCGCTCGATGAACACCGAGGACGTCGATTTATTGGTCGAAGAAATCTCGACCTCGATCATGCGCCACCCCCACGCGTTGATCAGCCTTTCGCGCCTTAAGACCTCCGACGAATACACCTACATGCATTCAGTGGCGGTCTGCGCGCTGATGGTCGCCCTCGCCCGGCAGATGAACCTGAGCGAAGAACAGGTGCGCGAGGCAGGGGTTGCAGGGCTGATGCACGACGTCGGCAAGATGACGATCCCCCAGGCCATCCTCAACAAGCCGGGCAGCCTGACGCTGGATGAATACGAGGCCATGAAGATTCATCCCCAGGCCGGATTCGAGATTCTTCGGAGCACCGAGCAAGTGACTCAGGCGGTCATGGACGTCTGCCTGCATCACCACGAGAAAATCGACGGCACGGGTTATCCGCACGGTCTGAAGGGCGATGACATCAGCCTGTTCGCCAGGATGGGTGCGATCTGCGACGTGTACGACGCCGTCACCTCGGAACGGCCCTATAAAAAGGGCTGGGACGGCGCGCAATCGATTCGCGAGATGGCTTCATGGAAAGGGCATTTCGATGAGCAGATATTCCAGCACTTCGTCAAAACCGTGGGGATCTACCCGATCGGCGCCCTGGTACGCCTCAGGAGCGAGCGGCTGGGCGTCGTGCTTGAGCAAGGCGAGAAATCACTGCTGCATCCGAAAGTGAAAGTCTTCATGTCCACACGAACCGGCCTCTCCGTCCCCCATGAGGTCATCAACCTCTCGCTGGGGCAGGACATGATCGTCAAATACGAACTCGCCCAGGATTGGGGCGTCAGGGATGTGGAGACCCTGTGGGCAGGCGCGCCTGGGTGAGGCGTTGCCTGCCAGGGCAATTGCATATCAGCGCCGCGTAGGAACGATGCCTACACGCATCCCGAACGGCTTGAAGACCGCGTTAAGCGTATTGATGGTGGGATTGCCTTCGTCCTGTTCGATCTGCCGCAGAGTGCGCAACGAAATCTTGCACATATCGGCAAACTGCTCCTGACGTAATCCGGTGATCTCGCTGCGCAGCCGCTTGACGGCGGCTCCGATGCTGATCGCTCCCTCCGCCAGTTGCGTGCGCAACTCATCCAGGATGATGCCGCGCTGGCGTAGTTCATTCGTCATAGCAGGCCCCATGCTTTCAGCGTCGCATCCAGACGAGACAAAGCGATGCGCGGATGCTTGAAGGTCATGTGCGGCAACCCTGCTTCGCTCAATAGATCAGGCAAGGCAAGAAAGCGGCGGGCGTCGTCCCTGAGTCCCTCGAACCACTGATCGCTGTCGCCCCACACGGCGAGCGACCTGCAAGCTGCCATCCAGTCCACTTCACCTGCACGCTCCACCGGATCAGGCCACTTGGTCGTGCGGGTTATTCCCTCTTCGTCCATGACCATGGGCGCCAAGTCATAGATGGGCGATAAGGCCAGACGCTGTGGGTCACGTACGATGGAGGTGTTGCGGCCATGATTGTCGCTGTTGCCCAGAATCTGGTTGATCAGATCCCGGCGAAGATACTCGGCGATCAGTTCGGGAATCTCATCCCGCTGCCCATTGGCCTCCCAAGCCTGGGCAAGTACTTTCACGACATCTACATGGGACATGTAGCTGCCCGGGCGGGTGATCTGTGCCAGGGAATACACTGACTCTACGGCCTGCCGGCTCACCCTGTCCTCGCTCACCGTGCGATCAAAACGCTTCATCCACAGGCTGGGCTTGGCGGACTCCTCCAGCGTCATGCCATCGCACGACACGGTGTTGACCCCGATACGCTCCAGTGCCTTGTAATAACAGAACTCGCTTCTGAGGATGGTTCGATCTGTCTCATTGCCTTTGTTACGCGAGAATTTGACGAACCAGTGCTGACGGACCAGATTGTCTGCGAGGGTGGCATCGGAGTGCAAAAAACCGCCTGCATCCTCAGCGAGCAACAGCTTCGGCGCCTCGCCCCCTGCCCCCGTCGCGCCACCGACTGCGGCGCCTTGCTCGTAGGCATATTCCAGAAAACGGCTGTCGCGAGTGATGACTTCACTTCGATCAAAGCCGATGCTTTGCCCCTTTCCCAGAGCATCGACAGATTCCTTGATCCGAAGATGTCCAACAGGCGCGGGTGTGCAACGCTGCAGCAATGTCAGATCCGCAGACGTGTTTTCGCCCTCAGGGATTGCAAGTCTTGCCAGCAAAAACCTGCGAGCCGCCCCGGCTGGAAGAATATCCAGCAAAAACGGCGGAAATCCTGGGGTGCGGTGCAGGTCCCACGCCAGAGGGATCATGGCGCTGACAGACTGGGCCGTCGTAGATCCAAGCGCTTGCAGATTTTCAACCAGGTAGTGCTGATCGTAACCAAAGCTGCACGGACTGTTCTGGCCCTTTTCAGGCTGCTCGAACTCCAGGCGCATCACGTCGCGCCAACGATGGTCGGCATACAGCTGTAAGGTAAGCAGCATGAACGCAACTCGGCAATTTAATGCCTATGACCATAGCCAAGACGAAGCAAAAAGGCAATTTAATGCCGACCAAAGCGCTTATGTTCAAAAAATCGGCATTTTAATACCGATTTATCTCACCCCAACAACCCCAACTCCTGCGCCCGCGCCACCGCCTGGGTCCGACGTTCGACCCCAAGCTTGCTGTTGATATGGCTGGCGTGGGTTTTGACGGTGTGCAGGGAGATGAACAGGCGGTCGCTGATTTCCTGATTCGAGCAGCCCTGGGCGATGAGTTGCAACACGCCCAGCTCCCGTGCGCTCAGGGCGTCGGTGCCGGCGCAGGCGATCTGTTCAGAGGGATCACGCGCGCAGGGCAGGTCTTTGTCGGGGCCTGGGGGAAGCTGGTCGAGCAGGTAGCTGACCAGTCGGCACGCAGGGCGCTTGAGCAGTTGTTCGCGAAGCCAGTCGGGGTGTTGGCGGATTACACCGAGCAGCGGCAGAATGGCTCCGCCGGTGGCGGCCTGTAGCGCAGGTTCCAGCAGTTTTTGTGCGAGGGCGCGGTCGGATGCGTCCAGCGCCAGCAGGATGTGCTGGCTCGACGCATGCAGCGCGAGCACACCTGCGCCGGTTTTCAAGGCGTCGTCTCGCAGCTGTGTCAGGCGCAGGGCTGATTGTTCCGTGCGGCCCTGGATCCGGTCGAGCATGGCGCGCAGCAGTTCGATGTGCTGCGGCATCTGCGGCAGGCATTCGGGCGCTGCGGCAGGATGCTCGCCACCGTAGGTCTGGCCCAGGCGCAGCAGCCAGGCGTCGGCCAGGTCGATGCGGCCCTGGGTCAGCCACAGTTCGCATTTGGCCAGGGTAATCATCGCCAGGTAATACACTGGCGGCACGTCCCAGATGTGCATCAGGCGTTCGGCTTCGGCCAGCTCCGCGAAGGCCTCGGCAAAGCGCCCTTCCCGGCCTTCCAGCCCGGCGATCACGCAGTGCCCGATCAGCACGCTGATGTCACGACAGGCGCGGGCTTCGGCAAGGCCTGCGGCAAGGCGCTCGCGTCCGGCCACCGGTTGCAGGCACTGGGCGAGCAGGTAGCCTTCGTACAGCGTCAAACGCGCACGCACGGCATACAGGCGCTGCGAAGACAGTCCGTTCAATCGCTTGAGGCCCTGACGCACCTCTTCCAGGGCGCGCAACGCCTCGCCGCGAGCCTGCAAGGTGCGCGCACGATCGTAATGCGCCAGCGCTTCGAATAGCGGATTGGCCACCCGCTGGGCCAATTCTAGTGCTTCGCGATTGCGTGCCCGGGCGCGCCACAGGTCGCCCTCGGCAATCGCCAGATTGGCCAGCGTCGACAGACACATCAGCCGCTGCCCGTAGCGTTTCTGCGGAAGGCTCGCCAGGGCCTCGCTGCAGTAGCGATGGGCCGTTTCGCTGTCGCCGCGCCCGCGGGCGATGATGCCGCTGAGCGCCAGCCACTGGGCCAGCATGGATTTCTGCGCCGTGGCCGAAGGCGCCGGTAGAAAGCGACTCAGTTGATTGCCCAGTTCCTCGGCGGCATCCAGCTGGCAGGCCAGCCCCAGCGCCCAGGCGTACAGCACGATCAGACGCGGCGTGCTGACCAGCAGGCTGTCGGGCAGGTCCATCTTCCAGCGCAGCAGCATTCCGACGTTCTGCTCGGCGAGCAATTGCTCCTCGGAGAGGTTTTGTACCAGGTTGGCCGCCACATCCAGATGGCCCGCGCGCAGGGCCTGTTCGATGGCTTCATCCAGCAGGCCCTGTTCACTGAACCAGCGGCAGGCATTCAGATGCAGGCGCCGTTGCTGCGGCGCGACGTTACTGCCAGCGCGGGCGCGCAGCAGGTCGGAAAAAAGATGGTGATAGCGAAACCAGCGCCCGGTTTCGTCCAGCGGCACCAGAAAAACCTGATGCGCTTGCAGGAAAGCGAGCATTTCGCTGCTGTCGTGGGTATCCCGGGCGGCATTGCACAGGGCTGCGCAGAATTTTTCGAGACAGGCCGTTTCATAGAGGAAGGCCTGCACATCGGCAGGCAGGCAATCGATGACCTCTTCGAGCAGATACTCCCGAATCAGCCCCTCTCCGCCGTTGAACCCGTGATTCAAGGCATCGCTGCCGGCTTCAGTGGCTGCCAGTTGCCAGAAGCGCAAACCCGCGACCCACCCCTCGCTGCGTTGCAGCAGTGTGTGCAACGCTTCCTCGGTCAGTGAACTGCTGTGCTGCTCAAGGACCGCCAGTGATTCGTCGTGGGTCAGGCGCAGGTCCTGCTCGGAAAGCTCGAGCAACTGCCGGGAAAGACGCAGCCGCGCCAGATGCCAGTCAGGACGCTGGCGGCTGGTGACCATGACGATCATGCCGGCCGGCAAGTGATTGAGCAGGAATTGAAGGCAGCGATCCAGCACGGGGCCCTGCACCAGGTGATAGTCGTCGAGCACCAGCAACAGCGGCTTGCTCAGCATCAGGTGCATCGCCAGCTCGTCCAGCAGGCCGTCGAGCCATTCCTCGAAGGCAAAGGGCTGATGGCGCTGACGCATCTTCAACAGGCCCAGCGCCTGATTGCCCAACTGCGGGAAAAACTGCTGAAGGCCGCAAAGCAGCCGTTCCAGAAACCGCCCCGGATCGCTGTCGCGCTGGCTCAGGCCCAGCCAAAGGCTTTGCCACTGACTGGGCAGGCTCTGACAGAACTCCACCGCCAGCGAGCTCTTGCCGAACCCGGCCGGCGCGCTGACCAGCAACAGGCGACCGGACAGACCGGCGCTCAAGCGCTGGCACAGCCGGGGTCTGGGCACATAGCCTTCGGGCAAGGGTGGGCGGAAGAAACGTCCTTCCAACGCAGTGACTGCGTGATTTGCGAATCCCTGCAAACGCGACAGATCAGTCATGGCCGGCTCTTGTTGAGATGCTTGTTATTCGGCGTTCAGATGATCCGGAGACTAGCGGCTATGCCTGGAGTTTTGAAGAAAGTTCGACGAAAGTCTGTAAGAAAACATATCCAATCAACAGTGCGAATGTTGCTTTATATGTTTTCGAACACCGATTCCGTAGGAGCGCGCTTGCCCGCGATGGCGTTCTTTCTGGTGTTGATGCGAACCTGACACACCGCGGTCGCGGGCAAGCGCGCTCCTACAGAAGCCAAATTCAGCGACAAGCCAGCCCATACACAATAAAAAACACCCCGACGAATCGGGGCGTTTTCTTCTTGCGGCTATGGGGTTCAACCATAGGGTAAGGCGGCGCAGGACAACGGTGCTTTGCAGCTGTGATCAACAAGGCAGCTCTGCGCCAATTCAGCTCAGATCAACGCACCCCTTCCTGGCGCAGGGCGTTGGGCTGGAAGTCACTGATGGAAGCCGTGAAGCCGAAGTCGTAGGCCTTCTTCTCTTCGTTCTTCATGCCCAGCGCCAGGTAGCGGCCCGATTGCAGGTCATACAGCGCTTCCAGGGCATACCACGGCACTTGCTTGTCGTAGTAGTTCTCGGCATGGGCCTCGGCCACGCGCCACAGTTGGCCACGACCATCGTAGTGATCGATCACCGCTGCCTGCCAGGTGTCTTCGTCGATGAAGAAGTCACGCTTGGCGTAGATGTGGCGCTGGCCGTCCTTGAGGGTCGCGGTCACGTGCCAGACGCGACGCAGCTCATAGCGCGCCAGGTCCTGGTTGATGTGGCCGGCCTTGATGATGTCGGCGTACTTGAGCTTCGGATCGTCGAGCTTGTAGCTGTCGGAGGCGATGTACATTTCCTGTTTGCCGATCAGTTTCCAGTCATAGCGATCCGGCGCGCCGTTGAACATGTCGAGGTTGTCGGAGGTGCGCAGGCCGTCGGCTGCGGTACCCGGGCCGTCGTAGGACACTTGCGGTGCGCGACGTACGCGACGTTGCCCGGCGTTGTAGACCCACGCTGCACGTGGCTCTTTGACCTGGTCGAGGGTTTCGTGAACCAGCAGCACGGAACCGGCCAGACGCGCTGGCGCGGTCACTTCCTGCTTGAAGTAGAACAGGATGTTGCCCGGGTTCTTCGGATCGAAATCCTTCATCTTGTCGCGGAACACGAACTCATCGTGGAAATACACCGGGTTGAACGAACCGTTGGTCTGCGGCGTGGCCTGGGTCACCAGGCGCGACACGCTGCCGCCACGGTAGCGGGTGATGTGGTTCCAGATCACCTCCAGGCCGTCCTTGGGAATCGGGAACGGCACTGCGGTTTCGAAGTTTTCCAGACCGTTGCCGCCAGCGACCAGCTTGGTGTTGGTGGCGTTTTTCTTGATGGCGGCGAACACATCGGCCGGCACAGTGGCGCCACGGTGCGAGGGGTAGACCGGCATCTTGAAGCTGTCCGGGTAACGCTTGAACATCGCGTATTGGCCGGGCGCCAGCTTGTTCTTGTACTGCTCCACGTTCTGCGCGGTGATGGTGAACAGCGGTTTCTCGTTGGCGTACGGGTTGGCCAGGAAGCCCTTGTCATCGACCGCGCCGGCGTTGGTCGGCATCGGGCTCCAGGCCGGGATCGAATTGTCGGCGTTACCGGCTTTTTCCGCGCCCATCGGGGT
Organism: Pseudomonas sp. NPDC090201; assembly: GCF_044746825.1. Lineage (NCBI taxonomy): Bacteria > Pseudomonadati > Pseudomonadota > Gammaproteobacteria > Pseudomonadales > Pseudomonadaceae > Pseudomonas > Pseudomonas sp. NPDC090201. The sequence goes on from NZ_JBIVCX010000001.1 coordinate 1,259,629, forward strand.
CAGGGTAGTGCCCAGCTTGGCGGCCTCGTCCGGAGAAACTGCCGCCATCACGCTGGTGGCCAGAAGTGACAGGCCCAGCATGGCGACAGGCAACAGACTCTTGGTGATTTTCATGTTCATAAATCGTCCTTAGAAGTTCACGCCGAAGCTGAGGGCCACGAAGTCGCGGTCATCCACGGTGCTGAAATCGCCGCCGAAGAAGTTGGTGTAGGAAAGGTTGGCGGTGTAGGTGTTCTGGTACTCCGCTTCCACGCCCAGGCTGACCGCCTTGCGACCTTCCTCGAAGTTGCCGCCAGGACCTGGCGAGTAACCCTTGACGTCATGGGACCAGGCCACGCTCGGCTTGAGGTTCACCCCGGCGAACACGTTGTTGTAGTCCCAGATGGCACGGGCGCGATAACCCCAGGAGGTCGCGGTGGTGTAGCCATCGTTGCTGCAGTTGGTGTTCAGGCCGGCGGCATTTGGCAGGCCACCGCCTTGTGCGGTCGAGTTGTTCAGCACGTTGCAGAAGTTGCCGGGCAGCGAACCAGGGCCGAAGACCGGGTCACGGCCGTAGCGCGCATCGGATTTGCTTTCCAGGCCACCGACGTGGGTCACCCCGACTTCAGCGACGGTGGTCAGGCGGCTGGCGCCCATGATCTGGTCGAAGAAGTGGGTGAAGGTGGTCTGGAACTGGGTAACTTCCTTACGGTTGTAACCGTGCAGGTCCTGCCCCGGAGTACCGGTCAGCACAGAGGCGTTGGCAAAGCCCGGGATCGGCGTCACACCGGCAAACAGGATGTCGGTGGTGCTCAATTGCACAGGCGCGTTCGGACGGTAGCTCAGTTCACCGCTCCAGGCCGTACCGGTTGGCAAGGTGGTGGAGAAGCTCAGGCCGTACAGGCGGATGTCTTCCGGGTACTCGACGAAGTAGTTGGAGCTGCCCGCCACGATCAGCGGACGGAGCGCAGCCAGTGGCCCCAGTGGACGGGTGTACGCCGAAGCGGCGGCACCCTGGGCACTGAAGATCGGGTTGCGGCTGTGGTAATTCATGAAGTACGCGCCGAATTCGGTATCCAGCGGTTCGAAGTTGTAGTGCATCGCCACGCCGAACTGGCCGCTGTCCCGGGCATCGCGGTCCGGGCCACGGCGCACCAGCACGCCTTCCTGGTTCACGTCGACGCCAAGCGCGGTGAGGGTTGGCAAGGCGGCAGCCGGAATGGTCGAGCGCTTGTTCAGCACGCGCAGGTTGTTGCTGCAACCGTCGGCGATCACGTCAGGCTGGGAGAAGAAGGTGCCGCAGTTGTCGACAACGGTCTGGTCCCATTCGAGCTGGTAGAAGGCTTCGGCCGACAGGTTCTCGGTCAGGCTCTGGGACAGGTAGAACATGTTGACCGGAATCAGGCCTTCCTTGATTTCCGAGCCGGGACGACGAAACGCGGAGACGTCGATGGGGTTGATCGAGTTGATGCCGCCGCCGATGAAGGTACTTTCACCCCAGCTCACCACCTGCTTGCCGAAACGCACGGAACCCGGCTCATCGGCAATGGAATAGTTGTGGTAGACGAATGCGTCGAGCAGTTCGAAGCCGGACGACTTGGCGCCCTCTTTGCGGCCCGAATCGCTGATGTCCTTGAACTCGCGGTTTTCATCCTTGAGCTCGAAGTCGTACCAGTATTTACCGCGCATGAACACGCCGGTGTCACCGTATTTCAGCTCAAGGTCGTGCACGCCCTTGAAGATCTTGGAGAAGGTCTCCCCACGCTTGAAGTTCAGGTGACCGTCGTCGGAAGTCTGGGACAGGCCTCGCCCGCCGTTGTTGACACCGATCAGGTCCTTGTTGGGCTTGGCGGTCGACCAGCTGGCGCCGATGGAGAGCGACGAGTCGAAATTGCCTTCGATTTCCCCGATGTTGAAACTGACGCCGAATGCAGGACCGGCGAGCGTTGAAGCGAGGCTGACGGCCAGAGGCAGTTTCGCCCGGCGCCAGAACTGGTTTGCAGATGTCATCGACGCTACTCCATGTGCTTTATTTTTATGGCAGTGGGTGCTTCCAGAAACGACCCAGGCTCACCGATCCGCAGTGGCTGAGTGGCAACGCGTGTCGGGCAGCCCATGTGAAGCTGCGAAACGACGTGGCGTTTTTCTCCGGTTCAGACCTGAAGCCGACTATAACGAGCGTGCGCTAGCGCTTGATCCCTCTAAAGTGTGATTTGAGCGTCAGAGCGTCTGGCACGCCGATTTCGACGTGCCGACGGGTGCGGCACAGGGAGGATGGCTGAATTTCGAAATATGGCAAGGAAGACGCAAGCCAGACACGTTCACGACACATTGCCACGAGCGAAATCGTGGCAATGGGCGTGAAGTGCAGAAGGTCAGAGGGTGGAGAGGAAAGCGCTGTTAGTGCTCTGCCATTCGAGGATGTCCAGGCGGATGCGCTTCTTGTCGAGCTTGCCGACGCTGGTCTTGGGAATTTCGGTAACAAGAGCGATCTGGCTCGGAATCGCCCATTTGTTAATGTGCCCCTGTTCCACGAAAGGCTTGAGGTGCTCCTTCAGGGCCTTGGCGTCGATGGCATGCCCTTCCCGCGCGACCAGCAGCGCGAAAGGCCGCTCGCCCCACTGCGGATCGGCGATCCCGACCACCGCCACTTCGCGCACGCCGGGATGACGGCTGCACAGGTCTTCCAGCTCAAGTGACGACACCCACTCCCCGCCGGTCTTGATCACGTCCTTGATGCGGTCGCGGATATCGATGCCGCCCATGCTGTCGAGCGTCGCGACGTCGCCGGTGTGCAGCCAGCCGCCGGCCCAGAGTTCGGCGCCTTTCTCGGGCTCACGGTAGTAACCCTCGGTCAGCCATGGCGCACGGAGTACCAGTTCGCCCTGGGTTTCGCCGTCGTGGGGCAGGAAGTTGCCTTCGCCGTCGACGATTTCCGCCTCGACCAGTACCCCTGGCGCACCGGCCTTGATGCGGTAGGTGGTGCGTTCGTCTTCGCTGCCCGCCATCAACTCGTCGTTCAAATGCGCCACCGAGACCAGCGGCCCGGTTTCGGACATGCCGTAGGCTGCGGTCAACTGGATGCCCTTGGCCTTGGCCGCCTCATACAACGACCGGTTGAGCGAGCTGCCGCCGATGATGATGTTCCAGCCGGTGAAATCGACGTCCTTGGCCGACTTGGCGTTGAGCACCATTTGCATGATGGTCGGCACGCAGTGGGAGAAACTGACTTTCTCGTCGCGCCACAACTGCACCAGCAGTTCAGGGTCGTAACGGCCGGGATAGACCTGCTTCACCCCCAGCATGGTCGCGGCGTATGGGACGCCCCAGGCGTGGACGTGGAACATCGGAGTGATCGGCATGTAGACCTTGTCGGTGCCCAGCAGCCCCTCGACGCTGCCCATGATCGTCGCCACGGCCATGGTGTGCAGCACGAGCTGGCGATGGGTGAAGTACACGCCCTTGGGATTGCCCGTGGTGCCGGTGGTATAGAAGGTGGTCGCCACCGAGTTCTCGTCGAAGTCTTCGAAGTGATAGGTCGGACTTGCGGCCGCCAGCAGGGTTTCGTACTCCCCCACCAGGTTCGGCAGCTCGGCGGTCTGGTCGGGGGTGTCGGTCAGGAGCAGCGTCTTCTCGACGGTCGTGAGCTTGTCGGCGAAGCAGTTGTACAGCGGCACGAACTCGCTGTTGACCAGCACGAAGGTGTCTTCGGCGTGGTTCATGGTGAACAGGATCTGCTCGGGAGACAGGCGCACGTTGATGGTGTGGATCACTGCGCCGATCATGGGAATGGCAAACATGCATTCCAGATAGCGATGGCTGTCCCAGTCCATAACGGCCACCGTATCGCCCGCTTTCACTCCCGCCTCGGTCAGCACATTCGCAAGTCTGCAGATCCGCTCGTTGAGCGTCAGATACGAATAGCGTGATTGGTCCCGGTAGACGATTTCCCGCGTTTTTTCATAGCGACTGCCCGACATCAGCAAGCGTTTGATCAACAGAGGATACTGGTACGCGCCATCAGCTGGCGGAATCACGCGTGTCTGCAGCATAGGAATCCCTTTTCAAGATGCATTGGCGGAGCCGAAAATATGCACTCTAGAGCCTTCGCTCGCCAGCCAAATCAGCCAAAGGGATGATTCGGGTGACGAGCGACCATACAGGCATTGCGCCATTTGAAAGGGCAAAACGGCCCTAGGCGAGCTTTGCGACGGGGCTTTGCGCCGGAGTTCGAGGAAAAATCAGCGCTGCAGCGAAGGTCAGTGCAGCGAACCCGGCCAGGATCACATACAGCCCGGCCAGGCCCTGACGCGGCTCGACAAAGGCAATCAGCGGAATCGCCGTGGCACTGGCGCCGAACGACAGGAAGTAACGCAGTGCGAACACCCGGGATTGCCACTGCGGGGCCACGAAGTTGGCCACCATCGCATCGTTGACCGTGACCTGGCCGAACACCACAAACATGAAGCCTGCGCCCAGCACGATCACCGGCCAGCTATCGACGTACGCCATCGCGAACAGAAACGGCGCCTGGGCAACGGTCAGGATCACGAACGGCCACTTGAGGCTGAAGCGGTCGAGAAAACGGCCAATGGTCAGTTGCGCAACGGCGCCGAAGGCGTAAGCCAGGCTGATGACCAGGCCCAGGGTCTGCGGCGAGGCGAACAGCTCATGCAAGCGATCCTGAAACAATTTCGGGTAGGTCATGGTGGTGGCGTTGAACACCACGCCGCCGGTGGCCGTGGCGATGGCCAGCACGGTAAAGACCATGGTCATGGAAATACGCTGGCCCGAGCTGCCCTTGGGCGCGGCGTGGGGGCGCGCCGGAATCGGTTCGTCCTTGACCTGCCAGGCGAACAGCAACCCGATCACCATGGCCACCGCGCCAGGCAGGATAAAGGCCGAGCGCCAGCCGAACTGCGCCACCAGAAAGCCGGTCAGCAATGCCGAAAAGGCCACGCCCAGGTTGCCCCACATGCCATTCACGCCAATCTCGCGCCCACGATTCTGCGCATAGGCCACCAGCATGGCCGTACCGACAGGGTGATAAATGGCGGCGAAGACACCGACCAGAGTCATGCCGATGGCCAGCATCGTTGTGCTGGTACTCAGCCCGGTGAGAATCGACGCCGCGCCGATGCCGAAGAAAAACACCAGCATCATGTGCCGACGGCTCCAGCGATCACCCAGCCAGCCCGCCGGTAGCGAACAGGCACCAAAGGCGATGAAGCCGCCCAGCGACAGGCCGATCAGTTGCGCGTAGTCCAGCGCGAAGGCGTGGGTCATGCCCAGCACGGCGGCGGGAAAGATCAGCATGAACATGTGATCGATGACGTGGGCGGCGTTGATGAAATGGATCACCCGTTGGGGTGAGTTGGCGGCTCGGGTCTGACTCATGGCAGCGCATCCTGGGCTTGCAGTGATTGTGGAGGATCATGCTAAGTTGGCGACAAACCGCATTTGAGACACATAAGTCATCGAATCCGCCATGTTGATCAGCCTGCTCAGCCACAGCCCCGTCACCGCCCACCCCAGAGATTATCCCGACGGCGCCCACCAGCCCCGGCACCTGCATGCCGAGGCGCAACTGCTGTATGCCGTCAGCGGTGTGATGCGGCTGATTACCGACAGTGGCGCGTGGGTGATCCCGCCCAGCCGTGCGGTGTGGATTCCGCCGGGGGTCGAGCATGAGATCTTCATGTCCGGGGAGGTCCTGATGCGCTCGCTGTTCGTCGCCGCCGAGCATTGCCCGCCGGGTTTGAACCACTGCTGCGTGCTGGCGGTGACGCCCTTGCTGCGTGAATTGATCGTGCGCGCTACCCAGAGTGATGAGCACGCGGCCAATCCCTTGATCCAGCGGCTGATGCTCGAAGAAGTCGCGACCCTGGAGAATCTGCCGCTGCACATTCCCATGCCCCGGGACCGGCGCTTGCAGAACATCTGCATGGCGCTGCTGCAGAAGCCGGATCACGGCAACACGCTGGAGGACTGGGCGCAGGACGTCGGCGCCAGCTCGCGCACCCTGACGAGGTTGTTCAGTCAGGAACTGGGGCTGAGTTTCAACAGCTGGCGCCAGCAGGTGCGGCTGATGGAAGCGCTGCCACGGTTACTGGACGGCGAGAGTGTGCAGCGGGTGGCGAACGACCTGGGCTACGGCAGCGCCCGGGCGTTCAGTGCGATGTTCAGCCGGCTGCTGGGGGAAAGCCCCCGGGAGTATCTGGGGGCGTTGAAGCAGTTGAAAGAACTGAAACGCCTGTAGAAGCGCGCTTGGTCTGGGCCGCATTCGGACGACGGCGGTGTGCCTGTAACGAAAATGCCGTCTGCCCCCCCGCCGTCGCGGGCAAGCGCGCTCCTACAGGTTTTGTGCGGTGTTCAAGGTGGCGTGGCTGACGGCAATCAATTCGCCTGCGTAAACGCCAGCTTGATCCCCAGCGCCACTAGCACGCCGCCCATGGCGCGGTCGAACCAGTGGCCCATGCGGGCGAAGCCTGCGCGTACGCGCGGCTGGCTGAACAGGCGCGCCACCAGGCAGAACCAGATGCCGGTCGCCAGGGCCAGGTAAACGCCATAACCGGCCTGCACCAGCAGCGGCGTGTGAGGGTTGATCACGACAGTGAACAGTGACAGGAAAAACAGCGTCGCCTTGGGGTTCAGGCCGTTGGTGACGAAGCCTGCGACATAGGCGCCCTTGGCTGTGCGCTCGCCCTTGGCGATGTCCACCGGAGCATCGGATGCGCCGGCAGGTTTGGCGCGCAGGGCCTTGAAGCCGATGTACAACAGGTAGGCCGCCGCCGCCCATTTCAAGGCGTTGAACAGCACGATCGACTGCGAAACGATCAGCCCGATGCCCAGCAGCGAATAGCCGACGTGCAGAAAAATCGCGGTGCCCACGCCCATGGCGGTGTAGGTGCCGGCCTTGCGGCCATGGGTCACGCTTTCACGCACCACCACCGCGAAGTCCGGACCCGGGCTTGCGACGGCGAGCAGGTGAATCAGCGCAACGGTGAGGAATTCCGTCCAGTACATCGGGTGCTCCAGATATGTTGGCGAACGACAGGCTCTGATATGTTCGTTACCTTACGCCTCCCATCCTTCGAGCAAAAGGTACAGCTGATGTCGAGTCAAAGCAGAGCAGTTTTCCTGGATCACACCTCTCTGGACCTCGGCGATCTGGACCTCGCCCCCTGGCGTGAAACCTTCAGCGAACTGGTTCTGCACAGCAGCACGACACAGGATCAGGTGATCGAGCGCCTGCAAGGCGCGCAAGTGGCCATTTCCAACAAGATCCTGATCGATGCCGCCGCGTTCGCCGCCTGTCCGGACTTGAAGCTGGTACTGGTCACCGCCACCGGAGTCAACAACGTTGACCTCGATGCTGCGCGCAAACATGGCGTGGTGGTGAGCAATTGCCAGGGCTACGGCACACCGTCCGTGGCCCAACACACGCTGATGTTGCTGCTGGCGATGGCGACCCGGCTGCCGGACTATCAACAAGCCATTCACCAGGGCCAATGGCAGAAATCGAAACAGTTCTGCCTGCTGGATTTCCCCATCGTCGAACTGGAAGGCAAGACCCTTGGCTTGCTGGGTCATGGCGAGCTGGGCGGCGCGGTGGCGAAACTGGCCGAAGCCTTTGGCATGCGCGTGTTGCTGGGCCAGATTCCAGGCCGCCCTGCCCGCCCGGATCGCGTGCCGCTGCATGAATTGCTGCCGCAGGTCGATGCCTTGACCCTGCACTGCCCGCTCAACGAACACACCCGCGACATGATCGGCGCCCATGAATTGAGCCTGTTCAAGCCCAAGGCATTCATCGTCAACACCGCTCGCGGCGGACTGATCAACGAGCAGGCGCTGGCCGATGCGCTGCGTAATGGTCACCTGGGCGGCGCTGCGACGGACGTGCTGACCGTCGAGCCACCGGTCAACGGCAACCCGCTGCTGTCAGGGGACATCCCGCGCCTGATCATCACCCCGCACAGCGCCTGGGGCAGCCAGGAAGCCCGGCAGCGCATCGTCGGCCAGGTGAACGAGAACGCCCAGGCGTTTTACGCAGGCCAGCCCATCCGCGTAGTCAGCTAACAACTGTAGGAGCGCGCTTGCCCGCGATGGCGTGTCGTCTGACACACCGCCGTCGTCCGAATGCGGCCCAGACCAAGCGCGCTCCTACAGGCGTTAGGCATTCAACGTTTTTCGTGTCACGCGCAGGCCCCGTTGCACCTGTTAAACTCCGCGTTTTTTTGCAGGAGCCGAAGATGGACCCGCGCAGTGAAGTATTACTCCGTCAGGCCGAACTGTTTCAGGGCTCTTTGCTGCTGACCGGCTTGCCTGCCGACGATCTGCTCGGCACCTTGCCCAATGCCCGGGGCTGGAGCTGGCACGCCGGCGATTTCGCCGCGCTGGACGCGCGCTTCGGCGCGCGCACCCACTTTGGCACCGAACCGCCTGCTGAAGCATTCGATGCCGCCGTGCTGTTCCTGCCCAAGGCGCGGGACCTCAGCGACTACCTGATCAACGCCCTCGCCTCCCGCCTGGCCGGTAAGGAACTGTTCCTGGTGGGCGAGAAACGCGGCGGAATCGAAGCCGCTGCCCGCCAACTGAGCCCCCTGGGCCGCGCCCGCAAACTCGACAGCGCCCGCCACTGCCAGCTCTGGCAAGTCACCGTGGAAAACCCTCCACAGGCAGTCGAACTGGACAGCCTGGCCAAACACTTTGAAATCGATGTGAACGGCGAGCCACTGAAAATCGTCAGCCTGCCCGGCGTGTTCAGCCACGGCCGCCTTGATCGCGGCTCGGCGCTGTTGCTTGAGAACATCGCCAACCTGCCCACCGGGCACCTGCTGGACTTCGGTTGTGGCGCTGGTGTGCTCGGCGCTGCGGTCAAACGCCGCAATCCAGGCATGCAAGTGACCCTGCTCGACGTGGATGCCTTCGCCACCGCCAGCAGCCGCCTCACCCTGGCCGCCAATGGCCTGGAAGGCGAGGTCATTACCGGTGACGGAATCGACGCAGCGCCGAAACACCTGGATTCGATTCTGACCAATCCGCCCTTCCATACCGGCGTTCACACCGACTACGCCGCAACAGAAACCCTGCTGCGAAAAGCCCGCGATCATCTGAAAAAAGGCGGCGAAATGCGGCTGGTCGCCAACAGTTTCCTGCGCTACCAGCCGATCATCGAGCAACATCTTGGCGTATGTGCCGTCTTGGCAGAAGGACAGGGTTTCCGGATTTACCGTGCAAAACGTGGGTGAAAATTAGCGCTTGCCGAATGCAAAAGCTGTAGGCAGAATCCGCACCGTCCTAGGGGAGTAGTCTCCCGCGAGCCCCTTGCTCGTATGGCGCGCATCAACATACTTGGTCCTCAGACCATGGTGCGTGCGACCCCAGATCCGCATAGACGGATCGGCGGTTTGACAAGACCTATGACACGAACATCCTGACCCGGGGCGGGGAGGCTGTACGTGTCATAGCCGTGTCGACCCGCCCCTTAGGAAAATCCTGATGCTGGAATCCCTGTTGGTCCCCACCGCCGTCGTCGCACTGGCAGAAATCGGTGACAAGACCCAACTCCTCGCGCTTATCCTCGCAGCCCGCTTTCGCAAGCCCTGGCCGATTATCGCTGGTATTGTCGCGGCCACGCTGGCCAACCACGCCGCAGCCGGTGCCGTCGGTGCCTGGTTCGGCAGTTTCTTCTCCGACGCCATGCTGCACTGGATCCTGGCCGCAAGCTTCACCGCCACGGCGCTCTGGACGCTGGTGCCGGACAAGATGGACGACGATGAAGCCAACACCGGCCGCAAGTTCGGCCCGTTCCTGACCACGCTGATCGCGTTCTTCCTCGCCGAAATCGGTGACAAGACGCAGATCGCAACCGTGATGCTGGCGGCGCAGTATTCCTACCTGTGGCTGGTGATCCTGGGCACAACGCTGGGCATGTTGCTGGCCAACGTTCCGGTGGTGCTGGCGGGTAATTTCGCAGCGGAAAAACTGCCCCTGACGCTGATTCGCCGCCTGGCTGCGGGTGCGTTCTTCATCCTGGCGATCGTCGCGGTGTACAAGGCGATGCAGGTGAGTGGCTGGGTCTAAGCCAGCGACTCTCCCGTAGCAGTCCGGCTTGCCGGCGTCGCTGATCGTTCCCACGCTCTGCGTGGGAATGCTGCCTGTGACGCTCTGCGTCACCATCGACGCAGAGCGTCCGGGGAGGCGTTCCCACGCAGAGCGTGGGAACGATCATCACCCAACGAGTGTCATCAAGACTTCGGCGCCTGCTCGTAAAGCGGCATCACTTTCGGAATCGCTGCCTGCAGCGAAGCGATCCGGTTGGTCGAAGCCGGGTGAGTGCTCATGAACTCAGGCTGCGAAGCACCGGCCTGGGCCTGCATCTTCTGCCACAGGGTGATCGCGGCATTGGGGTTGTAGCCGGCACGCGCCGAAAGCTCCAGGCCGATCAGGTCGGCTTCGTTCTCATTGGCCCGGCTGTTGGGCAAGGTCAGGCTGTAGTTGACCACCGTGTCGGCCAGCGCCAGGCTGTCCTGGCCCAAGCCCAGCAATGCCCCGGCGCCCTGCTTGGCCATCTGCACACCGTATGCCTTGGACATCGCCTCGCGACCGTGCTCACGCAAGGCGTGGGCGATTTCATGCCCCATGACCGCGGCCAGTTCGTCATCGCTCAGCTTGAGCGTGTCGATCAGCCCGCTGTAAACGATGATCTTGCCGCCCGGGCCGCAGTTGGCGTTCAACTCGTCGCTCTTGATCAGGTTCACTTCCCATTGCCACTGGGCAGCATCAGGCCGCAGCTTCGGCGCCTGGGCGATCAGGCGCTTGGCAACGTTCTGCACGCGCTTGGCCTCGGCACTGCTGTTGTCGAGCACGCCTTTAGTGGTGGCTTCGCTGACCGTCTGTTGATAGGACTGGGCATACATCTGGTTGACCTGGTCGGTCGACAGCATGCTGAACATGTACTGCTTGCGCTCGACGCCCACCGAATCTCCGCTGGTGGTATTGACGGACTGGCAGCCTGCAACCAGCAGCGCGGCACTCAGCGCACATAGAGCAAAGGTCTGACGCATTTTGTATCTCCGTGGAAACATGGCGCCCATCCTAGGCGGTACGGCACTCATGTGCCAGATGGCAGCGGATTGCCATATAAACAGACATCAGAATCTGCCGTTAACGTAACAGGATTGAAACACTGACCGTCTCTCTTTCTGGACGGCCGAAGCCCAATGAATCCGGGCATTCGGGCCACATATCCAATAACGACCAATAGCGATCGAAAACGGCCATTTCGTCGGATTGCGGCTCATGGAAAACACCGCCGGGGCGATAGCCCATTCAGGCGTAATTCCACGTCCGGAGCCCCTATGAAGTTCAAGTCGATCCAGTTTTCGGTTGCCGCGCTGGCAGGTGCCATCGTCCTCAGCGTCGTTGCGGCCCTCGTGATTTATTCGTTGTTTTCCGGCGCCCGCACCCAGGAACTGGTGGAGCACCGCACCTCTGAGCAGTTCGAACAGGCCATTCAAGAACGCCTGACCGCCATCGCCCGCACCCAGGCCAGCGAGATCCAGCGTGAACTCGAAGCGCCGCTGCAGACGGCCGCCGGCCTTGCCACCACCAACGCCGTCATCGGGATGAAAGACGCCAAGGGCGAGCCGCTACTCAAAGTCACTCGCGAGCAACTGCTCAACGTGCTGCACGAAACCGTGGTGCGCAACCCGAAGATTCTGGGCTCCTACATTGGCTGGGAACCCAACGCACTGGATCACAATGACGCGGCCTACGCCGAAGCGCCGATTACCGGCGTCGACCCCAAGGACGGCCGCTTCATGGCCTGGTGGTATCGCAAACCGGATGGCACCTTCAACCTGGAAAAACTCGCAAGCCTTGAAGACCAGAAGGTCCTGTCCACCGGCATCCGCTCCAGCGAGTACTACCTGTGCTCTCGTGAAACCCGCAAGCCCTGCGTGATCGACCCGGCACCGTACAAAGTCGGTGACAAGATGGTCATGCTGTCTTCCTTCATCGAGCCGATCATGGTCGATGGCAAGTTCCAGGGCATCGTCGGCGCCGACCTGTCGGTGAACTTCATCCAGGACATGCTGGAGAACGCCGACAAGAAGCTCTACAACAGCGCAGGCGACCTGGCCCTGATCGCCACCAACGGCCGGCTGGTGGCCTACACCAAGGACACCAGCAAGCTGGGCGAGAAGGCCAGCGAGATTCTGGACGCCAACGAAGTCGCCAACCTCAATACCCTCACCAAAGGCGAAGTGCGTTACGACATCGACAAGGAGCACGGCCACATCGAGCTGTACCTGCCGTTCGGCATCGGCAACACCGACGCCCGCTGGACCCTGATGATCCGCATGCCGGTCGATGCGGTCATGGCTGACCTGCAGAAGCTGCAGAAAGACCTGGCGCACCAGCGCGACACCGACATCTTCGGCATGACCGTGGTAGGCCTGGTGATCGCGGCACTGGGCCTGCTGATCGTCTGGCTCGTGGGCCGTGGCATCGCCCGTCCGCTCAAGCAGATGGTTGCCATGCTCGACGATATCGCCAAGGGCGAAGGTGACCTGACCCGCCGCCTGACCAGCGACCGTGCAGACGAACTGGGGGCCATCGCCAGCGGCTTCAATACCTTCCTGGGCAAGCTGCAGGCGATGATTACCCAGGTGGTGACCTCGGTGCAGAAGGTCAGCGATTCCTCGGAGCACACCGCCGACATCGCCATCCGCACCAACAAGGGCGTGCACAAACAGATGGCCGAGATCGATCTGGTGGCCACCGCCGTTCACGAAATGACCGCCACCGCACAGGACGTGGCGCGCAACGCTACCCAGGCCGCGCAAGCCGCCAACCATGCCGACGACGCGGCCAACCAGGGCATGCGCATCGTGCACAACACCTCGAACTCCATCAGCGAACTGGCGGTGGAAATCGGCCGTGCGGTGGGCGTGGTCCAGACCCTGGCCAAGGACAGCGAGAACATCAACGCGATCCTGACGGCCATCCGTGGCATCGCCGAGCAGACCAACCTGCTGGCCCTGAACGCAGCCATCGAGGCGGCCCGTGCGGGCGAACAGGGTCGCGGCTTTGCGGTGGTGGCGGACGAGGTTCGCAACCTGGCGCAGAAGACCCAGCAGGCGACCGAAGAAATCCAGAGCATGATCCAGCAACTGCAAACCGGCACGCGGCAGGTGGTCAAGGTCATGGAAGACAGCCAGACCAAGACCGACGAAAGCGTGGGCCACGCTGCCGAGGCCGCCCAGGCGCTGGAAAGCATTACCAGGGCGGTGTCGGTCATCAACGACATGAACACCCAGATTGCCAGCGCTGCCGAGGAACAGAGTGCAGTGGCCGACGACATCAACCGCAACGTGATCAATATCGGCCAGGTCGCCAACGAAGTGGCCGGCGGCGCGGATGAATCAAGCCAGGCCAGCGCGGAACTGACCAAGCTGGCGGAGCAGCAGCGGCGGTTGATCAATCAGTTCAGGGTTTGATGGGACAGGCTTGCCAAAAACTGTAGGAGCGCGCTTGCCCGCGACGGCGCTGTGTCAGACGACATATTTGTCACCGGCACACCGCGGTCGCGGGCAAGCGCGCTCCTACAATCGCTCTCCGTGAGCCTTAAAGCGGCGTCAGGCACTCCGGCGCATTGAGCTTGGGATCGTTCACCAGATTGGCCAATGGCCGCTCGCGCAGCGGTGCCTGCGGGACGGCGAGCAGTGATTGCAGGGTGATCAGCGAGCTGTTCGGGTCCAGCCACTGGGCCTGGCCTTCCTCGTCGAGAATCAGCGGCCGGCGCTGGTTCATCGCAGGCTGGGTGACCACCGCCACACTCAGATAGGTGTGGCCCTCAACCGGATACGCCTCCCAGATCGCCGCGAAGTACAGCGACGAACCCTCCCCCGGCGTCAGCCAGAACGGACGCTTGCGCACCGTACCGCGCCATTCATAGAAGCCGTTTGCCGGCAGCAGGCAGCGGCGTTCGCGGAACGCCTGCCGAAACATCGGTTGCTCGGCCAGGGTTTCAGCCCGGGCATGGGCCGGGGTGCGGGACATGTCAGTGAGCCAGGGCGGCGTCAGCCCCCAGCGGGCCTGGGCCACTTCCCGACCTCCCTCCTCGCCTGCCCGAATCATCAGCACCGAATCGGCCGGAGAAATGTTCCATTGCGCCTGCTGGCCTGCGGGAAATCCGGGCAAGGCGGCAAAGGCTGGCGTCCAGCGAAACAGGGCATAACGTCCACACATGGGTTGGGGCCAACTCGTCTTGTAAGCGGATGAAGCGACGCCGTACCGGTTTCAGCACAACAACACATCGGGATAGCTGTCAGGTTCCTCACCGGGCAGCACGAAGGCGCCATTGTACTCAGTGATCAACTGCCGCGCCCGTTCGGCCTGCTCATCGTCCACCGCAAGACCCAGCAAACCGAACACCGGCAACTCGCCAACCCCGCCCAGCAGGTGGCGCCCGCTGATATGCGACTTGATGCCTTCGCTGGCCAGCATCGACTGCAGCAACTCGCCTTCCATCATGTTTTCCGGCTCATAGATCTTGCGCATCATTCATTCTCGCTACGCACGTCCAGCGTCCAGTCTTCCCCGTCCGTGTGCAGGCTGAAAATGATGGGCCGGCAACACACCGGACAATCTTCGATGTAGGTCTGGTCGCCGCCTGAAAGATCCAGCACTGCTTCGACCGGTTCGCCGCAATAAGGGCAGTCATAGTCCTGTATTTCCTGCATCACAGTCTCCGGGCGCAGTTTTGCGTATAATCGCCGACTTGTTTGCGGTCCGGCCACTATCTCAGCATCTGAGCCTGACCTACCTTTACCCTAGCCGTTTCCTGAAAGAGAGCATGATGGGCGAATTCGATGCCATCCGACCGTACGACGACACCGAAGTAAAAGCCGTTCTCGACCGGCTGCTGGGTGACAAGGCGTTCCTGTCGATCCTCACGCATTTCCGCTTTCCGCGCCTGGCCAATTCCCTGGGCTGGGTGCTGCAGCCGGCCATCGCGCGCAAGCTGCGCCGTCAGTTTGCCGGTATCGAGTCGGTCGCGGCCTTGCAGGACAAGGTCGAGCATTACGTCGACCACACAATCGAACGTGCCACCGATGGTGTGACCTACACCGGCGTCGAGCAGTTCAAGTCGGGCGTGGCCTATCTGTTTCTGGCCAACCACCGCGACATCGTGATGGACCCGGCGTTCGTCAACTACGCGGTGTACCACGCGGGCCTGCCCACGCCACGCATCGCCATTGGCGACAACCTGCTGCAAAAACCCTTCGTCAGCGACCTGATGCGCCTGAACAAGAGCTTCATCGTGCATCGCTCCATCGCCGGACGCCGGGAAAAGATGGCGGCTTATCAGTTGCTGTCGGCCTACATCAACCACTCCATCCGCAATGACTGCGCCTCGATCTGGATCGCCCAGGCCGAAGGACGCGCCAAAGATGGCGACGATCGCACCGAATCGGCGATCCTCAAGATGTTCCACATGAGCCGCAAGGACGAGCCGTTCGGCGAAGTCATCCAGTCGCTGAACCTGACGCCGGTGTCGATCAGCTACGAATATGACCCATGCGACCACGCCAAGGCCCGCGAGCTGTATATCCGTGCCACGACCGGCAGCTACACCAAGGCGCCGGGGGAGGATGACGTCAGCATCGCACTGGGCATCACCGGCTACAAAGGCCGGGTGCACGTCAACTTTGCCCCGCCGGTCACCGGGCTGTTCGAAGACACCAAGCAACTGGCGGTGGAAATGGACAAGCAGATCCTGGGCGGCTATCGCCTGTTCCCGGTACATTACCTGGCCTACGCACAATGGGTCGACGCCGACCCTGAACTGAACGTGCCAAGTGCTGCCCAGGTGTTCCCGGCAGAAGAACTGGAGCGCGCCAGGGAAGAATGGCAGCGCCGCCTGGAAGGTTGCCCGGCCGAACACCGGCCTTACCTGGTGCTGCAATATGCGACACCAGTGCGCAATCAGTATCGGGTCAAGGCCGGCTTGCCTCTCTGACTCATTACCTCCTGTGGGAGCTGGCTTGCCAGCGAATCGGTGTGTCATTCAATGCTGCGTCGTCTGACACTCTGCATTCGCTGGCAAGCCAGCTCCCACAGGTTATGAGTTGTCGGCAATGCCGGGGCGAGCATCCCCGATCTTCAGAGCTTGGTACTCACCCACGACAACGCCAGCGCAAACGCCAGGCACGCCGCCCCGATGCGGTAGCTCTGGCGGATCATGCGCAGCGTTGCCACGTCCATCAGGTGCATCGGCTCGTCGATAGGTGCCTGCTCGGTGAGGCTGTTCAGGTGCGAGGTCTCGCGTTGCTCCCGGCTGCGGGTGGTGTGCAGCAGCCAGATGCCGGGGCCGGCAGCCAGCAATGCGAACAGGTTGAGGATGATCCCGGGAGATTGCGAGAGGACAGACATGGGGGCCTCGAGGGCGCCTGGCGAAGAGGCGCGGCAGATTCGGTTGCAACTGACGATAACGGTACTGCGTGTCACCTTAACGTCACCTGAACCGGTCACTGTGTAGCCCCACCCCACCCGACACGGAGCCCGTCATGCTGCACGCCCGCAACCAGGATCGCCTCTACCTCATCGCCGAAAGCGACGAACAACAAGCCTTGATCGATGGCCTGGCTTTCAACGTCCAGGACCGCCACTGGCTGGTCTATTGCGCGCTGGGCGGGCACCAGCATCACGACCTGCCCGAGGTTGACCTGCAGACGGGGTTCAGCTTTCTGGATTTCTACCAGGCCGCCTGACACCCACGAACTCCGTAGCAGCACGGCTTGCCGGCGGGGCGGTGGGTCAGCGATAGACGCATCGACTGACACGACGCCCCCGCCGGCAAGCCGTGCTGCTACGGGAGCCGCGTCAGAACGCAAAAAGCCCCGGCATCTCGCGATACCGGGGCTTTTTCGTAGCGATCCTGAGGCTTACTGGCCCAGCATCTGACCGATGGTCTGGTCCTGGAACAGACGGGTCAGCGCATCGCTGAGCACATCGCCGATCAGCTTGGTGTTGGTCTCTTCGTTGGGCGCCATGCCGAAGCGCTGGTCCAGCGAGGCGGCATAGCGACCGCTGTAGCTGCGACCATTGTTCTGCACGTCAGCGCGGAAGGTCGAGCTGATGTTGGCTTCCGTCACGTACAGGCCTTCTTTCGGCGACTGGTACTTCAGGTCAGCCAGGGTGATGGTCAACTGCGGGCCGTTGCCGCCCTGAACCGGGGTGAAGCCCAGCAGGCGCACGGCCGCTTCGGCCTGAGCCTGCAACTGCGGCACCAGTTGCTGGCCATTGACGGTGATAGAGCTGGTTTCAGGGTACAGGCCGCCACGGGTGCCCAAGGTCTGCGACTGGCGACCGTCCACCACGCGCACCACCACTTGCTGACCATGGCCGACCGGCGCCAGCTGGCTGTTCAGCTTGGGTTGCGGGTTGAGTGACTGCGGGCTGTGGGCACAACCCACCAGCGTCAGACTGCCTACAGCAAGCAAACCGAACAAAACACGACGCAACATGCTCATTTCTCCATGGGCCAAGGCACTAAATGTGCCGCAGTATAACGACCTCCTGTGGCCGCTCACTAGCGTAAAGATAAGACAAAATGCCATCGCACCGGTTCCGCATCATGACGGCGCCGTGTCGCTGTAAAACTTCAATGTGCAATCACCTCGTCACAGGGATGTCATCGCCGCACGACATAATTTTCACAGCCCCCAACAAGGAGTCCGACCATGGACTTTCTCTGGTCTCTGTTCTCGCCACGTCGCCGGTATCGCCACTTCGCCCGCCTGGATCAGCACGGCGTCTGCATGGCGTTCAAGCACTGCGCAGCGCAGCCACAAGGCAGCGGCTGGGTGGAAATCAGCGAGGCCCGCTTGAGCTGGCTGCACCAGCCCCTGCCGTCCAACGTACGGGTCAGTCCACGCCCGCGTGCGATTACCGCCCGCCAATTGCTCAGCATCTGACCGAACGGCGAATAAAAGTCATTTTTACTGGATCAATTCTGCGCGTTTCATCGCTATAATCTCCCCCCGATTATAAGGACGTCTCCTGATCGGGCCTCGCAGCACCGTTGATGCCGTTATCAACACCTCCGTATCGCCCACAGAGAGCCTTCCACACAGACACGTGCAGCGTCGTGTGTCCGCCTTGCTGGTGCGAAAAAACTCGATTCGCTCGAACCATTCGCCCACGCCAATGCCCACACTGTGCTGGAACATGATCTGCCAGTGCTGCCATCGCGCAGCCTTTTTTGAGGTTCGCGTCTCCAAAAGAGCGTGAAAAAAACGGGTTTTCACAACTTCACAAGAGTGTGGCGAGCAAATGAATAGTTACGCGTTTGTAAATGCACCATTAGCGTCTGACCCAGCCCCCTTGCACAGGACCGCGCGCAACGCAGCCTCCTCAACCGGAGCCTGAGCCCTTTCCGTTACGGATCGGGCTGCATGACCGGACGTCTTGACGATGGTCGAATGGCTGTCGGGGCCAAAAAATGAGTTCATGCTCTCTATAAGAGCATCGACCCAGGCCCGATGAAGGCGTGCGAGCAAGTGCAAAGAATTGCGAAGAATCGGACATGACGACCCGGCCAGGTCGTGAAAGGCACCCCGCGAAGACCGCGACGCCCACACCTGGCAACTGACCTCGGGATCCCATGTCGTCAATTTGGTGCTGCAGATTTTGGAGACGCGTTAATGGCGCATAACGAAGCAGTGGATGTAGTACTTGTCGGGGCCGGCATCATGAGTGCCACCCTCGCAGTGCTGCTGAAGGAGCTTGATCCGAGCCTCAAACTCGAAGTCGTCGAGCTGATGGATTCCGGTGCCGCAGAGAGTTCCAATCCATGGAACAACGCCGGTACCGGCCACGCAGGCCTGTGCGAGCTGAACTACACGCCGCAGGCGGCCGACGGCTCGATCGACATCAAGAAAGCGATCCACATCAACACCCAGTTCGAAGTCTCGAAGCAGTTCTGGGCGTATCTGGCGCGCAAAGGCAGCTTTGGCTCTGCCCGTTCCTTCATTACGCCGGTGCCGCACCTGAGCTTCGTTCAGGGCGAAAAAGGCATGTCGTTCCTGAAGAAACGCTACGAGGCGCTGCACAAGCACCACGCCTTCGCGTCCATGGAATACACCGAAGACAAGGCCAAGCTGGCCGAGTGGATGCCGCTGATGATGCCGGGCCGCCCGGCCGACGAGCCGATTGCCGCCACCCGCGTCATGCATGGCACTGACGTGAACTTCGGCAACCTGACCAACCAGTTGCTCAAGCACCTGTCCAGCGCACCCGATGCGCAGGTCAAGTACTGCAAGCGCGTCACCGGCCTTGCCCGCAAAGGCGACGGCTGGAGCGTGACGATCAAGGACGTCAACAGCGGCGGCACCCGCGAAATCGACGCCAAGTTCGTGTTCCTCGGCGCCGGCGGCGCGGCCCTGCCGCTGCTGCAGATGTCGGGCATCGAAGAAGGCAAGGGTTTCGGCGGCTTCCCGGTCAGCGGCCAGTGGCTGCGTTGCGACAACCCTGAAGTGGTCAAGCGCCACCAGGCCAAGGTCTACAGCCAGGCCGCCGTGGGTTCGCCACCGATGTCGGTTCCGCACCTGGACACCCGCGTCGTCGACGGCAAGACCTCCCTGCTGTTCGGCCCGTACGCCGGCTTCACCACCAAGTTCCTCAAGCACGGCTCGCTGATGGACCTGCCGCTGTCGATCCGCGCCGCCAACATTGCGCCGATGCTGGCCGTCGCCCGCGACAACATGGACCTGACCAAGTACCTGATCAGCGAAGTGCGGCAGTCGATGGAACAGCGTCTGGATGCCCTGCGTCGCTTCTATCCGGAAGCCAAAGCCGAAGACTGGCGCCTGGAGGTGGCTGGTCAGCGCGTGCAGATCATCAAGAAAGATCCGAAGAAAGGCGGTGTCCTGCAATTCGGTACCGAACTGGTTTCGGCCAAGGACGGTTCCCTTGCAGCGCTTTTGGGCGCCTCCCCGGGCGCCTCGGTGACCGTTTCGATCATGCTCGACCTGATCGAACGCTGCTTCCCAGAGAAAGCCCGCACCGAATGGGCCGCCAAACTGAACGAAATCTTCCCGGCTCGGGAAAAAGCCCTGGAAACCGACGCGCAGCTGTACCAGCGTGTCAGCGCCCAGAGCGACGAGAGCCTGGACCTGGTTTCGAGCAGCCAGGCGGCAAGCTTCGCTTGATTCAGGGCTTGTCCTGAATCAGTGAGATCACTGAAAGCCACGCCCACGCAGCGCGGCTTTCAGTTTTGCATCGACATCCGCATCACTCGCCCACTGCGCAACTTGCGTTGCGATCAGTCTCGGGCCTTCTCGATCAGCTCGATATAGTCTTCGGCGTTACGCTGATCCTTGATGATCGCGACGAAATCATTGCCCTGTTCGTCCTTGCCATCGAGGTCGTAGCCGGCTTCCTTGAAGAACGCCAGAAAACGCTCGAAGTCATCGATACGCAGGCCACGGTAGGCCTTGATCAGTTTGTGCAGCGACGGCGAAGTGGCATCGGCCGGTTCGAAATCCAGGAACAGCTTGATCTGGGCGTCGCCGATTTCATCGCCAATCACCTGCTTCTTATCTTTACGCATTGCTGACTCCAACTGACTTGCAAGACATTCACGGGGCGGGCAGTTTACCCCTCGCCCGGTCCCGGGCTCAACGCGCTCGTACGCTGCCGGTGTGCAGATCGGCCCAGACATGCCCGTTGGCGTAGCTGAGGAACTGGACGTAGACCTTTTCATTGCGCAGCAGATCGACCAGCACGCGGTATTGGCTCGGTGGGTAGTACAGGGTCAGGGTCCGGCTCGGCTCATCGTAGGCCGGTTTTTTCAGGCTTTTGCTTTCACCGTCGAAGTGAATCAAGACCTGCGCGATGGTCGCACCCTTGTTCATCGGCTTGCCTTTGAGGCTCAGGCTCAAGGGAGACGTCACCGGAATCGGCTGCTGGTTGGACTGACGCTGGCTGCCGACCACCACCGTATAGTCGGTGATCTGCAGCAATTGCTGTTGCTCGGGTTCGCCCTCGCGCACCGACAACTCGTCGGGCGGCAGGTACTGGGCGTGCATGGGTTCGGCAAAAACAGGAGCGCTGAGTGGCAGGCACAACAGGGCCAGCAACGCAGCTCGACGGCGCAATGACAAAGACATGGTGGCTCCCCAGGAAAACAGGGGAGCACTCTAGCATGGGGCACAACGGGTTTCGCTGCCGGCTGCAGCGCGACGGGGGTCAGGGGCGTCGATCAGGCTTCGGCGAACTGTGCCAGCATCCAGGCGTGATAGGCGGCCACTCCGGCGTCGCCTTCGCGAGGCGCCCAGTGGGCCATCTCCGCTTCACTGACCGGGCGGTAAGGACCGGCCTTGCACTCGAACATCAGTGTGTCGGGGGCCAGCACCACCAGGGCATGGAAGACACCGGGCGACAGATCGACGCCCACGCATTCGCCACCGGCCTCGAGCACGCGCTTGTCCAGCAGCTCGCCCTGCTCACTGAAAACCAGCAGGCCCAGCTTGCCCTTGAGCACCAGCAAGGCTTCAGCCTTGTCCGGGCTCAGATGACGGTGCGGCGGGATGTAGGTTTCGGGCTGCATCCCGACCATCATCCGATGGCACGGCTCTTCCATCTCGTGGAAGTTGTGATGAGCGCGCCCACGGGGGCTGTCCTTTGCCTTGCCAGCAAGCCCCTGGAACAGCGATGCATCCATGTAACGTGGCGCGCTCATGGCTTACATCCCCTTGACGGCGAAGATACCGGCCGCATTGCGCCAGTAGCCTTTGTAGTCCATGCCGTAACCGAAGATGTAACGGTCGATGCATGGCAAGCCGACGAAATCGGCCTTCAGGTCAGGACGCGCCTTGCGATCGTGATCCTTGTTGATCAGCACTGCGGTGTGCACGGCGCGGGCGCCGGCGTGTTTGCAGAAGTCGATGATCGCGCCCAGGGTGTGACCCTCGTCGAGGATGTCGTCGATGATGAGCACGTCGCGGTCGATGAACGACACTTCCGGCTTGGCTTTCCAGAACAGCTCGCCGCCGCTGGTTTCGTTGCGGTAGCGGGTGGCGTGCAGGTAGGACGCTTCCAGAGGGAAGTTCAGATGCGTCAGCAGCTTGCCGGCGAAAATCAGACCGCCGTTCATCACGCAGAACACGACCGGGTTGCGGTCGGCCAGCACGCTGTTGATTTGCTCGCCAACGCGGGCGATGGACGCCTCGACTTCGTCGTTCGTGTACAGGCAGTCAGCCTCGCGCATGATTTGACGGATATGCTCGAGATCAGCGGACATGACGCTCTCCAAGGGGGGCTGGGTAAGGAAAAGCGGGCAAAGGTACGCATCCGGCTTCGTCAGAGCAAGCGTTTCTGGACTAACGTAGAACTGACGTCCCATTAATGTAAGAAAGCTGAACCTAACCGGTAAGACAAGTTACAGCTGAATAGATTAATCTAAGCCGTTTTTTTTGCCCGCCCGCTGGAGCCTTCCCCCTATGCCCATTCGTGAGATCCGCCATCCGCTGATCCGTCACAAGCTCGGCCTTATGCGCCGTGCTGATATCAGCACCAAGAATTTCCGTGAACTGGCTCAGGAAGTCGGCGCACTGCTGACCTACGAAGCGACCAAGGACCTGCCGCTGGAAACCTACGACATTCAGGGCTGGGCCGGTACCGTTCAGGTCGAGAAGATCGCTGGCAAGAAGATCACCGTGGTGCCGATCCTGCGCGCCGGCATCGGCATGCTCGAGGGCGTGCTCAGCCTGATCCCGGGCGCCAAGGTCAGCGCCGTGGGCGTGGCGCGCAACGAGGAAACCCTCGAAGCGCACACCTACCTTGAAAAGCTCGCGCCGGAAATCGACCAGCGCCTGGCGTTGATCATCGACCCGATGCTCGCCACCGGCGGCTCGATGGTCGCCACCATCGACCTGCTGAAGAAAGCCGGCTGCAAGGACATCCGCGCCATGGTGCTGGTGGCGGCGCCCGAAGGCATCGAGGTGGTCGAGAAGGCTCACCCGGACGTGCAGATGTATACCGCATCCGTCGATCAGCGCCTGAACGAGCACGGCTACATCATTCCGGGCCTGGGCGATGCCGGTGACAAGATCTTCGGCACCAAGCAGAAGGACGCCTGATGAAGCAGGATGAGTTCAACGACCCGTTGTGGCGCACCGTGCTGTCGGGTGCGCAGATGCTGTTCGTGGCCTTCGGCGCGCTGGTGCTGATGCCATTGATTACAGGGCTTGATCCCAACGTTGCGCTGTTCACCGCAGGTCTGGGCACGCTGTGCTTCCAGGTGGTGACAGGCCGTCAGGTGCCGGTTTTCCTGGCTTCCAGCTTCGCATTCATCACCCCGATCATTCTTGCCAAGGGCCAGTTCGGCCTGGCGGCGACCATGGGCGGCGTGATGGCGGCAGGCTTCGTCTACACCTTCCTGGGCCTGGCGGTGAAGATCAAGGGCACCGGATTCATCGACCGCTTGCTGCCGCCGGTGGTGATTGGTCCCGTGGTGATATCCATTGGCCTGGCGATGGCACCCATTGCCGCGAACATGGCCATGGGCAGGACCGGTGACGGCGCAGCCGAACTGATTCCGTACCACGTCGCGATCTCGATCTCCATGGCAGCTCTGCTGACCACGCTGATCGTCGCGGTGTTCGGCAAGGGCATCTTCCGCCTGGTGCCGATCATCTCCGGCGTGCTGGTGGGTTTCGCGCTGTCGTTCTGGTTCGGCGTGGTGGACGTGGCGAAGATCGCCGCAGCGCCATGGCTGGAACTGCCGAAATTCACTGCGCCTGAGTTCAACTGGCAGGCCATTCTGTTCATCGTGCCGGTCGCCTTGGCGCCAGCCATCGAACACATCGGCGGCGTGATTGCAGTGGGCAGCGTGACCGGTCGCGACTACCTGAAAAAGCCTGGCCTGCATCGCACCCTGCTCGGTGACGGCATCGCCACCACGGTGGCCGGCGCGTTCGGCGGCCCGCCCAACACCACCTACGCCGAAGTGACCGGCGCGGTGATGCTGACCAAGAACTACAACCCGAAGATCATGACCTGGGCGGCGGTATTCGCCATCACCCTGGCGTTTGTCGGCAAGTTCGGCGCGCTGCTGCAGAGCATTCCGGTACCCGTGATGGGCGGCATCCTGTGCCTGTTGTTCGGCTCCATCGCCGCTGTGGGCCTGAACACCATGATTCGCCACAAGGTCGATCTCGCCGAGGCACGCAATCTGGTGATCGTGTCAGTGACGCTGGTGTTCGGCATTGGCGGCGTACTGATCGGCACCGGCAACGGCCCGGATGACTTCGGCATGAAAGGCATTGCGCTGTGTGCGGTGACCGCGATTCTGTTGAACCTGATCCTGCCGGGCAACGATGGCTGGAAGAACAAGCGTCTGGATGATCAGATGCCGTAAGGTTCTGCAGCGTCTGTCATGACGCCATCGCGGGCAAGCGCGCTCCTACAAAAGCAAACCTGTAGGAGCGCGCTTGCCCGCGACATCGGTGGACCGAACACCATCAATCCCAAGTGTACAGACGCAATCGCGCTTATACCCTCATGGCTGGCGCACGCTCACACAGCGTATTCAAAGCCTTCGCCCAGTTCGGGTCGTCATTGAGGCACGGTATCAACACCAACTCCTCGCCCCCCGCTTCCTTGAACTGCTCGGCCCCGCGATCACCAATTTCCTCCAGTGTCTCGATGCAATCGGCAACGAACGCCGGGCACATCACCAGCAGCTTCTTCACCCCCTGCCCCGCCAGTTCGGCCAGATGCGCCTCGGTGTAGGGTTCGATCCATTTGGCGCGGCCCAGTCGCGACTGGAACGACACCGACCATTTGCCATCGGGCAGTCCCATCCGCTTGGCGAACTCAGCCGATGAGCGCATGCATTGCGCGCGGTAACACACGGCAAGGACTTCAGGCGTCGCGTTCTCACAGCAATTGCCGTTCTTGAAGCAATGACTGCCGGTAGGGTCCAGCTTGGTGATATGTCGTTCGGGCAAGCCGTGGAAGCTCAGCAACAGGTGATCGAAATCCTGTGTCAGATGCGGACGCACGCTCTCCACCAATGCATCAAGGTATTCAGGCTGATTGAAGAACGGCGGCAGCAGCGCCAGATCGAAACTCAGCTTTTTATCGCGAATCACCCGCCGGGCCTCTTCGACCACCGTGGTCACCGTGCTGTCGGCGAACTGCGGATAAAGCGGCGCCAGCGTGACCTTCTTGATGCCCTGGCTCGCCAGCCGGGTCAGCACCGTTTCAATCGACGGCTCGCCGTAGCGCATCGCCAGCTCCACCGGGCCTTGGGTCCACTCTCGGGTCATGGCTTGTTGCAGACGCTTGCTGAGCACCACCAGTGGCGAGCCCTCGTCCCACCAGATCGAGGCGTAGGCGTGGGCCGACTGCTCCGGGCGCTTGATGAGGATCAGCGACACCAGCAGGCGCCGGACCGGCCACGGCAGATCGATGACATAGGGGTCCATCAGGAACTGGTTGAGGTAACGACGTACGTCCGCGACCTCGGTGGAGGCCGGCGAGCCCAGGTTAACCAGCAGTAGTGCGTGATCGGTCATGCAACACCTTATGTCAGTGGCGGCCCAAAAGGTTTTCCAGGGCCGCGTGCAGCTCGGTGAATCGGAAAGTGAACCCGGCAGCCTGCAACCGGGCCGGGCGTGCGCGCTGGCCGCCCAACAGCAGAATCGACAACTCGCCCATCAACGCCCGCAAGGCCAGAGCGGGCATGGGCATGAACGCCGGGCGGTGCAGGATCTCGGCCAGGGTTTTGGCGAAATCACGATTGCGAACCGGTGATGGCGCGCAGGCATTATAAGGACCTTCGGCGTCTTCACGGTTCAACAGAAAATCAATCGCAGCGATTTGGTCATCGATGTGAATCCACGGCATCCACTGGCGCCCGTTGCCAATCGGCCCGCCCAGACCCATTTTGAACGGTGGCAAAAGCCGCTGCATCATGCCGCCGTCAGGCGCCAGCACCAGCCCGGTTCGCAGCAACACCACGCGAATGCCCAGCGCCTGCGCCCGCTGCGCCGTTTCCTCCCAGGCGATGCAAAGCTGGCTGGCGAAATCTTCGCTGACGGGCCCGGCGTTTTCATCCAGCTCACGCTCGCCACCATCGCCATACCAGCCCACGGCCGAGCCGGAAATCAATACAGCGGGTTTCTGCTCTCGCCGCTCAAGCCAGCTCACCAGTTGCTCGGTGAGGGTGATGCGGCTGTCCCACAGCAGCAGCCGGCGCTTGCGGGTCCAGGGGCGATCGGCAATAGGCGCACCGGCCAGGTTGACGACGGCATCGACCGGCTGGCTGCCGTAATCGTCCGGATGGGCAATGCCGCGCACGCCAGCGCCACACAGCCGCGCGACCTGTTCGGGCCTGCGACTCCAGACCGTCAATTGATGGCCCTGATCGAGCCAGTGCCGACAAAGCCGACGACCTATCAGACCTGTACCGCCGGTCAGCAAGATGTGCATGACTGAGTTCCTCGCGTGGCGTTCGTCGCAAATCAGTAGTCTATTTCTTCACAAACAAAGTGCTTCTGAACGAAGCGCATTGTTGAACCATAGGCCACGCTATAGAGAACGACCTCATCCGCATCCGTTCGATTAATCCGTTCGTAGAGTTGAACGTTTTTCGTGAAGCGTCAGACTCAAGATTAATCGCCAGAGCGGTCTGCGTCCTGAACGTCGAAGGACGCCAAGTTATACCGAAAAACAGAATTGTACAGGTTTCAACGACGGCGTAGTCTGTGCAGACAAGGTAACGAGGCCCCCATGACTGTACCCATCGCAATCATCGGTACCGGCATCGCCGGACTCTCTGCCGCCCGGGCGCTGCAAGCCGCCGGGCATGGCATTCACCTGTTCGACAAGAGCCGCGGCCCGGGCGGCAGGATGTCCAGCAAGCGCAGCGATGCAGGCTCGCTCGACATGGGCGCGCAATACTTCACGGCCCGCGACCGCCGCTTTGCCGCTGCCGTTCAGCAGTGGCAGGCCGAAGGTCACGTCGCCGAATGGGCGCCGCTGCTGTACAACTTCCACGGCGGCCAGCTCAGCCTGTCCCCGGACGAACAGGTCCGCTGGGTAGGCACGCCGCGCATGAGCGCCATCACCCGCGCCATGCTTGGCGACATGCCGGTCACGTTTTCCTGCCGCATCGCCGAAGTTTTCCGGGGCGAAGAGCACTGGAACCTGATCGACACCGATGGCCGCACCCACGGCCCCTTCAGTCAGGTGGTCATCGCCATCCCCGCACCGCAGGCTTCGACCCTGCTGGCCTCGGTGCCCAAGCTCGCCAGTGTGGTGGCGGGCGTGAAGATGGAGCCGACCTGGGCGGTCGCGCTGGCGTTCGATACCCCACTCGATACACCGCTCGAAGGCTGCTTCGTTCAAGACAGCCCGCTGGACTGGCTGGCCCGCAACCGCAGCAAACCCGGCCGCGACGACCGCATGGACACCTGGGTGCTGCACGCGACCAGCGCCTGGAGCCGCCAGCACCTGGACATGCCCAAGGAACAGGTGATCGACCATCTGCACGGGGCCTTCGCCGAGTTGATGAACTGCGCAATGCCCGCCCCGGCCTTCACCCTCGCCCACCGCTGGCTGTACGCCCGCCCTGCCGGAGGACGCGAAGTCGGCGCCCTGTCCGATCCGGATCTGGGCCTTTACGTGTGCGGCGACTGGTGCCTGTCCGGGCGTGTCGAAGGCGCATGGCTCAGCGGCCAGGAGGCAGCACGTCGCTTGCTTGAACACCTGAAGTGAATCGTCTCAACCCGCGCAAATTGCTGCTGTCGAAATGGACAGCAGCCCATCCCCGAAACCGCGAGAAACACTTCCTGGTTACCGAGCTCTTCTGCGATGAAGAAGGCACCGTGCTGGAGGTCGAATTGCAGGCCGTGCTCACCAAACGCAGCGAGCGAATGGCCTGGCAGGTGCTGCAGGATGATCAGAGCTGGCTGATGGGCTGGAAGCTCTGAGCTGTTTGCCTTTCTTACGAAATGGCCCAACGCCGCCTCCACCCCTAGCAGCACGGCTTGCCGGCGGGAAGGATCTCAAGGTCGCCATCGCGGGCAAGCGCGCTCCTACAGATGCGAAAGATGCGAACACCGATCCGTAGCAGTCCGGCTTGCCGGCGTCGGCGATCTTGCGGACGCCATCGTCCGAATGCGGCCCAGACCGAGCTCACTCCTACAGGATTTGGATCAGTTCCATATTCTTGGCATAGCCAAAACCGTAGGAGCGCGCTTGCCCGCGAATGGGCGGTACATTCGATGGAGATGTGTCGGGTGCACAACCGCCGTCGCGGGCAAGCGCGCTCCTACACTGTCCAGGGCACCGCAAAAAACCTTGTACAAATAATTTGACTTGTACAAGTCTAAACCTATGATGAAGCTAAGTTGTACAACCATTACAAGTTGTACAAGTCGCTTATCGAGGTTTTGCCATGTCCACGCCTGCGGATCAATCGCCGCAACACACATCCAGACCCAAACTGGGCGTAAGCGCCTGCCTGATGGGAGTCGAGGTTCGCTACAACGGCGGGCACAAGGAATCCCATCTGCTCACCCGCGCCCTGAACGAATATTTCGATTTCGTCCCCGCCTGCCCTGAAGTCGCCATCGGCATGGGTATCCCTCGCGAAGCCATCCGCCTGGTGGGCGATCCCGCGCACCCGCAGGCGGTGGGCACTGTCCACGAGGACATGAACGTCACCCAACCGCTGGCCGACTACGGCACGCACATGGCCAAGGAAATGGACGACATCTGCGGCTACATCTTCATGCAGAAATCCCCGTCCTGCGGCCTGGAGCGGGTCAAGGTCTATCGCCCCAACGGCGCGCCGTTCGACGAAGGGGGCCGTGGCATCTACGCCCAGGCCTTCTGCGAGCAGCACCCCAACCTGCCGGTGGAAGAAGACGGGCGCCTGAATGATCCCGTGCTTCGGGAGAATTTCATTACCCGGGTATTCGCCTACGCCGCCTGGCAAGAGTTGCTCAAAGCCGGCATCACCCGCCGCGCGCTCACCGAGTTTCACTCGCGCTACAAGTACCAGCTGATGGCCAACGACCCCATGCAGTACAAGGCGCTGGGCAGCCTGCTGGGCAACATGGGGCGCAGCGACCCCGCCGAGATCGCCCCGCGATATTTCAGCGAGTTGATGACCGCCCTGAAAAAACCGGCCACCCGCCGCACCCACACCAATGTCCTGCAACACATCTGCGGCTACCTGCGCGAAACCATCAGCGCTTCCGACAAGCAGGAAATCCAGGGGCTCATCAACCAGTACCACCAAGGCATCGTGCCGCTGGTAGTGCCGCTGACGCTGCTCAAGCACCACTTTCGCCAACACCCGGACCCTTACATCGCGCTACAGGTTTACCTGCAACCGCATCCGGAAAACCTCAGCCTGCGCAATGCGATCTGACCCATGAACAATTCCAATCCAGAAGCCCTCGCCGACGATCCGCACGAATACGCCCAGGCCATCGAACACGGCTGGCTGCCGATCCGCGAGGTGGCGCGCCTGACCGGCGTCAACGCCGTGACCCTGCGTGCCTGGGAACGTCGCTACGGCCTGATCGTCCCCCATCGCACGCCCAAGGGGCACCGTCTGTACAGCACCGAACATGTCGAGCGGGTGCTGACCATCCTCACCTGGCTCAATCGCGGCGTGGCCGTCAGCCAGGTCAAGAACCTGATCGACAGCCAGCAGACGCCGCCTCCCGATGTCGAAAGCGACTGGGACCGGCTGCGCCAGACGCTCCTGCAAGCGATCAGCAACCTGGCCGAGCGCAAGCTGGACGAAACCGTCAACCAGGCCATGTCGCTCTACCCGCCGCGCACGCTGTGCGAGCAATTGTTGCTGCCGTTGCTGGCCGCCCTGGAGCAACGCTGGCAAGGTCAGTTCGGCGCGCAGATGGAGCGGGTGTTCTTCTACTCCTGGCTGCGCAGCAAGTTCGGCGCACGCCTGTACCACAACAACCGCCAGGTCAGTGGTGCGCCATTCCTGTTGATCAATCAGTCCGATGTCCCGCTGGAGCCGCATCTGTGGCTGACCGCCTGGCTGATCAGCAGCGCCGACTGCCCCGTGGAAGTCTTCGACTGGCCGGTGCCGCCGGGCGAGCTGGGCCTGGCCTGCGAACATCTCAAGCCTCGCGCGGTGCTCTTGTACTCCAGCAAGTCACTGAACCTGAGTCAGTTGCCGCGCCTGCTGAACAACATCGATTGCCCGAAACTGATTATCGGACCGACGGTGCGCATCCATTCGGCCGAGTTGACCGTATCTGTCAGTGAGGTCGCCGGACTCACCCTTGCCGAAGACCCGCTGACCACCCAGACCGCCTTGCAGCGGCTGGGGCTCATCTAAGGAATGACCATGCAACTCTTCTGGCTGCGCACCGACCTGCGCGTACATGACAACACCGCCCTGAGCGCTGCCATGCATCAGGGGCCGACGATTGCGCTGTACATGATCAGCCCCGGCCAGTGGCAGTTGCACGACGATGCCGCCTGCAAGGTCGACTTCTGGCTGCGCAACCTCAAGGCTTTGCAGACCGAGCTCAAGGCCCTGAACGTGCCCCTGCTGATCGTTCACGCCAACACCTGGGACAAGGCGCCCAAGGCCCTGGTTGATCTGTGCAAGGAACACGGGGTCGAGCAGGTTCACGTCAACGAAGAATACGGTGTCAACGAACAGAGCCGGGACCGCGAGGTGGCCGCCGCACTGGATAAACAGGGCATCGCGTTTCACAGCCATCTGGACCAGTTGTTCTTCAAGCCGGGCAGCGTGCTGACCAAGAGCGGCGGCTATTTCAAGGTCTACACCCAGTTTCGCAAGGTCTGTTACGGCCGTCTGCACCACTCGGTGCCGTCGGTGGTGCGCCTGCCGCACAAGCAGTCGCCGGTGCATATCAAGAGCGACGAAGTGCCCGACAGCGTCAAGGGTTTCGCCACGCCGTCCCAGGCGCTGCGCAAGCTCTGGCCGGCGGGGGAGGACGAGGCACGCAAGCGCCTTGAGCACTTCACCGACGACCAGGTGCATTACTACAACGACGAGCGGGATTTCCCGGCCAAACCCGGCACCAGCCAGTTGTCTGCGTACCTGGCGGCGGGCGTGGTTTCGCCGCGCCAGTGCCTGCACGCCGCCCTGCGCAGCAACCATGGCGAGTTCGAATCCGGCAGCCAGGGCGCCGTCACCTGGATCAACGAGTTGATCTGGCGCGAGTTCTACAAGCACGTCCTGGTGGGCTTCCCGAGGGTATCCCGGCATCGGGCCTTCCGCCCTGAAACCGAAGCGCTGAAATGGCGCCATGCCCCCAAGGACCTGGAAGCCTGGCAACAGGGCCGCACCGGGCTGCCTCTGGTGGACGCCGCCATGCGCCAGTTGCTGGAAACCGGCTGGATGCACAACCGCCTGCGCATGGTGGTGGCGATGTACCTGACCAAAAACCTGCTGCTGGACTGGCGCGAAGGCGAGCGTTTTTTCATGCAGCACCTGATCGATGGCGATCTGGCGGCCAATAACGGCGGCTGGCAATGGAGTTCGTCCACCGGCACCGACTCCTCGCCCTATTTCCGGATCTTCAATCCGGTCAGCCAGTCCGAGCGCTTCGACCCTGAAGGGCTGTTCATCAAGCAGTGGGTGCCTGAACTGGCCGAGCTGAACAAACGCGACATCCATGATCCATCGGCAATGGGCGGCCTGTTTGGCGTCCAGGGTTACCCACGGCCCATCGTCGACCTGAAATCCAGCCGCGAGCGCGCATTGGCCGCGTTCAAATCCCTGCCTCATCGACAAGCAGAGACTCAAGACCATGAGTGAATTCCTGCGCGACTACGCCCGGCGCTTTGCCGAACTGGATAAGGACAACCTGCACCGCCTCGGCGAGCTGTACAGCGACGACATCGCCTTCGCCGACCCACTGCATGAGGTTCAGGGCCTGCCGGCACTGCAGAAATACTTCGCCGACCTGTACGCCAACGTCACGGACCTGCAGTTCGAATTCCACGCCTACGATCAGGTACGCGAAGGCAAGGGCTATCTGCGCTGGACCATGACCGTGCGCCACGCCCATCTCAAGCATGGCGAGCCGATCACCGTGCAGGGTTGCTCGCACTTGCTATGGGCTGACAACAAGGTCTTCCAGCACCGGGACTTTTTCGACGCGGGCGCGCTGCTCTACGAACACCTGCCGGTCATGGGCAGGATGATCCGCTGGCTCAAGGGGCGACTGGGATGAAGCGGCGCATCTGGCTGACCGGCGCCAGCAGCGGCATCGGACTGGCACTGGCTGAAGAACTGCTGAACGCCGGGCACCAGCTTGCCCTGACGGCGCGCAACCTCGAGCCGCTGGAGGCCCTGGACCAGCGCTTCCCGCGCCAGGTGCTGCTGGCACCGGGCGACATTACCGATCCAGACCAGGTCAAGGGTATCGGCGAGCGCATCGCGCAGGTCTGGGGAGCAGTGGACACGGCGATTCTCAACGCTGGCACATGCGAGTACATCGACGCCACCCGGTTCGACGCGCAACTGGTCGAGCGCGTGGTCAGGACCAACCTGATCGCCACGTCCTATTGCATTCAGGAAGCGCTGACCCTGCTGCGCCTGGGTCAACGGCCGCATCTGGTGGGGGTCGCGAGCTCCGTGGCCTACCTGCCGCTGACCCGTTCGGAAGCCTATGGCGCCTCGAAGGCCGGCCTGCGTTACCTGTTTCGCTCCCTGCGCATCGACCTGGCCCGCGAAGGGATCGATGTCACGGTGGTAAGCCCAGGGTTCGTCGATACCCCCCTGACCCGCAAGAACGACTTTCCGATGCCCATGAGCTGGCCTGCGCCAAAAGCCGCGCGGTTCATCGCGCAGCGTCTGAAAAAAAACCGCCGCCCCATGGAAGTCGCCTTTCCCTGGCCCTTGATCCTGTCCCTGAAACTCCTCGCCCTGCTCCCCGAGCGCCTGCAACTGGCGCTGGGCAAACGCATGGTCCGTGACGCCAGGCAGAGCGGGAGCTCGGCATGAAGATCGCGATTATCGGCAGCGGCATTTCCGGCCTGACCTGCGCCTGGTTGCTGAACCGGGCCCACGACATTACGGTCTTCGAAGCCAATGACTGGATCGGCGGGCATACCCACACCGTCAACGTCATGGTGAACGGCAAGAGCCACGCCATCGACACCGGTTTCATCGTCTTCAACGACTGGACCTACCCCAACTTCATCAAGCTGCTGGACACCCTGGGCGTCGCCTTCAAACCCACCGAGATGAGCTTTTCGGTGAGCGACCCGCGCAGCCAGACCGAGTACAACGGCAACAACCTCAACAGCCTGTTCGCCCAGCGCAGCAACCTGTTGTCGCCATCCTTCTGGGGCATGCTGCGCGACATTCTGCGCTTCAACAAACAGGCGCTGGCCGATCTGCAAAGCCAGCGTATCGCCGCCGACACCACCCTGGGCGCGTACCTCAAGTCCGAGGGGTACGGGCAGCGCTTCACCGACCATTACATCGTGCCCATGGGCGCGGCGATCTGGTCGATGTCGCTGGCCGACATGCTGGCGTTCCCCCTGCAATTCTTCGTGCGCTTCTTCAAGAACCACGGCTTGCTGTCGGTCAGCAATCGCCCGCAGTGGTGCGTGATCGAGGGCGGTTCCAGCCGCTACATCGAACCGCTGACCGCGCCGTTTCGCGAGCGCATTCGCCTGCAATGCCCGGTGAGCCGGGTCGAGCGTGACAGTGAGGGCGTGACGATCTACAGCGGGGGCAGCAGCAACGGCGAGCGCTTCGACAAGGTGATCTTCGCCTGCCACAGCGATCAGGCGCTGGGAATGCTGGCCGAACCCAGCCACGCCGAACGGGAAATCCTCGGCGCCCTGCCCTACGCCGACAACGACGTGGTGCTGCACACCGACACTCGCCTGCTGCCCAAGCGCCCACTGGCCTGGGCCAGCTGGAACTACCGGCTCGGCGGCGCGGGGGATCAGTCGGCAGCGGTGACCTACGCGATGAATATCCTGCAAGGCATCGAGAGCGATACCACGTTCTGCGTCAGCCTGAACCAGACGCCGGCGATCGACCCGCACAAGATCCTCGCCCGCTACCGCTACGCCCATCCGCAATACAGCCTCAAGGGCATCGCCGCCCAAGCGCGCTGGCAGGAGTTGCTCGGCGCGCAACACAGTTATTACTGCGGCGCCTACTGGGCCAACGGCTTTCACGAGGATGGCGTGGTCAGTGCGCTGCGCGTGGCGTCGGCATTCGGGGAGGCGCTATGAACAGCGCCCTGTACAGCGGCCTGGTGACCCATCGGCGCTTCTCGCCGAAGGCCCATGCGTTCACTTACCGCATCGGCATGCTGTACCTGGACCTCGACGAACAGGACGCGGTGATGAAGCTGTCACCGCTGTCCGGCGCCAGTCGCCTTGCGCCGTTTTCGTTTCGCCACAGCGACTATCTGCGCGCACACACCGGGCGCGGCCTGTCTCTGATCGATTCCGTGCGAGAAATTCTGCATACCGCGCTGGGCCGCACGCCCCAGGGCCGGGTCTGCCTGCTGACGCAAGCACGCAGTTGGGGCCTGTCGTTCAACCCGGTGAGCTTCTTCTATTGCTTCGAAACCGATGGCTCGCTGGCGGCGATTGTCTGTGAAGTCACCAACACGCCCTGGCGCGAGCGCTATCACTACGTGCTGCCGGCAGGCAGCGAGGGCCACCAGCACTTTGCCGTGGCCAAGGCCTTTCACGTGTCGCCGTTTCTGCCAGCCGATCTTGAGTACCGCATGAGTTTCAGCCCGCCCGGCGAGCGCCTGGGCGTGCACATGGCCGATTGGCAAGGCGATGAAAAAGTGTTCGACGCCACGCTGAACCTGCACCGTCAGGCGCTGGATCGCTCCGCCCTGCATCGCCATCTGCGGGATTTCCCGTGGATGACCGCCAAGACCTGCCTGGCCATCTACTGGCAGGCGCTGCGCCTGTTTCTCAAACGTGTTCCGGTTTTTTCCCATCAA
Organism: Pseudomonas sp. NPDC090201; assembly: GCF_044746825.1. Lineage (NCBI taxonomy): Bacteria > Pseudomonadati > Pseudomonadota > Gammaproteobacteria > Pseudomonadales > Pseudomonadaceae > Pseudomonas > Pseudomonas sp. NPDC090201. The sequence goes on from NZ_JBIVCX010000001.1 coordinate 1,294,638, forward strand.
GCCGCCGAAGGCACCTACCGCACGGCCGCCGTTCAACCCGAGGATCGACGCCATGAAAAGTAACAGCCTCGCTGCTGGCTTGAACGCCAACAGCCTGACCTCGGGCCTGTTGCGCCGAGGCGTGTTGCGCCAGCTTTCGCATCTGCGCCATGGCCAGTTGGTGGTGTATGAAGGCGATGAACGCCATGTCTTCGGCGCGGCGGGCTCCAAGACCCTCGGCGAAATCCACGTGCATGACCCGGCGGTCTGGGGCCTGGTCGCCAGCAACGGCTCCATCGGCTCCGGGGAGGCGTTCATCCACGGGTACTGGACCAGCCCTGACCTTACTGCCGTGATCCGCGTGTTCGTCAGCAACCTGGATGTGCTCGACGCCATGGAAGGTGGCCTGGCCAGGCTCGGACGGCCTTTCGTGCACGGCCTGCACTGGCTCAACCGTAACACCCGCAAAGGTTCGCAGAAGAACATCGCCGCCCACTACGACCTGGGCAACGACCTGTTCGAGCAGTTCCTGGACCCGACCATGATGTACTCGGCCGCGCAGTTCCAGAGCCCCGACGACACCCTTGAGCAGGCGCAACTGAACAAACTGACGCGGATCTGCCAGAAGCTTGCCCTCAAACCCAGCGATCACCTGCTGGAAATCGGCACCGGCTGGGGCAGCATGGCGATCCACGCGGCGCAGCACTTCGGGTGCAAGGTCACCACCACGACGCTTTCCAAGGAGCAGTTCGCCTACACCGAGCAGCGCATCGCCGAACTGGGCCTGCAGGACCGCATCACCCTGCTGCTCAGTGACTACCGCGACCTGACCGGGCAATACGACAAGCTGGTGTCCATCGAGATGATCGAGGCGGTCGGCCACCGCTTCCTGCCCACCTACTTCAAGCAATGCACGCGCCTGCTCAAGGACGATGGCCTGATGCTGCTGCAAGCGATCACCATCCGTGAGCAGCGCTACGAACAGGCCAGGCGCAGTGTCGATTTCATCCAGCGCTATATCTTCCCCGGGGGCGCCCTGCCGTCGGTCACGCGGATGCTGGAAGTCGTCGCCAAGGACACCGACATGAACCTGCTGCACATGGAGGACTTCGGCCTGCATTACGCGCGCACCCTGCGCCTGTGGCACGAGAACTTCAGGCATGCCAGCAGCCGTCTTTCGCAACTGGGTTATGACGATTACTTCCTGCGCCTGTGGGAGTTTTACCTATGCTACTGCGAAGGCGGTTTTCTTGAGCGCACCATTGGTACCGCGCAATTGCTGCTGGCCAAGCCCCGGGCGATGTCGCAGCCTTTGTTGGGACGTTTCGATGCTTAGAAATCTACTGAACGCAGTTTTGTTTCAGTTGGGATGGTTCACCTGTGTGCTGGGCGGCAACAGTGGCTGGTTGCTGATCCCCTTTGCGATTCTGCTCGTGCACCTGCGTTTCATCGGCTCCTGGCGGGCCGAGGGCAAGCTGCTGATGACCGTATTCGCCCTGGGCTGCGTGCTCGACAGCGCGCTGATCAAAATCGGCGTGTTCGATTTTGGCGAGGTCGGACGGGTAATCCCGCTGTGGCTGGCGCTGCTCTGGCCCTTGCTGGCGACCACCCTGGGACATTGCCTGGCGTGGTCCGGCAAGCGCTGGTGGCTGGCCAGTGTCATGGGCGCCGTGGGCGGCCCGGCGTCCTACATTGCCGGCTCGCACCTGACCTACGTTCAACTGCCGCTGGGCGTGTGGCCCAGTGCGCTGATCCTTGCCGCGATATGGGCGCTGGTGCTGCCGTTGCTGCACTGGCTGGCGAACTACTTTCGCCAGGCCCACCACAGCGAGGTTTCAGCCTGACGACTACGTCTGTCAGTCCGCTCACCTGCGACAGCTTCACTGCTTTAAACTGCCGCCCATGAGTGCCATTCCCCTGCTGCAACTCCCCGCAGAACCTGCCGAGCCCGCCGTTTCCTGTTCTACCTGCGCCGCCTGCTGCTGCCAACTGGAAGTGATGCTGATCACCGATACCGGCGTGCCCGAACGCTTCATCGATACCGATGACTGGGGCGGCGAGGTCATGTTGCGCCTGGACGACGGCTGGTGCGCGGCGCTGGATCGCGACACGATGCGCTGCACGATCTACGACAAAAGGCCGTTGATCTGTAGGGAATTCGAGATGGGTGCGCCGGAATGCATCACCGAGCGGGAAGGGATTGCGACGGCGTATGTGTAACACCGCAGATCTGGACCTGTAGGAGCGCGCTTGCCCGCGAATGCGTTGTTACTGTGCCTGGTCTGTTGACTGACACACCGCAATCGCGGGCAAGCGCGCTCCTACACAATCACACGACGAGATGCTTAAAACGGCATCGTGTAATGGATCGCGTAGCTTTCGATACCATCGTTGCTGCTGGTCAGGCCACCGTTGGAGTAATGAGTGGCGCGCAGGCCGACTTCATGACCACCGGCGAAGCGCAGGCCGAAGCCGATGCGGTCTTCGAACTGGAAGGCGCTGCCCAGTTTGTTCCCTTCAACTTCGGTGTGCTGGAATACTGCAGCACCGATGCCGGCCTCGATGTACGGCTTGACGCTTTCACCGGAGAATTCGTAAACGAATACCGGGGAGAACGACAGGCTGTTGTTGCTGGAACTCTTGTCACCTTCCCAGTAGGTGTAGGCGCCGCTCCAGTAGCCAGTCAGACGACCGACGCTGGTTTGCCACCAGCTCTTGTCCCAATCAAATTGCGCGCCCAGACGATAGGTCATCGTCGATTCGCCGGTGTGCCCCACCGAGAACTCGACCCCATCGGCCTGAGCAATTGCACTTTGCCCCGTTAACGCGGCCGCAATCGCAGCCAAACAAAACAGTCGCTTCATCTGAAACATCCCATTTTCGAGTGCAGTTAGAAATTTTTATATCAACAGACTTCGTGTAGAAATCCGTCAGCGAGCTTTAGTTCAGTAGAAAACAGCGCTATTCACGTTTTTTTCACAGGCCGAAGCTTCGCACACTGTCAGAATATTTCCATAGTACAGGTAGGATGTTTCTGAAATTTTCCGGATCACCACTGGTCCAGAACTGCGCGGTCAGAGGGTGACCGGTGGCGAGCAAGTCTTGCTGGCTGAGCAGACGCTGCAATTGACGAGCGACGGCGGCGCCGGTATCGATCAGCGAAATCGACGCCGGAATCATCTCCCGCAGCAGCGGCTTGAGGAAGGGATAGTGGGTGCAACCCAGCACGATGGTGTCGCAACCAGCTTCCAGCAGCGGGTCGACATAGCCCTTGAGCAGTTGCCGAAGGGCAGGACTCGCCAGATCACCGGTTTCGATCAGCTCGACCAGCCCGGGGCAAGGCTGGGTGACCACCTGCACATCGGCGGCAAAACGGTCGAGCAAGGCGGCGAACTTCGCGCTTTGCAGGGTGCCCGTGGTGGCGAGCACACCGACCACACCGCTGCGGGTGGCGGCGGCCGCAGGCTTTACCGCAGGTTCCATGCAGACGATTGGCCAGTCCGGGTAGCGCTCGCGCAGGTCGGCAGCCGCCGCAACCGTCGCGGTATTGCACGCCAGCACCAGGGCCTTGGCGCCTTGAGCGCGAAAGAATTCGGCGACGATCACGCAGCGCTCACGAATGAACTCGGGGGATTTCTCGCCATAGGGGATGTGCCCGCAATCAGCCACATAGAGCAGCGACTCGCGGGGCAACAGCTGATTGATTTCGCTCAGGACCGACAGGCCGCCGACACCTGAATCGAACACGCCGATGGGCGCATCGTTGTCTCTAGCCATCCTTGCGCGCTCTATTCATGGGCCGCGCCGCAGACGCTGCAACCCGGATCACGCTTGACCTTCAGCTCGCGGAAGCGGCTGCCCAGGGCGTCGATCAACAGCAGCCGCCCGACCAGCGGCTCACCAAAACCGGCCAGCAGTTTCAGGGCCTCCAGCGCTTGCAGGCTGCCGACCAGGCCCACCAGAGGGCCGATCACGCCGGCTTCGCTGCAGGTCAGTTCGCTTTCGCTCCCATGCCCGTAAAGACAGTGATAGCACGGGCTTTCAGGGCGACGCGGGTCGAACACCGAGAGCTGCCCTTCCAGACGGATCGCCGCGCCACTGACCAGCGGACGTCTGGCGGCCACGCAAGCAGCGTTGACCGCCTCGCGGGTCGAGAAATTGTCGGAGCAATCGAGCACCAGGTCCACACCCGCCACCGCAGCGGCCAGGGAATCGACATCCAGCGCCGTGCGATGGGCCACCAGTCTGATCTGCGGGTTGATCGCACTCAAACGGGCGATGGCCGAATCGACCTTGCTCTGGCCGACGCTCTGGGTGTCGTGGATGATCTGGCGTTGCAGGTTGGTCAGGTCGACCGTGTCGAAGTCCGCCAGATGCAGCTCGCCCACACCGGCCGCCGCCAGGTACAACGCCACCGGCGAGCCCAACCCGCCGACGCCGACGATCAGTGCGCGGCTGTGCCTGATGCGCAACTGGCCTTCGATATCGACCTGCGACAGCAGGATCTGTCGGCTGTAGCGCAGCAGTTCTTCGTCGGTCAGGTCGGCAGTGTTCAAAGTGGCACGCGTCCGAAAGTGATGCGTTCGTGGTCCCCCAGATCGCGGCGGGTCTGGATCTGTTCGAAACCATGACGATTGAGCAGTTCGCGCACCGCCGGGCCCTGATCGTAGCCGTGCTCCAGCAGCAACCAGCCACCGGCTTCCAGATGCGCAGGCGCCTGGGAGACGATCAGGCGCAGGTCGTCCAGCCCGTCGTCGCCCGACACCAGCGCACTGCTGGGCTCGAAACGCACGTCACCTTCGACCAAGTGCGGGTCGCTTGCGGCGATGTAAGGGGGATTGCTCAGTATCAGGTCGAAACGCTGACCCTCAACGGCGCTGAACCAGTGACTTTGCAGCACCCGGGCATTGTCCAGGTGCAGGCGCTGGCGATTGCGCTCGGCAAGCTCGACGGCGTCTTCCACGCGGTCCACGGCGGTCAGGGTCCACTGCGGGCGATCCTTGGCCAGCGACAGCGCGATGGCCCCGGTGCCGGTGCCAAGGTCCAGCAGGCGATGAGCGATGGCGCCGGGCAGCAGCTCCAGCGCGGTCTCCACCAGCATTTCGGTTTCCGGCCGCGGAATCAGCGTGTGGGGCGCGACTTCCAGATCGATGTTCCAGAAGCCCTGCAGGCCCAGAATATAGGCCACCGGCTCGCCAGTACGACGGCGTTTCAGATAGCCATCGAAGGCCTGGGCGGCTTCGGAGCTGACGATGCGCTCGGGCCAGGTGTGCAGAAAGCTGCGCGGCTTGCCCAGGGCAGCGGCGAGCAGCAGTTCGGCGTCCAGGCGGGCTGTCGGGGAGTCCGGCAGTTCGGCGTTTCTTAACAGGCTGGCGATGATGGTCATTTACTCACCCAGTGCCGCAAGTTGGTCTGCCTGATACTCGGCAAGCAACGGTTCTATCACTGCATCGACTCCACCGGCCAGAACTTCATCCAGCGAGTACAGCGTCAGGTTGACGCGATGATCTGTCACTCGCCCCTGTGGGAAATTGTACGTGCGGATGCGCTCGGAACGGTCGCCCGAACCCACCAGCAGCTTGCGCTCGGACGCGATGGCGTTGGCCGCTGCGGAAGTCTGCTGATCCTTGAGCTTGGCCGCGAGCCAGGCCATCGCCCGGGCGCGGTTCTTGTGCTGGGAACGCTCTTCCTGACACTCGACCACGATACCGGTTGGCAAGTGAGTGATACGGATGGCCGAGTCGGTGGTGTTCACGTGCTGCCCGCCCGCACCCGAAGAACGGTAAGTGTCGACCCGCAAATCCGCCGGGTTGATCTCGATGTCCTGCTGCTCATCGGGCTCGGGCAATACCGCCACCGTGCAGGCCGAGGTATGGATGCGGCCCTGGGATTCGGTTTCGGGAACCCGCTGCACGCGATGCGCCCCGGATTCGAACTTCAGCTTGCCGTAGACGTTGTCGCCCTCGACCCGCGCGATGACTTCCTTGAAGCCGCCATGCTCGCCTTCGTTCTGCGATAGGATTTCCACCCGCCAGCCACGACGCTCCGAATAGCGCGAGTACATGCGGAACAGGTCGCCGGAGAAAATCGCCGCCTCGTCACCACCGGTGCCGGCACGAATTTCCAGAAACACGTTGCGACTGTCGTTGGGATCCTTGGGCAGCAGCATCTTTTGCAGATCGGCTTCCAGGACTTCCTGGCGGTCGCGGGCTTCGCGTACTTCCTCGACCGCCATTTCGCGCAGGTCAGGGTCGCTGTCCTTGAGCAGCGCCTGGGCACCCTCAAGATCACTGTACACCTTCTGCAGTTGGCGATAGACCTGGATCACCGGCTCGACTTCCGCATATTCACGGGAATAGGCGCGAAATTGAGTCTGATCGGAAATGACTTCGGCGTCGCCCAGCAACGCGGTCAATTCTTCGAAACGGTCGCTGAGCACGTCCAGCTTGTTGAGCAGTGAAGCTTTCATTGCGGGGGTTTATCCGTGGAGCCCTCATCGAGGGCAAAGAGTTCCTGGGCCATGGCCAGCGCATCGACGCGGCCTTCGGCGGACAGCTTTTTGAGTTGCACGCTGGGGGCATGCATCATTTTGTTGGTCAGGCCACGGGCCAGCGACGCCAGTACATCTTCAGCGTTGGCGCCATTGGCGAGCAGGCGCTGGGCCTTTTGCAGTTCTTCGTCGCGCAGGCGTTCGCTCTGCTGACGATAGGCCCTGAGTACATCGACCGCCGCCAGCTCGCGCAGGCGCGACATGAAATCATCGACGCCAAGGCTCACCAGTTCCTCGGCCGCCTGGGCTGCACCCTGGCGACTCTTGAGGTTTTCCGCGACGACTTCGTGCAGATCGTCGACGGTATACAGGTAAACGTCGTCCAGCTCGCCGACTTCCGGCTCGATGTCGCGAGGGACGGCGATGTCGACCATGAAGATCGGTTTGTGCTTGCGCAGTTTCAGCGCGCTTTCCACCGCGCCCTTGCCCAGGATCGGCAACTGGCTGGCGGTGGAACTGATGACGATATCACTGTTGACCAGTTCGGCCGGGATGTCGGCCAGCAACACCGCGTGGGCACCGAACTCTTCGGCCAGGATGCTTGCGCGTTCCAGCGTGCGGTTGGCGACCACGATACGCTTGACCCCAAGATCACGCAGGTGCCGGGCGACCAGCGTGATGGTTTCGCCGGCGCCGATCAGTAATGCCTGGCTGCGCTGAAGGTCGCTGAATATCTGCTTGGCCAGGCTGACGGCGGCAAAAGCCACGGAAACCGGGTTTTCACCGATGGCCGTGTCGGTGCGCACCTGCTTGGCAGCGCTGAAGGTGGCCTGGAACAACCGTCCGAGCAAAGGGCCGATGGTCCCCGCTTCACGCGCCACGGCGTAGGCGGATTTCATCTGGCCGAGAATCTGCGGCTCGCCCAGCACCAGCGAATCGAGCCCCGAAGCCACGCGCATCATGTGGCGCACGGCAGCGTCGTCCTCGTGCACATAGGCACTGGCGCGCAACTCTTCGAGGTTCAAGTGGTGATAGTCGGCCAGCCAGCTGAGCACCACCTCGGCGGTGAGCTGATCCTGCTCTATATAGAGCTCGCTGCGGTTGCAGGTCGAAAGAATCGCCGCTTCACGACTCTGGGTCAGGCGACACAGCTGCTGCAATGCCTCAACCAGCTGCTCAGGCGTAAATGCCACGCGCTCGCGGACATCCACTGATGCAGTCTTATGATTGATACCCAGAGCAAGAAAGGCCATTCAAGGTCGCTGACGGTGACGAGAAGCCGGCAATTGTCCTACTTCACTAGACCGAGAACAACCACCGCAATACATTCAGAACGTCCAGGACAGTCTATTGTCCCTATAGAGATCCGCTTCGCAGCCCTGCCCCTGCGACAAATTGTCCGGGCGCAGGCTTTAAATAACGGGTCTTTAAGTTTTTAGCCGGGCTGTGGGTTTGCTCCCTGCCTTATGTCATGATGCTTCCAAACCGCAGGTAAGCCGCCCCTCTTCTATATGAATAAATCGTCCGCGTTGTTCCTTGCCCTAGTCGTTCTCGGTGGCTGTCAGTCGACGCCTCCCGCATCCTCGCAGCCGCCGGCTGCGGCGAAGGAAACGACGCCCGCGCCCGAGGCCAAGCCGCAGGTCTACGGATCGTTCACCCAGGACACCGTCGTCAGCCTGCTGACTGCCGAGCTTGCCGGGCAGCGCAACCGCTTCGACATTGCGCTGGACAACTACGTGACCCAGGCCATCCAGACCCAGGATCCGGGCATTTCCGAGCGAGCCTTCCGCATTGCCGAGTACCTGGGCGCCGATCAGGCAGCGCTGGACACCTCGATGATCTGGGCGCGCAACGATCCGACCAACCTGGAAGCCCAGCGCGCGGCCGCTATCCAGCTGGCCCGGGCCGGTCGCTACGACGACGCCATGCGCTACATGGAAAAGGTGCTGCAGGGTCAGGGCGATACCCATTTCGACTTCCTCGCCCTGTCGGCTGCGGAAACCGACTCCAACACCCGCAAGGGCCTTCTGGCCAGCTTTGACCGGCTGTTGGCCAAGTACCCGAAAAACGGCCAGTTGATCTTCGGCAAGGCGCTGCTGCTCCAGCAGGAGGGCGACAGCAATGCGTCCCTCAAGCTGCTCGAAGACAACCCGCCGGGCGAAGGCGAAGTCGCGCCGATCCTGTTGCGCGCACGCCTGCTGCAAAGCATGAACCGCGGCAAGGAAGCGATTCCGCTGCTGGAAAAGAGCATCAAGAAGTACCCGGACGACAAGCGTCTGCGCCTGACTTACGCGCGCATGCTGGTGGAACAGAACCGCATGGAAGACGCCAAGGTGCAGTTCTCCAATCTTGTTCAGCAGTACCCGGATGACGACGAACTGCGTTATTCGCTGGCGCTGGTGTGCCTGGAGAACAAGGCCTGGGATGAGGCCCAGGGCTATCTCGAAGACTTGGTCGCCCGTGGCAGCCACGTCGATTCGGCTCATGTGAACCTTGGCCGCATCTACGAAGAGCGCAACGACCCGCAAAACGCCTTGAGCGAGTACGCCCAGGTCGGGCCAGGCAACGATTACCTGCCGGCGCAATTGCGTCAGGCTGACATCCTGATGAGCAACGGCAACACCGCCGAGGCCTCCAAGCGCCTGGCCCAGGCCCGTGCCGATCAGCCCGATTACACGATTCAGCTGTACCTGATCGAAGCTGAAACCCTGACCAACAACAATCAGAGCGACCGTGGCTGGCAAGTGCTGACCCAGGCCTTGAAGCTGTATCCGGACGATCTGAACCTGCTGTACACCCGCGCGATGCTGGCGGAGAAGCGCGACGACCTGAAGCAGATGGAGACCGACCTGCGGGCGATCCTCAAGCGCGAGCCGGACAACGCCATGGCGCTCAATGCGCTGGGCTACACCCTGTCCGACCGCACCACGCGCTATGCCGAAGCCAAGGAACTGATCGAACGCGCCCACCAGCTCAACCCCGAAGACCCTGCGGTCCTCGACAGCCTGGGCTGGGTCAATTATCGCCTGGGCAACCTCGACGAGGCCGAGCGCCTGCTGCGCGAAGCCCTGGAGCGCTTCCCCGACCACGAAGTGGCCGCGCACCTGGGCGAAGTGCTCTGGGCCAAGGGCCAACAGCGCGAAGCACGCAAAATATGGGGCAAGGCCCTGGAACAACAACCTGACAGCCCGGTCCTGCGCAGCACCCTCAAGCGCCTGACCGGCTCCGAGACTCTCTGATTTATGTCTTTGCGCCACCTGATCGCTTTTACCCTTATCGCCCTGCTCGCCGGTTGCGCAGGGGTCACCCCGCGCGAAGCTGTACAAGGCACGGGCGACGCCGCCAAATGGCGCGTCAACAAAGAACAGCTCACCCGTCTCGATGGCTGGGAGATCAACGGCAAGGTCGGCATTCGCGCACCGAAGGATTCCGGCAGCGGCACGCTGTACTGGCTGCAACGCCAGGATTATTACGACATTCGCCTCTCCGGCCCCCTGGGGCGCGGTGCAGCACGCCTGACCGGGCGCCCTGGCGCTGTCTCGCTGGAAGTCGCCAACCAGGGCCGCTATGACGCGCCCGATCCCGAAACCCTGCTCAAGGATCAACTGGGCTGGAGACTGCCGGTTTCGCATCTGGTGTGGTGGGTCCGCGGCCTGCCCGCCCCCGAAACCAAGAGCAGCCTGACCCTGGACGGCGACAGCCGCCTGTCGGGTCTTGAGCAGGATGGCTGGCAGATCGAGTACCTGAGCTACACCGAGCAAAACGGTTACTGGCTGCCCGAGCGGATGAAACTGCACGGCCAGGACCTGGACGTCACGCTGGTCATCAAGGACTGGCAACCACGCAAGCTGGGGCAATGATCATGTCGCTGCCTGTTCAAGACGCACCCCGCCTGACCCTCCCCGCGCCGGCCAAACTGAACCTGATGCTGCACATTCTTGGCCGCCGCGAAGACGGCTATCACCAGCTCGAAACGATTTTCCAGTTTCTGGACTACGGCGACGAGTTGAGTTTCGCCCTGCGCGAAGATGGTGAAGTGCGCCTGCAAACGGAAATTGCCGACGTCCCTCACGACAGCAATCTGATTGTCAAAGCGGCTCGCGCCTTGAAAGAACAATCGGGTTGCACGCTTGGCGTGGACATCTGGCTTAAAAAAATCCTGCCCATGGGCGGGGGCATCGGTGGCGGAAGCTCCGATGCAGCGACGACTTTGCTGGGGCTCAATCATCTCTGGCAACTGGGCTGGGATGAAAATCGCCTGGCGGCGCTGGGGCTCAAGCTGGGGGCTGACGTGCCGATTTTCGTGCGCGGACACGCCGCATTTGCTGAGGGCGTGGGCGAAATCCTTACCCCTGTAACCCCCGAAGAACCGTGGTATGTCGTGCTCGTGCCGCAAGTATCTGTAAGTACAGCAGAAATTTTTTCAGATCCACTGTTGACACGTGACACTCCTCCCATTAAAGTGCGCCCCGTTCCCAAGGGAAACAGTCGAAATGACTGCTTACCGGTTGTAGCAAGGCGTTATCCAGATGTACGTAACGCTTTGAATTGGTTAGGTAAATTTACCGAAGCAAAATTAACCGGAACTGGAAGTTGTGTGTTTGGGGCCTTCCCAAACAAAGCTGAAGCTGATAAAGTCTCGGCCCTTCTTACAGAGACCCTTACAGGGTTTGTAGCAAAGGGAAGCAACGTTTCGATGTTGCATCGCAAGTTACAGACACTGCTCTAAGAGAACCGAATGCCAGGCATTCGTTGCAACAGATACAGGGGCGTCGCCAAGCGGTAAGGCAGCAGGTTTTGATCCTGCCATGCGTTGGTTCGAATCCAGCCGCCCCTGCCATTTTCCTATAGTCATCCAGGCATACCCTAAGCCTCCAGGTACTGCGCGTGTCCAAGATGATGGTCTTTACGGGGAACGCCAACCCCGATCTGGCTCGGCGTGTCGTACGTCAGCTGCATATCCCTCTCGGTGACATCTCTGTCGGAAAATTCTCCGACGGCGAGATTACCGCTGAGATCAATGAAAACGTTCGCGGTAAAGACGTCTTCATTATTCAGCCGACCTGCGCTCCGACCAACGATAACCTGATGGAACTCGTCGTGATGGCTGATGCCTTCCGTCGTTCCTCGGCTACTCGTATCACTGCTGTTATTCCTTACTTTGGTTATGCCCGCCAGGATCGCCGTCCGCGTTCCGCTCGCGTGGCTATCAGCGCTAAAGTGGTTGCGGACATGCTCACCGTCGTCGGTATCGACCGTGTGCTGACCGTTGACCTGCACGCTGACCAGATTCAAGGCTTCTTCGATATTCCGGTAGATAACATCTACGGCTCCCCGGTTCTGGTGGATGACATCGAAGACCAACGCTTCGAAAACCTGATGATCGTGTCCCCGGATATCGGCGGCGTCGTGCGTGCACGTGCTGTTGCCAAATCCCTGGGCGTGGATCTCGGGATCATCGACAAGCGCCGTGAGAAGGCCAATCACTCCGAAGTGATGCACATCATCGGTGACGTCGAAGGCCGTACCTGTATTCTCGTCGACGACATGGTCGACACCGCCGGCACCCTGTGCCACGCGGCCAAGGCCCTGAAAGAACACGGCGCAGCCAAGGTTTTCGCCTACTGCACCCACCCTGTTCTGTCGGGTCGCGCGATCGAGAACATCGAAAATTCCGTGCTGGACGAGCTGGTGGTGACCAACACCATCCCGCTGTCCGCTGCAGCACAAGCCTGTGACCGTATCCGTCAACTGGATATCGCACCGGTAGTCGCTGAAGCGATGCGTCGCATCAGCAACGAAGAATCGATCAGCGCGATGTTCCGCTAAGGGCCCTGCCCTTTCGAATCATCCGTTGACGAAAAGCGCCCCGCCCCGACACTCATTGTCGGGGCGGGGCTTTTTTGCCCATACCGAGTCTGGCGCTGGTCGCAAACGCCAACCGGGAATGGCTATTTTGGAGATACAAAATGACTGATTTCACTCTGAACGCCCAAGCGCGTACTGACCTGGGGAAAGGTGCGAGCCGCCGCCTGCGTCACGCCGCCAGCATCCCTGCCGTAGTTTACGGTGGTGACAAAGCCGCTGAATCCCTGACCATCGTGGCCAAGGAAATCGCCAAACTGTTCGAAAACGAAGCGGCCTACAGCCACGTTATCGAACTGAACGTTGACGGCAAAAAGCAAAACGTCATCGTCAAGGCCATGCAGCGCCACCCAGCCAAGCAGTTCATCATGCACGCTGACTTCATCCGTGTTGTCGCTGGCCAGAAACTGACTGCCAAGGTTCCGGTTCACTTCATCAACGAAGAAGCCCCGGTCAAGAAAGGCGGCGAAATCTCGCACGTAGAAAACGACATCGAAGTTTCCTGCGAAGCCAAAGACCTGCCTGAGTTCATCGAAGTCGACCTGGCCAACGCTGAAATCGGCACCATCATCCACCTGTCGGACCTCAAAGCTCCGAAAGGCGTTGAATTCGTGGCCCTGGCTCACGGTGACGACAAGGCAGTTGCCAACGTTCACGCTCCACGCGTTGCTCCTGAAGAAGCTGAAGAAGGCGCTGCCGAGTAATCTTTACTCGCACGCCGGTTGACCGGGTGACGGTATTCGCTATCGTCACTCGCAACCCAAGGAAGAGCCCCTGACGTGACCGCCATCAAACTGATCGTCGGCCTGGGAAACCCCGGCCCCGAATACGAACAGACCCGGCATAACGCAGGGGCTCTTTTCGTTGAACGCATTGCCAGCGCACAGCGTGTCAATCTGACCGTTGATCGCAAGTATTTCGGTCTTGTGGCTAAATTCAGCCATCAGGGCCAGGACGTTCGTCTGCTGATTCCCACCACCTACATGAACCGCAGCGGCCAGGCCGTGGCGGCACTTGCCGGTTTCTTCCGCATCAAGCCTGAAGAAATCCTGGTGGCACACGACGAACTCGACCTGCCTCCGGGCGTTGCCAAGCTCAAGCTGGGCGGCGGCCATGGCGGGCACAACGGGTTGCGCGACATCATTGCGCAACTGGGTAATCAGAACAATTTCCACCGCCTGCGGCTTGGCATCGGCCACCCGGGCGTCGCCAGCATGGTTTCAAATTTCGTCCTGGGTCGTGCGCCACGCGCCGAACAGGAAAAACTCGATGCCAGCATCGACTTTGCCCTCGGCGTGCTGCCGGATGTATTCGCCGGCGACTTCGCCAAGGCGATGCGCGTCCTGCACAGCCAGAAGGCCTGACATCACTCGAGGGGAAACATCATGGGATTCAACTGCGGCATCGTCGGCCTGCCCAACGTCGGCAAGTCCACCCTGTTCAACGCCCTGACCAAATCCGGTATCGCGGCAGAGAACTTTCCCTTCTGCACCATCGAGCCGAACAGCGGCATCGTGGCCATGCCCGACTCCCGCCTTCAGGCGCTGGCGGACATCGTCAACCCCAAGCGCATCCTGCCGACCACGATGGAGTTCGTCGACATCGCAGGCCTGGTAGCCGGTGCGTCCAAAGGTGAAGGCCTGGGCAACAAGTTTTTGGCCAACATCCGCGAAACCGATGCCATCGCCCACGTGGTTCGCTGCTTCGAAGACGAGAACGTGATTCACGTCTCCAACAGCGTGGACCCGAAACGCGACATCGAGATCATCGATCTGGAACTGATCTTCGCCGACCTCGACAGCTGCGAAAAACAGCTGCAGAAAGTTGCCCGCAACGCCAAGGGCGGCGACAAGGACGCAGTGGTCCAGAAAGGCCTGCTGGAAAAACTCATCGCCCACTTCACCGAAGGCAAGCCTGCGCGCAGCCTGATGAAGAACATGGGTGTCGATGAGAAAGCCGTCATCAAGGGCTTCCACCTGCTGACCACCAAGCCGGTCATGTACATCGCCAACGTCGCCGAAGACGGCTTCGAGAACAACCAGCACCTGGACGTGGTCCGCGCCATCGCCGAAGAAGAAGGCGCAATGCTGGTGCCGGTCTGCAACAAGATCGAAGCAGAAATCGCCGAACTCGAAGACGGTGAAGAGAAAGACATGTTCCTCGAAGCCCTGGGCCTCGAAGAGCCAGGCCTGAACCGCGTGATCCGTGCCGGTTACGAGATGCTGCACCTGCAGACCTACTTCACCGCAGGCGTCGAAGAAGTCCGCGCCTGGACCGTCCGCGTCGGCGCCACCGCGCCACAGGCCGCTGGCGTGATCCACACCGACTTCGAAAAAGGCTTTATCCGCGCCGAATGCGTCGCCTACAACGACTTCATCCAGTACAAGGGCGAAGCCGGTGCCAAGGAGGCAGGCAAATGGCGCCTGGAAGGCAAGGACTACATCGTCAAGGACGGTGACGTGCTGCACTTCCGTTTCAACGTCTGACGTACTTCGTGGGATTCCACGGCGCGTGAAAGATCTCCCCCGTTATCGCCAAGCGATACGGGGGTTTTGCGTTTTAGAGGCTCTGATATCGGGTGACAGAAAGTCAGCATAACGATGCTGTTACGACCAATGGGATCGGCAGCTTTGAGAGAACATAAAAAAACCTTGATCCCATTCCACTGATAGTGGAAGGTATTTTTGCGCATATGCGTAAACCAAAGGGTGGTTACAGGGATCTTCGGATCGCACCCCGTTACTGGGACACCAGTTCGCCGAGCGCGACGTGAGAACGACCTGCCCCGTTGAAGCATGCATCAACGGCTGAGAATCCCTCCTTGAGAGGGATTCGCCGTTTCTGGGCCATTCATTTCCTCTTGGGATAGCGATTCCGAACCTCTTTGGGGAATTGGCCGTTCGGTTTCTTAAGAGAGCGTCGACTGCGATCTTGAAGATGCTGAAACCTTTTCTTCTGATCGGTACCCCAGGCGAACCTTCACCTGACCTCGCAAAAAATGCGCTGGTGACATGGATCCGCAAAACCCGGTTTTCTCGAAAAATAGCCATGCAGATCTTGATGGTTCTACCTCACCGCTCGCGTTATTCATGACATCCATGGTGAAAAAGCTTTCGTCCTGGGTCAGGTAGACAGTCGCGCCGGCCAATTTTTCGAGCGCGCTGCGCAGTTGTCGGGAGGTTTCATAGCGCTCAATGCAAACCAGGCGGCTCTCACGCCCATCAGCGTATTTCAGTGGAATGTTCTGTTCCGTGTCATCTTTGGTGAAGCAATGCAGCCCGTAAGTGACGACGAAGCGGATCGGATCCTTCCCCGCTTCTTTGCGTAGCAGGACTTCGTGACAGTCCAAGTGACCAAGATCATACGACGTTCCAGCATGTTCAAACGACTCCCAATGCTGGATAGCGTCAACGTGAAATTTCGCCAAGCTCAGTCCTCGAGCGCATTGTAATCATCTGATTTTACACGGCTCTGGTGGGTCGTCGGCTGACGCAAATGTAACTGGGCGGTTGGTGCATGATCTTCTCACCGCAGACCTGAAGATGACGCAGATATTGCCTGACAGGCTGTTGGCCAAGTCCCCAACGGTATTGATAAGGCGAGAAACAAGATTCCGGCGCTGCAAAAAAGCCCCGATATCGCGAGATGTCGGGGCTTCTTCGTTACCGCAGATAATCGTTATTGCGCGCTGGCAAACATCGCCTGGTAACGCGCCTTGTTCGCGGCGTAGTAATCGGCCACGACCTTGTCTGCGCTGCTTTCACGTGCGGCCAGCATCAGCTTTTCCAGATCTTCCTTTGGAATCTTGAAGTTGGCGAAGAAGTGAGCGACGTCGGCGTGTTCGGCGGAGAAGCCTTTGCGGGCGATGGCGTGGATCTGCTCGGTGCCGCCCAGTGCGCCTTTAGGGTCAGCCAGGTAACGCAGCGGATATTTGGAGAACATCCAGTGCGGGCTCCAGGCGTTGACCAGCGACCACTTGCCGCGTTTGAGGTTGCGGTCCAGTTCGCTGAGCATGCCCGCTTCGCTTGAGGCGACCATCTTGTAGCCATTGAGCTTGTAGTCGTCGATCGCCTTGAGGGTGACCTTGTACTGGCCGTTGCCCACCTCGGAAGTGAGGATCTGTCCGCTGAACTTCTCGCGGATGCCGGGCTTGTTCAGGTCCTCGATACTGGCGACTTCGCTTTCCGGCACGATGTCCGGCACCGCCATGCCGATGCGGCCTTCATACAACACGCCCAGATCTTCCAGACGGTCCTTGTATTTGTCGTAGAACGGCTTGTGGGTGTAGGGCAGCCAGACCATCGGAATCAGGTCGATGCTGCCGTTGGCCAGTGCCTGAAACTGGATACCGATGTCGGCTTGCACCAGTTTGACGGGCTGCTGCAGATGATCCTGCAGAGCGGCCGAGGCCAGTTTCACTGCGATTTCGGTGTCCGACCAGTTGACCCAGCCGATCTTCACGGGCTCGGCCGCCTGGGAAAACATCGACACCGTCGCCAGGGCCATGCCGGCAAGCCAGCGGCCTGTCTTGGTCTTGAACGCGCAATTATTCATCTAGGGCTTCTCCTTTGGTTCTTCTATGTGTGGTGGAGCTGGCAGTGAAAAAGGCAGGCATTCGGCCTATCAAAGCAAAATGCCACACCGCGTTCAAACGACTAAAACGCTGCGTCGAATGAATCCAGGTAATGAGTGAGCTACGTATCGGTCTCCTTCGTCTTCAGGACGCTGTATCGCCTGTTGTGAGCGGATCTTAGCCATGGTTTTCGGGGCTAGCAAGCAAAATGTACACCTGTGTTTTAGAGATTGACACCTGTGAACATTCGATCCTAATGTTATGCCAGACCGAGCCTGATGTTCCTCCAAGAGAGCACCGATAATGTCCACCGATCCGCTTCTGCAGCCCTACCAGATCAAGCACCTGACCCTGCGCAATCGCATCATCACCACCTCCCACGAACCGGCGTATCCGGTGGACGGCATGCCCAAGGACCTTTATCGCGCCTACCACGTGGAGCGCGCCAAGGCCGGTGTGGCGCTGACCATGACCGCAGGTTCGGCCGCGGTGTCGCGGGACAGTCCGCCGGTGTTCAACAACGTGCTGGCGTACAAGGATGAGGTGGTGAAGTGGATGAAGGACCTGACCGACGAGTGCCACGAACACGGCGCGGCGGTGATGATCCAGTTGACCCACCTGGGCCGTCGCACGCGCTGGGACAAGGCCGACTGGTTGCCGGTCGTCTCGCCTTCGCACCGTCGCGAAGCCTCGCACCGCTCGTTCCCGAAGAAGCTGGAAGACTGGGACATCGACCGCATCATCAAGGACTATGTCGATGCCGCGGAACGCATGAAGGCCGCAGGCCTGGATGGCCTGGAGCTGCAGGCGTACGGGCATCTGATGGATCAGTTCTGGTCGCCGTTGACCAACGATCTGGACGGCCCGTACGGCGGCTCGCTGGAAAACCGCATGCGCTTCACCTTCGATATCCTGAGCGGCATTCGCAAGCGTTGCGGTGAGGACTTTTTGCTGGGCGTCCGCTACACCGGCGATGAGGACCTGGCGGGTGGCTTCAACGCTGAAGAAGGCATGAAGATTTCCCACATGCTCAAGGACAGCGGCCTGGTCGATTTCCTCAACGTGGTGCGCGGGCACATCGACACCGACGCAGGCCTGACCGACGTGATTCCGATTCAGGGCATGCGTAACGCCGCGCACCTGGATTTCGCCGGAGAGATTCGCGCATCCACCGGCTTCCCGACCTTCCATGCAGCGAAGATTCCGGACGTGGCCACCGCGCGCCACGCCATCGCCTCGGGCAAGGTCGACATGATCGGCATGACCCGCGCGCACATGACCGATCCGCACATCGTGCGCAAGATCATCGAGAAACGCGAAGAAGACATCCGCCCCTGTGTCGGCGCCAACTACTGCCTGGACCGCATCTATCAGGGCGGCGCGGCGTATTGCATCCACAACCCGTCCACCGGGCGTGAAACCACCATGCCCCATGACATCCCCAAGGCGGCGAAACCGCGCAAGGTGGTGGTGATCGGCACAGGGCCCGCCGGGCTTGAGGCGGCGCGGGTCGCAGGCGAACGCGGGCATCAGGTGACGGTATTCGAAGCGGCGGATCAGCCGGGCGGGCAGATTCGCCTGACGGCGCTGTCAGAACGTCGTCGGGAGATGATCAGCATCATCGACTGGCGCATGACCCAGTGCGAACGCCTGGGGGTCAGATTCAACTTCAACACCTGGGCCGAGGCCGATACTGTGATGGCCGAAGAGCCGGACGTGGTGATTGTCGCCACCGGCGGCCTGCCTGACACTGAAGTGCTGAGCAGCGGCAACGAACTGGTGGTGTCGGCCTGGGACGTGATTTCCGGCGACGTGAAGCCCGGCAAGAACGTGCTGATTTTCGATGATGCGGGCGATCATGCCGCGCTTCAGGCGGCGGAATTGATCGCCAAAAGCGGCGCGACGCTGGAAGTCATTACCCCGGACCGTTCGTTCTCGCCGGAAGTGATGGCGATGAACCTCGTGCCGTACATGCGGGCGCTGCAGGACCTGGACGTGACCTTCACCGTGACCTACCGGGTTGATCGGGTTGAGCGCCAGGACGGCAAACTGGTTGCGCATCTGGGCAGTGATTATGGGCCGGTGAACAAACATCGGGTCGTTGATCAGGTGATCGTCAACCACGGCACCCTTCCGCTGGACGATCTGTATTTCGACCTGCGCCCTCACTCGCTCAACGATGGGGCCGTGGAGCAGCACGACCTGATCGCCGGCAACGCGCAAAACATCGTGACCAACCCCGATGGGCGCTTCCAGCTGTTCCGGATCGGCGACGCCGTCGCGGCACGCAACACCCACGCCGCGATCTACGACGCACTGCGGTTGGTGAAGGACCTCTAAAGACGTCACCCGGCCTGCTGACGCTGCCCCGTAGCAGCACGGCTTGCCGGCGTTGCACCCGTAGCAGTCCGGCTTGCCGGCGTTCTGGTGCGCAGCGCCAGTAAAATCAACGCTGCGGTGGTGGCAGGCAAACCGCGTGCTCAGGGTTTACTGCCGCTTCGCGCCAGCCCGCCGGCAAGCCGCGCTGCTACGCCCTTCGGGCAGAAGCGTGACCGTGTGCTCCCCAGAATCCTGTGGGAGCGGGCTCGCCCGCGAAGGCGTCGGGCCTGTTGCATCGGTGCTGACTGCCCCACCGCATTCGCGGGCAAGCCCGCTCCCACAGAGATTGCCCATACAACCGCACCCCGTAGCAGTCCGGCTTGCCAGCCTTGCACCCGTAGCAGCACGGCTTGCCGGCGTTCTGGTGCGCAGCGCCAGTAAAATCAGGCGCCGCGGTGGTGTCAGGCAAACCGCGTGCTCAGGGTTTACTGCCGCTTCGCGCCAGCCCGCCGGCAAGCCGTGCTGCTACGCCCTTCGGGCAGAAGCGTGACCGTGTACACCCCAGAACTCTGTGGGAAGGGGCTACATTCCTTTTCGGGCGACCGTGGCGCCGGCCTGGATCGCGCTGCCTATCAGGCCATCGAACCCGCCATCGGTGAGCGCCTGCAATCCGGCTGCGGTTACCCCGCGATACGCCATCAGGGCTTCGATCAACTGCTCTGCGGAACGCTCGGCCAGCAACGGTGCACTGCCGACCACCACACCCAAGGCTGCGCGACGGGCGATTGAATCGGGTATGCCTTGAGCGATTGCACCCTGGGTCAACGCCTGCGCCAGCAAGGCCGGGTACGCAGGTCCGGTGCCGGACAGCGCGCTCAGGTAATCGATGTGATCTTCCAACGGCACTTCGGCCGCATCGCCCACGCTTTCGAACAAGCGCTGCACGAACGCCTTGTCGGCCACCGACAGCTCACCGTCCACAAACCACGGCGTGAACGAGCGTCGAATCTCCACCGCCGCATTGGGCATCGCGCGCACCACAACGCTGGCACCGGTTGCCGCCTTGATGCGCGACGCAGGGACGCCAGCCATCAGCGAAATCACGCACTTGCCCGCTGCGTCCAGCTTCAAACCATCGAACTGCTCGGGCCGGACCGACAGCATGATCATCGAGCTCATCTGAACCAGCTCGCAATTGTCGGTGGTGATGCGCACCCCACACCCGGCCAGCTCACCCTCGCCGGACCGGTTAGACAGCACCAGGTGATCCACCGACAGCAGCCCGCTCGCCAGCGCAGCCTTGGCAATCCCGTCGCCCAACCAGCCGGTGCCGCCGATGATGCCCAGCACAGCGTCACTCACTCACAGCCTCCTCAAAGGTATCAGCCAGCGGAACAAACACGCCGGGATCGGTCTGCGCATAGCCGAATTTGCCATAGAAACGGTCAAGCTCGCGGCGCTTGGGCGCCTTGCCGGTGAAGATGGTCACGTAGTGCGGAATGCGCTGGAAACGCTCCACGGCCTCTTCACGGGTGTTCATGGTGATGTAGCCGATCTGCGTCAGGTACAGCGTCCGCGCCCGGGCATCTGCCACCTCGGGTTCGGCACCGAATCTGCGAAACATCGCGGCCAATCCGGCCAGGCGCGCCTGGTCGGCGGCGGCCACTTCCTGGCTGACTTCCGGCGATTGCAACGCCCAACTGCGCACTGCAAACTCGAATTGCGAATCGAACATTTCGGGGTTGAGCCAGCACTCGAAGACGTTCAGCGCAGCCTCGCTGATGCTTTCGGCATAGCCCTCGCTCTGGCGCAGCAGGCTGCCGGTGTTCTTGTCCCGCCAACGCGCGATCAGCGCAGCGAGCAATTGCTCGCGATCTTCGAAAAACCAGTAGAAACTGGTGCGCGAGAGGTTCAGGCGCTTGGCGAGCGGCATCACCCTAACGGCATCGATGCCCGCCTCTTTCAGCGCTTCATAAGCCGCTTGAAGCCAGCCCTCCGCCGAGCCGCGCCAGCCCGCGTCCTGTGCCTTGATTCTCGCCATGACCGCTTTCCCCACACATCAATATAAAAGCACTGTACTGGATCGATCATTTAATGTACACCTGCGTACATTGTGTGGACGCTATTCCGAAAGACTATAAAAACAGCCGAGGCCGACCATGAGCATCCCCAGCTTGCAACCACCCGGACCGCGACGCATCAAGGGCTACCGGCGCCTTATTCCTTCGATGACCGCGCTGCTGGAATTCGAAGCCGTGGCGCGCCTGAGCAGCTTCACCCTCGCGGCGCAGGAACTGGGCGTCACCCAGGCGGCGGTGAGCAAGCAGGTGAAGCTCTTGGAAGACACCCTCAATGCCCGGCTTTTTCATCGCCTGCACCGCTCGATCAAGCTCACCACCGAGGGCTACGCGCTGTACGCCGTGGTCGCCGAGTCCATGCAGCGCATCGCCGGCACGTTCGACAAGATTGCCGAAGGCACCACCGAGCAGGAACTGGTGCTCGCCAGCACCTCGGCATTTTCGCAACTGCGCATCCTCCCCCGGCTTACGGCGCTGCGCCAGGCGCAACCGGACCTGCACCTGCGGCTGGTGTCCACGCAGCATCATGACGTAGATCTCTCGGTGCGCTTCGGCACAGGCCGCTGGGACGACGGCACCTCGACGCTGCTGTTCGATGAAGAGGTCTTCCCGGTGTGCTCCCCGGCCTGGCTCGCCAGCCATCCGGCGCCGCACACCGAGCAGGATCTGCACCACGCGCCGCTGATCGATTCCGACGCCACCCTCGAAGGCTGGATCACCTGGAACAGCTGGTTCCGTGCGCTGGGAGACGCGCCGCCGCGCCTGACCTATCAGCTGCGTTGCAGCCATTACAGCGACGCGGTTCAGGCCGCAATGCAGGGTCACGGCATCGCGCTGGGCTGGGGCCGGCTGGTGCATCACCTGCTGGAATCGGGGGAGCTGGTGCGGGTCACTCCGCTGGTGGTCAAGCCCAAGGACGCTTATTACGTGGTGGTTCCCACAGGCCGAAGCAGCTCGGGATTCGTGCAGATCCTGACCCAGTGGCTGCGTCAGGATGGCACGCGGGAGTTCGCATAACCTGCGCTCATACGAGGGTGAGAATAAAGCGCGTTGACCGTTCTTCGGGGCATTTCGATACTGGATCGAAGCAAAACAAGCCTGATGACCCGAGGTGCAACATGATCGTATCCCCCGTGAAGAGCCATCGCCAACTGCTCGTCGAACGCATGCCCGGCCACGGCATGCCCGGCGAATTGTTCGGTCGCGACGACGTCTTCACCACCGACGTTGACGTGTTCTTCAACAAGCACTGGATTCTGGTCGGCGTCACCGCCGACATTCCGGAACCGGGTGATGTCTACACGGTGGACCTGGGCAAGGCGTCGATCATCCTGGTGCGCGACGATGACGAAAACGTCCAGGCCTTCCGCAACGTCTGCCGCCATCGCGGCGCGCGCCTGAAGGAGGCCGGCAAGTCTACGGTGGGGATGCTGGTCTGCCCCTACCACCAGTGGACCTACGACCTGGACGGCAGCCTCAAGCACGCCGCGCACATGGGCAAGGACTTCGACCGCACCTGCAAGAGCCTGCACCCGGTGCACACCAGGGTGGTGGGTGCCCACGTGTTCGTCTGCCTGTCCAGCGAGCCGCCAGAAGACATCGGTTACCTCGAAGACACCATGACGCCGCGCTTCGCACCGTTCGATTTGAGCAGGGCCAAGATCGCCCACGAATCCGAGATCATCGAGAACGGCAACTGGAAGCTGGTCATCGAGAACAACCGCGAGTGCTACCACTGCGCAGGCACCCACCCGGAACTGACCGCCTCGTTCCTGCCGGAAGACTTCGGCTTCTGCGCCGACGGTCTGAGCGAGGAATCTCTCGCCGCGCTGGACGACTATTACGCTCGCAACGCCGCAGCCAAGGCGAGCTGGGAAGCAGACGGCTTCATCTGTGACGCCGTCGAGTACCTGGACGAAGCCTCGATCACGCAGTTTCGCTCGCAACGGCTTGTGATCGCCGGCAACGGAGAGTCGCAAACCCTCAACACCCAGGTGGCCTGCACTCGCCTGCTGGGCGACGTGACGCGCCGCGATCTGGGCGACATGCACCTGTGGACGCACAACTCCTGGACCCATGTCATGAGCGACCACGCGGTGATCTCCTGGATCATCCCGCTGTCCGCTGACAAGACCCTGGTGCGCAGCCGCTGGCTGGTGCACCAGGATGCGGTCGAAGGCGTCGATTACGACCGCCAGACCCTGACCGAAGTGTGGAACGCCACCAACCAGCAGGACGCCAATCTGGTCGCCATCACCCACAGTGGCACGCAGGACCCGGCCTATGCACCGGGGCCGTTCTCGGCGTTCACCGAGTCCTATGTCGACCAGTTCTCGCGCTGGTACGCCGCGCGTCTGGCCGCCCACGGCGTGTGAGGGAATGACCATGACTACTTTGCAGCATATCCCGGACGTGCGCTTCGCCGACGAAACCACCTGGGCCACCCATGGCGCCGAATGGCCCAGTGGGGAAACCAGGCGCATCGAATGCTGCGCCGTGCGCAACGAAACCCACGACGTCAAAACCTTCGTCTTTCGCTGTGCCGACTTCACCGCGCTGGCCTTCGAACCGGGGCAGTTCATCACGATTTCGCCGCAGATCGACGGCAAGATCGTTTCGCGCTGCTACACGCTGTCGTCCTCGCCGACCCGGCCTTTCAACTTCTGCATCACGGTCAAGCGGGTGCCGGGCGGCGAGGTCTCCAACTGGCTGCACGACAACCTGCATCCGGGCAGCACACTGGCGGCGTCAGGGCCGGCAGGCAGCTTCACGCCAGTCGGGCTGCCCACCGGCAAGCTGCTGTATCTCTCGGCAGGTTCGGGCATTACCCCGCTGATGGCCATGGCACGGGCAGCGTACGATCTGGCGGCGAATCTGGACATCGTGTTTGTCCACAGCGCGCGCTCGCCCGCCGACATCATTTTCCGTGATGAACTGGCGCAGATGCAGGCCCAGCAATCCCGCTTCCGGGTGCTGGCAGTCTGTGAGGCGAAAGGTGACGAAGCCGACTGGCAGGGTCCGACTGGCCGCCTGGACCTGGCGGTGCTAAGCACACAGGTGCCCGACTTTCTGGAGCGGGAAGTCTTCACCTGCGGCCCCCAGGGCTACATGAGCGCAACCCGTGGCGTGCTGGAGAAAGCGGGCTTCGATGTGGCGCACTACCATCAGGAAAGTTTCGACATCAACGCGCTGGCTGCGGAAACGGCTCCACCGGTGGCGCCAACCAGCGCACCGAGCGAAACGAACTTCACCGTGACCCTCGCCAAATCCGGCAAGACCTTCAGCGTCAGCCCCAGCCAGACCCTGCTGGCCGCGGCGAAAAAAGCCGGAGCCGTAGTCCCCTCCTCCTGCAGCCAGGGCGTATGCGGCACCTGCAAGACCGCCGTGCTGCAGGGCGAAGTCGATATGCAGCACAACGGAGGGATTCGCCAGCGCGAGATCGACAAAGGCTTGCGTCTGCTCTGTTGCAGCCGCCCGACATCCGATCTGGTGCTGGACCTTTGATGACGCTTTTTAGAACGTGTAGGTGAAGCCAGTCTGAACCGTGCGCGGCGCGCCCGGATAGGCGTACAGGTTGAACGCACCTTCTTCGTAGTCTTCGTTGAAGACGTTCTTCAGGTCCAGGTTCACCCGCAGCTTCGGCGTGATCTGGTAGAAGCTGAGCACGTCGGCCACGGTGTAGCTCGCCATGTTGTAGGTCGAGTTGGCGGTCTGGCCCGCACGGCCTCCCACATGGCGCACACCCAAGCCCAGCCCAAGGCCGTTGAGTGTGCCTTCGTGGAACTCATACACGTTCAGCAGGTTGTAACTGCTGCGCGGGATGTTCGCCAGGCGAGTGCCGGTTTGCAGCGAGTTATCCTTGACCACTTCGGCATCGACGTAAGAATAGCCGCCCAGCACGCGCCACTGCGGGGTGATGTTGCCCGCCACGTTCAGGTCGAAACCTCGGCTGCGCACGCGCCCGGCCGCCACGCTGTAGTTGGAATCGACCGGATCGAGGGTCAGCACGTTGTCCTTGATGGTGTGGAAGATGGCCGCATCGACGGTGAGTTGATCTTCCAGCGTCTTCCACTTCACGCCCAGTTCGTAGGATTTGCCTTCTTCTGCATCGAAACCGCCACCTTCACGCGATGCGCCGGTGTTGGGCTTGAATGACTCCGAGTAGCTGCCATAAAGCGCAACATCCGGCGTCAGGTCGTAGACCAGGCCGTAACGTGGCGTGACCGCGCTCTCGCTCTTGTTCCAGTCCACGGAGTTGGGCAGCTTGTTGTCGTAGTCGTGCTCGTCACGCTCGATCCGGGCGCCAACCAGCAACTTCAACCGCTCGGTCAGGCGCATCTGATCCTGCACGAAGGCTGCCGTACTCTTGAGCTTTTCGTGGTCATGGGTGGTTGTGCGGGTCAGCGCCGGACGCGCCTGGCCCAGTACCGGATTGAAGATGTCGATCGGATACGCCGTCAACGCTCCGCTGGAACGCATGATGATCGACTTGTAGTCGTATTCCTCATACTCAAGGCCGGTCAGCAGGGTGTGTTCGATGCTGCCGGTGTTGAAGGTGCCGGACAGGTTCAGCTGGAAGTCCTGGTCGTTCCACTCCAATTTGCGCCAGTTGAAATTGCGCCCCAGGGTGCGGCCGTCCGCCTGGATACCGTTGGCCTCCACCGCGTTGCCCTTGAGCTGGCCATCGAGCCACTGCACACCACCGCTCAGCTTCCAGTTGTCGTTGAGCAGGTGCTCGAAACGCAACTGACTGACGTTGTTGTCGTTGTGCAGCAGGTTGTCCGAGCCTTTTTCCCACACGTAAGTATCGCGCTTTCCGACGCCGATCTGGCTGCCGTAATGGGTATTGCCACGGTCGAGCGGATGGTTGTTGCGCATGTAGTCACCCTCGAAGGTGATGCGCGTGTCGTCGGTGGCCTGCCACTCGATCACCGGTGCCAGGTCGTAGCGCTCGGTTTCGACGTGATCGCGGAACGAATCGCCGCCCTCGCCCAACAAGTTCAGGCGGTAGGTCAGGGTCCTGGAATCATTCAGCGCGCCGGTGGTGTCCAGCGTTCCACGGTACATGCCCTGGTCGTCCATCTGCCCGCCGATGGAGGTTTTCTGCTCGGCCTCGGGCTGCTTGGTGACCACGTTGAAGGTGCCGCCCGGATCGCTGCGGCCATACATGGTGGCCGCCGGGCCACGGAGGATGTCCACGTGATCAATGGTGTTGGCATCCGGCGCGTTGGGATAGCCGCGGTTGACCGGGAAACCGTTCCGGTAAAACTCGCCGGTGGTAAAGCCGCGCACGGTGTAAGTGGTCAGCCCCTGGCCGCCGAAGTTGTTGGCCCGGCCAATGCCGCCGCCGTAATCCAGTGCATCCTGCAGGCGGGTGACGTTGCTGTCCTCCAGCACCTTGTTGGTGATGACGGAGACCGACTGCGGCACCTCGTGGATGTCGGTATCGGTGCGCGTGGCGCTGGACGTGTGCGTGGCACGGTACGCCTCGCGTTCACTCGCTGCGCCCTGGCTGCTGGCCTGGATGTCGATTGCGGGCAGTGCCAGTTCATTCGAACCTTCTGCCCATACGGCCGGGGAAAATACGTTAAGCAGGCACAGCGAGGTCAACGCGTAGCGCATCTAGAAACTCTCAGACGATGGTATACCAAGAAAAGTGTCGCGCATGATACATAGAAAGATTCTCATTACCATCCTTCATGTTCGGGAATTTGCGGAGATTGATGCAATGTCTGTATTACTGTCCCTGATTTTGAATCAGTAAGTCTCTTTTTTGCCGGATTGTTAGCGAATCGAATCACCCCTAAAGTTCATCCCATGCCGCAGCGACTGAACACACAGACACGCCGCAGCAACACTTTCGATTCACAACTCTCTCGACTCAAAAGGAATGCACACATGACTACTTACAAGCGCCTGGACAAGAACGACGCCGTACTGCTGCTGGTTGACCACCAGACTGGCCTGATCTCCCTGGTTCAGGATTTCTCGCCCAACGAATTCAAGAACAACGTGCTGGCCCTGGCCGATTGCGGCAAGTTCTTCGACCTGCCGACCATCCTGACCACCAGCTTCGAGCAGGGTCCGAACGGCCCGCTGGTGCCGGAGCTGAAAGAGATGTTCCCCGACGCGCCGTACATCGCCCGCCCTGGCCAGATCAACGCCTGGGACAACGAAGATTTCGTCAAGGCGATCAAGGCCACTGGCCGCAAGCAGCTGATCATTGCCGGCGTTGTGACCGACGTCTGCGTGACCTTCCCGACCCTGAGCGCCCTGGCCGAAGGTTTTGATGTGTTCGTGGTGACTGACGCTTCGGGCACCTTCAATGAAGGCGTGCAGCAGGCGGCATGGAATCGCATGTCGGCGGCCGGTGCGCAGTTGATGAACTGGTTCGCCGTGGCCTGCGAGCTGCACCGCGACTGGCGCAACGACATCGAAGGCCTGGGCAACCTGCTGTCCCAGCGCATTCCCAACTACCGCAACCTGATGAACAGCTACTCGGCGCTGACGGCTGCCAAGAAGTAACTTCCCTCAATGACAAGGGCGGGCATGATGCTCGCCCTTTTTGCGTGGTTTCCAGAGACCTCTGAGCCACCATTGTGGGAGCGCGCTTGCCCGCGACAACGTCGTTACATCCAACACATCTCCATCGCCGGACACGACAAGTCGCGGGCAAGCGCGCTCCTACAGGCATGCCACAAACATCACCTGCGCCCACCACGCCATTGTAGGAGCGCGCTTGCCCGCGACGACGTCGGTACATCCAACACATCTCTATCGCCTGACACGACAAGTCGCGGGCAAGCGCGCTCCTACAGGTGGGAATCTGACGTAGAAGCACGACCTCGCAACCCCGGCGCAAACGTGTAAGAAAAGGCTTACACGCAGTTCATCAAACTGGCCGTTTACACAACGAGGGCAAAGTCATAAATTGGATCCATCAACCGGGGAGCAGGAAGCACCTCGGAGATCACGGATGATCTGCCACTGCCAGGAACGCTACCGACAGGACGTTGGATGGCCTTGATAGAAAAGAACCCGCTTCGGCGGGTTTTTTATTGCCTGCGTATCGCAGAAGAGGCTGCTGGTAACCAGATGTAAACTTTTTCACTACAGCAATTCAACATTTCAGCGGTATAGTCGCGCCGCCTGAAATCGCCACGCGAGGCTCTAGGACGGTATTCCTGGCTTCCTGGAAAGCCGCCGCAAAGCGTGTGGGCACAGGTTTCGGATCGAACATCACATAGGGAGATACATGATGGGATCAGCGCTCGACGTGCTTCGTAACCAGATTCAGGATGCCGAACCGGTCCTGAAACGGCTCGATCTGGAGATGGAACGGATCGAGTTCGACCCGCGAATCCCCGCCAGCGTCGAGGCGGCCAAGGTGACGGTCGATGCGGTAATCAATCGCCTGATGGGCGCTTTCAAGAAGAATCCCATCCTCGGCCCATTGACCGATGACCTGAAATCCCAGTACCTGGAAGGCATCGCGACCCAGGTGGCCGAAGCAGAAGAGCGGGTCTGAGCGACGC
This sequence comes from Pseudomonas sp. NPDC090201, assembly GCF_044746825.1. NCBI lineage: Bacteria > Pseudomonadati > Pseudomonadota > Gammaproteobacteria > Pseudomonadales > Pseudomonadaceae > Pseudomonas > Pseudomonas sp. NPDC090201. The sequence continues at coordinate 1,323,477 of NZ_JBIVCX010000001.1, forward strand.
TCTATCAATCCTTCAGCAGCCCCGCCAGACCGGCAGTTACCACGACAGCCAACGCAACCGCGACGGCTACCGTCACGAAGATGCCCCATTGCATCACCAGGCCCTGAAGCGCGAGATAAAACCCGATCACGCCAACACCGCCGATGGCATTCCCGCGCACGATGGCCGCCAGTTCATAGCGTCCGCCATGGACGTGAGCGAAGACCGCAAGCGGCCAGGCGATCACCGGGATCGGCGCCAGAAAGCCACTGACCACCGGCCCGAACCACTGGGCGCCAGCGGTAATGGCCAGCAGCAGAAGGGTCGCGGTCAGCATGCGCATCGGGATGATCCAGCGCGGCAGCGAGACATAACGCCCAGGCGCAGGCTCGCTGCCTTTAGCGGTGGCCCGGACGATTGCCGCAACCAGACACAGCGCGACCACAATCGACACCGCCTGCCATCCGATGCAGCTCATCAGAAATGCGACAGCGGCATAGAAAACCAATGCCGCCACGCACCCGGGCAGCACTGAAAGCCTGCGCGTCACCAGGAAGTAAAACAGGTAAGTCGCCTGAATCGCCGCCACTCCCGCCAGCGCCCCAGGCACCGCCTTCTCGGCGAAGCCCGGGCCTTGTTCAAGGCTCAGAAACAACATCACCGACGCCGACGTCACCGGCAGCCCGGAAAGCAACCCGCCAATCCGGGTGCCCCAGCGCTTGGCGGCCAGTGAAATCGAGAGCATCAGCAGTGGTGTGATGAGGAGCTTGAGGTAGAAGGCAGTCATGAACGCATCGGGTCGGTTGGCAGGAGCTACGTTTTACACGCTTGGGACTTGCTCTGCATGGCTTCATGCCTTGCTTATGCGCGTCCGGCTCCTGCGCGTATGCGTTAGCCCTTCGGATAATTCGACGGAAACAACGCCCGCTTCGCCTGTTCATCCATGTCCTTCTTGAACGCCACCTCGCTCCCGACCTTGTTCGCCCTGGCCACAGCCGGGCGGGCGTTGATGGCGTGGAACCAGCGGGCAAGATTCGGGAAGTCTGCCAGCGCATCCTCGGCGCCTTTCATTACGCGCGGGGCGCGGATCAGCCAGCCCCATGCGCTGATGTCGGCGAGGGTGTACTGGTTGCCGACGATGTAGTCGCGGCCTGCCAGATGCTTGTCCAGCACCTCGTAATGGCGCTCGATTTCACGGCGATAGCGGTTCACGGCGTAGTCGTTGCCTTCGGGGGCTGCGTACTGGAAATGCACCGCTTGACCCGAGAACGGCCCAAGACCCGAGGCGATGAAGAACAGCCATGAGAGCAGCTCGGGTTTGTCTTCAGCAGCGCCCATGAACTGGCCGGTTTTTTCGCCCAGGTACAGCAGGATCGCAGTGGAGTCGAACACCCGCACGTCCTTGCCGCCGGGGCCGTCGGTGTCGACGATGGCCGGCACCTTGCCGTTGGGGTTGATGGCGCGAAACTCGGGCAGGTGCTGTTCGCCTTTGCTGGTATCCACCGGCACCAATTCATAGGCCAGGCCCGACTCTTCAAGGAAGAGCGCGACCTTGGCGGGATTGGGTGTGGGATGGAAGTAAAAACGGATCATGGCGGTCATCTCGTACGGTAGGAAATGGGCAAAATCGCGAATGGCTGCGCTGCTCGAAAAAGCACCTTGCGTTTTAGAACAGTTGATCTAGATTAGGCGCAATGTGAAGCATGGCGCAACGTTTGTGTCAGCCAGGCAAGGAAATCAACGTGGCAAGACCCAGAGAATTCGACGAAGCCAGCGTGCTCGATGCGGCGATCCAGTGCTTCTGGGTCAAGGGTTTCGAGGCGACGTCGATGCGCGACCTGATCGACTGCATGGGCATCACCGGCGCCAGCCTGTACAACGCGTTTGGCGACAAGCGCGCGCTGTACCGCAAGGCGCTGGAACATTATCTGCAGAACGGTCTGGGGGAACGTGTTGCCCGCCTTGAAGGCAGCCTCGCCCCGCGTGAGGCCATCGAGGCGTTTTTCGCCGAGATCATCGAGCGCTCCATCACTGACCCGCAGCAACGCGGTTGCCTGATGGTGAACTCGGCGCTTGAGGCCGCGCCGCACAATCCCGACGCCCAGGCGGTGGTGGATGAGTTTCTGGCGCAGGCACAGGCGTTCTTCCTGCGCTGCCTCAAAGCGGGTCAGGACAACGGCACGATTTCGCGCTTTCAAGCCGACGAAGACCTGGCCAGCCTGTTGCTCAACACCTTGCTGGGCCTGCGCGTACTGGCGCGGGCCAAACCGCAGCGGGCCCTGCTGGAAAGCGTGGTCCGCCCGGTGCTGGCGCTGCTCGATGTACAGCTTGCGCCTGCTTCGCTTTCCTCACTTGTCATGGAGTCGCAGCGATGATCGAGCTCTACTACTGGCCAACACCCAATGGCCACAAAATCACCCTGTTTCTGGAAGAGGCTGGCTTGGATTACCGGATTCACCCAATCGATATCAGCGCGGGCGATCAGTTCAAACCCGAGTTCCTGGCGTTCTCACCGAACAACCGGATGCCGGCGATCATCGACACCGCGCCTGCCGACGGCGGCGAGCCGATCAGCGTTTTCGAGTCGGGGGCGATCCTGTTGTACCTGGCGCAGAAGACTGGCCGGTTCATGCCAAGCGATGTGCGCGGTCAAAACACCGTGACCGAATGGCTCATGTGGCAGGTCGGCGGCCTTGGTCCGATGGCCGGCCAGAATCATCATTTTGGCGTCTATGCGCCGGAAAAACTGCCGTACGCCATCGACCGCTACGTGAACGAGACGAACCGCCTGTACGGCGTCCTGGATCGTCGCCTGCAAGGCCGCGACTTCATCACCGGGCAGGATTATTCGGTGGCGGACATGGCGTGCTATCCGTGGGTGGTGCCGTGGCAGCGCCAGCAGCAGAATCTGGATGACTTCCCGAACCTCAAGCGCTGGCTCAACGCGATCGCCGCTCGCCCGGCGACGATCCGCGCCTACGCCAAGGGTGAGACGGTTTCACAAAACCGCACCACCGTGACCGAGGAAGGCAAAAAGATCCTGTTCGGGCAAACCGCTGCCAGCGTGCAGACAAAAGCCTGATCGCTGGGCCGGTCAGCGTCGCTTTCCACTGAATGACGCTGACCGCAGCGAGCCGATTCAGATAATCGGCTGGGCCGCCCGAAACAGCAGCACGCAGCCCTCGCGCTTGATGGTGACGTCGCGAAAGTGCTCGCGCAGATGCCCTTCGAAACCGACCTGGGTGTCCTGGCGATTGCCGAAAATCCCCTTCTTGTTGTACACGGCCATCAGCTTGCGGCCGAAGGCGTTGTGCCCGGCCTCGTCCCCCAGAATCGTCGCACCGAACAGCACCCCGCCCGGCTGCAGGTTGTGCTTGAGGTTGGCGAAGATCTTCGCCTTGGCGTCCAGCGGGCCCGGCAGGCAATGCAGCAGGTAGAACAGGGAAATCGAATCGAAGCGCGGCTCGCCCGGGAGCGGCTGCATCACATCGTGCTGGATTGTGCGGGTGGTTGGGCGGTTGATCCGGCGCTTGGCCGCCTCCAGGCTGCTGGGGTTGAGATCGAGCAGGGTGACTTGCGTCTGGGAAGACAGCTGCGCCTTCGCCGGGTAGTAGCCGGTCCCGACGCCGATATCCAGATGACGCGGGCGCACGTTGGCGCGAAAAAACGGCAACAGCGTCGAACCGGTCGGGCAGCGCCAGGCGTAGCGATTGGAGATACCCAGCACCCACGCGTCGTACAGGGCCAGGGTCAGTGGAGAGTAAACCGCCGCACCGGCGGCGCTGCTGTCGGTCATGGGAAGCACCTTGCGAGTGATCGAATCAGTCGGCAATAAGACCGATGACCAGGATGCCTCGTCAAGGTTTTTGTGTTCTTGCGAACCCGATCCCGTAGCAGCACGGCTTGCCGGCGGGCTGGTGCGAAGCGCCAGTAAACCCTGAGCACGCGATCTGCCTGATGCACCGGCGGCGTCTGGTTCTACTGGCGCTGCGCACCAGCCCGCCGGCAAGCCGTGCTGCTACAGGTTTGCGCCCCTGTCAGCCGTGCTGCTACGGGACTGGTTTATCCCAAATTGAAACGCGAGGTGTTGTCGCTCAGCGCGCGGCTGCCTTTGCTCAGGGTATCGGCTGCGTGGTTCACCGCCCGCGCGCCATCGAGCAGGCGCCCGGCGGCCTGATCCACCTGCTGGATGTTGCCGCTGACCTCATCGGCGGTCGCTGCCTGTTCTTCCACGGCGGTTGCGATCTGCGCCAAGGTATCGGTCACCACTTGCACCGCGCTGGCAATCTCCCCAAGTCGCTCACCCAAACCTGTGACCGACTGCGCATCGGTGACGGCCTGGCCGCACGCCGCCTCCATCAGGTTCACCGCCTGGCTCACGGTCGCGCGCAAACTGTCGACGGTTCCGGCGATCTGCGCGGTCGACGCCTGGGTGCGCTGCGAGAGGCTGCGCACTTCGTCGGCCACCACGGCAAAACCACGCCCCTGCTCCCCCGCCCGGGCCGCTTCGATAGCGGCGTTGAGCGCCAGCAGGTTGGTCTGTTCGGCGATGCCACGAATGCTGTCCACCACCGACTGAATCTGCTGGCCCTGCTCGCTGACCTTGCCCAGTGCGTCGGCGGTCTCGGTGAGTTTCTGATTGAGCTGCTGGATACTTGCCGTGGTGCGCTGGCTATCGCGGCTGCTGTCCTGAGCGATGAGGCGGGTGCGCTGTGCGCTGCCGGACGCCTCTTCGCAACTCTTGGCGACGCCCATGGAAGTTGCCGCCAACTGGGTCGCCGCCGCCGCGATCTGGCTGATCTGTTGCTGCTGATCTTCCACTTCGTTGAGCGTGCTGCCCGATTGCGAGTTGAGGGTCTGCACCGCCGCGCCCAGCTGCTGAGTCTCGTGGTTGACGCCCAGCAGGCTGCTGCGCAACTGCACCACGGCAACGTTGAGGGCGGTGCTGATGGCTGCCAGCTCATCGCGGCCTTCTACCGCGACTTCCACGCACAGGTTGCCGTCACGCAGCGACTCGGCCAGGGTAGTGATGCCACTGGCGCTGCGCCGAATCGAGGTTTGCAGACACATGAACAGGTAGAGCGCAGCCAGCGCCAGAATGCCAAAGACCGCAGCGACGGGGATGAAGTGCCGGATCGCCTGATCGTGGTAGTGATCCAGACGGCTGTCCAGCGACATCAGCGAGCGGTTGCGCAGCGCGGCCAGCGCTTCGAGGGTGCCGTCGACGCTGCGTTCGAATGTGGCGGTATCCAGTTTGATGGTGCCACCGAAGACGCCGTCATCCAGCACCTTCAGCTCGCTGTCCAGGCGCTGCAGGCTGTCGTTGTATTGCCGGCTCCAGTCTTCCATGCCCGGATAGGCCTTGGCCTGCAACGATGCCCCGGCCTTGACCAGTTGATCGCGCGCATCGCCGATGCGGCTGCGCAGGTCGCGCATCTGCAGGCGGCTCTGCAGCGAGAACTGCCCCGACGCCACCGATGACTGGCCGATACTCGCAGTGCGCGCCACGCGTTCGATCAGGTCCGGCGCCTGTTGGGTCGCCACTTGCATCAACTGATAGGTTTCAAGCCAGGGGTCCAGGATCAGTCCGGTGTCCATGGCGATCTGTTCGCGCAGGCTTTGCAGTGCGGTCAGCGCTGCGGTGAAGCGGTCATAGCCGTCCGGCCACCAGCCCACGGTGCGCAGCGCGTCGGAATCCATGCCTTTGACCGCCGCCTGCAACGCTTGGTAGCGCGCCAGGGTGTCGGCACCGGCGTTGTGCCGCCGCAGTTGCTCGCCAAGATCTGACAGTGTCTGGTTCAGAACGGGGCTCGCGGCATCCAGCGCCGCCATGGCGGCTTTGGCAGCCGGGGTTGGGTCGTGAAGGATGTCAGCGGCTTTCCAGCGAGAGGCGCGGTTGCGCTGGGCGGTCAACTGCTCATCCAGTGCGTTGAGCGCCAGCAGTTGCCGGGCGCCGGATTGCTCACCGGAAATCACCGCAAGCTTGCTGCGATAGTCCTGACCGATCATCCACAGGCTGCCCGCCAGTGGCAGCATGAACAGCAGGAACAGCACCTGAAACTTGCGCGCAAACCCCAAACGTCCGAGCAGACGGATACCTGGCGACAGAAGACTTTGCATGTCCGACTACTCCTCACGGACAACCCGCCACCGCAGCTTGTGACCACGACAGATGTTGCCTCACATTGTTACCGGCAAAATGCCATGTCTTTGTTTCGAAAACGATCACCGCCCGTCTACTGTGGCGCAGACAAACGAAGTGGCAGGCACGAAGCAAGAAACGGACCGATAGCAACAAGCCATCTAAATGGGCACGTGCGCGAATGCAGTGCAGCCGATACGCATCAAAGTGGGGCAAAACCACACAGAATGCACCGCAGGGCTGTCACCGCCATGGGGACACAATGGGACGCCGAAGGCAGGAATCGGAACGAAAACCCTAACCGATTGATCGCACGCACAAATTTTTTGAACAGACGCTTGACACATCCCCGATCTCAGAGAATAATGCGCGCCACTTGGCTACATAGCTCAGTTGGTTAGAGCATAGCATTCATAATGCTGGGGTCCGGGGTTCAAGTCCCTGTGTAGCCACCAAGTACCTCAACAAAGCCCGCCTCGTGCGGGCTTTGTTGTTTCTGGCTGTCTGATCCGTCCATCGTCCCGGCAGCCAGGCTGGCCCAGAGCCTTTAAGATATCCCTTCAAGATGCATTCCTTATCTACTGAGGTCGAGCTCATGCGTTTCACGATTCCTGCACTGGTTCTAGGTCTTCTGATTTCCCAAGGCGCAATGGCCGGCAGCACCAACACCGCCATTGGTGGTGGCCTGGGTGGCGCGCTGGGCAACGTGGTCGGTCAGCAAATGGGCGGTAGCACCGGTGCTGCGGTTGGCGCAGGCCTGGCAGGCGCTGCCGGCAGTGCGGTGGGCGCGAAGAAGGGCCACAAGACCCGCGCAGCCGTCGGCGGCGGTCTTGGCGGCGCTGCCGGTTCGGTGATCGGCAACAAGCTGGGTGGCAAGACGGGCGGCACCATCGGCGCAGGCCTGGGCGGCGCTGCAGGTGGTGCTCTGGGCGGTAAATAATTTACCCTCCCTTGCGAGACGCGCACCCTGGTTCGCGTCTCAAACCCCGTTAATGAAGCAATGGATGTTCAATGTCTGATTTTCGTAATGATGCAGCCCAGCCTGCCCAGTCTTCCAAGCAGGCCTACGAAGACGCCATCAATCTTTCACAGCACGTGCCCCAGGCCAAGACCATCAGCGAGATGGTGCTCGACGCCTTCCAGAGCGCCAAGGAAAGCGATCAGATTCGTGAGCTTCGCGCAGCCATCCGTCAGGCCCACGATCGTTTCGACGACGACCAGGCCTACGAACTGATGGGCCAGCTCAAACAGCTCAAGGACGCCGAAGCCGCCGACATGGCCGCGCTGGAAGACCTGAGCACGAAATTCCCGATCAGCCGGATCCTGTCCAGCTACAAGGAAGACCCAAGCTTCCAGGAACTGGTCTACAGCCTGGCATTGAAGGTACTGAACCAGACCCATCAGGCCGTCAGCAACCCGAGCGGCGGCAAGAGCAAGGCCACACGGGCGAAGAAAGAAGCCGAAGTGTTCGTCATCAGCAAGGACGGCATCAGCGTCACCCTGCCCCTGCGCACCCCGCGCTCCAAAGCCAGCCTGGACCGCGAAGCCTTCGAATTCCTGGGCTTCTCGTTCATCGGCGAAGGCGATGAGGCAGAACTGCAAAGCGAAATCTTCACGGACAACGAAGGCAACGAACAGCCTGCCACCCGCAAGAACATCGTGACAGCGATTGCCCAGCAGACGGCGTTTGCAGGGTATAGCGCGGTTCAGCAGTAAGGTTTCACATCCTGGGTGTTGCAGGTTCTGATCTGCAACACTCAGCGCTTCTTCGCGACACTCACCGGCACCGGCACCTCGTGCGCGCGAGACTTGATCAACTCTGCCAGATCCAGATCGTCCAGCCGCTCCATCATGGCTTCAAAGACCTCGGTCGGCACCATGTAACCCATGACTCGGTTGTGGTTGAGCACCGCAATGGGCTGACCGTTTCCCCCCTTTAGTACCGCCGAAGGGTTTTTCTTTAGTTCGGACACGCTTACGGCGACATCAGCAAGAACACTTTGCATATTTAAGCCCTCAAAACAGGTCGTTATTTTGGACCTTTTATCCCTGCCCCACAATCCCCGCCCCTGTTGTTTCCAGTTTTCGCGCTCGCGTGCCCAGCGCCTGATGTAACCTCGACACCTGTCCACGGCATTGCAATACAACAGGCCGATAGTGGTCGTCATGGAAACAACGGGAGGTGTAGCGATGCAGATTCTTGGTGAAACGATCATCGGCCAACGTACCGCGCGCGGCCAGGGTGGCGAGGTGTTTGCCCTTGCGGCCGCCACCGGCGAGCAGTTGACCCCGGCCTTCGGCGCCAGCACGGTGGATGATGTGCAGGCGGCCTGTGAACTGGCAGAAGCCGCCTTCGACCCTTACCGACACTTGAGCGACGAGCAGCGGGCGAGTTTTCTCGATGCCATCGCACAAGGCCTGCTGGATCTTGGCGACACCCTGACCGAGCGTGTTCACCTGGAAAGCGGCCTGCCCAAGCCGCGCCTGGAGGGCGAGCGCATGCGCACCGTCAACCAGCTCAAGCTGTTCGCCAGCCTGTTGCGCGACGGTCGCTGGCACGGCGCGGTGCTGGACAGTGCACTGCCGGATCGTCAGCCGCTGCCTCGCGCTGACCTGCGTCAGCGCCGCATCGGCGTCGGCCCGGTTGCAGTGTTCGGCGCCAGCAACTTCCCGCTGGCCTTTTCGGTGGCGGGTGGCGACACGGCCTCGGCGCTGGCGGCCGGTTGCCCGGTCATCGTCAAGGCTCACCCGGCGCACCTGGGCACCAGCGAGCTGGTTGGCAGAGTGATCCAGAAAGCCGCCGCCGACACTCGGATGCCGGACGGCGTGTTCTCGCTACTGATCGACAAGGACATCAGCGTCGGCCAGGCGCTAGTGAGCCACCCACGCATTCAGGCGGTAGGTTTTACCGGTTCGCGTCGCGGTGGCCTGGCGCTGGTCGCCGCAGCCCAAGCCCGCCCGGTGCCGATTCCGGTTTACGCGGAGATGAGCAGCATCAACCCGGTGTTCCTCCTGCCCGCTGCGCTGACGAGCCGTGCAGACAGCATCGCACAAGGCTTTGTCGATTCCCTGGTGCTGGGCGCCGGGCAGTTCTGCACCAACCCCGGCCTGTTGCTGGCGCTGGAAAGCGATGCGCTTGAGCGCTTCGTTTCGGCCGCCGCCAAGGCACTGGCTGAAAAGACGCCGACCACCATGCTCACGCCGAATATTCACGGCGCCTACTGCAATGGCCTGAACAACCTGCACAAAGCCGCTGGCGTTACGCTGGTGGCTGAAGGTCGCGAAGCTGAGGGCTCGTTCCAGGCACGGGCCGCGTTCTTTCGCACCGACTCGGCTACCTTCCTCGCCAACCCGGCGCTGGAAGACGAGAACTTCGGCCCGAGCGCGCTGTTGATCGTGTGCAAGGATGTGGCGGACCTGCAGAAAGTCGCGGCCAGGTTCGACGGCCAGTTGACCGTCACCCTGCACTATGAGGAAGGCGACAAGGCGATTGCCCAGGCGTTGATGCCGATTCTGGAGCGCAAGGCGGGGCGGATTCTGTTCAATGATTTCCCCACCGGTGTCGAGGTGAGTTACTCGATGGTCCACGGCGGGCCGTTCCCGGCGACATCGGACAGCCGCAGTACCTCGGTGGGTGCCACGGCCATCGACCGTTTCCTGCGTCCGGTGTGCTACCAGAACGTGCCGGATTCCCTGCTGCCGCCCGCGCTGCAACAAGGCAATCCGCTGCGCACCTGGCGTCTGGTGGATGGTCAGCCGGTCAAGGATTGACCGCGCTTCTGTAGGAGCGCGCTTGCCCGCGACGGCGGCCTTGAGATCGCCACGCCGGCAAGCCGTGCTGCTACGGGTGGGGCGTCGCGCTTGCCGGCGTCAGCGAGCTTGAAACTGGCCCATAATCTGCGCTCTCAAGTCGCCGAGCGCTCCAGCACCCTGCCATCGACACTCTCCCCGATCACCAGAAAATGCCCGCCGGCCACGTGGTGCAAGGTGCGCAACTCATCAAACCCATCAAAATGCCAGCGCCCGTCCGAAAACACGCGCTCGTCCGCCCAGGCGGCGACCACCTCGCCGATGAACAGATCATACTGATTCTGGTTATGCGGCTCGGGCAGCAAGCGACACTCCAGCCAGGCCACACAGCCCTCCAGCAGCGGCGCCTCGACCACCTCACCGTCGAAGGTCGACAGGTTGTACGCCTTGAACTTGTCGAAGCCCTGCTCTCCGGAAATCTCCAGCCCCGAAGTCGAACCCACCGTCTCGACGATATCCACCTGGCTGACCGTCGGCACGTTGATCACGAAGGTCCCCGAGCCTTCCAGCAAGGTGCGCGTCCACACCGACTTGTCCAGCACCACCGTCACCTTGGGCGGCAGGAAGTCCAGTGGCATCGCCCACGCCGCCGCCATGATATTGCGCTGCCCTTCATGGGCGGCACTGACCAGCACCGTCGGCCCGTGATTGAGCAGGCGATAGCATTTGGCGAGGGGAACAGCGCGGCGATGGGAAGCGGACATGACGGATGATCCTGAGAAAAGAAAAACACATGCTCAGGAAACTACAGGGTTTGTCGCCCCGAGAAAACGCCGGGGCCACACCCACCAGCATTCTGTCGGCTTGCTGAACCAGCCCAAAATACCCCTTCCCTCACGCCGGAAAATAGTGATGTAATACTATAACAAAACATTTCAGGCACATTTACAGTGAAACCCGCTCCCCGACTTTCCCCCAACATCGCTGTCTCCGCGCTCGCTCAATCGGCGGGCAGGCGGGTGCTGGTTTCACTGGCCCTGATCGCGCTCCTGTGGGCGGGCATCGCGTGGGCGGTGGCAATCCCATGAGTGCCGCGATTGATCTACACGACCTGACCGTGACCTACGAGCGCCGGCCTGCGGTGCATCACGTCAGCGGGCGTTTCGCGGCGGGCAGCCTGACGGCGATTGTCGGGCCGAACGGCGCAGGCAAGTCGACGCTGATAAAGGCCATCGCCGGGACACTGAAACCTGCGGTGGGCCGTATCGACCGTGGCAGCCTGAAAACCCGGCACATCGGCTATCTCCCTCAAGCGGCGGAGATCGATCGCAGCTTTCCACTGAGCGTGGCCGACACCGTGATGATGGGCGCCTGGCGCAGCATTGGCGCGTTTCGCGGCGCCACCCGCCAGCATGCCGAACAGGCGCGCCAGGCGTTATTGGCGGTAGGCCTTGAGGGCTTTGAACAGCGCAGCATCAGCTCGCTGTCGTCGGGGCAGTTTCAGCGGGTGCTGTTCGCGCGGCTGCTGTTACAGGACGCTTCGGTGATCCTGCTCGATGAGCCGTTCAACGCCATCGACGCGCGCACCACCCGGGACCTGCTCAAGCTCATCAACACCTGGCACGGCCAGGGCCGCACCGTGATTGCCGTGCTGCACGACATCGAGCAGGTTCGCCAGCACTTCCCCAGTACCTTGCTGCTGGCGCGGGAAACCATCGCCTGGGGCAACACCGCCGACATCCTTCACGCTGATAACCTGCGCCGCGCCAAGAACATGGCCGAGCACTGGAGCCCGGACGCTGCGGCCTGTGAACTCGACGAGGAAGCCACGCTGTGACCCTCTATAGCCTGTTGATTCAACCCTTCGTCGATTTCGGCTTCATGCGCCGCGCGCTGGTGGCCTGTCTGGCGCTCGGCATCGGTTCCGGCCCGGTCGGCGTGTTGCTGATGCTGCGCCGCATGAGCCTTGTGGGTGACGCCATGAGCCACGCGGTGCTACCCGGTGCCGCCGTGGGCTTCCTGTTCGCCGGGCTGTCGTTGCCGGCGATGGGCTTCGGCGGGCTGATCGCCGGCCTTGCCGTAGCGTTGCTGTCGGGTCTGGTGAGCCGTTTCACCACCCTGCGCGAAGACGCAAGCTTTGCCAGTTTCTACCTGACGTCGCTCGCCGCCGGCGTGCTGATCGTGTCGCTGCACGGCTCCAACGTCGATCTGCTGCACGTACTGTTTGGCACCATTCTGGCCATCGACGATCAAGCGATTTTCATGGTCGGCGCCATCGCCTCCTTCACCCTGGTGCTGTTGGCGCTGATTTACCGGCCACTGATTCTGGAGTGTTTCGACCCTGGCTTCCTGCGTGCCGTCGGTGGCCGCGGATCGCTGTACCACGTGCTGTTTTTGCTGCTGGTGGTGCTCAATCTGGTCGCAGGCTTCCAGGCATTGGGCACGCTGATGGCCGTGGGCATGATGATGCTCCCCGCTACCGTGGCGCGGTTCTGGGCGACGTCCCTGACCGGCATGATCGTGATTTCCACGGTAGTGGCTACCCTGTCCGGCTTCATCGGGTTGATCGTGTCCTACCACGCCAGCGTCGCCTCGGGCCCGGCCATCGTCCTGACTGCCAGCGCCTTCTACCTGTTCTCCCTGTTCTTTGGACGCAGCGGTTTTCTGCACCGCCTGTTTCCGAGGGCTCACCTGTCCGGCTGATCGTTCTCCCACCTCAAGGAAATCACATGAAACGTTTGACGCTTCTGACCGCCGCACTGGCGCTGTCGGGCCTGGCCAACTTCGCCCAGGCGAAACCCGTGGAAACCGTTGCCTCCTTCACCGTTATTGCCGACATGGTGCAGAACGTCGGCGGCGATCACGTCCACGTGACCTCGCTGATCGGTCCCAATGGCGACCCCCACGTGTACGAGCCGACACCCAACGACGCCCAGGCCCTGAAAAAGGCCGACGTGGTGTTCGTCAGCGGGCTGCATCTGGAAGGCTGGCTTGACCGGCTCATCACGGCATCCGGCTACAAGGGTGAGCCAGTGGTGCTGTCCAACGGCATCATGACCCGCAGCATGGAAGAAGACGGCGAGAAGATCACCGATCCGCACGCCTGGAACAGCGCGGTAAACGGCATCGTCTACGTCAGAAATATCATCAAGGCCCTGCAGAAAGCTGACCCGGAGCACGCTGCCGACTACAAGGCCAACGGTGAGAAATACATCGTCCAGTTGCAGGACATGGACGCCTACGCCCGCGCGCAGATCAACGCCATCCCCGCCCCACAGCGCAAAGTGCTGACGTCCCACGACGCGTTCGGCTATTTCGGCGACGCCTATGGCGTGACCTTTCTCTCGCCCTTGGGCTTTTCCACCGAAACCGAGGCTTCGGCTGCCGATGTCGGCAAGCTGATTACCCAGATCAAACAGGAGCACGTCAGCGCCTACTTCTTCGAAAACTCCAGCGACCCGCGCCTGGTGCAGCAGATCGCCAATGCCAGCGGCGCGCATCCGGGTGGCGAGTTGTATGTGGAATCGCTGTCGCCCGCCAACGGCCCGGCGGCTACCTACGTGAAGATGTTTCGCTACAACGTGGACAAGATGACGGCGGCGATGAAGGGGCAGTGAATACAATTTCTTGAACAACCAGGAACCGTAGCAGCACGGCTTGCCGGCGGGAGCGGTGTGTCTGTGACGAATGCGCCGTCTGGCACACCGCCCCGCCGGCAAGCCGTGCTGCTACGGACTTACTGCGTCCAGGGCGCCTCGTTGGCGACTTCAATGCCGTAACGCTCGATCACCTGGGCCGCCATTTGCGCAGGCACCTTGCCCACGCGGATTTGCGCCGTCACCGCCGCCAGCACGATGTGATAGCGATCCACCTCGAAGAAACCGCGCAACCTGGCGCGGGTGTCGCTGCGGCCAAAACCATCGGTGCCCAGCACCGTGTAATCACTGCTCACATATGCGGCGATCAACTGCGGCAGCGCCCGCACGTAATCAGACACCGCAATCACCGGCGCGCCTGTTGGCAGGCATTGTTCAAGATGGCTGACCCGCTTGGCATCCTCCGGGTGCAGCCGGTTCCAGCGTTCCACCTCACGGGCCTCGCGTTCAAGTTCGGTGAAGCTGGTGACACTGAACACCTCGCTTTCAATCTGCCAGTCCTGCGCCAGCAGCTCGGCGGCGGCAATCGCCTCACGCAGAAGGGTGCCGGCCCCCAGCAAACGCACCCGGCCCCGGGCCTCGTCCAGCCGATGCTCGGCGAACCGGTACAGGCCACGAATCACCGACGCCTCCACACCTTCGGGCAATGAAGGCTGTGGATAATTTTCGTTCATCACCGTGACGTAGTAGAACTCATCGACATCCCGCTCCAGCATCTCCCGCATGCCGTGGTCGAGGATCACCGCAAGCTCACCGGCAAACGCCGGATCGTAGGCCCGGCAATTGGGCACGGTCGATGCGATCAGATGACTTGCACCGTCCTGATGCTGCAACCCCTCGCCACCCAAAGTGGTGCGGCCAGCCGTTGCGCCCAGCAGAAACCCGCGGGCACGCTGGTCGGCCGCAGCCCAGATCAGATCGCCGACACGCTGGAAACCAAACATCGAGTAGTAAATGTAGAACGGCAACATGCGCAGGCCATGGGCCGAGTAACTGGTTGCCGCCGCCACCCATGAACTGATTGCCCCCGCTTCGCTGATGCCCTCTTCCAGAATCTGGCCGTTGGTGGCTTCGCGATAGCTGAGGATCGAACCGATGTCTTCGGGCTCATAGCGCTGGCCGACACTGGAGTAGATGCCGATCTGCTTGAACAGGTTGGCCATGCCGAAGGTGCGCGCCTCATCCGCGACGATGGGCACCACCCGCGGGCCGAGTTGCTTGTCCTTGAGCAGGTTGCCGAGCAGCCGCACGAAGGCCATGGTGGTCGACATTTCCTTGCCGTCCGCCTGGGTGGCGAAGCTTGCGTAGCCCTCGCGAGGCGGCACGGCGACAGGTTCTGCCGCACTGCAACGACTCGGCACGGAGCCACCCAGCGCCTGGCGCCGCTGTTGCAGGTAGCGCATTTCCGCGCTGTTCGCTTGGGGCTTGAGGAAGCTCAGGTTTTCTGTCTGCTCATCTGTCAGTGGCAGATGAAAACGGTTACGAAAGTTGAGGAGCGCCTCGCGGTCCAGCTTCTTCTGCTGATGGGTGGTCATCTTGCCCTGCCCCGCCTCGCCCATGCCGAAACCCTTTTTGGTCTGGGCCAGAATCACCGTCGGCCGGCCTTTGTGCTCACTCGCCGCCTTGTAAGCCGCGAAGATTTTCACCAGGTCGTGGCCGCCGCGCTTGAGGCGGTCGATCTGCTCGTCGGTAAGGCCTTCGGCGAGTTTCTTCAAGGCATCGTTCTGCCCGAAAAAGTGCTCACGATTGTAGCTGCCGTCTTTTGCCGCGAAGGTCTGGAACTGGCCGTCGACGGTCTGCGACAGCGCCCGGACCAGCGAGCCGTCCGCATCCCGGGCGAACAACGGGTCCCAGTCAGAACCCCAGACCAGCTTGATCACATTCCAGCCCGCGCCACTGAACAGCGCCTCAAGCTCATCGATGATCCGGCCATTGCCACGCACCGGCCCGTCGAGCCGCTGAAGGTTGCAATTGACCACCCAAGTCAGGTTGTCGAGCCCTTCACGCGCGGCCAGGGTCAGCGCCGACATGCTTTCCGGCTCATCCATCTCGCCATCGCCGAACACACCCCACACATGGCGGGCGGCGGTGCTTTGCAGCCCGCGATGTTGCAGGTAGCGCATGAACCGCGCCTGATAAATCGAGCTGATCGGGCCGATGCCCATGGAGCCTGTGGGAAATTGCCAGAAATCCTGCATCAGCCAGGGGTGTGGATAACTCGACAGCCCACGGGCTCCTACACGCGGACCTCCGATTTCCTGACGATAGTGAGCCAGATCCTCTTCGCTCAAACGCCCTTCGAGAAACGCCCGCGCATAGATCCCCGGCGCCGAATGGGGCTGGTAGAACACCAGGTCACCACCCTGATCCGAATTGCGGGCGCGGAAAAAATGATTGAAGCCCACCTCGAACAGGTCAGCGGCGCTGGCGTAGCTAGCGATATGCCCGCCCAGTTCGCCATAGGCCTGATTGGCGCGTACCACCATCGCCAGCGCGTTCCAGCGCATCAGCGACGCCAGACGCTCTTCGATGGCCAGGTCTCCGGGAAACATCGGCTGCTGGTCGACACCGATGGTGTTGATGTACGGCGTGCCATGGGAAGGCTGCCAACCGATGCCGGGATCGCGGGCCAGGCTGGCCAGCATGTCGAGGATTTCACGCGCGCGCTCGGCACCCGCGTTGTCGAGCACCGACATCAGGGCATCTCGCCACTCGTTCATCTCCAATTGATCGTCATGGCTGCGCACACTGGCCGCCGAATCGAAATGGCTCATAGACACCTCCCGTTGAATAAGGAAAAGTCTATGCTCGTGCCTGCAGATTTAATGACCGATCTGCAGGGCCACGAGCATGATCGTCAGCATAAAAAACTCAATAACTGGCAGATTGAAGCACGATGAACTTCGACAGCATTGACCTGAAAATCCTTCGAGAACTGCAACGCGACAGCAGCCTGTCCAACGTCGAACTGGCCAGGCGCGTGCACCTTTCGCCCTCGCCATGCCTGGCGCGGGTCAAGGCACTGGAAGCCAGCGGCTGCATCCGCGAATACGTCGCCCTGCTCGCACCGGAACACCTGGGCCTGCGCCTGAACGTGTTCATTTCCATCAGCCTCAAGGAACAGAGCCGCGAAGCGCTGCAGAATTTCGAGCGCCGCGTGTGTGAATGTGAAGAGGTGATGGAGTGCTACCTGATGACGGGCGATGCCGATTACCTGCTGCGCGTGGTGATGGCCGACATGCAGGCGCTGGAACACTTCATCATCGAACGCCTGTCGCCGATGCCGGAAGTGGAAAAAATCCGCTCCAGCCTTTCGCTCAAGCAGGTGCGCTACAAGACTGCGCTGCCGCTCAGGCCGTAAGGACCTTCGGGCGCGGTTGCGGGTCAATCCTGTAAGCTGGCGGCCATTCGAGCATTGTCTGCGCCCGCCTGCAATAAAGGAGCCTCGATGACTGCCCTTTGCTTCGCGCCGTTTCAAGACCTGGCCAACCGGCTCATCCCGCACACCGTGGCCGAACACGCCGATGGCTCCCACGACGTTTCGCACCTGCATCGGGTGTGGAGTAATGTCTGCGCGATCCGCGACAAGGAAGGCGGCGACCATCAGATCCTGCTGGCCGCCACGCTGCTGCACGACTGCGTCGCCGTGGAAAAGAACTCCCCATTCCGAGCCAGCGCCTCGCGCCTGGCCGCCGCCAAGGCCAGCGAATTACTGGCCGAAATGGGTTGGGACGAAGAACGCACCCAGGCCGTGGCCCACGCCATTGAAGCCCACAGCTACTCCGCGAACATCACGCCCACCACCCTTGAAGCGAAAATCCTCCAGGACGCCGACCGCCTCGACGCCATCGGCATGGTCGGCGTCGCCCGGCTGTTCTACGTCTCAGGCCGCATGGGCAGCCACCTCTACGACCCCGCCGACCCACAATCCCTGCGCCGCGAACTGGACGACAAACGCTTTGCCGTCGATCACTTCACCACCAAGATCTTCACCCTGGCCCAGGGCTTCCAGACCCGAACCGGCCGCGAAATGGCGCAGGTCAGGCATGAGCGGGCGAAGCGGTTCTTGCGCGAGTTCATGGAGGAGATTGGAGGCTGAAGAAGAGCCCCCCCCCGTGCTCGCGTGTCCGGTTAAACCGATATTTCCGATGGCGTGTGAGTCTTGAGCCAGTCGACAAGCGCAGCATTCATTCGCGTCTGCCAACCGGGACCCGAAGCCTTGAATTGCTGAACGACGTCAGGCTCCAGCCGAATCGTGATCCGCTCACGAACGATCTGAGCCTTGGGGCGGCCGCGCTTGACCAACCGCCCACCGACGAACTCATCGGCCCGTTCAAAAAAGTCTTCCGTCAGTTCAGGAGCATCATCCGGATCAACCCAGGCGGTGTCCGTAGAGTTTTTGTTCGCGCTCATTGGCCTTCCTCATGGAAATGATGCGGCGAGCCGCGCCGCGCGGTGTCCAGACGAGGACGACCATTCGCCCTGACAACAGTCCTATCGTGATGAACCGACACTCTCCGTACTCTTGCCGATCATCTTCGGCGGATAGGTGCGGACCTGCGAATACAAGACTCGCATCAGCGAAATCGAGACCTCGCTCATTCAAGGTTTTGTCGCGCTTGGCAATGTCGAAGATTATCTGCATCAAATTATTGTATGTACAGAAAATAATCCATCAAGACGTCAAACGCAGCTTCAGACTTATCTGACGACCTCCGCTGAAAAGGCTGAACCAGAGGCTCAAACGGGGTGATGAAGTACCGTTCATCGCCCTGCCGTCAAATTACAACAAATCTGCAACATTTCTCGCCCGATGTCACAAAGACATCATGGAACCTCTCTATAACGGGGTCTCCGATGTATTCCTCACTGGGGATTGGTGGCTGTGAAAAGGTTATTGCGTGGATTGTTCCGTCCTTCGTCAAAGCCCGCGTTTCTGCGGCGCTTCCGGATTGCCCAGCGTCTGGTGCTGTGTTTCGGGGTGACGGCACTTCTGTTGGTCGCCCTTGGGGTGTTCAGCCTGCTGCAGATGCAGAGCATTCGTGCCCAGGGTGAAGCGGTCGAGAGCGGGGCGATGCCCAGTATCGCCATGGCCGACGCCATCGCCATTGACCTGATCAAGCTGCGTGGCGAAAGCGCCCGCCTGATTGCCAACGCCGATGATCCGAGCGCCGTGGTCACCAGCAAAATCAACGTCGAGCAGCTGAAAAACGAAGTCGAAAAAGGCTTCAGCGACTACCTCGCCCACTCCACCGACAGCACCGAGCGTGACTCGATCAAGGCCTTGCAGGACGCCTACAAAGCGTTCATGCCGGGGCTGCACGACGAAATCGCTTTGATCGAGCAAAACAAACTTAACGATGCACGCATGTTGCTCAACACCTCTTTGAGCCTGCAGGGCGACCTGATGGACATGCAGGTGCAGCTGCTGCGCGAACTCAACAAGCAGAGCGCCGCAGCCGCCGTGGACGGGGCCGGCAGCCGGTTCCAGCAGACGCGCATCATCGCGGTCAGCGCCATCGTCGTAGCCCTGGTGCTGACCTTGCTGCTGGCCTGGCGCTTGAGTGTGAGCATTATTCGTCCGTTGCGTCAGTCGCTGCAGATCGCCAGCACCATTGCCGAAGGCGACCTGAGCCCGCAGCCGATTCCCGAAGGCCGCGATGAAACCGCGCAGCTGTTGAAGATGCTGGGCCAGATGCGCGGCAACCTGCACGGCACCATCGATCAGATCTATGCCGCTGCCAGCCAGTTGAGCCAGTCGGTCCAGGAAATGGGTGCGATTGCCGAGGCCAGCGCGAAAAACCTGCAGATGCAGAACGATGAAATCGAGCAAGCAGCGGTGGCCGTGAATCAGATGAGCCAGGCGGCGGTGGAAGTGGCGGACAACGCCAGCAACACGTCCACCGAATCGAAGGCGTCGAACGAGGCCGCCGCCGAGGGTCGTCTGCGCCTGACCGGCACCATCGACTCCATCAAGGAACTGACCGACAACGTGCTGGATTCCTCGCACCAGGCCGATGGGCTGGCCGAGCGGACGTTGAGCATCAGCAAGATTCTGGAAGTGATTCGCGCCATCGCCAACCAGACCAACCTGCTGGCTCTCAACGCGGCCATCGAGGCGGCGCGGGCTGGCGAGGCGGGTCGCGGATTCGCTGTGGTGGCCGATGAGGTGCGCTCGCTGGCACAGCGTACCAGTGCATCGACCACCGAGATCGAAAGCCTGATCAACGATGTGCAGAAGAGCACCCAGGAGACCGCTGAAACGCTGCGAGTCACCGCCTCCCAGGCGAGCATGACCCTGGAGCAGGCAGCCGCCACCAGCCAGGCGCTGACGGTCATCATCAGCTCGACCTCGACCATCAGCGACCGCAACATGCTGATCGCCAGTGCCGCCGAGCAACAAGCTCAGGTCGCCAACGAGGTGGACCGCAACCTGAGCAGCATTCGCGACCTGTCGACCCAGTCGGCGTCCGGTGCGCAGCAGACCACCGTGGCCAGTAACGCCCTGGCGATGCTGGCCACGGATCTGAACTCGATGGTGCAGAGGTTTGTGCTCTAACGCCCCGTAGGAGCGCGCTTGCCCGCGATTGCAGTGTGCCTGTACCAACTGAAGTAGCTGACACACCGCCTTCGCGGGCAAGCGCGCTCCTACAGAAATGCGGTTTTATGTTGCCGGGCCATTTTCGGTCATGTCCCTTGTGTTTCATTATTGAGACGCACCCGATCGGGTGCCGACAACAACAAGGACATGAGCATGAAGAAAACCGCTGCACTGAGCGTCGCCCTGACTGCGCTCACTCTGACCCTCACCGCCCACGCTGACGTCGACGTCAAGCTGGGCAGCAAGGAGCGCGTCACCCGCCTCTTCGCCTACCCCAACAACTGCAACGTGATCTGCTTTCGCGACTGGACGCTGGAGCAGACCGTCGAGCACTACCTCAAGCAAAGCGTCCAGCGCGACGGTTACAGCAGTGCCCAGGTGCGCGTGGTCAATGACAACGACCAGCTTCACGCGACGATCACTGGCGTTCCCGACGGCTACGACAAGCCGCTGACCAGCCTGCTGGACGCGGGGGACCTCGCGTACTCCGGTGCGCGGAAGCTCAATGCCGATGGCAAGTTCGCCTACAACTGGTACCTGTTCCTGCCGCTGGGCATGGCACTGGAAAATCGCAAGAGCGTCGAACTGCTGCATTTCCCGCCGGATTACTCACTGACTCAGGCCCAGGATTACCTGCGCTCGGCCACCAGCGACCGCTGGGCGGCGCTGTTGACCGACAATGGCATTCCCGCCGACCAGACGCCCGCGTTCCAGACCATCATCGACATCGCCCCGATTGCCGCACCTTCCAATGCCGGCAAGGATCTGGAAGGCGTGTACGGCTACTTCAACGATTACCAGACCACGATGGTCAAGCAGGTCAGCCAGAGTTCGACAGGCACTTCGCTGCCCATGGTGGCCTTTGGTGCGCCGGTGCGTAGCTGGATCAAGGAACAGTACAAGGTCGAGGTGCCCGTTTTGGGCCTGGCGACCATCAGCCCGGCGGCTGGGCAGAATGTATCGGTGATCGGCTCCAACCACCCGAGCTATATCTGGTATGCGGCGGACAAGAGCAACTACGGGGGCGATCAGACCAAGGCGGATGAGGCTGGCTTGAAGGTGATGGGGCAGGATTTGAGCGCCGCGTGCTGGCAGGCTGGCATGGGGCAGAAGCCTGAAAGCGACGGGGCCGCATTGCTCAAAAAGTGCACAACCCAATGGCAAGTCACGGACAAGGTCCAGACCTGCAAGCTGTTCTACACCTCGGTGAGGAAGCTCACCCCAGACCAGGCGGCGGCGAAATGCCGGACCGGGTCGGTAGGTCGGCAGCTGGATCAACTGCGCAAGCCATTGCCGCAGATGACCCGCCAGCCGGCTGCGTAACGGCGCCTGTCGCAACACGGCTTGCCGGCGCGGGCGATCTTGAGATCGCCGTCGCGGGCAAGCGCGCTCCTACAGGGGCGGTTATTCGCCCAGCGGGCGCAGGCGGTATTGTGGGGGCAACTGCTCGAAACCGCTGATGGTGGTGTCGAGACTCTTCCAGCGGCCGTCCTTGATGCCGTAGATGCACCCGTGCACCGACAGCTTCTGCCCGCGATGCCAGGCGTTCTGAACGATGCTGGTATGGGCGACGTTGGCCACCTGCTGAATCACGTTCAGCTCGCACATGCGGTCGACGCGTTCTTCTTCGGTCGGCAGCGTGGCCAGCGCCTGGCGATTCTCGTAATACAGGTCGCGAATGGTACGCAGCCAGCCGTCGATCAGGCCGAACTGGCGATCCTGCATCGAGGCACGTACGCCGCCGCAGCCATAGTGGCCGGTGACCAGGATGTGTTTGACCTTGAGTACATCGACCGCGTACTGGATCACCGACAGACAGTTAAGGTCAGTGTGCAGCACCACATTGGCGACGTTGCGATGGACGAACAGGTCGCCCGGCAGCATGCCGACGATTTCATTGGCCGGGACACGGGCGTCCGAACAACCGATCCAGAGGTATTCCGGGGTCTGCTGACGAGCCAGTTTGGCGAAGAACTCAGGGTCCTCTTCCTTGATGGCGGCAGCCCAACGTTCATTATTATCGATCAGATCTTGTAATTCGTTCATGCGTTGATGCCTCGAAGATGATGCTCAGCTATGACTTGTGCCCGTTATCGCCGGTCACGTCCATTTGCCACGACCGGTGGGCAAACAGAGGGAATCTTCATTACAGCCCCCGGTCCACCCATTGAGACCGCTCACTTTGAGGATTTGTCATGAACGATTCACGCCGCCCTTTCGGTGCCACCCAGCCCGAACCCATCGATGATAATGAAGACCGCATGGGCTCGATGGAAGAACTCAACTTCAATGACAACAACGAGCCCAGTGGTCGCATCGGTGACACGATTCCTGCCGACGAGCTGGAAAACTACATTCCCGAGGAACGCGTGCGTGAAGCAGGGATGACCGGGGCGTCTACGGACGATCACAATCCCACCGACGACGACATGAGCCCGGAAAACCTGATCCCCGAGGACGGCGCACGCTCGGCCCGTGAAGCCGGAGAAGGCGGCCCGGCAGACTTTGATCTGAGTATCGTCGATGAAGACGACATCGGCGGCGGCGACGGCCTGGATGAAGAAGAGATGGCCATCCTCGACCCGCTGGACGGCAAACCCGGCGTCTAGCTCTCGTAGCAGCCGGGCTTGCCCGCGAGGCGTCCTCAAGATCGCCCCCGCCGGCAAGCCGTGCTGCTACAGGAGCGTCGCAACCCGCCCTTGTAGCAGCCGGGCTTGCCCGCGGGGGCGTCCTCAAATTCGCCCCCGCCGGCAAGCGGAGCGCCGCCCGGCCGGGCTGCTACGGGTTATTCAACCAATGTGCAGGCCATGACCAGCGCGTCCTCACGCCCGCCGACTGCCGGGTAGTAATCGCGGCGGCGGCCCACTTCGTTGAAGCCATAGCGTTCGTACAAACGGTAGGCAGATTGGTTGCTCGCGCGCAATTCCAGGAAGCACTCGCGGCCGTTGATCTCGTAGGCGCGCTTCATCAGTTTATCCAGCAGCAACAGGCCCAACCCACGGCCCTGGCTCTCTGGCTTGACCGTGATGTTGAGCAAATGCGCCTCGTCGATGATGACGTTGATCACGCCATGCCCGACCTGCTGATTGCCCTCGAACATCAACCAGATTTCGTAGGATTTCAGGCCATCCAGAAAAATACCGCGGGTCCAGGGGTGGCTGAACGCTGCGTATTCAATCTTGAGCACCGCATCCAGGTCTGCTTCGGTCATGCGGCGAAACGTTACGGCATCACTCATTCACAGTCTTCCAACGTGCCATCAGTTGACGCATGGCACGCCAAACGTCGGCCTTGCGCTGAGGCTCGTCCATCAACAGTTCAAGACCCGGCAGCGCCCAGGCCGAACCCAGGCCTTCGACCTGGAATTCTAGATTGTAGGACTCGGCGTCAGCCTCACCAGCAAAACGCACGGCCGGCAGTCCGATCAGCCACAGGCAGGTGCAGGGCTCTTCTTCGGTGCGAGCGTAGAGAAAACCCTGAACGAAATCCCGCGCCGCTTCCGGCCCCTGATCCATCTGTCCACGCACCAGCAGCGGCCAACGCACGGGCTCACCAATGATCTGCGGACTGTCAGGCAGACCGGCGGCGCGCAGCATGTCCTTGAGCAACAGATAGGAGGGATCGCGACTCTGGAAAGGCTCACCCGTGGCCAGCTCGACCAGCAACAGGCAACTACCAGCACGCAGCAATTGCAGGGAAAAACGCGGCGGCGGCACGACTGGCGCCTTGGCCACCACTGCCGCCTCTTCCGGCTCGGCGACCTTGACCGCAGGCTTGGCAGCGGACGAAGGGCGTGGCACCTCGATCTTCGGGCGTTCGATCGTCCGCGCGGCAGGCGCAGGATTCGCAGCCACGGCATCGCCAAGCTGCTGGCGTTCGACAGCGGCAGGCGCAGGCTGCGTGACCTCGTCATCGAACACCGGCAATGGCGCGAGAAGCTCCGGACGCGAAGGCGCGGCAAAGGGAAGTTCGGTGCGTGGCAGCCAGCTGACCACCTGCATGGCGGTCAGAAAGGCGCGACGTCTAGGCTCGTTGAGCACGGGACAGCCACCTGTGGATAAAGTCAGGACCGGGATTCTACAGACCTTCGACCGATCACGCCGCAGTTGATCGACTGAGGGTGAAAACCAACCCCTTCGATGCAGTACAATTGCCGCTTTTATTTGCCAACCAGCGGCCATCCGATGATCGAACCTAAGCGCGTCCTGCGCGCCCTTGCCGAACACTGGGCGCTCCTTGAGCCACTGTGCGAGCATTTCGACCAGGGCACACTGAGCCTGAGCGAGCTGCGCGTGCAGCTGGCGGCCCAGCAACTGGAAAGCACGCCCCAGGACATCACCAACCTGCTGGACGTGTGGATTCGCCTCGATATTCTGGTGCCCGTGGCGAAGAGCCCGAACCGTTTCGAGCTGAACGCGCAGATCCACGACTTCCTGTCCTATCTGCGCCGCGAACACCGCCTGGGCCTGTGCCTGGAGATCGAAGCCTACCTGCGCCATCTGGAGCGCCTGGCCGGTTACATCCAGGAAGCCTTCGAAGCACGCGACGCCAACGACCTCGCCCGCCAACTGCGCCTGCTCGACATGCGCGTGCGTGACGTGCTGAAAAAGCTCGCCAACGACGAGCAGGCGCTGGTTTCCGTGGCCGAACGCGCCAAGACCAGCGACCGCCAGATCCCGCTGCGCCAGCGTTATGCCGAAGTCCTCGCGACCTGGGACGAATACGTCGAGCCGATGATCCAGTTGGTGAATGCCGACGGCGCATTCGAACAGGGCGTGCGCAAGGTCGAGAACGTGCTGCTGCGCATGCTCAGCGACCAGCAACGTCTGGGCCATCTGGTTGACGACGACATGCTGCTGCGCACCCACGCGCGCATCCTCGAAATGCAGACCAGCGCGCAGCTGACCCTGCGCCATGCCCGCGAACTGCTGTTGCCGCTGCGCGAAGAAGCCCGCCGCCACAACGCCGTGACCCGTGGCGCCGCCCTGGCCCTGTCGGCCATTCGCCGCAAGGGCATCGACGCCGTGCCGCAGGCCGCCATGCCGATGTTCACCCGTCCGCAAAGCACCTTTTTGGGCAGCGCGAACCAGGTCGAGGCCTACGTCTATGCCCTGGCCCGCTTCGAGCCGAAACCGGCGCGCTTCCCCAAGGCCAGCCTGACCCGCAAGGGCGAGCCGCCAAGGGCGCCGCGCACGGTCAAGGAAATGGTCGAGCGCTGCGAAGAAGCCCTGCCGATGCCGGACCTGATGGTCTGGCTGCTGGAACAGGAGCCGACCGGCGCCACCGACGAATTGCTGTATTGGTTCTCGCGCCTGTCGCGGGAAAAACGCTTCAAGCGCGAGCGTCTGGAACGCCGCGAGTACCTGACCCAGGAGCACCGAGTCAGCCTGCGCTCCTTCGCCCTGCTCTCGAGCAAAGACGCCACCCCAGAGAATTCCGAGGGCACCGCCCATGCATCTTGATCTATCTGAAATGTCCCAGCTCGCGCCGATCTTTCGCGAGCTGTTCAAGGGCTACCACATCAGCCGCCGCGACCCGGAGCTGTACGCCCAATTGTCGAACGCGCAGGACCAGTACCGCACGCTGTTCAAGGCGCTGGGCTTCGAGCTGGTCTGCGACACCCGCGGCTTCTACTACTTCGTGCCGGACCTTGCCGCCGCGCAGGTCAACAAGACCGCCCAGCGCCTGGCCCTCTTCACCTTCATCCTCGTTGAACACCTGGCTGACCAGGGCCGTGACCCGGTGGCCGTGCTCGATGGCGGCAGCCTTGGCCGTGACGAGCTGCCTTCGCTGCTGGAAAAGTACCGCGACCTGTTCCTGCAGGCCGAAGTGCAAACCCAGGACGAGCTGGAAGAGAAAATCATGCGCCGCATGACCCAGCTGGGTTTTGCCGCAGAAGAAGTAGGGATCTATCGCTTCCTGCCGCCGATGCACCGTTTCCTCGACGTCTGCCTGTCGGTCCAGCAGGACCGCGACCTGGCGGCCAGCCTGCACAGCGACCTGCCGTTGCCGACGCCTGTATTGATCGATGACGACAGCGACGAAAAACTCCTGCAGACCGACGACCCGCTGGATCTGGCCGAGTTTGACGAAACAGAAGAAACCGAAGAGCAGGCCCTGGCCCGCGCGATCGCCGAAGAACAGGAGCTTGACGCATGAGCCAGGAACGCTACGGCATCCGCCGCTTCGCCCTGCTGAACACAGCCGGTTACAGCCTCGGGCTGTTTCCGCTGGAACACCCGTTGTCGGTGTACGGCGCGAACAACCTGGGCAAGAGCGCGTCGATCAACGCGCTGCAATTCCCGATTCTGGCGCGCATGTCGGACATGTCCTTCGGCAAGTACAGCCTGGATCAGTCGCGTCGCTTCTACTTCGCGTCGGACACCAGCTACATTCTGGTAGAAGTGTCCCTGCCCCACGGCCCGCACGTCATCGGCGTGGTCGGTCGCGGCCCGGGCGGCGGCTTCGGTCACCAGTTCTTTGCCTACGCGGGCAAACTGGACCTGGCGCATTACCAGAAGAACGACACCTGCCTGCGGCAGAAAGAGCTGTTCACCAATCTGGAAAGTCAGGGCCTGAAGGCCTATGAGCTCAAGCCCGATGAACTGCGTCGCTTGCTGGTGGGCGGTCACACGTCGATCCCGCTGGACCTGACGCTGATCCCGCTGCGTTCAACCAGTGAACAGAGCCTGAAAACCTTCCGCGCGCTGTTCATCAACCTGCTGCACATGCGTGAAATCACCGCCGCCAAGCTCAAGCAACTGTTCCTCGATGCGTTCGAGCACAGCCTGCGCTCCGGTAGTGTCGATTACATCGCCGCGTGCGAAGAAGCCTTCCGCGATGTGCGACGCATGGAGCAGGACTACAACGCTCTGGTGCTGGCCGGCCCGCTGGTCGAGGCCTTGGCCAACGGCGTGAAACAGCGCGACGTGTTGCGCGGCAAGCTGCATCGCCTGTCGCCCTTGCTCGATTCGCTGCTGGGCACCTGGCAGGACTACTCCAACGCGCGCAAGGAAGAGCTGGTCATTCAGGCCGAGCACTACCGTGGCGAGCAGGACGCGCTGCAGAACGATCAGCGCGGCGGCACTCAGGAACTGATGCGCCTTGAGCGCGAGATCAGCAACATCCAGCGCTGGATTGGCGAACTGGCAGCGCTGAAAAACCGCTTCGCGCTTGTGGATAACGTCAAGACTCTCGAACAGCAACTGCTCGCGGCCAAGGATGCCCACGACGAACTGGCCGGCGCGCTGGCTCAGTCCCGGCAGTTCAGCGCCGAAGATCTGGACGAGCGCTTGCGCGATCTGGAAAAACGCCTGAAGTCGGTCAAGCAGCAGCTCGATCACGCGGACAACAACAGCTATGCCCGTCTGCGTGAAGAGTTTTCGCAACCGGACGTCGAGCGCCTGATGCGCCTGTTCAACAGCGCGCTGTTCAGCCTGCCGCTGGGCGAGCAAGGCATTGCCCTGGATGACGGTGAGGCGTGGGTCAAATCTCTGGAAGCGATTCTCGATGGCTTCACGGGCGAGCGCTTCGAAGTGCCTGGGCTGTCGATCAACCTGTCGCACATCGAGCCACCTGCCTTGCAGGCCCTGGCCGACCGTGCGGCGTTGCGCGACCAGAAAGAGCGTCTTGAGAAAGAACTCAAGCAACTGAAAACCCAGCAGGCCGTTGCCGCAGACCGCGCAGCCAGCAAGACCCAGACCGAAGCCCTGTACCAGCAGGTGCTGGATGCGCAGAAGGCACTGGAAGACTTCCGCCGTACTCAGACCCTGAGTGCAGAGGAAGGCGAAAAGCTGGAGCAACTGGCGCAGATGGAAGCGGCGCAGGACGAACTCAAACGTTCCAGCGATGCCTTCACCGAACGCGTCCAGCAACTCTCGGCCAAGCTGCAACTGGTGGGCCGTCAGATCGGCGATCTGGAATCCAAGCAGCGCACACTGGATGACACATTGCGTCGCCGTCAGTTGCTGCCTGCGGATCTGCCATTTGGTACTCCGTTCATGGAGCCGGTGGACGACTCGCTGGATAACCTGCTGCCATTGCTCAACGACTATCAGGACAGCTGGCAGGGCCTGTTGCGCTGCGATGGCCAGATCGAGGCGCTGTATGCGCAGGTGCGCCTCAAGGGTGTTGCCAAGTTCGACAGTGAAGACGATATGGAACGCCGTCTGCAGCTGCTGATCAACGCTTACGCTCACCGCACCGATGAAGCGCTGACCTTGGGCAAGGCCCGTCGTGCGGCCGTGACCGATATCGCGCGTACCCTGCGCAACATCCGCAGCGACTACGACAGCCTTGAACACCAACTGGCGTTGTTCAACCGGGAGATCAACCGTCGTCAGGTTTCCAACCTGGAAAGCTTCCGTATCGTGCTGGCTCCAAACAAGGAAGCGCTCAAGCACATCGATCAAATTATCTACAGCGCCGGCCAGTACGAAGAAGGCGAAACGCTGTCGGTGTTCGATCTGAGCCAGAGCGCAGAGCAGGACAACAAGAACGAAGAGGCCAAGGAATACCTGGCGCGCCTGGTGGCGGCGAACCACAACCAGCTGGGTCTCAAGGACCTGTTCGAGTTGGCGTTCGAGATCACCAAGGTCAACAGCCAGCCGGTTATCCACACTGACATCGATGGCGCGGCGTCCAACGGCACCACGATGACCATCAAGGCGCTGACCAACATGTACTTGTTGCTGCACCTGATGGACCGCGAACAGGCCGGTCGTGTGCGTCTGCCTTACTACCTGGACGAAGCGGCCGACATCGACGAACGCAACCAGGCTGCCTTGCTGGAAACAAGCTTGCAGTTGGGCTTCGTGCCTATCCTGGCGAGCGTCAAGCCTCAGGTATCGGCGCATGTGGCGATCGACCTTGAGGGCGGCAGCGGGCCTGCGGGTATTTACATTGATGAGGCTGACTGGAAGTACATCCAGCGTCGCGATGAAGTGACTAAGGTGAAGGTGGTTGAAGTGGCAGAGGAAGCTGCTGAGTAAGCCTTTATCCAGGTTGTAAAAAAGCCCCGCATCGATGCGGGGCTTTTTTGTGGGCGTTGTACACGCTATCTGAGGCAACACCTCTCCGTAGCAGCACGGCTTGCCGGCGGGGGCGGCGTATCAGGCGATACATGTGTGACTGACACACCGGTCCCGCCGGCAAGCCGGACTGCTACGGGGATGGTGGTGGGTCAGGCGGTGCGGTGGTGTTTGTCCTGGCGCAGTCGCGGGCAAGCGCGCTCCTACAGGGGTCAGGGGTCGCATTCGGACGATGGCGGACCCGAGATCGCCTCGCCGGCAAGCCGGACTGCTACGGGATAGGCGCCACGATCCCTGTAGGAGCGCGCTTGCCCGCGATGGCGGTGGGTCAGGCGGTGCGGTGGTGTCGGTAATTACGCCTTCGCGGGCAAGCGCGCTCCTACAGGGCGGCATCAGGGTGGAAAACTTTTCCAGGCGCAAAAACAAAACCCCAACCGCGTCAGCGATTGGGGCTTTGGAATTTAATCTTGACGATGACCTACTCTCACATGGGGAAACCCCACACTACCATCGGCGATGCATCGTTTCACTTCTGAGTTCGGGATGGGATCAGGTGGTTCCAACGCTCTATGGTCGTCAAGAAATTCGGGTACCGATTCGTGGCCAGAAGGCCTCGCATCAGCAAATCAGGTATGTGATCGGTTTGTGTGTTGCAAACTTTCGGTTGCTGTCGTCTTCACAGTCACCGCAATCTGATGCTCTCTCGAGTCGCAGATTGCTTGGGTGTTATATGGTCAAGCCTCACGGGCAATTAGTATTGGTTAGCTCAACGCCTCACAGCGCTTACACACCCAACCT
>NZ_JBIVCX010000002.1:0-223520 GCF_044746825.1 Pseudomonas sp. NPDC090201
CGCCTAATTCCGCGACCCAGTGGGCTCGGGCCGCCATGATCAACTTGCCGGCACGATCATCGTCAATGCCGTCGATGTCGAGCAGATCGTCAATAGACTGCTCGGCCAGGTCTTCGCGGGTAAAAACGCCGCGCACCGCCAGTTCCATCGCCAGATCCTTGTCCATACCCTCAAGCGAGAGCAGGTCTTCGGCCGGATGGGCGTCTGCCAGCTTTTCCTCTGTAGCGATGGCTTTGGTCAACAGGCGATCCTTGGCACGAGCGCGGAGCTCGTTGACGAAGTCTTCGTCAAAGCCGTCGATGTTGAGCATCTCTTCCAACGGTACGTAGGAAATCTCTTCCAGGCTGGTGAAGCCTTCGTCTACCAGCACCTGAGCCAGCTCTTCGTCGACTTCCAGCTCGTCGATGAAGTTGCGCAGGATGTCACCGGTTTCCGCTTGCTGCTTGGCCTGGATGTCCGACTCAGTCATCACGTTCAGGGTCCAGCCAGTCAACTGACTTGCCAGGCGAACGTTCTGACCGCCGCGACCAATCGCCTGGGCCAGGTTGTCTGCACCTACCGCGATGTCCATGGCGTGAGCGTCTTCATCGACGATGATCGCTGCGACTTCCGCAGGCGACATGGCGTTGATGACGAACTGCGCCGGGTTGTCATCCCACAGCACGATATCCACACGTTCGCCGCCCAACTCGCCGGAGACTGCCTGGACGCGCGAACCGCGCATACCGATGCAGGCACCCTGAGGGTCGATGCGCTTGTCCTTGGAGCGAACTGCAATCTTTGCACGCGAACCAGGATCACGAGAGGCGGCCATCACCTCGATGAGACCTTCAGCAATTTCCGGAACTTCAATCCGGAACAGCTCGATCAGCATCTCAGGCGCAGTACGCGACAGGATCAGCTGAGGACCGCGGTTTTCGGTGCGGATTTCTTTGAGCAGTGCTCGAACGCGGACACCGACGCGGAAAGTCTCCCGCGAAATGATGTCTTCACGCGCCAGCAGCGCCTCGGCATTGTTACCCAGGTCCACGATGACATTGTCACGCGTCACTTTCTTAACAGTACCGGAAATGATTTCGCCCAGACGCTCACGATAAGCATCGACGACTTGAGCACGCTCGGCTTCGCGAACTTTCTGCACAATGACTTGCTTGGCAGTCTGGGCAGCGATACGACCAAACTCGATGGACTCGATCTTCTCTTCCACGACGTCGCCAACAACGGCGCCCGGATGAGTCTGGGCTACCTTGCTCGGCCAGGTTTCGATGGCAGGATCGTCAAGATCGTCTTCTTCGACGACCGTCCAGCGACGGAAAGTCTCATAGGCACCGGTGTGGCGGTTGATTTCCACACGCAGGTCAACTTCGTCTTCGAAACGCTTTTTGGTGGCCGTGGCCAAAGCAATTTCAAGCGCTTCAAAAATTACACCGGCCGGTACGCCTTTTTCATTCGATACCGACTCAACAACCAGCAGTACTTCTTTGCTCATCGTACGCCTCGCCTTTCGCAAGCCATTGGATCCGCGGGATCCGCGTCTCAGTCAAACGTGGGAATAATGTTGGCTTTGTCGATCAGATCGATCGGCAACAGGTATTCATGGGCATCCACTTGCACCACGACATCCTGCTCCTCCACCCCGCGGAGAAGGCCTTGAAAGTTGCGACGACCCTCGAAGGGCGAACGCAGCTTTATCTTCACTTGTTCCCCGGCAAAGGCTGCAAACTGCTCGATCGTGAACAGCGGGCGTTCCATGCCAGGAGAAGAAACTTCGAGCGTATATTCGGAGCTGATCGGATCTTCTACGTCCAGAACACCGCTGATCTGACGGCTGACGATGGCACAATCGTCCACCAGCACGCCGCCCTCTTTATCGATATAAACGCGCAACATTGAGTGACGACCCTGGGCCGAAAACTCGATACCCCAGCATTCATAGCCAAGGGCCACGACCACCGGGGCCAAC
This sequence comes from Pseudomonas sp. NPDC090201, assembly GCF_044746825.1. NCBI lineage: Bacteria > Pseudomonadati > Pseudomonadota > Gammaproteobacteria > Pseudomonadales > Pseudomonadaceae > Pseudomonas > Pseudomonas sp. NPDC090201. Next base: position 1,964 of record NZ_JBIVCX010000002.1, read on the forward strand.
AAGGCCTGCAACTGTTCTAGCTTGCTCGACACCTGAACCCCCTCGTGCATGCTGTGCAATAAAAAATGGGCAAAGCGCCCATCATGAAAAACGCCGTCGAAAAACGGCGTAATAGAGTGTCCAGCTAACAAAAAGCCCCTGAAAAGGGGCTCCGCTAAAACTGGTTGCGGGGGCTGGATTTGAACCAACGACCTTCGGGTTATGAGCCCGACGAGCTACCAGACTGCTCCACCCCGCGACAAAGCTGGGGCGGAAGTATACGACCGAACCCGCTCGGGGTCAATCTGACACATCCACCTACAAGAAAGCCCGCTATTGCGGGCTCACTTGTTAATTGGTACCGAGAAGGGGACTCGAACCCCTACACCCTATGGGCACAACCACCTCAAGGTTGCGTGTCTACCAATTCCACCACCTCGGCATTAACTCTTTTTGCAGCCCCAATATATCAGCTGCGAATCCCGTGTTACTTCTGTTCTGGAGCGGCAGGAACGTCAGCTGGAGCAGCGGCTGGTTTCTGTTGCCCTTCCAGGACCGGAACATCATCTGCTGCCGGCTTTTGTTTCACTTCAAGTACCGCTGGATCTGGCAAACCTACTTGAGTCAGCTGGTGAGCTTTCTCTTTAGCAAAGTAACCTAACCCCAAGCTGGTTATGAAAAAACATGCAGCTAGTATAGCAGTAAACTTACTAAGAAAGGTAGAGGAACCTTGGCTTCCGAAGACAGTATTTGATGCACCTGCTCCGAACGACGCGCCAGCGTCCGCACCTTTACCCTGCTGCAGCAATACCAGAGCAACAACGCCCAGCGCACCCAGCAGATGAAGAACGACTACGACTGTTTCCAGCATTTTTCAGTTTCCCGCGGCGCGAATGATCGCACCGAACTCATCTGCATTCAGGGAAGCTCCACCAATGAGCCCCCCATCGATATCCGGCATGCTGAACAGCTCAGCCGCATTGGCCGCCTTCACGCTGCCGCCATATAGAAGCCGCACACCTTGCGCGACTTCAGAATTCTCTTTCGCCAACTGCGCACGAATCGCTGCGTGCACTTCCTGCGCCTGTTCCGGCGAGGCTGTCAGCCCGGTGCCAATGGCCCAGACCGGCTCGTAGGCAACTACCGCATTCACGAAAGCTTCGATGCCGAGCTCTTCGATGATGCTGTCGAGCTGTTGCCCGACAACTTCAAGCGTCTTGCCAGCTTCGCGCTCTTCGAGCGTCTCGCCGATGCAGAGCACCGGCACCAGGCCGCTTGCCTGGGCTGCCGCGAACTTGCGGTTCAGGACCCCGTTACCTTCGCCCATGATCTGGCGACGTTCCGAGTGACCTACAAGCACCAGCTTGCAACCTGCATCAGCCAGCTGAGTCGGCGACACTTCGCCAGTCAGCGCACCCTGCCCTGCTTCGTGTGCGCAGTTCTGCGCACCCACAGAGATCGGTTGCTCTTCAAGGCACTCAACAACGAAGCTGAGGTGCAGACTCGAAGGAAACACTGCAACGTCGACACCGTCGGGAATAGCCATGTTGGCCAACCCCTCGACCAGCTCAGCGACGCTGGCGCAGGTACCGTGCATCTTCCAGTTACCAGCTACCATAGGGCGACGCATGCTGTACCTCGTCGGTCAAAGTGGGCGCAGATGTTACCCAACAGTTTCAACACTGGCAAGCCGAAATCAGGCACAAACTTCAGCAACCAGTTTTGCCAGTTCATCGGCGTAGCCGGCGACCTGTGTTTCGTCCTCGCCTTCGACCATCACACGCACCAGAGGCTCTGTCCCGGACTTACGCAACAGCACGCGGCCACGACCGCCCATGGCCGCGGTGACACGGTCACAGGCTTCCTTGACGGCCGGGTGCTGCACAGGGTCCACGCTGCCGCCTTCGAAGCGGACGTTGACCAGTACCTGCGGGCATTTCTTCAGGCCCTGACGCGACTCGGCCAGGCTTTGACCGGTGCGCTTGAGCGCCAGCAATACCTGCAGCGCGGCGATGATCGCATCACCGGTGGTGGTGTGCTGGAAGCACACGACATGGCCGGAGTTCTCGCCACCGACCTGCCAGTTGCGCTCCAGCAGCTCGGCGATCACATAGCGGTCGCCGACGTTGGCGCGCACGAACGGAATGTTCAGGTCCGCCAGCGCCAGCTCCAGCCCCAGGTTGCTCATCAGGGTGCCGACGACGCCACCCTGCAAGCGGCCGCGCTCATGCAGATCACGGGCAATGACATAGAGCAGTTCGTCACCATCGACGATCGCGCCGGTGTGATCGACCATCAACACCCGGTCGCCGTCGCCGTCGAAGCCAATCCCAAGGTCCGCTTTCTCGGCAACGACGGCCGCCTGCAGGGCGCCCATGTGCGTCGAGCCGCAGTCATCGTTGATGTTCAGGCCATTGGGCGCAGCCGACAGCACGGTGACCTGGGCGCCGAGTTCACGGAAGACGTTCGGGGCCACTTTGTAGGTGGCGCCATGGGCGCAGTCGATCACCAGCTTGAGGCCGGCAAAGTTGGTGCTGGTCGGCACGCTGCTCTTGCAGAATTCGATGTAGCGGCCTGCGGCGTCGTTGATCCGCGATACTTTGCCCAGGTGCTCGGACTCCACGACGGTCATCGGCGCGTCGAGCAATTCTTCGATCATCATTTCCACTTCGTCAGGCAGCTTGGTGCCCTGGCCCGAGAAGAACTTGATGCCGTTGTCGTGATGAGGGTTGTGCGATGCGCTGATGACGATCCCCGCCTGGGCGTGGAACGTGCGGGTCAGGTAGGCGATGGCAGGCGTCGGCATCGGGCCGAGCAGCATCACGTCGGCGCCAGCGGCAGACAGGCCGGCCTCAAGCGCGGATTCGAACATGTAGCCGGAAATCCGCGTGTCTTTGCCCACCAGGATCTTGCACGCACCCATCTTGCGGAAGGCCATGCCGGCCGCCCAGCCCAGCTTGAGCATGAAATCGGGAGTGATCGGGAATTGGCCTACACGACCGCGAATGCCGTCTGTTCCGAAATATTTTCTAGTACTCATGGGTGCTCCAGATTTCTTATTTTGCCGATTCAACAGCAGCAATCATGCGCACGACATCGACGGTTTGCGCCACGTCATGCACACGTAAAATTTTCGCGCCCTTGGCCATGGCCATGCCCGCCAGGGCGAGCGCACCGTAAAGACGCTGATCCACAGGCTTGTCCAGCACCTTGCCGATCATGCTCTTGCGCGATACGCCCACCAGCAAAGGCCGCCCCAGTGCGTGCAGGGCCTCCATGTGCTTGAACAGGCTCAGGTTGTGGTCCAGCGTCTTGGCGAAGCCGAAGCCGGGATCGAGGATGATCTTCTCGGCCGCGATCCCCGCCGCGATACAGGCGTCCAGACGCTCACGCAGGAACGAGGCGACCTCGCCCGTCACGTCATCGTAATGAGGCGCGTCCTGCATGTCGGTCGGCTCGCCACGCATGTGCATCAGGCACACCGGGAGACCGGTGGCCACAGCCGCATCGAGGGCCCCGTCACGACGCAGCGAACGCACGTCGTTGATGAGACCGGCACCCAGGCGGGCCGTTTCGCGCATCACAGCTGGCGTCGAGGTATCCACCGAGATGACCACATCGAGTTCGCGATTGATCGCTTCGACGATGGGCGCAACACGCTCCATTTCCTCGACAGGCGATACCGCACGGGCGCCAGGACGGGTGGACTCACCACCGACGTCGATCAGGGTCGCCCCTGCCGCAACCATCTCTTCGGCGTGACGCAACGCAAGATCGCGCTGGGCGAAACGCCCGCCATCGGAGAACGAATCCGGGGTGATGTTGAGGATTCCCATGACGTGGGTCCGGGACAAATCAAGAACCCGGTTGCCGCAAGGCAACCGGGTCGGGTACAGCGCAGAAGTCATGTCAGGCCTTAGTGTTCAGCAGCTGGACCGCCAATCGGTGTTTCCGGACGCGGGCCGGCAGGAGCAGTCGGCGTACCGGAGTTACCCGTACCACCGGTCCAGTCCCGCGGTTCGCGAGGCGTGCGGCCAGCCATGATGTCGTCGATCTGCTCGGCATCGATGGTTTCATACTTCATCAGCGCGTCAGCCATTGCATCCAGCTTGTCGCGGTTGTCGGTAAGAATCTGCTTCGCGGTGCCGTAGCACTGGTCGATGATGCTGCGCACTTCCAGATCGATCATCTTCGCGGTTTCACCCGAAAGACTGGAGCTCTGACCGCCGCCGCCACGTCCCAGGTAACCGCCGTCTTCGTCCTCGGAGTACATCAGCGGGCCCATCTTCTCGGACAGGCCCCACTTGGTGACCATGTTCCGGGCAATCTGGCTGGCACGCATGATGTCGTTGGACGCACCGGTGGTCACACCGTCGAAGCCCAGGGTCATCTCTTCAGCGATACGGCCGCCGTACAGAGAGCAGATCTGGCTGATCAATGCGCGCTTGGACAGGCTGTAGCGATCTTCTTCGGGCAGGAACATCGTCACGCCCAACGCACGACCGCGAGGAATGATCGACACCTTGTAGACCGGATCATGCTCAGGCACGACGCGACCGACGATGGCGTGACCGGCTTCGTGGTACGCCGTGTTCTGTTTCTCTTTCTCGGACATGACCATGGATTTGCGCTCGGCGCCCATCATGATCTTGTCCTTGGCCAGTTCGAATTCCTTCATCTCGACAATGCGCTTGCCCACACGAGCAGCGAACAGCGAGGCTTCGTTGACCAGGTTGGCCAGGTCCGCACCGGAGAAGCCCGGAGTACCGCGAGCGATGACGGCAGGTTGCACATCGTCACCCATTGGCACTTTGCGCATGTGCACCTTGAGGATCTGTTCGCGACCACGGATGTCCGGCAGGCCGACCACCACCTGGCGGTCGAAACGACCAGGACGCAGCAGCGCAGGGTCTAGTACGTCAGGACGGTTGGTAGCGGCAATCACGATGATGCCGTCGTTCATTTCAAAGCCGTCCATCTCGACCAGCAACTGGTTGAGAGTCTGCTCGCGCTCGTCGTGACCGCCGCCCATCCCGGCGCCACGATGGCGACCCACGGCATCGATTTCGTCGATGAAGATGATGCAAGGTGCGTGTTTCTTGGCCTGTTCGAACATGTCACGGACACGGCTTGCACCGACACCCACGAACATTTCAACGAAGTCAGAACCGGAAATGGTGAAGAACGGCACCTTCGCCTCGCCGGCGATGGCCTTGGCAAGGAGGGTCTTACCGGTACCCGGAGGACCGACCATCAGCACGCCGCGAGGAATGCGGCCGCCCAGACGCTGGAATTTGCCCGGATCGCGCAGGAACTCGACCAGTTCGCCGACTTCTTCCTTGGCTTCGTCGCAACCTGCGACGTCGGCCAGGGTGGTCTTGACCTGATCTTCGGACAGCAGGCGCGCCTTGCTCTTGCCGAAACTCATCGGCCCGCCCTTGCCTCCGGCGCCACCTTGCATCTGGCGCATGAAGAACATGAACACGGCAATGATGACCAGGATCGGGAAGCTGGCGACCAGCAATTGCGTCCAGATGCTCTGCTGCTCTGGCTGCTTGCCTTCGACCACGACGTTGTTGTCGACCAGGTCACCGATCAGGCCGTTGTCCGGAATGTTCGGACGAATGGTCTTGAAGGTGTCGCCGTCGCTGCGCTTGCCTGTAATGACGAATCCGTCGACGGCAACTTTCTCGACCTTGCCATCCTTCACTTGCTGGATGAACTCGGAGTAGTTGAGGGTCTGCGGCTCGTTCGGGCTGGAGAAGTTGTTCATCACGGTCACCAGGACCGCAGCGATGATCAACCACAGGATCAAATTCTTTGCCATATCGTTCAATTAGCTACCCTCTGAAGCGAGCTCCACGCTGGAGCGCGCCTCGCATGATATTCACCGGCCTAACTTACTACAGATCCTACAGGTGTGGCAGGCGGCGTCTGTAACCCTTTGTGAAACATTGACTACAAGATGTTCGTTACGCTTGGTAAATAAAGCCATTTGAAAAAAGCTATTGCCCTTGCTCAAAGTCGGCCGGTGCCTCATAACCGCCCTTGAAACCGCGCCCCAGCAGGTACTGCTCGCGGGAACGGTCGCGGGACGACGTCGGCTTGCGCATCTGCACCTTGTCGAACATTTTGCGCACTTCCTTGTGGTAGACATCGAAGCCTTCACCCTGGAAGACCTTGATGAGAAAATCACCACCCGGACGCAGAACCCGACCTGCAAGGTCAAGCGCCAGCTCACAAAGGAACATGGCGCGTGGCATATCCACGGCGCTCAATCCACTCATATTGGGGGCCATATCGGAAATCACAAGGTCTACTTGCGTATTACCGATAGCCGCGAGGATCTGGCGGAACACTTCATCCTCGGTGAAATCCCCCTGAATGAAGGTCACATCAGGGATGCTGTCCATCTCAAGGATGTCGGATGCGATCAGCCGGCCTTGCCCACCAATCAGACGACTGGTCACCTGGGACCAGCCTCCGGGCGCCGCGCCGAGGTCGACCACGGTCATGCCGGGACGGATCAGCCGGTCCTTTTCCTGGATCTCAAGAAGCTTGTAGCTCGCACGCGAGCGGTAGCCGTCCTTCTGCGCCTGTTTGACGAAAGGATCGTTGAAATGTTCTCTCAGCCAGTTATGGCTGCTTTTGGAACGCTGCGCCACTGGGCACCTCGATGATAAGCGTCGTGATTAATTGGGCGGAGCCACGGGCCGTCGGGTAAAATGGCCACCAATTTTACAGAATCAGACGATAAGGGTCAGATTATGCCGCTCAATAACGAGCAGAAGAAACAGTACAAGTCCATTGGACATGATTTGAAGCCGGTCCTGATGGTTGCAGGCAACGGCCTGAGCGAAGGCGTGCTGGGCGAACTTGAACGCGCCCTGGTCGATCATGAACTCATCAAGGTCCAGATCAAGCTCGAAGATCGCGACGAGCGTCGTGCCGTGATCGAAGAGCTGTGCAAGCAGGGCCGTGCGGAACTGGTTCAGACCATCGGCAAGATGGCGCTGATCTACCGCAAGAACCCTCAGCCGAACAAGCAACTGTCCAACATTCACCGCTACAAGTAACGGTGATTCCGGTCAGCGGCGCGACCTGCGCGCCCTGACCGAAACCGGACACGTCCGGCAAGACCTGCCAATACCGACACATCTGCCCGCGAAACAGGCCACCGCCAGGCGACCTGCACGCAGGCATCGATCAGATGTGCTTGACCTCGACGATCTCGTACTCGATCACACCGCTCGGGGTCTTGATCGCCACGACATCACCTTCTTCCTTGCCAATGATCGCCCGGGCGATCGGCGCGCCGACCGAAATCTTGCCCAGTTTGATGTTGGCTTCGTCTTCACCCACGATCTGGTAAGTCACCTGCTCGTCAGTCTCGACGTTGGCCAGATCCACGGTGGTACCGAAGATCACCTTGCCGGTGTGGGCGATGGTGGTGACGTCAATCACCACCGAGTTCTGCAGACGACCTTCGATGTCGCGGACACGCGCCTCGACCATGCCCTGCTCTTCGCGGGCAGCATGGTACTCGGCGTTTTCCTTGAGGTCGCCCAGCTCGCGGGCTTCACCGATTGCCTGGCTCAAGCGCGGGCGCTCAACCTTGGACAGATGATGAAGCTCCTCTTCCAGGGCGCGAGCGCCCTGAACGGTCATCGGGTATTTGGTAATGCTCATGCGTTGAGTCCTGCATGCAGATCCTGCAGGCGACGAACGGTCTTTTCCGGACCGAATTTCAGCGCCTCGCAGATGGCTTCACCAGCCGCAATGGTGGTCGTGCAGTAGATCTTGTGCTGCAGCGCATTGCGACGAATCGAGTAGGAGTCAGCGATCGACTGACGACCTTCGGTGGTGTTGATGATCAGCGACACTTCGTCGTTCTTGATCATGTCGACCACGTGCGGACGACCCTCGGTCACCTTGTTGACGCGACGGACTTTAAGGCCGGCCGCTTCAATGACGCGGGCGGTGCCGGCGGTGGCAACCACTTCGAAGCCCAGACCGATCAGGTCGCGGGCAACGCCGGCTACCAGAGGCTTGTCGTCGTCACGCACGCTGATGAACGCAGTGCCGCCGGTAGGCAGTACTTCGCTGGCGCCCATCTGTGCCTTGGCGAACGCTTCGCCGAAGGTGTCACCGACACCCATGACTTCACCGGTGGACTTCATCTCCGGGCCCAGGATCGGGTCAACGCCAGGGAATTTGGCGAACGGGAAGACCGCCTCTTTCACGCTGTAGAAGTTAGGGATGATTTCCTTGGTGAAGCCCAGTTCTTTCAGGGTCTTACCGGCCATGACGCGCGCGGCGATCATCGCCAGCGAGGTGCCGATGCACTTGGACACGAAAGGCACGGTACGCGAGGCGCGCGGGTTGACTTCGATCACGTAGATCTTGTCGCCCTGCAGGGCCAACTGAACGTTCATCAGACCGACCACGCCCAGTTCCAGGGCCATCTTGCGCACCTGGTCACGGACGTCGTCCTGAACGTGGGCCGGCAGCGAGTACGGAGGCAGCGAGCACGCGGAGTCACCGGAGTGAACGCCCGCCTGTTCGATGTGCTGCATGATCGCGCCGATGACTACGTCAGTGCCGTCGCAGACCGCATCCACGTCCATTTCGATGGCGCAGTTGAGGAAGTGGTCCAGCAGCACCGGGCTATCGTTGGAGACTTGTACCGCTTCACGCAGGTAGCGCTTGAGCTCGTCCAGTTCGTAGACGATCTCCATCGCACGGCCGCCCAGTACGTAGGACGGGCGCACCACCAGCGGGTAACCGATGGAACCGGCAGCGCGAATCGCTTCGTCTTCGCTGCGCACGGTGGCGTTTGGCGGCTGCAGCAGGTTCAGGCGCTGAACCATCTGCTGGAAGCGCTCGCGGTCTTCGGCGCGGTCGATGGCGTCTGGGCTGGTGCCGATGATTGGCACGCCGGCTTCTTCCAGCGCACGGGCCAGCTTCAGAGGGGTCTGGCCGCCGTACTGGACGATCACGCCTTTTGGCTTCTCGACGCGGCAGACTTCCAGCACGTCTTCCAGGGTCAGCGGCTCGAAGTACAGACGGTCGGAGGTGTCGTAGTCGGTGGACACGGTTTCCGGGTTGCAGTTGACCATGATGGTCTCGTAACCGTCTTCACGCAGCGCCAGGGCGGCGTGTACGCAGCAGTAGTCGAACTCGATACCCTGGCCGATACGGTTAGGACCGCCGCCCAGGATCATGATCTTGTCGCGAGTCGACGGATTGGCTTCGCACTCTTCCTCGTACGTGGAGTACAGGTAGGCAGTGTCGGTGGCGAATTCGGCGGCGCAGGTATCAACGCGCTTGTAGACCGGCAGCACTTCGAGCTTGTGGCGATGACGGCGCAGGTTCTTGTCGGTGATGCCCAACAGCTTGGCCAGACGCTGGTCGGAGAAGCCCTTGCGCTTGAGGCGCAGCATCAGGTCCTTGTCGATGGCCGACAGGGCCAGGGTCTTGACCTTCTCTTCGTCTTTGATGAGGTCTTCGATCTGCACCAGGAACCAGTGGTCGATGCCGGTCAGGGCGAAGATTTCATCGCAGGTCATGCCGGCGCGCATGGCATCGGCGACGTACCAGATACGCTCGGCACCCGGAACGGTCAGCTCGCGCTTGAGAATGCTGCTGGCGTCGGCGCTGGTCAGGTCCACTTTAGGGTCCAGACCGCAGACGCCCACTTCCAGGCCGCGCAGGGCTTTCTGCAGGGATTCCTGGAAGGTACGGCCGATGGCCATGACTTCACCCACGGATTTCATCTGGGTGGTCAGGCGGGCGTCGGCTTTCGGGAATTTTTCGAAGGCGAAGCGCGGCAGCTTGGTCACGACGTAGTCGATCGACGGCTCGAAAGACGCCGGAGTGCGGCCGCCAGTGATGTCGTTCTGCAGTTCGTCCAGGGTGTAGCCGACAGCCAGCTTGGCCGCGATCTTGGCGATCGGGAAACCGGTAGCCTTGGAGGCCAGTGCCGAGGAACGCGATACGCGCGGGTTCATCTCGATCACGACCATGCGGCCGGTGTCCGGGCAGATGCCGAACTGTACGTTGGAACCGCCGGTTTCAACGCCGATCTCGCGCAGCACCGCCAGGGAGGCGTTGCGCATGATCTGGTATTCCTTGTCGGTCAGGGTCTGCGCAGGCGCGACGGTGATCGAGTCACCGGTGTGCACGCCCATCGGGTCGAAGTTCTCGATGGAGCAGACGATGATGCAGTTGTCCTTTTTGTCGCGGACAACTTCCATTTCGTATTATTACCAGCCGATCAGCGATTCGTCGATCAGCAGTTCCTTGGTCGGGGACAGGTCCAGACCACGGGCGCAGATTTCTTCGAATTCTTCACGGTTGTAGGCGATACCGCCACCGGTGCCGCCCATGGTGAAGGACGGACGAATGATGCACGGGAAGCCCAGCTTTTCGAGGACCGCGTTGGCCTCGTCCATGGTGTGGGCGATACCCGAGCGCGGGCATTCCAGGCCGATGGCTTTCATGGCCTTGTCGAAGCGCGAACGGTCTTCGGCCTTGTCGATGGTGTCAGCGTTGGCACCGATCATTTCTACGCCGAACTTCTCCAGAACGCCTTCGCGCTCCAGGTCCAGGGCGCAGTTCAGTGCGGTCTGGCCACCCATGGTCGGCAGCAGGGCGTCCGGACGCTCTTTCTCGATGATCTTGGCGACGGTCGCCCACTTGATCGGCTCGATGTAGGTGGCGTCGGCCATGGCCGGGTCGGTCATGATGGTCGCCGGGTTGGAGTTGACCAGAATGACGCGGTAACCCTCTTCGCGCAGGGCCTTGCAGGCCTGGGCGCCGGAGTAGTCGAATTCACAGGCCTGGCCGATCACGATCGGGCCAGCGCCAAGAATCAGGATGCTTTTAATGTCTGTACGTTTTGGCATGGGTTGTCACTCGAATCCTGTGTCAGTCGGCTGAGCCGTCTTGAACATTCTCTGAGGTGCCGGGCGCAGTCGGACGTGGGTCCGGCGCCGCAGCACCTGCTCGCTACAGTCGCAAGTCAGCCGCTTAGCGGCGCTTGGCCATGGCTGTGATGAAGCGATCGAACAGCGGCGCGACGTCGTTCGGGCCCGGGCTCGCTTCAGGGTGACCCTGGAAGCTGAACGCGTCCTTGTCGGTGCGCTCGATGCCCTGCAGGGTACCGTCGAACAGCGACTTGTGGATGGCGCGCACATTGCCCGGCAGAGTGGCTTCGTCCACCGCAAAACCGTGGTTCTGGCTGGTGATCATGACCACGCCGGTGTCCAGATCCTGGACCGGGTGGTTGGCGCCGTGGTGGCCGTGGCCCATTTTGACGGTCTTGGCACCGGAGGCCAGGGCCAGCAACTGGTGGCCCAGGCAGATGCCGAACACCGGAATCTGGGTCTCAAGGACTTCCTTGATGGCCTGGATAGCGTAGTCGCACGGCTCGGGGTCGCCAGGGCCGTTGGACAGGAACACGCCGTCCGGGTTGAGCGCCAGTACTTCGCTGGCTGGCGTCTGGGCCGGCACCACGGTCACGCGGCAGCCGCGCTCGACCAGCATGCGCAGGATGTTGGTCTTGACGCCGTAGTCGTAGGCAACCACGTTGTACGGCAGGTCAGCGGCAGCGATTTCAGGATGGCTGTCGGTTTTCAGGCTCCAGACGCTGGAGCGCCACTCGTAGCTTTCCTTGGTGCTGACGACTTTCGCCAGGTCCATGCCCTTCAGGCCCGGGAAGCCGCGGGCTGCTGCGATGGCGGCCTCTTCGGAAATGTTGTCACCGGCCATGATGCAGCCGTTCTGTGCGCCTTTCTCACGCAGGATGCGGGTCAGGCGGCGGGTGTCGATGCCGGCGATGGCGACGACATTGTTGGCTTTCAGATAGTCAGCCAGGGACATCTTGTTACGCCAGTTGCTCGCTACCAGTGGCAGGTCACGAATCACCAGGCCCGCGGACCAGACGCGATCGGATTCGGCATCTTCCGGCGTGGTGCCGGTGTTGCCGATGTGCGGGTAAGTCAGGGTGACGATTTGCTGGGCATAGGAAGGATCGGTAAGGATTTCCTGATAGCCGGTCATTGCGGTGTTGAACACCACCTCACCAACGGTCTGACCGTCGGCTCCAATGGCTTCGCCGCGAAAAATGCTGCCATCAGCAAGGGCGAGTATGGCTGGCTTAGTCAAGAAGACCTCCCGTAATAAAGCCTGAAAGGGCGATCGCAGGTTGTAAAAAAGCGGAATGACGTATAGACACGTCACCCCGCTTTTTTTCATCGAATTATCTGCGCGCTTTTAGTGGACACACTAAAGCTGTAGCTTACAGAAAAAGGGATTTTTAATCCACCGCTAAAACGCCGTTCAGGCTCAAGAATGCGACAGGACATCGCGTAGCGGTTAAAAACTGCGGGCAGGATACAGGGAAAAGCCCTTCTCCGCCCGCATTCTTGCAGGAACTACCGTTCCATTTCAGCGCAGGTCCAACACATCCTGCATGTCATAAAGCCCCGCCGCCTTGCCATCAAGCCACAGCGCGGCACGCACTGCACCCTTGGCAAACGTCATGCGGCTCGACGCCTTGTGGGTGATTTCCAGGCGCTCGCCTTCGGCTGCGAACAGCACCGTGTGATCGCCCACCACATCACCACCGCGAACGGTCGCGAAGCCAATGGTCTCGCGCTCGCGCACGCCGGTGTTGCCTTCGCGCCCGTAGACCGCGACCTTGTTCAGGTCACGCCCCAGGGCCTTGGCGACCACCTCACCCATGCTCACGGCGGTACCCGAAGGGGCATCGACCTTGTTGCGGTGATGGGCTTCGATGATCTCGATGTCCGCATCTTCGCCCATCACCCGCGCCGCCAGATCCAGCAGCTTGAACGACAGGTTCACGCCGACGCTGAAGTTGGAGGCGAAGACGATCGGAATGTCCTTGCTCGCCTCTTCCAGCAGATGCTTCTGCTCGGGGTTCAGGCCCGTGGTGCCGATGACCATGGCCTTGCCTGCCTTGCGGCAAAACGCCAGGTTTTTCAGCATCACGTCCGGCAGGGTGAAGTCGATCAGCACGTCGAACTCGTCGATCACCTGTTCCAGGTTGCCGGTCAACTGCACACCGATACGCCCCAGGGAAGCCAGTTCGCCGGCATCGGCACCAATCATGGTGCTGCCGGGACGAACGATCGCCGCCGTCAGCCCCGTCAGTGGCGCACGTTCCTGAACGGCCTCCACCAGATTCTTGCCCATCCGCCCGGCGGCGCCCATCACAGCAATACGTCGCATGCCCTGCTCCTTAGAGGTCGCCGAAGAAACGCTTCACGCCTTCGAACCAGCCACTGGCCTTGGGCGAATGCGAGCTGTCACCTTCGAGGGACGAACGCAGCTCTTCGAGCAGTTCGCGCTGACGACGGCTCAGGTTGACCGGCGTTTCGACCGCCACACGGCACATCAGGTCGCCCGCACCGCCGCCACGCACAGGGGCAACGCCCTTGCCACGCAGACGGAACTGCTTGCCGGTCTGGGTACCCTCAGGGATCTTCAGCTTGACGCGGCCGTCCAGGGTCGGCACTTCCAGCTCGCCACCCAACGCTGCATCGGTGAAGCTGATCGGCACTTCGCAGTACAGGTGCTTGCCGTCGCGCTGGAAAATATCGTGCTCGCGCACATTGATCACGACGTACAGGTCGCCCGTCGGGCCACCCTGAACACCCGCCTCGCCTTCGCCCGACAAGCGAATGCGGTCGCCGGTATCGACACCCGGCGGCACCTTGACCGACAGCGTCTTGTACTCTTCGACACGGCCTTCGCCATGGCAGGAATCGCAAGGGTCGGAGATGATCTTGCCGTTGCCGTGGCAACGTGGGCAGGTCTGCTGGACAGAGAAGAAACCCTGCTGCATGCGCACCTGGCCAATACCGCCACAGGTCGGGCAGGTAACGGGCGAGGAGCCTTTCTTGGCGCCGCTGCCATCGCACGGTTTGCAGTTGACCAGCGTCGGCACGCGGATGCTGACGGTCGTGCCGCGCACGGCTTCTTCCAGGTTCAGCTCCAGGGTGTAACGCAGGTCGCTGCCGCGCTGGGCGCCGCCACGACCACCGCCGGCACGGCCGCCGCCGAAGAAATCACTGAAGACATCGCCGAAGATATCGGAGAAGTTGGCGCCGCCGCCGAAGCCTCCACCGCCGCCCATGCCCTGATCCATGGCGGCATGGCCATACTGATCGTAGGCCGCACGCTTGCTGGCGTCGGACAGCACTTCATAGGCTTCGTTGGCTTCCTTGAACGCATCTTCCGAGGCTTTGTCGCCCGGGTTGCGGTCAGGGTGGTATTTCATCGCGAGACGACGGTACGCCTTTTTCAGGTCCGCCTCGCTGGAGCCGCGTTCGACCCCCAACACTTCGTAATAGTCACGCTTTGACATAAGTTTTCTGCACTCTTGAGGACGTCCGACATAACCCTCCTGAGTTTGCCGAACTCGTTGAGCCCCTTTCAGGCCCGGACCCAACTCACGTCAATTCAACGATCCTGGTCTTGGTTCAACGGCCTTCAACGACCGAGAAAAGCGGCAGAACAAGCCGGGTTGCAGGAGCTTCCGGCTTTGCCACGGGCCTTGCGAACGGGTTCGCAAAACCTTGAAAAAATTCGCGTATTCCAGACACGCCAACGCGGGAGCAAGCTCCCGCGCGGCGACATCCTACCAGCGACCACCAAAAAGTGTTCAACCGGCGATCAAGTGAGCTCGCGCTTACTTGTGATCTTTCACTTCTTCGAACTCGGCATCGACGACGTCGTCAGCCTTGTGCTCTTCCTGGGCGGCCTGAGCACCGGCTTCAGGTTTTTCGGCCTGCTCGGCGTACATCTTCTGAGCAACCGGAGCGGAGACTTTCGACAGTTCTTCGACTTTCGCGTCGATGGCAGCCTTGTCGTCGCCTTTGACAGCGGCTTCCAGGGCAACCACGGCAGCTTCGATCGCGGTCTTCTCTTCGGCAGTGACCTTGTCACCTGCGTCAGCGACCATCTTGCGAGTCGAGTGAACCAGTGCGTCGCCCTGGTTACGGGCAGCGGCCAGTTCTTCGAACTTGCGGTCTTCGTCCGAGTTCGCTTCAGCGTCGCGAATCATCTGCTGGATTTCTTCATCCGACAGACCGGAGTTGGCCTTGATCACGATCGACTGAGTCTTGCCGGTGGCCTTGTCTTTCGCGCCGACGTGCAGGATGCCGTTGGCGTCGATGTCGAAGGTCACTTCGATCTGAGGCACGCCACGTGGTGCTGGTGGAATCTCGGCCAGGTCGAACTTGCCCAGGGACTTGTTCGAAGAAGCCTGCTTGCGCTCACCTTGCAGCACGTGAATGGTCACGGCGCTCTGGTTGTCGTCGGCAGTCGAGAACACTTGCGATTTCTTGGTAGGAATCGTGGTGTTCTTCTCGATCAGCGCGGTCATCACGCCACCCATGGTTTCGATACCCAGGGTCAGCGGGCTGACGTCCAGCAGCAGAACGTCCTTGACGTCACCGGCCAGTACAGCACCTTGAATCGCAGCACCCATGGCAACGGCTTCGTCAGGGTTGACGTCCTTGCGCGCTTCCTTACCGAAGAACTCGGTCACTTTCTGCTGAACCAGCGGCATACGGGTCTGACCGCCGACCAGGATCACGTCGTTGATCGAACCGACGTCGATGCCCGAGTCTTTCAGAGCGATGCGGCAAGGCTCGATGGTGCGCTGAACCAGGTCTTCTACCAGCGATTCCAGCTTGGCGCGGGAGATCTTCACGTTCAGGTGCTTCGGACCGGTGGCGTCTGCAGTGATGTACGGCAGGTTGACGTCGGTCTGCAGGCTGGAAGACAGCTCGATCTTGGCTTTCTCAGCGGCTTCTTTCAGGCGCTGCATGGCCAGCGGGTCACCTTTGAGGTTCATGCCGCTTTCTTTCTTGAATTCGTCAACGAGGTAGTCGATCAGACGAATGTCGAAGTCCTCGCCACCCAGGAAGGTGTCGCCGTTGGTGGCCAGTACTTCGAACTGGTGCTCACCGTCGACTTCAGCGATTTCGATGACCGAAACGTCGAAAGTACCGCCACCCAGGTCATAAACGATGACAGTGTGGTCGCCCTTCGCCTTGTCCATACCGTAGGCCAGAGCGGCTGCGGTTGGTTCGTTGATGATACGTTTCACGTCCAGGCCAGCGATACGGCCGGCGTCTTTGGTCGCCTGGCGCTGGCTGTCGTTGAAGTAGGCCGGAACGGTGATGACCGCTTCGGTAACGGACTCACCGAGGTAGTCTTCGGCGGTCTTCTTCATCTTCTTCAGGATTTCAGCGGAAATCTGAGGAGGCGACATCTTCTTGTCGTTGACCGAAACCCAGGCGTCGCCGTTGTCGGCCTTGGCGATGGTGTAAGGCACCATCTTGATGTCTTTCTGTACGACGTCTTCGTCGAACTTGCGACCGATCAGACGCTTTACCGCGTACAGGGTGTTGTGCGGGTTGGTGACCGCCTGGCGCTTGGCCGACTGGCCTACCAGGGTTTCGCCGTCGTTGGCGTAAGCGATGATCGAAGGCGTGGTACGTGCGCCTTCAGCGTTTTCGATGACCTTCGCAACACCGTTTTCCAGAACCGAGACGCAGGAGTTGGTGGTCCCCAGGTCGATACCGATAATCTTGCCCATGTTTGACTCTCCCGAAACTTTGAATTTGGTTGCCGCAACTGCGTTTACAAATTGCGGTAATTCTTTAAACCATGGCCCTTAGATGGGGCCCGTTCAGCTGATTTCAAGCCTGCTCGTCAATTGACGGTGCAACAGGCGACGGTGCCTTGCTGACCACGACCATGGCCGGGCGCAGCAGACGACCGTTGAGCTGATAACCCTTCTGGAACACCTTGAGCACACTGTTGGGCTCGACGTCGGCGCTTTCCTGCATGGCCATCGCCTGGTGGTGCTCGGCGTTGAACGGCTGGCCGTGCGGGTCGATGGCTTCCAGCTGGTAGCGCTTGAGGGTGTCGCCGAACATTTTCAGGGTCAGCTCGATGCCTTCACGCATCGGGCGGATGCTTTCGTCGTCCGGGTTGGACAGGTCCAGGCCACGCTCCAGGCTGTCGACGATCGGCAGCAGGTCGCTTGCGAACTTCTCCAGCGCGAATTTGTGGGCCTTCTCGACGTCCTGCTCGGCGCGGCGGCGGACGTTCTGCAGATCCGCAGCGACACGCAGGGACTGGTCCTTCGCTGCGGCCAGTTGCTCTTCGAGCACTTGTACGCGGGTTGCCAAATCTTCTCCGGACGCCGCGTCTGCAGCCTGATCCTGAGCCTGCGTATCCGGGTTCTGTTCGTCAGCCATTGTTCTCTCCTCCAAATTACGTCCGTGAGCTCAACTCACGCTTCTGCCCGGCTATATGGGGCCTTAATTTTCGGCTTCAAGGGCATTCGATGCAGGATCAGGCGAAAGACCCTACAAATTTTCCGACATGGCGTTTTTCCAGTCGTTGCCGGCGATTGATGATTGGTGGTGCTAAAAACATCCCTCCAACCTGCCAAATCGAGCTAAGCACGGGCATTGTCAGTCCGAAGCAAAACACTGTATAAATAACCAGACAATTTCTTGGGAGCCGCCCCTATGCTGGTGCACCTGTCCATCCACAACTACGCCATCGTTGAACACCTCGATCTGGAACTGGATCGCGGCATGAGCGTGATCACCGGGGAAACCGGGGCCGGCAAGTCGATCATGCTCGACGCGCTGGGCCTGACCCTGGGCGATCGCGCCGACAGCGGCGTGGTCAGGCCGGGCGCCGACAAGGCCGACATCCTCGCCACCTTCGACGTCTCCGACATTCCGGAAGCGCAGGCGTGGCTCTCCGAGCGCGATCTGGAAACCGACGGGCCGTGCATCCTGCGCCGGGTCATCACCGCCGAGGGCCGTTCCCGCGCCTATATAAATGGCACGCCATGCCCGCAAGGTGACCTGAAAGCGCTGGGCGAGCTGTTGATCGACATCCACAGCCAGCACGAGCACCAGTCGCTGCTCAAGACCGACACCCATCGCCGCCTGCTGGACGAATACGCCGGGGCCACCGACCTCGCTCGCCAGGTACACCTTGCGGCCCAGCGCTGGCGCCAGACCCGCCAGGAACTGGAACGCCTGGCCAACTCCGGTGACGAACAGCGCGCCAAGCATCAGTTGCTCAGCTACCAGCTCGAAGAACTGGAAGGCCTGAGCCTGGGCGAAAACGAGCTGGAGCATCTGGAGCAGGAACACACCACTCTCACCAACGCCGAAAGCCTGCTGGGCATTTGCCGACAGGTGGTCGAACTGTGCAGCGAAAGCGATTCAGGCAACGCACTGAACGCGCTGACCGCCAGCCTCAACCGCCTGACCAGCGTGAACAACTCGCCGGACGCCCTGAACGAGGCGACCAACCTGCTCTCCAGTGCGCAGATCCAGGTCGAGGAAGCGGTCGGTGAGATCAACCGGTTTCTTGATCGTTTCGAGGCCGACCCGGCGCGCCTGCAACAAATCGAAGAACGCCTGGACACCATCTACACCCTGGCGCGCAAACACCGGGTCCAGCCGACCGAAGTTCCGGCGCTGCATCAGAAGCTGCTGGATGAGATCGAAACCCTCAACGCCAACGACGAGGCCATCGAACGCCTGGAGCACGAACTGGGCTCCTACGCGCGTCATTACCAGGAAAAGGCCCGGGAACTGAGCGACCTGCGCCACCGCGCAGCGCCTGAACTGGCCCATGCAGTTGAAACCGAGATTCAGCGCCTGGGCATGCCCGGCGGGCGGTTCAACATCGAGCTGCGGCAGAACGCCGACAAGGAACTGTCACCCCACGGGCTTGAGCTGGTCGAGTTGCTGGTCAGCGCCAACCCGGGGCAGCCGATCAAGGCACTGGCGAAAGTCGCGTCGGGGGGTGAACTGTCACGGATCAGCCTGGCGATACAGGTCATCACCGCGCAAACCTCGCGCATTCCGACCCTGGTGTTCGACGAAGTGGACGTCGGCATCGGCGGCCCGACCGCAGAAATCGTCGGGCAACTGCTGCGCAGGCTGGGCGAACGCGGCCAGGTCATGACCGTGACCCACCTGCCCCAGGTCGCCGCCCAGGGGCATCAGCACCTGTTCGTGCACAAGGTCCGTGAAGCCGAGGCCACCCGCACTGCCGTATCCAAGCTGAGCAAGGCCGAGCGAGTCGAAGAAGTGGCGCGGATGCTCGGCGGCATCGACCTGACCAAGGAATCCCTGGCTCACGCGAAGAAGATGGTGGTGGCAGCAAAATCCTAAACGTAGCAGCACGGCTTGCCGGCGGGGCGGTGTGCCTGTGACGAAGAATTCGCCTGACCCACCGCTCCCGCCGGCAAGCCGTGCTGCTACAGGATCAGCGCAGATGCGACCAAAGGGGCAAACTCCCGAAAACGACAAAGGCGACCCTGAGGTCGCCTTTGTTTTGTTTCAAAAAAAGACTTACGCCTTTTTCTTGCGTACGTAGAGCACAAGATTGTGATCCACCAGCTCGAAGCCGTGTTCGGCGACGATCTGCTTCTGAAGCTCTTCGATGCCCTTGTGGAAGAACTCGATCACTTCACCGGAATCCACGTTGACCATATGGTCGTGGTGGCCTCCGTCGGCCAGTTCGAATACGGCGTGACCGCCGTCGAAGTTGTGGCGAACCACCAACCCGGCTGCTTCGAACTGAGTCAAAACACGGTAAACCGTCGCCAGACCGACGTCCTCGTTGGCCTCCATAAGCGCCTTGTAGACGTCTTCCGCGCTCATGTGGCGCTGCTCTGCAGAATCGAGCATTTGAAGGATCTTGACCCGTGGCAGGGTCACTTTAAGTCCAGCTTTGCGTAGTTCGCTATTTTCAACCATGGTCAGCTTTCTCGCAGACGCTGCTTCGCAGCTTCTCTTAATGCAGGTATGATCGGGGTTTACGTTGTCCCAGCCAAGATAGTGGAAGTCGCCCACCGATGCAAAACACCAAGCTCTTGCTAACCAGTTTCACCTTCGTGGGACTGCTCGCACTCGCCGGTTGTTCATTCCCCGGGGTTTATAAAATCGACATCCAACAGGGCAATGTCGTCACGCAGGACATGATAGACCAGTTAAGGCCCGGAATGACCCGTCGGCAAGTAAGGTTTATCATGGGTAACCCCCTGCTGACCGACACGTTCCACCCTGAGCGCTGGGACTACCTATACAGTCTTCAGCCAGGTGGCGGTGAACGCCAGCAGGAACGCATCAGCCTGACCTTCAACGGCAATGACCAGTTGGCCAGCCTTTCCGGTGACTTCAAGCCAGGCGTGAGCCGCGACGAAGCCATCCTCGGCAAAGGCAGCGATACCACTGTCACCCCCGAAAACACTGGGGAACAGCCGAAGAAAGAAGAGCCGCCAAAGCCAGGCTCGCTGCTCGAGCAGATCCAGAACGACGTCGACAAGGTCGAAACCGTTCCGGTCCCGAACCAGGAACCGCTGGACACCAATCCACGCTGATTCCGCGCTGTACCGCCCCTTCCCCCTCCGGGAAGGCGGCACAAAAAAACCCGGCCAGCCCGGGTTTTTTTATGTCCATCAATTGCAGCGATGAAAAACTTAAATCGATTTCTGCCCCTTTCGCGCCTTCGCAGCCTTCTCTGCGCGCAAACGCCGCACCTCCTTGGGGTCGGCCAGCAGAGGTCGGTAGATCTCGACGCGATCCCCCTCCTCCAACTGGCGCACCTTGGGATCGGCGATTACCTTGCCGAAAATGCCCAATGCACAGGCCGAGAGATCAAGATCCGGAAACAACGCGCTTATCCCCGAAGCCTGCACGGCACTGAGCACCGTGGCACCGGCCGGCACTTGCAGCTTGAGCAGTTCCTGGCGATCGACAGCGGCGTACACCACTTCGACGCTGATCAGCGCCTCAGCCATACAGTTCTTTGGCGCGCTGGCAGAATGCGTCCACCAGCGTATTGGCCGCCTGGTTGAACAGCGGCCCCAAGGTTGCACGCACGATGGCACCCGAATAGTCGAACGACAGGTCCAGGCTGATCTTGCAGGCTTTCTCGCCCAGTGCCTTGAAGGTCCAGATGCCGTGCAACTGGCTGAACGGGCCTTCTTCGAGGTTCATCTCGATGATCTGGCCCGGGGTCAGCGTATTGCGCGTGACGAAGTGCTGGCTCAGCCCACCCTTGGCGACATCGACCCGGGCCCGCATCGCGGTATCGCTCTGCTCGAGCACCGCGGTGCCAGAGCACCATGGCAAGAATTCCGCGTAACGGGATACGTCGTTGACCAGGTCATAAAGCGCCTGGGCGGGATAAGGCAACAGGGCAGAGCGTTGAATATGGGTAGTCATTTCAGCGTCATTTCCAAAGCTGAGCGGCAAACACAATCAGAATGCCGATCGGCGCCACATAGCGCATCAAAAAGAACGTCAGAGCGAACAAGACCGGACTGCGCACTGACAACTCGTCGCGCACCGCCTCACGGCCCATCACCCAACCAGCGAAGATCACGAAACACAATCCACCCAGAGGCAGCATGATCCGCGACGTGAAGAAGTCAATCACGCCAAAGAAATCCAGGCCCGCAGTCGCGCCCCATTGGTAGAGGTGAAACGCGCCGCCTTCGTTCACGAAGAACTTGGCTTCTTTCCAGATATTGAACGAGAACACCGTGCCCAGGCCAACGAACCAGCAGATGAACGACAGCCAGAACGTGACCCAGCCGCGACGGACCTTAGTGCGCTCCACTAGATAGGCGACCATAGGCTCCAGCAGCGAAATCGCCGAACTCCACGCGGCCACGGCCACCAGGATGAAGAACACCACGCCCATCACCGTGCCGAAGGCCACGTTACCGAAAGCGTAAGGGAGTGTGACAAACATCAACCCCGGGCCTTCGCTGGGGTTCAGCCCCGCGGCGAAGACAATCGGGAACAGCGCAAGGCCTGCCAGCAGCGACACGAAGGTGTCCAGCAGCGCTACGCCCACGACGGTGGCGCTGATGGAGGCTTCCTTGGTCATGTAGGCGCCGTAGATCATGATCGAGCCGACACCCACGCTGAGCGAGAAAAACGCATGCCCCATCGCCGGGAGCAGGCCGTCGAGCAGCTTTTCAGGGGTGAAGTCGAACATGAAATGCACGCCTTCCATGAAATGCCCGGTGGTCAGGCTGTAGCCCAGCAGGATCACCATCAGCACGAACAGCAGCGGCATCAGGATGCGCAGGCTGCGCTCCAGACCCGCGTTGACACCTTTGGCAATAGTAATGGCCGACAGCAGCATGAAGAACGTATGCCAGGCCACCAGACGCCACGGATCGGCGATCATCTCACCGAAAAATGCGCCCACG
Organism: Pseudomonas sp. NPDC090201; assembly: GCF_044746825.1. Taxonomy (NCBI): domain Bacteria; kingdom Pseudomonadati; phylum Pseudomonadota; class Gammaproteobacteria; order Pseudomonadales; family Pseudomonadaceae; genus Pseudomonas; species Pseudomonas sp. NPDC090201. The sequence goes on from NZ_JBIVCX010000002.1 coordinate 24,252, forward strand.
CCATCAGGGGTCACCGACTGGAAGTCGCCCTTGCCCACATCGATGATGTATTCCAGGGACCAGCCACCGACCACGCTATAGAAAGACAGAATCAGCAGCGCGGTAATCATCCCGGCGAACGCACCCCAGGACCACTTGCCCGAATGCCCCGCCTCGCGGGCCAGCACTTTCAGGGCATTGGCCGGGCTTTGCCGGGCGCGGCGGCCGATCAGGGTCTCGGCGATCATCACCGGAATGCCGATCAGTGCGATGCACGCCAGGAACACCAGCACGAATGCACCGCCGCCATAGACGCCGACCATGTACGGGAATTTCCAGATGCTGCCCAACCCCACGGCCGAACCAGTGGCGGCCAGGATGAACACCCAGCGGCTTGCCCAGCTTCCGTGAACTGAAACCTTGTCCGTCGACATCGTGACACGTCCAACACGCAAAAAAAGATCGCGCATTGTCCGGGATTCACTCAGTGCGCTCAAGCACGCAGGTCACTGTTGCGAGCCCATAGCCGAGAGCACCGTTGATCCCTATAATGCGTCGCCTATGGCCAAGCTCAAGAAACATCCCACAGGGACCATCGCGCAAAATAAAAAGGCGCGTCACGATTACTTCATCGAACACAAGTTCGAGGCCGGTCTGGTCCTGTCCGGTTGGGAAGTAAAAAGCCTGCGTGCCAACAAGGTGCAGCTGGTGGACAGTTACGTGCTGCTCAAGGACGGTGAGGCATGGCTGATGGGCAGTCATATCACGCCGCTGACGACAGCCAGTACCCACGTCATCGCTGACCCGACACGCACCCGTAAACTGCTGCTCAACAAGCGCGAGCTCGAAAGGCTCAACGCTGCCGTGGCACAAAAAGGGTACACGGCCGTCGCTCTCGCCCTGTATTGGAAGGCGCACCTGATCAAGTGTGAAATTGCACTCGGCAAGGGTAAGAAAGAGTACGACAAGCGCGACACCGAACGCGCCCGCGACTCCGACCGCGAACTGCAACGCGCAGTGCGCAACAAGGGCAAGGAAGACTGAGCCCGAGATAAGCCGCGCTACTCCTTACTGTAGGAGCGCGCTTGCCCGCGACTGCGGTGTGTCAGCCCGATGGTTTTCATCTGGCACGACGCCGTCGCGGGCAAGCGCGCTCCTACAAGTGTGCGGTCGCTGCTTCTTTAAATCCCGTTACGCCGCTCGGCACGGGCCGTTCGCTGCACCTGCTGGCGCACTTCTTCCAGCACTTCCTGCACATACAGCAAATGACGGCTGGACACCTCACGGGCGTCGTCGGCCCGGCCTTCGATGATCGCCAGGTACAACTCGCGATGCTGGCTGATCAGCATGTCGCGCGTTTCCGAGCGCTGCTGATACATGCCCCCGATGTTGGTCACCACATTGCGCCGCAACAGGTCGAACAACCCACGAATGGTATGCAACAACACCGCGTTGTGGCTCGCTTCGGCAATCGCCAGATGAAAGTTCGCATCCGCCGCACCCTCTTCGGCACGGCTCACCTCATCGACCCGGGTGTAGCAGTCCTGCAGGGCATCGAACGCCTCACGCAGCCGAATGCGGTCCACGTCGGTGGCGCGGATCGCTGCGTAATACGCGCAAGAAGCTTCCAGCGTGTGGCGAAATTCCAGCAGGTCGCGCTGCGCCTCGGAACTGCTTTCCAGCAGATGCAGCAAAGGATCGCTGAAAGTCGAACCCAGGTTCTCCACCACATAATTGCCCCCGCCCTGGCGACTGACCAGCAGCCCCTTGGCGGTGAGTTTCTGGATGGCCTCGCGCAGGGACGGGCGCGACACGCCGAACTGTTCGGCAAGCGCCCGTTCGGCAGGCAAACGCCCACCGGCCCTGAGCGTGCCCTCGAGAATCATTCGTTCGAGCTGTTCGACAATATCGTCTGACAACCGGCGCTGACGCACCTGATCAAAGCCCATACCCCATCACTCCACATCACCTGCCGCCCCGCCTGACATAAAAACGGGGGCGCATATTCTCACTGATTGTGGCCAGACATTCACCCGGCAGATGCAATCCGAATCACCATTTCAGGCAAATGCCGGACGAACTGCTACAAAAGTTCTAGAGCCTGAAATTGACACATCAACACCAAGGCTTTTAACCTAGCGACAAGACATTGTAAATTGGTCTTACCAATTTATGAATGCCGGCGACGAGTGGCCATCCCCACGACACGCCGCAAGCGATTCGCGACGGCGCAACGCTTGAGCTGGTGAGCTGTGCGATTCGTTCGTCAGCACCGGCAGGACAGAGGCCAACAGGCCGTCGTCCGCTGGAGCCGCGCACGCAGGACACGGACATCGGGCCTAACCAAAAACAACTAGGGGCCTCCTACATGCAAACCTGGCAACAGTTCTACACACCCTTGGGCAGCCTGGGCCTTTCGGCGCTCGCTGCAGTCATCCCGATCGTGTTCTTCTTTCTTGCGCTGGCGGTCTTTCGGCTCAAAGGACACATTGCGGGCACCATCACCCTGTTGCTTGCCGTGCTGATCGCGATCTTCGCGTTCAAAATGCCAGCCGACATGGCCATCGCCTCGGCGATCTACGGCTTTTTGTACGGCCTGTGGCCCATCGCCTGGATCATCATCGCGGCGGTGTTCCTCTACAAACTCACCGTCAAGAGCGGCCAGTTCGAGATCATTCGAAGCTCCGTCATGTCCATCACCGATGACCAGCGCTTGCAGGTCCTGCTGATCGGCTTCTGCTTCGGTGCCTTCCTGGAAGGTGCGGCAGGTTTCGGTGCGCCGGTGGCGATCACCGCGGCGCTGCTTGTAGGCCTGGGGCTGAACCCGCTGTACGCAGCCGGCCTGTGCCTGATCGCCAACACCGCGCCGGTGGCGTTCGGCGCCCTGGGCATTCCGATCATCGTTGCCGGCCAGGTGTCGGGCATCGACGCCTTCAAGATCGGCGCCATGGCCGGTCGGCAACTGCCGCTGCTGTCGGTGTTCGTGCCGTTCTGGCTGATGTTCATGATGGACGGCGTCAAGGGCGTGAAAGAGACCTGGCCCGCAGCGCTGGTCGCAGGCGGCAGCTTCGCCATCGTGCAATTCCTGACCTCCAACTACATTGGCCCGGAACTGCCTGACATTACCTCGGCACTTGTGAGCCTGGTGTCCCTGACCTTCTTCCTGAAAGTCTGGCAACCGGCCCGCGCCACCGACATGCAAGTCGCCAGCGCAGGCGGCGGTGCCGTGGTGATGGGCGGCCCTGGCGGTTTCGGCCAGCCGCGCACCACCAAGAAATCCCCGTACTCCGCCGGCACCATCATCAAGGCCTGGTCGCCGTTCCTGATCCTGACCGTAATCGTCACGATCTGGACCCTCAAGCCGTTCAAGGCATTGTTCGCCGCTGGCGGCCCGCTGCAAGCCCTGACCATGAACTTCCCGGTTCCGCACCTGGATCAACTGGTCATGAAGGCCGCCCCCATCGTGGCCAACCCGACCGCCATGCCAGCCGTGTACAAGTTCGACCTGCTGGCCGCATCGGGCAGCGCGATTCTGGTCTCGGCGATTCTGGCGATGATCGTGCTGCGCATCGGCGCAAAAACTGGTCTGACCACTTTCAAGGAAACCCTGATCGAGCTGCGCTGGGCCATCGTGTCCATCGGCATGGTGCTGGCCTTCGCCTTCGTCATGAACTACTCGGGCATGTCCACCACACTGGCCCTGGTGCTGGCAGGTACGGGCGCTGCGTTCCCGTTCTTCTCGCCCTTCCTGGGCTGGCTGGGTGTGTTCCTGACCGGTTCCGACACATCGAGCAACGCCCTGTTCGGCTCGCTGCAAGCGACCACCGCGCACCAGGTGGGCGTCAGCGACGTGCTGATGGTGGCCGCCAACTCCAGCGGCGGCGTGACCGGCAAGATGATTTCCCCGCAATCGATCGCGGTCGCCTGTGCGGCCACAGGTCTTGTGGGTAAAGAGTCCGATCTGTTCCGCTTCACCCTCAAGCACAGCATCTTCTTCGCCGCCATCGTCGGTTGCATCACTTACGCCCAGGCGTACTGGTTCACCGGCATGCTGGTTCACTAACGAGACGAGCACCGGGCGCCACTGCGTGCGCCCGGCTGCTGCCCTGCTCATTCAACGCTGCGAGACCCCATGATCATTTCCGCCGCAACCGACTACCGCGCCGCTGCACAGCGCAAGCTGCCGCCTTTCCTGTTTCACTACGCCGACGGTGGCGCCTACGCCGAACACACCCTGCGCCACAACGTTTCCGATCTCGCTGGCATCGCTTTGCGTCAGCGCGTTCTGAAAAACATGTCGGAACTGAGCCTGCAAACCACGCTGTTCAATGAAACCCTGAGCATGCCTGTCGCCCTGGCTCCTGTAGGACTTTGCGGCATGTATGCCCGTCGTGGCGAAGTGCAGGCCGCCCGCGCCGCTGCCAGCAAAGGCATTCCTTTTACCTTGTCGACGGTGTCGGTGTGCCCGATTGAAGAAGTCGCGCCCGCCATCGACCGCCCCATGTGGTTCCAGTTGTACGTGCTCAAGGACCGCGGCTTCATGCGCAACGCGCTGGAACGCGCCAAGGCCGCCGGGGTGAAGACCTTGGTGTTCACCGTCGACATGCCAGTGCCCGGCGCCCGCTACCGCGACCTGCATTCGGGCATGAGCGGCAGCAACGGCCCGATCCGTCGCGTGCTGCAGTCCATGGTTCATCCGCAATGGGCCTGGGACGTCGGCGTCAACGGCCGCCCCCATGACCTGGGCAACGTCTCCGCCTACCGTGGCAGCCCGACAGGTTTGACCGATTACATCGCCTGGCTGGGCAACAATTTCGATCCGTCGATTTCCTGGAAGGATCTGGAATGGATTCGTGACTACTGGGACGGCCCGATGCTCATCAAAGGCATCCTCGACCCTGACGACGCCCGCGACGCGGTGAAATTCGGCGCCGACGGCATCGTTGTCTCTAACCACGGCGGCCGCCAGCTCGACGGCGTGCTGTCCAGCGCCCGCGCCCTGCCCGCCATCGCCGACGCGGTGAAGGGCGATATCAAAATCCTCGCCGACTCCGGCATTCGCAGCGGCCTGGACGTGGTGCGCATGATCGCCCTGGGCGCCGACACCGTGATGATCGGCCGCGCCTTCATCTACGCCCTGGCCACCCACGGCGAAGCCGGCGTGAAACATCTGCTCGATCTTTTCGAGAAAGAAATGCGCGTGGCCATGGTGCTGACAGGCGCCAAATCCATCAGCGAAATCACCCGCGACTCCCTCGTCCGAGAGCTGCGTGAACTGGGCGCCTGAGCGCCCACCCTTTCAGATAACGCACCACGCACGCGGCACGCCAGATGCCGCGGCTGCAGAGGAAGACCGCATGAGCCTGCCCGCCTCCTTCCTGGCCGATGTGAAACGCCTGATCCCCGCCGAACGCCGCTTCGACGACCCGCTCTCGACCCTGGCCTTCGGCACTGACGCGAGCTTCTACCGGCTGATTCCCAAGCTGGTGATTCGTGTCGAATCCGAAGACGAAGTGGTTGCGCTGCTGCAGCACGCCCGCGTCGATCGCGTCCCGGTGACCTTTCGCGCCGCCGGCACCAGTTTGTCCGGCCAGGCCATCAGCGACTCGGTGCTGATCGTGCTGGGCGACAACTGGAACGGCCGTGAAATTCGTGGGCAAGGCGCGCAAATCCGCCTGCAACCCGGCGTCATCGGCGCCCAGGCCAACGCCTGGCTCGCGCCGTTCGGACGCAAGATCGGCCCTGACCCGGCCTCGATCAACGCCGCCAAGATCGGCGGCATCGTCGCCAACAACTCCAGCGGCATGTGCTGCGGCACTGCCCAGAACACCTACCACACCCTGGCGGGCATCCGCATGGTGCTGGCCGACAGCACGCGCATCGACACCGAAGACGCCGCCAGCGTCGCCGCCTTTCGCGCAAGCCACGGCGCGCTGCTGGAGAGCCTTGCGCAACTGGGCCGCAAGACCCGGGCAAACGCCGAACTGGCTGCAAAGATTCGCCACAAATACCGTCTGAAAAATACCACCGGGCTGTCACTCAACGCCCTGGTCGATTTCGACGAGCCGCTGGATATCCTGAGCCACCTGCTGGTCGGCTCCGAAGGCACGCTGGGCTTCATCAGCGCCGTGACCTACGACACCGTGCCCGACCACCCGAACAAGGCCTCGGCGCTGATCGTCTTCCCCGACGTGGAAACCTGCTGCAACGCGGTAACCGTGCTGAAGACACAGCCTGTCTCAGCCGTCGAATTGCTCGACCGGCGCAGCATGCGTTCCGTGCAGAACAAACCCGGCATGCCCGCTTTCGTACGAGAGCTGTCGGAAAGCGCCTGCGCCCTGCTGATCGAAGCCCGTGCCGCCACCCAGCCGTTGCTGCACGAGCAACTGGCACAAATCATGGCCTCTATCGCGCATTTTCCGGTGGAGAAACAGGTCGATTTCACCGAAGACCCCGGCGAAAACGCCCGCCTCTGGGCCATCCGCAAGGACACCTTCCCCGCCGTCGGTGCGGTACGTGAAACCGGCACCACGGTCATCATCGAAGACGTCACCTTTCCGGTCGAGCAACTGGCCATCGGCGTGCGACGCCTGATCGAGCTGTTCGACAAACACCACTACGACGAAGCGATCCTGTTCGGCCACGCGCTGGAGGGCAACCTGCACTTCGTGTTCACCCAGGGCTTCAACGACCCTGAAGAAATCGCCCGCTACTCGGCCTTCATGGACGACGTCACGCAACTGGTCGCGGTGGAATTCAACGGCTCGCTCAAGGCCGAGCACGGCACCGGCCGCAACATGGCGCCCTTCGTCGAACTCGAATGGGGCAGCGAAGCCTACCAATTGATGTGGCAACTCAAACGCCTGCTCGACCCCACCGGCATCCTCAACCCGGACGTCGTGCTCAGCGAAGACCCGCAGATCCACCTCAAACACCTCAAGCCCATGCCCGCCGCCGACACCATCGTCGACAAATGCATCGAATGCGGATTTTGTGAGCCGGTGTGTCCGTCCAAAGGACTGACCCTCAGCCCGCGCCAGCGCATCGTCATGTGGCGCGACATCCAGGCCAAAAAACGCAGCGGCATCGATACCACCGAACTGGAGCGCGACTACCACTACCAGGGCATCGACACCTGCGCCGCCACCGGCCTGTGCGCGCAACGCTGCCCGGTCGGCATCAACACCGGCGAGCTGGTGAAAAAACTGCGCGCCCAGCAAGCCACCCACGGCAAGACCGCGGACTGGCTGGCCGACCACTTCACCACCGCCCTCAAAGGCGCACGCTTCACCCTGCACGCCGCCAACGGCGCACGCATGCTGCTGGGCGCCCCTCGCCTGGCGAAGATTTCCGCCGCCCTGACCAAGGCATCCTCAGGCCGCATGCCCCTGTGGACCCCGGCCATGCCGCAAGCGGAAAACGCCATCCGCTTCACCCCGCCGGTTGAGGATCAACGCCCACGCGTCGTCTACCTGGCAGCCTGCGTATCGCGCGTCATGGGCCCGGCAGCCGCCGACCAGGAACAGACCTCGCTGATGGACAAAACCCGCAGCCTGCTGGAAAAAGCCGGTTACCAGGTCGTCTTCCCCGAAGACCAGGACGCCCTCTGCTGCGGCCAACCCTTCGCCTCAAAAGGCTACGCCGAACAGGCCGAAGAAAAACGCCAGCAACTGCTCGCAGCGCTGACCAAAGCCAGCCGCGGCGGCCTCGACCCGATCTACTGCGACACCAGCCCCTGCACCCTGCGCCTGGTGCAGGACCTCAAGGACACCCGCCTGGACCTCTACGACCCGGTCCGCTTCATCCGCACCCACCTGCTCGACAAACTGGTGTTCACCCCGCAACAGGAAGCCATTGCCGTCCACGTCACCTGCAGCACCCAGCATCTGGGCGAAAGCCAGGCGCTGATCGAACTGGCGCGCATGTGCAGCCTCAACGTGGTAATCCCGGAAGGCATTCACTGCTGCGGCTTCGCCGGCGACAAAGGCTTCACCACACCCGAGCTCAACGCCCACTCCCTGCGCACTTTAAAAGACGCCGTGCAGTACTGCAGCGAAGGCATCTCCACCAGCCGCACCTGCGAAATCGGCCTCACCCAACACGGCGGCATCGACTACCACGGGCTGGTTTATCTCGTGGACAGAGTCACCCGACCAAGAACCGCTTGATGCACCCAAATGGGGCGACAATCGCCCCATTTCCCCGACACATCTCGCAACATGGCTTTTTCACACCACCTGCGAAAAAAATAGAACCCCTGCGACGGCGGACAGTCCATCTCTTTAAGCGCCACACATGGCTGCTTGTCATTCCCTATCCGGGCATCGGCCCCATTGAATGCCCAGTCCACAGGCTTAAGGAGATACACATGAAACGTACAGCACTGACTGGCTTGTTTCTGACCGCTGCACTGTTGGGTTCCCCGGTATTCGCTGCCGATGACCTGTGCGGCACCAACCTGCAAACCCTCAAGGACGCCCACACTTCATCGGCCACCAACCTCAGCCCGGACAAAAAGGAAGAGGTCGAACGCGCCATGATGGCCGGCGAAGCCGCGCAAAAAGCCGGCGACGACAAGAAATGCATCGCCGAAACCAGCAAGACCATTCAAGAGCTGAAAACCATGGGCTCGGGCAGCGAAGGCGCGAAGTAACCTTCGCCTCGGCAAACGGGGTTCGACCTGTCCAGCGCAGGTCGCATCCCGCACAAGGTGACGTATCCCATTGATTCGGGTAGACTCCGTCCCCTGACTGCCTGGAGCAGCAGAATTGGGGCCGATTAGGATTCGACGCCGGTGATGAAACTCTAGGGGCATGCCGACTTGGTAACAGAAGTCGTAAATCCACTGTTGCAACTTTCTATAGTTGCCAATGACGAAACCTACGGGGAACAAGCTCTCGCTGCGTAAGCGGCGCTAGCCTTCCTTCTGGTAGCTTCGGCTCCAGCAATCATCAGGGGATGCCTGTAAACCCGAAATGATTGTCATACAGAACAGGATCGCCGTGCAGTACGCTGTGGACGAATCGGCTAAAACTTACACAGCTCGCCCAAAGCACCCTGCCCGTCGGGTCGCTGAGGGTTAACTTAATAGACACGGCTAAGCATGTAGGCCCGAAAGCGGAGTACTGGCGGACGGGGGTTCAAATCCCCCCGGCTCCACCACACAAGCAAATCAAGCACTTAGCGTATCTCGCAAGTGCTTTTTTTGTGCCTGCGCGGGGCTGTTTTGGCTTGGGAATGTGAGTAGCGTCTTTGCCGCGAACCGGATCTAGCGATACCTCATGCACCCCATCACGATGAGCGTTGATTCTGAAGCAGAGAGCCTTCATCTGATATAAGCAGGGAGCGAAGCTTTGCGGGAGGAGCGGAATAGGATTGCCTTGGCGCCGGTCAGGTATGACTGATTCGGGTCGCTTTTTTTCCAGCAGACGAACTGCCAGGGCTTTTGGCAGACATCGACGTAGCCCCCACCCCACAAATCAGCCTTGCCTCCATTGTGCAGAACGATGTCAACCCGATTACGGGTCGACTAGACAAGGGCCACCATCCCTGCCTCCCAAGTGGATGATTTCGAGCACAACTCAAAAATCGAACAGGTCGAGGCAGCGCTCGGTAAACGTCTGAGTGCTTCCGTGGAAGCGGCCTAATTTTTTGTCTGTCCATTTATTGGGATCGCGCCCCCCCCCCCCCGGACATGAGGTTGCTCTCAAAAATAAAAAACCTCGCCGTCAGCGAGGCTCAAATCACAAATTATTAGTATCGAGGCCTGAAGAAGCTGGCTAAGGCCCATCCTACAAAAGTCAAAAATGCGTCAAGGTAAAATAGCCCTACATAGTTATGGGGTAACTGCCGGCTCTCGATCAGGCTGCCCATCTCGGGGCCTGGCGTGAACAATGCGAAGAACCCGTTAGGCAAAACCGCCAAAGCGAAAAGTAAGGCATACGTCGCCCACTTGATTTTGTCGCCATGTTGGTAAGAGCTATCCGCCCACCTCAAACCAATATACGTAATCGCCCCAGCAGCCATAATCACCCACAAATGACTCGGAAAACTGAAAAAGATCTCTGCCGCCATGTTCCTTGCTTGCATTGCATTCCCACCTCATTACGAAAGGAGCAGATTATTGCAACAGAGACTCTAGAAAGCAAAAACCCGACTCTGAAAATAGGGGTTTGAGTCGCGAGGAAAGAGATTTCTAAAGTATTTTGAAAACTGGACGATAGACTGCGAAATAGCCCATAACCATGACCATCACCTCGGAGCCATACATGGACGTCAATGTCTTTAAAATTGCAGAAGTGACCAACGAGCAGATTCTGCAGAAAATCAAGAATCATGAATCATTTACGCTCGAATGCGGCGACGCCGAACGGTATTCGCGTACGCTGGAATGGCTTGAAAAAAACATAGAAGACCAGGGCATGAAGGTCAGAATCTACATGGTGGGAAGAGCCGCAGCGATGGGGGCTGCAGTTTGGACGGGATTCGGAACCATCGCAGCAGCAGCCTCTGGCATCGCTATTGCCGCTCACAACATCGCCACGTGGTCCCCAGATTATGAGATTGGCAAGAATCCAATATCACCTACCCTGTATGTCAATTACAAGAAGTAGGAACCAACAGGCATGCAGATCTGCATGCCTGTTTTTTAATCAGCCTATTGAGAAGCTTCTAGCAGTCCCTCTATCGCGCAATCGCCCCCCGGTACGCCGGCCTTGATAATCTCGCTGATCGTATACTCCCCACGCCTGTCTCGCGCCCGCCCCGCAAAGCAGAGTACCTCATTCCGAAGTAAATCCAGACGAAGTCACCTACTGGCGTATCGCGCTTGCTCAGTCGGGTCACAGCACCGTCACGGTTAGCGCCAAGTCATCCGCTTCGATTACTCGGTTACCTTCCCAAGCTCGGCCAGGTTCGCGAAGTTCGCGCCTGAGCTTCGCGAGAGACTGTCGCGGTGTTTCTGACCAGGTGGCTCGCATCCAAGACAAGGCACCTTTCAAGCGGTTCTTTCGAAGGCTATGGTAAAATCCTCGAGCATCGCTTGGGCCGGAGCTGTACGCACACATGATGGTCGATTTGAAGCGGAAGACGATCAGGGACTGGCTCGACACGCTTCAGATCGGCGAGAAAACGCTGAGCAATATCCAAAACTGCCCTAGGTCGGGGCTGACCGACGCAATGGATGAACTGATCGAGGGCAACCCGCTGGCCGGCTGTACCTAAAAGCGCAAGGCCGCGCAGACTGAAGATGACGATATCGATCAGTTCAGTCCCGAGGAGCAACACGCGATTATCGCAACGCTCACTGGCCAGCCCGCCAACTTGGTGCGGTTCGCACTCTGGACCGAGCTACAGACAAGTGAGCTGATCGCGCTGGATTGGGGGTATGCGGGCGCACGCGTTGAAGAAGGCTGGCGTTCGGTATCGGCGTCCGTGTCAAACTCGGCGCGCCTGTGCCTCGATGATGATCTAGGCTAGCGAGCATCTGGTGTGAGTAGCACAGCAGATGGGACATAGCGATTGGACTATGATTGCGCGGGGTACGGACGATGGACGCCCGACGCAAATGTAGGCACCGGCGGAAAAGCGGAAAAACTATGGAAAGTAGAGGCTGCGTACATATCTAATTTCCACAATCAAGACTCTTCGTGACCAAACAAATCGTCTATGAGATGACCGGATTTCTTTTCGATTTCTTCAACATAGCTGTCAACATCAACGGGGAATGAGGTCTGAAGACCTGCCTGATTTTCCCAACTTCTAGTCAATGCTGTAAAGATTTCTAGTATGTGATTACCGCGACGAATGAAATTAATAAGGAACAGCTGGATAACTTTAACTCCATCTTCTGTATCCAAATCCCATCCTGAAATATTTTTATGGTTGTGGACCATGTCATTCCGTTGCTGCAGATAGGTCTCTAGAGTTTCTGCAAATTTTGGATGAATACTCGATCGGCGTCGGACCTGCTCTAGAAAATAGCCAAGTCCTTTTTTTCGCTCATCTGACCTTATGCTTTGCAGCTTCTCCATGGTGAGCGGGCCGTCTTTTTTTTGCAGAACAAAAGTGATGCAGAAGCGCAGCATCCCCTCTACCGTCTGGGCATGACAGACCGCGAAGCCTAGAAGGGAAAAAACATCATTCGGGTTGGGTTCGCCCAGAGGCATGGCATCAAGTTCCTAATGTTCCACGCCGGATCATACACGCTTACTTTGTACAGAATCGAGGATAACAGCTTTATGCCCGCCTTCGGCCTCATAGTCTCGTAAAATGGACCCTAGACACGGGTTCAAATCCCCCGGCTCCACCAAATGATCAATCAAAGACGTCCACGGACGTCTTTTTTTGTGTCTGGAATTCCTCAAACACAAGCAAGCCGAATACAAAAGTTGCCGGATCGAGCACGCCCCCTCCCCCGGCTGCGAATTATTCGCTGTCCAGTTGCCTTACCTGATACACCTGCCTGATGCTAGCACCCATGCTGTTCTCCACCATCAGCCGCCCCAGCCTAACCCCCTCGATGAGCACCATTCAGATACCCAGTCTTCGAACTGCCCGAGCACCATCCGAGAGGTCAGGAGAGATCACTGACACGCCGTAACGATCAACTGATCTAAAACGCCCCCATCCGCACCAAGGACCATCGATGTTCAAACCCCAAACCCCTCTGGTCCGAATGAAAGCAGTTGCCAGCGGCTTGCTCCTGATCGCCGCCTGCCTTTACATCACCGCGCTGGAGCTCACCCACATCTACCCCACCTTCGCCAGTTACCTAAAAGCCTTCTCCGAGGCGGCCATGGTCGGTGCGATCGCTGACTGGTTCGCCGTCACGGCGCTGTTCCGCCGTCCTATGGGCCTGCCGATCCCCCATACGGCGATCATCCCGCGCAACAAGGCTCGGATCGGGTCGAACCTGGGTGATTTCATCTGCACGCACTTTCTGTCCCGTGAGCAGGTGCTGGCGAAGGTCAGTGAGTTCGATGCGGCGAAACGTATGTCGGAGTGGCTGTCTATTCCCGCTAACGCGACGCAACTGTCCGGTTTGGCGGTGAGTCTGGCGGGGCATGGAGTGGGGGCTTTGCGGGATGAGCGGGTGCGGCAGTTTGTGCGAACCACGGCGTTGGCTCGGCTGGAGCAGGTGGATCTGGCGCGTATGAGTGGGCAGTTGCTGGAGGTGCTGACCGATGACGGCCGGGCTCAGGAGGTGCTGGAGGGCGTCCTCGACAAGGTGGACGCCATGATGCAGAGCGAGACGACGCAACAGCGGATTGCGCAGATGATCGCGGCGGAGCTGGATGTGTTGCGGTTCAGCGTGTTCGGCAAGGAGTTTTCGTTCAGTGGCATGGCGGGTAACTGGAGTTCGGACAAGCTGGTCAGGAAGATTTCCACGGTCATCAGTGAGGTGAACGCGGACCCCGAGCATGAGTTGCGCAAGGCTTTCGATGAGCAACTGCACACGTTGATCGAGAAGCTGAAAGAGGACCCGGCGTTTCGCCTGCGCGCCAGTCAACTGCGGGCGCAGTTGGTTCAGCATCCAGCGCTTCATGGTTATCTGACGGGGCTGGTCGACGATCTGGTCAACTGGTTCGAAACCGATATCCGCAGCGACGACTCCACCCTTCGCCTGCATCTGAACAGCGGAGTGTTGAAGCTGGGCGAAGCCTTGCGCGAGGCCCCGGCGATGCGTAGCTGGATCAACGAGCAATTGCTCATCGCGGCCGGCCCGATGGTTGAACGCTATCGCGCGCAGATCGGCAACTACATCTCCGAACGCATCGACGCCTGGAACGAGCACGAGTTGGTCGAGCAACTGGAGGCTCAGGTCGGCAAAGATCTGCAGTTCATCCGGATCAACGGCACGCTGGTGGGCGGCCTTGCAGGGTTGATGATCCATGGTGGGACGCAGTTGCTGGCAGGAGTTTGATCGACTGATTCCGGGCGATCGAGCGGCTGGCTCAAGGGCTCAACTTTATTGGATCCAGGCCGAAACACTCTTTTAGACACTCTTTCCTAAACGCACAGGGACGTTGCGCATGCCTCGCTTTTCGGTCAACCCACGCCACACCGGTTGACGCCGCACCGCCAACACTCGAACAACACAACACATCGAAGAGAGCACCATGGCAGACCAATCATTTGAAAAGAACTACTCGGACGACTCGTTCTGGGACAAGGTCAAGAACTATGCGAAATCCGCCGGCGAAGCGGCTCTGGAACCTGCGTTGAAGATGTACTACGCCGCCACCGACGTAGACACCCCGACCTGGGCCAAGACCACCATCTACGGCGCGCTGGGTTACTTCATCTCGCCTATCGACGTGATTCCGGACCTGACGCCAATCGTGGGCTACACCGACGACATCGGCGTGCTGTGCGCAGCATTGGCTGCGACGGCGAGCCATATCAAGGATGAGCATGTGACGCGGGCGAAGGAAACGCTGAGGCAGTGGTTTTCTTGATTGGCCTGCAGGGGCTCACTTGAACCGGCGAGGCTATCGCAATCTATCCTCGGCGTGGCTAGAAGGCGCTGACTAGAGCATCCGGAAAAGCTGTTGGACCACGCTGCAAAGTATGCGGCCATATGACATCATTGGCCTTGCCCTGAATTTTAGCGGCGCACAGGAGCGCTGCCTGGACAGTGATGCATGCGACAGGAGACGCAGTTGATGGATCGAACACAAAGGGTCGAGGGTTTTGAGGCGGAATACGCGCAGCTCGCCAGCCAGCGCGGTGATACCGCTCCGGCCAAGCCGCGCATCGCCGCCTGGGGTCTTGTTAAGGCGGGAAAAAGCTCTTTGCTCAACATGTTGAGCGGGCACGCCAGCGATGAGCATTTCAAGACGGGGGATACCCGCACCACCCGCACCAATCAGGCCCTTGAGCTTGATGATTACGTACTGATCGATACGCCGGGCCTGGGCTTTGATGCAAGTGACACTCAGCAGGCCAACGAGGGGCTCGACAGCGCTGATGTCGTGCTTTTCGTTCACGCGCCACCGGGCGAGCTGGACGAGGAAGAAGTGGCCCTGCTCGATCAGCTGCGCGAGACCTATGGTGACGATGTCGGCGAGCGCGTGGTGCTGGTAATAAGCCAACTGGACAAACTCCAGGACGCCGATCTGACTGACGTCAGACAGACCATCGAGCGTCAGGCTCTGATTCATCTCGGTGCCATGCCCGAGTGCTTCGTTATCTCCAACACTCGCTTCAAAAGCGGAGTTGAGAAGGACAAGGAAGGGTTGCGCAGCAAAAGCGGGATTCCGCAACTGACGGAACATCTGCAGGCCCTATCGAAAAGCCTCACCCGCTCGCTGGAAGAAGCACGACAAAAACGCCTGGCGCGCCGGGCACTTGATCTCTGCCAGCGTATCGACCTGGCGATGGAACAGGAGATCAAGCTGATCGAGCAGATCACCGAGCCATACGTAGTGAAGGCCAAAGCGTTCGTCGAACTCATCGACGGTGCCCGTCAGACGTTCAGGACCCACACGTCAGACATGCAGAAAGCCCGCAAAAAACTCGAGAGCCTTTAAGTAAGGAGACTTGCAATGCCTCTACCCTGGTTGATCGGCGCCGCAGCAGTCGCTGCCGTAGCCGCCATTGCCAAAGCTGTTTCCGATGACAGCCCCTCCTCTTCCAGCAGCACGACGACCCACGACGATAGTCACCGGCGCAAGCAGGAGGAGGAAGCCAAACGCCAGCGTGAACGCGATAACCTCAAGGCCCGAGTTGGGTCGCTTGCTGGGGAGCGCCGTGAACAGCTCAAGACCGGACTCAGAGCGGCGGCGACGACACTGGCGGCAACATCGGACAAGCACAATCCGGTTTCCGAAGGCTTGAGCAAGATGACCAGGCTCACGCTAGAAGGTGTGACGGGCGATCAGCTTGAACAACGTATCCGCAGCACCGCGTCTTCTACGTCCGGTTACGGCAAGACCGTCAAAGCCATCCTCCAGGCGTCACCGGCTCTGGAAGGCGAACAGGTCGTGAACTTCATGCAAGGGATGAATCTGCTTGAAACCGTGACCGCGCCCGCCGATGCCTCTGCCAGCGACCTTGCAGCACTGGCCAAGGCACAGGCCGCCCAGCAACGCATCGAGCGGCTACAGCAGCTCAAACGTCAACTTCTAGCCCAGGCGTAAACGATCCATGAGCACTGTTACTCGCGATGAGTTGATGCAGGTCTTTCAGCAATTGCAGGGGCAATTCTCCAGCAAGAAACAGAGCCTTGCCGATACCCAGCAGCGCTTCGATACGCTGCGCACAGGCTTCGTCGAGCTGATGCGCCAGAATACGGAACGCATGGCCGCGTCGGTCAACAAGCAGAACCCGCTTGCAAATGACGCCGCTCAGCTCGCACAGCGCCTGACGGACCAGTTCTGCGTCTGGGAAAAACGCGCAAAGCTGCGGGCCAGTGGAGCGGCGTTTCGGGAAAATTACAACGATTCTCTGTTGGTATTCGTTTACGGCAAGGTCAAGTCCGGCAAGAGTTCGCTGGGCAACTACGTGGCCTGGGGACATAGTGAGCCTTCTGCTCATTTGAAAGCAGAGGCCGCCCTGAAACCCGCTTACTTTTCCCATGAGCGCACCTCTGTCGCCAGCGGTGATCAGGAAGGTGAAGCGTTCCGTTCGGAGCAATTCCGAGTGGGCGCAACCGAGGCCACCAGTTCTATCCAGGGCTTCAAGTTGCCGGGCTTCACCTGGGTCGATTCCCCCGGGCTGCACTCGACCAACAGCGCCAACGGTGACCTTGCGCGCAAGTACGTCGATCAGGCGGACCTGATCCTCTACACCATGAACTCGCAAGCCCCTGGCCGCCAGTCGGATATGAGCGAAGTCAGCGCCCTGCTGAGCGGCCAGCGTTCGCTGATGGTCCTGCTGACCGGTAGCGACCTTACCGACGAAGATGAGGATGACGACGGGCAGCTCGTCACCGAAGTTTTGATGAAATCCAAAGAGACGCAGCAGCGCCAGATCAAGGAGGTCGCTAACAACCTCGTGGCGATGGAGCACGATGCTGTGGATAAAATCAGCATACTGCCCATCTCTACCCGCTTCGCTGAACGGCATCCTTCGCACTTGCAGGAAAGTGGTTTGGGAACATTGTTCCAGACCCTCAAGACCCTTTCTGAGGGCCAGGGTTTGCAGCTCAAGCTGAACACGCCGCTGAACAACCTGCGCAAGGCCGTCAAGGAAACCAACGACGATCTGGGCCTGATCAAGGAACTGACCGAATCATTCGAAGAGCAGATCCAGAAACAGGACCAGACGGTGGAGCGGGAACTGCACATGCTCGGCCAGAAAGGCACGACGCAGATGCGCAGTTTCATCAATCAACTGTTCAACGGCCTTCGCCCTGCCAACGTTCAAGCGCAGTTGCAGGAGCAGTTGGCCAAGGTTGTCGGCCAACTGACCAGTGAGGCAATGAAGACCATTGGTGAAACGCAGCAGAATGCGCTGAAACGCGCCTTCGACATGAGCCGCCTCGGTGCGATTCCGGACTATCAGGAAGTCACGGTCGAGAAGGAATACATGAGCGGCACCCGGAGCAGTACCAAAGCTGCATGGGGGACCGCCGGCGCCGTCATTGGCGGCACCATCGGTTTCTTCGTCGGCGGCCCTGCGGGCGCTGCAGCAGGGGCTTCCCTTGGTGGCGCTGCCAGCATGATCGGACGAAGCGCAGAGGCCATCATGGCCAAACACAACGTGGTCGTCGGCGATAACCTCGAAGAGCAACGCCAGATTGCAATCGAGCAGTACGCGAACGCGCTGCCCACCTATCTGAACGAGCAAGTGCTGGGCATCTACGAGCCCCATCGCGACTCCATGCTCGAATACTGTCAGGTCCTGACCATCGAAATGCAGCGCCTGCGCCAGGCTCTCAACACTCTAGAAACGAGCACCGTGCAATGACAAAACCAGGTCCGATGACACAGTTGCTGGCCCTCTACGACGAAGTAGATCCGCTGTGCGAAACCTACAACCCGAACGACATCGCCAGCATTCGCGAGTTGACTCGGGCGAAGAAGGCCCAAGCCGGTGCGACCATCATGGTGTATGGCGTCTACAACGCCGGTAAGAGCACCTTGATCAACGCCCTTCTCGGCCAGGAGCTGGCTGCAGTGGCTGATGTGCCCGAGACTGCGCGGGTACAAGGCTATCGCTGGGGCGATTTCGAAGTCCTGGATACACCCGGTATCGACGCGCCACTTGAGCACGAAGAAATCACTCGCGAGCAGCTGATTCAGTCGGATGTCGTGGTGTTCGTCGTCAACCCGCTAGGCGTCGTTGAAGAAGAAAAGACCCTCGATGTACTGCTTGAGCTCGTGCTGGCAGGCAAAATGATCTTCCTGGTGCTCAACTGCAAAAACCGCTTTGATCCGATCGATCTTGCGAAGGTCAAGGATGAGTTGCGCGAGCGCATCCAGCTCAAGGCAGGCGCCCGGCAGCTACTGGATCACATCCCGATCGTCGATGTGAACGCCCGCTCTGCGCTCAAGGCAAAACTGGAGAACAAGCAGAATCTGCTGAACAGTTCGGGCTTCCCGAAATTCGAGAGCGCACTTGCCGAGTTCTTCGCATCGGTCGAACAAAAGGCAATCGTTGCACGGGTCGCCACCGAACTGCGCGGTTTCATCCAGGAGACCGTGGATGCACTGGATGAGCAGCAAGACCACGCCTCGATCAAGCGCCTGGACACTTTCTACGCAGACATTGCACGTCGAGAACTCGATATCCGCCGTGGCTTGAAATCACTGATCGAAGCCAAGGCGGCCTATATCAGCAAGAGCACGATCAATGCACTGCACCTCAACAGCGACGGCGCGCAAGCCAAGATCGAGCAAATCATCGGCCAGGCGAACCACGAGGTGTGCACCGAGCTTGAAGAAGCCCTTACCCGCCTGGGCCTGGACGCTTCCGAAATGCTCGAAGAGGTCATCCGCGAAGTACGAATCCAGCCCCAGGCCTACAATGGCCAGGCTGCGCCGGACCTCGATGCGCAGGGCAATGAAACGGCTCAGGGGCCGGCATCGTCCGGTATCGACCTGACCCTGCTTGAATCGGGTGTGCGCCAGGCAAGTGGCCTGCTGAAGGCTGAACATGTGGTCAGTGTGCTGAAGGTCGGCAAGGAGTGGCTGCCTACCCTGTTCAAGGGCATCGGCCCCGTAACGATGGGAAAGATGGCCGAGCAGATCATCGGCAAGGTCATCCCGGTCATCGGTATCGCCTTCCAGGTGGGCAGCACACTATATTCGGCTTTCGCCGGCGACCCAGAGCAGCAGCGATTGAATCAACAGGCCCAACGGGAAGCCCAGGAGCGGGAGCGTCGTGACCAGGCCATTCAGGCATTCGGTGAGGAAACGGCCTGGGAGTTCTCTCAATCGCTCAACTCGGTTGTCGATACCCATTTGAAAGCCAGCTTTGCCGAGATCAAGGAAAAACTGCAAAGCCTGCGCGGCAGCCTCAGCCAGAATCAACGCGGCCTCAGCGAAGATCGTGAACGTCTGGTGAGATGCCAGGCTGCCATGGACGAATATGCCTGAAACTCCTCGGGCATTCGCCTGCAACCGGTGCATGGAGTGCTGCCGGCGGGTGAACCTGCTTCCTGAAACCGCCGCGATGGACCGCGGCGATGGTGCATGCCGGCACCTTGATGAAGTCGAGGGCGCGTGTCGCATCTATGACGACCGACCGGATATCTGCCGCGTTGATCGGCAATACGCGCTCCACTATCAGCAGACGATGACGTGGGACGCGTACGTCAAGATGAACGAGGATGGGTGCAAACAGTTGCAGGTACTGGCGCTCGCCCAAACGATCTGCGCCGCCCCTGCTGCCTGATCAGACCCGTTCAACACGAGGAGAAGCGAGTTCAGTCTATTGATCGAACTCGCACATACCCTGCAGAACACTTTCAGCATCTTCAGACGCCGAGCGAGCAGCCCGGGTAGAACTGCTCGAACAGAGCGGTTGGCAAGCGCTGCGTAGCGAGAGGACTGGCAGCGCAGCAGCACCTGGGTTAGAAAATGCCAAACAACTTGGGTTTGATAACCACGCCGGACAGCGGAAGGCAGCGGGCAAAGAATTGGTCTTGCTCGGCGTACTTGACGAACAATCGGTCGAGCTCAGCATTCACCCGACCAAAGCCCTCGTCAAACCAACCGATCAGAGTCGATTTCAAGGTCAGTATAATTTTTGCCATCTCATAGAGCGCACCCACTTTACTTAGAAGGCTGTCCGACTCAAACCCGTCTTCTATCTCTTTGAATCGGCCCTCCATCTCGGCCTGGAAGTCGTCGAATGCACGAGTCATCGTGCTTTCCAACTCATCGCTGGTTTCCCAGTCCCCGACAAACCCGAAGGACGAAAGGTAATCATCAAAGCCTTGCAGGTCGCCGAGCAGCTCGTCAAAGTTGGGTAGTTCAATCTCGCCGTCCAGATCAAGATCGGCGATTTTCAACAGACTCAGATCCGCCTGCTCAATCTTGCGAACCACTGCATTACGCATGTCGGTGAGTAGACGCTTGAAGTTCAAGCAGCTCATCGCCGCCAGGCGCTTGCTCAGAAAGGCGTGAGATTGCTCAAGGTACAGAGCAAGCACTTCTTCACGGCCGAACGCCTGCGTCGACTGGCCACCGCGCTTGCGAATCGACACGGAACATAGAGGTGTTACCGCCACACCTGGGCACTGTTTATGAATTTCCCGCGTCAGGGCCTCGACTTTGTCCCCTGCCACATCAGCATTGGTCAGGATCACTTGCAGGGGGATTCGCTCATCCTGGCCGATCACTCTGATCAAGGACAAGTCCACGGGCTCAAGCCGTGCGGAGCTGGCGTTAATGACATAAAAAGCGCCATGTATCCAGGTTTCCGGCTGCATGGGCCGTGCACGTCGCTCGTGCATGAAGCGGTCAAACTGTTCTAGCCACCGTGTGTGGTTGTCAGCCTCCAAACCCACACTGTCGAACACATTCAACAAGTGCATCTTGTGCTCAAAAGTATGCGACTGGAAATTTTTTTCCCACGTGGTGACAGGCTTGCCACTTCCGGTCTCAAATAGGCCGGGCTTGTCGAACAGGTAATTGCAGAAGCTACTTTTGCCTACGCCACTTTTGCCCAACACGATGAGATTGATTGCGAACTGATCCATTAACTTGAAAACCCTGAACAGCTGTAATCGTAGAAAGCCTGGGGAGAAAGCGCGGCGGTTCGCGCCTCCCCAGCCCTTGGCGTGCACGAGCAGGGATCAGGCTTTACCCGACTTCCACTTACTCAACCCGCTGCTGAAAGCCTGCATGAACAGCTCACTGGACAGTAACTTGGTCCAGTCCGGCGACTTGCCGGTTTTCAGATAGCCATCGATGGCACGCTCATATACCTCCACCAAAGCCAGTCCCAGTCCGCCGGTGATGACCCCCGCCACGCCCGCATTGATGACCTGCCCCAGCACTGGGATGAACTTGGTAAGACTGGCTGCCAACTGGCGCCCCATCAAACTCAGGATCTGCCCCTTGAGCATACTTACGGCGATTTCGCCCATCGAATCGAAACCATAGAGTTTGGCCAGCGAGGCGGCCATGGCGATCTGCTGAGGCACGATGAGCAATGCATCGGACATCGGCACCGGATTGAGACCGGCACTGGTGGCAGTCGTGGCGCTGTAGGTCATGATGATGGTCATGGCCTCGCTGCGTTTGGCAGGGAGCGAGGCAATTTGCGCGGCGATAAACGACTGGCGCAACGAATCATCCTTGAGCGATGCGCTGGACCAGTCGATCAGTTTTTCAAGGTCCAGCTTCAGCTCTGGATCATGGCTGGGATTTTCGGCACAGGTCTCGAAAACCTTGCAGCTCACTCCGTTTTCGCGCAGGACTTTGCGAAACGCCTGGGAAGTCAGACCATTACCTTGTTCGTCGACTGGCTCGGAGTCGCATTGCGTCAGGACAACGGCCACCGGTACATCCAGTTCACCAGTGATCAACCTCAGGTTGTCCAGATCAAAATCAGTGATGCGGTGATTGGCAACTGACAGACAGTACCAAATGAGGTGGATTTGCTCATTCAGGGCCTGGCTTTTGCGCTTCTTGATTTCAGGGATGATTTTTTCCCGAAAATTGCCCGCCGACGCTTTGCCTTCGGCTACCTCGTAACCTTCGGTATCGAAGATAACCAACGGCACCTTGGGATCCTCGTAGCGGTCGCAGCCGCGAGTGATCGGCTGCCCTGTACCCACCTTGGCAATGGCTTTGCCGAAGATATGATTGATCAGGCTGCTTTTGCCCACCCCGGTTCCGCCAACGATCATCAGGTTGGGTTTTTTGACCTGAGCCATCTCATTGTCGAACTGCTCTTCGAACCGCGTTTCCATACTTGCCATAGATTCGTCTCCGTCACCGCGCCACGTGTGTGCGCCCATATTTCACGCATTAAAAATACATCGGTTTGGATCCGAAAACCTTTAGGCACCAATTGCAAACTGCCATTAACGACACAGGTTTTCAGCCAGGAACTTGAACGTCATTCGACGCGCCGCCTCTTTCAGGGACAGCACCACTCGACCCTCAGAGCAGGTCTCACTCCCCCATCGCCGCCTGCCTCAACGCCTCATTCTCCCGCGCCATCCGCCGGTACTCCACATACGCATCAAACCCGGCCTTCACCACCACCGCCAACCCGACCGCCGCCAGCACATTCCTCACCATGACCCATTCCTCTGTTTGCAATGTGCTCACACCATGCCGTTGAACCGCGACAAATTGCGTCGGGGTCAATCGCGCAGCCGTGCACCAAGTGGTTAAAGGTTGCCCGGGTATCGCCGATAGGCAGACGAAGGAATTTTTAGCTGGCCCGCAGCCAGCATCAACATTGAAAGGAAGACTCCCGTGCCCTCAGCCAAAATCCACACCGCCCTAAGCCGTCAGTGGGAGCTGCTGCAGCACCTCCCCAAGCGTTCCCCTGGCATCACGGTCACCGAGTTGCTGGCTCGCCTGACTGCCGCCGGTTATTCGATCAGTCGGCGCAGTGTCGAGCGGGATTTGCGGGATCTGTCGTCGGTGTTTCCGTTGCAGTGCAATGACGGTGGTACGCCGTTTGGCTGGTATTGGCAGCCGGGTGTGAGCGTGGAGTTGCAGGGGATCACGCTGACGGAGGCGGTGAGTCTGGCGTTGGTGGAGGATGCGGTGCGGCCGTTGTTGCCGGGCAGTATGTTGAGTGTGCTGGAGCCGCGTTTCGAGCACGCCCGGCAGAAACTCAAGGGGCTGGGCGAGGGTAATCCTACGGCGCGCTGGCCGGACAAGGTGGCCAGTGTGCGGCCGGACTTCAATCTGCGGGCGCCGGAGATTCGTGCCGATATTCTGGAGGCGTTGCAGCATGCGGTGATTAGCGAGCAGCAGCTGCACTGTCAGTACTATTCGGCGCATACCAATAAAGAAAGCGAATTGACGCTCAACCCGCTGGCAATCGTGCAGCGCGGTTTGATCACATACCTCATTGCCACGGCTGCGCCTTACACTGACATTCGTCAGTTTGCGGTGCATCGCTTTCGTGCGGTCTCGGCGCTGGACACGCCGTGTCAGGGGCTGGATTCGTTTGAGTTGCAGGGCTATCTGGACAGTGATGCGCTGCAGTTCGGCAAGCCGGAGAAGATTCGTTTCAAGGCCTGGGTGAGTGAGCATCAGGCGCGTCTGATCCGGGAGACGCCGTTGAGCGCGGACATGACGCTGGAGGCGCTGGCCAACGGTTTCGAGTTGCAGGCGACGGTGAGCAATACCTGGCAGTTGCAGTGGTGGATTCTGTCATTGGGTGACGCATTGGTGGTGCAGGAGCCGCCGGACTTGCGCCGGCACGTTGGCGACACCTTGCGCCGTGCAGCGGCGGCCTATGCCGATGAGGCCGTCGAGGCGGCCTCGCTGTAATCCTGGTGCCGCGCGGATGATTGCGCGGCATCGGCAGGCTGCCTATCGACGCAGCCGTGCAAACCACTGGGCCAGGGTGCGGTCGATCACGCCTGCGGTCTTGAAGCTCAAAGACGTGCTGCCGCAGCGCTCGCAACGGTCGCACCATTCGCCTGGGCCCAGGGCGTCGCTGCGGGGTGCGATGGTTTTCTTCCAGCCGCAACTGTCGCAGGTGAAGGTAAAGGGTTGGGGTCTTACGGGCATCTCATCGCTCCTTTGTCCCGCGTGGCCGCCACGCGGGGATGGTCAATTCAATTGTGTCAGGCAGCAGGCACGAGGGCCTGAAGCAGTTCTACCTTGCGCTGCAACTGGGCGACGTGCGCCTTGTGGGCCCGCAGCGCCGATTTCAGTTCGCGGTTTTCCTCGGCATGCCTGCCCGGCCGCGTCTTGCCGCCGAACGGGGTGTCCTGCCAATGCGTCAGCAGGCGCCAGCACTTGCGGCATTGCAGGTACAACGCCGACAGCAGCGCCAGAATCACGCACAGCATGGCCAGCGTCAGCCAAGCCTCAATACCCATAGCATTTCTCTCCTGTCACGAATGCATGTTCAGCAGCCCGTCGATACCACTGCAACGCCTGGCGACAATCCGGCGCTTGCCCTGCCACGCCCTGCTCGTGCAGTCGCCCCAGGGCCCGCGCGGCCTGGACGATGCCGCGCTCGTAGGCCTGTTCGTAATAGCTGACGGCCAAATCCTGATCCACCCGCATGCCTTGCCCGTGAAGGGCCTGCTCTGCCAGGTTGAACGCGGCTTCGGCCGAGCCCAGCACATAGGCGAGTTTGAACAGGCGTCGCGCCAGTACGGTGTCCTGTGGCGTGCGGCTGCCGTTGATCCACAGCCAGCCCAGATCGTTGAGGGCGTCGGGGTCAGAGGCGAGCGCGTCATCGCGCAACGAGCGGTACAAAAAGCCCAGCAGCGCAGGGTCGGTCATGGTTGCCAGCGGGCTGGGCGCTTGCAGCCTGTGGTAGGTGAATGTGTCGCACGTGGCCGGCTTGAAGACGCGCAACGACGGCATGCCAATGCTCGGGCTGGCAGCGGGCGCCCGGGTGGAATCGATAAAACGCATGGCCTGGGGATCAGGCAACAGCGTGTCCAGCATCTGGAACACTTTCTCGGCAGGGCTCATTCGGACAGCCTTGTGATTCATCATTCGATGAGTGCCATTATTCGCAGTGGCGCGTCATTTTGTGTCGTGCGCAAACTGCGGTAGCTGTCGAATCGCAGATGGATCGTCGGCATTAAACACAGTAGCATCTGGCCACACCTTACCCAGCCACGTACCGCCATGGATGCCCGCGACGGCTCAAGCGCGGCGGTCTACGGCCGATACGGCTAGACACTTCTGCGTTTAAGGAATCTTCCCGGAATGGATTACCAGTCGCTCAAAACCCGCCACCGCAACGAGCGCGATGCGCACCACCCCAACCTCGCCCTGCGCGTGCATCGAGCCCTGAGCTGGCTTAACCGCGCCGAGCAGGCAGAAGACGTCGATGGCCGTTTCATCTTCCTGTGGATCGCTTTCAACGCGGCCTATGCGACCGACATCGACGAGCAGCATCGGCTGTCCGAGCAGGAGTCGTTCAAGGCGTTTCTGCAAAAGCTCTGCGTGCTGGACAGCGAACACCTGATCGAGAAACTGGTGTGGTCGGAATTCCCGGGAAGCATTCGCGCCCTGCTGGACAACCCTTATGTGTTCCAGAGTTTCTGGGATTTCCAGAACGGCAAGATCACCGAAGCCACGTGGGAAGAGCGCCTGCGCAGCGGCAAGCGCAACGCGCAGACCGCGCTGGCCAACCGCGACACGGCCAAGGTGCTGGGCGTGATGTTCAACCGCATCTACACCTTGCGTAACCAGGTGATGCACGGCGGGGCGACCTGGGAGGGCAGCGTCAACCGCTCCCAGTTGCGCGACTGCTCCAGCCTGCTCGGCAAGCTGGTGCCGCTGATTATCCTGCTGATGCTCGACAACCCCGACACACTCTGGGGCGACGCCTGCTACCCGGTGGTCAAGCAGTAAGGCGGTGTTTGCGCGTCGCCCGCGAGGGCGGCAGCGCCCCGTGTACGCTCACCAACTCACCCTCACCCCCAGCGTCCCGCTCACCCCTTCCAGCGCCTCGCTGTCCAGATTCGCCGCATAATCCGCCGTCACATACACACTCACATTCCCCGACACCTTCGCCACCACCCCCATGCCCACATCCATCGACGACGCCTTGTGCTCGGTCTTGATCCGGTCCAGGCCGTTGTAGGTCGTGGTGTCTTTGCCGCCGAAGCTGTGCCAGAGGTTGGTCCGTAGGTAGGGTTCGATTGGCAGGTTGTCGATCAGATATCGCCCTTTTAGCCGTGCGCCAAGTCGTCCTGTCCAGTAGGGCTGTGAGTCGAAGGAGACGTCGGAGATGCCGTCGTTCTGTTTGTCGAGGTCGATGCGTTGGTGGATGAGCTGGGCTTGTGGTTCAACCACCCAATGCTCGGAGACCGGGATCGGGTAGCCGCCTTCAAGGGACAGGGTGATGGCGTGGCCTTCGGTGTCGAGTTTGACGCCGCGATCCGAGCGGTTGCTGCCGTCCAGGCGTGTGCCCATGGCGACGGCGTCGAGGTACCAGCCCTGAGGATCGACGAGGGTCCAGTAGGCGCCGTAGTGGTCGCCGTTGAGTTTCAGATGGCCGGCCTTGCGGTGCTGGAAGCCTTCGGCGAATCCGTCGACGTCGCCGCGCAGGCGGCTTTGGCCGACGAACAGGCCGATGCGTTGGGTCTGGCCGCTTTCGGTGGTGACGCTGTAGAGGTCGTGACCGATCTGGTAGCCCTGGTTGGAGGCGTCGAGGCGCGGAGAGACGGTGCCTGACCAGCTTTTCTTCATATCGCCGCCGTACATCCGCGCCCAACCTGCGGGAACGGCGCCGGTTTCGCCGAGCAGGCTTTGATCGCCCTGGCGCTCGTGAAAGGTGCCGAGTGCCGTGAGTGTCATGAGTTGGGCGGCGGGCACGACGACGGAGTAGACCGGTACTTCGAGGCGATAGAGTGGAATCGGGGCGGCGCCCGCGACAGCCTGTGGAATGGGCGGCGAGCTGACGGCCGGGATGGGCGACGTGGCTGCCGGGGTGTCGGGTTGCGCAGGCGCCGCCGGAGGATCCGCCGGGGCGACCGGTGTCGCGGTGGGTGGCTCGACCGGGGGTTCGTCGGGGCTGACGGTGGGTGCGGCGGCAACGATGGGCGGGCTCGCCACCGGCGGGACGACCACCGGTGGCGCGGGCGTCTCGACTGGTGCGGGCACGGCGACCACCGATGAACGCAGGTACCAGTTGTTTTCCGTGCCTGCGCTCACGCCGCCCTTGAACAGGTAGTACTCGTAGGCGCCGGCAGACAGCGAGCCTCGCAGGGCAAAGGCGTCGCTGGTGCTGGTAGCGCCGTTGAGGGCCTGGACCACTTCGATGCCGTCGGACCGGGTCAGCCCGCCCAGGCCGCCTAGGTTGGTCACAGCCAGTTGGGTGTTGCCGCTGATGGCCCCCTGGGACACCACCAAGCGGTCGCTGGGCGAGCCGTCGCCGCCCAGTTCGGTCTGTACCCGCAACTGGCCGTTGTTGCCGACGTAGTTGCCGTAGACGCTGAGGGTGTCGCTTGCGACTGTGCTGCCGGAAGTCAGGTCGATCACCCCGGCGTTGTTGAGTGTCGCCAGTTGCCCGGCGGCGTAGGGGCGGATCGCGCCTTGGGTGGCGGTCAGGGTGCTGCTGACGTCGATGTTGACGGTGCCGGTGTTGCTGGCACTGTCACCCAGGAAAAAATCGTCGGCCAGATCGAAACGCGAGCCGCTGGTGAGGTTGACGGTTTCCCAGCCGATGTAGCGCGCCGCAGTGGCAGACGAGGTGTCGATGAAGGTCAGGGTGTCAGCGCCCAGGCCGCCATCGATTGCGTGCGTCGGGGCCAGGGCGCTCTCGGTCAGGCGGGCGATTTGCGCGGTGTCGTTGCCGTCGCCCATGAGCACTGCCGACTGGATTTGCCCGCCGCCGTCCCAGACGAAAATGTCGTTGCCGGTGCTGGCGCGAATCTGCCCGCTGATGATGCCGCCGGTGACCGTCACCCGGTCATCGCCCCCGCTGACGCTGAGGTTGCCGCCGATGCTGCCACCGGACACCCTGATCGTGTCGCGGCCAAAGCCTGCGACCAGGTTGCCGATGATGCGCCCGCCAGACAGGTCGAAGATGTTGTCGTCGAGCTTCATGTCAACGCGGCCGATGGTGCCGCCGCTCATGGCCGCGACATCGCCGTCTTCGAAGGCGCCGATGATCGTGCCGCCGGTCATGGAGAACACATCGCGGCCGCCGCTTTGGGCCAGCGACTGGATCGTGCCGCCGGTCATCAGGAAATTGTCGATGTCGTTGCCCTGGATCACCGCGCCGGTGATGGTCCCGCCGCCGATGCGGATGACGTTGCCACCGTCGCCCAGGTCGATGGAGCCGCGAATGGAACCCGAGTCCATCTGCAGCACGATGGCGCCCGCACCAAACAGCACATTGCCATTGATGACGCCGGTGCCGCCGACGGGAAAAGTGAGGGTGTTGTTGCCCAGCAAATCGGTCAGGCCGGGGCTGGTACCGCTGTCGCAGACATAGTTGTCATTACCTGCACCGGCAATCAGTGTGCAGGCCGCCTTAATCTCCGTGGCTAGCAATAACAGCATAGATACGCAAGACAGATAGAGAATATTGCTGACACTAGCCCGTAGGGGCCGTTTCATCAGAAATACTCCTGCGGGCATGGCCCGGGAGGGTTGCATCCGTTCGAAACCGGCGCCCGTTATAGGCCGTGCACCGAATTAACTTCCTTATTTAATTCAGCTAAGAGCAACCTCAAGAAAACGTCAAGTTATCCACAAGCCGCGCTGAGCGCTTTTGACGCAGGGCGGCTCGGTTGTGACAACGATAACAACGGCGTAGAATTCGCCTCATTCGCTCGTCCCCATACCCATAATAGTTTGCTGACCGCCTACACCGCCCAGGCCATGAGCCTCGTGCGGCGTTTCTGCTTGTCGGCGTTTTCATGGGCTGGGGCTCGATCCTGCTTTTCGATGTTTGCCCGAGGCTTGCGCTTTTTACATGAACACTACCGATGCTCGCACTGGAAGTTGGCTCAGCGTGATCGCGCTGGCCCTGGCGGCCTTCATCTTCAACACCACCGAATTCGTGCCGGTGGGGCTGCTCAGCGCCATTGGCCACAGTTTCGACATGACCACCGCGCAAGTGGGCCTGATGCTCACGGTCTACGCCTGGATCGTGTCGCTGGCGTCGTTGCCGATGATGTTGATGACGCGCAACATCGAGCGGCGCAAGCTGCTGACCTTCGTGTTCCTGCTGTTCATTGCCAGCCACGTGATGTCCAGCGTGGCGTCGAGCTTCGGAATGCTGCTGGTCAGCCGGGTGGGCATCGCCCTGGCCCATGCGGTGTTCTGGTCGATCACCGCCTCCCTTGCAGTGCGTGTGGCGCCGGCGGGCAAGCAGGTGCAGGCACTGGGGCTGCTGGCCACCGGTACGTCCATGGCCATGGTGCTGGGTATCCCTCTGGGCCGGGTGCTGGGTGAGGCGCTGGGCTGGCGGACGACATTCCTCGCCATCGCCGTCGTGTCGGGGCTGACGGTGCTGATTCTGATCAAATCGCTGCCGCTGCTGCCCAGCCAGAATTCGGGGTCGCTGCGCAGTCTGCCGATGCTGTTCAAGCGTCCGGCGCTGGTGACGGTGTACGTACTGACTGCACTGGTCATCACCGCGCAGTTCACGGCCTACAGCTACATCGAACCTTTCGTGCAGGTCGTGGCGAAGATGAGCGGTGAAATGACCACCGTTATCCTGTTGCTGTTCGGTGGCGCCGGCCTGCTGGGCTCGGTGGCGTTCAGTCGCTTCAACAACCGCTACCCACGCGGCCTGCTGATCGCTGCAATTGGCGCGCTGACGGTGTGCCTGACCCTGCTGTTGCCGCTGTCGGGGAGCAGCTCGTGGATCTCGATCCTGAGCGTGGTGTGGGGCATGGCGATCATCTGCTTTGGCCTGGTGATGCAGGCCAAAGTACTGGCCCTGGCGCCAGACGCCACGGATGTCGCGATGTCGCTGTTCTCGGGGATCTACAACATCGGTATCGGCGGCGGCGCGCTGCTGGGCAGCATGGTCATCAGCCAGTTGGGCATCGCCAATATCGGCCTGGTGGGTGGGCTGGTGGCCCTCAGCGGCCTGGCGCTGGCGTGCCTTGCATCGTATCGCTATGCCGAGAGCATCCGCGCCTGATTGGCGCAGCCTCTTCTGATCGTTCCCACGCTCCGCGTGGTAACGGCTCCTGCGACGCTCCGCGTCGCTGGACGCGGAGCGTCCTGGGCTACATGCCCACGCAGAGCGTGGGCACGATCAACATCCTGCGCAACCATCATTCCCATCGATAACCAACATTCCGCCGATTGCCTTCCGCTCAAAATCCATGGGCGTACTATCACCTCACACCCAGACACGAACCGAGGGCAGGAAAAATGGTTATTCATCTTCTGACTTGCTTGTCACTGACAGCGCTGACCAGTTATGTCGTGGCCCTCAAACTTTTCGCTCTGACTCCGGTGCCAGTCACCGCAGACGAAACCAGCCATCGTGTCATGGCACGGGTTCGCTGATTACTTATCAGCCGCCCAAGTAGCTGAAACTTATCAGCACCTTTTACCCTTCAACTTTCTGTTTTTTGCGGAGCATTCGACATGGCCCGAGACGTCACCCTGCACGTTAGTTTTCCCAACTTTGGTACTAACTATTACTCACAACATGTCGTCGTCCGCAAAAACCGTCACAGCCTGATCGAGGACAAACGCTTCGACGCCTTCATGATGCCGGCGGCGGAACAGCACTTCAGTAACGAGGTGGTGGGCTTCAACGATCAGTTCCGTTTTCTGACTGACGCGCTGGCCATGCACCTGCTGGAAGTCGAAGACGCACGTCCTGCCAGAAGGGGCCGCCAATCGGCCCAGGCACGCAGTCTGTAATTCAAAATTTCTTCGCCTGGATCGCCAAAAATCCGTGGGACGGCCGTTCAGTGCAAAATTATTGATGGATGACTGCATTAATTTGAATTTGCCTCACAGCGTGTTTCTGACCACAATCGCCGTGCTTCAAATGTGACCGGAAAGTTGCCGCAACAGCTTTCCACTGTCGCACTGCTGTTTTGAAACACTTGGCACATGCCCTCCCTGTGCAGGAGCTCAGTCGTTTGAGACGAGCTCCTTTTTTCGCCCTGGAAGATTCGATTGAAAACGCTTTTGCGCAGTTTCATCCCTCATTCACTCAATACCCACCCTGCTGAATGGTCCCGCGCGGCCATCGGCGCGTGCTTGGGTATCCTGCTCAGCGCCCTGTTGAGCCAGCAGTTGTTCGGCACCGATGCCACGCTGCATCTGCTCGGCCCACTGGGTGCGTCGGCGGTGCTGTTGTTCGCTGTATCGACCGGCGCGCTGGCCCAGCCGTGGTCGATCATCGGCAGTTATCTGATCGCTGCACTGGTCGCCCTGGCGAGTGTGCACATGCTCGGCAACACAGTCGCGGCGGCCAGTGTCGCGGTGCTGTCCTCGATTGTGGTCATGTGCATATTGCGCTGCCTGCATCCGCCGGGTGCTGCGATTGCCATCAGCATTGTCGTGTCGAAACACGATCTCTCGGCCCTTGGCCTGCACGTGTTGTTGCCGGTGATGTTCAACGCCGGTTGCCTGTTGCTGTTCGCTCTGGTCTACAACAACCTGACCCGCATGCGCTACCCCAGGGCGCAGGCCAAGCCGGCCGTTGCGGCTCAGGTGATCGAGCCTGCGCAGGCTGGCGCGCCTGTGCCGGGGAGTTTCAGCAGCGAGGATCTGGACAAGGCGCTGGATGAGGTCGGATCGTTTGTCGATGTGTCCCGCGCTGATCTTGAAAGCATCCTGCACAAGGCTGAAGACATCGCCCAGCACCGCAACCGCACTGACATCGACACACGGCAGGTCATTTCCCGCACCGCGCCCAGTCTGTCCCTTGAGCACTCGATGGCCGATGCGATGAAGCTGCTGAGCAAGCAAGGCAGCAAATACCTGCCGGTGCTCGACGCCGAGCGCAAGGTGGTCGGAATCATCAGCCTGGTGGATTGAAGCTTCACCGCGGCTTGCCGGCGTCGGCGCCCTCAAGATCGCCCCCGCGGGCAAGCCCGGCTGCTACGGATTGGCGGGGGACGCGGGACCGTAGCAGCACGGCTTGCCGGCGGGGGCGTATTTGAGATCGCTGTCGCCGGCAAGCCGGACTGCTACGGATTGGGGGGTGCGCGGGACCGTAGCAGCACGGCTTGCCGGCGGGGGCGTATTTGAGATCGCCGTCGCCGGCAAGCCGGACTGCTACGGGTTATCTCAAATGAGCGGATCCCAGCGCTGGGACCAGTCACCCTCTTGCTTGACGATATCGCGCAGCAGGTCACACGCCGGTTGCAGCGTGGGTGAGGGATTGTCCCGCGAGTAAATCAGATAAGTCGGATAGCTGAACTCCGGCGCCATCGGCACCCGCTCGACAATTCCGCGATCCAGGTAGGACTGCACCACTCGCGTGCGAAAGTAACCGGAGCCGCCATTGTCGAGGATGTACTGCAAGGCGAACGGCCCCAGGTTGAAGGCTACGGCGGCCTTGGATCTTTCCGGCATGGCATCGTCATGTTGCCGACGAAACGCCGGACCCCAGTCGATGTAGACATACGGCTCGGGCCGACCCACCACCTGCACCAGAATCAGCTTCTCTTCGAGCAACTCCTCGACCTGCACCCCGGGCCAGTAGGCCGGTTGATACACCAGGGCTGCATCCAGCACGCCGCGTTCGACATCCTTCATCAGCACGTCGTCATCCTTGACCTCGGCGTGCAGCGCGTGGTCCGGGATCACCCGCTTGATCTCGCGCACCCAACTGAGCAGCAGCGGATTGCACAGGCTCATCTGCGCGCCGATACGCAGCACGTGGTGATAACCATCGGGCAGCGGCAGGTCGCGCCGCGCGGCGTCCCAGGTCTGGACCAACTGGTTGGCGAACAGGATGAACGCCTCGCCGTCCGGGGTCAGCCGGGCGCCGGTCCGGTTGCGCACGAACAGCTTGCAGTTCAGATGACTTTCCAGCTTCTGCACCCTGGCTGTGATGGCAGTCTGGGTAACGTGCAGCTGTTCGGCGGCCGCCATGAGGCTGCCCAGGCGGACGATTTCGAGAAAGGTACGGGCGAGGTCAATGTCCATCGATACGGCTCGGTGTCTGGCGTCGTGTGCCGCGCCATGGTAGCGCAGCAGCACCGTAGGCCGATGGAAAAGCAGGCAGGACTTTCATCGCCGGGGGTTTGCAGAAATGCGAAATCCGCTGTCTGATGCAGCAGGTTCGTACAGATAGCGAGCCACTTACCTACTTTCTGCGGAAAATCCTATGAAACACGCCCTGCTCACCGGCCTGCTCCTGACCGCTTTCGCCCTGCCCTTCGCGGCGTCTGCCAATGACGACAGCAACCAATGCCAGATGAACCTGAGCAAAGTCCGAGATGCAAAAGTCGCCCGGCCCAATTTGAGCGATGCCGTGAAGAGCGACGTCGACACCACCGTCCACCGCGCAGAATCGGCTTATGCCCGGCACAATGACGATGGTGCCAGGGAGTGCGTGGCATTGACGCAGCAGGCGTTGCAGAAGATTCAGGGTAATTGACGCGAGTCAATTACAACCCAGGCCCCCGTAGCAGCACGGCTTGCCGGCGGGGGCGTCCGCAAGATCGCCCCCGCCGGCAAGCCGTGCTCCTAGGGTTGAATCACTTCAAGACCAGCAACCGATAAACCCCCGCCTCGTTCTCGATCCCGTGGGTGTCATGGGTGAACCCCGGGAATGACCGGTCGAAGCTCTCAAGCGCCCTCAGATACGCCAACAACGGCCCATCCGCAGGCCCTGCGTTTTCACCCGGCATCAATAGCGGAATGCCTGGCGGATACGGCACGATGCCAGTGGCCGCGATGCGTCCGGCAGCCTCTTCCAACGTGACCTGCTCGACCTCGTTCTTGACCAGTTTTTCGTACGCCTCCACCGGGCTGAATTCGGCCTTGGGCAGAGTGCCAAACGCCTGGGCCATGGCTGCGGTGGTCCGGGTTTTCTTCATGGCGGCGAAGATGTCCTGGGACAAATCCTTCAAGCCCATCCCCGCATAGCGCACCTGGTTGGCGGTCAGCAGGTCGGGCAGGCACAGCTCCAGTTCGAGGTTCAGGTCATAGTCGCGCTTGAAGTCCAGCAGGGCGTTGACCAGCGTGCCCCATTTGCCCTTGGTGATGCCGATGGAGAACAGGAACAGGATGGTGAAGTCCGTGGTTTTCTCCACGACGATGCCCTGGCGCCCCAGGTAGGCGCTGAGCACGCAGGCCGGGATGCCGAAGTCGAGCAGGTTGCCGTCGTCGCCCATGCCGGGACTGAGGATCGACACCTTGATCGGGTCGAGCATGCAGTAGCCGTCTTCGATGTCGCCGAAGCCGTGCCAGATTTCATTCGGGTGCAGCACCCAGCAATTGGGATCGCTCTTGAGCCTGGCCGGATCGACCTCATGGAACGGCAGCGAGGTCGCGCCCACCTGCACGCTCGGCGGCTGCCAGCAGGAGAAGAACCAGTCGTCATTGCTGAGCATTTCGCTCTGCATGCGCGAGATGACCTGGCGAAAGGCAATCGCTTCTTCGATGGACTCATTGGTCAGAATCTGCCCGCTGGGCGATTCCATCATCGCCGAACTCACATCGCATGAGGCCATGATCGCGTAGTTGGGCGATGTCGAGGCGTGCATCATGAACGACTCGTTGAAGCGACCATGAGGGATCGGGTTGCGCCCGTTGCGCACGTGAATCATCGAAGCCTGGGATAACGCCGCCAGCAGCTTGTGGGTGGACTGGGTGGCGAACACCGTGGGCTTGGACGCATCGTGATCGTCCGGGCTGCCATGCATCGCGAAGCGATCCTTGTACAACGGGTTGAAGCGCGCGTAGCCGTACCAGGCCTCGTCGAAATGCAGGCGGTCGACGCTCTGCCCCAGCAACTGCTCGACGCGGGTGACGTTGTAGGTCAGGCCGTCGTAGGTGGAGTTGGTGACGATGGCGTGCACCGGTGTCGGGTCGATGTGGCTCTTGACCAGCGGGTTGTTGGCGATGGCCGCCTTCACGCCCTCGGCGCTCAAGGTCTGCGGCAGGATCGGGCCGATGATGCCGAAACGGTTGCGCGTGGGCACGAGGTAGGTCGGAATCGCCCCCGAGAGGGTCATCGCATGCTCGGCGGACTTGTGGCAGTTGCGGTCGCACAGGGCGATCTGGTCCCGCGTGACGCTGGCCATCAGGATCACCCGGTTGGACATCGACGAGCCGTTGGTCACGTAGTAGGTGCGATGGGCGCCAAACACCTTGGCCGCGTAGCGCTCGCCCTGGCCGATGGGGCCGCTGTGGTCGAGCAGCGAGCCCAGTTCGCCGACGGAAATCGACAGGTCCGAGCGCAGCAGGTTTTCCCCGAAGAATTCGTAGAAGGCGCGCCCCGCCGTGCTCTTCAGAAACGCCGTACCACCGGCGTGCCCCGGCGTGTGCCAGGAATATTCGTAACTGCGGGCAAACTTGAGCAGCGCGCCGAACATCGGCGGCAACACCGCCTGACGATAACGCTCGATGGCGGCCATGATCCGCCCGCTCAGGAAGCGGCTGGTGTCTTCGGGCAGCCAGATGAAGTCATCGGCGTGCTGCATGACGATCAGCGGCACGCTCGAGGCGGTGCTGCGGTCGCTGATGAGGAACACCGGGACGCGGGTATTGCGTTCGCGCAGCGCGGTGAGCAGGTCGATGCATTCCTGGTGGTCTTCGCTGGTGTCCATCTCCCAGCTCAGCAGCACGCACTGGACGGCCGGGTCAGTGCTCAGGATCGACTTGGCGTCGCTCAGGCTTTCCGAGGTCAACACGCTGATGGAGCGTTCTTCGACGTCACTGATGAGCTGGATCAGCGCCCGGCCAAAGACGCTGCGTTTGTCCGGCTGGTTGCAGACCAGCAGCGCCAGCATGCCGAGCAGGTGTCTGTATTCCGTCATGGGTGGGTCTCCAAGGTGGCCTGATTCACGCTGTTGAGAGGCAGGTTATTCACGGGGATGGGGTCCGCAGTGAGGTGCTGCGCCGCGACGGTCTGGGTCGGAACGCTGTTGTTGAGTGCCTCCAGTTTGATCAGGCGAGTGTTGACGAAGCCGAACAGCGTGTAGCCGACGATGGTCGCCACGCCGCCGAGCATCAGCGCCTGCTCGCCCGAACTGTAGAGCGCCAGATAGCTGTAAGCCGCCGCGATGTAGGCCACGATGTTGGTGATGAGTGCCTTGTCAGGCGGAACGTTGGACACCTTCTGCAGGGTCATCAGAGTCGCCATGGACAGGATGTACGGCACCAGGTTGGTCACCACCGCGAGGTTGACCAGGGTGTCGAACTGTTTGGCAAGGTCGGGGCTGATGGTCAGCAAGGCCATGGCCGTCTGCATCGCCAGCAGGATCAGCATGCTGATGATCGGCACGCCATGCTTGTTGGCCTTGGCGAAGATCGGCAGGAAGTAGCCGGTGTCCGCCGAACTCTTGAACACCTGCGCCACGGTGAATTGCCAGCCAAGCAGCGAGCCTATGCATGCCAGCACCATCAGCCCCATGACGATGTTGCCGACCATGGGCGTGAACATCTTGGCGAACACCAGGCCGAAGGGTGCGGTGGAGGACACCAGTTCGGCGTTGTCGACGATGCCGGCGATCACGTTGGTGGACACGATGTAGATCACCGCCGCGCCCAGGGTGCCGCCCAGTACCGCAATGGGCACGTTCTTCTCGGGATTTTCAACCGCATCGCCGTTGGCGCACGCCGACTCCAGCCCCAGAAATGCCCACAGGGTGATCGCCACCGAGGCCCCGGCCGCTTCGAACCAGCTTTTGTCGTGGGGGTTCCAGCCAGCGGCGTACACGCTGCTGTCGAACCAGAACCAGCCGATGGTGGACACCAGAACCACCGGTGCAATGACGCCCCATACGGTGACTGAGCCGATCCGGCCGGTAATACTGGCACCGCCGAAGTTGGCGAATGTGGTAATCCACAACAGGGCGATAGTGGCCAGGCCTACTTGCAACGAATCAAGCTTGAGGCCAAATAGCGTCTGGATATAACCCACCGCCGTAATACTGATCGCCACGTTGGCAATCAATAACGACAGGCCATAGGTGTAGTTGGTGATGTAGTTCCCGGACTTGCCAAAGGTGTATTCGGCATAGCCGCCCATGCCGCCTGTCTTGCGGCTGAGCATGCCGCAGCGGGCAAAGGCGTAGGCCAGCGCCAGCGAGCCGGTGGCGGTTATCAGCCAGGAGAGGATCGAGATACCGCCGACTTCGGCGAGTTTGGTTGGCAACAACACAATGCCGGAACCCAACATGTTGACGGCCGTCAACATCGTCAGTTGTCCCACGCTCATTTTTTTTGCGACTGACATTCCGTTGCCTCTGCTGGATGAAGTGAGAGGCTTTTAGCTATAGCAAATGTTTCTCACTAATCAAGAAATGAGTGGCGCGCTGAATACTGTCAAAGCGCCACTTAATCAACTTGCAGAGACACTAGCCGGATATTAACGGGTCATTCGGTCAGATTGTTTTTCATCCGTTCGAATACACTCATATCGGTGCGCTCGAAGCGCAATGGCGTCACAGACACCCCGCCATGGGTCACGACCCAAGTTTCGCTGTCATCGAAATCCGGGCGGTCGTGGCGGTCGATATTCAGCCAGTAATAACCCTGCTCGCGCATGTCGGTGCGCTGGGTGATGTTCAGGCCGTCCATGCGGCCGATGCCCTGCCGGGTGATCTGCAGCGGTCCGGCCTGCTCGGGTTCGACATCCGGAAAGTTGATGTTCAGGCACACGTCCCCTCCCCACTGCATCCCAAGGACCTTGCGAATCACATCGGGCGCCAGCGCACGGGCCGTGCCCCACTTCACCGCATCGCGGCGGCTGAAGAACTGGCTGAGGGCAATCGAGGGAATGCCCATCAGCAAGCCGGCCATGGCCGCACCGACGGTGCCGGAAAACATGGTTTCGACGCCCAGGTTCGCCCCCTTGTTGATGCCCGACAGCAGCAGTTGCGGCGGCTGCTTCATCAGCTCGCGCACACCGATGGCCACGCAGTCGGCTGGCGTGCCGGACACCGAAAAGCGCCGCTCGCCACGGGCCTTCACCCGTAGCGGATGGTGCAGGCTCAGGGCGTGGGAAATGCCGCTCTGATCCTGATCCGGTGCCACTACCCACACTTCATCGGCCAGCTCACGGGCCACGGCTTCCAGTACCTCAAGGCCCGGGGCGTCGATGCCGTCGTCGTTGGTGATCAGGATTCGCTCGATCTTCGGGGGCATGCACATCTCCTCGGCTGGCAATCAGGCAAACAAGGTACACAACGCAAAACCGGCGTACCAGACGATGGCCGCGCGAATCAGCAATTCCCACAAGACATCCAGACTGTTCACACCTTCGACGCCGACAACCGGCGCCGGAACCTCGCCGGCCACGCAGCCCACCTTGGTAATCAGCTGCGAGGCGCTGATGTTCCAGTTGAGCAACTCACCGAGCATCACCCGGCTGACCGCGACGAAATTGCCCACCAGGGCAAAGCTTGCGGCGAGCAGGCGCACCGGCACCCAATCGAATGCATGGCGCAGTTGCGTGGCGCGCTCCACCAGCGGCGCAGTCCTGCCATGTTCAGCGGCCAGGGCCAGCAGGCGATAGGCCAAGGCCGCGACCGGCCCCAGGAGGAAATACCAGAAAATCACGGCAAAGAAGCCCTGATACACCTGCCACAGCAGGTAGGTTTGCGCACCGCCGAGCAGTTGCTCTTCGTTCTCGGCCTGCACGCCCAGGTCGCGCTCGGCGACCAGCACGGCCGCTTCCTGATCACCACGCCGGCAGGCATCGCGGAATGATCCCAGATTGGCCTTGATGTCCCCGCGTCCCAGGCTGTAGATCAGCACCAGCAGGTGAATCGGCAGCGCCAGCCAGCCATAGGCCACGGAGCCGACGATCCACAGCACCAGGGCCAGCACCAGCAACGGCAGCAGCACGATCAGGGACAGTATCCACCACGGCCGCTTTGCCGTACTGGGGTTCGACTCCAGCCGGCTCAGTTGGTACAGCCACGGAGCGTCACGCTGAACACGCTGGCGCAGGGCGGAAAACTTCTCGATCCACACTGCCAACAGCAACACCAGAAAACTCATCACCTGCTCCTTGATTCAATCCTGTAAAGCCGAACGAAACCGTGCCCAGTCAAAGCATGGACCCGGATCGGTCTTGCGTCCCGGGGCGATGTCGCTGTGCCCGCAGATGCGCTGGGTGGTGATCGCGGGCCAGGCGGCCTGCAACTGTCGGGTCAGGGCGATCAGCGCATCGTATTGCGCGTCGGTGAACGGCTGGTCATCGGTGCCTTCCAGCTCGATGCCGATGGAGAAATCGTTGCACGTCTCGCGCCCCTCGAACACCGAGATCCCGGCATGCCAGGCACGGTCCAGACAGGAGACGAACTGGGTCAGCTCGCCATCACGTTCGATCAGAAAATGTGCGGAAACCCGTAGTTCGGCGATGCCTTCAAAGTAGGGGTGTTCGGTGACGTCCAGGCGGTTCTGGAAGAACTCCTGCACCTTGCCCGTCTTGAATTGCGCGGGCGGCAGGCTGATGTTGTGGATCACCAGCAGCGAGATTTCCGCCTCGGGGCGGTCATTGAAATTGGGCGAAGGGCACGGATGCGCGCCGTGACACCAGCCCGTGGCAGGGTCCAATCGCATGGAGGGTCCTTAAAGCGTGAATCGACAGCGACCAGTATGCCCGCGATGGAACGAGATGTGGCGGGCAATGGTGATCCGATGTTGCAAACACCCTGCACGTCGGATATTCGAACACCGCCGCCGTAGCAGTCCGGCTTGCCGGCGGGGGCGCCGGTAAGACCGCCGTCGCGGGCAAGCGCGCTCCTACAGGGGATTGAGGTGTTCATGCGATCCAAGAACAAGTAAACAACCCGTAGCAGCACGGCTTGCCGGCGGGGGCGTACTTGAGATCGCCCCGCGGGCAAGCCCTGCTGCTACAGGGGTTTTAGCCTTTGAGCTTGCGCAGGTTGCCCAGCACCGATTCAAGGGCGCGGTCGAACAGCAGCGAATCGTCCAGCACGCGGATGGTGCCGCGACGGAATTCGACGGCCAGGCCCATGCGGGTTTTTTCCAGGACTTTCATGCCCGTGCGGTTGACGAACACGTAGCGCCCGCTCGGCTCGACAATCGCCGCCAGCTTGCAGCGCAGCTTGTGGTCTTCGTCTTCCTGGATCTCGACCCAACTGCCCAGGCGCAAGGTATCGACCTGTTGCAGCCCGGCATCGTCGTCGGGCAAGTTCAGTGAAGGCTCGCGCATCACCTGCTCACCTGGCGCAACCAGCACGATTTCTTCCACCACCGCCATCATCGACGGCCCGTCAGCGGGCTCCTGCGCCGTCTCGGCCTGTGGAGCTCGCGCAACGTTGTTGAACGCCTGCACATGCAGCGCTTCGAGCTGGCTGAAAAACTCGCTGGTGGCAAACGGATCGAACGCCGCGCTGCTCAGACCATCGCGCAGCGACTTGAGCAGGCCCGGCACCAGTTCCAGCAAGCGCTGACGGGCCTCGGGCTCCTCGTGGGGCTCGACGCTCCAGATCAGATCATCCATGGCCTGCAGCCCCGACTTCCACTCGGCCGACTGCTCGCCATGCTTGAGGCAGGTCAGCAGCAGCACCTTGCTCCAGGCCTCCTGCAGCAGGCGCACCACCACTTCAGGCAGCGTGCGGCCCAGCAGGCGATCATTGAGCGCCTGTTGCACCTGCTGACGCGCAAGCTCGGCCAGGGCACGGCCCTCTTCGGCATCGCGGGTGCGTTGCTCCAGCAGCTCACTGCGACGACGCTCATCGCTGGTGAACGCCAGGAAATCCACCAGCAATTCGGTGAAGATCGCCGGATCGTCGACGAAATCATGCAGCAACCGCTGGACGATCTGATCGATGCGCGAGTACAGCGAATCGCGCTGGCTGTCGTCGCGTCCTCCCCAACCGAGCGCTGCCGAAGCGATCTCGTTGAGCAGGCGCCGCGCAGGGTGGCTGCCACGGCTGAAGAAACTCTTGTCGATCACCGCGACCTTGAGCATCGGAATCTGCAACCGGCCAATCAGCGCGCGCAGGGAAGATGGCAGGTTACG
Organism: Pseudomonas sp. NPDC090201; assembly: GCF_044746825.1. Classification (NCBI taxonomy): domain Bacteria; kingdom Pseudomonadati; phylum Pseudomonadota; class Gammaproteobacteria; order Pseudomonadales; family Pseudomonadaceae; genus Pseudomonas; species Pseudomonas sp. NPDC090201. The sequence continues at coordinate 65,457 of NZ_JBIVCX010000002.1, forward strand.
GTCGTCGAGGATGAACTCGAACAGCATCGAGATGAGGTTGATGACGTCTTCATCCGTTGCACCGACGGTGCGGAACTTGCCGCTGCGCGCGCTCACGCGACCGATGAGTTGCTCGAGCTGCGCACGCAGGTCGAAGTCATCCGGGGTTTCGGCGCGAGGCACGTATTGCTGCAGATGGGACAGCAGGCGCAGCAGGTCCTGACTGGAAATCGGCCGTGCTTCAGTGACGCTGTCCGGGCGCGGCGTGAGGTTGCCGCGCACATGCACCAGCAGCTCCTGCAAAGCGCCGAAGACTTCCTGCACGCTCTTGTCGAGCTTCTCGGCGGCCTGCACCAGCGCAGCGCTGTCGGCGCGCTGGGCTTCGGTTGCGGGCGCTGCGTCTGCCGAACGGTCGGTAGAGCGGCGCGACGGCAACACTTTCAGATCCGGCAACACACCGGCGGAAATCAAAAGGTAATTGGCTTCTTCGTAAAGCTGATCGGCATTGCTCAGCGCGTACTTTTCGAAGAGCTTGAGAATGATCAGCTTGACCTTGATCTCGACGCCCAGATTGCGCCCGGCCTGCAAGAAGAAATCACACAGCAGGGTCGGCCCCAGGGGGTTGGTTTCGTCGGTCAGGCTCTGGGGAATCAACTCGTTCAGGCGCGTGGTCAACTGGCCCAGCGCGACACCGTCACGGTTCATGACCTTGGTGACCATGCTGTCCACGGCAACCGTGCGTTCCAGGTCATCATTGTGAACCAGCGCCAGCTTGTCGAAGGAAACGGGGTCGCTGAGGATCGGCTCGGCGATTTCGTACTGGCCGAGGCGCAGGAAGGATTCAAAGAATTTGTCGAGGAAATTGCGCTCGATACTCTTTCGCTTCAGGCGCAAGTCGCGCATGGCTTCGAAGAAGATGCTCTGCTCGGCGTTGTTGCGCGCCCGGTCCGCCATCTCGAAGAGGGTGTCATCGGCGTTGTCGAATAGGGTCTGAAGGCTTTCCTTGAGCTGCTGGGCGGCCTTGTCGCGCACCTGCAGCAAAACGACGGGCAGCCGAGCGACAGGCGAGGCACCCGAATGATCGGAGCTCGTCTTGCTCAACGGCACCACTTTACTGTCGTTCTGCATCAAGGACTCCATTCATCAACCATCACTTACAACAGCCACTGCTTGCGCCACAACCTGAGACCAGTTGGAGGCAGGCTCCATCTGGACGGATCGCGAGTGTGTAGTCCCTGGGATATTACGGCATACGTCAAAACTATGACGTCAAGGCTATGACATCAACTGCGGGGCGAATTATCTTTGAAATGCCTTCCGCTCGCCAGCGGTCTCGTGGTCCGGGTCCCAAAAATGCATCGCTGCTACAAGCGTAGGCCCAGACGGAGCGGCACGTGCAGGGATAGACCGCGGAAATCGCGTTCTGTCGCATGAAACGGGAAAAAACCGACAAAATGCAGCACATCCCCTCAAATGGATGTTCCAGCGTGGGTGGGTTGGTACAGACGACTGTCTTATACTCCGGCGACTTAGTAAGTGGAGTCCGATATGCCGAATCTTCGTCTTGCCGCACTGACCGCAGAAATCGAAGCCAACGTACGCCGTGCGTTGCTAGAAGACATCGGCAGTGGTGACATCACCGCGCAACTGATCCCCGCCGAGCGCTTGGCCAAGGCCACCGTGATCTCCCGCGACGCCGCCGTGATCGCCGGCACCGCCTGGGTCGACAGTGTGTTCCGCCAGCTCGATCAGCGCGTGGCCGTGCATTGGCAAGTCGCCGACGGTGACCGTGTCCAGCCCAACCAGCCTCTGTTCCATCTTGAAGGCCCTGCACGCTCCCTGCTCACCGGCGAGCGCAGCGCGCTGAACTTCCTGCAGTTGCTCTCGGGCGTCGCCACTCGCTCGCAGCATTATGCTGACATGGTCGCCGACACCCAGGTCAAGCTCCTGGATACCCGCAAGACCCTTCCTGGCCTTCGCCTAGCGCAGAAATATGCCGTCACCTGCGGCGGCTGCCACAACCACCGCATCGGCCTGTTCGACGCCTTCCTGATCAAGGAAAACCACATCGCAGCCTGCGGCGGCATCGCCCAAGCCATTACCGCAGCCCACAAGATCGCCCCCGGCAAACCGGTGGAAGTGGAAGTCGAAAGCCTGGACGAACTGAAACAGGCCCTGGACGGCGGCGCCGACATCATCATGCTCGACGAGCTGTCCCTGGACGACATGCGCGAAGCCGTGTGCCTCACCGCTGGCCGCGCCAAACTCGAAGCCAGCGGCGGCGTCACCGATGCGACGTTGCGCACCATTGCCGAAACGGGCGTGGACTACATCTCGATCGGAACGCTGACCAAGGATGTGAAGGCGGTGGACCTGTCGATGCGGTTGAGCATCTGACCGGCACGGGTTGAGCCTGAAAACGAAAAACCCGCCGTAGCGGGTTTTTCTTCAATGGGAATGCGCAATCAACTTCCGCCAAACCCGGACAACAACTCGGGGTTGTCGCGCACGATCAACTTGCCAACCATGGACGAGCCGTGCACGTTCAGATGGTTATTGTCCCGGTAGAGCAACTGCGCATCCTTGACCATCGTGCAGTCATCGGCATTGCACAGGTACTGGCTCACCGGAATGTATTTCACGCGCACATCCCGCTTGGCCACATCGACCAGTTGGGCTTTATAGGCATCGAGTTCCTTGCTGGCCTGCGCGAACGGAATCGAGCAATGACGGGTAGTGGTACCCACCCGGCTCACGCAGTCTTGAGGGCCGAAAGGGAATCGAGGGACGTCATCGACCAGGTAAACCTCTTTGCCCAACGACTCCAGATATTCCACCGTTGAATACACTTCGGCTTCGAGAGTCGATCCTGCGGGTATCTCATCGATCCGCTGAATCCAGTGCATGGTGATCAGGACTTTCTTGATCGAGGGGTGATCTTTCACGAAATCAAAGATGTATTTGAATCGCGGATTGCTCAGATAAGGCGGACTCGACTGGATGTAGTAAGCGACCGTGTGCTGGTCCATGGCTTTTGCCAGACCGACAAACAGATGTTCCCCATGACTGTCGCCAATGATCGCGACATCAACGTCCTTGTCTGCCCTGGACTGCATGCATCGGGTGTAGATTTCATAAGTCTCCGATTGCGCCCTCACGCCTTCATCCGCACAGGGGTAGAAGTTGGCCTTCATGTAATCGAAGAACCTGGCATGCCCCATGTCCTGGGCCATCGGGCTCACTTGCCGCAGATCGAACAGCGTACCCCTGAAGACCGAAATCCCCAGCGCTGCCACCATCACCATCATGACCCCCAGCACTGCGGCGTTGGTGTTGGTCCGGGACTTGCGCACCGGGGTTTCCACGACCTTGTAGGTGATCCACGCCAGCAACACCGACAGCGCCACCGCGCCTGCGCGATACCAAGGCTCGGCGAACTGGCTGGAGACGATGGTCGAGAACGACATGATCGGCCAATGCCACAGGTACAGCGGAAAGCTGATCAAACCGACCCACACCGCCAGCCTGTTCGACAGGATTTGCCGGTTGATCCAGGAGTTCCGGCCAGGCCCGATCAACAGCAGCGACGCACCCACGGGCAACAGCGCCCACAGGCCCGGGAAGGATCGGGTCTTGTCGATCAGCACCAGCCCCGCAGCCAGCAACAGCATCCCGCCGACAGCGCTGACCTCCTGGGTCCAGCGCAGACGATGAGCACTCATCGCCTTGCCTGCATGCAGATAGGCAAGGGCTCCGCCCAGCGCAAGCTCCCAGAACCTGGTGAGCGGTGAATAGAACGCGGCCGTCGGATCGGTGCTGACCTTCACGGCACTCGCATAAAGCGACAACGCAATCAGGAGCGCGAAACCCCAGACCGCCACTTTCCTGCACCGAAAGCCCACCCACAGGGCGACCGGCCAGAACAGGTAGAACTGCTCTTCGATCCCCAGGCTCCACAAGTGAAGCAACGGTTTGGTTTCAGCGGCGGCATCGAAATATCCAACTTCGCGCCAAAGGGCAATGTTGGAAATGAAACCGGCCCCGGCAAACACATGCTTGCCGAGCGCCTTCAACTCATCGTCGAACAACACATACCAGCCAACGATCAGACAGGCCGCCAGCACCAGCAACAGCGCCGGGAAGATCCGCCGGATCCTTCGCAGGTAGAACTTGAAGATGCTGAAAGTCCCGGACTCGAGTTCCTTGAGCAAGATGCCGGTAATCAAGTAACCCGAAATCACGAAGAAAACGTCAACGCCTATGAAGCCGCCGGGCAGCAATGCGGGAAACGCGTGATAGATGACAACGGAAAGAACGGCAATTGCCCGCAAGCCGTCAATGTCGGCCCGGTATTTCTGATTGGTAAGCATCGCTTGTCTTGCAGATGAGGACGGCAAGGCAGACTGCCAAGCGGGTCGCGGTGAATGAGGGCGCCGAGTGTACCCGCGCTGCGGGCGCAGCGGCAATGAAACAGCAGCGCATAGGCTTATTGCAGAGCGGCCCACGCCCTGCCGGGGTTGTCATTTACTCAGGCACGGTCGTCCAGATGACATACCCTTCCATACCGTGAGCACGACGCAACGCCTTCACCGCCTTGCTGGCCTCCCACTGGGAGTTGAAGGGTCCGACCGTGACCTTGACCAGCCCCTCCTCCATCACCGAAAGGCCCATGGCTTTGATCTTGCCCACCACGTTGCCACGTGTCTGCGCCTTGCAAAACACATCCACACCCCAGCACTCGACACGCGCAGCCGCGCCAGCCGCAGGATTACCCACCGCTTCGTAGCTGAAACAATGCGCGCATCGGGCGGTGTCCAGCGCCGTCTCGCCGCTGCAAAAACCACAGAAGCGCATGCCGGGTGAAGGCTTGCTTTCGCCTTTGAGCAGCAGAACGATCAGCACACAAAACAGATAGATCCCGCCCGCGATCAGGATTCCCGAAAACGGGAGCATGAGCAGCAGGAGCGGGACCGCAATGAGCAATGACACGACCCGAAGAAAGGTCTTGTGCCGCCTCGGCCAGGTCGGCGGTCCGTACGTGCCGGCCTCCATATTGACCAGGCTCAACACCTTGGCTACTTCAACAAGAGCACCGATGATATCCATAGCCTTGCGCTTCAATTCCTTTGACGAGCGAGACAGCCGCAACGGCCGGGGGAGTGGCGAAAGATGAGATGGGATCGCATGAATCTGTTCGAGCAACGCTACCGCTTGCGGTGAAAGCGGGACCAGGTGGATGTCACCCGCCATCTTCGTCCCTCTGGTCGAATACGGAACGCCGTCCAACGCGGGCCGCGTGTCAGGTATCTCCCGTACGCCGCGCTTCAGCTCGAACTCGCTCCAACGTGCGAAGCGCAATTCGCTGGAGCGGACAAACACATGAAGCGACAACATCACAGGTAAAGACCGTCACCGTCGAAAAGCTTGTAGGGGCGTTCAGTAGGCTTGGCCGAACGGCATGCGGTGTCGGTCAGGGAGCAGTAGTACGAGCCATAAGGGTAAACCCCGTTATCGAATCGACTTTATCCCAAACGTTACCCCTAAATCGGCTGGCAGCTGTCGGAATCCGATGAAACGCCATAATGAAAAAACCCACCAGAAGGCGGGTTTTACGGGGGTTCCAGAGATTTTGGTAGCCTTCGCTGGAACCTGAACTGGTGCCGAAAACAGGAATCGAACCTGCGACCTTCGCGTTACGAGTGCGCTGCTCTACCGACTGAGCTATTTCGGCAGCTCTAGCCAGTTCTAATTAACTCAACTGGCAGAACTTTTACACGCTGTCAGCTACTTATTTGCAGTCGCCTTGGCCTTTTTTCAGGCCGCGCTTGTCATCGCAAATGGTGCCAGTCATGGTCCAAGTCATGTTCGCATCACCGGCCGCATAGGTTGGGGTGAGAGTAAACGCGAGGGCCTTGCCTGAAGTGTCTGTAGCAGCGCTGTTACCAGTCATCACACCAGCGTTGCTGATCTTTAAGGTTGTCACGTTAAGGGTATCAACAGCAGCAGGAACACCGCTACTGCCGGCTGCGCAAGCGGTCAGGGAACCAGTTTCCTGGCTGCACATGCCAACTGCAGTCTTATAAGTCGACAGGTCTGAGACAGTCGCTGCGGCTTTAGCCCGGGACGTGTAATCGCTGTATTGAGGAATCGCAACAGCAGCCAAAATACCGATAATCGCAACCACGATCATCAGTTCGATCAACGTAAAACCTTTTTGTGCATTCATCGCTACTACTCCAAGCGTCAAATTAGGTGGTGCTCCCACGGTGGTAAAGCATTCGTCGTGCCAAAGCGGGAGCGTATTTCTTACTGAGGCACAATCCAGGCTCCAAGGTGTTAGCCGTCCTCACCTCCAGCACTAACTGACAATTTTTGTCACCTTATGCACGTCTATTTGGCAGCTACGCCTGACTACGCTATAAACGGTCTAATGTCTGTGTCTGGTGGCTGTAATGACTGATGTCGTCCTCACTGGTTTGGCGAAGCAACTCGTCGTAGCCGAACTCCTCAATGAAAAATCTGCTCAACAGGCCTACCAGCAGGCACGCCGCGACAAGGTTTCGCTGGTCAACTACCTGGTCCAGAACAAGCTGGTCAAGAGCCTGACACTGGCCGAACTTGCGTCGGAACAGTTTGGCCTGCCGTTTCTCGACCTGAGCACCCTAGACAAGGAAAGCCAACCCAAGGGTCTTGTCAGCGAGAAGCTGGTGCGCCAGCACTCGGCGCTGCCGTTGTGGCGGCGCGGCAACAAGTTGTTTGTCGGCGTATCCGATCCGACTAACCATCAGGCGATCACTGATATCCAGTTCAGCACCGGCCTCAACACTGAAGCGATATTGGTCGAAGACGACAAACTGACTGCGGCCATCGAGAAGTTCTTCGACAGCCACTCCGGGTTAAATGATATTTCTGACGTCGACTTGGGCCTGGAAATTGAAGCGGTTGACGACAGCAACGAAAGCAGCATTGCCGTGCAGGATGCAGATGATGCCCCTGTTGTGCGTTTCGTTAACAAGATGCTGATGGACGCCATTCGACTTGGCTCGTCGGACCTACACTTTGAACCTTACGAGAAAATATTCCGCGTCCGACTACGTACCGACGGCATCCTGCATGAAGTGGCTAAACCACCGACTCAACTGGCTGGCCGTATCGCAGCCCGACTCAAAGTCATGGCTGGCCTCGATATCTCAGAACGCCGCAAACCCCAGGACGGTCGGATCAAACTCCGCATTTCAAAAAGCCGCGCAATCGATTTCCGCGTTAACACGCTGCCAACCCTCTGGGGCGAAAAAATCGTAATGCGGATCCTTGACCCGACAAGCGCCCAGATGGGTATTGACGCACTCGGTTACGAGCCGGATCAAAAAGCTTTGTACCTTGACGCCTTGAGCAAGCCACAGGGAATGATTCTGGTCACCGGCCCGACGGGCTCGGGTAAAACGGTTTCCCTGTACACTGGCCTGAATATCCTGAACACCCCTGACATCAACATTTCCACTGCCGAAGATCCGGTGGAGATCAATCTGGAAGGCATCAACCAGGTCAACGTCAACCCGCGTCAGGGCATGGATTTCTCCCAGGCACTGCGGGCATTTCTGCGTCAGGACCCTGACGTCATCATGGTCGGTGAGATTCGAGACCTTGAAACAGCCGAAATTGCGATCAAGGCCTCGCAAACCGGGCACATGGTACTGTCCACCCTGCACACCAACAGTGCGGCGGAAACCCTGACGCGCCTGCACCATATGGGTGTTGCGGCGTTCAACATTGCCACCGCCATCAACTTGATCATTGCCCAAAGGCTGGCGCGCAAACTATGTCCGCACTGCAAGAAAGAGGTCGATATCCCACGCGAGACACTCATTGCCGAAGGCTTTCCGGAAGAGAAGATCGGCTCTTTCAAGCTCTACTCCCCAGTAGGTTGCGAACAGTGCAATGCGGGCTATAAAGGTCGCGTGGGGATTTACGAAGTGGTCAAAAGCACTCCGGCACTGGAGCGCATCATCATGGAGGAAGGCAACTCCATCGAAATTTCAGAACAAATGCGCAAGGATGGATTCAACGACTTGCGCACGTCTGGTCTGCTGAAGGCCATGCATGGCCTCACAAGCCTCGAGGAAATCAATCGGGTGACCAAGGATTAACCATGGCGACTAAAGCAGTAAAGGTCAGCATTTATACCTGGGAAGGTATAGACCGAAAAGGCGCCAAACAGACGGGCGAGATAAACGGTCATAATCCGGCACTGGTAAAAGCGCAACTGCGTAAACAAGGGATCAACCCGACTAAAGTCCGCAAGAAAGCGGTCTCGATATTTGGTGCGGGCAAAAAGATCAAACCGCTGGACATCGCTTTCTTCAGCCGCCAGATGGCCACGATGATGAAAGCGGGCGTTCCGTTGCTGCAATCGTTTGACATCATCATCGAAGGGTCTGACAACCCGAACATGCGCAAGCTTGTGGACGACATCAAGCAGCATGTTGCTTCGGGACATAGCCTGGCGGCGTCACTGCGCCAAAAGCCGCAGTATTTTGACGACCTGTTCTGCAACCTCGTTGATGCCGGAGAACAGGCAGGTGCGCTGGAGTCGTTGCTGGATCGGGTTGCCACTTACAAAGAAAAGACCGAACGCCTTAAAGCGAAAATCAAAAAGGCCATGACCTACCCGATAGCTGTCATTATCGTGGCCTTCATCGTGACCGGCATTCTGCTGATCAAAGTAGTGCCTCAATTCCAGGCAGTTTTCTCAAGCTTTGGGGCAAAGCTTCCAGCCTTCACATTGATGGTGATCGGCCTTTCTGAATTGCTCCAGAACTATTGGTACTTCGTACTGATAGGTCTGGTGATTGCAATCGCAGCGTTCAGAAGGACCCACAACACCTCTGAAAAATTCCGGGACAACGTTGATCGAATGCTTTTGAAATTGCCCGTTATCGGGCCGTTGATTTTCAAGTCATCGGTTGCACGGTACGCCCGTACCCTATCAACGACCTTCGCCGCTGGTGTCCCGCTGGTTGAAGCCTTGGACTCGGTCGCTGGAGCCACCGGCAACGTTGTCTTTCGAAATGCCGTACAGAAAGTGAAGCAAGACGTTTCAACAGGCATGCAGCTCAATTTCTCGATGCGAAGTACCGGTGTATTTCCAATGCTGGCGGTGCAAATGACTGCCATCGGCGAGGAGTCTGGTGCGCTCGACTCCATGCTGGATAAAGTTGCGACTTACTACGAAGATGAGGTCGACAATATGGTCGACAGTCTCACCAGCCTGATGGAACCGATGATCATGGCCGTTCTGGGCGTTATCGTCGGCGGCCTCGTTATCGCCATGTACCTCCCCATCTTCCAGCTCGGAAACGTCGTCTAGCCATGTCCCTCCCCGAACTCCTGGCCAGCTCCCCGCTGGCCTTTGTTTTATGCACCCTGATTTTGGGCCTGCTCGTGGGCAGTTTTCTCAACGTGGTGGTTTACCGTCTGCCGACGATGATGCTGCGCGACTGGAAGATCCAGGCGCGTGAAGTGCTGGAGCTGCCGCCAGAACCGCAGGCAGAAACCTTCAACCTGATCCTGCCCCACTCCCGCTGCCCGCACTGTTCGCACAGGATCCGCGCATGGGAAAACCTGCCGGTGGTGAGCTATCTGTTCCTGGGCGGCAAGTGCTCGAGCTGCAAGGCGCCCATCAGCAAGCGCTACCCGCTGGTAGAGCTGGCGTGCGGGCTGATGTCGGCCTTCGTGGCGTGGCATTTTGGCTTTGGCTGGCAGGCGGGTGCGGCGCTGGTGTTGAGTTGGGGGCTGCTGTCGATGAGCCTGATCGACGCCGATCATCAGCTGTTGCCCGATGCCATCGTACTGCCACTGCTGTGGCTGGGGCTGATCGTCAATGGGTTCGGGCTGTTTGCGACCCTGACTGACGCGCTGTGGGGCGCGGTGGCGGGTTATCTGGTGCTGTGGGCGGTGTTCTGGGTGTTCAAGCTGCTCACCGGCAAGGACGGCATGGGTTACGGCGACTTCAAGCTGCTGGCCATGCTGGGCGCCTGGGGTGGCTGGCAGATCCTGCCGCTGACGATCATGTTGTCGTCGATTGTCGGGGCAGTGCTGGGGCTGATTCTGCTGCGCGTTCGCAATGTCCAGACCAGCACGCCGATCCCCTTCGGGCCTTATCTGGCCATTGCGGGCTGGATCGCATTGCTCTGGGGTGCTCAAATAACCACTTCGTATTTGCAGATCGCCGGTTTCAGATGACCTCTCACGCAACAACTCCCTGGATCCTGGGCCTGACGGGCGGCATTGGCAGTGGCAAAAGCGCCGCTGCGCAGTGCTTCGTCGAGTTGGGCGTACATCTGGTCGATGCCGACAATGCCGCGCGTTGGGTGGTCGAGCCCGGACGCCCTGCCCTGGCGCAGATCGCCGAGCATTTCGGCGCGGGAGTACTGCAGGCCGATGGCACGCTGAACCGGGCGGCGTTGCGCGAGCTGATTTTCAAGGATCCGCAGCAGCGGGCCTGGCTCGAGGGCTTGCTGCATCCGTTGATCCGCGAAGAGATTCGTGACTACCTGGCCCGCGCAGAATCACCCTACGCGGTTCTGGTTTCGCCGCTGTTGCTGGAAACCACTCAGCACCAGATGGTTCAGCGGGTGCTGGTGATCGATGTGCCAGAGGCGCTGCAAATCGAGCGTACGGTGCTGCGCGACAAGACCAACGAGGAACAGGTCCGGGCGATTCTCAAGGCCCAGACTACCCGCGAGCATCGCTTGAGTCAGGCTGACGATGTCATCGTCAATGACCGTGACCCTGCGTGGCTGAAAAGCGAGGTCGAGCGCCTGCATCACTTTTATCTAACTTTGCGTGGAGGCCAATGATGAGCCAACCAATGACCGTCAATTGCCCAACCTGCGGAGCGCCTGTGGAATGGACGCCAGCGAGCAAGTTCCGGCCGTTCTGTTCCGACCGTTGCAAGCTGATCGACCTGGGCGCCTGGGCTGCGGAAGAGCACGCGATTCCGGTCGCGCCGGATGCCGAGGACGAGCTGTTTTCGGGTGAACTGGACCCGCGTCAGCATTGACCGGGCGTGACACCTGATGCGTTGCCGTCAGGTGTCACCGTCATCGACCCAGGGTTCGGACAGATACCGCGAGCGGTTGAAGGTTTCCAGCCACTCGGGGCAGAACACCACCAACGCAGTCACGATCACGCCGTTGATGAACGCCTCGGGGAAGATGATCAGCCACAGGTAGCCGATGAAGTCGCCCAGCCATTCCGGCATGGCGAACAATCCACCCACCCATAGTAAACCCATCGCTAGCAGCAGACAGAGCAGCGCGGTCAGCGCTGCGGCGAAGAATCCGGAACAGAAGATGTAGGTAAATGGACTCTTGGGCTGTGCGCGCTCGACCAACAGGCAGCAGGCTTCGGTCACCATGACCGGAATGCCCACCAGCAACAGGCCGTTGACGCCCATCGACGCCATGTCCTGATGCCCCATCGACAGCATGCCCAACTGGGCCATCAACCCACCGACAATCGCCAGCGGCCAGTTCAGCAACAGGGTCACGGCTGTCATGCCGATGAAGTGATAGGACACGCCGGTGTCGAAGTCGCGGCGCAGCAACCAGAGCAGAAACAGGGCGAACACCGTGCCGAAGAACACGTGCTGGCGACGGGTGTCGGTGATCAGTTCGATCCACGGACAACGCCACAGCGCCCATGCAATGAGGGGAAGGTAGAGCATCCAGCCCAGGATCATGGTTTCGGGGGTGAGAACTTGTGCTCCGATCATGGCGACGACTTCTTTTTATGGGTTCGGATTAAGGGCAGCCTACACCTTTTGAAAAAGCCTGCGTGTCAAACCCGATAACACCGCAAAACCTCGGTTTATTCACCCTCGCAGCTGTAAGCAGATGTGTGTAGTGGCCCAAAGCCTTACCTTGGCCAGTTTCATTTCTGGGTGTGAATCCATAGACTTGGCGCTCATTGTTTCCAGCCAAGAGACATCTATGGATCGCATCGAATGCATGCGCGCGTTCGTCGCCACGGTGGGCGCCAACGGTTTCGCCGCAGCCGCCCGCGCACTGGACGTGCCCCGCTCGAAAGTCAGCAAACAGATCCAGGCGCTGGAAGAAGCCATCGGCGTGCAATTGTTGCAACGTACTACACGCAGTCTGCATCTCACCGAAGCCGGCGCCGAGTACTACGACGCCTGTCGTGATGTCATCGCCTCGCTGGACGAAGCCGAACAGCGCGCCCGCACCGGAATGGGCGAGATCCGCGGCGTGCTGCGCGTCAACGCGCCGATGTCGTTTGGCCTGAGCCGGCTGGGGCCGTTGCTGCCGCGCTTCAACGAATTGCATCCCAATGTCGAGCTGCAGATTGTGCTCAGTGACCAGCAGGTCGATCCGGTGAAAGGCGGGTTTGATGTCACCATCCGGATTGCCAGCCTGCCCGACTCTTCCATGGTGGCCCGCTCCCTGGCACCGGCGCCACGGGTGATGGTTGCCTCGCCGGAGTATCTGGCCAGGCACGGCACGCCGCAGTCGCCCAAGGACCTGGCCAGCCATCAGTTCCTCAGCTACGGCTACCTGCAAAGCGGCATCAGCCTGCAACTGTGCAACGGCAAGGAAACCCAGCGCGTGACGGTCAGCGGCCCGCTTCACGCCAACAACGGGGATATCCTCGCGCAAGCAGCGGTGTCGGGGATGGGCATCGCGCTGCTGCCCAACTTCATCGTCGAAAGGGCTGTGGCCGATGGCCGGCTCAAGCCGGTGTTGTGCGAATGGCAGGCGCCGGCGATTTCGGTGAATGCGGTATATCCGTCGGCACGCCGTGTGCCGATGAAAACCCGCGCGTTCATTGATTTTCTGGTCGAGGAATTGGCGTTGGGGTCGGCGGGGTTCTGACCCTATCCAGTACCCCACAAATCCCGTAGCAGCATGGCTTGCCGGCGATAGCGATCTTGAGGGCGCCGACGCCGGCAGGCCGGACTGCTACGGGTCGGTGTTTCACGCGACGGCGCCCACGGGCTCCTGGCCGTTCAATACCGCTGCCAGGCTGGCGAGCACCATGTGGCCCATACGCGTGCGCGTCTGCACGGTTGCGCTGGCGCGGTGGGGTTGCAGGATGACCGTTTCCAGCCCGAACAATGCCTCTGGCACGTGGGGCTCGTCGACGAATACGTCCAGTCCCGCACCGGCAATCGACCCGGACTCAAGAGCTGCGATCAGCGCGGGCTCGTTGACCAGGCTGCCACGGGCCACGTTGATCAGGTAACCCTCAGTCCCCAACGCCGCGAGCACATTGGCGTTGATGATGCCCTTGGCCTTGTCAGCCGCCGCCGCGACGATCAGCGCGTCGCTTTGACGAGCCAGTTCCACCAGATCGCTGACGAAGGTGTAGGGTACGTCGCTCATTTCGTTGAGATCGGTGTAGCTGATCGGGCAGCCGAACGCCGCGGCGCGAGTGGCGACTGCGCGCCCTACCCGGCCCAGCCCGACGATGCCCACGCGCATGCCGCTGAACTGCCTTGCCAGTGGCAGCGGCACCAGCGGCGTCGAAGTTCTGGCCCACTCCCCTGAACGCACATAACGGTCGCCCGTGCCCAGGCCGCGGCAGGCCGAGATCAGCAAGCCGATGGCAAGGTCGGCGACGTCTTCGGTGAGCGCGCCGATGGTGGCAGTCACGCGGATGCCACGGTCCCGGGCATAGGCCAGATCGACCGCATCAGTGCCAACGCCGTTGACCGCGATCACTTCCACCTTGGGCAGTTGCTCCATGACAGCACGAGTGATGCCAGTGTGTCCGCCAGTGACCACACCACGAATGTTGGCGCCATGCTCACGCAGGTAGGCAGCTTTGTCGGTCTGCTGGAAGTACGGGCGCACGGTGTACAGCTCGTTCAGGCGCGCGTTGACTTCCGGGATCAGAATGGGGCTCAGTTGCAGGATTTCTGGTTTCATCGATGCCTCGCTCATCTCGGTTCAGACAGGTTCAGCCACGGCCCACGAAAGGCATGTTGGTGGCCATCACGGTCATGTTCAGGACGTTGGCCGACAGCGGCAGCGCCGAGATGTAACGCACGGCATCGGCGATGTGCTTGACGTCGATCATCGGCTCGACCGCGGTCGTGCCGTTGGCCTGGCGCACGCCTTTGGTCATGCGCACCGACAGCTCGGTGAGCGCGTTGCCGATGTCGATCTGGCTGCAGGCGATATTGAACTCGCGGCCATCCAGCGCCAGGCTTTTGGTCAGGCCCAGCACGGCGTGTTTGCTGGCGGTATAAGGCGCGGTGAACGGACGAGGCACGTGGGCCGAAATCGAACCGTTGTTGATGATCCGGCCACCCTGAGGCGACTGCTTGCGCATCAGGCCGAAGGCGCCACGGCTGCACAGGAAAACCCCGGTGACGTTGGTGTCGATCACGCTCAGCCACTTTTCCACCGGCAGCTCGTCCATCGGCACCGCAGGGGCATTGACGCCTGCGTTGTTGAACACCACATCGAGCCGGCCGTAGACCTCCTCGATGGTCGCGAACAGGCGGTCGACACTGGCCGGATCGCGAACATCGGTGGACACCGCCAGCGCCTCGCCGCCCTGCTCGCGGGCCAGTGCGACCAGTTCTTCCAGCGGCTCGATGCGACGCCCGGTCACCACCACCTTGTAGCCGTCTTCCAGGAGGCCCAACGCCACGGCACGACCGATACCGCTGCCTGCGCCGGTGACCAGGGCGATTTTCGAGAGAGATTGTTCTGTCATTGTTGTTCTCCTTTTGCCTGTGGGAATGGGTCAGGCAGCGCGACGGCTGCCGACCCGAACTTCGAATGTGCCAATACCGTCGATACCGCCCTGGATGACGTCGCCCTCTTGCAGCGATGCAACGCCAGGCGGCGTGCCGGTCATGACCAGGTCGCCCGCGCGCAGGCCGACCGAATGAGAGAGTTGGCTGACGATCTCCGCCACCGACCAGATCTGGCTTTCAAGGTCCGAACGCTGGCGCTCGACGCCGTTGACGCTGAGCCAGATCGCGCCTTGCCGCGGATGGCCATGGACTTGCACCGAGCGGATTGGGGTGATCGGCGCGGAGCCGTCGAACGCCTTGGCCGGCTCCCACGGATTGCCCACCGCCTTGGCCGCCATCTGCAAATCACGGCGGGTCAGGTCCAGGCCTGCGGCATAGCCCCAGACGTGTTCGAGTGCCTGGGCTTCACTGATCTGAAAGCCGTCTTTGCCGATGGCCACCACCAGTTCGATTTCATGGCAGAACTGGTCGGTCTGGGAGGGAAACCCCAGCTCGCCGGTGGCATCGATGACCGAGGTGGCGGGCTTCATGAAAAACGCCGGCACTTCACGGGCGCCATTGGGCGAATCGCCCCAGTGATAGTTGCGCCCCAGGCAAAACACCCGGGCAACGGGAAAGCGCGCGTCGCTGTCGGCAACCGGCAGGCTGCAAGTGCGCAGGGGTTCGAATACGAAGTGGTTCATGGGTGTTCCTTGGGGGGCCCGTTTCATCCAGAGACTACGGGATGCAAACGGGTGAAAGTTGGACAAAACAGTGTTCGCGCTGGACTAAAAAACTCAATGTCGAGGGCAGAAAAAAGGCGCACTCACGTACGCCTTTGCCCAATTCGGCAGAAAGTCACACACACATTCTCAAGGCTCAGCGAGCCTTCAATTCGATGCGATAAATGCGGCCCAGCAACAGGGAATACGACAGCGTGCCGATGCAGGCCACGCCACCGATAAACCAGAAGGCCCAGGCGAAGTTGCCGGTCATGTGCAGGATCTGGCCGATGACGATGGGCGTCACGATGCCGCCGATGTTCGCCGCCAGGCTCGTGATGCCACCGGTCAGGCCGATCAATTCTTTCGGGGCAATTTCCGACACCGCCGCCCACGAAGAAGACGCGATGCCCTGGGCGAAGAACGCGATGGTCAGCAGCGCAATGCACAGTTCGTTGGAGTCAGTGAAGTTGACCAGCATGATCGACATGCCCAGCGCCGAGCCCACCACCAACGGCAATTTGCGGGCGAAGGACAGCGACACGCCGCGACGAATCATCCAGTCGGAAATCACCCCGGCCAGCAAGATGCCGACAGTGGCGCCAATGAACGGCAATACCGCGAAGATGCCGACCTTGACCATGGTCAGATGACGCTCTTCGATGAGGTAGGTCGGGAACCAGGTCAGGAAGAAGTACAGGGCCGAGGTGCTGGCGAACTTGCCGATGCAGATAGCCCAGACTTGGCGATACTTCAAAAGCTCGGCGATCTGCGACCATTTGAATTTGTTCTTGTCCTGACTGTTTTTGACCAGGCCGCCGCCCGACTCGATGTATTCAAGTTCCTCTTTGCTGGCCTTCTTGCAGTTCAGCGGATCGCGGTACAGGTAAAGCCAGGCGATACCAAACAGGATGCCGACGATACCGGTGCTATAGAACACGTGGCGCCAGTCGTAGGTCGTCGCCAGCCACAGCAGCAGGCCGGTAAACAACGCCGTGCCCAGGTACTGGCCGCAGACGTAGATACTGCTGGCCATGCCCCGCTCACGGGCCGGAAACCAGACCGTCACCGCGCGGCTGTTGGCCGGAAATGCAGGCGCTTCCATCGCGCCAACGGCCAGACGAAGACCAAACAGCGAGGCAAAGCCGCCCGCCAGCCCCTGGCACACGGTGACCGCCGACCAGGAAATCAGCGAGACACCATAGGTCAGGCGCGATCCAAAGCGGTCAGCGATAAATCCTGCGGGCACGAGGGCGAAGGCGTAGGTCCAGGCGAATGCGGAGAAGATCAGGCCCATCTGGACTTTGTCCAGTCCCAGATCCTTGGCCATGAACGGCGCGGCGATTGAGATGTTGACCCGGTCCACGTAGTTGATGATCGTCGCGATCAGCAGCAGCGAGAGCATGAACCAGCGCCGGTGGGTGGTAGGGCGGGCGGGAGCGGCGGCTTTTGGAGCGGCCACGACCGCATCCATCGCCTGAATGTCAGGGTTGCTCGACATGAGAATTCCTCGTTGTTTTTATTGGAATCGAGTGATGAAGCGCCCCTTTAACTTATCGTATGACTGGTTTTAAACAAGACGCCGCTTAGAACGTTTTTAAATTTCAGAGATGGCGTCTTATTGTTTGTCCAAGAAATTCCTGAAGGACAAAGCGCGGCTGAAAGCTTGAAATTTCGCTCGCAAACACCGTGCTAGAGCCGTTTTTAGTGGCTTAGGTGAAAGTGGATTTTTTGGACAGAAAATCCTGACGGTGTCAGAAGAAAGGTTTGAAGGAAGTCATAGGACAACCGACAATGCATCCAGAACAACGAGGAACCGCATGATGGATTCAGCGACCCGCGCGCCCACCTATGGCATGCAGCAACGCAGCGAGCGCCCGGACTTCTATATCCGTGGCAAGACCGAAGGCAAGCCGGAAACCGCGCCCCACCGCCATGAGTATTTTCAGATCCAGATCAACCTGGGCGGCGATACGGTGCAGCACATCGGCGGCGTGGTTCGGCCCTTTCCGCGCAATACGCTGGCGTTCATCCTGCCGCACAAACTGCACCTGATCCCTCATCCGCCGGAAGGCAACTTCCTGCTCATCAACTTTGCCCAGACTTTCCTGCTGCCGCAGTTGCAGTGCGACCCGCTGGATCTGGAAGACGTCGCCATCGCGCTGGCGCCGGAGCTGTCGCCGTTTCGCTTTCAGGAGCATCTGGACTTCACCCTGGACGCCGAGCAATTCGCCGAAATCGAGCGCTTGCTCGACCGCATGCGCAGACTCGATCAGAACCGCCAGTTCGGCACTCGGGAAATCCTCAAGGGTTGCCTGTTGCAGCTGATCGGCACGGTCTGCGAACTCTATGCCGAGCCGATCAAACTCATGGCCGACGACAATGCCGCCGAGCGCAGCCGGCGTGACGCCCTGGCGCGGATGTCCGAGTACGTGCGCAAGAACCTCAGCGACCCGGATTTGAGCTTGAAGAAAGCTGCTTCTGCGGCGTTTCTCTCCCCCAATTACCTCACCCACTGGCTGCGCAAGGAAGTGGGCAAGACCTTCAGCGAGCTGGTGCTGGAACGGCGCATGCACCTGGCGCGCACGCTGCTGCTCAATGGCAGCAAGCCTGTGGGAGAGGTCGCAAGGTTGTGCGGATTTGCCGATGAGGCCTACTTCTCCAGGCGCTTTCGCCACGCCCACGGGATGCCACCTGGGCAATTCCGCAAGCAGAGAGATTTGTAGGAGCGCGCTTGCCCGCGATGGCGGTATGTCTGAAACGTCGGTGGTGGCTGATCCACCGCCGTCGCGGGCAAGCGCGCTCCTACAGGTCGGTATTGAATTTAGGTTCCATCTTCACGCCAGAGCGCTAAGCTCTTCCTCATGGATGACTCCGATTACCTGCGTCTGTTGACGATCCAGGCCGAGCAGGCCAACACCTTCCTGTCCAACGCGCGTAAATGGGAGCGCGAGCGCTGGGTGTGCCAGCGTTTGCTGCAGGGCCTGAACATCCCTCACCGCAACGAAGACTTCCTGCCAGCCGGCCAGGAACCACCGGATGTGTTGTTTCGCGATGCCTGTTTCGAGGTGTTCTTCGTGCTCGATGAGGGTCGCAGGCTCAACGACGAATGGCGCGAAGAGCTGCAGCGTCGGCGCAGCGCCTTTTCCCTGAGCCAACTGGTACGTCGCGAGGCCAAGCCCAAGCGCATTCCGGCCTCGGACCTGTTGCGGCGCCTGGGCCCGACCCTGCGCAAGAAAGCCCACAACTACAAGGAACGCGGCCTGGACCTGAGCGAGCTGGACATCATCGCCTTCGCCAGCCTCAAGCGCGAAGTGCTGGACCTGAACAGCCATTTCCCCCCGCCCACCGAGTACCTGCGCCAGGGCTGGCGTTCGCTGTCGCTGGTGGGGCCGACCTTCGCCCGCGTGCTGTTCGCCCACCCCGATGCACCGGATTTTCTGCGGACCAACCTGGGGCGCAGCGTGGTATTCGATGTGGGCATCAGCCTGTGATGGCGGATTTCCCGTGCGAATGTTACAAAGCGGAATCCGACGCGAAATCTGCTGTATCGAAAAGCCGCAGCAGGGCGTCAACGAATGTAATGCTTTGCACGACGCCAGCGTTTGACGTCGATCAATTGTTCATGACGAGGCTCATATGACAAGCCGCCTGAACCCCGAAGACCAAAAGCGTGTCGAAGAGTACCTTCGCGCGCCCCAGCACCAAGTCGAGCGCCGGCCTTTTCGGCCCTGGCTGCTCCTTGTGATTGTGCTTGCGGTGGTGATCGGGCTGGGCTTGTTGAGCCGCCTGTTGAGCTATCTGACGCTATGAGCTGCCTTGCGCTCGCGCAGATTGCGCCCAAAGAGAATTCCTTAAGCCTTATGAGATATCCCCATGACTCATCGTATCGTGATCGTCGGCGGAGGCGCTGGTGGTCTGGAGCTGGCTACCCGCCTGGGTAAAACCCTGGGCAAGAAAGGCACGGCCAGCGTCACGCTGGTGGACGCCAATCTGACGCACATCTGGAAACCGCTGCTGCACGAAGTGGCCGCAGGTTCGCTCAACTCCTACGAGGACGAGCTGAACTACGTGGCGCAGGCCAAGTGGAACCATTTCCAGTTCCAGTTGGGCCGCATGACGGGCCTGGATCGCGAGCACAAGCAGATTCACCTGGCGGCCACACTGGATGAAAACGGCGACGAACTGGTTCCGGCGCGCAGCCTGGATTACGACTCGCTGGTGATTTCGGTCGGCAGCACCACCAACGATTTCGGCACCAAGGGTGCGGCCGAGCACTGCCTGTTCCTGGACACGCGCAAGCAGGCCGAGCGCTTCCATCAACAACTGCTCAATCGCTACCTGCGCGCCCACGCAAGCGAGCTGGCGGCCACTGAAGAAATCAACGTGGCCATCGTCGGCGCCGGAGCGACCGGGGTCGAGCTCGCCGCTGAGCTGCACAACGCCGCCCACGAGCTGGCCGCCTACGGGCTGGGCCAGATCAAGCCCGAGAACCTGCGCATCACTGTGATCGAAGCGGGCCCCCGCGTGTTGCCAGCACTGCCTGAGCGGATTGGCGGCCCGGTGCACAAGACCCTGGAAAAGCTGGGGGTCACGGTGCTGACCAACTCGGCGGTCAGCGAAGTGACGGCTGAAGGCCTGGTCACCAACACCGGCCAGTTGATTCCGGCGACGCTGAAGGTCTGGGCGGCGGGCATCCGTGCTCCGGCGTTCCTGGAAGGCATCGCCGGGCTTGAGACCAACCGCATCAATCAGTTGCAGGTGCGCCCGACGCTGCAAACCACCCGCGACGACAACATCTTCGCCTTCGGCGATTGCGCCGCCTGCCCGCAAAAGGGCACCGACCGCAACGTGCCGCCACGGGCCCAGGCCGCGCACCAACAGGCGTCCCTGCTGGTGAAATCGCTGAAGCTGCGGATCGAGGGCGGCGAGTTGCCGGAGTACAGCTACAAGGACTACGGCTCGCTGATTTCGCTGTCGAAGTTCTCGGCGGTGGGTAACCTGATGGGCAACCTGACCGGCAGCGTCATGCTTGAGGGCTGGCTGGCGCGGATGTTCTACGTCTCGCTGTACCGCATGCACCAGATGGCGCTGTACGGCACGTTCCGCACCTTGATGCTGATGCTCGGCAGCCGGATCGGACGCGGCACCGAGCCGCGGATGAAGCTGCACTGATATCGAGGCTTGCGTAGCAGCACGGCTTGCCGGCGGGAGCGATTTCAAAGACGCCCCCGCCGGCAAGCCGTGCTGCTACGGGGCCGGCGCAAAAGGTTCCGTAGGAGCGCGCTTGCCCGCGACGGCGTCGGCACAGCCTGCATGGCTGGTGGCTGATCCAACGCTGTCGCGGGCAAGCGCGCTCCTACGGGGCTCCCCTACGGCATTACCCGCCCTTTGCCCAGATGCTTGGCCTTGTACATCCACCGGTCGGCCTCGCGCATCAGTTCGTCCTGCTCCTTGCCGGAGCCGGGCTCGTACATAGCAAACCCCACGCTGGCATTGCTGCGGATCACGTCGCCCTTGATGATGATCGGCTCGCCAATGGCCGCCAGCAATTTCTTCGCGACTTCCCGCGCTTCATCCGCACCCGGCACGATCCCTTCGAGAATCACGATGAACTCGTCTCCCGCCAGACGCACCAGGCTGTCGGTCCGTCGCACGCAGCTTTGCAGGCGCACGGCGATGGTGCGCAGCAAGTCATCCCCCGCATCGTGGCCGTAGGTGTCGTTGATCCCTTTGAAACCATCCAGATCGATGAACATCAGCGCCATTTGCAGCATCGAACGGTCGGCACGGGCCTGGGCGATCGGCAGCAGCGCCTCCAGCGCACGGCGGTTGTACAGCCCGGTGAGCGCATCATGCCGGGCTTCCTGCTCAAGCTCCTTGCGCGCCTGAATGTTCTGGATGATGGAGATGAAGTATTCCAGATCCCCTTCGCCTGACAGCTTCTTGGTCACGCTCAGGTTGACCCACACCGAATTGCCGTCCTTGCGCAGGTAGCGCTTTTCCATCTGGTAGTGATCGATCTTGCTGTCGATCAACTGCTGCAGATGCTCCATGTCGGTGTTCAGGTCATCGGGGTGGGTGATGTCCTGAAAGGTCAGCAGTTCAAGCTCGGCTGCGCTGTAGCCGATGATCTCGCACAGCGCGCGGTTGACGTTGATCCAGCCACCATCGGGCGCGACCAGGGCGATGCCCACCGACGCCAGTTCGAACATCGAGCGATAGCCGGCCTCACTGGCGCGGAACAGCGCCTCGGACCGGTTGCGCTGCCTGCGCGCCAGCATCAGGTTTTCCCGCAGTTGCACCTCGCGGCTGACGATGTCGGCCAGGTCACGCAGGGTGTCGATTTCTTCCTGGGTCAGTTGCCGGGGCCGCTCGTCGATGGCGCACAGGGTGCCTACGGCAAAGCCCTTGCTGGTGCGGATCGGCACGCCGGCGTAGAAGCGGATGTGCGGCGCGCCGGTCACCAGTTGGTTATCGCGAAAACGGTCGTCTTCGGCGGCGTCCGGTATCACCAACGGGGAGGTTTGCAGGATGGCGTGGGCGCAGAAGGCCATTTCCCGAGGCGTCTCGCTGGCCTCCAGCCCTTCGCGGGATTTGAACCACTGGCGGTCTTCATCCACCAGCGAAACCAGGGCAATGGGCACGTCGAGCACACGGGCGACCAGGCGGGTGATGCGGTCCAGCGAGGCCTCCGCTGGCGTGTCGAGGATTTCAAGATTGCGAAGCGCTTCGAGGCGCTCTGTTTCGTATGGAGGAGTGGGCGCTTTCATATATCGATGGGCCGGTCCTGAAAAGACTGACTGGAGTCTATACCGGGTGCCGGCAATGCGCACGGATCAGAGGCCCGCGCCCCGAAGGGTGCACCCGGTTACTTCCTGTCATAAAAACGTTCTGTTTACTGTGATCCCATTGAGACATCACACCCGAATCGTTCGATCACAGGAATACATTCATGTTTCAACGCTCCCGCTTGATGCTGGCTACCGGCCTTGGCATTGCACTGAACCTCTCTCTGATGAACGGCGCCAGCGCGGCACAGGAAGTGACCGGCGCGGGCTCCACCTTCATCTATCCGGTGCTCTACAAGTGGGCCACTGACTACGACCAGAAGACCGGCGTCAAAGTGAACTATCAGAGCATCGGTTCAGGCGCTGGCGTGGCTCAGATCAAGGAAGGCGCAGTGGACTTCGGCGCCACCGACATGCCACTGCGCTCGGCCGATCTGCAGACGCTGGGCCTGCAACAATTCCCGTCGGTGATTGGCGGCGTGGTGCCGGTGATCAACGTGGCATCGATCAAACCCGGCAGCCTCAAGTTCAGCGGCCCGGTGCTGGCCGATATCTACCTGGGCAAGATCACCCAGTGGAACGACCCTGCCCTGGCGGCGCTGAACCCGGAGATGAAGCTGCCTGCCGACAAGATCAACGTCGTGTACCGCTCGGATGATTCGGGCACCACGTTCAACTGGGCGAGCTACCTGTCCAAGGTCAGCAACGACTGGAAGAGCAAGGTGGGCTCGGGCACTTCGGTGAAGTGGCCGGTGGGCATCGGCAGCAAAGGCAGTGAGGGCGTGGCGTCCTACGTGAAGAAGATGCCGAACTCCATTGGCTACGTCGAATACGCCTACATCAAACAGCAGGGCCTGAACTTCGGCCTGTTGCAGAACGCCGCCGGGCACTTCGTTGCACCGAGCACTGAAAGCTTCCAGGCCGCTGCCGCCACGGCCGACTGGAAAAGCGCCAAGGATTTCGACCTGTCGATGCTCAACGCGCCGGGCGACAACGCCTACCCCATCACCGCCGCGACGTTCATCGTGATGTACAAGCAGCCCAAGAATGCCGATCGTCAGAAAACCGTGCAGGACTTTTTCCGCTGGACTTTGGAAAGCGGTCAGGATCACGCACGGGCGCTGGACTTCGCACCTATCCCAGCTGATCTGAAGAACCAGATCGAAGCCTACTGGGGCGACGCCCCCAAGGCGCAATAAACGGCAGATTGACCAGGTGAGCGCAGAAACCCTGCGCTCACCGCCCTGACAATCGGTCGAGCAACGCGCTCTTCTCTTCCAGCACTGCGGACTTCCTGGCGATTTCCGCGCGTGCCTGCTCGATGCGCGAGCGCCCTGCCTCCACCGCAGCCTCGTGGGAATCAAACAGGCTGTCTGGTGCGTACCATTTGCCCTTGATGGAGCGGTCGTTCTGGCCGTCCGCCGTAGGGCCGACCAATTCGACTTCAAGCACGACGAAGCTGCGGGTCAACACCCAGGCGGTGTAGGGATAGCTGCGGATGTTTCTGCTGTGCCTCATGGTGGTGTCTCATTGATGAGGTTTTCTGCGTGATAGACGCCTCGCAAGCAGGCGAAGCCGTCGAATGGCTGCCCATGATACCTAGCGCTGTATATATTTTCATATAGCGAAAAGCAGCAGAATGCCAGGCAGTGCCGCCATCAACGGCGCAAAGGCTAACGGGTGCGGGGATTGAAAAGCCGGAAACGAAAAAAGGCGCCCCGAAGGACGCCTTTTTTGTTGGCTCAGCGCGAGTGGCGCTGTGACCTTGTTTTCTACCCGGATACAGCCTGGGCGAAAATGGTCGGGGTAAGGGGATTCGAACTCCTGACATCCTGCTCCCAAAGCAGGCGCGCTACCGGACTGCGCTATACCCCGGTGTTACAAAAATACGCCCCTTGGGGCGTATTTCAAGCGGGTGACGCAACTGACGTCACTCCCTAAGATTCAACCCGATGAAGCCAGGCCAAAAATGGTGGGTCGTGTAGGATTCGAACCTACGACCAATTGGTTAAAAGCCAACTGCTCTACCAACTGAGCTAACGACCCAAAAAATGGTCGGGGTAAGGGGATTCGAACTCCTGACATCCTGCTCCCAAAGCAGGCGCGCTACCGGACTGCGCTATACCCCGACGGTACTACTTCTGGAAATTGGCTCCGTGACCAGGACTCGAACCTGGGACCCAATGATTAACAGTCATTTGCTCTACCGACTGAGCTATCACGGAACTATTCAATTTCAGATGCAGCGTTTGACGCGCTTCGATACAACAAATTCAGTACTTCTTTGCGAAACGAATCCCGCACCTACTGCCCTGAATCTACTGCATTTTCAGCCTCTTCGACTTGTCTGCATCGCTGCGTTCACGTCTCTGAGGCGCGCTATTCTACATTCCCAGAAACAGGTGTCAACCCTCTAAATTGCTTTTAATCCAATGATTTGCAACTTTTTTTCGAGAAGGCCTCCTGGCCGCAAAAAACAGGTCCGAGACAAGCGCAAATCTTGTCCGTAGCAGCACGGCTTGCCGGCGGGGACGGTGTGTCAGCCAATCCATCCTTCACTGACACACCGCTCCCGCCGGCAAGCCGTGCTGCTACGGGCAATAAAAAGGGCGCCCATCAGGAGCGCCCTCGTCTTTCTATATAGAAGCCAATCAGACGAACGCGATCTCGTCGTCCACTACCGTGCCCTTGATGCTGGTGCCTGGCATGAAGCTGCCCGACAGGATCAACTGCGCCAGCGGGTTTTCGATCCAGCGCTGGATCGCACGCTTGAGTGGCCGTGCGCCATACACCGGGTCGTAACCCACCGCGATCAGTTTCTCCAGCGCCTCAGGCGCCAGCTCAAGGCTCAGGTCACGCTCAGCCAGGCGCTGACGCAAACGGCCCAGCTGGATCTCGGTAATACCCGCGATCTGGTCATGACCCAGCGGCTCGAAGATCACCACTTCGTCGACCCGGTTGATGAACTCCGGACGGAAATGCGTCGTCAGGGCGTCCATCACCGCAGCACGCTGCGCCTCGCGATCACCCACCAGCTCCTGGATGCGTGCAGAGCCCAGGTTGGAGGTCATGACGATCACCGTGTTGCGGAAATCGACAGTGCGGCCGTGGCTGTCGGTCAGACGACCATCTTCAAGCACCTGCAACAGAATGTTGAAGACGTCCGGATGGGCCTTCTCGACCTCGTCCAGCAGGATTACCGAATACGGCTTGCGACGCACCGCCTCGGTCAGGTAGCCGCCCTCTTCATAGCCGACGTAGCCCGGTGGCGCACCGATCAGCCGTGCCACGGAATGCTTCTCCATGAACTCGGACATGTCGATGCGCACCATCGCTTCCTCGGTGTCGAACAGGAACTCCGCCAGCGCCTTGCAAAGCTCGGTCTTGCCCACGCCGGTCGGGCCCAGGAACATGAACGAGCCGCTGGGGCGATTCGGGTCGGACAACCCGGCACGGGAACGACGCACCGCGTTGGAAACCGCCACCACGGCCTCGTTCTGCCCGATCACCCGCTCATGCAGCAGGCTTTCCATCTTCAGCAGCTTGTCGCGCTCGCCCTCGAGCATCTTCGACACAGGAATGCCGGTCCACTTGGAAACCACCTCGGCGATTTCTTCCTCGGTCACCTTGCTGCGCAGCAACTGGTTCTCAGGCTTGCCGTGCTGGTCGACCATCTGCAGGCTGCGCTCCAGATCCGGAATCACCCCGTATTGCAGCTCGGCCATGCGATTGAGGTCGCCACGGCGGCGCGCCGCTTCCAGCTCCTGACGGGACTGTTCAATCTTCTGCTGAATCTGCGCAGAACCTGTGACCTCGGCTTTTTCCGAAGTCCAGATCTCTTCCAGATCGGCGTACTCACGCTCCAGACGGATGATTTCTTCCTGGAGTTTTTCGAGGCGCTTGATCGCGGGCTCGTCGTCTTCCTTCTTCAGCGCCTGGGATTCGACCTTGAGCTGAATCAGACGGCGTTCGAGGCGGTCCAGCACTTCGGGCTTGGAGTCGATCTCCATGCGAATGCGGCTGGCGGCTTCGTCGATCAGGTCGATGGCCTTGTCCGGCAGTTGCCGGTCAGTGATGTAGCGATGGCTGAGCTTGGCCGCCGCGATGATCGCGCCGTCGGTGATCGCCACCTTGTGGTGAACCTCGTAGCGTTCTTTAAGGCCACGCAGGATCGCGATGGTGTCCTCTTCGCTCGGCTCGTCCACCAGCACTTTCTGGAAGCGCCGCTCCAGAGCCGCATCCTTCTCTATATATTGGCGGTACTCGTTGAGGGTCGTGGCGCCCACGCAATGCAGCTCGCCACGGGCCAGCGCTGGCTTGAGCATGTTGCCGGCGTCCATCGAACCCTCGGCCTTGCCCGCGCCGACCATGGTGTGCAGCTCGTCGATGAACAGGATGATCTGGCCTTCCTGCTTGGACAGCTCGTTGAGCACGGCCTTCAGGCGCTCTTCGAACTCACCGCGGAACTTGGCACCGGCGATCAGCGCGCCCATGTCCAGGGACAGCAGACGCTTGCCGCGCAGGCCGTCAGGCACTTCGCCATTGATGATGCGCTGAGCGAGACCCTCGGCAATGGCGGTCTTACCCACCCCAGGCTCACCGATCAGTACCGGGTTGTTCTTGGTCCGACGCTGCAACACCTGGATGGTGCGGCGAATCTCGTCGTCACGGCCGATCACCGGGTCGAGCTTGCCGTCCTCGGCCCGTTTGGTCAGGTCGACGGTGTATTTGTCCAGCGCCTGGCGTGACTCTTCGGCGTTCGGGTCGTTGACCGCATCGCCGCCGCGAAGGTTGCTGATGGCGTTTTCCAGCGCCTTCTTGCTCACGCCCTGGCCGAGCAGCAGCTTGCCCAGCTTGCTGTTCTCGTCCATGGCGGCGAGCAACACCAGCTCGCTGGAGATGAACTGGTCGCCCTTCTGCTGGGCCAGGCGGTCGGCCTGGTTGAGCAGGCGCGCCAGATCCTGCGACATGTTGACGTCGCCGGTAGGGTTTTGAATTTTCGGCAGTTGGTCCAGCTCCTTGCTCAACGCCTTGCGCAGGCTGTTGATGTCGAAGCCGACTTGCAGCAGCAGGGGTTTGATCGAACCACCCTGCTGTTCGAGCAGCGCCTGCATCAGGTGCGCAGGCTCGATGGCGGGATGGTCCATGCCCACCGCCAGGGATTGGGAATCAGATAAAGCGAGCTGTAATTTGCTGGTTAAACGGTCAATACGCATTGGTCACCTTCCTAATGGGCAGGCCGGAGCAATGAACACACCTTAATAAAGAAAACCTGCCAGATAGCCCTTAGATGTGGCCGATTGCACAGGATTCAAGCGGTGAGTGCTTGACATAGATCAATTTAGCTTGTTGCCGGAAGTCTGAGGACGAATTGTAGGAGCGCGCTTGCCCGCGACTGCGGTGTGTCAGAGACATCCGTGCGAGCTGATCCACCGCAGTCGCGGGCAAGCGCGCTCCTACAGAGTCATATCAGGCGTAGGGCTACCGCTCGATCCACACCAGCGAAGCAA
This sequence comes from Pseudomonas sp. NPDC090201, assembly GCF_044746825.1. Classification (NCBI taxonomy): domain Bacteria; kingdom Pseudomonadati; phylum Pseudomonadota; class Gammaproteobacteria; order Pseudomonadales; family Pseudomonadaceae; genus Pseudomonas; species Pseudomonas sp. NPDC090201. The sequence continues at coordinate 93,226 of NZ_JBIVCX010000002.1, forward strand.
AGCGCCCGGTGCGTGCGCCGCGGCGATAAGAGAAGAAACGCTCGTCGTTGTAGGTCGACCATCCGCCGCCGTACACCGCCGTGACGCCGTGGGCTGCCAGGCGCAAACGCGCCAGTTGGTAGATATCGGCCATGAACTTGCCGGCATTGACGCTCGGCACAAAGGCCTCTGCCGTTTCAGGATGGGTGGCCATGAAGGCATCGCGCACTTCCGGGCCGACTTCAAAAGCCTGCGGACCGATGGACGGGCCGAGCCAGACCAGAATGTCCGAGGGAGCATCAGCAAAGCTGTCCACCGTCGCCTCCAGCACACCCGCCGCCAGCCCCCGCCACCCGGCGTGGGCCGCCGCAACCTGGGTGCCCTGGCGATTGCAGAACAGCGCAGGCAGGCAATCGGCCGTCATGATGGTGCAGGCAACGCCCGGGGTCTGGCTCCAGCTGGCGTCGGCCTGCATCACCTCGCCCGGCGTGGCCTGGACCACATCGATGCCGTGTACCTGTTTCAGCCAGGCGGGCTGTACGTTCAGTCGGGAGGTCAGCAGCGAACGGTTGTGGGCAACCGCGGCTGGATCGTCATCGACGTGATCGCCCAGGTTGAAGCTGTCGAACGGCGCGACGCTGACGCCGCCCGCTCGCGTCGTGACGCACGCCTTGATGCCGACCGGCGCAGGCCAGTCGGGAGTCAGCCATTGCGTCACGAAGTCATTCATCCGATGAACGCCTCGCGATCCTGCTTGAGCAGCGACAGCAGCCAGACGAAATCATCCGGCAGCGGCGACTCCCAGCTCATCCGTTGACCGGTCGTCGGATGATCCAGCTCCAGGAAGCGCGCGTGCAGCGCCTGGCGCGGGAAGTTCTTCAAGGATTCGACCATCGTCACGCTGGCCGCAGGCGGAATGCGGAAGCGACCGCCGTAGGCCGGATCGCCCACCAGCGGGAAATTGATGTGCGCCATGTGTACGCGAATCTGGTGGGTACGGCCGGTTTCCAGCTTGACCCGCACATGGGTGTGGGAGCGGAAACGCTCCAGCACGCGATAGTGGCTGACGGCTGGCTTGCCGCCTTCCATCACCGCCATGCGCTGGCGCTGCTGGCCGTGACGCCCGATCGGCGCGTTGATCTTGCCGCCGGCGGTCACCACGCCGATCACGATGCACTCGTAGATCCGGCTGACGCTGCGCGCCTGCAACTGGGTGACCAGTTGGGTCTGCGCCTGAATGGTCTTGGCCACCACCATAAGGCCGGTGGTGTCCTTGTCCAGACGGTGCACGATGCCGGCACGCGGGACGTTGATGATGTCCGGCACGTGGTGCAGCAAGGCGTTGAGCAGGGTGCCATCAGCGTGGCCTGCCGCCGGATGCACGACCAGCCCGGCCGGTTTGTTGATCACCAGAATCTGGTCGTCTTCATAGACGATATCCAGTTCGATGTCCTGCGCCACCCACTCTCCCTGAGCCTCCTGCTCGGCCTGCAGAAGCAGAACGGCACCGCCATGAACGATGTCACGCGGGCGCAGAACGCCTCCGTCCACGGTCAGGCGGCCGTCTTTGATCCAGGCGGAAAGGCGCGAGCGCGAGTGCTCGGCGAAGAGTTGGGCGGCGACCTGGTCGAGGCGTTGACCGCCCAATTCGGACGGCACCTCTGCGCGAAGTTCAATGATCTCAGACATGCTCAAACTAGGAGGTGGCACTGGCCTTTGGTTTCGGCTGTGCGCTTGTGGTTAAATACGGCGTCTTTTGTCCCGGGGGTTCCACGGGGCGCCCATCATAACAGGACGGTCCTGCGCAAGACAGCAGGCCGTTATAGGGACGCAAGCCGCCATGCAAGTGAAACACCTGCTGCTGATAGCCATCCTCGGACTTACCGCTGCCTGTTCTTCGAAGAAAGAAGTCATCGACGAAAACCTCAGTGAAGTCGAGCTGTACCAGCAGGCGCAGGCCGACCTGGACAACAACAGCTACAACAGCGCGAGCGAAAAACTCAAGGCGCTGGAATCGCGCTACCCGTTCGGTCGCTACGCCGACCAGGCGCAGCTGGAGCTGATCTACGCCAACTACAAGAACGGTGAGCCTGAGGCCGCGAAATCCGCAGCCGAGCGTTTCATCCGTCTGCACCCCCAGCACCCGAACGTCGACTACGCCTACTACCTCAAGGGCCTGACCTCGTTCGACCAGGACGTGGGCATCATTGCGCGCTTCCTGCCGCTGGACCAGACCAAGCGTGACCCGGGCGCCGCCCGTGACTCGTACAACGAGTTCGCACAGCTGACCAGCCGCTATCCGAACAGCCGCTACGCGCCGGACGCCAAGCAACGCATGATCTACCTGCGTAACCTGCTGGCGGCCTATGAAATCCACGTGGCCGACTACTACCTGACCCGTCAGGCCTATGTCGCCGCCGTGAACCGTGGCCGCTACGTGGTGGAAAACTTCCAGGAAACCCCATCGGTCGGCGACGGCCTGGCGGTCATGGTCGAAGGCTATCAGCGTCTGCACCTGGACGACCTGGCCGACACCAGCCTGCAAGTCCTGAAAGCCAACTACCCGGATCACCCGCAACTGGCCGATGGCAAGTTCGAAGCCCGTACCCCGGATCCTGACAACCGTTCGTGGCTGTCCAAGGCCACCCTGGGCCTGATCGAGAGCCGTCCGCCGCTGCCGCCGGGAGAAACCCGCGCCAACCAGGACGTGATCAAGCAGTACCAGGACGCCAAGGACGCCATCCCGGCCGACCTGCTGCCTGAAAACCAGACGGAAGAGCCGAAGAACGACGACGCGGACGGCACCCCGAAAAGCCGCTCGATCTTCAGCTACATGACCTTCGGCCTGTTCGACTGATCCAGTCGCAGCCCCTGAGTTACTGAGAAAGAGGTCCTACGGGACCTCTTTTTCGTTTCTGACACGCCAAGGCGCCGTAGACGACTGTGCGCCCGCCAGTGCCTTGGCTAAACTGCGGCATCCTCACTCAATAAGCTGGTAGACATGATTCGCTTGATTATGTGGGTCGCCCTGATCTGGTTGGCGATCTGGTTCTTCAAACGCGTGACCAAACGCCCTGCGCCCCGACCACGGCCTGCCGCGCCGCCCATCGATGCCGCGCCCATGGTGCGCTGCGCCCAATGCGGCGTGCACCTGCCCCGTGACCGCGCCCTGAGCCAGAACGAACAGTGGTACTGCACCGAAGCCCACCGGCTACAGGGCCCGGCAGCACGTGACCGCTGAAACCCTGTCGCTGGTCACTGCGCAGGCCCAGCGTATCCTGCGGCTCTACCACCTCTACCGCCTGAGCATCGGCATTCTGCTGGTGCTGCTGATTTCCAGCAGCCTGGATGCCGAACTGCTGCAAATGGCCGATATCGAACTGTTTCGCACCGGCTGCTGGCTCTATCTGGTGTTCAACATTCTGGTGGTCGTACTGCTCGAACGGCCGACGCGCCAGGGCCACCTGTTCACTTTGGCGCTGGCCGACGCCTGCATGCTGTGCGCCCTGTTCTATGCCGGAGGCGGCGCACCCAGCGGCCTGGGCAACCTGATCGTGGCCTCGGTGGCGATCAGCAACGTGCTGCTGCGCAAACGCACCGGACTGCTGATCGCCGCGATTTCAGCCATCGGCATCATCTACCTGACGTTTTTCATCAGCTACAACAAGCCTGCAGCGGCCAATCATTTCGTCCAGGCCGGGTCCCTTGGCGCCCTGTGCTTCGCCGCCGCCCTGCTGGTGCAGGCCCTGGCGCGCCGGCTGCAGGCCAGCGAAGACATCGCCGAACGGCGCGCGGCCGACGTCGACAACCTCGAAGAACTCAACGCGCTGATCCTGCAGCGCATGCGCACCGGCATTCTGGTACTCGACGCCGAGCGCAAGGTGCTGCTGGCCAACCACAGCGCTTTGGCGCTACTGGGCCACGAGCATCTGCTTGGCGAAATCATCGACCCCTACTCTCCGCAGTTGGTCGAGCGTCTGCGGCAATGGCAGATCAACCCGTCCATGGCGCCGCGAAGCATTACCACTTCGGCCATCGGCCCCGTGTTGCGCCCCGGCTTCATTGCCTTGAACCGTGACAGCCAGCGCCACACCCTGATCTTCATTGATGACCTGTCAAAAATCTCCCAGCAGGCCCAGCAACTCAAGCTCGCGGCCCTGGGCAGGCTGACCGCCGGCATCGCCCACGAGATCCGCAACCCGCTGGGCGCCATCAGCCACGCGGCCCAGCTGCTCCATGAATCCGAGGAACTGACCGGTCCCGACCGGCGTCTGAGTGAAATCATTCAAGATCAATCGCGACGGATGAATCTGGTGATCGAGAACGTCTTGCAGCTGTCCCGCCGACGTCAGACCGAACCGCACTTGCTTGACCTCAGGCAGTGGCTCGAAGGATTCGTCAGCGACTTGCGTTCCCGACTGCCCGAAGACCAGGCAGTGCATCTGGAAATCGGCCCCGGCGCCCTCACCACCCGCATGGATGCCGAGCAGCTTGTGCAAGTCGTGACTAACCTGACCCAGAACGGCTTGCGCTACAGTGGTCAGATGCATGCACGCGCTCAAGTCTGGCTGCGACTGTTTCACGCACCCCACAGCGAGCTGCCAAGCCTTGAGGTGCTGGATAATGGTCCCGGTGTCGCCAGAGAGCACCTGAGCAAGCTCTTCGAGCCATTTTTCACCACTGAAAGCAAAGGGACCGGCCTGGGCCTGTATCTTTCGCGGGAACTGTGCGAAAGCAATCAGGCGAACCTGGACTACACACCACGGGAAGGTGGCGGAAGCTGTATGCGGATCACCTTCGCCCATCCGTTCAAATTGAGTTGAAGATGAGCCAACGGCAAAAGATCCTGATCGTCGACGATGAGCCGGACATTCGCGAATTACTGGAGATCACTCTGGGGCGGATGAAACTGGACACTCGCAGTGCGCGCAACGTCAAGGAAGCTCAAGACTGGCTCGCCCGCGAACCCTTCGACCTGTGCCTGACCGACATGCGCCTGCCAGACGGCAACGGTCTGGAACTGGTGCAGCACATCCAGAAGCGCCACACCCAGGTGCCTGTGGCGATGATCACCGCGCACGGCAGCCTCGACACAGCGATCCATGCCCTGAAAGCCGGTGCCTTCGACTTCCTCACCAAGCCCGTGGACCTGGGTCGCCTGCGCGAGCTTGTCGGCAGCGCGCTGCGCCTGCACATGGCGCCGTCCAACGAAAACAGCATCGACAACCGCCTGCTCGGCAACTCACCGCCCATGCAGGCCTTGCGCAAGCAGATCGGCAAGCTGGCGCGCAGCCAGGCGCCGATCTACATCAGCGGCGAATCGGGCAGCGGCAAGGAGTTGGTCGCCAGGCTGATCCACGAACAAGGCCCGCGGATCGACAAGCCATTCGTGCCGGTCAACTGCGGCGCGATTCCTACGGAACTGATGGAAAGCGAATTCTTCGGCCATCGCAAAGGCAGCTTCACCGGGGCCCACGAAGACAAGCCGGGGCTGTTCCAGGCGGCCAACGGCGGTACGTTGTTTCTCGATGAAGTGGCCGACCTGCCGCTGGCGATGCAGGTGAAACTGCTGCGCGCCATCCAGGAGAAATCCATCCGCGCGGTGGGCGGGCAGCAGGAGCAAGTGGTCGATGTGCGCGTGTTGTGCGCCACCCACAAGGACCTGAGCGTCGAAGTCGCGGCCCAGCGCTTCCGGCAGGATCTGTATTACCGCCTCAACGTCATCGAACTGCGCGTGCCGCCGCTGCGCGAACGCCGCGAAGACATCGAGGAAATCGCCAACAATGTCCTGCGCCGCCTGGCCGAAAGCGCCGCCCAGCCCCCTGCCCGCCTTGCCTCGCCGGCACTGACGGCGCTCAAGGGCTACCGCTTTCCCGGCAACGTTCGCGAACTGGAGAACATGCTCGAACGGGCCTACACCCTGTGCGAAAACGACCAGATCAACGCCGACGACCTGCGCCTGGCAGAACCGGTCACGGTCAACGAACAGGACGGCCCGAGCCTGGCTGACATCGACAACCTGGAAGATTACCTGGAGAGCATCGAGCGCAAGCTGATCCTCCAGGCCCTCGAAGAGACCCGCTGGAACCGCACGGCAGCCGCGCAACGGTTGAGCCTGACGTTCAGGTCGATGCGCTATCGGTTGAAGAAGTTGGGGTTGGAGTAGTTTCCCGTAGCAGTCCGGCTTGCCGGCGTCGGCGCCCTTGAAATCGCCCCCGCGGGCAAGCCCGGCTGCTACGGGATCAATGGCGCACTCACAACCGTAGCAGCACGGCTTGCCGGCGGGGGCGTTCTCAAGATCGCTGACGCCGGCAAGCCGGACTGCTACGGGGTCTCGACCGTTTGTTGGCCAAGGGCTGCGAGCGCTGGCGCATACGGCGCCGGATCGATGATCGGCACATCGCCCACCAGCAAATCCGTCAGCAACTGGCACGACGCCGGCGCCAACACCAGGCCGTTGCGGAAATGCCCGCAGTTGAGCCACAGCCCGTCATGCCCCGGCACCGGGCCGATGAACGGAATGCCATTCGGGGACCCCGGGCGCAGCCCTGCCCAGTGCCCGACCACCTCGGCATCGGCCAGGGCCGGGATCAGCTCCACTGCCGACGCTTTCAGGCTTTGCAGCGCCACATCGGTGGGGGTCTTGTCGTAGCCTTCGTGCTCCAGCGTGCTGCCGATCAGAATGTGGCCGTCACGGCGAGGAATCGCGTAGCGGCCCTTGGCGAGGATCATGCTGGGGAGAAAGTCGGATGCGCATTTGTACAGAATCATCTGGCCCTTGACCGGCTCAACCGGCAATTGCAGCCCAAGCCTGGCGAGCAGATCACCGCTCCAGGCACCGGCAGCCAGCACTACGCTGTCACCCAGGATGTCGCCTTGCGGTGTGCTTACGCCGATGATCCTGTCGCCATCGCGCACGAAATCACTGACTTCGCACTGCTCGTGAATGGTCACGTTAGGCAGCGCCAGCAGTGCCGCCTTCAGGGATTTGACCAGTCGCGGGTTGCGCACGTTGGCGATGTCGGCCATGTGAATCGCCCGGGTAAAACCGCCGCCCATCACAGGCACTGCGTCATAGACCGCCGAGATATCCACAGAGGCCAGCGGCCGCCCGACCCGTGCAGCCCATTCCAGCGCCTGCTGTTCGTCGTCCAGATCCAGCCAGTACAAACCGGTACGGTGGACTTCCGGATCGATCCCCGTTGCATCGAGTAGCCGCTCGCCCAACTGCGGATAGAAATCCTGGGACCAATGCGCCAGCGCCGTGACCGCCGGGCTGTAGCGCCAGGGATAAAGCGGTGAAACGATACCGCCGCCCGCCCAGGAAGACTCCTGACCGACACCGGAACGGTCGAGCAACACAACGCTCTGAACCTTTGCCGCGAGATTGAAGGCCGTCAGCAGACCGATGACGCCACCACCGACGATTACCACGTGTTGCCTGGACATGCAGAACCCGATCATCAAGAGGAAACAATCGCCGGCCACTGCCCGACTTCCTGCGGACAAACCGACTCCATTACCGTCAAAAATCAGTACCATGCCGCTGATCCGGCGAATAGTCCCGGACATCCACTACATAGCGACTTTCAACCTGAGTAGTATCACCATATTTCAAACGAAAAATGGAATTTCCTTGATGGGTTTCAGCTCTGGTCTTACGCGCCTGCATTCGCGTCGCAGCTGGCAAGGTCCTTCCGGGGGCAATAGCGGCGGGTTTACCCTGATCGAGCTGATCGTGGTCGTGGTGATCGTGGGCATCTTTGCGGCCTTCGCCATGCCGAACTTCTCGTCGATGTTGCACCGCATGAACGTGCGTGCGGCTGCCGATGAATTTTACGACCTGTTGCAATACGCACGGGGCGAGGCGGTGACGCGCGGTACGACGGTGAACGTTTCCGCAGCCGCAGGGACGACCAACTTCGTGGTGTCCACCGGTGGTACCACACTCAGACAGGTGGGTAGTAACGGCCTGCAGTCTGGCGTGTCCATCAATGCCAATGTGAACAGCGTTAATTTCACATCGACCGGCACTGCTTCGGTCAGCGGCTGCTTTCAAATCCTCTATCCAACCGATACCGCCATTTCCTCGCAATATGTCACGCTTCTGACCAGTGGCCGGGTCACCGCGCCGACGTCCACCAAACCGAGTGGATGCTGATGAATGTAACGTCCCGAAATCACAGCGCAGGCTTCAGCATGATCGAAGTACTGGTCAGCCTGATCATCATTGCCGTCGGCGTACTGGGCATGGTGGCGCTGCAAAGCAAGGCCATTCCGTACACTCAGGATTCCGTGCAGCGCAACACCGCGATCATGCTGGTGGACGATCTGGTGGATATCATCCGCACCGCCGGCACCTGTACGACGGCCAATAACTGCATCAAGCCGCCGCAGTCGAGTTTTCCGACACCTCCCGGCAGCTGCAATCCCACACCGACCGACCTCTCCGCCCAGATCGCCTGCTGGGCAGCGCAGGCAAGCCGCGCCCTGCCTGGCGTCACCGCCGCGGTGTTGAGCAACTCGTTCTATATCTGTCGAAGCCTGGTGCCCGGCGACTCCCAGAATGCCTGTGGCACGGGCAATACGACCAACAGCGAAGTCGAGATTCAGGTGGGCTGGACTGTGAAATCGTCCGCTGAATGTCTGGACGCCAACCTTGTCGGTAACACCTGCACCTATCGCATCAGGACACGCCTGCGATGAAGCCGCCATCACTCTCGTTCCCCCAACGCAACACGCAGGCGGGGCTGTCGCTCATCGAGCTGATGGTCGCCATGCTCATTGGCCTGTTCCTCATCCTTGGGGTGACGCAGATCTTCATCAACAACCAGAAAAGCTACCTGTTCCAGCAGGGCCAGGTGGGCAATCAGGAGAACGGACGGTTCGCCATGACCTTATTGAGTCAGGAGCTTTCCAAGGCAGGCTACCGCAGCAATCCGGCCAAATCGTTCCCCAGCGGTGCAGGGCTGGGATGCTCGTTTGCGGAGGACACCTCGGTGATCGCCGTATCGCCCACAGCCCTGTGCGTGCGCTACCAGGCGGCGAACAAAAACGACGTCAACTGCCAGGGCGCTGCACTGTCGAGCGCCAATCAGGACACGATCACTGCGCCCTATAGCAAGCAGATCAACCCGATCGTCATCGAGAAAATAGAATACGACGCCGCGAGTAAATCCATCGTCTGCACTTCGGGTACGGTCGCCAAGCAGCCCTTGGTGACTGGCGTGGCGGGGCTGCGCTTCGAGTACGGTTCAGGGCCGGGCGACTTGAAGGCGGTCTCGACATTCAGCGCCACCCCCACAGACACCGTGGGGGCGGTGCGATATACCGTGCTCATGCAGAGCCAGGGCACTGCCTCCGTACGCGACGATGCCACGACATCGGCCGCGTTGAATGAGTGGAACACGCGATTCGGCGACAGTCTGGTGGACAGCAACCAGATCTATCAATTGGTCCAGGGCACCACGATGATCAGGAACCAGATGCAATGAGGTCGATGACATCGGGCCGTATCGGCGTTTCAGGGCGCCACCAGACCGGGGCGACACTACTGGTAGCGATCATGATGCTGCTGGTCATCACGCTTCTGGCATTGTCCAGCATGCGCGGCGTCTCGCTCGAATCGCGCATCACTGGCAACCTGAAAATGCAGAAGACATTGTTCAATGCTGCCGAGGGTGCGCTACGCATCGGTGAGAGCAGCATCAGCTCGGTCGCACCTCCCTCGGCAAGCAGTGTCTGCAACAGCACGTTTTGTCTGCGCTGGAGCCTCGCGGATCTGGCCGTACCGGCCTCGAAGGACACACCAACTCGCTTCACGACCGCCGACGGAAACAATGTCACCACCGTGGCGAATAACTACGACGTGAAAGTGCAGTGGTATGTCGTGGACCTGGGCAATCTCGTGGGTTACAGCCAAGGCGACTGCGGCGCCAGGGGATGCGGGTTCCACTATTACGAAGTCAACGCCTGTGCATCAACGGTGCTATGCACCAGCGACACCACGACCCCTCGCGTGACATTGCGAACCGTCATTGCCCGGTACTACAACCCATGAAAATCAGCCGTTACCTGAGTGCCCTTCCAACCATCAGCCCCCTTCGCTTGCTGAGTGCGGTCGGTGCCGCTCTGGCTCTGTCGATATCGTCGGCGCACGGTGCGGTGAGTCAGGTGCCGGCGCAGGCACCGCTGTTCGTCAACGACTCGGTTCCTCCGCTGAACATGTTGGTGGTGGGCCGTGACCACAAGCTGTTTTTCCCTGCTTACAACGACGCGTCTGATCTGGACGGTGATGGCTCGATCGACATTCGCTACAAGCCCTCGATCGACTATCTGGGCTATTTCGATTCGTTGACGTGCTACAGCTACAGCAGTGGCTACTTCACGCCCTCCTCGACGACCACGGCCGCCAACCTGAAGAAATGCCCGGGCAGTTGGAGCGGTGATTACCTCAACTACCTGACGACCTCTCGCGCCGACGCTTTGCGCAAGGTGCTGTACGGTGGATATCGCAGCACCGACACCACCACCCAGACCATCCTAGAGCGCGCGTACATTCCGACCGACGCTCACACCTGGGGCAAGGAGTACCGCAGCCCGACAGTCGATGGCTACAACTTGTCCGACTACACCCCGTTCGCCAACCCTACGGGCAGTAACTACGCATTATTTGCGAACAATACACAGTCGTCTGCTCCGCTGCTGCGGGTGCTGCCCAATGCCTCCAACATCCGCATATTCGGCTGGGTGTCTCGCGAAGTGACGCAAGGTGGATCGGTGGCCACCAACACCAGCTTCCAGGACGTCGTCGTAGGCCCGAACGACTATCAAGTCCGGGTGGAGGTCTGCAAAACTGGCTTTCTGGAGAGCAACTGCCGCCTTTACCCCAACGGAAAATACAAACCTACCGGCATCCTTCACGATTATGGCGAAGGCAATCAGATGTACTTCGGCCTGATGACCGGCACCTATCAGAACAACATTCAGGGCGGTGCAATCCGCAAGGCGATCAGCAGTTTTGCCAATGAAATCGAGACCTCGACGGGGATTTTCGGGACCAAGAACACGCTGGGCGTTTACGTCAAAAGCGGCATCATCGGCACCCTGGACGGCCTGCGAATCAGGTCCAGCGGGTGCAGCAGCACCGGCAACACGACTACCAACGGCACCTGCCAGGACTGGGGTAACCCCCTCGCAGAGATGATGTTCGAAACCATGCGCTACTTCAGCGGCGCCACTACCCCGACCAGCGGCTTTCTGTCGGGCGCGGGAGACACCGCGTTGGGCCTGAGCGGCCTGACAACTTGGACCAACCCCTATTCGAGCACCCCCAACCCGGATGCCAACCCGCCGACGTTTCCGAGCTGCTCCAAGCCCTTCGAGACGCTGTTCAGTGATGTCAACCCGACCTACGACTCGGACCTGCCAGGCAGTGCGTTCACAACCAGCAACGCACCAAGCGCCACCACGGCTTTGACCGGTTTCAACGCCCAAACCCAGGGGCAGGCGATCTGGAACGCTGACGTAGGCTCAGGCAGCAGGAACATCAACATCGGTCAGACCATAAGCCTGAGCGACACCGCGCCGACTGCCAAAGCTGCCTCAAGCCTTGGCAACATCCGCGGCCTGCCGGAGGAGCCTACCAAGCAAGGAACCTTTAACGCCGGGGCAGTCGCCTATTACGCCAACACCAACCCGATCACCACGTTGGGCGGCCAGAAAGTCCAGACGTTCTCCATTGCCTTGTCCTCTACCTTGCCTCGCATCCAGATGCCCGTCGGCGGAGGCACAATCACGCTGCTGCCATTCGGCAAGGTCACCAGTGGCGTCACCGAGCAGATCACAGGCTTCTACATTGATTCGCTATACAACATGCCCGGCCAGCCAGCCGACACGACGGTCAATGGTGGACGACCCCAAGCGATTTTCCGGGTTGTATTCGATGACTGCGGCCAAGGCTGCGACTACGACATGGACGCCATTGTTCTCTACACCGTGTCGGTCACTGCCGCCAGCACCCTGAACGTTACTACGCAGACCGTGTACTCGGTGTCCGGCGCCGAATCCCACATGGGCTATACGATTTCGGGCACCACCAACGACGGTATCTATCTGGAAGTGACCGGCGGCGGCAATGGCAACAGCCACTACGAACTCGACACCCCCGGCACCAAACTGCCCGGTGCGTGCGTGCCATCCAACCAATGCACGGGCACAGCAGATCTTCTGCCCGGCCGCCGCTCCGGCAGTGCGGTGGTTAACGGCAGTGACAGCCACTCGCGGGTGTTCACCCCTTCGTCTGCCCGCTCGGTCACCAACCTGCAAGACCCCTTGTGGTATGCGGCCAAGTGGGGCGGCTTCGGCACCAAGGACAACACCACGAGCAGCGTGCCGGTGGCAGGGCAGTGGGATTCGAACGTTTCCGGCACGCCCGACAACTACTTTCTGGTGAGCAGCGCCTCGACACTCAAACAACAGCTTCAGGAGGCCTTCAGCCAGATCGTGCAGAAGAACACGTCGGTTTCGCCGCCCGCTGTTTCACCGCCGCCGCAGTCGTCTTCGACCTCGACATCCACCTACACCAACAGTTTCAGCGTCACTCTCTGGAGCGGCGATCTGACAAAGACTACCGCCACCTATGACTACACGGGGGGCACAAGCACCTCGGCTGTGAACTGGACTGCAGGGTCCCAAGTCCCTGCACCTGCCAATCGCAACATACAAATCGCCAACTCGGCAGGTAACGGCCTGCAGGATTTCACCTACACCAATCTGGCGGGGCGTATCTTCGCAGGCGTACGCTGGCAATACTCCTCGGCCTTCCCCAACGGTGTGCTGACCTCCGATCAGGTTTCGTTCATCAGGGGCGTACGTACGCTGGAAGGGACCACGTTCCGCAGACGTTCGCCGACATCAATACTGGGCGATATCGTCGACTCACAACCCGTAGTGGTGCAAAAAGCCACCTATATCGCCTCTGTGGCCGACTCGCTGGACGGCTCGCCTGGGGATTACGCCAAGTTCCAGGCCTCCATCAGCGCGCGAACGCCTCAGGTCTACGTCGGTGCCAACGACGGCATGTTCCACGCGTTCAATGCCAATACCGGGGTCGAGACGTTCGCCTTCATTCCTTCTGCCGTTGTCGCCAACCTGGGGGCGCTGAGCAACCAGAACTACAACAGCGACTCCTCGCTGCATCGCTTCTTTGTCGATGGTTCGTCGGTGGTCAAAGATGCGTATTTCGGCGGGGCATGGCACACCGTGCTGGTGGGAAGCCTGGGCGCAGGTGGGCGAGAAATCTTCGCTCTCGATATCACCGACCCCGGCAACATCAAACTGCTCTGGGAATTCACCTCTCAGAACGACGTCGACCTAGGCTCGACCTTCTCCACCCCCTATATCTCCAAGCTGCATTCGGGCGAGTGGGGCGTGATCTTTGGCAGCGGTTACAACGGCAACAGCGGTAATGCCAGCCTGTTCGTGCTCAATGTCGCCAACGGTGCAGTGATCAAGAAGATGGCCGTGCCGGACAGCAACCCCAAAGTGGAGAATGGCCTTTCAACGCCAGTTATCCTCGACGTCAACTCAGACGGTATCGCCGACTACGTTTACGCGGGTGACCTATTGGGCAACCTGTGGCGTTTCGATCTGGTCGGCTCCACGCTGACGGACACAGCAACCGCCGCCAACTACAAGGTGTCGTTCGGCAACAAGCCGCTGTTCACCGCCTCCTCGCCGATAACAGGCGCCGCCCCGCAGTCGATTACCACCCCACCGGCGATCTATCCACATCCTAGCGGCACAGGCGCTCTGGTGATCTTCGGGACAGGCCGCTATTTCACCTCGGCTGACAAGACCTCAAAGGATGTTCAAAGCCTCTACGGCATCTGGGACAAACAGACCAACGCCGAATCGACCACCAACCCTGCTGCTTCGAACACGCTGGCATCGATCGCGCGTAGCAACCTGCAAAGCCAGACAGTGTCCTCGGCAGCGGGAAGCATCGGGGGCTACACAGGCTTGAGGACAGTCACCCAGAACGGTGTTGACTGGACGACGAAGTACGGCTGGTACCTGGACTTGCAAACCAGTACCACGGTAAACAACATCACGACTGTATCTGCAGTAGGCGAGCGGATGGTTGACCTGCTGACCATCTCCGGCGGTGTTCTGGTGGTGGCTACACGAACGCCAATCGCCGATGTCTGCGAGGCGGGAATCCAGGGCAAACGACTGGGGCTGGACCCGAATACAGGGGGAGCCACCACCTTTTCGATTTTCGATTTCACACGCGACGGTCTGATCACCAGAGACGACACCATCGGTGGCGCCGTGATCAGCGGGTTCGACTCCACAGCCGGTGGCTTCACGCTTGGAGGGACTAACAACCCCAACGGGCTGCTTACGATGTACAACAGTGACGGGGCGGGGCTTCCCGGCAGCGGCACGGGCGTGTACACAGGGCTCAAATATAACGGCCGCCAGACCTGGCGCGTGATTCCATCACCTTGAGAACGACAGCTATGATCTTCCGACCTAACCCACAGCGCGGCTTCACCCTCATCGAGCTGATGATCACCGTCGCGATTGTCGCGATTCTTGCGGCCGTGGCTTATCCGTCCTACACCAAATACGTACAGCGGGGCTATCGGTCTGAAGGTCTTGCTCAGTTGAGCGATGCCGCGGCGCGGGCTGAGCGTTTTTACGCCCAGAACAACACCTATGTTGGGGCAACCCCTGCGTCAATGGGGTTAGTCACTGATGCTGATATCAACGCGACGAAACTCGCGACCGGTAAAGCCGACATCAAGGCGAGCGACGTTACAGACACAAGCTCGACCACTGGCAAATACAAACTGTCGGTTGTGAGCACCACGGCCACCACCTACAGCTTTAAGGTCGTCCCCCAGGGCTCTCAAGCTAATGATTCATGTGGAACCCTGACAATCGATCAGGCGGGCAACAAAACCTCGACCGCAGGCACCGACTGCTTCAAATAATCCCCTCACCGCCCCCAACACTGCTGGACACTGGCATCACCCGACATCCCAAGGTTGTCGCGCTTGCCAGTGTTCTCCAGCACGAACGCGCCGCAGCGGTCCCCTGCCATGAGCGCGCTGGCTGTCGGCGTCGCCACCAGCACGAATCTATCTTCGGAGCGCTCGGCCTCGATGGCGTAGAAGCCGTTGCCAGCCGTGACCTCATGCCTGTGCGCGGGCGGCCCGATGACATCTGAGTACCGGGCGGCGCGTGAATAAAAACGCTCCAGCCTTTGTGCCTCTTCAACCAGAAGCGCCGCGATTTCCGAGCGGCGGGCTTTCTTCGAATACTCGGTGTACGCCGGGTAGGCGACGCCGGCGAGAATCGCGACGATCGCCACGGCGACCAGCAGTTCGATCATCGAGAATCCCCTGTTGCTGGCTGCCATCTCCCTGCCTCCTCATTGCCGTTGTCGCCACATGATCCGCCGCTCGGCGGTGTGGATGCTCTCAAGCACCGTCCGCGAGCTGCCCTGTATCACCACCGCCGTGATCCGGTACAGCGAGGCAGGCCCGTTGCCATGGGCCGGATCTTCGGTTTGCCCGAGGTGCTGGATGCCGTAGACCCCACCCGCGCCCGCCAGCCAGTTCACACCTGAGCCTCCGCCGCTGCCAGCGCCCGACAGCGTCAAGGCCTCCGGTGGTGGCATGCAGGTGGCCGGGCCGGAGCACTCGGGCAGGAGAAAGCCGGGGGCAGCCACCTGCGCTTCACCGGTTCTCAAAACCGTCTCGGCCGTCTGCAACGCCAAGTTGCGTCGTTGCAGGCTGCCCGCCACCTTCTCCTGCAGGGTGGCGTTTTGCATCGATGAGGTGGCAAGCACAGTCGCCAGCACCAGAAATGCCAGGGCGGCGATCAGCACCGCGCCTCGTTCAGCATTCATCTGCGCTCTCCTCAACCGGTACGGTTACGAATGGCGGCGACGACGCTGAAGGTCTGCTCCCGGGTGCGGTCAGCGGGGTCGAGCAGCGTCAATGCCAGGCGCACGCTGCGAATCAACCCGGGGTCGGGTTGCGCGGTGTAGCGGGCAATGCCCGGTGCGTCGGCGGCGCTGGCGACACCGAACAGCACCTCGAACGCACCCACGTTGCTGATCAGCGGCTGGCCGTTGAGGGTCAGCTCGCCGGCGCCTTGATTGAGTCGGTAGACCTGTTGATGAATCGCCAGCACGTGCTCGCCTTCGGCAGGTTTCGGCGCTCGCCCTCGGGTCCAGGCAATGGCCGTGGACGTGCAATCGGTGTGGATTTCCCAGTTGTGCCACGAACCGCTGTCGGCGGGTGCAGTGGTGTTGAGCGTCAACGCGCTTTGGGGTGCATCCCACTGAACCGGTGAACGAAAGGCCGCCGAGAACGCTGCGCCAGTGCTCTCGTCCCGCACACTGGCCAGGCAACCGAACGCACCGGCCAGACGCACCTCCTGAATCATCTTGGCCAGCACGAACCGGGCGTCCTCCTGCAGGCTGGCCGACGCCGCCTGGCTCAGGAAGGTACTACGGGAGGTGATGAAGATCTGCGCCAGGGCCAGCGAAATCACCAGCCCCAGCAACAGCGCCAGCATGATTTCGACCAAGCCGAAGCCGCGGGTTGCGCGCTTCAAGGCTGGGCACCCCACAGCGGTTTGATCAGGCTGCTCAGGGACAATGTGCGGGTATAACCCTCGGAGCCCTGGGCCCTTGAGTCGTTCCAGTCCACGGTGACCGTAACCTGGCTGCCGGCCACGGCGATGGATGCCTGAACGTCACTGCCGGCCATGCGCCGCAACTGATCGGCGAAGTCGAACAGGTCCTGGTCTCGTGGACTTTCAAAGCTGGCGGCAGACGGCGCCTGGCTGAGGGATGCCAGCGCGTAATGGCCGTCGGGGTTGGCGCGAACCCGTTCCAGCAAGTCCTGGGCAACGAAGCTCACCTGGGTGCTGCGCATCGCGCTGTCGGAGTGTTTCAGCGCATTGAGCTGCAACAAAGCCACGCCCAGAATGCCGACACCGAGCACCAGCAATGCGACCATCACTTCGATCAGGGTTGCCCCCGCCTGCCCTGCTCCTGCCCCCATCGCTCACCTCCGCAAGTCCCTGTGCAGTGACCATTGAAGCCGATCCGCGACGTCCTGCCCGACAGGTGTGTAACCGCAGCTTGCGGACACACCGGCTGACAATCCGGAGATTGTCTATCCCTCGCAACAGGAGTCTTCTAGGGCGCGCTGAGGCAAGGGAGGGCTGAAACATGAGGCAAGACGGACTGACGCTGCTGGAGTTGCTGGCCGGGCTTGCGCTGCTCGGCATAGTGGCCGCCCTGGCCGCGCCGAGCCTTGGGGCATTCATCGATTCACAGCGACGCCAGGACACCGCACAGCAACTCACCAGCAGCCTGCGCATGGCCCGCGCCGAGGCCATCCTGCGCAATCAGCCGGTGGTGGTGCAGGCAAACGACGGCAACTGGAGCAAGGGCTGGAGCGTGTTCGTAGACAGCCGACGCCAGCAACTGCCGGGCGATGCCGAGTACCTGCTGGCCGAGTTCAGCGGCCACCGGAACGTGAAGGTGATAGGCAACAGCAAGGTGGCCGAGCGGGTCGGTTTCGACCGCGCCGGAAGGCCGCTGGAAAGTGCCAACGGCACGCTGGCGGTGTGTCGCGATGATTCGCCCGCCAGCCATTATCAGGTGGTGATCGCCGTGACCGGCCGGATCATCCTGCGCGACGAGGGCTTCAGCAGCGAGCCCTGCACCTGAGCCCGCTGGCGCTGCGCTTACTGGACCTGCTTGACGCGCAGTTCCTTGGGCATCGAGAAGGTGATGTTCTCTTCGCGCCCTGCCAGCTCGTCAGCGCCCGTGGCACCCCAAGCTTGCAGTTGCTGAATCACGCCGCGCACCAGCACCTCAGGTGCGGAAGCCCCTGCGGTGATGCCGATCCGCTCGACGCCGTCGAACCAGCTGCGTTGCATGTCTTCGGCGCCATCGATCAGGTAGGCCGGGGTCGCCATGCGCTCGGCCAGCTCGCGCAGGCGGTTGGAGTTGGAGCTGTTGGGGCTGCCGACCACCAGCACCACGTCGCACTCGTCAGCCAGCTGTTTCACGGCATCCTGACGGTTTTGCGTGGCGTAGCAGATGTCGTCCTTGCGCGGCCCGCCGATGGCCGGGAAACGAGAACGCAGGGCGTCGATCACGCGGCTGGTGTCGTCCATGGACAGCGTGGTCTGGGTCACGAAGGCGAGCTTCTCGGGGTTTTGCACCTTGAGGTTGGCAACGTCTTCTTCATCCTCGACCAGATAGATCGCGCCGCCATTGCTGGCGTCGTACTGGCCCATGGTGCCTTCGACTTCCGGGTGGCCTTCATGGCCGATCAGGATGCATTCGCGACCATCGCGGCTGTAACGGGCAACCTCGATGTGAACCTTGGTGACCAGTGGGCAAGTGGCGTCGAAGACTTTCAGGCCACGGCCTGCCGCTTCGCTGCGCACGGCCTGGGACACTCCGTGGGCGCTGAAAATGACGATGACGTCGTCCGGCACCTGGTCGAGCTCTTCGACGAAGATCGCGCCACGGCTGCGCAGGTCTTCGACGACGAATTTGTTATGAACCACTTCATGGCGCACGTAGATCGGCGGGCCAAACACTTCCAGCGCGCGATTGACGATTTCGATCGCACGGTCCACCCCGGCGCAGAAGCCACGTGGGTTGGCGAGTTTGATATGCATGATGTGCCTCGTGTCTACGCGCAATGAAACATAAAAACGAAAAGGCCCCGAGCCATGTCGGGGCCACAGACTACCTGATCGCTCAGAGAGCCTTCACCTCGAAGATTTCCACTTCGAAGGTCAACGTCTTGCCCGACAGCGGATGGTTGAAGTCGACGGTCACCTGATCGTCGTCAAACGCCTTCACCACGCCCGGCAGCTCGGTATTGGCCGCATCGTTGAAGATCACCAGCAGGCCTTCGGCCAGTTCCATGTTCTGGAACTGCGAACGCGGCATGATCTGCACGTTCTGCGGGTTGGGCTGGCCAAAAGCGTTCTCTGGCGGGACCTGCAGGGTGCGCTTGTCGCCGGCCTTGAAGCCGAACAGCAGGGCTTCGAAGCCCGGCAACAGGCTACCGTCACCCACCTTGAACGTGGCCGGGGCCTTGTCGAAGGTGCTGTCTACAGTGTCGCCGTTTTCCAGATGCAAAGCGAAGTGCAGGGTAACTTCCGTGTTCTGACCGATGCGGACTTCTTCAATAGCGTGTTCAGTCATGAACGGGTTCTCCGGTTTTCTTGCTCTTGAACATGTCCAGGGCAAGCATGATCGCGCCTACAGTGATGGCACTGTCGGCAAAGTTGAAGGCCGGGAAGTACCAGCGGTTATCCCAGTGCACCAATACGAAATCGATGACGTGACCGATTGCAATGCGGTCGTACAGATTGCCCAGCGCGCCGCCCAGCACCAGGGCCAGGGCGACGGCCAGCCAGGTCTCGTTGCGCCCCAGACGCTTGAGCCAGACCACCAGCACCGCACTGACCACCACGGCGATCAGGGCGAACAGCCAGCGCTGCCAGCCGGAGCTGTCAGCCAGGAAGCTGAAGGCAGCGCCGGTGTTGTAGGCCAGCGTCCAGCTGAAATAGCTGGGGATGACCACGATCTGTTGGTACAGGCTCAGCGAGTTCTCGAAGTAGTACTTGCTGGCCTGATCGATGATCAGCACCAGCACGCTCAACCACAGCCAGCTCAAACGGCCCATACGGCCAGCCGACGCATTAGGCATAGTGACGAACCTCGCCCGCACCGCTGATGTTATCGACGCAACGACCGCAGATTTCCGGATGCTCGGCGTGCACGCCTACGTCCTCGCGGAAGTGCCAGCAACGGCCGCACTTGGCGTAGCCGGACTTGACCACCTTGAGTTTCAGGCCTGCCACCTCGGTGACCACGGCATCGGCCGGGGCATCGACGAACGGCGCCACGCTGGCCTTGGAAGTGATCAGCACGAAGCGCAACTCGTCGCCCAGCTTGTTCAGGTCCAGGGTCAGGTCGCTTTCGGCGTACAGGGTCACTTCGGCTTGCAGGTTGCCACCGATGGCTTTCGCCGCGCGCTGGTTTTCCAGTTCCTTGTTGACCGAGGTCTTGACCGCCATGATCCGCTCCCAGTAGGCGCGGTCCAGCTCGAAGCCTTCCGGCAGCTCGCTCAGGCCTTCGTACCAGGTGTTGAGCATGACTGACTCGTTGCGCTCGCCCGGCATGAACTGCCACAGCTCGTCGGCGGTGAAGGCCAGGATCGGGGCGATCCAGCGCACCAGCGCTTCGGAGATGTGGAACAGCGCGGTCTGGCACGAACGGCGGGCCTTGCTGTTGGCCGCGGTGGTGTACTGGCGGTCCTTGATGATGTCCAGGTAGAAGCCGCCCAGCTCCTGCACACAGAAGTTGTGCACCTTGGAGTAGACGTTCCAGAAACGGTATTCGCCGTAATGCTCTTCCAGCTCGCGCTGCAGCAGCAAGGCGCGATCCACCGCCCAACGGTCCAGTGCCAGCATTTCGTCAGCAGGCAGGATGTCAGTGGCCGGGTTGAAGCCGCTCAGGTTGGAGAGCAGGAAACGCGCGGTGTTGCGGATACGGCGGTAGGCGTCGGCGCTGCGCTGCAGGATGGTCTCGGAGACGGCCATCTCGCCCGAGTAGTCGGTGGCCGAAACCCACAGGCGCATGATGTCGGCGCCCAGGGTGTCGTTGACCTTCTGCGGCGCGATGACGTTGCCCAGCGACTTGGACATCTTGCGGCCGTTCTCGTCCACGGTGAAGCCGTGGGTCAGCAGCTCGCGGTACGGCGCATGGCCATCGATCGCGCTGCCAGTCAGCAACGAGGAGTGGAACCAGCCGCGGTGCTGGTCCGAACCTTCCAGGTACAGGTCGGCGCGCGGGCCGCTCTCGTGGCCCATCGGGTGGGAACCGCGCAGCACGTGCCAGTGGGTGGTGCCCGAGTCGAACCAGACGTCCAGGGTGTCGGAGATCTTGTCGTACTGCGCTGCTTCATCGCCCAGCAGTTCGGCGGCGTCCATCTTGAACCAGGCTTCGATGCCTTCGTTCTCGACACGCTTGGCGACTTCTTCCATCAGCTCGACGGTGCGCGGGTGCAGCTCGCCGGTTGCCTTGTCCAGGAAGAACGGGATCGGCACGCCCCAGTTGCGCTGACGGGAGATGCACCAGTCAGGACGGTTGGCGATCATCGAGTGCAGGCGCGCCTGGCCCCAGGCCGGTACGAATTTGGTGTCCTCGATGGCCTTGACCGCGGTTTCGCGCAGGGTGGCGCCCGAGGCCGCCTGGCGGTCCATGCCCACGAACCACTGCGCGGTGGCGCGGTAGATCAGTGGAGTCTTGTGGCGCCAGCAGTGCATGTAGCTGTGGGAAATGGTTTCGGTGTGCAACAGCGCGCCGACTTCCTGCAGCTTCTCGACGATGGCCGGGTTGGCCTTCCAGATGAACTGGCCGCCGAAGAACTCCAGCGACTGCGCATAGACGCCGTTGCTCTGCACCGGGGTCAGGATGTCGTCGTTGACCATGCCGTAGCGTTTGCAGGTCGCGAAGTCGTCCTCGCCATAGGCAGGCGCGGAGTGAACCACACCGGTGCCCGCGCCCAGTTCGACGTACTCGGCCAGATACACTGGCGACAGGCGCTCGTAGAACGGGTGGCTGAAGTTGACCAGCTCAAGGGCCGCACCCGGCGCAGTGGCGATCACAGAACCTTCGAGGTTCCAGCGCTTGAGGCAGGATTCGACCAGCTCTTCGGCCAGCACCAGCAGGCGCTCGCCGGTGTCGACCAGCGCGTATTTGAACTCAGGGTGAACGTTGAGCGCCTGGTTGGCCGGGATGGTCCACGGGGTGGTGGTCCAGATCACGATGGCAGCAGGCTTGGCCAGGCTCGGCAGGCCGAAGGCGGCGGCGAGCTTGTCGGCATCGGCCACCGGGAAGGCGACGTCGATGGTCGAGGATTTCTTGTCCTGGTACTCGACTTCCGCTTCAGCCAGGGCCGAGCCGCAGTCGAAGCACCAGTTCACAGGCTTGAGGCCCTTGAACACGAAGCCATTCTTGACCATTTCGGCAAGCGCACGGATTTCCCCCGCTTCGTTGGCGAAGTCCATGGTGCGGTACGGGTTGGCCCAGTCACCCAGGACGCCCAAGCGAATGAACTCGGCCTTCTGGCCCTCGATCTGCTCGGCGGCGTAGGCGCGGCACAGCTCGCGGGTCTTGTCGGCAGGCAGGTTCTTGCCGTGGGTGACCTCGACCTTGTGCTCGATCGGCAGGCCGTGGCAGTCCCAGCCCGGAACATAAGGCGCGTCGAAGCCCGAGAGGGTCTTGGAGCGCACGATCATGTCCTTGAGAATCTTGTTGACCGCATGACCGATGTGGATATTGCCGTTGGCGTACGGAGGACCGTCGTGCAGGACGAACTTTGGACGATCCTTGCCAATTTCGCGCAGCTTCTGGTACAGGCCAATGCTGTCCCAGCGCTGCAGAGTTTGCGGCTCGCGCTGGGGCAGGCCGGCCTTCATCGGGAAGGCGGTGTCCGGAAGATTAAGCGTGGCTTTGTAGTCGGTCATTTCAGGCTCTAAATTAGCGGTTGACCATGCCCCAATGGGCACGGGCGGCAGCGACATCCGCATCGATCGCCGTCTTGAGCGCCTCCAGGGAGGCAAAACGCTGCTCATCGCGCAGCTTTTGGTGGAAGACCACCGTCAAACGCCGGCCATAGATATCACCGGCAAAATCCAGAAGATGTATTTCAAGGTGCGGGCGTCCATCCCCCGCCACGGTCGGCCGCACGCCGATGTTGGCGACACCCGGCCAGACCTTGCCGTCGATCTCGGCGCTGACCAGGTAGACACCGGTCAGGGGCACGCGACGACGCTTGAGCTGCACGTTGGCAGTGGGCGTGCCCAACTGTCGCGCCAGCTTCTGACCGTGCAGCACACGGCCGGATATCTCGAACGGACGGCCCAGCAGATGCTCGGCCAGGGTGAAGTCTGCGGCGGCCAGGGCATTTCGCACCTTGGTGCTGCTGACGCGCACGCCGTCGATTTCGACGGTCTGTGCGGCTTCCACGGTGAAGCCTTTTTCGGCGCCGACCTTTTGCAGGAAGTCGAAATCGCCGATCCGGTCACAGCCGAAACGGAAATCGTCGCCGACCTCCAGATGCTTCACGCCCAGACCGTCGACCAGTACGGTGTCGACGAACTCGGCGGCGGAGAGCTTGCTCAGGCGCTGGTTGAACGCCAGGCACAGCACCAGATCGACGCCCTCGCCCGCCAGCAGATCCAGCTTGTCGCGCAGGCGCGCCAGACGTGCTGGAGCCGTCTCGGGGGCAAAGAACTCGCGCGGTTGCGGCTCGAAAATCACCACGCAACTGGGCAGGCCCAGCTCGACGGCACGCTCACGCAGACGCGCCAGGATAGCCTGGTGGCCACGGTGAACCCCGTCGAAGTTGCCAATGGTGGCGACGCAGCCCCGATGCTGGGGGCGCAGGTTGTGAAGACCTCGAACCAGCTGCATAACGCGCTTCTTGCTCATAAAGTGGCCGATTATAACCACACACCGCCCTCAACGACAGGCGACACACCCAGGCAAAACGCAACAATCGACGTTAACCGGCATAAACCGACGACTGATCCTACAGGATCGCCTTGCGGGCGAAGTCTTTCAGGCGGAAGCCCAGCAACAGCAACATGCCGAAATACGCAACGACACCGGCGATCACCAACCCGCCCAGACGAAGGAAGCGGTCGAGCATCTGGCCATCCGACCAGGCCGGCATGACATGCATCAGGCCCAGCAACACCGCGGACATCACCGACACGGCAACCAGCAGCTTGATGAGAAACACCGGCCAGCCCGGCTGCGGCTGGAACAGGTCCTGCTTGCGCAACTGCCAGAACAGCAGCAGGCCATTGAGGCAGGCCCCCATGCTGATCGCCAGCGCCAGGCCCGCGTGGGCCAGGTGGATGCCGAACACGAACAGCACGTTGAACGCCTGAGTCACCACCAGGGTGAAGATGGCGATCTTCACCGGGGTGCGGATGTTCTGCTGCGCGTAGAAGCCGGGCGCGAGCACCTTGACCACAATGATACCCAACAGCCCCACCGCGTAACCAATCAATGCACGCTGGGTCATGAGCGCGTCATGGCCGTCGAACTTGCCGTACTGGAACAACGAAACGGTCAACGGCTCGGCCAGAAGCCCCAGCGCCAGCGTACAGGGCAGCACCAGCACGAAACACAACCGCAGCCCCCAATCGAGAATGCGCGAATATTCGTGGCGGTCCTTGTTGGCGTAGGTTTTCGACAGGATCGGCAGCAGGATCGTCCCCAGCGCGACACCCAGCACACCGGAGGGCAATTCCATCAGGCGGTCGGCGTAGTACATCCAGGACACCGAGCCTGCCACCAGAAAGGAGGCAAAGATGGTGTTGATGATCAGCGAAATCTGGCTAACCGACACGCCGAGCATGGCCGGCAGCATCTGCTTCATCACCCGCCACACACCGGTGTCGCGAAGATTGAGGCGTGGCAGGACCAGCATGCCGATCTTCTTCAAATGCGGCAGTTGATAGAGCAATTGCAGCAGACCGCCCGCCAGCACCGCCCAGCCCAGGGCCATGACCGGCGGATGGAAGTACGGCGTGAGAAACAGCGCGAACACGATCATCGACAGGTTGAGCAGGGTCGGCACGAAGGCCGGCACCGAGAAGCGGTTCCAGGTGTTGAGGATCGCCCCCGCCAGCGATGACAGCGAGATCAGCAATATATAAGGAAAGGTGACGCGCAGCAGGTCGGAGGTCAGCTGGAATTTTTCCGGCGTGTCGGCAAAGCCCGGCGCGGTGGCCCAGATCACCCACGGCGCGAAGACGATCCCCAGTACCGTGACCAGCGCCAGGGCCAGCGTCAGCAGGCCGGTGACATAAGCGACAAAGGTGCGGGTGGCTTCTTCGCCCTGCTGGCTTTTATATTCGGCCAGGATCGGCACGAAGGCCTGGGAGAAGGCGCCCTCGGCGAAAATCCGGCGCAGCAGGTTGGGCAGCTTGAATGCGATGAAGAAGGCATCCGTTGCCATTCCAGCCCCGAATGCCCGGGCGATGATCGTGTCGCGGATAAAACCCAGGACCCGAGAAAGCATCGTGATAGAGCTTACGGCGGCAAGCGATTTGAGTAGATTCATCTAAAGTGTGTGCGCCCGACCAAAGGATGCGCGTAAGCGCTGTCCATTTATGCGATACTCCGCGCCGCAAAACAGCACTGAGCCAAAACCCGCGAGTTTACAGGTCGTACGCCGGAAAGAAATAACCCTGGCATCACACGGCGACCACTCAGCGGAACGCATCATCCGCCCTTGACAAGCATCAAACTCATCGGCATGATTCGCGGCCTATTTTGTTAGCTATTTCCCAAGTCTTTCGAGGAGCTCGACGGTGGCCAACTCACCTTCCGCCAAAAAACGTGCAAAACAGGCTGAGAAGCGTCGCAGCCACAACGCCAGCCTGCGTTCCATGGTTCGTACCTACATCAAGAACGTAGTTAAGGCCATCGACGCTAAAGACGCTGCTAAAGCGCAAGCCGCTTATGTTCTGGCTGTGCCAGTTATCGACCGTATGGCCGATAAAGGCATCATCCACAAGAACAAGGCCGCTCGTCATAAGAGCCGCCTGAACGGTCACGTCAAGGCTCTGAACCAAGCTGCAGCCTAAGCGACCGCTTATTAAAAAACCGACCTCAGGGTCGGTTTTTTATTGCCCGCGATTTGATGTCACCACCCGCCCCGTAGCAGTCCGGCTTGCCGGCGTCATGGATTTGAAACCGCTGACGCCGGCAAGCCGGACTGCTACGAGAGCGAGGCACGTTGCAACAGACGATGGCACGTTGCAACAAATGTAGGAGCGCGCTTGCCCGCGACAAACCCAAAGGGCATCAGAGTAACCATTCCCAAGCCAATCACGGAGCCGGCGCAGGCGCCCAAGGCAAGATCGGAATCGCCGTCACCGCATTCTGCGGGCTACCCTCGATCACACGGTCGCTGTACACCAGATACACCAGAGTATTGCGCTTCTTGTCCAAGAAACGCACCACCTGCATGGTCTTGAACACCAGCGAGGTGCGCTCCTTGAACACTTCGTCGCCGTCCTTCAACTCACCCTTGAAGTGAATCGGCCCGACCTGGCGGCAGGCAATGGACGCCTCGGCACGGTCTTCCGCCAGACCCAGCCCACCCTTGAGGCCGCCCGTCTTGGCCCGGGACAGGTAGCAGGTCACGCCATCGACCTTGGGATCATCGAACGCCTCGACCACGATCCGGTCATTGGGGCCGACGAACTTGAACACCGTCGACACCTGGCCAATCTCTTCGGCCGACGCCAGCAAAGGCAGCATCAGCAGCGCGCCCACTATCCCTTTCACGATTCGCATTGCAGCTTCCTTATATGAAGGATCAGACCAGAATCAGGTTGTCGCGGTGCACAAGCTCGGGCTCGGCCATGTAGCCCAACTCCTTGACGATGGCATCGGAGGGCTGACCGATGATCTTCTGCGCTTCAAGGGCACTGTAGTTGCTCAGGCCCCGAGCGATCTCGCGACCGTCCGCAGCCACGCACACCACCATCTCGCCGCGACGGAAACTGCCCTGGACCACTTTCACACCCACAGGCAGCAGGCTCTTGTTGCTTTCGGTCAGCGCCTTGACCGCGCCGTCATCCAGCACCAGGGTGCCGCGCGTCTGCAGATGCCCTGCCAGCCATTGCTTGCGCGCCGCCAGCATGCCGCGCTCAGGCGACAGCAGCGTGCCCAGCCGCTCACCGGCCTTGAGGCGTGCCAGCACGCGCTCGATACGACCACCGACGATCACCGTGTGAGCACCCGAACGGGCCGCCAGACGCGCCGCACGCAGCTTGGTCTGCATGCCGCCGCGCCCCAGCGCACCACCGGTACCGCCTGCCACGGCGTCGAGCGCAGGATCATCGGCACGGGCTTCGTAGATAAGCTGCGCCTCGGGATTGTTGCGCGGATCGGCGTCGAACATGCCGTCGCGGTCCGTCAGGATCACCAGCAAGTCCGCCTCGACCAGGTTGGCCACCAGCGCCGCCAGGGTGTCGTTGTCGCCGAAACGGATTTCGTCAGTGACCACCGTGTCGTTTTCGTTGATGACCGGCACTACGCCCAGCTCAACCAGCGTGCGCAGCGTACTGCGGGCATTGAGGTAGCGCTTGCGGTCGGACAGGTCGTCGTGGGTCAGCAGGATCTGCGCGGTGTGCCGGTCATGCTCGGCAAAACTCGACTCCCAGGCCTGCACCAGGCCCATCTGGCCAATCGCCGCCGCTGCCTGAAGCTCATGCATGGCACTCGGTCGTACAGCCCAGCCCAGGCGACTCATACCGGCGGCCACCGCACCGGAAGAAACCAGAACCAGTTCGACGCCCGCTTCATGCAGCGCCACCATCTGCTCGACCCAAACACCCATCGCGTTGCGATCAAGACCCTTGCCGTCCGCCGTCAGCAGCGCACTTCCGATCTTCACAACCCAACGCTGGGCACCTGTCACCTTGCTCCGCATGATCTTTCAACCTTAAGCCAGAAAGTACAAATCCAAGATACTAAAACGCCGCTCTGGGAGCGGCGCTGTAGTTTACTTCACTCGATCACTCACGGACGTAAATGATTTCCGGACCATCTTCATCGTCCACGTCATCTTCATCCCAATCATCGTCATCGCCGATGTCATGCACGCTCTTCACGCCGCTGCGACGCAGGGCACGGGCATCGTCCAGCGCCTGCAACTGGGCACGGGCTTCGTCTTCGATGCGCTGATCCAGCTCAGCCAGTTCTTCGGCGTAGGCCGGGTCATTGGCCAGGCGATCGGCACGGTCTTCCAGGTAACGCATGATGTCGTGGCTGATGCGCTCGGTACCCAGCTTGGAAATCGCCGAGATCATGTAGACCGGACCTTCCCAGTTCAGGCGCTCGATAATCCGCTGCTTGATCGCTTCATGCTCTTCTTCCGGCAGCATGTCGCACTTGTTCAGGACCAGCCAGCGATCGCGATCCGTCAGCGCCGGGCTGAACTTGAGCAGCTCGTTGACGATCACTTCGGCGGCATCGGCCGGATCGCTTTCGTCCAGTGGCGCCATGTCCACGAGGTGCAGCAACAGACGGGTACGCGCCAAGTGCTTGAGGAAGCGAATGCCCAGGCCCGCGCCGTCGGATGCGCCTTCGATCAGGCCGGGAATGTCGGCGATGACAA
The DNA here is from genome assembly GCF_044746825.1 of Pseudomonas sp. NPDC090201. Taxonomy (NCBI): domain Bacteria; kingdom Pseudomonadati; phylum Pseudomonadota; class Gammaproteobacteria; order Pseudomonadales; family Pseudomonadaceae; genus Pseudomonas; species Pseudomonas sp. NPDC090201. Next base: position 121,479 of record NZ_JBIVCX010000002.1, read on the forward strand.
AGCTCTTCCAGCGGTCGACGCTGACTACGCCCAGGTTTGGCACCAGCGTGGTGAACGGATAGTCCGCAACCTTTGGCTTGGCGGCCGAAACCGAACGGATGAAGGTGCTTTTGCCCGCGTTCGGCAGACCCAGCAGACCAACGTCGGCCAGCACTTTCATTTCGAGCTTCAGGTCACGCTGCTCGCCCGGCTTGCCTGGCGTAGTCTGGCGCGGCGCGCGGTTGGTACTGGATTTGAAACGGGTGTTGCCCAGACCGTGCCAACCACCCTGCACCACCATCAGGCGCTGACCGGCTTTGGTCAGGTCACCGATGATTTCCTGGGTGCTGGCGTCGATCACCGTGGTACCGACCGGTACGCGCAGCACCAGGTCTTCACCCTTGCGGCCGGTGCAATCGGTGCTACCACCGTTGGAACCGCGCTCGGCATCGAAGTGGCGGGTGTAGCGGTAGTCGACCAGGGTGTTGAGGTTTTCGTCGGCGACCATGTAGATCGAGCCGCCATCACCACCGTCACCGCCGTTAGGACCACCGTTTTCGATGAATTTTTCGCGACGGAAGCTCATGCAACCGTTGCCGCCGTCACCGGCCTTCACCCGAATGGATACTTCATCAACAAATTTCATAACGCACGCCTCCCGTCACAAAGACGAGCAAACAACATAAATTCATAAGGCTCTTGCAAAGATGAGCGTTGCGATACCGATCAGAAACCAGCGCCTCACACCACAACGGCCCACACAAACAGCTTTGCAAGAGACTCACCAGAGCGCAAATTCTCGGCTCTCTACAAACGAAAAAGCCCTGTCGCGAGACAGGGCTTGATCTGCTAACGCAAGATTATGCCGCGACTTCAGTCTTTGGCACGATGCTTACATAGCGACGACCGAAGGCGCCTTTAACCTGGAACTTGATCACGCCTTCGACTTTAGCGAACAGGGTGTGATCCTTGCCCATGCCAACGCCGTAGCCAGCGTGGAATTGGGTGCCGCGCTGACGCACGATGATGTTGCCCGGAACGATTACCTGGCCGCCATACATCTTCACGCCAAGGCGTTTGGCTTCTGAGTCGCGACCGTTACGGGTACTACCACCAGCTTTTTTGTGTGCCATGAGTTCAATACTCCTATTAGGGTATCAGGCTGAAAAATCAGGCCTGGATACCGGTGATTTTGATCTCGGTGAACCACTGGCGGTGGCCCATACGCTTCATGTGGTGCTTACGACGGCGGAACTTGATGATGCGGACTTTATCGTGACGACCTTGGGAGATCACTTCAGCCACAACGGTTGCGCCGGCGACAACTGGAGCACCGATGTTGACGTCGTCACCGTTGGCAACCAACAGAACGCGGTCAAAAGTAACGGTTTCGCCGGTGGCGACTTCCAGTTTTTCAATTTTCAGGTATTCACCTGGGGCGACTTTGTACTGCTTGCCACCAGTAACGATTACTGCGTACGACATGGTATATCTCCGAAAATCCTGCTCACCCAGCTCTTTATAAGAAGAGTATCGGCTGGCATGGCTGCATGGGGCTGGAAAGGCCGGTCATGCAATTGCGTAAGGCAGGTGCTGCCCAGGAAAGTTAGGGTGCGCGATTGTACGCAAGCGGCGAACGCCTTGCAAGGGGCCTTACGTCACGCCTTGACAGGGTGGGGCCTGCCACCTAGCATGCCGCGCAACCCTTATGGAGCACGCCTTGCAGATGCAACCTCAAGCCTTCTATCGCGCTGTGGCTGACGACTTTACAGCCGTCGACCACATTATCAAGAAGCAGCTGACGTCGCGCGTGCCGCTGGTCTCCAAAATCGGCGACTACATCACCTCCGCCGGTGGCAAACGCCTGCGTCCCCTGCTCGTGCTGCTGTGCGGCAAGGCACTGGGCCATGGCGGCGACGATCTGCGCCTGCTGGCGGCGACCATCGAATTTTTGCACACCGCGACCCTGCTGCACGACGACGTCGTCGACATGTCCGGCATGCGCCGTGGCCGCTCGACCGCCAACGCCATGTGGGGCAATGCGCCAAGCGTGCTGGTCGGTGACTTCCTCTACTCGCGCTCCTTCGAGATGATGGTCGAGCTGGGCTCGATGCCGGTCATGAGGATCCTCTCCAAGGCCACTCGCGTGATTGCCGAAGGCGAAGTGCTGCAGCTGTCCAAGGTGCGCGACGCCAGCACCACCGAAGAAACCTACATGGAAGTGATTCGCGGCAAGACAGCCATGCTGTTCGAAGCCTCGACCCACAGCGCCGCCGCCCTGGCCCAGGCCAACGATGTGCAGAGCGAAGCCCTGCGCACCTTTGGCGATCACCTGGGTATCGCGTTCCAGCTGGTCGACGATCTGCTGGACTACCGCGGCGACGCCGAGACCATGGGCAAGAACATCGGTGACGACCTGGCAGAAGGCAAACCGACCCTGCCGCTGATCTACACCATGCGTGAAGGCACGGCCGAACAGGCTGCGCTGGTACGCAAGGCGATTCAGAAAGGCGGTCTGGAAGATCTGGAAAGCATCCGCGAGGCGGTCGAGCAGTCTGGTTCGCTGGACTACACCGCCAAGCTGGCCCGCGACTACGCTGCCCGCGCCATCGCCTGCCTGGACGCCCTGCCAGCCAGTGAATACCGCGACGCGCTGATCGAACTGAGCGAGTTCGCAGTGGCCCGCACGCACTGACAGGCGCCCTGCCCGACCGAAAAGCCCGTCCATGTGACGGGCTTTTTTGTGCCTGCTCCGCTAACTCATCGCCCCGTAGCAGCACGGCTTGCCGGCGGGAGCGGTGGATCAGTGACAAATGCGTGTCTGACACACCGCCCCCGCCGGCAAGCCGTGCTGCTACGGGACCGCGTCACCACTGCATCAAAATGCGAATTAATCTCAAATAGATCCTTGCTATTCTTCAGATAAGAATTATTCTCATTGAAAGCCTTTCAAGGAGAACGAACATGACTTACCTGATCGATGCGTGGCTGGATCGCCCACACCCTTACCTGCGCATCCTGCACCGTGAAACCGGTGAGGTCTGTGCCGTGCTGGAAGAAGACGCTCTGGATGAATTGCGCGACCAGGGTGACCTGGACGTCCACAGCCTCAGCTCATCGGAGCCGGGTGTGCAAAAGGAGATGGTGCGCAGCCTGTTTCTGTTCTGCTATGCCCGAGCATTGCGCCCGGCCTGCGTAGAGCAGCTACAAGTTGCAAGCTTCAAGCCTCAAGCTGTTCGTCACTGACTGAACGCTTAGCGCCAGTCAGCAAAGAGCCGCTTTGACTTGCAGCTTGCAACTTGCCGCTTAAAGCTGCTTTACAGTACGTCGAGCAGCTCTACGTCGAACACCAGCACGCTGTGCGGCGGGATGCTGCCAACGCCTTGTGCGCCGTAGGCCAGTTCGCTAGGAACGTGCAGGCGCCATTTGCTGCCGGCCTTCATCAGTTGCAGGGCTTCGGTCCAGCCGGCGATCACGCCGCCGACCGGGAATTCGGCAGGCTCGCCACGATCGTAGGAGCTGTCGAACACGGTGCCGTCGATCAGCATGCCGTGGTAGTGGGTGCGCACGTTGCTTTCGCGGCTTGGCTGAGCGCCTTCGCCGGAAGTGATCACTTCGTACTGCAGGCCCGAGGCCAGAGTAGTCACGCCTTCGCGCTTGGCGTTTTCAGCCAGGTACTCTTTGCCAGCACCGGCAGCGGCTTCGGCCTTGGCGGCAGCTTCTGCCTGCATGATTTCACGGATGACTTTGAAGCTTGCAGCCATTTCTTCCTGGCTGACGCGGCTCGGGACACCACCGAACGCATCGGTCAGGCCGGCGAGGATGGCATCCAGGCTGACACCCGGTGGCGGGTTGTCGCGCAGTTGGTCGCCCAGCTGACGACCAATGCCGTAGCTGACGCGGGTTTCGTCGGTGGACAGATTGACTTCGGACATGGTGCTGCTCCGTTGAAGGGCACCCGCAGGCGCCCTGAACTAAAAGGCCGAGCAGCCTAGCACAAGCTGAAAACCGAGGTAATGACTACCAAGCCGAACGAATCGACATCGGCACCCGCACGGTCTGCTCTTCGTCATCACGGATGCCGCACATCTCGTCGTGCACCACGGCGTGAACCAGATTGAACGGCATCGGGGTGATCGCGTGCAGCACATCCCGGGCGTGCTCGACCGAGCGCAAGTGCAAGGTCTTGCCGTGGGCATCGTTCAAGGGGTGCGCCGCGCCGTGCATCCGCGCTTCGAGCAGATAAATTCCGCCTTCCATGGAGATCAGATTCAGCTCGTCGATATGCCCTGCGCTGGCGTGGGCGGTGAGTTCCTGCAGATTCATGAGAGGACCCTCGTCGATCTCGGACTTCTGTGAGCGAACTACAAGTTTCGCCCAGTCTGGCCGCAGATCAAGGGGCCGGCGGTGCCGCTGGTCATTTTTTGCCCAAACGACCATCCCCTGTAGGAGCGCGCTTGCCCGCGACCGCGGTCGGCCAGTCATGAAGATGTGACAAGTAGAACGCAATCGCGGGCAAGCGCGCTCCTACAGGGGCAAGCTGACTCAATGCTTGGTCAGCTTGTCCAGATAGCCCATCGCGAACGCCGATACCACGAAGGTCATGTGAATGATCACGTACCACATCAGGTATTGCGGCTCGATGTTCTTGGCGTCCATGAACACCCGCAGCAGGTGGATCGACGAAATCGCAACGATGGACGCCGCGACCTTCATCTTCAACGAAGAAGAGTCCATCTTGCCCAGCCAGCTGAGCTTCTCCTTGCCCTCGTCGATGTTCAGTTCCGAGACGAAGTTTTCGTAGCCGGAGATCATCACCATCACCAGCAGGCCGCCCACCAGCGCCATGTCGATCAGCGACAGCAGCACCAGGATCAGGTCAGATTCGGCCAGCGCGAACACGTTGGGGATGACGTGGAAGATTTCCTGAAAGAACTTCAGCGCCAGCGCCAGCAGGCCCAGCGACAAACCAATGTAAATCGGCGCCAGCAACCAGCGCGACGCGTACATGGCATTTTCGATAAAACGTTCCATTGAAACTCACAGTTGATTGAAAGCCCGCGAGTATAGGGCGAAGGCCGTGACACACAAGCGCTCGCGACAAGACTTGAAACAATTAACTTGAGAGGAAGGCTGATGCAGTACTCGACGAATTCCACGCTACAGCCCTGCCGTGCAGGAATAACAGACGTGGCCTTCGTCGAGGCAAGTTGTCAGTGGGCGGGAGAGGTTCGCTGGTTGTGAGTCGAGCCGTTGATCCGTCGCAGCTCGCCTTGCAGGTGCAGGCTCCAGATCGGTATCTCTTCTGCGGTCTGGTAACCATGCAGCGCAAGGCTTTCTGCAATCGCATCAAGCACCGACTCGGCAGCGACCGGACCGTGAAACGGGCCTTGGGCTTTTAACGCGGAAGGCTGCTCCCCGGACATCCCGGCGGCAAACAACAGTGTCCACATACCGTTGTCACCAGACAGAGGGCGAATCACACATTCGATACGGGTCACCAGACCCAGGCATTGGCGAGTAAGACAGAGGCTGCGCGGCATGGCGAGCTCCTCATTGATTGCAGTATTCATTTCCTTGAACAGGCCAGGAAACGCGTCAGTCCTTTTGACAACTGCTGTAACGCGACAATAACGAACAAATACCCTCAAGGAAAAGAGTGAAAACAAAAAAGGGCGCCGAATGGTCATTTGGCCATCAGGCGCCCTGTTTAGTTGACGTCAAACACTCAACTTTTCAGTTCGGGCTGTAATTGTGGCGCCTCTTTTTCGAGCTCTTTGAGGTCCTCGTCACTGAGCATTTCAGCGATGTCGCGCAGGCGATCCACCACCCGCCCGTTGACCGAGTTTTCCGGGAACTGGCCTTCCTCGTCCACCTCGCCAACCGCTTCGCCCACCAGTAGGCTGAGGGCTTCGTCCACCTGGCGCACGGCGTACACGTGGAACTGCCCGGCACGCACCGCTTGCAGCACGCGCTCGTCGAGCATCAGGGTTGCCACGTTGGCCTGCGGGATGATCGCGCCCTGATCGCCGGTCAGGCCGCGGGCCTCGCAGAGCCTGAAGAAGCCTTCGATCTTCTCGTTGACCCCGCCCACCGCCTGCACTTCACCAAACTGGTTGATGGAGCCAGTGATGGCGAAACACTGCTTGAGCGGCGTTTTCGACAGGGCCGAGATCAGCGTGCACACCTCGCCAAGCGAGGCGCTGTCACCGTCCACGTAACCGTAGGACTGCTCCAGCGCGATGCTCGCGGAAATCGCCAACGGGAATTCCTGCGCGTAACGGCTGCCCAGGTAGCCGGTAAGGATCATCACACCCTTGGAGTGAATCGGCTGGCCGAGATTGACCTCGCGCTCGATGTCGACGATGCCGCTGCCGCCCGGATAGACCGTGGCGGAAATCCGCGCCGGCACACCGAACGCCGAGTCGCCGACTTCCAGCACCGTCAGCCCGTTGCATTTGCCGACTGCCGCGCCTGCGGTGTCGATCAGAATGATACCGGCGAGCATGTCGTCCAGAATCCGCGCCGACACCCGACCGGTGCGCGTGGCCTTGGCCTTGAGCGCACGCTCGATGTGGCCGGCGTCCGTGCGCTCATCGTTAGCCAGGCTGCGAATGAAATCCGCCTCGCTGACCAACTGGAACAGATCACCGATGCGTGCCGACAACCGCCCCTGATGCTCGGCCAATCGTGCGCTGTAGGTCGCAAGGCGCGCCACCGCATCGGCGGTCAGCGGCGCCATGCCTTCTTCGGAGGTGCGCGTCTTGAGCAACTGGGCGAACTGCTCCAGGCTCTCGTCGACCATCGGGATGTCTTCGTCGAAGTCCACCAGCACCCGGAACATCTCCTGGAAGTCCGGATCCAGGTCCTGCAGCGTGTAGTACAGCGACCGCGCGCCAATGATGATGACCTTGACCTGCAACGGGATGGTCTGCGGGGTCAGGGTCACGGTGGCAATGCGGCCCAGCTCGCCCAGCGGCGATTCCATTTTCAGCTTGCGCGATTGCAGCGAGCGCTTGAGGGCGTCCCACACGAACGGCTCGCTGAGCATCTTCTCGGCTTCCAGAATCAGGAAGCCGCCGTTGGCCCGATGAAACGCACCGGGGCGCAGCTGGCGATAGGTGGTGTACAGCGCGCCCTGATCGGTGCTGTATTCGATACGGCCGAACAGGTTGTCGTAGGTCGGGTGCGGTTCGAACACCACCGGCGCCCCGCCGCTGGCCGAGTGGCCGACCACCAGGCTTGGGCAGTATTGCTCTTCGAGCAGCTTGCGCGCCTGGGCGTCGGTCTTGCTGTCATCGACCAGTTGCTCGACCACGGTTTTCAACAGGTTGACCTGCATCGCCTGCAAGTAGGCGCACACTGCCGCGTTCTCGGCGTACTGCTCCGACAGCGGAGCCAGCAGCGGCTGCAGGGCCAGGATGAAGGTCTCTTCGTTGAGCTGACGCATCTGGTTGTTGGACTCGCGCTTCCATTGCGGCAGGCTCGCGAGTTCCTCGTTCAGGCGTTCTTCCAGCGCCGAGATATCGGTGTGAAAACGTTCGCGCTCGGCTTCCGGCAACTGCGAGAACTCGGCCTCGTCCAGCGCCTTGCCTTCGAGCATCGGGGTGAAGGCGATGTTGCTGCTGTCGCGGTACAGGGCGATGTCTTTTTCCAGCGCCAGGCGCTCGATCACATCCAGGGCGCGGTCATAGCGCTGATTGAACGCGCGGTCGATGGCGCTTTTCTTCTGCTGGTAGGACGGGTGCTCGAACACGGCAGGAAAAGTCGACAAGAGGTTGTCGACCAGTCCGTTGATGTCGATGATGAACGAGCTGGCACTGCCCGGTGGCAGCTCCACGGCGCGGGGCTCGCGGGGCTCGTCGAAGTTGTTGACGTAGACCCAGTCCGACGGGGTCTGCATGCGCTTGCCCTCGGCCTTGAGGTAGCGTTTGACGAACGAGAAGCGACCGGTGCCAGGCTCGCCCATGACGAACACGTTGTAGCCGGGGCGCGGCATCGCCACCCCGAATTGCAGGGCCTCGACCGCTCGTTCCTGACCGAGCACGCCGCGAAAGGGTTCCAGATCGTTGGTTGTCGTGAAGCTGAACTGTTCAGCGGAGAAGGGACGGGTCAGCGCCTCAGGCGCAAGTCGCAGGCTGGCAGCTACAGAATCGGGCATCGGACATCCTTACATCAGGCGGGGCAGATGGGGGCATTCTGGCGCTCGGCGCACCAGACTGGCAAGGAAGGAAACACCTGAATATGTTTTAGCTTGATGAACATTCCCACAGCCTTTTAAGACGCGGCCTGCATACAACAAAACGCAATAAATCACGGAACGTTCAGATCCTGCCTAAACTCCAACCTGCGCGGCCGGTAACAAATCAATAAACCGGCCCTCCCTGGCCCTGTTTTCGGCCAGGAATCCGACCCTTGGTTGAAACAACAGAGACTAAAGCTATGAAACGGATTCTTCTTGGTACTCTCTTCGCCGCTGTGTCCATAAACGCCATGGCTCAAGCTCCCGGCGGTCCAGACTGCGGTTGGGGCAACATGCTGTTTGAAGGGCAGCGCGGCACCCCGGCACACTTCCTCGCTTCCACCACCAACGGCACCTCCGGCAACGCCACTTTCGGCATGACCTCAGGCACCAACGGCTGCTCCACCAACGCGGCCCTGACCTACGGCGGCAAGTCGTGGCTGGCCATGAACGGCATGATGGACGAACTCTCCAAAGACATGGCCATGGGCCAGGGCGAGGCACTCACCACCTACGCGGTCGTGCTCGGCGTGGCACCGCAGGATCGTGCCCGTTTCGCCGCAGTCACCCATGACCACTACCAACAGATCTTCAACAAGGCTGATGCCACTGCCGAGGACGTGCACACCAACACCCTCGACGTGCTGAAGAACGACCCGGCTCTGGCCAAATACGCAACCCAGGCCTAAAGTCGCGCAAACCTGCCCTCTTTCGAGAGGGCAGGCATTCACTGCTTCCGATCCCATCTGACTAGTTGCCAATCTATGCTCAAACGCCTCGCCTGGCTGGCGCTCTGTGTCTGTGCCCCGCTGTCTGCCACACCGCAAGTCGACCAAGATCGTTTGCAGCAACTGGCCTCCTCCAGATTCTGGATTGCCATCGGACATTACGAAGCCGGCAAGCTCGGTGGCTGGCGCAGCTATGTGGACGATGCCAAATTCTTCCTCGCCAAAGACGGCGCCCATGACCCGAAGGCCGAACTGGCCGCAACCCTCGAGGCGATCTACCGCCCGGTCGTTGCAGGGCAGGAAGATGCACATCCGCAGTGCGTTTACCCTTCCCGCACCCGTTACCTGCGCGACGAGCTGAAACTGACCGACCTGCCTGCCGTCGATTGCAAGGAATTCAACAAGTGGTTTTCTGACGTGGCGCCGGACAGCACGGTGATGATCTTTCCTGCGGCCTATCTCAACAGCCCATCGTCGATGTTTGGTCACACCCTGCTGCGCATCGACCAGGCTGACGTGCAGGCCAACAAGACCGCCCTGCTCAGCTATGCGATCAACTTCGGCGCCTACATCGAAGGCTCCGACAACAGCATCCTCTATGCCTGGAAAGGCCTGATGGGCGGCTATCCCGGCCTGTTCGCGCTGGTGCCCTATCAGGAGAAACTTTCCGAATACAGCAGCCTGGAAAACCGCGACCTGTGGGAGTACCGCCTGAACCTGACCCCGGAAGAAACCCGGCGCATGGTCGAGCACGTGTGGGAACTCAAGCAGATCCGCTTCGGCTATTTCTTCTTCGACGAAAACTGCTCCTATCGCCTGCTCGAACTGCTGCAAGTGGCGCGCCCCAGCCTTGATCTCACGCCGCAGTTCCGCCTCACCGCCATCCCCACCGACACCGTGCGCGCGGTCAAGGAGGCCGGGCTGGTGGAGAAGATCGACTACCGGCCTTCCAAGGAGCGCGAGTTGCTCAGCCGCGCCGAGCCCCTGAGCCACGATGAAAAGCAGCAGGTGCTGAAAGTCAGCGCCGATCAGAAGCAAATGCAGAGCCCCGATTACGCCGCCCTGCCCAAGGAGCGCCGGGCGTTGATTCAGGACGCGGCCTACCGCCTTGAGCGTTACCGCGCCAATGGCGAGGAGCGTGACCCTGCCCGCTCGCAGCGCAGCTATGACCTGCTGCGCGCCATCAGCACCAACCCGCCGCCGGCCCTTGAAATCGAGCGCCCTGGCCTGCCCGAGGACGGCCATGAGTCGCGCACCTGGCAACTGGGCGTGGGCACCCGCGATGACAAGGCCTTCGCCGAATATGGCCTGCGCATGGCCTACCACGACCTCAACGACAACGCCTATGGCTTCCCGCTGGGCGCACAGATCGAAATCCTGCAGCTCAAGCTGCGCCAGTACGAAGACAGCCACTGGCAAGTGCAGCGGCTGGACCTGGCAACCATCCGCTCGCTGACCCCGCGCAATGACCTGCTCAAGCCCTGGTCATGGCAGGTGGCTGGCGGCCTTGAGCGGGTGCTGGGCAAGCACGGCGACGAGAATCTGGTCAGCCACGTCAACGGCGGCGCCGGAGGCACCTGGAAGCTGGGCGACGACGTGCTGGGCTTTGCGCTGGGCACGGTGCGGGTGGAGCACAACAATGACTTCTCGGCCCTCGTCTCACCGGCAGCGGGCTTCAACACCGGCGTGCTGTGGCGCAATCCACTGGGCAATTTTAGCCTGGAAACCAAGGGCGACTACTTCACCAACGGCGAGGTGCGTCGCACGATCAGTCTGAATCAGCAGTGGGAATTGTCGCGCAACCTGGGCGTGCGCCTCAGCGCACAGCGGGATTTCAGTGAGATGAGTTCCCCGGTGAACGAGGTGATGCTTGAGTTGAAGTGGTATCACTATTGACCAGATCGTTCCCGTGTCGCGGGCGAACACAAAACCTGTAGGAGCGCGCTTGCCCGCGACGGCGGTGGGTCAGTGACACAGTTATCGTCTGCCCCACCGCCGTCGCGGGCAAGCGCGCTCCTACAGAGGGTTCAGGCAAGACGTTACTTCGTCTGGACGCTATACCCCTCCTCCTCGATCAACCCGATCACCTGCTCCGCCGCCAACCGGCTTTGCACGGCCACTTCGCCCTTGGGCAGGTCAATCTGCACCTCGGCGGCCGGATCTTCGCCCTTGATTGCATTGGTCACCGCGCGAACGCAGTGGCCGCAGGTCATGCCTTGAACGTTGAATGTTTGCATCGGATGACTCCTCGCTTGAAAAAATGTGACCAGATGTCGTGATCTTCCACCTTCCCACCATGGCAAGGTCAAGTTTGTGGCGTTTCTGCCGGGCTGGTATTCCAGGGAAAGCTGAGCCAAAGTGTTTCATCAACGTACATCAGGAGACATCGGCCATGGGCTGGTCAGCCTTTCGCATTGCAGGTTTTATCGGTCTGGTGGCCTGCGCATCCTGGGCACAGGCCGATCAGGATTATGGCGTGCTCATCATTTCTCGCGAGCGACTGGAAGTGGCGACGTCCTGTGAGATTGGCATTTACATGCAGGATCAGTTGGTAGGCCGGCTGTTTCAGGAGGAGTCGCGTTCGTTCAATCTGCCGGCGGGGGATCTGTCGGTGCGCCTGCGGGTGTTGCCGGGGCAGGCGCCGGGGTGTCTGCCGGGGATCGAGGCGCAGAACAATACGCGGCTGCATATTAATGCGGGGGATGTGTTGAAGTACCGGATCGCGTCGGGGCCTAATGGGATGTATCTCAAGCGGGCTGGTTTGAATTATTGACAGTTGCGGTTTTGGCGTTTGGCGTTTGGCGAGCATATCTGGTTGCGATGTCGACTCGGAGTCAGCCTTCCGCCCTTACGGCGGGTCACTTTTTCCAAGAGCTGAAAAAGTAACCAAAAAAGCCCTGCGACAGGCTGGGGTCCTTCGGACTTCCCTCGACTCCGGCGCCGTTCCGGGGGCACGCCGTCCCGTCCATCTGAGCGCCGTCCATGGCCCGCACGGCTAGCGGCATCCATGCCGCTCATCCCCCTACACGACGCCTGCGCTCGGCCTGGCGCCTTAACGTCGCGTTCGGCGGCGCCTGTGCCATCGCGCATCAGGATCAAAATCAAAAGCTTTGGTTGTACACCGACCCGTAGCAGCACGGCTTGCCGGCGGGGGCGTCCTCAAAATCGCCGACGCCGGCAAGCCGGACTGCTACGGGTGTGTTCACCTCACTCCTGTAGGAGCGCGCTTGCCCGCGACGGCGTCTCTGAAATCGCCCCCCGCCGGCAAGCCGTGCTGCTACGGGGGATGTGGTGTGGCTGGGTGATAGGGCTGGCGTTCGAAATCGCCATGTCCTGCAACACATCTGACGGTTTGTAGCCCCTTTCTGACAGGCTTCTCTCTTTCTTATGCAGGACATTTCCTAGAAACTCTCAGGCGCTTGTGCAGCGCGATCTGAGTGCTAATCTGCGGCCGTCGCTGGGAATCAGCGATCGGGTTTAGCAGCCTGAATCAACTCAGATCAACGCACTCCATCCTATGGTGGCTTTGCGCGGGGCACCTTCGGGTGCGCCGGGTTCTGAGGTCCCGGTCTGCTAACCCGTTGTCAAAGCCGCCACCCTTCATTTGTTTAGCAGCGAAGATGCCGGTGGTCCCAGACCTCAGGATGAAAAATGCTAAAAATCACCCCCGACCCACCCAACCCCACACTCGAAGACTCCCTGGCCCAGATCTCCGGGCTGTTACGCTGCGCCAAGGCCACCGCCTACGAAAGCGCCGACGCTCAGAGCGGCAGCAAGCGCGATCTGGCGTTTTCCGTAGTGCATCTGATCGACATGGCGCGAACCATTGCCGAGCAGTCGCTGGACCAGATCGAAGTGCGTTGATGCGCTGAAAAACGGGACTTGACCTTGCCAACGTGGCAAGGTTGATCCTTGCTGGCAATAGCCTTCAAGGAGTGTCCGCGATGCCCAGTCCCCAGACGTTCGATCTGCCCATCACCGGCATGACCTGCGCCAGTTGCGCAGGCCGTGTCGAGCGTGCGTTGCGCAAGGTGCCCGGGGTAACGGTTGCGACCGTGAACCTCGCCAATGAACGCGCCCACGTCGAAGTGCAGGAGCGTATCGACCCCGCCAGCCTGATCGCGGCGGTGGACAAGGCCGGTTACGGCGCAACCCTGGAGCAGGACCGTGCCGCGCAGCAGGCCGATCAGCTCAAGCGCCACGACAGCGAGCGCTGGCATCTGCTGCTGGCGATCGTCCTGGCCTTGCCGCTGGTCCTGCCGATGCTGTTGCAACCCTTCGGTATCGAGTGGATGCTGCCCGCCTGGGTCCAGTTCGCCTTGGCAACCCCGGTGCAATTTTTCCTCGGCGCGCGCTTCTATGTCGCCGCTTACAAGGCCGTGCGTGCGGGCGCGGGCAACATGGATTTGCTGGTGGCGCTGGGCACCAGTGCCGGTTATGGCCTGAGCGTCTATCAGTGGCTGGCCAGCGCCCATCACGACATGCCCCACCTGTATTTCGAAGCCTCGGCGGTGGTCATCACTTTGGTATTGCTGGGCAAATACCTGGAAAGCAGCGCCAAGCGCCAGACCGCCAGCGCCATCCGCGCCCTCGAAGCCTTGCGGCCGGAACGGGCGATTCAGGTGGTCGACGGTCAGGAGCAAGAGGTAGCGATCAGCGCGCTGAAGCTGGGCGATCAGGTGCTGGTCAAACCCGGCGAACGCTTCCCGGTGGACGGCGTCGTGATCGACGGCCAGAGCCACGCCGACGAAGCGCTCATCAGCGGCGAGAGCCTGCCGGTGCCCAAGCAGCCGGGCGACAAGGTCACGGGCGGTGCGATCAACGGCGAAGGTCGTCTGCTGGTGCGCACTGAAGCCCTGGGCGGCGAAACCGTGCTGGCGCGGATCATTCGCCTGGTCGAAGATGCGCAATCGGCCAAGGCCCCGATCCAGAAGCTGGTGGATAAAGTCAGCCAGGTGTTCGTGCCGGTGGTCCTGCTGCTTGCCCTAGCCACGCTGGGCGGCTGGTTGTTGGCCGGAGTGCCACTGGAAACTGCCATCATCAACGCCGTGGCCGTGCTGGTCATCGCCTGCCCTTGCGCACTGGGGCTGGCCACGCCGACCGCGATCATGGCCGGAACCGGCGTCGCGGCGCGCCATGGCATCCTGATCAAGGACGCCGAAGCGCTGGAGCGTGCCCATCAGGTGAGCGCAGTGGTCTTCGACAAGACCGGCACATTGACCAGCGGCACACCACGCATCGCCCACATGACCGCCATCGATGCCGATGAGAACACATTGCTGCTGATGGCCGGAGCGCTGCAACGGGGCAGCGAACACCCACTGGCCAAGGCCGTTCTGGACCTCTGCGCTGAACGCAACCTCAAGCCCGAAGACGTCAGCAACAGCCGCTCCCTCGCCGGGCGCGGTATCGCCGGCACGTTGCATGGGCGCGAACTGGCGCTGGGCAACAAACGCCTGCTGGACGAAAGCGGCCTGGCTGCCGATGCCCTCGCAGGCACCGCAAGCGATTGGGAAGCCGAAGGCCGTACGCTCTCCTGGCTGATCGAAACCGCTCCGCAGCCCCACGTGCTCGGCCTGTTCGCCTTTGGCGATACCGTCAAGCCCGGCGCCGCGCAGGCCATCGTGCAACTCAAGCAACGGCACATCAGCAGCCACTTGCTGACCGGCGACAATCGCGGCAGCGCCAGAGTGGTCGCCGAGGCGCTGGGCATCGATGACGTGCACGCCGAAGTCCTGCCCGGGGACAAGGCCGCCACTGTGGTTGCATTGAAGAAAACCGGCGTCGTGGCCATGGTCGGCGATGGCATCAACGACGCCCCGGCCCTGGCCGCCGCCGACGTGGGCATCGCCATGGGCGGCGGCACCGACGTGGCCATGCACGCCGCAGGCATTACCCTGATGCGCGGCGACCCTCGCCTGATCCCCGCCGCGCTGGACATCAGCCGCAGGACCTACGCCAAGATCCGCCAGAACCTGTTCTGGGCCTTCGTCTACAACCTGATCGGCATCCCGCTGGCCGCCTTCGGCCTGCTCAACCCGGTGCTTGCCGGCGCGGCCATGGCGCTGTCCAGCGTCAGCGTGGTGAGCAATGCGCTGCTGCTCAAGACCTGGAAACCAGACGACCAAGGAGACCCACGATGAACATCGGCCAAGCCGCAAAAACCAGTGGCCTGAGCGCCAAGATGATCCGCTACTACGAATCCATCGGCCTGCTGCAGGCCGCCCATCGCACCGACAGCGGCTACCGGCTGTACGGCAAGGACGACCTGCACACCCTGGCCTTCATCAAGCGCTCGCGGGACATGGGGTTTTCACTTGAGGAGGTCGGCAAGCTGCTCACACTCTGGCAGGACAGAGGCCGCGCCAGCGCCGACGTCAAGGCCCTGGCCGGGCAGCATATCGAAGAACTGAACCGCAAGATTGCCGAGCTGACAGGCCTGCGCGATACGTTGCAGGACCTGGTACAGCATTGCCATGGGGATGACCGGCCGGATTGTCCGATACTGAAGGATCTGGAGTCGGGCGGGTGTTGTGCGTGACGTTTAAACCAGGCATCGACGTTCGCAACCGATCCTCGCGATATGCCGACACACCTTGATCGCGAATCAATATAACTTCGCCCGGAAAAACCCGCTTCACTTTACAAGGTGAATAACGACGCTCCCCATCATTGGACAACATAAAAAGGAATTCCCATGAGCGACAATTCCCTGCGCGCGACCACGGTGGAAATTCGTGACAACAACATCGTGCTCGCCAACAACGTACCCATCCAGGCTGACGGTTCCTGGAGTTTCCTGACCTCCACCCTGGCCCCGGGCGCTCATACGTTTACGGCCCATGCCGACGGTCAGATGTCCAACAACTGGGTGATCAGTGTCGGAACGAGTCAGATGGATCTCAGGGCGCCGCATTTCCGGGGCGCAACAGGCGTGGGCCAGAACCGCGAACAGATCAATTACTATGCCCAGGAAGGGGACGGCTTCGTCGAAATTCCCGAGTACGGGATGAACCCAGGGGACACGGTGCGCCTGACGTGGGTTGGCCGAAGAGTGACGGTACAATCTGAAGTCCAGCAAGTGGCCAATCCTCCGAGGCCCTTGGTGTTCAAGGTTTCCATGTACGAGATCATCGACTGCATTGGGGTCAACGCGACCATGACCTACACCGTGGTGAGGGCACCGGCCGGCCCTTCCACATCACAATCCATGTCCCTTTCGGTGTTTGGACATGTCGGCGCCATCGATGCGCCCACCATCAACTCGCCGAACAATAACAACATTCGCGTGCAGTTCGCTCAGAACTATTACTCCGCACAAGTGCGGTTCATCGGGCAGACCACCGTTGAAAGCGCAATACGGGAATTCCATGGCGACTACATCAACTTTGCCATCAACGAAACATGGCGCGCTCAGAACCGGGGTAAGCCCGTGCTGTTCAACTACAGCTTGAAAAGGTTCGACAACACCCAGATCTTCTACTCACAGATTCTGAGGGTCAATAATCTGTAACGGTCAGCGCCTTCGCGATCGCAATCGCCGGCAAGCCGGAAGCGGCGAAGCGGGTAAAAGAAAACGCCGGGGCATGGATCCCCGGCGCTTCATTCACTGCTCGATCACTGCATCCACGGCGGAGGTGGTTCCTCGGTCTTGTCACGCGGGGCATCTTCTGCCGCTCGCGCTGCCTGCCTGCGGGCTTCGTCCCGTTGCGCCGCCTCGATTTCGCGCAGCACGCTGTTGACGTCGGCGACGTCGTCGGGGTCAGCGAACTCGCCGGTCAGCACCGTGGCCGGCGAGAGCGTGCCGGCTTCGTAGTGGGACCACATCTCCCTGGCATAGCGGGTCTTTTTCAATTCCGGTGCAAAGTGACCGAAGTAAGCGGCCATGTTGCCAACGTCGCGCTCCAGCATGCTGAAGGCGTGGTTGTTGCCCGCCGCGTCCACCGCCTGGGGCAGATCGATGATGACCGGGCCTTCGGGCGAGAGCAGCACGTTGAACTCGGAAAGGTCACCGTGCACCAGTCCGGCACACAGCATCAACACGATTTGTTGAATCAGGAAGGCGTGGTACTCGCGCGCCTGATCGGGCTCCAGGGTCACGTCATTCAGACGCGGCGCCGCATCGCCGTAGCCGTCGGACACCATTTCCATGAGCAGCACGCCTTCGAGGAAGTCGTACGGCTTGGGAACACGCACGCCCGCATTGGCCAGGCGAAACAGGGCTGCAACTTCTGCGTTCTGCCACGCATCCTCGGCTTCCTTGCGCCCGAACTTGGAGCCCTTGGCCATGGCGCGGGCATCGCGACTGTTGCGTACCTTGCGGCCTTCCTGATACTCGGCCGCCTGACGAAAACTGCGTTTGTTCGCCTCCTTGTAAACCTTCGCGCAGCGCAGCTCTTTGCCACAGCGCACCACATAAACAGCTGCCTCTTTACCGCTCATGAGCGGGCGCAGCACCTCGTCTACCAGACCGTCTTCGATCAGCGGTTCAATGCGTTTTGGAGTCTTCATCAGCTTTTATTGTGGGTCCTTCGTGGCCAGACACGCGATTGTTGCTCGTTATACGGCAATCCTCAGCCTGCGAGTAGTGGTGTGGTGAATGCAGTCATGGATTCGATTGCAGATCATAGGTTCCGCCGATAATGGCAAGCACCTTTCATGCCGCAGCGCAGCATAGACCAATGTAGGCACCTGAAGGCCGGCCAGCTGTGAGCGGATATGACCACCCATGGGGTCGATCAGGCACCCGGCAGCGAACGCCAAGCACAAGAAAGGGGCCTGCCACGGCCCCTTCCATTACCGCAAATGATTGCGTCTTCGTTACCAGCTGTAGCGAACACCGACGTTCACGCCCCAAGGCTGCTCGATATTCTTGCCATTGCTGTAATCGACATCGGCATGCAGCTGCAGCACCTCGGTCAGTTGCGCGGCAATCCCTGCACCCAGCTCGCCACGGCTGCCGGACAGATCGTTGCTGAAAGTGTTGTCGTTGACCTTGACCCGGTTGCTGTTGGCGAATTCATGGGCCAGCGCCACCTTCACGTAGGGTTGCACGTAGCCACCCTTGTCCAGCGGGAAGTTGCGGCCCACGGTGGTGCCGACCTTGCCCAGGAAAGAGTCGGCCTTGTTGCTGTCGGCGCGCATGCCGTTGTCCAGCGAGTAGTCGGCGCCCTGTACCCAGAGGCTTGAGAGTTGCGCGTAGGGCTCGACGAACCAGTCGTCCTGCAGCTTGATGTGCTTGCCTGCTTCGACCGAGGCACCGATGCCGTTGGTGTTGTAGTCGCCACCGGTCTTGGCGCCATCGCTCATGCGCACGTCCGAGGTGTTCTTGAAGCGGTTGGCCTTGATCACGGCGTCGATGTAGTAGCCGCTGTCGGACAGCCAGGTGGTGTAGGCACCCAGGTAGTAGCTGTCGACGTGGCCGGAGGTGCCTGCGGCGATGTCCAGGTCAGAGCGGCTGTAACCGGCCAGCACACCCACCAGCCACTGGCCGTCGGACACCGGCAACGGTGCGTCGGCACCGAAGGAGATACCGTGCTGATTCTGCTGGTAAGCCGTGCCGCCGGCTGCGGACATGTTGTACTTGTTGCCGTAGGCGCGGGTCCAGGCGCCGCCCTGGCTCTGGCCGTAGCGCAATTCTCCCATGCGGCTGCGCAGGGTGCTCAGTTCGCCATACCAGACGGTCGGCGCGGCGCTGAACAGGCTGATGACCGACTCGGTGCCGGGGGTCACGATCGGGTTGCCGTCGTCATCGAATTTCTGCACCAGGAACCAGTCGGTGCCGCGCTGCTCCAGGTCATAGGCGAAGGTCCCGAAATCCACTTGCCCGCCGACCACCGCAAAACCTGCGGTGCTGCCTGTACCGGTGTGCACCACCTGTTGATCCGGGCCGCCCTTGACCGGGTCCACGCCGGTGTTGCGGATCAGCAAGTCATAGCTGCCGCTGGCCTGGCCGGAGACGCTCACCAGGTCACCCTGCTGTGCGCCAAGGTTGGTGTCCATGATGAACCGGCCATTACCCGACAGCGTGCTGAGGTTCAGGGTTTCGAAGGTGCCATCACCCGCACCCAACTTGACCGTGCCGGCATTCATGGCGAGGTTGGTCACGCCCTGGCCGTCGTTGGTGGTCCAGGTGGAGTTTTCCAGGCTCAGGTTGGTGACGTTGCTCAGGTTACCGGTGACCGACGAGTTGCCGGTCAGGTTGAAGTTCTCCACATCACTAACATTGCCGCTGACGCTGGAATTGTTGCTTGCGGTGAGGTTGGTAGTGCGGGTCAGGTTGCCTGAAAGGCTGGAGCCGTTGTTCAGGGTGAAGTCCGCGACGTTGGTAATGTTACCCGTCGCGCTCGAGTTGTTGTCCAGCAGTACCGTGGCACTGGAGCCGTCCTGCACCAGGATACCGCCGTTCAATCTGCTGCTGTCTACGGTGACCTGAGCGGTGCTGTCTGCGCCGACCTCCAGCGCCAGGCCGTTGCCGCCATTGAGTTGCGTACCATTGGCGATGATGATGTTGGCGCTGACCGGCGTGCCGGCATCCAGCAAGCCCAGATACAATGCGCTTGAAGCGGTGCCCGTCACGGTCGATCCGTCGATCAACAGGGTATTGTCACCTTCCCCCACGCCACCAATGCTGTCATGGGTCATGAACACGCCGTGGTTTGCCCCCGTCACCAAACTGCCAGCAAGCACGCTGGCATTGCTGCCTGTCAGGAGTATCCCGGAACCATCGACAAGTGGAGGAAGGTCTCCGTTTGCGGCTCCATTGACAACCGTTCCGTTGAGCACCACCGAGCTTTCGAACGTCGCAAAGATCCCGGCGCCGGCGCCACTGATGCTGCCGCCGGTGACACTGGCGCTGGAAGGGGGGCCGACCAGGGCGTTGCGGTTGATGAGCAGCCCGAAGCTGCCGGTGCTGGTCACGTTAGTGTCCACGAGTGTGGCGGTGGAGCCGAACAAGGTAATGCCCTCGCCCGCTCCCCCCGTCACTGTCGAGCCCTGCATGTTCAGCGTCCCACCGTCGAACGAGGTAATGTTCAGCGTATTGGTGCCCGGCAGGGTGTTGAGGGTCGATCCACTGTTGAGCGTCCAGGTCTCGACTGGATCGTCGGGACCGATGGTGACTTCCAGATCGGGGATGATATTACCGGCTTGGGCGTATGAATTCATTGCGAGAAATACAACCGCAGCCGCTAATGAATGGTTGAAAGATTGAAAGACCAGTTGTTTTTTCACATTAAAATCCTTGACTGCCGCGAGTCATGAACCGGGCAGTTATCGGTAGGCACGAAGCGCAGTAGTAGACATGAACTTGTCTGTAAGATCTGTAGGATGTGTCCGCGCACGGCGTAGGAGACTTCCTACATTGCAAGCTCACCCCTCAATGCCGCCAACCATCATCCATTTGTACGCAATCATTCGAGTAGCAAGTTCAGCGGGCAACCCCGCGCCACCTTGCAACACAGATCAAAACCGCATTAAACACGGCCTTCCTATGCCAACATAGCTCTTAATGCCTGGCGAGTTAGTTTGATTCGCGATAGAGATTACTTCGAATAGCTATAACTAATTTAGTTAGAGCCCATCGCTATTGTTTCAATCGCCAATCAATCTAAATGGCGCCAAATGCCTGAACTAGCCTTCGAATGCGATAAATTGAAACCTGGCGCGACTGTCCATGGATGGAACGAAGTCATGTTCCCCTTCCCATGCTCTGGATTGAAGCGGCTCTATTGGGCAATGGCCCGTAGAGCCAACACAGACACGTCAGCGTTATCGAACATGACCTAAACCTCGAGGATGAGAAAGATGGACAATGCCCCCCTTCCCCTGAAAACCAGGCTCAAGTATGGAGACAAACTCTCCGTTGCCGTGGCACGGCCCCAGCCCGTGACCCCAGCCGGTGCGCCCGCCCCGAAAGCCGTAGATCCGGCTCTGAGCGCGCCAACCGTCGCCGGCCAGTTCGCCAGCAAGAAAATCCCGGTGGCCGAAGCCGATGCTGGCATCACCGTCGAGGTTCCTCGCTGGCCGACAATGCTGGCGACGTACCGCATCCGGATCACCTGGGATGGCAATGATGCTTCCAGCGTGGTGCCCACAGTGCCGCCGTTTTACGAAATCACGGCCGCCGATGTGGTGGACCCCAACTTCAAATGGACCGTTCAGCTACCGGCGTCACTCACGGCGCAGGAAGGCACTCACGTGGTCAGCTATCGGGTGACCACCCGTCTGGGCGGAAACGCAACCTGGCCGACTGCCGGCACAACGATCATCGTTGATCGCACCGCTCCCGGTGGTGAGTTGCTGCCGATTCTGTTGGGTGACGATGAACAACAGCTTCCTCCTTTGATCACCGCTGCAAACTTCATCAACGACGAGTTCATCACCACTGTTTCCGACTACGACGGGATTGAACTCAACGATGTGCTGGTTCCATGGATACAGCGAGGCACGGACCCGATTGTGCGCCTGCCGGGATCCGCCGAAGTTGTCGATGCCGACGAAGTGCATACCCGCAAGGTCAAGCTGCGCTTCAAGAGGTCGGACGTCGAAACCCTGGCCGATGGCGTGATCAACTTCGGCTATAACATCACCGACGAGCCGGGTAACGTTTCTTTCGACTCTCCGGCGGCGAGGATTCGAGTCATTCTTCTCGACGTTCCCTCCCAGCTCGAAGCACCGATCGTGCCGGCCTTTCTCAATGACGGCGTGGTGAGCTATAGCGATGCGGTGGCAGGGGTGGATGTGCAGATTCCGATCTATCGTGATCCTCATCTGGCCGACGTTATCGTGGTCGACTGGGGCGGGCAGAAATCGGCGCCGTATTCGTTGACCACCGCCGACCTCACTCAGGACCCCGTGACCACCATCAAGCTGCTGTTTCCTGTGGTCGCGACGGCCGGTTCCAATCCACGGCTTCCCGTGTCGTACACGGTCTCGCGTGAAGGTTTGCCTTATCCATCTCCTGTGCTGGAGGTTAATGTCGACCTTCGAGTACCGGGCGGACCCGATCCCGAGACGAACCTGAAGCAAATCGTGATTGAAAGTGGCACCGGAGACATCGACCGCATCTCCGAAGCGGCCTTCAGCCTGACGGCATTCGCCATCGTCAGTAACCGGACCAACGATACTCCCCCTCAACCTTCTTTCGTTGCCGGCGACATCATCACCGTCACTTGGGGTGGAACGGACGTAGCTCCTCCTTATACTGTTGCCACGGGTGACAATGCTCAACCATTGCGCCTGGCCGTAGCTCCTGGATATTTCCAGGCGACGGGAAATATCCCGGTGAACTACCGTATCTCGCGCGAACTGCAACCGCCTTATACACCTCCGGTACGCGAAGAAGGAGCGCCGCTGCCGAAACTGATTCCGGTGGAGTCCAGCCAGGGCAAACCCAACGATGGCCAACCCTTCTCCGGCCCGACCTATCCGGACAAGAACGCCGATGACATCATTGACCGTGAAACAGCACAAAGACCGGTGCGCGTACGGACCCAGGTTGCATTGACGAACATGGCCGAAGGAGACGACGTCGAACTCACACTCAAAGGTGTCGACTTTGATTCAGGGGCGGATCTGCCCGTGCCACCACTGGTGCAAGATCATAGGATTTCCCCTGAGGAGTTTGCGCGGGGTTATTACGACTTCACCGTGGATAGAGACTTCCTGCGCAGCATTTGCCAAGGCTACATGGTGGGGACCTACAAACTGACCAACAGCAGAGGGTCGGGTATCTCGGACGCCTCCAGCGTGATCGTCGACCTGGCCAACACGGAGTTTCCGTTCTGCGAAGCGTAACCGCGCAGTGACTCGACCAGGGGCGAATCCTGACCCAGGAATCGCCCCGCTTTTACACTCAATACTGAATCGGCCATGGTTGAACATGGCCGATTCTGCAGGGTGGATGTGCCACGGCGCAGGCCGCCCAAGGAAGGGTATACAACATGGACGCACTCTCTGACATCGGCATACTGGCGCTGTTTCGCCCCAGCATTCCCGTGGTCGATCAGGCAAACAAAGGCGGGCTCGGCGTACTGGAACTCAGGAAAAACCCACCGGAGCCGGTGGTTGTCACTGCCCCTATCGCGCTGGGGATGCAGCCCAACACCACGCTGGTCCTGTACTGGGACAACCGAGTGGTGGACTCCTACAAGATTTCGCAAGAACAATTGGGCACCGGGCTGATCGTTTTCAGAGTGCAGCCACACCTGATACTGGACAACGACAATGCCGTCCTCTACTACACCTCCGCCTCGCCGATAGGTGGAAACCCGGACACATCGCCCACCAGGACGGTCATCGTCAATACCCAGGTGCCCGGCAATCCTCCCCTCAACCCCACCGACCCGATCAATACCAACCTGCAACCGCCGCGCAACATCCCCAATCCTGTGACGGATGCCAATTCGGCCAACGGCATCACAGTGACGATTCCCAACTGGGTGAACATGGAGGTGGGTGACATCCTTACCCTGACCTGGGGACAAACCCGCATCCCCTTCGGTCGTCCGCTGGAGCAGTCAGACCTGGACCGCCCATTGACGATTCATGTCAGCCAGGCAACGATCCTTGCTAACTCCAACATGCTGGGCCTTAAAGTCTTCTACGACATCCGCGACATCGTCGGTAACTGGTCGCTCAATTCCACTCCGTTCATCACCGACATCGAGGCAGGGCCCAACACCATGCCTGCGCCCCGGGTCACCGAAGCAGATGCCAATGGAGATATTGATCTGGCGAGACTGGGCGCCGGCAATGTGCATGTCGTGGTACCGGTCTACTCGCCGTGGACGGCCCAAGACCACGTCGCCATCCGCTGGCACGGGCTGACGGCCGGTGGCAGCAGCGTCGATGAGACGGTGGAATTCGACATGACGCCCGGCGATGAAGGCTTTCCGGTTACCAAAGAGATTCAGAACCCGACCGTGACGGCCATCGCCGGTGGCACCGCGGTGGTCTACTACGAAGTGAACAATGTACGGCGCTCGCGACGTCGGTCGCTGACGGTCAGTGGCACTGTTCCTCCGCTGGCAAAGCCGCAAGTGCTCGAGGCGCAGAACGGGGTGCTCGACCCCGCTATCCTTCCCGGCACCGGTGCAACCGTGGTGGTGCCGCAATATGCGGGGATGGCGAAAGACGACAAGATTTACCTGTACTGGGAGGGCACGACCGCAGCAGGTGACGCAACCCATTACTCCGCCGAACATACCGTCGGCACCATTGGCTTCGTACAATTTTCTGTCCCGACTGCCGCCAACGTCACGCCTCTGGCAGGGGGCAGTGTGAAGATCTACTACACGGTGGTGGTCGGACTGGTAAGCAGAACCTCCGATACCCTGCAACTGAGCGTGAGCCGCAACCAGCCGGTGGAACTGACCGAGGCTTTCGACATGGTTGGCAACAATATCATTCGCGCAGGCAACTCGATCCGGCCGCCTCACACGCTGATCTCGTTCGCGAGTGGCGCAGGCACTGCAGGTGTCAACGACGTGTACGACCCGGTGAGCCAAGGCGGTGACCCTGTATTGTTCCAGCGCCCGGCGTTGCAGGTGTGCATTGCCGATGTGGGGGTCCAGACGATCCTGATCGACCTGCTGCAGACTTGGGATAGGGTCACGATCAACGTACTCGGCGCAGTACACGGGCGGACAACGCTCGAATTCCGGGATGAGTTCGACCGCTTTCTCTACGGCACCACGCCGCCTTCCGGAAGCCCGAGGAATCAGACACTGCGGTATTCAGCCAATGGCGGCACACCGATCCGCTACCTGCGGATCTTCGGCCAGCAAAACTGGACCGTGTGGGACAACATCAAAATGATCCGTTAACCCAAGCTCGTATCCTTGACAGCAAACGGGAGAAACACACCATGGCCAGTAACTTCAGAGCGCCCACATCGCCGGATGCGAACAACGGCTTTTTAAGTCCTGCCGTTCTCACCAATGGCGCTCGTATCGATGTGCGATATGACGATATGTCAGTCAATGACTACATCATCGTGCATTGGGGCGCAGGCTACGAGACCGATCCGCAACCCGGCAGCAATGGCCCCGTAGTGCAGATCCTCATTCCCGCAGCCGAGGTGGTGAAGACCGCAGGACAAACCTTGCAGGTCACTTATACCGTCATTTTTCCGGGCGGCCCTGGCCTCTCGAACGCAAGCACGTTCATCGTGCCGGCGAATGCGACGGTGGTGGCGATCACCCAGGTGCTGGACAGCAATAACGTGTCGATTCCCAACGGTGGAACCACGACGTCTACGCGGGTGACTGTAAGAGGCTTGGTATCCTGATCGCTGTGCGTGTTCACTTCGGCTACGCCCGAAAAAGCTCCCCCGGCGTGAAGCCGAACAGGGTCTTGAAGGCGGCAATGAACGCCGACGTCGAGTCATAACCGCAATTGAGGGCGGTGCTGGTCACGCTGTCGCCCTCCTCCAGCGCATTGAGCGAAGCCAGCAGTCTCGCTCGTTGGCGCCAGCCTCTGAAGCTCAGGCCGGTTTCGCGCTGGAACAGGCGCATCAGGGTTTTTTCCGACATGCTCAAACGTGACGCCCACTCGGTGAGCGTGATGTCCTGGCCGGGTGCTTCGACCAGTTCCTGACACAGTGCCAGTAGCCGGGCATGGCGTGGCAGTGGCAGGGAGAAGCCGACTTCGGGGAGGTTGGACAGTTGGTCGAGGAGCACCTGCACCAGGCGGGCTTCCTGGCTGTCTTGCTGGGGGTAATCGGGGGGCAGGAGGCAGAATGCCTTGATGAGTTCCCGGGCCAGGGGCGTGACTTCCAGCACCCGGCAACGGCCCGGCGCCCAGAGCGAGTCCTGGGTGCGCACGTAGAGGCTGCGCATTTCGGCGCGGGTGGAGGTGACCACCTCGTGATCCAGCCCCGCCGGAATCCACACGCCCCACTGCGGCGGCGCGAAGAAACTGCCCTGTTCGGTGTGAACCCCCAGCACGCCGCTGATGGCGTAGGAAAACTGCACCCAGTCATGGCGATGGGTCGGCGTCCATGACCCGGCGCTCAGGCTTTCGGCACGGGCATACAGCGGCCGGGGCAGGTCGGTCAGCGCAGGGATCGAGCGCAGCGTTTCGGGGCTGCGCGAGGGGGAGTGTCCGTTGCTCGGCATGGGCGGGCCTTTTGTCGTGAATAAGCAGTTTATCCAGAACGACATCAAACCTGTAGGTGCGCGCTTGCCCGCGATGGCGGCGGGTCAGGTATGCATGGGTACCTGACGCACCGCGGTCGCGGGCAAGCGCGCTCCTACAGGGCAACGTCCGCCTTGGCGGCGACGGGGTATTTGATGTCGCCGACGCCGGCAAGCCGGACTGCTACGGCTATGAGCTCGCTTACAAATCATCTGCACGCCCCAATCCTCTGTAGGAGCGCGCTTGCCCGCGATGGCGGCGTGTCAGGCATGCATGGGTATCTGATCGCGGTCGCGGGCAAGGGCGCTCCTACAAGGAAACGTCCGCCTTGGCGGCGACGGGGTATTTGATGTCGCTGACGCCGGCAAGCCGGACTGCTACGGGTATGAGCTCGCTCACAAATCATCTGCACGCCCCAGTCCTCTGTAGGAGCGCGCTTGCCCGCGATGGCGGCGTGTCAGGCATGCATGGGTATCTGACGCACCGCGGTCGCGGGCAAGCGCGCTCCTACAAGGCAACGTCCGCCTTGGCGGCGGGGCGATTTCAGCGTTCGAGGATGGCCGTCACGCCCTGGCCCCCTGCTGCGCAGATGGAGATCAAGCCGCGGCCCTGCCCTGCCACGCTGAGCAATTTGGCGAGGTTGGCGACGATCCGCCCGCCGGTTGCGGCGAAGGGGTGGCCGGCGGCCAGTGAGCTGCCCTTGACATTGAGCTTGCTGCGATCGATCGACCCGAGCGGCGCATCCAGGCCCAGGCGGGTCTTGCAGTAATCGGCATCTTCCCAGGCCTTCAAGGTGCACAGCACCTGGGCGGCGAAGGCTTCGTGGATTTCGTAGAAGTCAAAGTCCTGCAAGGTCAGGCCGTTACGCGCCAGCAACCGGGGCACGGCGTATACCGGTGCCATCAACAAGCCCTCCTCGCCGCGCACGAAATCCACGGCCGCCGCCTCGCCATCGCGCCAGTACGCCAGCACCGGCAAGCCACGTTCCCGGGCCCAGTCTTCGCTGGCGAGCAACACCAGGGAGGCGCCGTCGGTGAGTGGCGTCGAGTTGCCAGCGGTCAATGTGCCCTTGGCGCTGCGCTCATAGGCCGGCTTGAGCGAGGCGAGCTTTTCCAGGCTGGCGTCGGGGCGCAGGTTGTTGTCCCGGGTCAGGCTGTGGAACGGCGTCAGCAGATCGTCTTGCCAGCCTTCGGCGTAGGCATTGGCCATCTTCTGATGACTTTCGAGCGCCAACTGATCTTGCGCCTGGCGCGGGATCTGCCAGGTCTGCGCCATCAGTTCGCAATGCTGCCCCATCGACAGCCCCGTGCGCGGCTCGCCATTGCGCGGCAACTCGGGCTTGAGGTTGTGCGGACGCAGCTGGGTGAGCGCCTTGAGCTTGTCGCCGGTGCTCTTGGCGCGATTGACCTGCAGGAGGATCTGGCGCAGGTCTTCATTCACCCCAATCGGCGCGTCGGAGGTGGTATCGACGCCACCGGCGATGCCGCATTCGATCTGCCCCAGGGCAATCTTGTTGGCCACCAGCAACGCCGCTTCAAGCCCGGTGCCGCAGGCCTGTTGCAGATCATAGGCGGGGGTTTGCGCCGACAGCCGCGAGCCCAGAACGCACTCGCGGGTCAGGTTGAAATCTCGCGAATGCTTGAGCACGGCCCCCGCCACCACCTCGCCCATGCGCAGGCCGTGCAGGTTGAAGCGCTCGATCAGCCCCTCCAGCGCGGCGGTCAGCATGTCCTGGTTGCTGGCAGTGGCGTAGGCGCCGTTGGAGCGCGCGAAAGGAATGCGATTGCCACCTATGATTGCCACGCGGCGTGTCTGGATCATTGAAAACTCCATTTTTGTGTGGGTCGTGCAGGCGCCACGCCGTTGTAGGAGCGCGCTTGCCCGCGATAGCGGTGTGCCAGATTACCTGTAGATGGCTGACACACCGCCGTCGCGGGCAAGCGCGCTCCTACAAGTACGGTCCGGACCATGCCAGCCAATAGCGTAGGACCTTCTACCTGACAGTGTGGTCCACTGCTTTGAACCCAGCCTCAAGGAGAGTGTTCCATGGCATCTGATCGCTACATTGACTTCGCCAACTCGGATATCGGTCGTCGGTTGGTCGGGGCAGTCGGGCTGCCGGCTCCCGTGCGCCTGGAGCGCTGGCAGGCCGGGCGGTTGCGGCCGGTGGAGGGTGCGCTGCTGCTCAGCAGTGGCCCGTTGGCCGAGCAGGTCGCAGGTTTTGCCCCGCGCATGACTGATCTGCTGTTCAGCTCTGGCGGCGAGGTCAGCGGCGCACACCCATGGAGCGCCGAGCAGGGTTCGAAGATCAAGGCCATAGTGTTCGACGCCAGTCACCTTCTGCACACGTCTGAACTGGCGCAGCTGCGGGACTTCTTCCAGCCGGTACTGCGCAGTCTCGATCACAGCGCACACATCTTGATTCTGGCCCGCGACCCCGCCACCCAGAGCGATCCGCTCGCGTCGAGCACGCAACAGGCCATCGAAGGTTTCAGCCGCTCGCTGGCCAAGGAAATGCGTAACGGCGGCACCGTACAACTGCTGCAAGTGGAAGACGGCGCAGAAGGTCAACTCGAAGGCGCGCTGCGATTCTTTCTCTCGCCCAAGAGCGCGTTTATTTCCGGGCAGGTCATTCGCCTGAGCGCCTGCGCCAACAAGGTTCAGGACTGGAGCCGCCCGCTGGCTGGCCGCAAGGCGCTGGTGACTGGCGCGGCACGTGGCATTGGCGCTGCCATCGCCGAAACCCTGGCCCGGGATGGCGCAGATATTGTGTTGCTGGATGTGCCACAGGCCAAGGCAGACCTCGAAGCCCTGGCCGCGCGGCTTGGCGGCCAGGCGCTGGTGCTGGACATCTGCTCCCCGGACGCGGCCGCGCAGTTGATCGAGCAGGTCCCCGGCGGGCTGGACATCGTGGTGCACAACGCCGGCATCACCCGCGACAAGACGCTGGCCAACATGACCGCCGATTTCTGGGATCAGGTGCTCAACGTCAACCTCAACGCCCCGCAGGTACTGACCCAGGCACTGATCGACGCCGGCGCCTTGCACGATAACGGCAGCGTGATCCTCATGGCCTCCATCAGCGGCCTGGCGGGCAATCGCGGGCAGACCAACTACACCACCAGCAAGGCCGGGTTGATTGGCCTGGCCCGGGCCATGGCGCCTGTGCTCAAGGCGCGGGGCATCAGCATCAACGCGGTGGCGCCAGGCTTCATCGAAACCAGCATGACCGCGCACATGCCCTTCGCCCTGCGCGAGGCCGGGCGGCGCATGAGCTCGCTGGGCCAGGGCGGCCTGCCGCAGGACGTCGCCGAAGCCGTGGCGTGGCTGAGCCAGCCGGGCAGCGGTGCCGTCAGCGGCCAGGTGTTGCGGGTGTGCGGGCAGAGCGTGATCGGCGCCTGAACCAGCCTGTGGATGAAATGCACATGAGGATTAGCGCGGGAGAAAGTCGATGAGTGCGCATTGGCGTTACCTGGATACCCCACCGGCGTTGCCGGGCCTGTTCATGCAAGCGGCGCTGCGGCGCAAGGTCAGCGGTACGCAGTTGCCCGATCAGGGGCTGCGCTGCTGGGTCTCGGTGGATCCGCAGAAGGTCGAGGCCTTCGCCAAGGTCTGTGGATATGTTCCGGGCAGCCTGCTGCCGCCGACTTATCCACATGTGCTCGCCTTCCCGTTGCAGATGAAGCTGCTGACCGACAAGGACTTCCCCTTCCCGCTGCTGGGCCTGGTGCACCTGCAGAACCGGATCAGCATCCGTCGCCCGCTGGGCAACGTGATCAAGGCGCAGGTCAGCGTGCGCGTTGCCCGTCTGCGGCCCCACGCCAAGGGCGCGACGTTCAGCCTGATTACCCAGATCGAGGACGCGCTGGGCCTGCTGTGGGAAGAAGACAGCACCATGCTCTGCCGAGGCGTGCAGATACCCGGCGACGTCGAAGGCGCCTACGAGCCCGCGCCCCTGCCCATGACCGAGCTGGCGACCTGGTACGCGCCGTCCGACATAGGCCGGCAATACGCCAAGGTCAGCGGCGATTACAACCCGATCCACCTGAGCGACAGCAGTGCGAAGCTGTTCGGCTTCCCCAAGGCCATCGCCCACGGCCTGTGGATAAAAAGCCGCGCCCTGGCGGCGCTGGACGATCACTTGCCGGCGTCGAATGTGGATATTTCGGTGGAGTTCCAGAAGCCCGTGCGCCTGCCCAGTGAAGTGACGCTGTCGGCCAGCGCGGCAGGGTCTCATGGGCAGTTGAAGGTCCAGGGCAAGGAAGGGATCGTGCATATGATCGGGACGTGGCAGCCTGCATCTGATTGATAACCTGTAGGAGCGCGCTTGCCCGCGACGCTATCTTTCTGCCCGATATGTACCGCCTGACACACCGCCGTCGCGGGCAAGCGCGCTCCTACGGGGGGCGGGGCTTGATTCCGCCATCCATCCCCCTGAAGCTACGCACCTTCAGGAGACCTGCCCATGAACCTCGACGAACTCACCCAACGCCTGCATCGCATCCGCGATACCAACGACTGGCGGCAATTCCACAGCCCGAAGAACCTTGCCATGGCCGCCAGTGTGGAAATGGCCGAGCTGGTGGAGATCTTCCAGTGGAAAACCGAGGACCAGTCACGCCAGTTGCCCGCTGACGAACTGGCTCATGCCGGACAGGAAGTGGGTGACATCGTGCTGTATCTGCTGCTGATGTGCAGCGAACTGGGGCTGGACATGAACGAAGTGGTAAGCGCCAAGCTGGCCGACAGCGAGCGGCGGTTCGCCAAATGAGTGATCGTCATTTCGACCAGCTGGCGACCCGTTTCGCCGAGAAGATCTACGGCGGTGCCAAGGGCGCGATTCGCCTGGCAGTGTTGCAGGCGGATTTGTCCGAGTGCTTACCGGATCGCCCATTGAAAGTGCTGGATATCGGCGGCGGATTGGGCCACATGTCGTTGTGGCTGGCTGAACGGGGCCACGACGTTACGTTCACCGAGCCTGCCGAACCGATGCTTGAAGGCGCGCGCCAGCGCTTTGCCGAAGCCGGGCAGACCGCGACCTTCATCCAGGCGCCTTGGCAGGATCTGCCAAGCCTGTTGAGCGAGCCCTACGATCTGGTGATCTGCCACGCAGTGCTTGAATGGCTCGCCGAGCCGTTCACCATCCTGCCCGTGCTACGCCAGTTGACCCGCGCCGACGGCTGGTTGTCTCTGGCGTTTTACAACCGCGACGCGCTGATCTACCGCAATCTGCTCAAGGGCCATTTCCGCAAGATGCGCAAAAACACCATGGCCGGTGAAAAACAGAGCCTGACCCCGCAACAACCCCTTGATCCGCGCGAATTAGCGGCGCAACTTGAAGGTATGTGGCGAGTCGAAACCAGAAGTGGCGTTCGGGTTTTCCACGACTACATGCCCGTGGAATTCCAGGCCAGAGCCGAGCTTGCCGACCTGCTGGAGATGGAACTCGCGCACCGACGTCACCCAGGCTTTGCCGGATTGGGACGCTATCTGCACTGGATGTGCCGACCTGTTTGAGGCTACTTGCGGAGACCATCATGAAACGCCGTCTTGCTTTGCTCGCCCTGTGCGCAGGCCTTGCTGCCTGCCAGAGTCAAAACCCGTACCGCGCCGTCTCCGCCGCGATCCCGCCTGCACCGCCGCAAGCGGCCAACGTCCTGGACATGAGCGCCTACCCTGCCGCGCCCCGGGATTTCGGCCGTTATCGCAACTGGACCTGGCTCAACAACCAGTTGC
This sequence comes from Pseudomonas sp. NPDC090201, assembly GCF_044746825.1. Classification (NCBI taxonomy): domain Bacteria; kingdom Pseudomonadati; phylum Pseudomonadota; class Gammaproteobacteria; order Pseudomonadales; family Pseudomonadaceae; genus Pseudomonas; species Pseudomonas sp. NPDC090201. The sequence goes on from NZ_JBIVCX010000002.1 coordinate 153,303, forward strand.
CGCCGGGTACCCAATGGGCCGATTCGGCGCAACTCGCCGAGGCGGTCAGCAACGGGCTGGATCAGCGTGGCTTGCGGCCTTCGCGCAATCCCCAGGCGGCCGACCTGAGCATCGCCGCCGACACCCGCGTGGAAACCCGGCTGCGCCAGGTGCGTGACGATTATTACGACCCGTACTATGGCGGCACGGGCGTGGGCTGCTACAACGGCTATCGCCACGGCTGCGGCGGTTACGCCAGCGTGCCCATCGTCAGAACCTATCAGGAGCAAGTGGTCGTGGTGCGCATCAGTATGTTCGATGCCCGCAGCGGCCAGCCCGTGTGGAGCGCCAGTGCCGAAACCGGCAGTGGCGGCGATCAGTCCGATCGCGCCAAAGCCCTGCGCCAGGCGGTACAGCAGGCTTTGACCGCCTACCCACCTACGTAATACTCGTTACGGTATCGGAGAGCCATCATGTTCCGCTGTATCGCTGTCGTGTGTGTTGCCCTGCTGCTCAGCGCCTGCCAGACCGATCGGGTCAATCGTGACTTCGACGCGCAGCGGGACTTCGGCGGGTATCGAACCTGGGCCTGGAAAGAGCCTGGCCTGCAATATCAACCCAATGATCCAAGGATCAAGAGCGACCTGACCGAGCAGCGCATTCGCCAGTCGGTCGGCGATCAGCTCGACCAGCGCGGCCTGCGCCCTGCCGCACCCGGCACCCGGGCTGACGTGCAGGTGCAGGCCTGGCTGATCGTCGAGGACCGCCAGCAGATGGTCACCACCAACTACGGCGGTGGCGGCTATTGGGGCAACCCGTGGGGCGGCTACTGGGGCGGCCCGATAGGCACCGAGACGCGTAATGTGAGCTACAAGGTTTCGACCTTGCAGATCGACCTGCTCGACGGCAAGGACGGCAAGCTGGTCTGGCGCGGCAGTACCGAACAGAGCGCCACCGACGGCAACGCCAACCCCGCAGCCCGCGAACTGGCGCTGCGCCAGACAGTGCAGAAAATCCTGCAGCAATACCCGCCGCATTGATGGCTTGATGCACACCATCCGTAGGGCGTGGTCGCCCCGGCGCTGTGGGAGCGGGCTCGCCCGCGAAAGCGGTGTGTCGTGCAACCTTGATGGCGACTGGCTGGACGCCTTCGCGGGCAAGCCCGCTCCCACAGAAGACAGGGGATATTCACAAGATTCGTGATCAACGCCAATCCCGTAGCAGCACGGCTTGCCGGAGGGGGCGATCTTGTGATGTTCAACGCATGACCCGGCACGCACGCAAAGCCTCAGCTAGACTCCCCCAACAACGAGGGTGAGTAGCGACGGCTTTGCCGAAGGAGTGCTGGATGTCTCCCCTGATGTACCCCTGCGCCCGCCGGGAGCGGCAGCGTGGTGCCATAGGATTGATGGCAGCGCTGACAATGGCCCTGGCCCTGTTGTGCACCCTGGTCGTGGTCGACAGCGGTCGGCTGTACATGGAAAAACGCACCTTGCAGCGGGTCGCCGACATGGCCGCGCTGGAAGCGGCGAGCCTGAACGGCAACTGCATCGGCGCAAGCTCCGCCAAGGCTTACGCCACCCAGAGCGCGACCCGCAACGGCTTCACCGTCATCGACGCCAGCCGCACCCTGACCACCCTGTGCGGCACCCTCGCGGTGGGCGCCAACAGCCGCCGGGCGTTCACCCTGGACGCCAGCAGATCCGACGCCATCCAGGTCACCGTCAGCCACTCGGTGCCGCGCAGCATCGCCGCCGGCATCGGCGCGATGTTCGGCAGCGCCACACCTGCCGATGTCGCACTCACCGCAGTGGCAGTCGCCGCCAAGCCGTCGCCGCCCATGGCGCAACTGACCATCCGCAGCTCGCTGCTGAGCGTGAACGTCGACCAGAGCCGCGCCAACTCACTGAATTCGGCCCTCAGCGCCCTGCTCGGCTCCACCGTCAACCTGAGCCTGGCCAGTTGGAAAGGGCTGCTGGACACGGACGTGAACCTGCTCAAGTTTGCCGATCAACTGGCCATCGCCCTGAACGTGAAGGCAGGCGACTACACCCAGTTGCTGGCCACCAACACCACGCTGACCAAGCTGATCGGCGCTTCCATCAGTGCCCTGCAACAGAGCGGCGCCACGGCGACCATCACCGCCGCCATCAACGGCCTGACCAGCCTGCAAACAGCGGTGGCGGGATCGGGCGCCGGGTCTTCGCTGGTCAAGCTGGGGGACCTGCTCAATGTGCAGAGCGGCACGCCCAGCGCGGGGCTCGACGCCGGGCTTCAGGCGTTTCAACTGGTGCAGACCCTCGCGCAACTGGCTAACAGCAAGAACGCTGCGGCCATCACCCAGTCGATCAGCGTGCCGGGCCTGGCGCTGATTTCGGCCAAGGTCAAAGTGATCGAGCCGCCGCAACTGTCGGCGGTGGGCAACCCGCTGCTGGCCAAGGCAGACCCGATGGGCGCCAACCGGATCTACGTGCGTACCGCGCAGGTCCGGGCGCTGGTCACGGTCGATCTGCCGCTGCTGACGGGCGTGGTCGGCCTGGTCAACACAGTGGCGGGGCTGACCGGCCCGCTCACCTCCACCGTCAACGGCCTGCTGAACCTGAACCTGAGCGCGGTCGGCTGCCTGCTGGGCACCAAATGCACCCAGACCGATCCGCAAGTGCTGCCCAATGGGGTGAAGGTCTCGTTGGGACTGGAACTCGCGGCCGCCAATGCCCACGTCACCGACGTCAACTGCACCACCGACGCCACCAAGACCCTGACCACCCAGACCAACACCGCCCTGGCGACGGTCAGGGTCGGGACCATCGACGAGACCACCTTCTTTTCGAGCCTGACGCCGACCAATGCCGACCCGCTGGCCATCGTGGACATCGGCACCAAGGCCTGCAGCAATCTGCTGCTGATTCCGCTCACCTGCGATCCGCGCAAGCCCTTCGCGGCCGGTGGGCTGGGGCTGACGCTCAATACCTCGCTGGTCGGCAACGCCGCGCCATACACCTACGTGTTCAATCAGCCGCCTGAATTGACCAAACCGCCGGCCATGCAACCCGCGCCGCCCAACGACATCGTCAACAGCCTGAGCACGACGCTGTCGGGGATCAGCATCAACCAGTTCGGCCCCAACGCCAATGCCACGGGGCTGGGAGCGCTGCTCAATACAGTGGCCAGTACGTTTAGCGGTGTCACCAGTCTGGTCGGTGCGCTCATCAAGAGCACCCTGAGCCCGCTGCTCGATCCGTTGCTCAACAGCCTGCTGAGTAATTTGGGGATTGATGTGACCAACATCGATATCGGCGCCAACCTCAGTTGTCATCCAGGGCAGGCGCAGTTGGTCATCTGACACCGATCCCGTTGGCACAACCACATTTCCTGTAGGAGCGCGCTTGCCCGCGACGGCGGTGTGTCTGCCAAGCATGTATTGCCTGACACACCGACGTCGCGGGCAAGCGCGCTCCTACAGGTGGTGGCGCATGTTTCGGGCGGGTGTCACATCAGCGCGATGGGCAAGGCGATGCGGAAACAGGCGCCTTCACTCGCGTTGCTGACGCTCAGCCGCCCGCCCATCTGTTCGACGATGCCATAACTCACCGACAACCCCAGCCCGGTGCCCACGCCCACCGGTTTGGTGGTGAAGAACGGCTCGAAAATCCGCTCCAGCAACCGTGGGTCAATACCGCCGCCGTTGTCCTCGACCACCAGCCACAGCGTCTGGTCATCCTGTTCCACCCGCAACGCGATCCAGGGTTCGAAATCGCGGTCCTTGTCGCGTTTGGAGAGCAATGCATCCCGGGCATTGACCATCAGGTTGATCAGCACCTGTTCAAGCTGATCCACATGCCCGCGCACCTGCACCCGCTCACCGTACTCGCCCACCCGCAGGTCGACGCCCTTGCCTTTCATGCCCTCGGTGAGCATGTTCAGGGTGCCTTCCACCGCCTCGATCGGGTCGAACAATTGCTGCTCGATTTCCGAGCGTCGGCCGAACACACGCATGTGGTTGACCACCCGCGCCGCGCGCTGGACCTGGGCGTCGATGCGGTTGAGTTTGTCGGTCAGGTAGTCGATTTCCACCTCGCCGTTGCTCAGGCGCTTGAGCACGTTGACCACCGCCATGCGCATGACGTTGAGCGGCTGGTTGATCTCGTGGGCAAGCCCGGTCGCCATCTCACCCAGTGTCGCCATTTTCGCGCTCTGGTTGAGCTGCATGCGGGTGCGGCGGATTTCCGTGTTGTCGCGGCCCACGGCCTGGATTTCGATCAGTTCGCCGGCATCGTTGAACACCCCACGGTCGGCCCAGATCCACCAGGCGTGCTCGCGGCCCGGCAGTTCGAGGCAGATCTCCGCCGTGCTCATCGGCGATTCAGGCGTCAGGTCGTCGATACGCCGCAGGAAGGCCTCCTTCTGCTCGGCGGAAAACCATTCGCCCAGATTGACCCCTGGCAGTTGCGCGGGGGTGCATTCCAGGTAATCGGCCAGAGGCCGGTTGCCGAAGTTCAGGATCAGGTCCGGGGTGTAGCGGCAGATCATGGCCGGGGAATCTTCCACCAGAATCCGGTAGCGCTCTTCGCTCTCACGCACGCGCTCGGTGGCTTGAGTGGCGTCCGTCACATCCAGCCACAATCCCACCGCCTCCACCGGCATGCCGAGGTCATCACGCAGCAGCCGCGCCTCGTCCAGCAGCCAGTGGTAGCTGCCCTTTTTATCGCGCAGACGATAACGGCAACTGACCACGCCTTCGCGCAGCAGCTGACGGGTGCGCTGGAACCAGATGTCGCGGTCATCGGGGTGAATGTACTGGGTGAGCTGGCCATCGCTGCACTCGGCCTGGGTCCAGCCCAGCAGCGGCGTGAGGCTGGCGCTGAAGAACGTCGGCTCAAGGCTGCCGTGGTCGTAGCCCAGCACATAGATCACCGCAGGGGAGCTGGCGATCAGGTTATCGAGACGGGCGTGGGCGGCGGCGGCCTGGATTTCCTGGTTCTTGATATCGCTGACATCGAGCATGAAGCCCAGCACCCGACGCACCTGCCCGCTGACCAGCACCTGCCCCTGGATCCGCAGCCAGACCGGCGCCTGACCCGGATCGTCCTGACGCAACCTCACGCAGGACAGCATGGCGGTGCCGTGGTCACGCAAAAGGCTGAGGCGGCTTTCCAGTTCGTGGCGGTCAGCCGGATGAATCAGTTGCAGCCAGGCGTCCAGCGCCAGCACATCGCGAGTCTCGGGCAAGCCCAGGGTGCGCGCCAGTTGCGGGGCCAACTGGATGTCTTCGCCACCGGGCAGCAGCTCCCACCAGCCGGTGCCCAGCAGATCCTGCAACACTGCCAGGCGCTCCAACTGGTGGCGGTGCACCTGATCGGCCTGGCGGTAGAGAATGGGGCCGGCCAGCGCCGCACACAGGTTCATCCACTCGCGATCACCCAGCTCGGGGGCCTGATGCGCGGCGTTGTAGAAACCGAACAGCAGCCAGGCCTTGATCGAGCCTTCCTTGTGATGGGGCAACAGGAAACCCTCGGCGTTGCCGAAGGCACTTTGCAGGTGAACCTGGGCGACAGGTGCGCCGAAGTCGATCTGATGAGTGACGGTGCTGTTCAGTGAGTCGAGATCGGTGCCCAGGCGCTGGCCGTCCTGCCACAGCTGCGGCGCGGTCTGGGCGTTGTAGTGGGCATAGATGCGCCAGCCCACGCCGCCGGGCTCGGCCAGTGCCAAGGCCAGGCAAGGCACGCGGTAGTTCTGCGCCAGTTCTTCGAGCTGCTCGGCGGTCACCGCCTGCAACCGCTCCAGATGACATCCCCGGACCTTCTCGGCCAACTGCCCGGCCAGGCGCAGGCACTGCTGACGGCTCTGGGCCGCGCTGGCCTGCTCCATGAGGTCGCCGATATCCAGCAGTTGCAGCAGCCAGTCACTGCCCTGCGCCTGCACCCAGCCACGTGTGTGCAGTACCTGACCGTTGGGGCGCCTGAAATCCAGGTCGAGCATGTGGCCCAGCCAGTCCTGCGGGGTGCCCTCCACCACCAGTGCGCTGCTGGGCATCAGGTAGCCGAGCAGGCGCTGCGCCGGCGTCACGGCCCCGCTCACCCCCAGCGCCGTACGCAGCGCCTTGCTGATACCCGTGACCCGCCCCTCTTCGTCCAGCTGCATGTTCCAGTCGGCACTCACCGACGCAGGCTCGCTCACCTGAGGCAGGCGTTGCGGCGCGGGCTCGGCGGGCGCATCGGTTCGCCCCAGCCATCGATTGAGGATTTCGTTCTTAAGGGGCAAGTTGCAGGCTCGCTTCGGCTGAAAGGTAGGTCGGCAGATTCGGCACGTTGCCGATTCCGGGCAGGGTCATGACCGGCATGACCTGGGTCAGCTTGCTTTGCGGGTAATTGATGCGGACACTGAGCAGCTTGCCGTCGAAGGTCACCACGGCATCGGTGGCCACATTGAAGGCGAAGGCTGCGGGTATCCACGCCAGTTGGCTGCTCAGTACCGAACTGGCCTGGGTGGTGACCACGCTGTTGTAGTTGTTGACGCTGGGGCTGATGGCGACGCTCTGGCGCACGGCTTCGGCGGTGGCGTTGTTGAATGACTGCATCATCAACAGCGGCAGGCTGTAGGTCACCAGGCCATAGAAAATGCCGAAGAAAATCACGAACGCCAACGCAAACTCGATGGCAGCGGCGCCGTTTTGTCCTGCGGGGGAAAAGTTGCGTGAGGTCCTTCGCATGCCGACGTCTACCCTGACAGTGCTACCTTGCATGGAGCATAGATTCTTTCCGGAAAACAGGACGTTTTTTACCCGATGAATTTACTTTTCCTACTCATCTGGTTTGCCGTTTGCGCGGACCAGGATGCGCGCAGCAGAAGGGTTTCCAACTGGCTGACGTTCGGCGGTGCGCTGTTCGCCCTGATCTACCTGCTGAGCACCGGCACCAGTTGGCTGGGTGTGCCCATGGCGCAAACGGGCTGGGGCGTGGCCGTGGCGCTGCTGCTGACATTGCCGGGCTATGCACTGAACCGCCTGGGGGCCGGTGATGTGAAACTTCTCGTCGCACTGGCCCTGGCCAGCGGGCATCTGTACATACTTGGCACCTTCATCGGCGCCGGCGTGGCCAGCCTGGCCTGGCTGCTGGCGCGTCAAAAAGCCTGGCCCCTGCTCGCTCAAGGGCTTAGCAATCGCTACTCCAGGATGGCGCCGCAGGCGTCAAGCAAACAGCCCTTCGTGCCCTTTCTGTTCGCCGGTTTTCTGGTGATGGCGCTATGGCTCCATTAGTCGCATTGCCCGCTCTATCTATGTACATAGTCAGAAAGTGAGACTAGGTTTAGCCCTACGTCCGGACAGTGATAGTCCTACGAGGATTGCCGTGAAGGATTACATGGCGCCGGACCCGGTTCAGTTGTATTCGCAGCAGGGAGTAGCGGGTGAACAAGCATTCGGCAGTAAAGGTCCTGGTGGTCGACGATCAACCCCTGATCGTCGATGAGATCACTGAATTTCTGGAAGGCTGCGGCTATCGCTGCGCGCCTTGTTATTCGAGCCGCGAGGCGCTGGAGCGGTTCCGCGAGGACCACAGCATCGCCATTGTCCTGTGCGATCTGGACATGCCGGGCATGAACGGCATCGAGCTGGTGCAGGCGCTGAAAGTGCTGGCCGGCAAGACGCGCATCTTCGAATCCATCATGCTCACCGGGCGCGCCGAAAAGCAGGATGTCATCAAGGCCCTGCGTGCGGGCATCGCCGATTATTATCAGAAACCGGTCGATCTGAACGAGTTGCTCCAGGGCGTGCAGCGCCAGGAAGAGTCGCTGGAAGAGCGGGTCAAGAACGTCCAGCACCTGGGGCATCTGAACGACAAACTGCAGTTTCTGGCGGCGTCGATCGATGACCTCTGCCAGGACCTGGACAAGTCGCGCCAGGCCGCCCAGCCCGGTTTCGCCGAGGGCGACGGCGAGTTCGTGATTCCGGCCATCTTCGAGCAACTGTCGCCGCGTCAACTGGACGTGGCCAAGCTGGTCAGCCAGGGCAAGACCAACTATCAGATCGCCTGTGAATTGGGGATTACCGAGAACACGGTGAAGCTCTATGTGTCTCAGGTGTTGCGCCTGACCCACATGCACAACCGCACGCAACTGGCGCTGGCGTTATCGCCGACCAACGCGGCGGCCCGGGGGCGGGTGACCGCGCACTAGGTTCCCGGCTTTGTGGGAGCGGGCTTGCCCGCGAAGGCGGTGTGTCATACCGCCCTGATGGTGACTGACCGAACGCCTTCGCGGGCGAGCCCGCTCCCACAGGAATCGGCAAGCACAGGAACGGAATGGGTGTGCCAGCAAGAATTTGATCACACAGGCTTTAGTTGCCGCCCGAGCCGCCACTGCCTGACACGCTGCCGCCCTTCTTCTGCTCGAAGAACTCCGGAATCTGATGCTGATAACTGTCCAGCCAGCGCTGCATGCTCAGGTCGCGTTCAATGGGAGCGGCCGCTTGCGGGATGGGGGATGCGGCGTGGCCGCTGGCTTGCAGGTTGAGCCAGGTTTCGGTCTGCTTTTGCGAGGGCGAGGACGGCCCCGGCTCTATCCCCAGCGCCGTGCCGCAGATCACTGAAAGGCCCAGTGCACTGATGATGAACCGGTTCATGGCTGTCTCCCTGTGTCAGGCACGTCGCTCACCGCCGCCACCTTGACGGCCTTGATGGTCAGCCCTGCGGGGCTGGCCCTGAGTTTTTCCGCGCGGGCCTGGGCATCGTTGACCTGATCGGGCGTCAGGCCGCTGCGGGACACAAGCTCGGCGGCCTGGGTCCATTCATCCTGATAGATCAGCAAGGTCACCAGGTTCAACGCCGCCAGCGTGTCGGATTGCTTGAGCTCCATGGCCGTCAGAAACTGGAATCGCGCCTGATCGAGCTTGAGCTGGTTGAGATAGACCACCCCCAGATCGTTGCGAATCTTCTCGTCGGTGGGCGACAGCTTCACGGCAGCCTGCAAATGCATCAGCGCCTGATTGTTATCGCCCCGCGCCGCCGCCAACTGGCCCAGACCACGTTCGCCCTCGGCGGCCCGACAGGTGCCCAGCAGGCTCTTGTACAGCGGCTCGGCCTCGCGACTGCCCAACAGGCGCAGCACCCGCGCCTTGCGCAGGCGTACCTCGGGGAGCGTCGGCGGCAGGCTCTCCAGATGCGCCAGGCTCGCGTGCAGGCGGCCTTCGTCGGCCATGTCCTGGGCCATGTTCAACGCCAGTTCCTGATCGGAGCTGGGCTTGGCGCAACTGCCGCCACCAGCCTGGGCCAGCCACGGCGCCGAGCCGTCAGTGGCGCAGCCGCTCAGCAGGATGAGGCTCAACGCTGCAATCATTGCTTTCATTCAAACTCCCTAATGCGAAGTCAACGCCTTGCTGATCGCCATGAACCCGGGCCCCGCCAACACGATCAGCAAGGCCGGAAACAGAAACACCATCATCACCACCGACATCTTCGCCGAGAGCTTGGAGATGTACTCCTGCAACCGGGTGAGCCTGCGGTCATCGATCAATTGCTTGAGCGAAAGCAGCGACTTCATCGCGCCACCGCCCTGATGAATCAACTGGTTGAGAATCACGCAGGTGTCGCTGAACTCATCCACCGCCAGCAGCGTAGCGACCTTGTTCAGTTCGTTGCCCAGTTCCAGCCCCGAATCCACACGCACCAGCATCGCCCGCAGCTCCGATGCCAGCACCGGCAACAGCCGCCCGCCCTCATTGCTGAGCACTCGCAGCGCCTGCTCGACCGCCATGCCGGACTCGAACAGGATGCGCAGCAGCGGGATAAAAGTGGAAACCTCCACCACTACGCGTTTCTGCCGTGCAGAGGCCGCCGCGGCCAGAATCCGCTTGGGCGCCAGATAGCCCAGGCCCAGGGCAAAGGCCGGTGCCATGATCGGGTAGGCGGTGTCACTGAAGAACAGCGTCTGAATCAACACCACCACACTGAACGCCAACACCGGAATGCCCACCTGGCAAGCCGCGAACATCGAACGCTGGCTCGCCCGGCGCCAGCCGATGCGGTTGAGCAGTAGCTGGGTTTCGCTGTCCAGGCTCACCGAGCGCTGCCCGAAACGGCTGTCGCCCAACAGCCGCAGCAGGCTGCCGACACGGCTGTCGCGCCCCACCCGCCCCTGCAGACGCGACATCGCCAGGCGCTCGGCACGACGCTGGCGGGCCAGGGTCAGCAGCAGGAAAAACCCGGCCAGGGCGAACAGCAGCGCACTCAGCATCAAGGCCATCTCAGACGCTCCGCAACATGCGCCACAGCGCAAGGCAACCCAGGGTTTGCATCACGAACGCAACCGCAAGCATTTTCCATCCTGACTCGTCGTTCCACATGTGCAGCAAGTACGTCGGGTTGACCACCATGAAGTACCCCACCATGCCCACCGGCAGCAGCCCCAGGACCACCGCCGTCATGCGCGTTTCCCCGGTCATGGCCCGCAACTGGCGCGCACCCTGTTCACGCTCGCGGATCAACCGGATCAGGTTCTCCAGCAGCTCGCTGGCATTGCCGCCGTAACGGTGGTTGACCCGCAGCCCCAGGGCGAACAGCTGGAATTCGTCGCGCTCGTACAACTCGGCGAAATCCTGCACCGCATCGGGCAGGGTGATGCCCAACTGCACGTTGCGCTTGATCCGCGACATGGCCTCGCTCAGCGGACGGTCCGAAGCGTCGATGCTATTGAGCACCGCATCGCCCAGGGTGCGTCCGGACTTGAGGCTGCGCACCGTGTGATCGAGCAACTGCGGCAACTGGGCAATCATGCGCTGCATGCGCCGCCGGTAACGGAAGCTGACGTAAAAGCGCAGCACGATAACCGGCAGCAGAATGCCCAGCGCCAGACCAAAGCCGTCGTACATCGCATAGCCCAGCAGCATGGTCATCAGCCAGATCGTCAGGGCCAGCGGCAAGCGCTCGGTGGGACGACCCAGGCCGGCTCGCAGGAACGCCCGCTCGATGGCCGCCAGAGCAGGTCTGGCAGCGACTTTCTCGGGCTGCCCCAATGCCAGCCGGGCCATGATCCGTTCGTTGGCGCCCTTGTTCAGGCCGCGATAGAACAGATACAGCGACAGCCCTGTCAGCAGCATGAATATCAGCCCGAGGACGATGGCTCCCTTCACTGTCGGATCTCCCTGAGCTGCGCCTGTGAGCGGTGCCTAGTAATCGAGCTGGCGCAGCTTGTCGCCCGCCGGGTTGATCGCCTCGCGCAGGAAGCCAAACCCGGTGCGCCGGTCCAGGCGGAACAGGGTGTTGGTCACATACACGTCTTCACGGGTGCCGACCACCTCCACCACCTCGCTGACACAGCGACGCCCGTCGGGCATGCGGGTCAGCTGGATGATCACGTCCAGCGCCGCGCAGATCATCTGGCGCAGGGTCTTTTCGGCGATCTGCCGCCCGGTCAGGCCCACCAGGGTTTCCAGGCGCAGCAGCGCGTCCTGGGCATTGTTGGCGTGCACCGTGCTCATCGAGCCATCGTGGCCGGTGTTCATGGCGGTCATCACATCGAGCACTTCGACGCCGCGAATTTCCCCCAGGATGATGCGGTCCGGGCGCATCCGCAGGGCGTTGCGAATCAGGTCGCTGGCGCGCACCTCGCCATGACCTTCAGCATTCGGCGGACGGGTTTCCAGGCGCACCACGTGGGGGTGGCCCAGCTGCAATTCGGCGACGTCTTCGATGGTCACCAGCCGCTGATGAGTGTCGATCATCTGGCTCAAGACGTTGAGCATGGTGGTCTTGCCGGTGCCGGTACCGCCACTGATGAGGATGTTGCAGCGCTTGTTCACGGCGCTGGCGAGGAAGTCATAGATGGGCTGGTCGATGGTCTGCATGGCCACCAGATCGGAGCTTCTGAGCATGTCCTTGCGAAACTTCCGGATCGACACGCAGGGCCCGTCCAGCGCAATCGGCGGGATGATCGCGTTGACCCGGCTGCCATCAGGCAGGCGCGCATCGACCATCGGCGAGGACTCGTCCAGCCGCCGGCCCAGCGGAGCAAGAATGCGCTGGATGACCCGCTCGACGTGATGAGAGTCGATGAAACGCAGGTCGGAATGGTGCAGCACGCCTTCGCGCTCGATGAACACCTTGTTGGGGCCGTTGACCAGAATCTCGGTCACCGACTTGTCGCGAAGCAGCACCTCCAGCGGACCGAAGCCTGTGAGCTCGTCCACCAGTTCCTCGGCCAGGCGCTCCATCTCGTAGCGCGAAATCGCCAGCTTCAGGCGGGCGACATACTCGGCCACCTTGTCGGTGACGAACTGCGCCAGCGCCGGGCGCGTGCCTTCGAGCAGGTTGCGCCCGCTCTCTTCGATGGCGTCGATGATGTAGCGATGCAGCACCAGTTTCAGGCCCTGCCCATCGCCGCCGCTTTCCGTTGGCCGGGACGACACGCCAAAAAGTTTTTCATTCTTCATTTGTTGGCCCTCAAGAGCCGGCCCAGCCAGCCATCACGCGGCTTGCTGGCGGTATCGGACTGACTGGCCAGGCGCTCGCCCAGATTGCGCAGGCCTGCGCTCAACGACTCCCGTGGCGACAGCTCGAACAGCGACAGGCCCTGATTCTTGGCGTTCAGGCGCACCTCGGGGCTGAGCGGCAGCACCACCATGGCGGGCAGGCCGAAGGTCTTCTCCAGCGCCTCGGAATTGGGTGTGACCTGGCGCAGGTATTTGTCCACCAACAGCCCGGCCTGCTGCAGCTTCAGGCCCTTTTCCCGCCACAGATTGAGGATCGCCAGATTGCGCCGGCACTCGATGACGTTCTGATCCACGTACCACAGCAATTGGTCGCAATGGGCGACGAAGGTGCGCAGCGATTCGCTGTCCGGCTGGCCCACGAGATTGACCACCACATGCTGGAAATGCTGTCGCAAGGCGCTGAGCAGCATGTACAGCTCGGCGGCGCTGGTGTGTTCCAGCGGCATGTCGTCCTCGCCGTAGGCCAGGATGCGCAACTGGCTGGGATGGACGGTGAAGGCGCTGTCGATCAGGGTCGAGTCGAGCCTGCGCAAATGACGCACCGAGTCGCCGAAGGTGAACGACGACTCCAGGCTGAGCATCGCCAAGCTGTCGCCGCGCGGGGTGCCCAGGTCGAGCAGCAGCGTGCGCTGGCCTTTCTGTTGCGCCACCAATGCCAAGTGCGCCGACACCAGGGCGCCATCGCCGTCGCACTGGGCGCCGTAGATCACGGTCAGGCCACCCATGTTCGGGTTGGGTGCCACGGCCGGCAGGCGCTTGCCAAGGCGCCGCACCAGCCCGGCCACTTCGCTGGAGCGTGAACCGTAGGCCACGAAATCCCGAGCCCCGGCGCGCATGGCGTTGAGCACCAACTGGTTGTCCATGCCGTCACCCAGGGCGACGATGGCCAGCATCGGCTTGGCTTCCAGGGCACCTTCGATCAACGCGCTCTGGTTCATCAGGTGCTCGCGGTCGAGCCCCACGAACACCACGCTGGCAAAGGTCACGTCGACCAGCGCCAGCAGTTCGTCGAGGCTGCCGGTGCCGGCACTGACCACCTGACCCAACGGCGCCAGCGCCCCCTGCAGCCACTCAAGGTCGGTGGTGTTGCGCGTGATCGCCAGAAACGTCTGGCTGAGATTCGGTCCCTGGCTCATTGCGATAACCCGCTGCGGCGATCGAAGCTGCCGTTTTCGAGGAAATACATCTTGTAGAAATTCGGGTCGTAGTTGCGCAGCGCCTCGCCCGGCAGCGACGGCAACTGCGCGTTGGCGGCCAGTGGCTGCACCAGGTGCGGGGTGACGATCATCAGCAGTTCACGTTCGTCGCGGTTGATCTGCGAACTGCGAAACAGCGCGCCCAGCACCGGGATATCGCCCAGGCCCGGAAACTTGTCCACAGACGCAATGTTGCTGGTGTTGATCAGGCCGCTGATGACGAAGCTCTCGCCATCGGCCAGCGACACGCTGGTGTCGGTGCGTCGCACATTCAGTGCCGGCACGGTGGTCCCGGCGATGGTCACGCCGGCGGTGAAGTCCAGCTCGCTGACCTCCGGCGCCACTTTCAGGGAGATGCGGTTGCGCCCGACGACGGTGGGCGTCAGGGTCAGGCGCACGCCATATTCCTTGTACTCGATGGAAATACCGTTGCTTTCGCCATTGGGCACCGGCACCGGGAACTCGCCACCGGCCAGGAAACTTGCGCTCTGTCCGCTCAAGGCTACAAGGCTGGGGCGCGCCAGGGTGTAGGCGAAGCCGCTGCTTTCCATCGCGTTGAGCATGCCCAGCACCTTGCTGCTGCCGCCGCCCCAGACGATGTTGAAGTTGTTGTTGTTCAGCGGAATATTGGGCCGTGTACCGCCAACCGTGCCGGGGGTCACGGTCACGCCCGGCACTGTGCCGGGGGACCCGAACAGGAAGTTGTTCGAGCCTCTGCCGAAGATCGAGGTACTGGCTTCCTTGAGCTTGGTGCGGCTGACTTCGACGAAGCGGATGTCGGTCTGCACCTGGCTGGGCAGCAGCGGGTCTTCCGAGGGTGGCAGCAAGGTGTCGGTCATGGCCGCCTTGGCCGCGCCGCGCACGAAGACCATGCTCTGCCGAGGGGCGGTGGAACAACTGGTCCAGATCATCAGGCTGGTGGTGCCCGGCCCCACGCCGGTCAGCAGGAAGGCGCCGTTGTCATTGCCGTTGACCTGCACGTCAGCGATCTTCGGATCGCCCACCGCCAGGCGCGTGATCGCCACCGGCGAGCGCATTTCCTGCTGCACGCCCTGCCCGATCTCCAGCGCCGCCGGCATCGCCGACAACGCGGAACAGTTGCCCGCAGCGGCTTCGACAGTCCCCTGATACAACCCCGCAGCCAAAAAGGCCGACACGATACGGTTCAAAACCGGCTTGAAACGGTTACTCATGAATGTGCGGTCCTTGCTCGGTCAGGGGGTTTGCGCGGTGGCCTGGCTGCCACGAATGACTTCGATGGGCTTCGGTCCGCGCGGTGTGCTGCTGGCTACCGGCTGGACGCGGGCGGCTGTGCTTTGCATGCTCAGCTGATTGAAATGCACGAGGTTGCGATTGACCGTGTCCAGTTGCGTGGCGATGTCGCTGTCCCCGGCCCAGTAGCGTTCCAGGTTCTTCTCCTGGGCACTGCGTACGGCCAGCCGCAAGGGACCTGCCTGGGACGCCAGCATCAGGCGGCTCAACAGTTGCTCCGGCACCGCGAGCACGACGCTGCGCGCATTGACCTTGAGTTTCTGCTGCTGCACCCGCTCATCCCGGCTGACGCCCTGATCGTCCTGCCCCTGGTTCACCGGGCCCAGCAATGCGCCAACGCTGAGCACCCGCAGGGCAGGCACGACGGTCTGGGCGCTGCGGTCCGTGGAGGTCTGATCAGACGGGAGGTAAAGCAAAACGTCTACGTAATCGCCGGGGCTGATCTGGCCGCCGGCGCCGATGATTTCGTCGGTGGACAACGCCAGCGCCCGTTCGCCGGGACGGATCATCCGCGCCAGGCTGCCACCGGCTTCGAAGCTGTTCTCGGTAAGCCAGGTGCCTGCCGCAAGCGGACGCCAGGACATGCGCCCCACGGCCTCTTCAGTGCGGGAAAAACTGCCGGGCGGCGCGACCTTGAGGCGCTCGACGATCAGGTCGTCGGCCTTGATGGGCTCGTAGGCGGGAATGTCCCGGGCCAGCACCACGACGGGCTGACGGGTGGGGTCCTGGGAAGGCTGTTCAGCGGCCACGGGGACGGCTGCAGGCGCCTGGGCCTGGCTGACGGGCGCCACCGCTGCTGGCGCAGGCTGACGACTCAACACCAGCCCCCAATACCCGGCAAACAATGCCCCCAACAGAAAAAACACGGCCAGCCCCATTGTGACGCGACTGCTCATGACGGCCCTCCCGTGCCTGACTACAACCTCGAAAACGTTACGAGACAACCTGTCATTCAGTTGGCTATGAACATTCATCCTTTTCGCTATTAGAAGGTAGTCGAGGTCATCCAAAACGCCATCAGTTGTCGGAAATTTCCGCGCATTCACTCCGTTCGGGTGTCAGGGTGCAGAGCGGCCCATGCGTCTGCCACTACTACTTTCCGACTAATGCTTTCTTGTGATTGTGGAGTACGGGTTTGGGGTCAATGCTGTGGGTACGAAGGATTGTTCAACGCTGCAAACGCGTAGTAGCGCTCTAGGGCGCTGAGGAGAAGTCAGATGTACCTAACCTACCTGTCGGCCCTGTTACGTCGCTTCGTCAAGAACGAGGAAGCCGCATCGGCCATCGAATATGCCGTGATCGTGGCGATGGTCGCCCTGGTGCTGTTTGCGATGATCACGCCCATGGGCACTGCCATCAGAGCCCGGTTCAACGAAATCATTGTGGCCCTTGGAGGCACGGCAGCAACGTGACTCAGCGCGAGTTGGCAATTCTTTTGTTCAATCAGCCAAGGCCGTGAAAATGCCCGCTCCTACACGCCAACAACTGCTGCTCGTTGACGACGAAGAGGACGCCAACGAAGAACTCGCCGAATTGCTCGAAGGTGAGGGTTTCTGCTGCTTTACCGCGCCGTCGGTCAAGGTGGCGCTGAAGATTCTGACCGAGCACCCGGATATCGCACTGGTGATCACGGATCTGCGCATGCCCGAAGAAAGCGGCATCTCGCTGATCAAGCGCCTGCGCGAGCACACGTCACGCCAGCACCTGCCGGTGATCGTCACCTCAGGCCACGCCGACATGGAGGATGTCAGCGATTTGCTTCGCCTGCAGGTGCTGGATCTATTCCGCAAACCCATCTACCACGTACGGCTGCTGGAAACGCTCAACAATCTGTTTCCAGAGCCGAAGGTGTACAAGGTCGGGCAGTAGTCCCGACCTTCCCTCGTTTGCCTTCAGAACACCCCCGCCGGCAAGCCGTGCTGCTACGGGATATCGGGCGTGCGCACCTTCTTCGCTTATCCCCGATCCGTAGCAATCCGGCTTGCCGGCGTCCTGGCGCAGCGGCATTGCCCAGGCAAAAAAAAGACAGGGGATCATCCGATTCCCCTGTCTGAACAGGCGCAGGCGTTGAATGAAAAGCCGCGACCAAGGCACGCCGGAGAAAGAACACTGCATCGCAGACCACTTGCTTGCGATAGTTCTCACACTGCCCGGCACTGCATGCCTGCGGTTCGCTGCCACTCCATTCAAACCACCGCCCAACACGCCTGTTACCCCGTTGAGCAACCCACCGATACCACCGGTGGATGTGCCTCATGGCTGCATGACACGCCCTTGGAAGGAATGGGGCAAGCCGTAACTTGGTATTAACCCCTTGGATAACTGAGCGATCCGGCCCCGACCGAACGAATAAATCCCATATATATCAACGACTAAACTTCACCAAGCCGACAAGCCAGACGAAAGTTATATAGTCGCAATTGACTAGCGCACACTGAATCGGCGTTTTTACGGCGACCTCAATCCACCACACTGAACTCCACGCGCGCGGTCTGGCCGCTTTCGTCGAGCACGCTCAACTGATAGCGCCCAAGGCGGCTGAAGGTGTGGCTCCAGATTTCCTGATTGCCCGTGTCCCCCAGCGGCGCGCCGTCGATGAACCACCAGCGGCGTCCGTTACCGCCCAGTGCCGACAATTGCAGCCGCAGTTGCTGCTGGCTGCCCGCAGGCAAACGCAACTGATCGCCGTCGCGCACGCCGACGATTGAAATCGGCGCCGCGAGGCTCAAGCCTTGTGGCGCACAACCGGGGTCGATGGCGGGCAGGCGCGCTTCTCGTCGTTCGGCCTTCGGCAGCCAGGGTTCGAGCGGTGCCGGCCAGAGCGCTATCTCACGGGCCTGCGCCTGCGGACACGTGGCATCGACGCGCAATCCCTTGTCGTTGACCCAGATTTTCTCCAGCAGCCCCAACCCCAGCGGCTGGTCGGTGGCCTGCAAGGTCGGCGGCGTGGTGCCATCCAGCGTCCAGGCAAAGCGCTGGCGGCGGCAGTTGGGGTCGCTCTTGCTCATCGGCTGACCCAGCGGCCAGCAGATGGCCGCTACGCCCACATTCAGCGGCACCGGCAACACCGGCGGCAGGATGTTGCGCTGGGCGTCGCGGTTCACCAGCAGGTCATGCACCTGAATCATCAGCGGTGCGGCAGAGGCCAGGCCGAACTGTCCCGGCACCGGCGTGCCATCGGGACGGCCAATCCACACCCCGATCAGGAAACGCGGCCCCACGCCAATCGACCAGGCATCGCGAAAGCCATAACTGGTGCCAGTCTTCCAGGCCAGTTGCGGGCGCTGCACCAGTTCGGCGTGAGGGTCCAGATCAGGCCGCGACTGGCCGCTCAGGATGCGCCGGATGATCCACGCCGCCCCCGGCGACATCATCGGCCGGTCGCGCAGGCGGTCATCGGGTTGCAGGCGAATATCGGCGCTGCGTCCGCCTCGGGCAAACGCGGCGTAACCACCCACCAGATCCTCCAGGCGACTGCCCGCCCCACCCAGAATCAACGCCAGGTTCGGCTGGGCCAGTGGCGGCAAGGTCAGCGGCACCCCGCCGTTGCGCAGTTCGGCGGCGAAGCGTTTCGGGCCGTAGGCTTCGAGCAGTTGCACCGCCGGCAGGTTGAGCGACATCGACAGCGCCGAGCTGGCCGCCACCGCGCCATTGAAACCCGATGAAAAATTCCCCGGACGGTAATCGCCATAACGACGCGGCACGTCCTGTAGCAGCGATTCGGAGTGAATCAGCCCGGCGTCCAGCGCCTTGCCGTACAAAAACGGTTTGAGGGTCGAACCCGGGGAGCGCATCGCGCTGACCATGTCCACGTGCCCGAAGCGTTTGGCGTCGCCGATGTCCACTGAGCCGACGTACGCCCGCACCGCCATGTTCTGCGCCTCGACCACCAGAATCGCCGCCGAGGTGCGCTCCGGCAGACGCGCTCTCCAGCCCAGCAGCAGGTCTTCAAGACGACGTTGCAGGCTGGCGTCCAGCGTGGTGCGGATCAGCGGCGGGCTGTCGGGCCGGTTCAGGCGACGGGCCAGCAGCGGGGCCAGGCTGGGCTCCTGTCGCGGCGCCAGCAACAACGGTTCTTCCAGCGCTTCGGTTACGGCCTGCTGCGGCCAGACGTCAAACTCGGCCAGGCGCTTGAGCACCTTGTCCCGTGCGGCCTGGGCTCGCTGTGGGTGGCGGTCGGGGCGCAAGCGGCTCGGTGCCTGGGGCAACACCGTCAAGAGCGCTGCATCGGCGCGGGTCAGCTGCTGCGGCGATTTGCCAAGATACGCCCAACTGGCCGCCGCGACGCCTTGCAGGGTGCCGCCGAAGGGAGCACGGTTCAGGTAAAGCCCGAGGATCTCGGGCTTGGACAGATGCCATTCCAGTTGCGCCGTGCGCCAGAGCTGGCGCAGTTTGCCCCCCAGCGTGCGCGAATGTGGATCGAGCAGCCGCGCCACCTGCATCGACAACGTGCTGCCGCCGGACACCACATGGCCGCCACTCAGGTTCTGCCAGGTCGCGCGCACCAGCGCCATGGGGTTCACCCCCGGATGCTGATAGAACCAGCGGTCCTCGTAGGTCAGCAGCGCTTCGAGGTAATAGGGCGACACCTGATCGACCGTCACCGGATAGCGCCACACGCCGTTGGCATCGGCAAAACGCCACAACGGCGTGCCATCTTCGGCCAGCACCACCCGGGCCAGATCATCCTTGGGCAAAGGCAGCGGCCAGATGCGGTCAGCCAGCCAGAGCGCCAGGCACAGGAGCAAAATGCTGGCAGCGATCCAGCGAACGAGCCGTTTCATGCCAGACTGCCTCTACCGGTCAGGGAACTCGCTCTGGCCTGT
Organism: Pseudomonas sp. NPDC090201; assembly: GCF_044746825.1. Lineage (NCBI taxonomy): Bacteria > Pseudomonadati > Pseudomonadota > Gammaproteobacteria > Pseudomonadales > Pseudomonadaceae > Pseudomonas > Pseudomonas sp. NPDC090201. The sequence continues at coordinate 173,057 of NZ_JBIVCX010000002.1, forward strand.
GATAGCCCAAGTGAACAATCCCCTCTCCATTCAATGCCCGTCATCAGGAAAAACATATGCAGGTAGAAAGCGTTTTCGAATGGCTCGGCCAGGTCATCGGCGCAGTGATTCGTTTCGTCGTCGACGGTTTGAGCTGGTTGTTCAACATGTTCACTCATGCGGGTGGCAACTTTGTCGACGGACTGGCGCGCACGCTGGGCATGAACACCTCGATTGTCAGCATCGCCGGGCTGATCGTAGGGCTGATGCTGCTGTACTCGGCGATCCGCGCGTTCATGCGCGGCTCGATCATCATCGGCATTATCTGGTTGTTTCTGGGGTTGTGGTTGTTGAGCTGGATTATTCATTGATCCGGGGTGAATCCGCCTTAACGGGCGCCCTCAAGATCGCTCCCGCCGGCAAGCCGTGCTGCTACGGGGGCGCGGCGCACGCTGAACCTTCATACATTCCGTAGGAGCGCGCTTGGTCTGGGCCGCATCCGGACGATGGCGGTGTGTCTGTGCCCATGAGGGTGTCTGACCCACCGCCATCGCGGGCAAGCGCGCTCCTACAAGCTGCCTACTTCTTCGCTTTCACGACCAATTGCGCAGGCGCGTCGCCCAGGGCTTGCCAGTTCGGGCGGTACATCGACTCGACCTGCGGCGGCGGTACGCGGTAGGTGCCTGGGGTCACGGCGCGAGCCAGGTACAGCAGGTGCACGGTGTTGAACCCTTGCAGGTCCACCGCCGCCACGTAGCGGTCGCCACGGAATTCCTGATGCTTGAGCCCGGCGTTCTCCATCGATTCGCGCCACTGTTTCACCGACTCGCTGGCGTCTTCCAGGCTGGCCGCGCTCTGGGCCAGGTTCTGGTTCTCGATCTCGAGCCCGGCAGGCAACAGGTCCACCACCAGCGCATCCGGCACGCGCTCCTTGGACTTGAGTTCAAGATGCACCAGCACCAGCTCGCCGCTCTTCAAGGCATTGAGGTTCAGCGCCTCGCCGTCCATGCCCAAGTACTCGCGACGAATGCTCAGGTTCTCGCCACCTGCCACCGGCGGCTGCGACGGATAGCCCGAAATGGTCATCTGCTGGTAGAGGGTTTCGCCACCGCTGCTCTGCACCGTCAGCGGTGAAGCCAGCACCGAACTGTCGAGCTTCACGCCTGGCTGGTCGTTGCTCAGTTCGCGATTGTTGCTACCGCTGGACAGCGTCGCCGCCCACTTGGCCTCGGGTTTGCCCAGCAGATCACGCCCGGCGAGGAACAGCGAGTTGCGCTCCTGAGTCGACAGATAGCGGCTGGCCGCCACCTGATCGGACAGCGCAAACAGCCGCTCCTCGACCTTGTCCTGGGCCAGTTTGTTTTCTTCAAGCAGCGACAGGATCAACGCCTGGTCGCGCAGCGGGCTGCCATAGTCGGCCAGCCAGTCATTGGCCTTGCGACCTGCAGCAAGCCCGGCCAGCAACGCTTGATCGGCACGCGGCTTGTCGCCCATTTTCTCCAGCGCGATGGACAGTTGCACCAGCGGCAAACCGGAGCGCGCATCGCTGCGACGGTCGAACAGGCTGCGCAGCGCACCCAGCGGCGCCTGCTGGCTGCGGGACAACACCAGCCCCGCGTAGGCCTGCACGGCGAAGCGGGTGTGGTCGGCGTTTTCGCTGTAGTTGACCTCGATCTGGTTGCGCTCCTGCAAGTAGCGCAACAGGCGTTCGCTGGCCCTCTTCAGCGCGTCCGGCGGCACAGCGTAGCCCTGGTCGCGGGCACGCAGCAGGAAGTCGGTGACGTAGGCGGTCAGCCAGTACTCCTCATCGCCGTCCGCGCCCCACAGGCCGAAGCTGCCGTTGTAGCGCTGCATGCCCAGCAGGCGCTCGATGCCCACCTCGATCTTGCGCTTGCGCACCGCGTCGGCCTCGCCTTCCAGCCCCAGGCGCTTGAGGGTTGCGGCGTCAGCGTAGAGCGACGGATACAGGCCGCTGGTGGTCTGTTCCAGGCAGCCGTAGGGGTAAGCCTTGAGCGCGCGAATCTGCTCGCCCAGGTTCAGCGGAGGCCGGCTCGACACCGACAGCATCGCCTCGCGTCCTGCAGGTTCGAAGGCGTCCAGCGCTCCTTCGGGCAGGCTCCAGGCCTGATCCTTGAGCACCGCGCGATACTGCCTGAGCATGGCCGGATAGGCCGGGCGCACGCCGATGGTCCACTCGCGGCTGAATGCTGGCAGATTCTCGCCCGGCAACTCCAGGCCATTGACCGTGACCTTGATCGTGCCCTGACCGAAACCGCCCTGTGCCTTCACCGGAATCTGCAAGGTGGTGCGCTGACCCTGGGTCAGACTGATCGCCTTGCCAGCCTCCGGCTGCGCCAGGTTCAACTGGCCCTCGGCACTGACCTGAACGTTGAGTTTCTGCGCCTGCCCCGAGAGGTTCGACACATCCAGCGCCACGCTGGTCTGGTCACCACCGGCCAGAAAGCGCGGCGCCGACAACTCTGCAATCAGCGGCGCGGCCACCACGGTCTTGGCCTCGGCCATGCCGTAGCGCTCGTCGGTCCAGGCCTGGGCCATGATCCGCAGCTCACCGTTGAAGTCGGGGATATCGACGCTGACTTCTGCATCGCCCTGCTCGTTCAGGGTAACCGGCGCGCTCTGCAGGGCGACGATGGTGACACTGGTTTCCGGACGCTTGCCGCCCTTGGCCAGGGCTGCGTCACCACCAAATGCCAGGCTGGCCAGGCGATTGCGCCCGGCCTCGATCAACTGGCCATAGATGTCGAGCTGGTCGGCACCGTATTCCTTGCGCCCGAACAGGCTGGCGAACGGATCGGGGGTGGCGTATTCGGTGATGTTGAGGATCCCGACGTCCACCGCCGCAACCAGCACGTGCACGTCTTTGGGGATCGAACCGTCGGCGTTCTTCGCGTTGACCTTGAGCTTGAGCGGCTGCTTGGGCCGCATCTTCTCAGGCGCAGTCACCGTCAGCGCCAGTTTGCGTTCCGAGCGATCCAGCGGCAGGTGCAGCACGCCTACTGCGCGCTTGGGGGTTACATTGGCCTTGCGCTCGCCGGGGCGGATCACCAGCGCGCTAACGTACAGGTCATGCCGCGCCCACTTTTTATCCACAGGCACGTCGAAGGTCTTGCCCTCGGCCGGCACGTCGATCTCCTGCCACCACAGCGGGCCTTCGCTGGATTCCACCAGCAGGTAGCCCTTGCCTGCGCTCGGCGGGGTGACGGTGACCTTGGCCGTGTCGCCATCGGCATAGGCCGGTTTGTCCAGCGCCAGCTTGACCTGATCGGGACGCACCGCGCCGCCTTCGGCGTTGTCCTGCCAGCGGTAACCGGCCCAGAAACGCACGCTGCTGATCAGACCGGTTTCCGGATCCTCGACCTCGACGCGGTAAGGACCCCACTCCACCGGGAAGCTGACCTTGGCCGTGGAATCCTTCTTCACGCTGAGGGTTTCTTCGGACAGGTTCAGAAACTTCTCGTTGTAGTGATAGCTCCAGCCGTCGCTGTCGGAGTAGTTCCAGTAGTAGTCGCGGCGCTCGCGAATCAACCGGACCTTGAGATTCTCGGCCGCCAGTTTGTGACCTTCGGCATCGGCCATCAGCACTTCGAATTCCACCGGGCCATCGCCATCGGTGGCTTCACCGTCGAACAGGCCGCGCAGGCCGGGAAGTTTTTCCGCCGGCCACACCGGCTGGGTCAGGCGACGGGTGATCGGCCGCCCGCCCGACTCCTGCAAGCTGGCCTGCAACACCAGTTGCAGCGGCGACCTGGCCTTGCCCCACTGGCTGTCGATGCTCAGGTCCAGTTCACCGTTGGCGTCCAGCACGCTGTCTTCGACTTCCAGATCCTGCTTAAGGTCTTCTTCGGTAATCGAACCGAACTGATAACCCGGCAGGCCCGGCACCGCTTCACGCAGCGGACGCACGTACAGCTGGCCGGTCAGGCGGTTGCCCGAAGCGGGGGCGCCATAGAGGTAACGACCGTTGATGGACACATCCAGCGGCGCATCGGGGGCGATGGGCGTGTCGCTGCCCTTGAGTTCCAGCGCCATGCGTTCAGGCAGGAAGTCCTCGACCTGAAATTCATACAGCTGCGGTTTGCCATCGCCCAGGTCGAACACCAGTTGCCAGCGCCCGGTTGGGGCTTCGTCCGACAGTTGCAGTTGGTATTGATACAGGCCGCTTGCATCGGCATCCCACACAAACTTGCGACTGACCTGATCGTCTGGCCTACGCACTTCCACGGTGATGGGTTGAGCTTTCACACGCTTGCCGTCGTTGTCGCGCAGCAGGCCGTTGAGCAGCACCACTTCACCGGGGCGATACAGGTCGCGAGGGCCGAAGATGAAGAACTGCAACGGGTGGGCCTGGGGCCCGGTGATGTCGAATTCGGCCAGGTCCAGGGCGGCGCTGTTCAGGCGCAGCAGGCTGGTCTGTTCGGCCTGTTTGGCCAGCAGCACCTCGGCCTTGGCAGGCAGCGGCAGTTCGGCGTGACCGGCGTTGTCGGTCTTGCCCTGACCGACCATGCGGCCCTTGTCGTCGTAGAGTTCGAGATCGATGCCGTTGAGCGCCTTGCCCCCCTCCAGCGCCTGGGTGAACACGTCGAGGCGGTTGGCGTAGCGGTGCACCGACAGGCCGATGTCGCTCAAGGTGAACAGCGTTGCAGGCTGGGAATAGTTGTAGGTGCCCGAGGCGCGCATCACTGCCAGGTACACGCCCGGCTGCTGCAACTGCTTGAGCCCGGCGATGGGCAGCAGCACGGTTTCCCGGGTGTTACGTGCAGGGTTCAGGTCGAACCGACCGCCGTAGACCAGATCGGCCATGGGCAGCAGCTCTTTGGATTCGTAGCTTTGCAGGCTCGACGAACCCTCCCAGGAACTGAGAAATGCAGGGAGCGAGTCAGGCTTGATGCGGAAGAATTCGACATCGACCTTATCGACGTTCAGCGCAATCACCGGCAAGCCTTCCGCCAAGCGGGTCGGCAGCAGGCTGCCACGGCTGGCGAAGCCTACCGTGGCCTGAAGATCCGAGGTTTCCAGGCGCGCGGAATACTCGGCCGCCAGGGTGTTGTTGTTCACGGCCGCCAGGCCCGGATCGATCGTCAGCACCAGTTTGCGCTTGGGCTCCAGATGACGCAGGCGCAACTCCATGAGGTTGTCCGACAGCTCCCACGCGCCATCGACCTTGCCGTTGACGCTGTCCACCAGATGCACTTTCTCGGCGAATTTCTGGTCGGGGCTCAACGGCACCGAGAAACTCAAGGACAAGGTGCTGGCGCCGTCGAGCTGGATTTCCGAGACATCCACCACCGTCAATTCACGCCCTGCATAGCGCTTGCTCAGCGCGGGAATGTCCACCGCAGGCTTGGGCTTGGCCGTCTCCACGGCAGCAGCTTGCGGCGCTGCAGGCTGCGCGGGGGCAGGCGCGGGTTTGTCGGAGGTAGAGGAATCGCAGGCACTGAGCAGTACCAGCGCACAGGCCAGGAACAATCCTTTGTTAAGCATGAGGCACTCATTGGCGGCAGTTGTGATGAGAAGCAGCAGTTATAGCATCGCAACGCTGAACGTACAGCGCAGCGCGGGAATAGACCTTGGGTTTGTGGGTTTGTTCGCAGCGGCGTGGCGTTGCACACGGTCCACGAATGCACACAAAACCTGTAGGAGTGAGCTTGCTCGCGATAGCGGCGTGCCAGACAACTCTGCTGCGACAGACCAAACGCCATCGCGAGCAAGCTCACTCCTACAGGTGCCCGGTACCCGCTACAATGCCGCCCTTCCCCGGGAGCCTTATGTCCAACTTTTTCGCAGACTGGCGTCAGCGTGCCACCCACCGGCAGGTGTGGGCGCTGGCTGCGCCGATGATTCTGTCCAACATCTCCGTGCCGCTGGTGACTCTGGTCGACAGCAGCGTGATCGGCCATCTGCCCCACGCCCACCAATTGGGCGCGGTGGCCGTGGGTGGCACCTTGTACAGTTTTCTGGCCTGGGCGATGAGTTTCCTGCGCATGGGCACCACCGGCTTCGCCGCTCAGGCGGCCGGGCGCAAGGACGGTGCGGCGCTGCGTCAGGTGCTGCTGCAAGGCCTGCTGCTGGCCATGGGCTTCGCGGTGCTGCTGCTGGGGCTGATCGGGCTGCCCTTCCAGCATCTGGCGTTGCAACTGATGCAGCCCTCGCCGGACCTCAACGAACTCACCCAGGATTTCTTTCATACCCGGCTGTTTGGCTTGCCCGCAGCGCTTGCCAGTTATGCCTTGGTCGGCTGGTTCTTGGGCCTGCAAAACGCGCGGGCGCCGCTGGCGATTCTGCTGACCACCAACCTGGTCAATATCGCCCTGAACCTGTGGTTCGTGCTCGGCCTGGACTGGGGTGTGGTCGGCAGTGCCCGGGCGTCGGTGGTGGCCGAGTGGATTGGCGCGCTGCTGGGCCTGGCGCTGACCCACAAAGGCCTGCGCGATTACCCCGGACACCTGGCTTTGGCCGCTCTCAAGCGCTGGCAAAGCTGGCGACCGCTGTTGATGGTCAACCGCGATATCTTCATACGCAGCCTGGTGCTGCAATCGGTGTTCTTTCTTATCACCACCCAGGGCGCGCGGCTGGGCGATGCCACGGTGGCGGCCAACGCGCTGCTGCTCAATGGCCTGCTGCTGACCGCCAACGCGCTGGATGGCCTGGCCCATGCGGTGGAAGCCCTCTGCGGCCACGCCATCGGTGCGCGGGATCGCAACGCCCTGCGCCGTTCGTTGAACGTGGCCGGGGGCTGGTCGCTGATCTGCAGTCTGGGGTTCGCCGCGCTGTTCCTGCTGTGCGGGCACCTGTTCATCGCCATGCAGACCGACATCGTTCAGGTGCGGGAAATCGCCTTCATCTATCTGCCTTATCTCGCCGTACTGCCGCTGGTGGCCGTCTGGAGCTACCTGCTCGACGGCCTGTTCATCGGCGCCACCCGGGCCCGAGAGATGCGCAATGCGATGGTTGTCACCGCATTGCTCACAGCACCCTTCGCCTGGCTGGCGGGCGGCTTGGGCAACCACGCCCTGTGGTGGGTGTTCTTGCTGTTCATGGCGCTGCGGGCCGTGACGCTGGGCGTGATCGCCAGGCGCCTGAACCGCAGCGATGGCTGGTTTCACGGCTGATCGGGCTCGCCTGGTTGCGCTTGCGCCTCGGCCCTGGCAATGGACGAGAGCATGACCTTCAGGCCGCTCAGTGACAGGGTCCGTGAATCGATGGTCACCAGGCTCGCGCCCACCCTGAAATGCAGCTCGTTGTTGCGGGCCAGGCGCACGATCAGCTTGTCGTCAACGGAGAACTGCCGGGACTCGTCCAGAAACAGTTCCTTGTCGATGCGGGTGGTGATCACCCTGCGCGGAACCACTGCCGGGTCGGGCTTGGCGCGCGGGTTGATGTCCGGATCCCACAACCGGTGGCTGACGTAGGGATAGCTGGGGTTACCGTCACGGAAGTTCACCACCACCTCCATACCGCCCCACCATGGGTTCTTGCCGTTGATGAGCGCAGGATCGATGGGCACCCAGCAGTCGTTGAACCGTGCGCCGTCACCCTGGTGCCCCCATTCGAAGCGCACCTTCAGCCGGCCCCTTGCATCCAGCTTCACCGGCTCGAACAGCCCGCCCACCACACAGGCGCGCTGCATGTTCATGGGCGCGTCCTTTGCCGGATCGATCTTGCGCGGCTCGCTGGGGAGTTGCGTCGCCTGGGCGACAGAGGCTTCACGCGCCTGTGGCGACTGGTCGGTGAACACCACGACATGCCGCTTGCGGGTGTGCAGGAAGTAATAGTGCATGCCTTCCTCGTCACACAGGCGTTGCAGCAGGGACAGATCGCTCTCGCGGTACTGGGCGCAGAAGTCACGCTCCACGCACGGCTGGCTGCGTTGCCAGACGTAGCCCGCGTCGTCGATCCCGTGCTCGCTCAGCACCTGGTTGATGATCTGGTCGGCGCTCATCCCCTGGAAGATGCGTTGGTTGTGCCGGAAGGCCATCAACCCCAGCCGGGGGCCCAGGGTGATGATGAAACGCGTGGGCCGCATCTGCGCCAGGTTGCTGGGCGCAGGCTCCGTAGTGCTGCGCACGATACTCTGGATATGCCCGTGGATGCCCCAGGCCAGGTCATGGGTATGTAAGTAGGCGCCGCTGAACAGTAATTCATGGGCGTCCAGATCGCCGCCGGGATGGACGATTTCCAGTTCATAGGAATAGGGCTGATTGAAGACCTCGCCCCCCGTGCATGTCAGCACTTCGAACGAGCGCTTGGGGCGACCGGTTTCCAGACGCAGGGGCTTTGAGTCGGCGAACTGAAGCATAAAGCGGATGACCTCTACGGGTAGTTGCGAGAGGCCAGCGATTCTGGGGCAGAAGATCCGCCAAGTAGAGGGGGTAAAAGCAGAACAGGAAATAGCCTACAACCGTGGGCGGCAGGTTGTGGCGAATTGTAGGAGAGGCGCGTGCCAGCAGGGCCGCACGGTGCCCGCAAGATCGCTCCCGCGGGCAAGCCCGGCTGCTACGAAGAGCGGGCGCGCCCTCATCCCGTAGCAGCACGGCTTGCCGGCGGGGGCGTCGTCGGGGGCGCCATCGCCGGCAAGTCAGGCCGTCATCACGAAGACAGGTACGAAGACCGTGTCAGCCCCAGGCGCAACGCGTCCAGGTACTGGGTGCGCTCACGTGGGGAAATCCGCGCGCTGGCCACCTTGTCGCGGTAGTGCGTCATCAACTCCTCCGGCGACAGGTGCACATAGCGCAGCATGTCTTCGATGGTGTCGTGGGTTTCGATGCCTGCGTGGTAAACGCTGCCGTCGGCGTTCTGGTAGATGTTCACCGAATCGGTGTCGCCGAACAGGTTGTGCATGTCGCCCAGGATTTCCTGGTACGCGCCCACCAGGAACACGCCCAGCAGGTAATCCTCACCCTCGTTCAGCCCGTGAACCGGCAGGCTGGTCTCGATGCTTTGCTCGTCGACGTACTGGTTGATCTTGCCATCCGAGTCACAAGTCAAGTCCTGCAGCACGGCGCGACGGTTCGGCTCTTCGTTCAGGCGGTGCAGCGGGATGATCGGCAATACCTGATCGATCGCCCAGGTGTCCGGCAGGCTCTGGAACACCGAGAAGTTGCAGATGTACTTGTCGGCCAGCTTGTCGTTGAGTTCGTCCAGCACCTGACGGTGCGAGCGCTGACGGGCCTTCAACGAGTTGTGCAGGCGACGGCACACGGCGAAGTAGCACTGCTCGCCCAGCGCTTTTTGCGCCAGGGTCAGCTTGCCGTCCGAATACTGCGCGGCCAGGTCGCTCATGTAGTGGGTGGCACGCCAGTAGGTCTCGGTGACCATCTCGATGTCGGTCGGGCCGAGAAGATCGACCAGCCATTGCAGGGTTTCGGGCAGGCTTTCCTTGTCCTCGATTTCCGGCACTTCGTCGTTGTGACGTTCCACGTCGGTGACCTGGATCACCAGCATCGCGTGGTGCGCGGTCAGCGAGCGGCCGCTCTCGGAGAAAATGTGCGGATGCGGCAGGCCCTGGGCGTCGCAGAACTCCTTGAGCATGCCGACCACGACACCGGCGTAATCGTCCATGTCGTAGTTGATCGAACTGGCATTACGCGAATGGGTGCCGTCGTAGTCAACACCCAGACCACCGCCGACGTCGATGTGATCGACCGGCAGGCCCAGGTTGCGCAGCTCGCCGTAGTAACGGATGGCTTCCTTGAAACCGTGCTGGTAGTCGGCCAGGTTGGCGATCTGCGAGCCCATGTGGAAGTGCAGCAGGCGAATGCCCTGGTCCAGCCCCGCCTTGGTGAAGCGCTCGACCACCGACAGCAGTTGCGCGGCAGACAGACCGAACTTGGACTTCTCGCCACCGGTGTCCGCCCACTTGCTCGACGCCAGCGAAGACAGACGAACCCGCAGGCCCACCTGTGGCGCGACTTTCAGCTCGGCGGCCTCTTCGATCACCAGTTCGACTTCGGATTCTTTCTCGATGACGATAAAGACGTTGTGGCCCAGCTTCTGGCCCATCAGCGCCAGACGGATGAACTCACGATCCTTGTAACCGTTGCAGACGATGGTGCCGCCCTTCGGCGCCAGTGCCAGCACGGCCATCAGCTCGGGCTTGGAACCAGCCTCAAGGCCGATGGAAACGTTCTGCGTGGCGATGATGTTTTCCACCACCGCTTCCTGCTGGTTGACCTTGATCGGGTACAGCGCGGTGTACTTACTCTGGTATTCCAGACGCGCGATGTTGGCGTCGAACGCACCGGTCAGCTGACGCACACGGTCTTGCAGGATATCGGGGAAACGCACCAGCAATGGCAGGGAAAGGCCGCTCTTGCGCAGCTCTTCTACCTGCTCGTAGAGATCGATGGGCGAACTGCCTGGCCCGTTGGGGCGAACTTCAACACGGCCGGCTTCGTTGATTGCAAAATAACCAGCCCCCCAATGGCGAATCCCGTAGACACTGCGGCTGTCCGCCACGGTCCATTGGCTACCATCGTCTTTGCGTGTGCGTCGTACGGACATCGAAGTCCCCTGTATAAAAGTCAATAAAGCCCCGGCCTGACCGGCTGGGCGCAGTGTATAGAGTGCAAATGACGGTTTGGCACCCGCCTGCTGTGGGTAATAGACCCAACGTGCAGACCGGAGTTTGTTTTGAACGTGAATGCCAGACCGAAGGGGCAATGCCAGGCATGAGCCCAAGAGCGAAAAGTGGCGACTCAGCCGCCGGACTTTTTCGCCTTGAAGCCCTGCTTGACCAGTTCTGCCAGCAGCGTCTCGACGTGATCGCCCTGAATCTCGATCACGCCATCCTTGAGCGCACCACCGGTTCCGCAACGACGTTTGAGCGTAGTCGCCAGTTCCTTGAGTGCATCTTCAGGCAGCGGCACGCCGGTGATAGTGGTGACGGTCTTGCCGCCACGGCCCTTGCTCTCGCGACGAACGCGGGCAATGCCATCACCTTCGGGGATAACCGATTTCTTGCAGATGCAGGCATCGACAGGCTGACGGCATTCGGGACAGTGCCGTCCTGCGTCGGTGGAAAATACCAGGCCGCCGAGGGCAGCGAAGGATGCGGCTTTTTTGGCCACGGGCAATCCTCTTCTTGAGGACCAAAGTCTAGCCGACGGGAGCCGACCGCGAAGCCCCACTCAGGCAGGGGCAGCGCTACCGGACCGTGAAGACAGTCCGGCTTGAAAAGTCGCGCAGTGTAACGGCAAAAAGCGCTGCTGCTAAGTGCAAATATGCGCCAATTTACGGGCGTTTTGCGACGTCGCCCAGATAGCGCTTCAACGCAGCCAGAGAGTCCGGGCAATAAGGCTTCTCGACGGTTTCGCGCAGGACCTGATCGATGCTGATGAAACGCGCTTCGAGCACCTCTTCAGGTTGCAGTTTCAACGGCCCGTCCCAGACGGCGGAGAAGACTGCGCACCACAGGCGGTTGTCCGGCTGATCGAAGAAAAACTGCTCATGGGCAGTCAGCTCGACGCCGGCCACACCCAGTTCCTCTGCAAGCTCCCGGGCCGCCGACAGTTCATAGCTTTCGTCGGCCTGGACCATGCCGCCCGCCGCCACGTCCCAGTAGCCCGGGTAGATGGCCTTGCTCAGGGTGCGCCGATGCACACACAGCTCACCGGCGGAGTTGAACAGCAGGATATAGGTGCCCCGCCCGATCAGGCCGCGCTCGCGCAATTCGGCCCGCGGCATCGAACCCAGCAGTTGATCCTGACGATCGACCCAGGCGATCTGCTCGGCATCGGAAGCCGCGCGATGCGCGACTTCGTTTTCAGAGACGGCCACCGATCAACCCTGCGACAACAACTGGCGCAGGTCGATGACTGCGGCGTTGGCGCGGGACAGGTAGTTGGCCATGACCAGCGAGTGGTTGGCGAACACGCCATATGGGCTGCCGTTGAGGATCAACGGGCTCCACATCGGTTCCTGCGAGGCCTCCAGCTCACGGATGATCTGACGCACGCTGACGGTGGCGTTCTTCTTGGCCAGTACATCGGCGAAATCGACTTCGATGGCCCGCAGCAGCAGGGACAGCGCCCAGGCCTGGCCGCGCGCTTCATAGAACACGTTGTCGATCTGCATCCACGGGGTTTCGACGATTTCTTCGTCTACCTGCGGCACTTCACCCGGCTTCACGGTCACGGTGGACTGGGCTTCGGTCTTCAGGGTGCTGTTGAGCTTGACCCGGCCGACGCTGGCCGACAGGCGTTGCGACAGCGAGCCCAGGCGGGTCCCGACGTCACCCAGCCAGTTGTTCAGGTTGTCGGCACGGGTGTAGAACAGCGCGCCGCGCTGGTTCGGATCGGACAGACGCGCCTGATAACGGGTCAGGGCAGCGATACCGTCGCGGTACTGGGATTCGCTCGACGGCAGGATCCAGCTCTTGTTGTCGAAGTTGAACAGCGGCTCGGCGCGGCCCAGATCGCCGTCTTCGGCCGACTGCGACTGGGAGCGGGCGAAGTCCTTGCGCAGGGCGCGGGTCAGGTCACGCACCTGGACCAGCACGCCGTATTCCCAGCTCGGCATGTTGTCCATCCAGAGGCCTGGCGGGAAGCGGTCGTTGGAAATGTAGCCGCCCGGCTTGTCGAGCAGGGTCGAGACGACAGTCTTGAGGGTCTCGACGGTGGTGTAGCCAATCACCATCGGCTTGCCGTCACGCTCGGCGGCCGCCTGGGCCTGCTGCTGGACCGGAAACAAGGCCGGCTCGCTGCTCCACCAGATGCCCAGGACGACGGTCACCAGCAGGTAGATCGCCACAACCGCGCCCACCGCCCGGCTGAACAGCAGCCCGCTCCAATACCCGCGCGCGGCACGAGGTGCCTTGCCCACAGGTTTCCCGTCTACGCGCTCGCCCCCGCCCGCAGTGTCCGAGCGCTTCTTCCAATCCAGCATGGCCTTGTCCTTTCAATCACGGAATTCAGTGCTTAGGACCGCAACCTTACAGCAAGGTGCGTTTGGCAGGAACGCGAGGGATGGTCCATTTGCGTAATCCAGTGGTCCGTCTGCGCCATCCTTCGGCACCATGCCCTGTGCATGCATCGGGAAAACCCTGACTGGCCGGTCGCGACGTGAATCTTTGGCCACTGAAAATCCATCGCCTCAACACGCTTGAGCGGTGAAAATTTGACGCAAAAAAACCCTGAAAAAATGACAACTAAATGACTTGCGGCGCACTTGCGTCATAAAAGTAGTGCTAGCATAGCGCCAGCATTTGTATCAGGGTTTCCCCGATAAGTAGTCAGGACATGACCGAGCCAGAAGATTCGAGCCCAGACCGTCTCAAACACCACTTCGCCCAACGCGTCATCCACCAGGCCAGGCAGATTCTGGAGGTGTGGCAGCGCTTGCAGCAAAGCGAATGGTCGGTTGCGGACATGGAAGAACTCAGCGACGCCAACCAGCGCCTGCTGCGTTTTGCCGAACGCTTCGAACAGGCCGAGCATGCGCAACTGGCGCGCGGCATCAACCGCTCGCTGGAAGAGGTCCACGCCAACCGTGGCCGACTGAGCAGCGCCCTGATTACCGACCTCAACCGCTTGATGCAGCGCCTGTCACGTACCGGCCTGCGCCACGGCGACCGTCTGGAACACACCTCCCTGCCGCCCCTGCGCAAGCCCATCTACGTGATGCTGCAGGATCACGATCGCGGCGAGCGGCTGGCCAAGCAGCTTGAGTTCTTTGGACTGAGCGCCCAGGCGCTGAACACGGTCCAGGCCTTCCACGCGACCCTGGCCGAGCGCCTGCCGGCGGCGGTGGTGATGGACGTGGACTTCGGCGGGATCGGCGAAGGGCTGAAACTGGCGGCCAAGATGCAGGAAGGCCTGGAGCAGAAGCTGCCGCTGCTGTTCTTCAGCCATCACGAAACCGATACGCCCACCCGCCTGGCGGCGGTGCGTGCCGGTGGCGAGGAATTCCTCACGGGCACCCTTGAAGCGTCGAGCCTGCTGGAAAAGATCGAGATCCTGACCCGGGTTGCGCAGTACGAACCCTACAAGGTGCTCATCATCGATGACTCCCGCGCCCAAGCCACCCACACCGAGCGGCTGCTCAATAGCGCCGGGATCGTCACACGCACGTTATTCGACCCCATCAAGACCATGTCCGAACTGGCCGAATTCCAGCCCGACCTGATCATCCTCGACATGTACATGCCCGGCTGCACCGGTACGGAGCTGGCGAAGGTAATCCGCCACAACGACCGCTACGTCAGCGTGCCGATCATTTACCTGTCTGCCGAGGACGATCTGGATAAACAGCTGGATGCGATGAGCGAAGGCGGCGATGACTTCCTGACCAAACCGATCAAGCCTCGGCACCTGATCACTACCGTGCGCAACCGCGCGGCCCGGGCGCGCAACCTCAAGGCGCGGATGGTGCGCGACAGCCTGACCGGGCTGTACAACCACACCCACATCCTGCAACTGCTCGAAGACTGCAGCTTCCGCGCACGCCGCGAGAACAAGCCGCTCAGTTTCGTCATGCTCGACATCGACCACTTCAAGAAGGTCAACGATACCCACGGCCACCCCATGGGCGACCGCGTCATCAAGAGCCTGGCGCTGTTTCTCAAGCAACGCCTGCGCAAGACCGACTACATCGGCCGTTACGGCGGCGAAGAGTTTGCGGTGGTCATGCCTGACACCGACCTGGCCGCGGCCCACAGCGTGCTCGAAGAAATCCGCCGGCGCTTCGCTGAAATCCACTACCCCGCCCAGCCCGCTGACCTGTTCTGTACCTTCAGCGCAGGCGTGGTCGAACTGGGTGAACACGACGACGCACTGCTCATGGCCTCCCACGCGGACGACGCGCTGTACCGCGCGAAGAAGGCCGGACGCAATCAGGTGCATTCAGCGCGCGATGAGATCGCGAAAGCGAAGATGGAGACGATGGCAACCATCCCGTAGCAGCACGGCTTGCCGGCGGGGGCGTACTCATGATCGCCCCCGCCGGCAAGCCGGACTGCTACGGATGGTGTCGCGTCCGTTATGATGCGCGCATGTTCGAGATGCGAGATCGCCATGCGCCGCCTGCTTTTTCTGATACTGCTGACCTTTGCCCTGCCCGCCTTCAGCGCCAGCCTGCTGGACAATCGCCCCGCCGGCGGGCTGGGCAGTGCCGCAGTCGATAACAGCAAGGATTTCCTGCCGGTTCGCCAGGCCTTCCAGCTCAACCTGATCGACTCGACGCCCGAGGCGATCAAGGTGCAATTCGTCGCCACCGAAGGCTATTACCTCTATCGCCACCGCTTTCAATTTCGCACCGAGCCTGCCGATATCGGCCTCGGCGCCGCGCAATTGCCTGATGGGGAAAAGAAGCACGACGAGTACTTCGGCGACGTCGAGGTGTACCACGGCATTCTCGACGTCACCCTGCCGCGCAAGGCAGGCGATAATCGCGCCTTCACCCTGGTCGTGACCTACCAGGGCTGCGCCGACAAGGGCCTGTGCTACCCGCCAGAAACCGAGCGGTTGAAGATCGATGGCGGCGCCCCAGGCGCCACGGCCACAGGCGAACCCGGCGTCACCAAAGCCGCTTTCAGCTGGAAACAACTGGCGCTGTTCTTCCTCGCAGGCGTCGGCCTGACCTTCACGCCTTGCGTGCTGCCGATGCTGCCAATCCTCTCCGGCGTGGTTCTGCGCGGGCAAGTGGGGGGTATGCGTGGCTTCTCGCTGTCACTGGCCTACGTGCTGCCCATGGCGATCTGCTTCGCCCTGCTCGGTGCGCTGATGGGTATGTTCGGCGCCAGCCTGAATTTGCAGGCACGGTTGCAATCGGCCTGGGTGCTGGTGCCGTTTTCGCTGTTCTTCGTGGTGTTCGCCATCGCCATGTTCGGCGTCTTCGAGCTGCGCCTGCCTCGGGCGCTCAACGACCGGCTCGAACGCATTGCCGGCAATACCCAGGGCGGCTCGTTGTGGGGCGCTGCGGTGCTGGGCGCCGTTTCCAGCCTGGTGGTGTCGCCCTGCGTGTCTGCGCCGCTGGCCGGTGCCTTGCTTTATATAAGTGCCAGCGGCGATGCATTGGGCGGCGCCATGAAGCTGTTCGTGCTCGGACTGGGCATGGGTGCGCCCCTGGTGCTGGTGGCAACGGGCGGCGCGGCCTGGCTGCCGAAAAGCGGCCCTTGGCTGGTGACGGTGAAGAACATCATCGGCGTGTTGCTGCTGGCCCTGGCCATCGGCCTGTTGAGCCGGGTGATTCCCGGGCAATTCACCCTGATGCTGATCGGCGCGCTCTGGGCCGGCGTTGCGCTGTTTCTCGGCGCGCTGGAGTTCGTCGAGAAATCCACTCGCGGGCGGCTCAATCAACTGCTCGGCATTCTGTTGTTGGTCTACGCTCTGTGCTGCTGGTTCGGCGGCCTCGGCGGGCAGACCGATCCGCTACGGCCACTGGGCGGCTCGCAAAACGCGCAACTGGCCCGGCAAGGCGGTAGCGAGGCATCTGCCTGGCAAACCGTGACCGATGCCAGCGAGCTGGACCGGATTCTGGAAACATCGGGCAACACAGGCCAACCGGTGCTCGTCGACTGGTATGCCGACTGGTGCATCAGCTGCAAGGTGATCGAGCACCAGGTTCTGCCCGATCCGAAAATTGTCAGCCAACTCAAGGGGTTCCGGTTGATTCGTTTCGACATGACGGCCAGCGGCGCCGAACAGCGCGCCTTGCTCGATCGCTACAAATTGTTCGGTCCCCCGGCGCTGCTGTTCTTCGGAAAAGACGGGAACGAGCTGACAAATGCGCGTGTCGTCGGCGAAATCGACGTTGAGGGCTTCTCTGAGCACATAACTAGAGCAAATGACCAAATTTAGCTGCATAGTCACAAACTTTGCGCGAACATCGGTCATCGTGCTAGGTATTGTCGGTAACTGGACAGTCCATTGCGCTTTCCGGCATAGTCGCTGCGCATCAACGGCTCATACCTGTGTATGAGCGTCGACAACGCACCTAACCAAGGACACACGATGGCGACTTTTCTGGTTCTCCACGGACCTAACCTGAACCTGCTGGGCACCCGCGAGCCGGGCATCTACGGCGCGGTCACGTTGGCCGATATCAACCAGGACCTGGAAAAGCGTGCGCGCGAAGCCGGTCACCATCTGATGTATCTGCAGAGCAATGCCGAGTACGAGTTGATCGACCGCATTCACGCAGCACGCGACGAAGGCGTGGACTTCATCCTGATCAATCCGGCTGCTTTCACTCACACAAGTGTCGCAATACGTGACGCGCTGCTTGGAGTGAGCATCCCATTCATCGAAGTGCACCTGTCGAACGTGCACAAGCGCGAACCTTTCCGCCATCACTCCTACTTTTCAGATGTCGCTGTAGGAGTGATCTGCGGCCTTGGCGCCAGCGGATACCGACTGGCCCTGGAGGCTGCCCTGGAACAACTGGCCACCCGTTCGAAGGCATGAACGGCGCAGTTTCGCACTGAGCCACATAGCCCGAACCGGCTACCCAATACCCCTGACCGTCCCCTGGGAGTTGATGATTAATGGATATCCGTAAAGTCAAGAAACTGATCGAACTGCTGGAAGAGTCCGGCATTGACGAACTGGAAATCAAAGAAGGCGAAGAATCCGTACGGATCAGCCGCCACAGCAAGACCCCGGCACAGCAGTACTACGCGCCAGCTCCAATGGCCGCTCCGGCCGCAGCCCCTGCTCCAGCCGCCGCGCCTGCAGCAGCTGCCCCGGCAGAAGCTTCCGCGCCAAAACTGAACGGCACCGTTGCCCGCTCGCCAATGGTCGGTACCTTCTACCGCAAGGCTTCGCCTACCTCGCCAGCCTTCGTTGAAGTTGGCCAGACCGTGAAGAAAGGCGACACCCTGTGCATCGTCGAAGCGATGAAAATGATGAACCACATCGAAGCTGAAACCAGCGGTGTGATCGAGTCCATCCTCGTTGAAGATGGCCAGCCGGTTGAATTCGACCAGCCGCTGTTCACCATCGTTTGAACCGCGAGGAGCCAATGATGTTGAAACCTGCGAAGCTGGAAAAAGTCCTGATCGCCAACCGCGGTGAAATCGCTCTGCGAATCCTGCGCGCTTGCAAGGAACTGGACATCAAGACTGTCGCCGTCTACTCCAAGGCCGACAAAGAACTGATGCACCTGGGCCTGGCTGACGAATCCGTTTGCATCGGTCCGGCATCGGCTGCGCAGTCCTACCTGCACATCCCGGCGATCATCGCGGCAGCGGAAGTCACCGGCGCCACGGCGATCCACCCTGGCTACGGCTTCCTGGCCGAAAACGCCGACTTCGCCGAACAGGTCGAGAAATCCGGCTTTGCCTTCATCGGCCCGAACGCCGAGACCATTCGCCTGATGGGCGACAAGGTGTCGGCCAAGGACGCCATGATCAAGGCAGGCGTGCCAACCGTTCCAGGTTCTGACGGCCCGCTGCCTGAAGACGAAGAAGAAGCCCTGCGCATTGGCCGCGAAGTCGGTTACCCGGTGATCATCAAGGCCGCTGGCGGCGGCGGTGGTCGCGGCATGCGCGTGGTGCACAAGGAAGAAGACCTGATCTCGTCGGCCAAGCTGACCCGTTCGGAAGCCGGTGCAGCCTTCGGCAACCCGATGGTCTACCTGGAGAAGTTCCTGACCAACCCGCGTCACGTGGAAGTTCAGGTGCTGTCCGACGGCCAGGGCCAGGCGATCCATCTGGGCGACCGTGACTGCTCTCTGCAACGCCGTCACCAGAAGGTGCTTGAAGAAGCGCCGGCGCCTGGCATCGACGAAAAAGCGCGCCAGGAAGTGCTGGCTCGCTGCGTCAAGGCGTGCATCGACATCGGTTACCGCGGTGCCGGTACGTTCGAATTCCTGTACGAAAACGGCGCGTTCTATTTCATCGAAATGAACACCCGCGTTCAGGTCGAGCACCCGGTTTCGGAAATGGTCACCGGTATCGACATCGTCAAGGAGATGCTGAGCATCGCCGCTGGCAACAAATTGTCGTTCACCCAGGACGACGTGAAGATCCACGGTCACGCGTTGGAATGCCGTATCAACGCCGAAGACCCGAAGACCTTCATGCCAAGCCCTGGCACGGTCAAGCATTTCCACGCACCAGGCGGCAACGGCGTTCGCGTCGATTCGCACCTGTACAGCGGTTATGCGGTTCCACCGAACTACGACTCGCTGATCGGCAAGCTGATCACCTGGGGCGCAACCCGCGATGAAGCCATGGCTCGCATGCGCAACGCCCTGGACGAAATCGTGGTCGATGGCATCAAGACCAACATCCCGCTGCACCGTGAACTGACCCGCGACGAAAGCTTCTGCAAAGGCGGCGTCAACATTCACTACCTGGAACACAAGCTGGCTGGTGAGAAACACTGATCCGTCAGTAAATGTTGCAGACCAACAAAGCCGCTTTCGAGCGGCTTTGTTGTTTCTGGCGTCCAGGTGACTCCTGTAGGAGCGCGCATGCACCTGTAGGAGCGCGCTTGCCCGCGACAGCGCCGGCACACCCACCATCATCGGTGTCAGACACCCCACGGTCGCGGGCAAGCGCGCTCCTACAACGGGACACTGCGCCTGCTCTTTGTTGTTTCCCCCCGAACCCCGTAAACTTGCCGGTCTTTCGCGGCATTTGCGCCGCCTGTCATTTTTTCTATTCGAAGGTAATCCGCCATGCCTTGGCTGCAAGTCCGTCTCGCCATCAGCCCAGAACAAGCCGAAACCTACGAAGACGCGCTTCTTGAAGTCGGCGCCGTGTCCGTGACGTTCATGGACGCTGAAGACCAGCCCATCTTCGAGCCGGAACTCAACACCACGCCGCTGTGGTCGCACACCCACCTGCTGGCCCTGTTCGAAGCCGACACCGACGCCGACATGGCGCTCAATCACCTCAAGCTTCTGACCGGCGCCGAGCTGCCGGAGCACTCCCACGAAGTGATCGAAGACCAGGATTGGGAACGCAGCTGGATGGACAACTTCCAGCCAATGCGCTTTGGCCAGCGCCTGTGGATCGTGCCGAGCTGGCACGCAGCGCCACAGCCTGATGCGGTCAACCTGCTGCTCGACCCGGGCCTGGCTTTCGGCACCGGTACCCACCCCACTACCGCCCTGTGCCTGGAATGGCTCGACGGCCAGGACCTGAACGACGCCAACGTCCTGGACTTCGGCTGCGGCTCGGGCATCCTGGCCATCGCCGCGTTGCTGCTGGGCGCAAAACACGCCGTGGGCACCGACATCGACGTACAGGCCCTGGAAGCCTCCCGCGACAACGCCGGGCGCAACAATGTGCCGGCCGAGAAATTCCCGCTCTACCTGCCCGAAGATCTGCCAAAAGAGCCGGCCGACGTATTGGTGGCTAATATTCTGGCAGGACCACTGGTTTCGCTGGCACCTGTGCTCGCAAGCCTGGTCAAACCCGGTGGACGCCTGGCGTTGTCCGGCATTCTTGCCGAGCAAGGCGATGAAGTGGCCGCTGCCTACGCCGACACATTCGACCTGGACCCGATCGCCAACCGCGACGGCTGGGTGCGGATCACCGGCCGTCGTCGCTGACACTCCCCCAGTTTTCAGGCGCTCTACTCTCCGGATACCCGAATGACCGACAGTTTCGTCACCCAGTGCCCCCACTGCCAGACCAGCTTCCGCGTCAGTCACGCTCAACTGAGCGTGGCCCGCGGCATGGTTCGCTGTGGCTCCTGCCTGCAAGTGTTCAACGCGGCAAAACAGCTGCTGGAGCAGCGTGCCGAGGAAATCGCCGCACAGTTGCCCGAGGCAGCGCCAAGGGTCATCGAGCTTCCGGCGGAGTCCGCGCCAACTGTCGCCCCGCACGAGCAGTTACCCGTACCGGTGCCTGCACCTGTGAAACGGGAGAAGGCCCCCGTCGATCTCGACAGCCTGGATCTGGACGATCTTGACGTGGAACTGGCGCGCCTGGAGCAGCGGGAGATTCAACTGCCTGAATCCTTCGGCCGCGCAGGTCACCCCACCGAGCATGAGCACGAGCGGGTCGAGTCATTCAGCGCCAGCCGGGACGAACCGCAAGTCAGCGGTGAGAAGTGGGACCACGGCCTGAGCGACGACGATGTCAGCCAGTTGCCCGAGTTGCGGGCCGAAGCCACCTACGAGGGCAGCGACGAACGGGACGAGCCGGCGCTGCTGACCGAGACGGCGAACGAGGATGTCGATCACGACGATGACCACCGCACCGAGCCTTCGCTGTCGATGGCACCGGTGGATCTGGACGACGAGCCGGCGCACGGGCAACGCCTGAGCGCCGATTCGCGCCACGACGAGGAGCATCACGAGCACCACGCGCATCACGATCACGAACACGGCGAGCGGTTTTCGGCGCTCGACGGCGACGAGGATCAGCGCCATCGCGATCACGACGACCTGGACGACGATGACGAGGACGACCGCCGCCACAATCACGGCAAGCGCGCTCGCAGCGAACCTGCCCTGCGCGACCCGGCCCTGCATGATCTGATGGACGACCCGCTGCAACTGTCCTGGCAGAAGCCCAAGCCACGCTGGGGCCGCCGGATGCTCTGGCTGTTGCTGGTGCTGATCGCTCTGGGCGCATTGGTCGGCCAGTACGTCTGGTATCACTTCGACGAACTGGCCCGCCAGGACCAGTACCGCCCCTGGTTCCAGGAACTGTGCCCACAAGTGGGGTGCAAAGTCCCCTCCCGCGTGGACATCAAGCTGCTGAAAAGCAGCAACCTGGTGGTCCGCACCCATCCTGAATTCCAGGGGGCGCTGGTGGTGGATGCGATCATCTACAACCGCGCGTCGTTTTCCCAACCTTTCCCGTTGCTGGAATTGCGCTTTGCCGACACCGGCGGTCAGTTGATTGCCAGTCGTCGGTTCAAGCCTGGCGAATATCTCTCCGGAGAACTGGCCGGCAAGGACGAAATGCCGCCCCAGACGCCTATTCACATCGCGCTGGACATTCTGGACCCGGGTCCCAAGGCTGTGAATTACAGTTTGAGTTTCCGCTCTCCGGAGTAAACTCCAGAACGGACCCGGCTGAACCGCCCTCCCCGCAGCAGCATTGCAAATGCACTGATATGCGGCACAGAGCGGTCGATAATCCGACGACAGTTTAATGACAGCGCGAACCTGCACCTTACCGTTCGCGATAAGAAAGCAACTGTTCAGATTTTATCCAATTCAGCCTTTATCCGGTCATCGAGAGCGGGTATCATGCCAACCCTTTTTCATACTCCGGGTCCTGTCTGAAAAGTGCCATACCTGATGGGCAAGCACTATTCGGACCCGACCTCGTGATACGGCCCCACAACAGGTCACCCTATGTCGGCGGTACGCATCGGCCCATATACATTGCAGAACGGCTTGATCCTCGCCCCCATGGCGGGCGTCACCGACCAGCCTTTCCGCCAGCTGTGCCGCCAACTCGGCGCCGGCCTGGTGGTGTCGGAAATGGTCACCAGTGACATGAGCCTGTGGAACAGCCGCAAGTCGCGGCTGCGCATGATCCACGAAGGTGATCCCGAGCCGCGCTCGGTACAGATCGCCGGTGGAGATCCGCAGATGCTTGCGGATGCAGCACGTGCCAACGTCGAACTTGGCGCGCAGATCATCGACATCAACATGGGCTGTCCGGCAAAGAAGGTCTGTAACAAGGCCGCGGGGTCAGCGCTGTTGAAAGATGAACAGCTGGTGACCGAAATCCTGCACGCGGTGGTCGCGGCAGTCGAGGTACCGGTCACCTTGAAGATTCGCACCGGCTGGGACCGGGCGAACAAGAATGGTCTGACAGTCGCCCGTATCGCCGAACAAGCCGGCATCCAGGCGCTGGCGGTTCACGGACGGACCCGTGCGGACCTCTACACCGGTGAAGCCGAGTACGACACCATCGCTGCGATCAAGCAGGCGGTGTCGATCCCGGTGTTCGCCAATGGCGATATCGATTCACCCGAGAAAGCCCGGCACGTGCTGCACGCGACCGGCGCCGACGGACTGTTGATTGGCCGGGCTGCCCAAGGGCGCCCATGGATTTTTCGCGAGATAGAACACTACCTGCGCACCGGGGAAAAACTCCCTGCGCTTGCGCTGCATGAAGTGGAACGCATTCTGCTAGAGCATCTGGCAGCACTTCATACGTTCTATGGCGACGTGATGGGCGTGCGAATCGCCCGCAAGCACGTCGGCTGGTATCTCGCAACCTTGCCGGGCGCCAGGGAGTTTCGCGCCCTTTTCAATCGTTTGGAAGATACGGAAGCACAGTGCGCCAACGTTCGGGAATTCTTTGCCGAACGCATAAAAAGCCCGCAGTCAGGGACCGAACAAGAGGTGGCCGCATGACGATGATGACAGAGACTTTAGTGAGTGGAACAACACCCGTGAGCGACAACGTCAATTTGAAACAGCACCTCAACACGCCGAGCGAAGAGGGTCAGACCCTGCGCGGAAGCGTCGAAAAGGCGCTGCACAATTATTTCGCTCACCTTGAAGGTGCTGCCGTCACCGATGTCTACAACCTGGTGCTCTCGGAAGTCGAAGCCCCGTTGCTCGAGTGCGTGATGAACTACGTCAAGGGCAACCAGACGAAGGCGTCCGAGCTGCTGGGCCTGAACCGTGGCACCTTGCGCAAGAAACTCAAGCAGTACGACCTGCTGTAAGCATCCAAAACACAAAAAGCGACCTCATTCCCTGCGGTCGTTTTTTTTGCTGAATTGATAATGGAAGTTGAGATGACCGACCAGACTACCCGCCTGCCGATCCGCCGCGCCTTGATCAGCGTTTCCGACAAGACCGGCATCCTTGAATTCGCCCGTGAACTCGAAGCCCTGGGCGTCGAGATCCTGTCCACTGGCGGCACCTTCAAGCTGCTCAAGGACAACGGCGTTGCAGCGGTAGAAGTCGCGGACTACACAGGCTTCGCAGAAATGATGGACGGCCGGGTCAAGACCCTGCACCCGAAAATCCACGGCGGCATCCTGGGCCGTCGCGGCACCGACGACGCCATCATGGCCGAGCACGGCATCAAGCCGATCGACTTGGTTGCGGTGAACCTCTACCCGTTCGAAGCCACCGTCTCCAAGCCAGGTTGCGACCTGCCGACCGCCATCGAAAACATCGACATCGGCGGCCCGACCATGGTCCGTTCGGCAGCGAAAAACCATAAGGACGTGGCCATCGTGGTCAACGCCAGCGACTACGGCCAGGTGCTGGAAAGCCTGAAAGCCGGCGGCCTGACCTACGCCCAGCGCTTTGACCTGATGCTCAAGGCGTTCGAGCACACTGCCGCCTACGACGGCATGATCGCCAACTACCTGGGCAGCGTCGACCAGAGCGCCGAGACCTTGTCCACCGAAGGCCGCAGCGAGTTCCCGCGCACCTTCAACACCCAGTTCATCAAGGCCCAGGAAATGCGCTACGGCGAGAACCCGCACCAGAGCGCGGCGTTCTACGTGGAAGCCAAGCCTGCCGAAGTCGGCATCGCCACCGCGACCCAACTGCAGGGTAAAGAGCTGTCCTACAACAACGTGGCCGACACCGACGCCGCGCTGGAATGCGTGAAGAGCTTCGTCAAGCCAGCCTGCGTCATCGTCAAGCACGCCAACCCGTGCGGCGTGGCCGTAAGCCCGGACGCCGAAGGCGGCATTCGCCAGGCCTACGAGCTGGCCTACGCCACTGACAGCGAATCGGCATTTGGCGGCATCATCGCCTTCAACCGCGAGCTGGACGCCGAGACGGCGAAAGCCATCGTCGAGCGCCAGTTCGTCGAAGTCATCATCGCCCCAAGCGTCAGCGCCGAAGCCCAGGCCATCGTTGCCGCCAAGGCCAACGTGCGCTTGCTGACCAGCGGCCAGTGGGCTGCCGACCGCGCCCTGGCGTGGGACTACAAGCGTGTCAACGGCGGCCTGCTGGTACAGAGCCGCGATATCGGCATGATCAGCGCCGATGACCTGAAAGTCGTGACCAAGCGCGCCCCGACCGAACAGGAAATCAACGACCTGATCTTCGCCTGGAAAGTGGCCAAGTACGTCAAGTCCAACGCCATCGTCTACGCCAAGAACCGCCAGACCATCGGTGTCGGCGCCGGCCAGATGAGCCGCGTGAACTCCGCACGCATCGCTGCAATCAAGGCCGAGCATGCTGGCCTGCAAGTGGCAGGTTCGGTGATGGCATCGGACGCGTTCTTCCCGTTCCGCGACGGCCTGGACAACGCGGCCAAGGTCGGTATCACTGCGGTGATCCAGCCAGGTGGTTCGATGCGTGATGCGGAAGTCATTGCTGCCGCTGACGAAGCGGGGATTGCAATGGTGTTCACCGGCATGCGCCATTTCAGGCACTGATACGACGTCAGCCGCGTGATTACACGCGGCCGATTGATTCGACCGAAATACCCTGTGGGAGCGAGCTTGCTCGCGAATGCGATCTGCGATTGATATCAACGTCGCCTGACACACCGCCTTCGCGAGCAAGCTCGCTCCCACAGAAAAGCAGCTTTGATGCTGCATACAGAATTAGCGTCATCGAGGTTTTAGACATGAACGTACTCATCATCGGCAGCGGTGGCCGTGAACACGCGCTGGCCTGGAAGGTCGCGCAGGATCCTCGCGTGCAGAAGGTTTTCGTCGCGCCTGGCAACGCCGGCACCGCGATCGAAGCCAAGTGCGAGAACGTCGCCATCGACGTGCTGGCCCTTGAGCAACTGGCCGACTTCGCCGAGAAGAACGTTTCGCTGACCATCGTCGGCCCCGAAGTGCCGCTGGTGGCGGGCGTGGTCGACCTGTTCCGCTCCCGTGGCCTGGACTGCTTCGGTCCGACCAAGGGCGCTGCACAGCTGGAAGGTTCGAAAGCCTTCACCAAGGACTTCCTGGCGCGTCACAAGATCCCGACTGCCGACTACCAGAACTTCACCGAGATCGAGCCGGCCCTGGCCTACCTGCAAGAGAAAGGCGCACCGATCGTCATCAAGGCCGACGGCCTGGCTGCCGGTAAAGGCGTGATCGTCGCCATGACCCTGGCCGAAGCCGAAGAAGCCGTGCGCGACATGCTCGCTGGCAACGCCTTCGGTGATGCCGGTTCGCGCGTGGTCATCGAGGAGTTCCTCGACGGCGAAGAAGCCAGCTTCATTGTCATGGTCGACGGCAAGAACGTACTGCCAATGGCCACCAGCCAGGACCACAAGCGCGTCGGCGACGGCGACAGCGGCCCGAACACCGGCGGCATGGGTGCCTACTCCCCGGCGCCAGTAGTCACTGCCGACGTGCACCAGCGCGTGATGGACCAGGTCATCTGGCCGACTGTCCGGGGCATGGCCGAGGAAGGTAACGTTTATACCGGTTTCCTCTATGCTGGTCTGATGATCGACAAGGCCGGGAACCCGAAGGTCATCGAGTTCAACTGCCGCTTCGGCGATCCGGAAACCCAACCGGTGATGCTGCGCCTGCAATCGAGCCTGGTCTTGCTGGTCGAGGCTGCATTGGCGCAAGCTCTGGATAAAGTGGAAGCCCAGTGGGATCCGCGTCCGAGCCTGGGCATCGTGCTGGCCGCCGGCGGTTACCCTGGCGACTACGCCAAGGGCGCGGCTATCGACGGCCTGGACGCAGCAGCGAGCCTGCCGGGCAAGGTGTTCCACGCCGGTACCGCACTGAAAGATGGCCAGGTGGTCACTTCCGGTGGTCGTGTGCTCTGTGCGACCGCGCTGGGCGACAGCGTAGGCGATGCACAGAAACACGCGTACGAACTGGCTGCAAAAATTGACTGGCAAGGCTGTTTCTACCGCAAGGACATTGGCTACCGTGCCATTGCCCGGGAACGCGGCGAACATCTGGAGTAAGTCCAGGCCGGGCAGTCATCCACTGGATGGCTGCCCGATCATCCTGTGCCGCCCCAGAGTAAACTGGCTTCATTCACGAAGGGATTTCGCCGTGCGCTGGCTCAGGATTGCCACTTGTTTGATCATCACGATGATGACACTGCTCTGTGTACCCACGGCAAACGCCGAGGTCAGTGCAGGCTGGTCGACGCTTGTCGACGATCAGGCCAACCTTCAGCTCAGCGACATTCGCTCCCCCCATTACGATTCCCAGTTCAGCCCGGTCGAACTCGACCAGGTTCGCGCCATCAATCGCGACTCCGCGTTGTGGCTGCATTACCGCCTCGCCCCCACCGACCACGAACAACTGGTGCGCATCTTCGCCCCTGACCTGGCCACGGTGGACATGTACGTGCTGGACGGCGAAAACCTCGTCGACCATTCGCGCTCCGGCAACAAGGTCCCGCGCGCCGCGCAACCCTTGCCTTCCATCGACTTCCTGCTGCCCGTGCCCCAGAGCGAGCGGCCGCTGGATCTGTATCTGCGGCTCAAGTCCGAACAGGAACTGCGCCCCAACATCTCGCTGGAAGCAGCCGTGGATGTTGCCGCCGATGAGCGTCGCCCGCTTTTGCTGGGGTTGTTCTTCGGTTCGCTGATCATGCTGATCGTGCAGAACATCACCCGCTACGCCCAGTCACGCTCGGTCAGCAGCCTGTGGCTTGCCGCCTGCGAAGCGTTTCTTGGCCTCAGCGCGCTGTTGCTGCTTAACCTGCAGGCGCCCTGGCTGCCCCACTGGCACCTGGCACAAACCCCGAGCGCGCACCTGGCTCTGTTGCTCGCGGCCGCCACGGGCCTGATCTACACCTACTGTTTCTTCATTCAGCGGGGGGTCGAGTCGCTCAACCGATTGCTGATGAGCGTGCTGCTGGTGGTCGGCTTTGGCGGGCTGCTGGTGCTGTTCGTCAACACCCTGCCGCTGAACATCCTGACGTTCCTGCTGGTGGCCCTGACGACGCTGACCATCACGCTGGTGTCGATTTACCACCTGCAAAAAGGCTATGCGCCGGCGCGTCCGTTCGTCATCGCCATGATCGTCTTCAACATGGGCAATCTGGTGATCCTGCCCGCCATGCTCTGGCTGACCACCATTGCCGCGCAGACCCTCATCATCGCGGTGCTGGGCATGTTCTGCCTGTGCGGGCTGCTGATGAGCATCGCCCTGAGCGAACGGCATCGCAGCATCACCGAAGACAACTTCAGCATCAGCCGCGAGCTTGCCGCCAGCACCGCCGAGATCAACGCCAAGGCCGAGTTCCTGGCCAAGATCAGCCACGAAATCCGCACCCCCATGAACGGGGTGCTGGGCATGACCGAGCTGCTGCTGGGCACCCCGTTGTCGGTCAAGCAGCGCGACTATGTGCAGACCATTCACAGCGCCGGCAATGAACTGCTGACGCTGATCAACGAAATTCTCGACATCACCAAGCTCGAATCCGGGCAGATCGAACTGGACGACGTACAGTTCGACCTCAACGCGATGATCGAAGACTGCCTGAACATCTTTCGCGCCAAGGCCGAGCAGCAGAGCGTGGAGCTGATCAGTTTCATCCAGCCGCAGGTACCTCGGGTCATCAGCGGCGACCCTACGCGCCTGCGCCAGACGCTGCTGAGTCTTCTGGAAAACGCCCTGAAGAAGACCGACGAGGGCGAAATCCTGCTGGTGGTGGCGCTCGACTCGCGGGGCGGCAAACCCCGGCTGCGCATCGCCGTGCAGGACAGCGGCACGCCGCTGACGCCCAAGGAACGCGATGCGCTGCTGCACGCCGAACTGCACAGCAAGAATTTCCTGGCTGCCAGCAAGGTGGGCGGACACCTGGGCCTGGTGATCGCCCGCCAGTTGATCCTGTTGATGAATGGCGAGTTCGGCATCCAGAGCGGCAGCAATCAGGGCAGCACCCTGTGGCTGAGCCTGCCGCTGGACCCGGAGCGCCTCGAACAGCCGCCGTCGGATCTGGACAGCCCGCTCAAGGGCGCGCGGGTGCTGGTGGTCGACGACAACGACACCTGTCGCAAGGTGCTCGTGCAGCAGTGCAGCGCCTGGGGTCTGAACGTCAGCGCCGTGCCATCGGGCAAAGAAGCGCTGGCGCTGTTGCGCACCAAGGCGCACCTGCGTGACTACTTCGACATTGTCCTGCTCGACCAGAACATGCCCGGCATGACCGGCATGCAGCTGGCCGCCAAGATCAAGGAAGACCCGAGCCTTAATCATGACATCCTGCTGATCATGCTCACCGGCATCAGCAATGCGCCGAGCAAGGTCATCGCGCGCAACGCCGGGGTCAAGCGGATCCTGGCCAAACCGGTGGCGGGCTACACCCTCAAGACCACCCTGGCCGACGAACTGAACCAGCGCAACAAAGGCCAGGCGCCGTTTCCGCCGGCACCGAACCTGATCCCCGAAATCGACGTGCCCAGCGACTTCCGCATTCTGGTGGCCGAAGACAACAGCATCTCCACCAAGGTGATTCGCGGCATGCTGGGCAAGCTCAACCTGCAACCCGACACCGCCAGCAATGGCGAGGAAGCCTTGCGCGCCATGAAGGCCCAGCGCTATGACCTGGTGCTGATGGACTGCGAAATGCCGATCCTCGACGGCTTCTCGGCGACCCAGCAGCTGCGCGCCTGGGAGATGGGCAACCAGCGGGTGCGCACGCCGGTGGTGGCGTTGACCGCGCACATCCTGGCCGAGCACAAGGATCGCGCCCGTCAGTCAGGCATGGATGGGCACATGTCCAAACCGGTCGAACTGTCGCAACTGCGCGAGCTGGTCGAATACTGGGTCGAGCAGCGAGCCCTGCAGCAGGCAGGCATCGCCTCGGATGACCAGGACCGCTACCAGCAAAACTGACACCGCCCTCAAGCGCGGCGCCTGATAGACTTGCCCCGTCCCGAGTCTGCCGCCAAGAGCCGATACCATGCTGCATGTGCTGTTCAGCGTTTACCTGAAGATGCTGGTGCTCTATAGCCCGTTCTTCGTCCTCTCCTGCTTCATCAGCCTGAGCCGCGGTTATTCGCGCAAGGAACGCCGGTACCTGGCCTGGAAGATCGCCTTCGCGACGCTGGTGTCCAGCGTGCTGCTGTACCTGTTCGGGCGAGTGATCTTCGGCGTGTTCGGCATCACCGCTGATGCCTTCCGCATCGGCGCGGGCAGTGTGCTGTTCATTTCGGCGCTGGGCATGGCCCAGGGCAAATCAGGAGTTCAGACCGACAATGTGCAACAGGATGTCGCCATCGTCCCCCTGACCATCCCGATCACTGTCGGCCCCGGCACCATCGGCGCCTTGCTGGTCATGGGTGTCAGCCAGCCGCACTGGGATGACAAGCTCACGGCGATCGTCAGCATTGCCCTGGCCAGCTTCACCGTTGGCGTGGTGCTGTACCTGTCCAACAGCATCGAGCGAATCCTGGGCGACCAGGGCCTGCAGATCGTCAGCCGATTGATGGGGCTGTTCGTCTGTGCCCTGGCCGCGCAGATCATCTTTACCGGCATCAAGGGCTACCTGCTGCCGGGCTGACATCACTTCGCAGGCTTGACGCCGTACCACCTTGGCGTGTAGACCCACGCAGTGCCGTTGGCGCGGGGGAACACGCAGGTCAGCGAGGACCCCACCAAGACCATGGTGCGCATGTCGACCATCTCCGGCGTGAGCTCACCCAGGGTGACGACCCGTAGCGTCTGGCCCGGACGACCGATGTCACGCCCCAGCGTCACGGGTGTTTCAGGGGAGCGATGCTGACGCACGATTTCCAGCGCACGGCCCAGTTGCCAAGGGCGAGAGCGGGAAATCGGGTTGTAGAAGGCCAGCGCCAGGTCAGCCTGACAGGCCAGGTCCAGACGTTTTTCGATGATGTCCCAGGGCTTGAGATTGTCCGAGAGCGACATCACGCAGAAGTCGTGCCCCAGCGGTGCGCCCGCCTGAGCGGCCGTTGCCAGCGATGCTGAAACGCCGGGCAATATCTCCAGATCCACTGTGTGCCATTGCGGGTTGTCTGATTCATGCAGCGCTTCGAGCACTGCAGCGGCCATGGCGAATACCCCGGGGTCCCCGGACGATACCACCACCACCGAACGACCTTGGGCAGCCAGTTCGAAGGCGTGCCGGGCGCGCTGCATCTCTTCGCGGTTGTCGGTGCAATGCAGCACCTGGTCCGGGCGGAAAGGTCCGGCCATGCGCACATAGGTTTCGTAACCCAGTACGTCATTGGCGCGGGCCAGTTCAGCCTTGACCGCAGGAATCATGAACTCGGTAGCACCCGGGCCCAGGCCGATAACGGCCAGTCGCCCACGAGGGCGTCCGATCCGCTCGATGTCCAGCGGCTGTTGCGCGACGGCAATCGCAATGCCTTCGACCGGCGTGATCGGCAACAGCAACTGCGGCAAAGCTTGCTGCGCCATCTCGCTCGCCGATGCCGCAGCGGTGAAGCGCACAGGCACGCCCAAGTCTTCAGCCGCAGCGCGCAATGCCGGGTCGGCCATGTGCTGCTCGCTCGCCAGCAGGCAGGCGAGCGCCTGCACGGCGATGCGTGAATCGTGCAGGGTGGCCCGGACCACCTGCGCCAGGTTCTCCAGCGTGCCGTCCACCGCCACCAGCACATTGCGCGGGTAGATCAGCAGCTCATGGGCTGAGGGCTCGCGCTCGGCGTAGCCCACGTGAATCGCCAGTTGCGCCTGATCGCTTTCAGGCAGTTGCGCCTGGGCCAGCCACGGTGCAGCACCTTCGATGCGCACGCTCTCGCCAGACAGCAGATCGGAAACGAAGCGCTTGCCCAGTTCCAGATCGCCCAGCGCGTAGCCGGCCGGAGGGTTGAGCAGGCAGGTGCCAAAGCGCAACTCTCCGCTGGTGGTAATGGCTGGCGCAGTATCCAGCCCTGCGCCGATTTCCCGGGCCATGACATTGACCCCGCCCAGCCCGCCGAGCAGCGGCACCACGGCGCTACCATCTTCGGCCACGGCCAGCACCGGCGGCTCGGCGCCCTTCTCCAGCAACACCGGCGCCAGGGTACGAATGACGATGCCCGCCGCGCACAGGGCGATGATCGGCGTGTCCTGCTGGTACAACTGGCGCAGGGTTGCACCGAAATCGGCATAACTGCGATCCGCCCCTTCGACGCGTTCGGCGAGGCCGTGAATCAACGCCTGTGGGTAGATCTGCTGAATCCGTCGCGCCGTCGCCAGCGCGCCCTTGCCCAGAATGACGATAGCCGGCGCTCTCATGTTCGAAGCCCCCATCAGCCCTGCCACCTTTCACCGGGAACGATGATCAGCGAGAAGTAGGGCGAAGACGTCGGATCGACCTCGGCCAGCGGCACGATCTTCTGATTGCTCATGGTCGCGCGTTCCACGTACAGCGCGCGCTCGGCAAGGCCGGTTTCCACCAGCACCTGACGCACCTTGGGCAGGTTGCGCCCCAGCTTCATGATGACCGCAGCATCGGCGTCCACCAGCTTGCGCTTGAGTTCGTCAGCCGAGAGCACGCCAGACAGCACCGACAGGCTCTGGTTGCGATACACCAGCGGCGCTCCGAGCACCGAAGCGCCACCCAGCATCGAGCAGACGCCCGGAATCACCTGGGCCTCGTAGCGCTCGGCGAGGCGATCATGCAGGTACATGTAGGAGCCGTAGAAGAACGGATCGCCTTCGCAGATCACCGCCACGTCGCGCCCGGCATCCAGGTGCGCGGCCACGTCCAGGCTGGCGGTGTCGTAGAAATCACTGATGATCTGCTCGTAGGACATGGGCTCGGGCAACACCTCGGTGGTGACCGGGTACACCAGCGGCATCAGGGTTTGCGCGTCCTGCAAGTGTCCTTCGATGATGCCGAAGGCGTTGCCTTTCTTGCCCTTGGCGACGAAGTAGGCCACCACCGGCGACTCGCGCAACAGGCGCAGCGCCTTGACGGTAATGAGTTCCGGATCCCCGGGCCCGACGCCCAACCCGATCAGACGACCACGAGCCTGCATCATTCGACCTCCGTGGCCAGTGCGTTGACCGCCGCAGCCGCCATCGCGCTGCCGCCGCGACGGCCCTGCATGATGACGTACGGCACGCCACGGCTGTCGGCAGCGAGCATGTCCTTGGACTCGGCCGCGCCGACAAAGCCCACTGGGAAGCCCAGAATCAGCGCGGGCTTGGGCGCACCGGCGTCGATCATTTCCAGCAGGTAGAACAGCGCCGTCGGCGCGTTGCCGATCACTACCACCGCACCTTCCAGATGCGGGCGCCACAGCTCCAGCGCCGCCGCCGAACGGGTGTTGCCCAGCTTCTGGGCGAGCGCCGGCACGCCTTCGTTCTTGAGGGTGCAGATCACCTGATTGTTGGCCGGCAGCCGTGCCCGGGTCACGCCCTCGGCAACCATGTGCGCGTCACACAGGATCGGCGCGCCGGCGGCCAGCGCGTTGCGCCCCGCCGTGCCTGCGCCAAGGGAGAACCGCAAGCCGTCGACCGCATCGACCATGCCGCAGGCGTGAATCACCCGCACGGCGAGCTTTTCCAGATCGGCCGGGATCCTGTCGAGGTTGGCTTCGGCGCGAATGATCGCGAAGGAGTTGCGATAGATCTCCTGGCCGTCGCGGATGTAATCAATCATCGGTGTTGCTCCGTGAGTCGGCGGTCAACAACGCACCGACTGCTTCAATAGTGAGGTCTCGCCCACGCAACTGGCCGAAACCCGGCGCGTCTGCGTGGTGAAAATAAAGGTCGTAACGCCCGGCGCTCACCGCAAGCAGGGTGATCGACGCGGTATGGGCAGCGGCGCAGGAGCGCTCGCAACCGGAAAGGTGTACAGCCCGGACCACCGAATGTCGTTGCAGACAGTCGGCCAGTTGCAGCGCGTCGGCCTTGGTGTCGGCCAGGCCCTTTGCGCACGCAGCGGAACCGGTACAGGCGATCACCTGCGCCAGGGCCTGGCCGGCATCGACCAACAGGCCTGCGCGATCCAAACCTTCCAGCGCAAGTGCGGCGCGATCCATGGGCACATTGCGCAGTATCAGACTCTGCCAAGGGGTCATCACCAGCGCGCCATCGCCCAGTTCCTCGGCAAGCCTTGCGGCACTGCGCAACATGGACGGCGTCAGGCGCCCTAAAGGCACGACACCGCCGACACAGGTCAGACGGGCCTGCACTTGAGGGTAAACGCCGATGTGAGCGTTCGCCTTGTTGCGCACTCGCTTGCGGGTGGTGATGGCAGGGCCGGTCATCAGCGGCACAGACAGCCGCGATGCCAGATCCGCAAGCAACTGCGCGACGGGCATTTCCTGCAACAGATGCCGCACCCGCGCCTGATCGGGCCGGGCACGGTCAAGGAACAGCTCAAGCACAGCGACCACCAGCTCATGGCCTGCCGCAACCGGCACTGCCGCCAGCGGCGCCCCCCTGGCAGGACAACCGGCCAAGCCGAAGCCCAATAGCGTATTGCCCTCGACCTGTAATGCAGACAGCCACAAATCGTGCGGGTGTTCGAGCATCGCCAGGCCCTCGCCTGCGTCCAGCGACAGGGCGAACTTGGGCGACAGCTCGTGGAACCGGGGGTGATTTTCCAGCGAGTGCAGAATCTGCGCAGCAAGCGGCCGAGCATCGAACAACTGCTGCGGATCAACGCCGGCGGCAGGGCTGAACATCAGGTTGCGCACGTCGTCGCTGGCAGGATTTTTCGGCCCCAGGCCCGCATCGAGCAGGGCTGCGATCAAGCCGTCATGATCGGCCCCGATACCCCGAATCTGCAGATTGCCCCGATTGGTCGCCTCGATCACACCGCCGGCAAAACCCTCGGCAGCATCGGCCACCGCCAACGCCTGCTTGGCCGTGATCACACCGCCCGGCAACTTGATCCGGCAGATCCCGCCATCCAGCGCCGGCACGATACGCAACAACCCCGGACAAGCCGAAGGGCGCAGAGGCGTAGCAGACGGGCGAGCGGACAACGGCTCGGACAAGGGATCACCTGACAGGGACGGGCTGGAAAGCGCCATATTATGCCTGCTTTGACGCCGGGCATGAAAAGGCGGTTGGTCGGGTGGCCGTCTACGTGTGGCTATCAGCAGAATTTGTCTAGAGAATAGAGGAACAACAGCACGGCGAGGGTAACTCCGTCTACTCGCATAGGTATGCAGATCCATCGCCGATGAGCTTTGGAAATGTTGTTGACCTCATTGATGTCGATCAGCCCCTTCCTTTCAAGCAAACGAGTGGATGTAAGCGCCAGATTGACCATGACATACCGATGGCTCCAACCATGTAGTCCTGTCCCCCAGAACGCTTTGGCGTCCGTCACAATCCTGCAGTTTTCAAGTTGCTGCTCGACTTTGGGAAGGACTTTCCACTGAACGTACAACGACACCGCACAACTGAACAGTAACAACAGCGTGTCTCCAAAAAGTATCCAGCGCAGGAAGTCTTTATTCATCTCCCAACAGCTCATAGAGCATTGTCCCCATCATGCCTCCGCTTGAAGAGCCTGCGCTTCCGCTGCCCCACCCACCAACTGCCGCGCCAGCGATCCCGCATACAGCGATACTTGCCCCACGACTGGGCCCCGCTAGCCGTAGACACAGTTGTGCAAAGGCTCTTTCACCAATCCTGCCACCGGCCATCGACGCTGGTATGCCCACCATCATCTTCCCCACCTCCACAAACTTGGCCCTCGTGCATTCCTGCTCACGCCCGGAGGAACACGCCTCGGAGATTTCCATTGCACCTGCGCCCAGATCCAGCGTGACCCCGACCAACGTTCCTGCGCTCAAGTTGCGCGCAACGTTATTAATGCGCTTAAGATTCTCGGCGTAATCGCGAAGTTCTCCGTTCGCCCAGTAGCGCTTGCTGGAAATCCCGAGCATCTTCTTGATCGTCGAGTTGTTTCTCAGTCCAGTACCCCAGCGTCCGATGCCCCGCAGTTGCCCATCGAGTACCGTGAACAGCTTCTGCCGATGGGCCACGAACTGATCCTTGGTGAAAACGCCGGAGCGCCACTTCTGGTAGGTCCCGTTGATCTCTTTCAACGTGTCCTGAACAGCGTTCAGGTGCGTCGCCCATCCCGAGGTCACGCTGCCAACGCCTATAGAGCCGTAGGTCATGATGTTCTGCAAAAAGTCATAGTTCTGGACCGCGACACGGGAACTGGCGGCATTGCTCGGCATTAACGTCTGGCGCACATCCCGGGCGTAGGACATCAACTGTTGCTCGTGGGGCGTGCACATGCTGGTCGATTCGTCCCCCAAGATAATCAGCTCCCCCGGCAGAACATTGAGCCCTAGGCCCAGATGGGCGTTGAGCTGATCGAACTTGGTCCGGGCGTGACCTCTGAGCAGCACGCTGTCCCTGTAGCCGGACAGGTTTTGCGAGCGGTCATTGATGAAGGCATAAGGTCCAAACATGGAAGGATCAACCTGATCGTCGGCACGAATGACCGGACGATAGATTCATGGTTTAGAGCCTGTCATTACACAGAGGGCTTAAAACGGCGCGCTTACGCAACTTTCGGAAACGCCCCACAAGCTGCTTCATAAAGCCTTACAAAACGGGGCCTTTGGCGCGGTATCATGCCGACCTTATCCACAGGCCACCCAGACCGGCCTGTGGCAGATTCAGGTTGAGGGCAATACATGTCGCCGTGGCTGACAGTCGTGGGAATCGGTGAGGACGGCTTCAAGGGGTTGGGCAGGAATGCCCGGCATGCGTTGTTGCAGGCCCGGCAGGTGTTTGGCAGTTCGCGCCAGCTGGAGCTGCTGCCGCCTTGTATTCAGGCCGAGCGGCACCAGTGGCCGAGTCCGTTTTCCCTGCACTCCGTGCTGGAGCTGCGGGGGCAGCCGGTCTGTGTGATCGCCAGCGGCGACCCAATGCTCTACGGCGTAGGCGTGAGTCTGTCGCGCCAGGTCCCGGTGGAGCAGATGCGGGTGATTCCTGCGCCCTCTTCCTATTCCCTGGCCGCCGCGCGGTTGGGCTGGGCGTTGCAGGATGTGGTGACGTTGTCTGTGGTGGCTCGCCCGTTGGCGGCGCTGAATGCGCAACTGCATCACGGCTTGCGCCTTCTGGTGTTGAGCAATGACGGCACGAGCCCCGCTGCGATTGCCGCCCTGCTGCGTAATCGCGGATTCGGCCCCAGTCATATGACGGTGCTGGAGCACCTCGGAGGCCCGTCCGAGCGGCGTATCGAGGGCATCGCCAAGGAATGGTCGAACCCGGAGATTGCGGCGCTGAACCTGGTCGCCATCGACTGCCGCGCCGCGCCCGACACCCTGCGCCTGTCGCCCCTGGGCGGCCTGCCGGATGACGCCTTTCGCCATGACGGCCAGTTGACCAAACGCGATGTACGCGCAATTACGCTGGCCCGCCTCGCTCCGGTTCCCGGACAGTTGCTGTGGGATGTCGGTGCGGGTTGCGGTTCCATCGGCATCGAGTGGATGCGCGCTCACCCGACCTGCCGCGCCGTGGCCATCGAGGCCAATGAAGAGCGTCAGCAACTGATCGAATTCAACCGCGACGCGCTGGGCGTGCCCGGCCTGCAACTGGTGCGCGGTCGGGCGCCAGATGCCCTTGAAGGGCTGGAGCACCCGGATGCGATTTTCATCGGCGGCGGCGTGACCCGCGCTGGCGTGCTGGACACTTGCTGGCAACAGTTGCGCCCGGGCGGGCGGCTGGTGGCCAACGCCGTCACCCTGCAAAGCGAAGCGATGCTGGTCAACTGGCGCGAAGCCCATGGCGGTGAACTGACCCGCGTGCACCTTGCGCATTCCAAGCCACTGGGCAAGTTCGACACCTGGCGTCAGGCGCTGCCCATCACCCTGCTCGAAGCGATCAAACCTTGATGCGCGAAGAAACCGCCGAACAACCCGCGCCCCTGCGCAGCGGGCTGACCACAGGCAGTTGCGCCACGGCGACCTCGCTGGCTGCGGCGCGCCTGTTGCTGGCGGACGAGACCAACGATGCCATCGAGATCACCCTGCCCAAGGGCAAGCAGGTGACGATGCGCCTGGAGTTCTGCCGCCCACTGCCGAGCGGCGCCGAGGCCGGCACGATCAAGGATGCCGGCGATGACCCGGACGTCACCCACGGCGCGCTGCTGTATTCCCAGGTGCGCTTGATATCCGAACCCGGCGTGCGTTTTGTCGCAGGCCCGGGCGTGGGCACCGTAACCCGGCCAGGCCTGGTGCTGGGCGTGGGGGAACCGGCGATCAACCCGGTGCCTCGGCGAATGATGACCGAACACCTGACGGCACTTGCCACCGAACGAGGCTATGCAGGTGGCTTCGAAGTGACGGTCTGCGTGGACAACGGCGGCGAGCTGGCGCTCAAGACCATGAACCCGCGCCTTGGCATTCTTGGCGGGCTGTCGATTCTCGGCACCAGCGGCATCGTGCGGCCCTTCTCCTGCGCGGCCTACATCGCCTCGATTCACCAGGGCATCGATGTGGCCAGGACCAACGGCTACCAGCACATCGCCGCCTGCACCGGCAACGCCAGCGAAGACACCATGCGCCGGGTCTACCAGTTCCCCGACATCGCCCTGATCGAGATGGGCGACTTTGTCGGCGCCGTGCTAAAGCACCTGCGCAAAGTGCCTGTGGATAAACTCAGCCTGTGCGGCGGCTTCGGCAAGATCAGCAAACTGGCCGCCGGCCACATGGACCTGCACAGCCGCCACTCCAGCATCGACCTTGAACAATTGGCGCAATGGGCGGCAGATGTAGGCGCGGATGCCGGGCTGCAACAAGACATTCGAGAAGCCAACACGAGCCAACAGGCGCTGGCCATGGCCTCGAAGGCCGGCGTGCCGCTAGGGGATGCGGTGTGCCGGCATGCGCTGGATTTCGCCCGCAGCGTGGTGCCCGCCCAAGTGCAGGTGGAAGTCTTCGCCATCGACCGTCAGGGCGGCATCGTCGGCCACGCAGGAGCCTTCACATGAAACGCATCTTGTTGCTGGGCGGCGTGACCGAAGCGCTCGCCATCGCCCGAACCCTGGGGCCTGAACACGTCTACAGCCTGGCAGGTGTAGGCCGGGTGCCGTCTGATCTGCAATGCCAGGTGCGGGTCGGCGGGTATGGCGGCGCCGAAGGCTTGGCGCAATTCGTACATGACGAAGGGATCAGTCTGATCCTCGACGCGACTCATCCCTACGCCGCGCAGATCAGCTTCAACGCAGCGACTGCCGCAAAACTCACGGGTATTCCCTGCTGGGCCTTGCGTCGCCCCGCGTGGCAGGCAGGCCCGGATGACGACTGGCGTGAAGTGGCCAACTGGGCCGAACTCATCTCCGCCCTCGCCCCCTTCAAACGCCCCCTGTTCACCCTGGGCCGCGAGCCGCTGGAACACCTGCACGAAATCCCCGAACACCAGTTCTGGACCCTGCGCGCCCTCGACGCCTACCCCGGCAACGAGCGGTGCGAAGTCATCGGCGCGCGAGGACCCTTCCGGATCGAGGACGAGCGCGAGTTGTTCGAACGTCGCGATATAGACGTGCTGATCAGCAAGAACAGCGGCAGCAGCGCCACCGAACCCAAACTGGACGTCGCGCGGGAGCGTGGAGTGCCGGTGCTGGTGCTGAAGCGACCGGTGTTGGTGGGGGTGGATCGGAAATTTAGGAGTGTTGGGGAGGTATTGCAAGCGATCAACGCTGTATATGCAATGCGATAACTATGTAGTGCACGACGTGATCTGATCGGCGAGACAATCTGTTTCCAAAAAGCTGATGGCGGAAAAGGTAACGCAAGAGTTACCATTACACCAATGATCATTGTTCAAGAATACTTATCCAAAGATCAAAAAAGCCCTTTCCGGGATTGGTTCTCTACTCTGCCACCGGCTGCAGCGCTCAAGATAGCCACGGCGTTGACGCGGATCGAATCGGGCAATACCTCAAACATCAAATGGTTCGATGGGTTGGGGGAGTTTCGAATCAATTGGGGACCCGGGTACCGGATCTATCTGATTCAGGAAGGCAAGCGGCTGATCATCCTGTTTGGCGGGGGCACGAAGTCGGGACAGACCACCGACATCAAGCGCGCCAGATTGCTGATAGCTGACTACAAAGCCGAAAAGCGAAGACAGGAGCGAGGCGTCTAATGGCCCTAACCCGCAGTTACAAAGAGACAATCAACGAA
Source organism: Pseudomonas sp. NPDC090201 (assembly GCF_044746825.1). Lineage (NCBI taxonomy): Bacteria > Pseudomonadati > Pseudomonadota > Gammaproteobacteria > Pseudomonadales > Pseudomonadaceae > Pseudomonas > Pseudomonas sp. NPDC090201. The sequence goes on from NZ_JBIVCX010000002.1 coordinate 212,946, forward strand.
AGAATCAAACAGGACCCCATATTTGCTCAGGGGCTTCTGGATGAGGCGGCCACCCTTTTCCTCAACGGCGAACCGGAAGTCGCCCGAATCATTCTCCGTGATCTGGTCAATGCAACACTGGGCTTTGAAGCGCTGGCCCGGGAGACTGACAAACCGAGCAAGAGTCTTCATCGCATGCTGTCCTCCAGTGGAAACCCGAACATGGACAATCTCGCCGCCATTTTTGCAGCAATGGGATCATGGCTGAAGGTCGAAATACAGGTGCATGCTGTTCCAGCCCACTAACCCCCGCGACATAACGCCGCACTCAGTCTTTTTACATCTCCCCATCATTCAGGCTAAATGGCCGACATGAACACACAACAACAATCCCTACAGAGCTTCAAGCGGCGCCGGGCCTTTGCCTGGATTGCGTGCTTTGCGCTCCTGTTCGGGATGTTGGCGATGCCCATGACGCCGACCATGCCGCGTACGCAGGGTGAGCAGGTGTTGTGGGGCAGTTTCTGTACGAGCAATGGCCCGCGCCTGGTGGCAACGAACATTGCGCCGGCCGACCAGCAGGCGCCGGACCGTTCCGATCACGGGGTGATGCAGCATTGCCCGTGTTGTTCCGGGGCCTTGACGATGGTGGCGGTTCCGGCCGGTAACCAGCTCGGTTTCCTGACCTTCGTGCAGCCCGTTCGTCTGCCGGATGTGCTGGTGGTTTTCCACGCGCCTCCCCGCATTCTGTGGCCCAGCCTCAGTCCCAGAGCCTCTCCTCGCGTCTGATCGTTCGTTCACGCCGTACTTCGCGTATCTGAATGGATTGAGAGAGGTCACCCATGCTGAAAAAATTCCTGTTGCTGGCAGCGCTGCTGATGCCGGCCTGCTATGTTGATGCTCATGAGTATGCAAAAGGCCATCTAGCTATCGCCCACCCTTGGTCGATGGAGCTGCCGCCGAATGCGCCCACGGTTGCGGCGTATTTCGTGATCAGCAATGCAGGTCCCGACGCCGATCGCCTGACCGGTGTCGACAGCCCCATTGCCGGCACCGCTCAATTGCACGAGCACGTGAACAGAGACGGCCTGATGAAGATGCAGCAAGTCGAGACGGTGGACATCCCGGCCGGCGGCGCGGTGACATTCGCGCCCATGGCTTACCACGTCATGCTGCTGGATCTGAAGGACCGCTCGAAGCTCGTTGATGGGCAGAAATTCCCGCTGACCCTGCACTTCGAGAAAACCGGCGACGTGACCGTCGATGTCATGGTGCAGAAACAGGCACCAGACGCAGCTCCGGCCCACGTTCATTGATGGCTTTTGACCGTCGAAGCTGAAGCGCCATGAAACCCGTGCCCGCGATCCGCGCCCAGTCCGCCCCAGCATCCCGCAACACGCCGGCGGCCTGGCTGAGCCTGTTCGCCATGCTGATGATCTTCATCGGCCCGCTGATTTCCCAGTCGATGCCGATGGAGCATCACACGGGGATGTCGATGTCGGCGGGCATGGACATGGCTGCGCCAATGAAGGTCGCCTCGGCAGACCACGGCGGGCACCACGCCACCACCCCTGATGTTGCAGCCCCAGACCACGTGATCTGGGCCAAGTGCGGTTATTGCACCCTGTTGTTCAGTTGCCCGGCGCTGACCCAGACCCTGGCAGTGGCGGCCCCCATCCCGCCCAAACCCGCCGATTTCTATAACGCGGCCCCACAACAGGGCCACGCCCAGCGCAACATTTTTCCCAACGCCCGTACCCGCGCCCCGCCACTCGCATCCGTCGCCTGAACCCTGAAAAAAGATTCCGTATCCGCTGGCCACTTGCGTGTGCCCGCGCGCTGCGCCGTGTTCTTCCCTGACGGGAGCGTTGCATCATGTCCAAACCAAACGTGTCGTTCTATAACCTGGCGTGGCGCTGGCATTTCTATGCCGGCCTGTTCGTCGCCCCTTTCATGATCATGCTGTCGCTGACCGGCATGGTGTACCTGTTCAAGCCCCAGCTCGATTCGCTGATGTACAGCGATCTTCTCACCGTCAAGCCGGCGCATCACATGCTCAGCGCCGACGAGCAACAACAGCGTGTGCTCGCGGCTTATCCACAGGCACCGATCAGCAAATACCTGCCGCCCATTAACGCCGAAAGCAGCGCGCAGTTCGTGATCAAGCAGGACGGTCGCGAAACCAACCTGTTCATCGACCCCTACAGCGGCAAGATCCTCGGCACCCAGGATGCCAAGAACAACCTGCAGGCCATGGCCCGTGAAATTCATGGCGAGCTGATGATCGGCACGGTTGGCGATCGGCTGGTCGAGCTGGCAGCCGGCTGGGGCATCGTGCTGGTGGTGTCGGGCCTGTACCTGTGGTGGCCGCGGGGGCGCTCGCCGGCTGGCGTATTGTGGCCTCGCATTACAGCGCGCGGACGGGTGCTGTGGCGTGACCTGCATGCGGTGACCGGTTTCTGGGGCTCGGTGGCGTTGCTGTTCATGCTGCTCAGTGGCATGACCTGGACCGGCATGTGGGGCAAGGTCTACGCCGATGTCTGGAACACCTTTCCGGCGGCGATGTGGAACGATGTGCCCAAGTCCGACAGGCAGGCGGGCGATCTGAACACTGCCGCCGTGCAGACCGTACCCTGGGCCATGGAAAACACGCCGATGCCGGTGTCTTCGGGTGATCACGCCGAGCACATGAACCATGGCGGCATGTCCAGCGCACCGGCGGCCCCTGTCGTCACCCTGCAACGGGTGGTGGACATCGCCAGTGAACGCAAGATCGAGCCCGGCTACAGCATCAGCGCGCCGAAAACCGCCGACGGTGTATTCACGGTGTCGGTGTTCGCCGACGATCCGCGCAACGACGCCACCCTGCACATCGACCAATACAGCGGCAAGGTGCTGGCCGACGTGCGCTATCAGGATTACAGCACGGTATCCAGGGCCACCGAGCTGGGTGTGATGCTGCACGAGGGCAAGATGTTTGGCTGGTTCAACCAGTTGGTCATCCTGTTCATCTGCCTGATGGTGCTGCTCAGCTCGGTGAGCGGGATCGTGATCTGGTGGAAACGCCGCCCGCAAAACGGCTTTGGCGTCCCGCCGCTGCGTCATGATCTGCCACGCTGGAAAATTGCGACTATCGTGATGATTGTCTTGGGCGTTGCCTTCCCGCTCGTCGGGATTTCCATGCTGGCTGTGTGGCTGCTCGATCGGATAGCCCTTTCGCGCTTTGCCAAAACGGCGGCAACAGCTTAGATTGCGTCCTGCGGGGCCTGGAACCTTTTTGAGTGGTTTAGTGATGAATTCCTCCTCATTTCCGGTTTCAGGCCCCGCCCTTGTTTTTACCTCCGCGTGTACGACCTGTAGGAGCGCGCTTGCCCGCGACCTGCCGGGTACCGGCAGTAAAACCTGACGCCGCACTCCGTCCGACGCACCGCATCAACCGAATTGCGACGACTTCGTCGCCGTTCGCGGGACAAGCCACGCTCCTACAGGTCCGTGGTGCAGCCGAAATCCTGTCGACCTCGTCAACTTCCCCGCACCACATCGGCGCAACCTGCGCACCACGGCCCCCTGCTGATCCCACATTGGTGCAAACCGCCTCCTGAAGGTTTCGAATCCCTTTGATTTTTCGGCATTTTCTGCCTTGGCCCAGCCTTTGCTATGAGCTCTTCAGCCTCAACTCCCGGCACCGCCAACCGCCGTCATTTCAAAAAATCGAAGAATGGAGCTAGCCAATGAAGCGTCGCAGTTTGCTTAAAGCGTTCACCTTGTCCGCATCGATCGCCGCCATGGGCATGACCTGGACCGTTCAGGCCGCCGAGACCATCAAGGTCGGCATTCTGCATTCTTTGTCCGGCACCATGGCCATCTCCGAGACGTCGCTCAAGGACATGGCGCTGATGACCATCGACGAAATCAACGCCAAGGGCGGCGTCAATGGCAAGAAGCTGGAAGCGGTGGTGGTAGACCCTGCGTCCAACTGGCCGCTGTTCGCCGAGAAGGCCCGTCAGTTGCTGACCCAGGACAAGGTCTCGGTGGTGTTCGGTTGCTGGACCTCGGTGTCGCGCAAATCGGTATTGCCGGTCTTCGAAGAGCTGAACGGCCTGCTGTTCTACCCGGTGCAATACGAAGGCGAAGAAATGTCGCCAAACGTGTTCTACACCGGCGCTGCGCCTAACCAGCAGGCGATTCCCGCGGTCGAGTACCTGATGAGCGAAGACGGCGGCGCGGCCAAGCGCTTCTTCCTGCTGGGCACCGACTACGTCTACCCGCGCACCACCAACAAGATTCTGCGCTCGTTCCTGCACTCCAAAGGCGTGAAGGACAGCGACATCGAAGAGGTCTACACCCCGTTCGGCCACAGCGATTACCAGACCATCGTGGCCAACATCAAGAAGTTCTCGGCAGGCGGCAAGACCGCTGTGATCTCCACCGTCAACGGCGATTCCAACGTGCCTTTCTACAAGGAACTGGGCAACCAGGGCCTGAAAGCCACCGACGTACCGGTGGTGGCCTTCTCGGTGGGCGAGGAAGAACTGCGCGGCGTCGACACCAAGCCGCTGGTGGGCAACCTGGCGGCCTGGAACTACTTCGAGTCGGTCAAGAATCCGGTGAACACCAAGTTCGTCGCCGATTGGAAAGCCTACGCCAAGGCGCACAACCTGCCGAACGCCGACAAGGCGGTGACCAACGATCCGATGGAAGCCACCTACGTGGGCATCCACATGTGGGCCCAGGCGGTCGAGAAAGCCAAGTCCACCGATGTGGATAAAGTCCGCGAAGCCATGGCCGGCCAGACTTTCGCCGCGCCGTCGGGCTTCACCCTGGAAATGGACAAGACCAACCATCACCTGCACAAGCCGGTGATGATCGGCGAGATCAAGGCCGACGGTCAGTTCAACGTGGTCTGGAAAACCAAGGAGCCACTGCGCGCCCAGCCTTGGAGCCCGTTCATTCCGGGTAACGACAAGAAGCCGGATTATGCGGTGAAGAGTAACTAAGCAACGCGCTGTCGGGTCGGGGCACGCCCTCGACTCGACGCAATTCCCTTGTAGGAGCGCGCTTGCCCGCGACGGCGGTGGGTCTGTGTCATCGATGTCGCCTGACACACCCCGTCGCGGGCAAGCGCGCTCCTACAGGACGCCGACACCAAGGCCAAACGATATGCCCAGATCTCTCCACCACCTCATCCTTACCCTGTGCCTGCTGCTGCCTTTCGCAGCCCATGCCAGCGATGCCGGTGACTTTGTCGCCGCCGAATCCTCTCAACGTGCTGAACTGCTGGAAGCCTGGGCCGCCAAGCCCGACCCGGCGCGCGTTGAACTGCTGGTTGCCCTGCAGGAAGGCCGCGTGGCCGCCGACAGCAGCAACCGCGCCTTCATCCAGAACAGCGACGACAGCTTCACCGCCGTCGATCCAGCCGCCCCGGCACTGGCCGACGCGCCCAATCCTGACGAGCCGCAAGCGATCAGCCTGAACAACCGCCTGCGCGGTCTGGTGGAAACCGCGCTGGCCAGTCACCAACTGCTCGCCGCCGACGCCAGACTGCGTCTGGCCGCCGCCCAAACCCTGCAAAAAAGCGCTCGCCCTGCCCAACTGCAACTACTGATGCAGCAGGTCGCCGCTGAAAAAGACGATGCTGTGCACTCGGCTCTGAGCCTTGCGCTGGCCAACCTGCAACTGGTCGACACCAGTCCGACCGTGCGCCTGGCCGCCGTGCGTCTGCTGGGTGAAACCGGCGACCCGCTGGCCCGCACGCGTCTTGAAAACCTGCTCGAACCCAACGTCGAAACCGACTCCACCGTGCGCCTCGCGGCCGAGACCAGCCTGGCGCAGGTCAAACGCAAGCTGATGATCGGCGAGGTGATGGGCCAGGTGTTCAGCGGCGTTTCGCTGGGCTCGATCCTGCTGCTGGCAGCATTGGGGCTGGCGATCACCTTTGGCCTGCTGGGCGTCATCAACATGGCCCACGGCGAGATGCTGATGCTCGGCGCCTACGCCACCTATGTCGTGCAACTGATGTTTCAACGTTACGCGCCGGGTGCGCTGGAGCTGTATCCGCTGGTGGCGCTGCCGGTGGCGTTCTTCGTAACGGCCTGCATCGGCATGGCGCTGGAGCGCACGGTGATTCGTCACCTGTACGGCCGCCCGCTGGAAACCCTGCTCGCCACCTGGGGCATCAGCCTGATGCTGATCCAGTTGATCCGCGTGGTGTTCGGCGCGCAGAACGTCGAAGTGGCCAACCCCGAATGGCTGTCCGGTGGCATTCAGGTGCTGCCGAACCTGGTGCTGCCGTACAACCGGATCATCATCATTGGCTTCGCGCTGTTCGTGGTGGTGCTGACCTGGCTGCTGCTGAACAAGACCCGTCTGGGCCTGAACGTGCGCGCCGTGACCCAGAACCGCAACATGGCCGCCTGCTGCGGCGTGCCCACCGGGCGTATCGACATGATGGCCTTCGGGCTCGGCTCCGGTATCGCCGGGCTGGGTGGCGTGGCCCTGAGCCAGATCGGCAACGTCGGCCCTGACCTGGGCCAGAGCTACATCATCGACTCGTTCCTGGTGGTGGTGCTCGGCGGTGTCGGGCAACTGGCCGGCAGCGTGATGGCGGCCTTCGGCCTTGGCATCGCCAACAAGATTCTCGAACCGCAAATCGGCGCAGTGCTGGGCAAGATCCTGATCCTGGCGCTGATCATTCTGTTTATCCAGAAACGTCCGCAAGGGCTGTTCGCGCTCAAAGGACGGGTGATCGACTGATGAACCAGCCATTGATGGTTACCGCCGCGCAACGCGCTGGCACCAAAGTCACGATCTCGGTGGGCGTGGTCATCCTCGCCCTGCTGATCGCCCTGCCGCTGCTGTCGCTGCTGCCCGAAGGCAATAGCCTGCAAGTGTCGGCCTACACCCTGACGCTGGTAGGCAAGATTCTCTGCTACGCCATCGTCGCCCTGGCGCTGGACCTGGTGTGGGGTTACGCAGGCCTGCTGTCGCTGGGCCACGGCCTGTTCTTCGCCCTGGGCGGTTACGCGATGGGCATGTACCTGATGCGCGAAGCCTCAGGCGACAGCCTGCCGGCCTTCATGACCTTCCTGTCGTGGACCGAGCTGCCTTGGTACTGGGTCGGCACCCAGCACTTCCTCTGGGCCCTGTGCCTGGTGGTGCTGGCGCCGGGATTGCTGGCGCTGGTGTTCGGCTTCTTCGCCTTTCGCTCGCGGATCAAGGGCGTGTATTTCTCGATCATGACCCAGGCCCTGACCTTCGCCGGTATGTTGCTGTTTTTCCGCAACGAAACCGGCTTTGGCGGTAACAACGGCTTTACCAACTTCCGCAGCATCCTGGGCTTCAGCATCACTTCCCAAGGCACGCGGGCGGTGCTGTTTCTGCTCACGGTGGCCCTGCTGGTCGGCAGCCTGTTCGTCGGCTGGCGCCTGGCGCGCAGCAAGTTCGGCCGGGTGCTGACCGCCGTGCGTGATGCAGAGAACCGCCTGATGTTCTGCGGGTACGATCCGCGAGGCTTCAAGCTGTTCGTGTGGGTGCTGAGCGCTGTCTTGTGCGGCCTGGCGGGTGCGCTGTACGTGCCGCAAGTGGGCATCATCAACCCCAGCGAAATGTCGCCGACCAACTCCATTGAAGCCGCCGTGTGGGTCGCCTTGGGCGGGCGCGGCACGCTGATTGGCCCGCTGCTGGGCGCAGGCCTGGTCAACGGCATGAAGAGCTGGTTCACCGTGGCCTTCCCGGAATACTGGCTGTTCTTCCTCGGCGCGCTGTTCATTGTGGTGACGCTGTACCTGCCCAAGGGCGTGATCGGCCTGCTCAAGAAAAGGGGAGAACAATGAAGAGTTCACCAACGCCGGCTTTCGACCCGGTGCTTGATCCCAACAGCGACGCCGGCACCAGCCGCGACGCCATCGGCCTTGGCCAGACGGCAGGCCGTGGCCTGAACACGCTGCACGGCACCATCCTGACCCTGGAAGACATCAGCGTCAGCTTCGACGGCTTCAAGGCGCTCAACGACCTGAACCTGTACATCGGCGTGGGCGAGCTGCGCTGCATCATCGGGCCCAACGGCGCGGGCAAGACCACGCTGATGGACGTCATCACCGGCAAGACCCGCCCCTCCCACGGCAAGGCCTGGTTCGGCGAGACGCTGGATCTGACCCGCATGAGCGAGGTGCAGATCGCCCAGTCCGGCATCGGCCGCAAGTTTCAGAAACCCACGGTGTTCGAAGCCTTGAGCGTGTTCGAGAACCTGGAGCTGGCGCAGAAGACCGACAAATCGGTGTGGGCCAGCCTGCGGGCCCGGCTCAATGGCGAACAGCGCGACCGCATCGACGAAGTGCTGGAAACGATCCGCCTGGGCATCTCGCGCTCGCGTCCGGCGGGATTGTTGTCCCACGGCCAGAAGCAGTTTCTGGAGATCGGCATGTTGCTGGTCCAGGACCCGCAATTGCTGCTCCTCGACGAGCCGGTGGCAGGCATGACCGACGCCGAAACCGAATTCACCGCCGAACTGTTCAAGAGCCTGGCGGGCAAGCACTCGCTGATGGTGGTCGAGCACGACATGGGCTTCGTCGGCACCATCGCCGACCACGTGACCGTGCTGCACCAGGGCAGCGTGCTGGCCGAAGGGTCGCTGGAAGAAGTGCAGGCCGATGAGCGGGTGATCGAGGTGTATCTCGGCAGATGACAGTCGCTGTTGGTGGGGGGGGGGGGGGGGGGGGGGGGGGGGGGGGGGGGGGGGGGGGGGGGCGGAGGGGGGGGGGTTCGGGGGGGGGTGCGGGCGGCGCCCGCGGTTGTGGTGTGCCCCCCACCCCATCCCCCCCCCCCCCCCCCCCCCCCCCCCCCCCCCCCCCCGCTCCTACAGGTCCAATCAAGTTTCTGGGTAATTAGCCATGCTCCAGGTTGAAAAGCTTCATCAATTCTACGGCGGCAGCCACATCCTGCGCGGCCTGTCTTTCGATGTGAAAATCGGCGAAGTCACCTGCCTGCTGGGTCGCAACGGCGTGGGCAAGACCACCTTGCTCAAGGTCCTGATGGGCCTGCTGCCCGCCAAGGAAGGTGCGGTGCAGTGGGAAGGCAAGCCGATCACCGGTTTCAAGCCTCACCAGCGCGTGCAATCGGGGATCGCCTACGTGCCACAGGGACGGGAGATTTTCGGGCGGCTGACCGTGGAGGAAAACCTGCTAATGGGCCTGTCCCGCTTCCCTGGCTCCGAAGCCAAGGAGGTGCCCGCGTTCATCTACGAGCTGTTCCCGGTGCTGCTGCAGATGAAGCACCGCCGTGGCGGCGACCTCTCCGGCGGTCAGCAGCAACAGCTGGCGATTGGCCGAGCACTGGCCAGCCGTCCTCGCCTGCTGATTCTCGATGAACCTACAGAAGGTATTCAGCCGTCGGTCATCAAGGAAATCGGCGCCGTCATCAAGAAGCTCGCCGAGCGTGGCGACATGGCGATTCTGCTGGTCGAGCAGTTCTACGATTTTGCCGCCGAGCTGGCCGACCAGTACATCGTCATGTCCCGTGGCGAGATCATTCAGCAGGGCCGTGGCGAGCACATGGAAGCCGAAGGCGTGCGTGGTCTGGTGACCATTTGACGCGCCGATCGGCTAAGGTACACGCCTTGGAAAAACGATAATCGAGACTATGAATCTTCCTGCCCACACCGCCCTGTTCACCCCCAGCTGGCACGCCGAGCTGGCGCTGGGCTATGGCCGTTTCGGCGACAGCACGCGGCCGGTCGAGCGCCGCCACAAGGGGCCGCTGCGGGTGCAAAAACACCTGTATGCCGAAGGGCCTGAGGTGTGCCAGCACGTCATCGTGCACCCGCCCGGCGGTATTGCCGGGGGCGACCGTCTGGACATCAGCGCCAGCGTCGGCCCCGGTGCCTGGGCGCAACTGACCAGCCCCGGTGCGGCCAAGTGGTATCGCGCGGCGGGGCCTGCGTATCAGCAACTTGAGCTGAAGGTCGCGGCAGGCGCAACCCTGGAATGGTTGCCGCAGGAGACGATTGTCTTCAGCCAGGCCAAGGCCGAACTGACCACGCGCATCGAGCTTGAAGGCGATGCCCGGCTGGTCTACTGGGACGTGGTGGCCCTCGGCCGGCCCGCCAGTGGCGAGCGTTTCGATCAGGGCCACTTTCAGGCGCACCTGGACATTCGCCGCGACGGCAGGCTGTTGTGGCATGAGCGCCAGCGCATTACCGGGGGCGATGGGCTGCTGGATTCGCCAGTCGGGCTGGACGGCAAACCGGTGTTCGCGACGCTGATCGTGACCGGAGAAATTGACGCAGAACTGCTGGAGCGGTGCCGTGAACGGGCTGAGCATTCTCCGGTACGTGGCGACCTGAGCCAGTTGCCGGGGCTGATCGTCGCCCGCTGCCTGGCCGACGAAGCGCTGCATGCGCGGGCCTGGTTGATTGAATTGTGGAAGCTGCTGCGCCCGGCCCTGCTTGGCCGCGAGGCAGTCGCTCCAAGAATCTGGAGTACATGAACACCGCCAAACCGTTGTAGGAGCGGGGGGGGGGGGGGGGGGGGGGGGGGGGGGGGGGGTTCAGTACCAGGCATGGGCGCGCAGCGGCGGGCGCCCCCCGCCACCCGCGGTGGG
>NZ_JBIVCX010000002.1:223529-275215 GCF_044746825.1 Pseudomonas sp. NPDC090201
CCGCGCCCGCGCGCGGCCCGCCCCCGCCCCCCCCCCCCCCCCCCCCCACCCCCCCCCCCCCCCCCCCCCCCCCCCCCCCCCCCCCCCCCCCCCCGCTCCTACAGGGTTAGGGTGTCTTCACTTATCTGGTTTTGAAACGGAAAAACACATGGACCTGACTCCACGCGAAAAAGACAAGATGCTGATCTTCACCGCAGGCCTGGTGGCCGAGCGGCGGTTGGCACGGGGTTTGAAACTCAATTACCCGGAAGCCATGGCCTTCATCTCCGCCGCCCTCCTGGAAGGCGCGCGCGATGGCCAGACCGTCGCCGAGCTGATGCACTACGGCACCACCCTACTGACCCGCGAACAGGTGATGGAAGGCGTGCCGGAAATGATCCCGGAGATCCAGGTCGAGGCGACCTTTCCCGACGGCACCAAGCTGGTCACCGTGCACCAGCCCATCGCCTGAAACTGCTTTTTGAACAAGTGAAAACGAACATGACTTATACGATTCGTGACGCACTGCTGACTGACATGCCTGCCGTGCTGGACATCTACAACGACGCCGTCCTCAACACCACGGCGATCTGGAACGAACAACCGGTGGACCTGGCCAACCGCCAGGCGTGGTTCGCGGCCCGCCAGACCCAGGCCTATCCGATTCTGGTGGTGGTCGATGACGCCGATCAGGTGCTGGGCTACTCCTCGTTTGGCGACTGGCGCCCCTTCGAAGGCTTCCGCCACACGGTGGAGCATTCGGTGTACGTGCGCGCCGACCAGCGCGGCAACGGCCTGGGCCCCCTGCTGATGAAGGCGCTGATCGAACGCGCCCGCGCGTGCGACAAGCACATGATGGTCGCGGCCATCGAGAGCGGTAACGCCGCATCGATTTATCTGCATCAACGTGAAGGCTTCGTCACCACCGGGCAGATGCCGCAGGTCGGCACCAAGTTCGGCCGCTGGCTGGACCTGACTTTCATGCAACTTGACCTGTCGCCGGGCGCTTCGGCACCACCTTCGCAAGCCCCGGCCAAAGCCTGATCTTCCCTCTCTGAAAGGAATGTCCGCCATGAATGCTGCTCAACTGCGACGCGTGACCCGTGAAAGCTTTGCGCACTACCACCAGGGCCTGGTGAGCGTGTTGCTCGATGCCGTCGAGCATGGCGCGTCGGTGGGCTTCATGACCGACATCAATGCCGACGAGGCCTATCAATGGTGGAGTGGCGTCAAGACCGAGGTCGAGCAAGGCAACGTGTTGCTGTGGGTCGTGGTGCAGGACGAGCAGGTGCTGGCCACGGTGCAGCTTGCCCTGTGCCAGAAGGCCAACGGACTCAATCGTGCCGAGGTGCAGAAGCTCCTGGTGATGCAGCACGCCCGCCGCCATGGCCTGGCCACGCAACTGATGCACGCCGTCGAACAGGCCGCGCACCAGCATCAGCGCGGGCTGCTGTTCCTGGACACCCTGGCCGGCTCCCCGGCTGAAGATTTCTATCGCGCCTTGGGGTACGTGCTGTGCGGCAAGCTGCCGGACTACGCCTGTAACCCCGACGGCGAATACCGGGCCACCGCCATCTATTACAAATTACTGTCGAGGAAGAGCGCATGATTCCTGGTGAATACCAGATCCAGCCCGGCGAGATCGAACTCAATGTCGGCCGCCGCACCGTCACCCTGAGCGTCGCCAACAGCGGTGACCGGCCCATTCAGGTCGGCTCGCATTTCCATTTTTTCGAAACCAACGACGCCCTGACCTTCGACCGCGCCACCAGCCGCGGCATGCGCCTGAACATCCCGGCGGGCACCGCCGTGCGCTTTGAACCGGGGCAATCGCGGGAAGTCGAGCTGGTTGACCTGGCCGGGCATCGCCGGGTGTTCGGGTTTGCCGGGCGGGTGATGGGCGACCTCTAGTTTCCGGCGCCCCTGTAGGAGCGCGCTTGCCCGCGACAGCGTCGGGTCAGCGATAACCATGTCACAGGACCATCGCAAATCGCGGGCAAGCGCGCTCCTACGGAAGCTGCAACACCCGTGATCTCTCTTTGAATTCAAGGAAGCGTCATGAAGATTTCCAGACAAGCCCACGCCGACATGTTCGGCCCCACCGTCGGCGACCGTGTGCGTCTGGCCGACACCGAGCTGTGGGTCGAGGTCGAGAAGGACTTCACCGTTTACGGCGAGGAAGTGAAGTTCGGCGGCGGCAAGGTCATCCGCGACGGCATGGGCCAGGGCCAGTTGAACGCCGACGACGTCGTCGACACGCTGATTACCAACGCGCTCATCATCGACCACTGGGGCATCGTCAAGGCCGACGTGGGCCTGAAGAACGGCCGCATCGCCGCCATCGGCAAGGCCGGCAACCCGGATATCCAGCCCGATGTGACCATCGCCATCGGCGCGGCCACCGAGATCATCGCCGGTGAAGGCATGATCCTCACCGCAGGCGGTGTCGACACCCATATCCACTTCATCTGCCCGCAGCAGATCGAAGAAGCGCTGATGAGCGGCGTGACCACCATGATCGGCGGCGGCACCGGCCCTGCGACGGGCACCAACGCCACCACCGTCACCCCCGGCAAATGGCACATGATGCGCATGCTGCAGGCCGCCGAAGCCTTCCCGATGAACATCGGCTTCACCGGCAAGGGCAACGTCAGCGTGCCTGAACCCTTGATCGAGCAGGTGAAAGCCGGCGCCATCGGCCTCAAGCTGCACGAAGACTGGGGCACCACGCCTGCGGCCATCGACAACTGCCTGAGCGTTGCCGACCAGTACGACGTCCAGGTGGCGATCCACACTGACACCCTTAACGAATCCGGTTTCGTCGAAACCACCCTGGGCGCGTTCAAGAACCGCACCATTCACACCTACCACACCGAAGGTGCCGGTGGCGGCCACGCGCCGGACATCATCAAGGCCTGCGGCTTCCCCAACGTCCTGCCGAGTTCGACCAACCCGACCCGGCCGTTCACCCGCAACACCATCGACGAGCACCTGGACATGCTGATGGTCTGCCATCACCTGGACCCGAGCATCGCCGAAGACGTGGCCTTCGCCGAAAGCCGCATCCGCCGCGAAACCATCGCCGCCGAAGACATCCTGCATGACCTGGGCGCGTTCTCCATGCTCAGCTCCGACAGCCAGGCCATGGGCCGCGTCGGCGAGGTGATCCTGCGCACCTGGCAGACCGCCGACAAAATGAAACGCCAGCGCGGCCCGCTGCCCGGTGACGGCGAAGGCAACGACAACTTCCGCGCCAAGCGCTACATCGCCAAATACACCATAAACCCGGCGATCACCCACGGCATCAGCCATGAAGTGGGCTCCGTCGAAGTCGGCAAGTGGGCAGACCTGGTGCTGTGGCGCCCGGCGTTCTTCGGGGTCAAGCCGACGCTGATCCTCAAGGGCGGCTCCATCGCCGCAAGCCTGATGGGCGACGCCAACGCCTCGATCCCGACGCCCCAACCGGTGCACTACCGCCCGATGTTCGCCAGCTACGGCAGCTCATTGCACGCCAGCAGCCTGACGTTTATCAGCCAGGCGGCGTTCGATGCCGGCGTGCCGGAGCAACTGGGTTTGAAGAAACAGATTGGCGTGGTCAAGGGTTGCCGCAGCGTGACCAAGGCCGATCTTATCCACAATGACTACCTGCCGAAGATCGACGTCGATCCGCAGACCTACCAGGTCAAGGCCGATGGCGTGCTGTTGTGGTGCGAGCCTGCCGAGGTGCTGCCGATGGCGCAGCGGTATTTCCTGTTCTAACGCCTGTAGGAGCGCGCTTGCCCGCGATTGCGGTTTGCCGGTGACATCGTTGTTGCCTGACACACCGCCGTCGTCCGGATGCGGCCCAGACCAAGCGCGCTCCTACAAGGCCGTGGGGTGGCTGTGAAAATCCGCTGTTCTACCTGCCACAACATGGCGCTAAGATGGCCCCACCTCATCCAGCGCCACGCCAGCAAGGTTGTCTTCCATGCGTCTATCCGACTTCATCGTGCAGAACGTGGACCGCATCGTCGATGAATGGGAAAAGTTCGCCGCGACCCTCACCCCTGCCGCTGACACGCTGAACAGCGTGGAATTGCGCGATCACGCCAAATCCATCCTGCTGGCCGCAGCGCGAGACATGAACACCGCGCAGACCAAGGCCGAACAGATCGCCAAGGCCCAGGGCGAGGATGTCGGCAAGACGCCCGCACTGGACGAGGCGGCGGCCAGCCATGGCGAATTGCGCCACACGGTGGGGTTCGACCTGGTGCAGATGACCTCCGAGTTTCGCCACCTGCGCGCAACGGTCATCCGGTTCTGGGTGGAAAGCCTGGATTCGCCGCAGATCGGCCACTTTACCGACATGATTCGCTTCAACGAAGCCATCGACGAGGCCCTGGCCGAATCCACCGCTGCCTATGCCGAACGGGTGAACCGCTCGCGGGACATCTTCCTGGCGATCCTTGGCCACGACCTGCGCGCGCCATTGCAGGCGATTGGCATGTCTTCGGAAATACTGATGCGCAAGGCGGGCATCAGTGAGGCCGACATGGCCTACGTCAAACGCATCAAGAGCAGCAGCCGGCACATGGCGACCATGGTCAACGATCTGCTGGAATTCGTGCGCAGCCGCTTGGGCAGCACCTTGCCAATCGAACGCAAGCCCATGGAAATGACCATCGCCTGCCGGGATGCCATCGACGCCGCCAGCGCCGGGCAGCCCGATTGCGATCCGGTGTTCACCTCCACCGGTGACACCCAGGGCGAATGGGACCGGGCACGGATCGACCAACTGCTGCAAAACCTCATCGGCAACGCCCTGCAACACGGCGCCTCGACCCACAGGATCAGTGTGTCGCTGATGGGCAGCGAGCATCACATCAGCCTGTCGGTGCACAACGACGGCGAACCCATTGCCCAGGAAGCCATTGGCAGTATTTTCGACCCGCTGGTGCGTTCATTGAATGAGGAAGTGGGCAATCACAACCCCTCCACCAGCCTTGGGTTGGGATTGTTCATCGTCAAGGAAGTGGTCAACGCCCACAGTGGCAGTATCACGGTGACGTCGAACGTCGGCGATGGCACCACGTTCACCGTGGTATTGCCGAAGAAAGGATAAAAGCCTCACCACACACCCGTAGCAGCACGGCTTGCCGGCGGGAGCGGCGTGTCAGGCAGTCCACCCTTTGCTGATACACCGCTCCCGCCGGCAAGCCGTGCTGCTACGGGGCAGGTGAGTCAGGAACACTCAATCCAGCAAAAAACGCCCCAGACGCTGCTTGAGCATGCGGTTCTCGGCCCGCACCTGCTCAAGCTCGTCCAGCAGGTTCAGCGCCAGGGCGACGCCGTCCCATTCAAGTTCCAGTTCGTGGTGCAGCTTGACTGCCCGTTTGGCCACCGACAGCGAATAGGTGTC
The DNA here is from genome assembly GCF_044746825.1 of Pseudomonas sp. NPDC090201. NCBI lineage: Bacteria > Pseudomonadati > Pseudomonadota > Gammaproteobacteria > Pseudomonadales > Pseudomonadaceae > Pseudomonas > Pseudomonas sp. NPDC090201. Next base: position 228,907 of record NZ_JBIVCX010000002.1, read on the forward strand.
GAACAGCCATTCATCGGGCCGCGTACCCTGGGGTTCGACTATGCCGTGCTCGACGATTTCCATGACATAGGCGACCGGCATGTCGACTACCTGACAGAACTCCTGCATGTCTACGACCAGGGTGTTGCGCATTGTCAGTTACTCCATTGAGCCCTCGGATCGAACGCCGCCTTCTCGGCCAGCTTCTCCCAAAGTGCTTTGGTGGCATCATCGGTGGCCTTGGGCATGACGATCTTGAGTTGCGCGAACAGATCGCCACGCTCGCCCTTCTTGTTCAACAGACCATTACCTTTGACCCGCAATCGCTGCCCGCTCTGGCTGTCCGGACGAATGGTCAGGTTGATCTTGCCGGTCAGGGTCGGCATCGCGACCTTGGTTCCCAGCGCAGCCTCCCATGGGGCCAGCGGCACAGTGATAATCAGGTCATGCCCTTCGACGTCGAAGTTGGGGTGCGGCGCCAGACGAATGGTCAGGAACAGATCGCCGTTTTCCCCACCGGCGACACCTGGCGCGCCCTGGCCCTTGAGGCGAATGCGCTCGCCGTCGGTGACGCCCGCCGGGATCTTCACGTTCAGGTTCTTGGTGATGTCCGCCATGCGCTGGCCGTTGGCGGCATGCTGCGGCACCTTGAAGCTGATCTTCTTGGATTCGGTGGAGAGGGTTTCCTCCAGGAAAATCGCCAGTTCCAGTTCCACGTCCTGCCCTCGACGGCCAGAGCTGCGCGGACGGCCACCCTGTGGTCCGCCACGATTGCCAAAGATCGAGCTGAAGAAATCGGAGAAATCCCCGCCCTCGAAGCCACCCGCGCCACCGCCAAAGCCCTGGCCCGCGCCGCCGCGCCCCTGCCAGCCCGGAGGCGGCTGGAAGCGGCCCTGCTGGCCGTACTTGCGAATGTCGTCGTACTCGGCGCGCTTTTCAGGATCGCTCAGCGCTTCATAGGCCTCGGAGGCCTCTTTGAACTTGTCCTCGGCGCCAGCTTCTTTGCTGACGTCCGGGTGATACTTGCGCGCGAGCTTGCGATAGGCGGTCTTGATCGTCTTCTCGTCCGCCGTCGGCTCCACGCCAAGAATCTTGTAATAGTCTTTGAAGTCCATGTAACGGTCACCCATTCCGGAGAATCCAGCACATCTCGGTCTGCGTTAAAGATGAGAACGTTGGCTGCGCTGAATGTTGCAAGGTTATCGGCACACGGCCTCGCAAGCTTGAAACGGGTGTTCAAACAGGCCGAATGCATTGAGAGTTGCCTGCAAGATTGGGGGTGCAGGGCCCAAGTTCAAGGCCGGGGACAAGAAATAGCCGCATAAACCGACGTTTCGCGCTACGCATCCGGCGCACTCTCGCATACACTGCGCGGCCGTTTTTTTGACCGGAACGTACAGAACATGAGTACCCCATCCCCAGCCCGTGCCCTAGGCATCGACTTCGGCACCTCCAACTCCACGGTCGGCTGGCTGCGCCCCGGAGCGGAAACGCTGATCGCGCTGGAGGACGACAAGATCACCCTGCCGTCGGTGGTCTTCTTCAACATCGAAGAACGTCGGCCTGTCTACGGTCGCCTGGCGCTGCACGAGTACCTTGAAGGCTACGAAGGCCGCCTGATGCGCTCGCTCAAGAGCTTGCTGGGCTCCAAGCTGATCAAGCACGACACTAGCGTGCTGGGCACGGCCATGCCGTTCAAGGACTTGCTGGGGCTGTTCATCGGTGAGCTGAAAAAGCGCGCCGAAGCCGCCGCCGGCCAGTCGTTCGAGCAAGTGGTGCTGGGCCGCCCGGTGCATTTCGTCGATGACGACGCCGCCGCCGACCAGGAAGCCGAAGACACCCTGGCCGAGGTTGCGCGCAAGATCGGCTTCAAGGACGTGTCCTTCCAGTTCGAGCCCATCGCGGCGGCATTCGACTACGAGTCGACCCTGGAACGCGAAGAACTGGTGCTCATCGTCGACATCGGCGGTGGTACTTCGGACTTCTCGTTGGTGCGCCTGTCGCCCGAGCGCCGGCTGGTCGATGAGCGCCAGAGCGACATCCTGGCCACCGGCGGCGTGCACATCGGCGGGACCGACTTCGACAAGCAACTGAGCCTGCAAGGCGTGATGCCGCTGTTCGGCTACGGTAGCCGGATGAAGAGCGGCGCCTTCATGCCCACCAGCACCCACATGAACCTGGCGACCTGGCACACCATCAACTCGGTGTATTCGCAGAAGTCGCAACTGGCGCTGGGCAGCATGCGCTACGACATCGAAGACACCTTAGGCATCGACCGCCTGTTCAAGCTGATCGAACAGCGCGCCGGGCACTGGCTGGCGATGGAAGTGGAAGAAACCAAGATCCAGCTGACCCACGCGCAAAACCGCGTGGTGCCGATGGATCGCGTCGAGTCGGGCCTGAGCGTCGACCTGACCCGCGCACTGTTCGAGTCGTCGATCGAATCGCTGCTCGAACGTGTGCGTGAAAGCGTCACGCAGTTGCTGGGCGACGCTGGCGTGGGCGTGACCGACGTCGACACGGTGTTCTTCACCGGCGGCTCCAGCGGCATCCCGGCCCTGCGCAACAGCGTCGCGGCCATGCTGCCCAAGGCACGGCACGTGGAAGGCAACATTTTCGGCAGCATCGGCGCAGGCTTGGCGATCGAGGCCAAGAAGCGTTACGGCTGAAGCCAGCCCGTAATGCTCTGAAAAACCTGTGGGAGCGGGCTCGCCCGCGAAGAGGCCGGGACGTGCGATAGATATCCATCTGTCCGCACCGCCGCCTTCGCGGGCGAGCCCGCTCCCACAGAGATTTCTATCAGCCGGTCAGACCAGCTCCGCCCTGCGTAGCTCGCTCTTGAGATACGCATAGAAGATCGGCCCTGCCACCACCCCCGGCAGGCCAAAGGCCGCTTCGAAGATCAGCATCGCCAGCAGCAACTCCCAAGACTTGGCACTGATCTGCCCGCCCACGATCCGGGCGTTGAGGAAATACTCGACCTTGTGGATCACGATCAGATAACCCAGCGCCGCGAACGCCACCCAGATCGACAGCGACATGCCGACGATGAAGATCAGCGTGTTCGACATCAGGTTGCCCACCACCGGCAACAGGCCCAGCAGGAAGGTCAGCACGATCAGCGTCTTGGTCAGCGGCAGGTGCACGCCGCACAACGGCAGGATCACCGCCAGGAACACCGAGGTGAATATCGTGTTCAGCGCCGAGATTTTGATCTGGGCAAAAACGATATTGCGAAATGCCTGGCTGAGCAGGTGCAAGCGTTCGAACAGCGCGGCGGCCAGCGGCTTGCGCTTGGAGATGTCAGGAATGCGTTGCAACGCGATAATCGCGCCCAGGACCATGCCGATCAGCAGGGTCACGAACATGTGCGCCGCGCCCTTGCCGAGCATCTGCAGCTCGCCGATGTGCTTGGTCAGCCAGGCGCTGAGGGAAGCCTGGAACTCGGTGGCACTGGCGGGCAGGTAGCCGTCGATGAATGGCGGCAGTTGCCCCCGCGCACGGTCGACCAGGGTCATGAACTTGTCCAGAGAAGCACCGGGATTTTCCGCCTCATGCAGCACGAAGCTGATCGCGCCGGCAAACAGCAGCGACAGCACCGTCACCACCAGCGTGCCCAGCAACGCCACCGCCAGCCAGCGGGCGCGCTCGCCAGCAATCAGGCGCTGCAGTTGCGGGGTGAGCATGTCGACCAGTTCATAGACCAGCAGGCCCGCCAGCAGGCTGGGCAGCAATTTGAGCGGTAATACCAGCAGCAGGCCACCAAACACCAGAATGCAGCTGGCCAGATACACTTGTCGCGGCGAAAACGTTGGCATACAGCCTCAAAAAACGAACGGCTTGGAAGTACGGCAGTCTGCCAGCGTTCCCTGTTGAGGACCAGCGCCCAAGCGTGTCGTCAGTCGCGTGGCAACCATTTGAAACACCATGGTTTGCCAACGGGTGTTTGAAGATCACGCAACGTAGCAGCACGGCTTGCCGGCGGGAGCGGTGTGTCAGGCAGTCGACCATTCGCCGATACACCGCTCCCGCCGGCAAGCCGTGCTGCTACGGGGGACTATTTTTTCTTCAGGCAATCGCTCATGAACGTCTTGCGCGCATCGCCCTTGAGAGCCTGGGTGGTGGCGGTGGCGTTACAGGTTTTCATCTTGTCCTGCTGGGTGGCAGCGGGCGCTGGCGCGGCCTTCAGACAAGTGCTCATGAATGCCTTGCGCTCATCGCCCTTCAGGGATTTGGCAGTGGCGTCGGCGTTGCAGGTGGTCATCTTGTTTTGCTGCGCGGTGGCGGCAAACCCTTGGGCACACATCAACAAGCCCATGACCAACAGAGGAACACGCAGCATTTTCATCGACATTCTCCAGGACCGCCGCGTCCATACGCAGCTTTGAAAGCAGTGTAGCCAAAGATTATTGCGGCATATTTCAGAGAATCCGCCCTTAGCGGTAGACGCGAGGTTCAGCGCGTCGATAATGGCCGCTCACTCTGCCAGCGGCCTACCCATGCAATACCTCTACCCTGTGTTCACCGTCATGCTCTGGGCGGGCAACAACGTCATTACCAAGGCGGCAGCCGGGCGAATCTTTCCGGCAGAGATCGGCTTCTATCGGTGGCTGCTGGCGGGACTGCTGTTCACCCCGTTCCTGCTGGGCCCGGTGCTGCGCAACCGTGCGCAGGTCAAACCGATCCTGGGCAAGGTCGCCGTGCTCGGCGTGCTGGGCATGGCGGTCTACCAGAGCCTGGCCTACTACGCCGCGGGCATTACCACGGCGACCAACATGGGGATCATCCTGTCACTGGTGCCGGTGATGACCCTTGGCCTGTCGATTGCCAGCCTGGGCACCGCGCTCACGGCAGGCGCGCTGGTCGGCGCCGGGGTGTCATTTGCGGGAGTGCTGCTGGTGGTGTCCCAGGGCAGCTGGACGGTACTGGTGGCCCACGGGGTCAATCTGGGCGACGCGATGATGCTGGTCGCCGCCTTTGCCTACGCCACCTACAGCACGCTATTGAAGAAGTGGCAGTTACGCATGCCGCCGCTGCAACTGTTGTACCTGCAAGTGCTGGTGGCAATTGTCGCGCTGTTTCCACTGTTCCTGCTCTCGCCCAAGACCGGCCTCAACGCCAGCAACATCCCGCTGGTGCTCTATGCCTGCATTCCGGTGTCGATGATCGCGCCGCTGTTGTGGATGAAAGCCATCTCCCTGCTCGGCCCCAGCCGCACCACGCTGTTCTTCAACCTGGTACCCATTCTCACCGCGCTGGTAGCGGCCTTGGCATTGGGCGAACAGCTGGCGGTGTATCACTTCATCGGCGGTGCGCTGACCCTCAGTGGAGTGATCCTGGCCGAGCGCTGGACCACACCCCTGCGCAGCAAGCCCCAGGCAACGGCGTCAAAGGCCGACTGATTTGAGCCGTGCGGCGTGCTCCATGAACAGCCGCACCGGTTCCGCGCCCTTGCCCACCAGCCCCAGGTGCTGGTTGACGATATCGAAATGATCGAGGGGGAAGTTGTCGCCAATGACCGTGCCCAGGTGCGAACTGAAGCGCCCGACCATCCCATCGCTCTCCCGTTCGCGGGTGAAGGTGCGGGCGAACATCCGGCAGGTCAGGTTCGTCGTATCGAACAGGTTCTTGCCACGGTCAGTCAGGCCCGGCTGCAAGGTGCCGGACCAAGAGTAATAACGCACACCGTTGACCAGTTCAGGCCCCTGCCCGCCCCACTCAAGCGGCAGGCCCTGGGGAAACAGCGCATTGAATTTCGCGACACCCTTGGAGGTGAGCGAGCCATGGGCGGCATGCACGTCGGTGGGCAGCCGGGTGCCGCGATAGCCGGTGTCGAGCAGCGCCAGCGCCAGGGTGCTCAGACGAATGACGGCATGCACCATCCGCCCGCGCAGTTTGCTGACCGGGAAGTGCTCTTCGAGAAAATCCGCCAGTTCCGAACCGTGATTGGGCCCGGCCACCGATGTCACCGAAGCCACCAGGTCCGGGCGAACCCCGGCCACATAGCGGATGGTCAACGCGCCCTGGCTGTGGCCGATGAGATTGACCTTCTGCGCGCCGGTTTCCCTGAGGATTTCCTCGATTCGCCCCAGCAATTGCTCGCCGCGGATCTCGGAAGAGTTCACCGCCGAAACCATCACCGGAATCACCGTCGCCCCGCCGCGACGCAGCGCCGAGGCAATGCCGAACCAATACGGATAGACCACCAGCTTCACGAACCCCAACAACCCGGGTACCAACACAATGGGGTACTGCGTGGCCTGATCTTGCGTCATGACTACCTGAGCCCTCACCTGATTCTGTAGGAGCGCGCTTGCCCGCGACCGCGGTGTGTCAAGTGCCGTCCTGTGTCTGACACACTGCGGTCGCGGGCAAGCGCGCTCCTACAGACAGTAGTCGCAAAGCGTTCATCGATGATGACAAAAACAAGTAATGCCCCATCGCCATCTATTGGATCGAACTCTTTCAATCGGCCAAGGCTCATAACTGCAACGGGCCACTAATGGCCTTTCAGTGGAGTGTCCGGTTATGTACAAGCAATCTCTGGCAGTAGTGTTTGCAATGGCCGCACTGGCCGGCTGTTCATCGACAACCCTGCAAAACCCGGTGGACTACGCCACCTATCGCAATGAGCCGCTGGTCAAGCAAGTCGACGACGGCATGACCGAGCAGCAAGTGCTGACCATCGGCGGCGAGCCCTCCACCCGAGTGCACCGCAAGGTTCACCCTGGCACGTGCAACAACTACGTCCTGAACAAGGACGGCCACCAGCAGACCTACTACGTCACCTTCAACGCCAACGGTCGGGTGGACAACAAGGGCTTCATGACCTGCGAGCAGCGTGAGGCGAACGAACGGGCGATGTAAGCCGGCAAACAAATCAAACTTTTCCCCTCGCGCACCACTCACACCTTAAGACCCGATCTTGCCAAGGGCCGGTCAGACCTTTCGTGACCGGCCCATCAAGAGCGAGACGGGATTAACCGGATCAGCCCTGGAGAAAAATGATGAGCGATGTGCAGCAATTAACCGATGTCAGCACCCTGCGCGAGCGCGCGCGTCACAATGTTGAAAACGGTGCCGTGACCGAAGGCTACGATGGCGACCGCGAAGAGATCATTCGCCTGCTCAATGCATCGCTGGCCACCGAGTGGGTCTGCGTGCTTCGGTACAAGCGCCATTACTACATGGCCAAGGGCGTGAAAGCCCAAGTGGCTGCCGCCGAATTTCTCGAGCATTCCAATCAGGAAGCCGAGCACGCCGACAAACTCGCAGAGCGCATCGTGCAGTTGGGCGGCGAGCCGGAACTGAATCCCGACCTGCTGTCCAAGAATTCCCACGCGCAGTACGTGGCGGGCAATACGCTCAAAGAGATGGTCACCGAAGACCTGATCGCCGAGCGCATTGCCATCGACAGCTATCGTGAGATCATTCAGTACATCGGCGACAAAGACCCGACCACGCGCCGTATCTTCGAGGAAATCCTGGCCCAGGAAGAGGAACACGCCGACGACATGGCGGACATTCTCGACGGGCTGTGATGACTGAAGGCAGATGTAAAAAAGCCAGGACAGTGTCCTGGCTTTTTTTGTACCCCAGATCCCGTAGGAGCGCGCTTGCCCGCGACGGCGGTGTGTCTGTGATGGATGTGTTACCAGACATACCGCCGTCGCGGGCAAGCGCGCTCCTACAGATCGCAGAACCCAGGCTCAACTGCTACGGGACGGCGGGCGCCTATTGCACGGTTTTCGGCGCCTTGCCCGCGCGCATCTGCTCAAGCAACGGCGCGCACTGGTTCGGCTCGCCGCCGCTTGGTGCGACCAGCGCCAGCAGCCCTGCCGCAGGCCCCACCGCCGCGCCCAGCAAGACCATTCCGGCTCCACGCAGCAACAACGGCCCGGTTTCCACACCTGCATTGGGCTTGATGAACGGCCCGCGCACATACAGCGGCGAGCGCAGGGAAAACACACGGAAGCCCTTGGATTCCGGACTGATCTTCATGTCCAGTTGCTCGGTCTTCATGTTCGCCGTGCCATCGATGTAGATGATCGCGTTCTCGGTATCGAACACGAACAGCCTGGTCGTGGCCAGACCATCCTTGATCCCAAGATCGGACGCCGCGCAGTTGATCTTCACTTCCTTGTCGCCGAACAGCTTGCCGACCACGTAGTTACCGACGTTGAGCCCGGCGATCTCCATCAGGTCGCGGCTGACCGCGCCATCGTTGACCAGCATTTTCAGCTCGCCATTGGCCGTGCCCAGCAACGCCGCCACCGAGTTGCCCTTGCCGCTGATGTCGGCATCACCATTCAACTCACCGAAACTGGTCTTCATCGGTTCGAAGGTCGGGAACAGCTGCTTGAGCTTGAAGTTGCGCGCGGTCAGCTTCGCCCGGCCTTCCAGCGGCTGAGTGTGACCGTTGAGCTTGATGTCGGCATCGAGCTTGCCACCGGCCACGCCGAAACGCAGCGGCTCCATGCTCAACTGGCCGTCGTTGAGCACGACGTGGGTGTAGAGGTCAGTGAACGGCAATTCAGCGCTCTGCACGATCTTCTTGCCAGTGAATTCCACGTCGGCGTCCATCGCGCTCCAGCGATCAGTCTTGAATTCCTCGACCGGTAACACCTTGTCCTTAGGCTGCTTGCTCTCGCCGCCACGGGATTTCTGCTCGGCGTTGGAGTCAGCACCGATCAGCGGCTTGAGGTCGGTCATCAGCAACTGGTTGGACACCAGCGCGCCGGTCAGCTTGGGACGCGGCTGGCTGGCCACGAAACTCAGGTCGCCGTGGATGTCACTGCTACCGATCTTGCCGTTGAAGCCCTTGTACTGAAACGCCGCGCCCGCCGGATCGTGTAGCTTGGCGATCAGGCGACCATCGGTCGAGTACGGCGGAGAATCGGGAAGGGTTACGCCGGTCAGCGGATACAGGTTGCCCAGGCTGTCACCGGACAGTTTGAGGCGCAGGTCCAGTTCGCCAAGGTTTTGCGGATCGGTCACGGTGCCTGCGACCGCCACCCGGGTGTTGCCCGCGCTGACATCGGCCTGCACCGGAAACGGCAGGGCCGCGTCCTTGAGCGCCAGCAACCCGCCAACCTTGCCGCTGCCATTGAGTGCCTGGCCGTGGTACTGGCCCTTGGCGGTGAAGCCGAAGGCGTAGTCCTGCGCCGATGCGCCCTTGTCCTGGACCTTCTTGGCCTCGCCGCTGCCTACGATGTCGCTGAACGGAATCGGCTTGCCCAGTGGGTCGATCACGACGTCCACCGAGGTGTTGATCATTTTGTCGTTGTAGCTGACATGACCCTTGTCAAAGCCGATCGAGCCAATGTCCATGACCCAACTGGAAGGCTCGGCGTTGGGATCGCTCTTGGGCAGGTCGAACACCCAGTTGGCGCGGCCATCGGCCAGACGTTCGATTCTGGCATTGGGCTCGGTCAGGTCGATGCGCGGGATCACTACGCGTTGAGCCAGAAGCGGCAGCGGCGCGAGGCGCATTTCCACTCGCTTGAGGGTAACCATTTGAGGCTCTTTAGACCATTCGGGGTTACCCAAAGTGATGTCTTCAGCCGACATGTGCGGCCACGGCACCCAGGCGCGCCAGCCGCCTTCATCCGGCTCGCGGCGCCAGAGCACGGCCAGATTGCCGTTGATGGCGAACGGTCGGTGGATCTCGGCAGACACTTTTTCGTTGATGGTCGGCTTGAGCCGGTTCCAGTCGAAGGTGGCGATCACGATGATCAGAATGGCCAGCAACAGCAGCACGATGCCGACCGTCCAGGCGAAAATCTTGCGTCCTCGCGTCATTGCGTAATCTCCCAAATACCGACGCACCTTCCCGGGCGCGTCTTACACGTCATTGCGACGTTCGACTGACAAAAGCCGCGTGGGTTTGATGAAATATCAAAAAACCCGTAGCTGTGCGGCTTGCCGGCGGGGCGGTGTGCCAGTGAATCAAGCGATATCTAACACACCGCTCCCGCCGGCAAGCCGTGCTGCTACTGGCTTTCACCCGCCTGAAAGCCGCGTTTTACATGGCCTGTAGCCCTGAATCAATTCCGTCGATGGTCACCATCAGCCCTTTGAACTTCTTTATCCAGGCGGCGCCGGTAAAATTCACTCCATGTTCTCTACACGCCCTTTCGAGGAGCACACATTCATGAAACGCCAACTGATCGCCCTGACCCTTTCCCTCCTCGCCTCGAGCGCGTTCGCCATGCCTGCCAGCGAACAACCTGTGCTCGGCGAGGTGAAAGCGGCCCAGCAAGTTGGTCTGCCAACCCTGGCCCAGGACAACACCAACCGCGTGATCAACCAGTATCAGCGCGTGGCCGATAACGGCCCGGATCGCCTGGTGCAGCAGTATCAGCGCGTTTCCTGAGACATTCCTCCCGCCTACCGTATTGATGCGTCGATCCGGTTCGACGCACCGCAAGCGCATTTGTTAGAGTGCGGACCATTCTTCACTCAGATGCACACGCTCATGTTGCCCCGCGCCGAACAGAAACAGCAGACTCGCCACGCCCTGCTCGATGCAGCACGGGGGCTGATGGAGAGCGGCCGGGGTTTTGGCAGCCTGAGCCTGCGCGAGGTGGCCAAAACCGCTGGCATCGTGCCCACCGGCTTCTATCGACACTTCGACGACATGGACCACCTGGGCCTGGCGCTGGTCAGCGAAGTCGGCCAGACATTCCGTGAAACCATTCGCCGGGTGCGCCGCAACGACAACCTCAACAGCGGCATCATCGATGCGTCGGTGCGTATCTTCCTCGATGTGGTGGCGGCCAACCGTTCACAGTTCCTGTTCCTGGCACGCGAGCAGTACGGCGGCTCGCTGAAAGTGCGCCAGGCACTGGGCGCGCTGCGCGAAGGCATCATTGCCGACCTTGCCACCGACCTTGCGTCGATGCCCAAATTTCACCACCTCAACACCGACGACCTGTCGGTCATGGCCGACCTTGTGGTCAAGAGCGTGTTCGCCATGCTCCCCGAACTGATCGACCCGCCGTCCGTGACCCTGGCCGAACACCTGACGCCTCGGGCGAAGATCACCCAGCAATTGCGCTTCATCTTCATCGGCGCCAAGCGCTGGCAGGGATTGGGCAGTACCGAGTGACGATTTCCCAGGCAAACCCTGTAGGAGCGCGCTTGCCCGCGACGGCGGTGTATCTGTGCCATCGATGCCGTCTGACACACTGCAATCGCGGGCAAGCGCGCTCCTACAGCGGCGCACCAGATGGGTGCGTTTAATTCCCGCTCGCACCAATAAACCCCACGATCAAATCCCACGCCTGACCCGCACGCACTATTTGTAGGCAATTTCCTCAGACTTCCCCGATTGGCAAGCCACTTGCTCTAGAAATGGCATCGCACATTGCTGGAAGTTTTCCGATGCTGGTGATTCACACACGAATCGAGCCCCAGGCTGAATGGGCCGCCGAGCTGCATTTGAATTTCGAGGCGCGCAGTAAAAGCCGCCTGCGCTGTTTCAGTGCCGAGGGCGAAGACGTTGGCCTGTTCCTGGAGCGTGGCCAACCACCGTTGCGCGACGGCGATTTTCTCAAGGCCGAAGATGGCCGCATCGTGCGGGTTTGCGCTCGCCCCGAGCAACTGATGCACGTCACCTGCAGCAGCGCCTTCGAACTGACCCGTGCGGCCTATCACCTGGGTAACCGCCACGTCGCACTTCAGGTCGGCGACGGCTGGCTGCGGCTGCTCGACGACTACGTGCTCAAGGCCATGCTCGACCAACTGGGCGCGACCACGGAATCCATCGAAGCGCCGTTCCAGCCCGAACATGGCGCCTACGGTGGCGGCCATCATCACTCGCGGGCTGGAGAAGAAGACTTCAACTACGCCCCGCGCATTCACCAGTTCGGCGTACGCAAATGAGCCCACGTCCATGAACAAGGCTTGGGCGCTGCTGCGCCTGGCGAGCCCGCAGTTGCCCATTGGCGGCTACAGCTACTCACAGGGGCTGGAGATGGCGGTGGAGAACGCCGTGGTCAAGGATCCGCAGAGCGCGGCCCGCTGGATCGGCGATCAACTGCTGCTCAACCTCGCCCGTTTTGAGGCGCCGTTGTTACTCGCCCATTGCACAGCCGCCGCACAGGAAGACTGGGCGAGCCTGCTGCAATTGAGCGAAGAACACCGCGCCAGCCGCGAAACCCGCGAGCTGCATCTGGAGAGCCGACAGATGGGCTATTCGTTGCAACAACTGCTCAACGGCCTGCCGGAGCTAGATCAGCCTGCGCGGGATTTTCTGCGGCAAATCGATGAGCCGCACCTGGCCCTGGGCTGGGCGCTGGCCGCCCGTGCCTGGCAGATCGATCCGCAGGACGCCCTGGCCGCCTGGCTATGGAGCTGGCTGGAAAACCAGTTGGCGGTCCTGATGAAAACCCTGCCTTTGGGCCAGCAGGCTGCTCAGCGTCTGACCAGCGAACTTACGCCTTTGCTGCAACAGGCCCAGCGGCACGCCACTGAACGTGACCCCGAGCATCTCGGCAGTGCCCCGTTCGGCCTGGCGCTGTCGAGCATGGCCCATGAACGCCAGTACAGCCGCCTGTTTCGATCCTGATATCAGCCAACACGAACCGCACAAGAAGATTAAATGGAGAGCATTTGATGAACAGCCAACCCTTGCGAGTCGGCATCGGCGGCCCGGTCGGATCCGGCAAGACCGCCCTGACCCTTGCCCTGTGCCTGGCCCTGCGCGAGCGCTACAACCTCGCCGTGGTCACAAACGACATCTACACCCGCGAAGACGCCGACTTCCTGGTGCGAAACGAGGCACTGGCGCCTGAGCGCATCATCGGCGTGGAGACCGGCGGCTGCCCGCACACGGCAATTCGTGAAGACGCTTCGATCAACCTGGAAGCCGTCGACCAGTTGAACCGCCGCTTCGAAGGCCTGGACCTGATCATCGTCGAGTCCGGCGGCGACAACCTCTCGGCAACCTTCAGCCCTGAGCTGTCGGACCTGACCATCTACGTGATCGACGTCTCGGCGGGCGACAAGCTGCCACGCAAGGGCGGGCCGGGGATCTGCAAGTCTGACCTGCTGGTGATCAACAAGATCGACCTGGCGCCGCTAGTGGGCGCGTCGCTGGAGATGATGGACCGCGACACCAGGAAGATGCGCGGCGACAAGCCCTTCGTGTTCAGCAACCAGAAAACCGGCCATGGCCTGGAGGACATCATCGCCTTCATCGAGCGTCAGGGTCTGCTGACCGCTGCCTGATTTCTTTCACTCAAGGACAATCCCTACATGAACTGCAGAAAAGTATTCGGCGCCCTGGCGCTGCTGCTGGCACCGGCGCTGGCCTTTGCCCATCCCGGTCACGACGAAAGCGGCTTGATGGCCGGTATAGGTCACCCGCTGGGCGGCCTCGATCACCTGCTGGCGATGGTTGCCGTGGGCCTGTGGGCTGCGCAGCAGAAAGGCGCGGCGCGCTGGGCCCTGCCGTGCACCTTTGTCGGCACCATGCTGATCGGCGGCCTGCTGGGTTTCGAAGGGCTGGAATTGCCTGGCCTGGAAAGCGGGATCGCGGCGTCGGTGTTTGCGCTGGGACTGGCGGTGGCGCTGGCGGTGCGTCCGCCGCTGTTCATGGCCGTAACGGCGACCGCGCTGTTTGCGATGTTCCACGGCGTGGCTCACGGTCTGGAGCTGCCTGAGATGTCGAGCCCGTGGGGCTATGCCGCAGGCTTCGTCGCCGCGACCGCTGCGCTGCATGCCGCAGGCTACGCCGTGGTGCGTTTCCTGCCAGCCGCTGCCGCGCCCGTGGTGCGGATTGCAGGCGCGCTGTCGGCTGCGACTGGCCTGTGGTTGTTCGCCGGTTGAAGCTTTTGTAGGAGCGCGCTTGCCCGCGACAGCGGTGTGTCAGACACCTCACCATTGACTGACACACCGCTCCCGCCGGCAAGCCGTGCTGCTACGGAGCGTCGTCGCCAGTTGGATCGTGATCGCGGGCAAGCGCGCTCCTACAATTGATCCGCTTCTGACTCAAAATCCCCGCCTCCTGCTACCATGTCGCGCAATTTGCCTCCTGCCGTGACGCCATCCAATGCCAGACGCTTCCCTCCCCGCCGCCAAGCCTGAACTGTCCGCTGTGTTCCATGCCGTGCAGCAGCACTTCATGCAAACGATCGTGCCGCTTTGGCAGGGGCCGGGCTGGAATGCGGACATGGCGCTGCCCTATGAGGCACTGGATGCGGCGCATCAGCCATTGCCGCCCCAGCGCTATCGCGCCATGGCCTGCGCGCGGCAGTTGTTCCTGTTTGCCAGCTTCATCGGCAACCCTCGGGTGCCGGACGCCGAGGTGCGCGCCGCCGCACTGTTCCGTTCCCTGCAGCGGCATTTCCACGATGCCGAGCATGGCGGCTGGTTCTACAGCATCGATCCACAGGGTGCGCCGCTGGACCGCCGCAAGGACCTCTACACTCACGCGTTCATCATCTTTGCCTGCGCCCATTACTGGGCCAAGGTCCGCGAGCCATTGGTCGAATCGGTGCTCAACGCAGCGCTGCACGTGGTCGCCGAGCAGTTTGCCGATGGCGATGGCCTGTATGAAGCGGTGCTGGACGAGGACTGGTCTTCGCTGGACGCAGGCCCCCTGCAGAACCCGTTGATGCATCTGGCCGAGGCTTTTCTGGCGACGCTTGAGGTGCGCGAAGACGAAGACACCCTCGCCGCACTCGACGCACTGGCCGAAGCCATGCAGCGACGCTTTGTGGATGTCGCCCACGGCGTGATGCTGGAGAAGCCGCTGGACGCTGTGGATAACTGGTCAGAGCCTGGGCATCAGTTCGAATGGTTCTATCTGCTGGAGTCCTCGAAGCATCTGCGCGGCACACCGCTGCATCGCTCGCTGACCACGGCATTCGCCCACGCCCAGGCGCAAGGCGTCGATCCGCTTACAGGGGCGGTGGTGGCGATGTTGGAGGTGGATGGATCAGTCAAAGACGGCACCCAGCGCATCTGGGCCCAGGCCGAGTACCTGCGGGCACTGACGCTTCGTCCTGACAGTCAGGCATTGCTGGCGCGCCAGTTGAACGCCTTGCAGCAGCGTTTCCTGCATGCAGGCGGCTGGAACGAGTGCCTGGATAACCAAGGCCAGGTCAGCCGCAGCGACATGCCCTCGACCACGCCGTATCACCTGGCGACTTGCTATATCGGTTTGGCTGAATACTTCCGTGATTAACCTGTAGGAGCGCGCTTGCCCGCGATAACGGTGTGTCAGTCAATCGTGAGGTGTCTGACACACCGATAACGCCGGCAAGCCGTGCTGCTACAGGGCATAGTCGCCAGTTGGATCGCAATCGCGGGCAAGCGCGCTCCTACAAGACCAGCACAGGCTGATTACTTGGTCTCACCACGTGTACGGTCAATCGCAAAGCCGGCCCAGGTCTGGCTCACGGGCATCAGCTCCAGGTTGTTCACGTTGACGTGGGCCGGGGTGTTCATGATCCAGAAGATCGTCTCGGCGATGTCCTGCGGCTGGATCGGTTCGGCGCCCGCGTAGGTGGCGTCGTACTTGGCCTGGTCACCGCCGAAACGCACCAGCGAAAACTCGCTCTCGCACAGGCCCGGCTCCAGGTTCGTCACGCGCACGCCAGTGCCGATCAGGTCGTTGCGCAGGTTCAGCGAGAACTGACCGACGAACGCTTTCGAGCCGCCATACACGTTGCCGCCCGGATACGGATAGTTACCCGCCACCGAACCCAGGTTGACGATGCTGGCGCCACGGCCGTAAGCGATCAGGCGCGAGAGCAGCAGGCGGGTGGTGTAGACGAGGCCTTTGACGTTGGTGTCGATCATGGTGTCCCAGTCATCCAGATCGCACTTGGGCGCAGGGTCGATACCCAGGGCCAGGCCCGCGTTGTTGATAAGTCCACGGATCTTGGCGAACTCGGCCGGCAGGCCGTCGATGGCCTTCTCCATGGCTGCGCGATCACGCACGTCCAGCGTCAGGGTGTGGACCTTGGTCTGCTTGGACAGATCGGCTTTGAGGGCCTGCAAGCGGTCTTCGCGGCGGCCGGTCAGCACCAGCGACCAGCCCGCCTCTGCAAAACGTCGTGCGCAGGCTTCGCCAAACCCGGAAGTGGCGCCGGTGATGAAGACGGTGGAAGTCATGTAGTTCTCCTGACTGGGTTTGCGGCCTTATCGGTATAAGCCCTGGGTAAACGCAAGCGGCGTTGCGCGTAGGAAAGTTCTGGAGAATGCCCGCCCAGACGGCTCAGGATCAAGTCCGCTGGCAACAATCGTCGTACAACTTCATGAGACGATCCCGCTGTACAAAAAACGTACAACCCACGCAAAGCCTTATGCCATATGGCCTGCAAGGGGTTTTGCCCACCTTATCCACAGCCACACGCACAATCTCTGGGGGCAACTCGAAAAGGCCAAAGCCACGCCATGCGCGGGCTGTGGGCAAGTTTTCGAGCTTTTTCTGTTGACTCGCTGAAACGTATCTGCAAGCAAATCGACAGCAAAACTGCACACTCGGTCAAGCCTGTGCGCTGCAACCTAGAGATTGCGCTAGCTGCGGCGCTATTTCCAACGGTTGCACACAGACTTATCCACAGGCTTGCCAACCTCATTAACTGTATAAAAAACCAGCCCTCAAAGCGTTGACAAATACCCTCGAAATACCGGCCGAAACCATTGATCAAATATTGACCAACATCCTGAAAGCCACGGAAACAAAGGCTTGTAGCCAACTGCCACCAACTTATTCACAGCCACACCCACAGTAAAACTGAACAAGTCAAAAGCATGGCAAAACAACCATTTACAGCGGCTATATGTCGCGGTTTGGCGGTTGTCGAAAATTGTTTTCCACAATCGGCGGAAGAACCTCATTCTGCCTTTCGTAGCAGTCCGGCTTGCCGGCGAGGCACCCGTGAGATCGCTGTCGCCGGCAAGCCGGACTGCTACGGGGGTCTATAACAAAACGCCCCGAGTGTCTGACACTCAGGGCGTTTTGTAATTGCGAGACCGCTGTAGAAATCAATGCCCGCCGAGGTAGGCGTTCCTGACTTCCTCGTTGGTCAGCAGCTCCTTACCGGTACCTGTCAGGCGAATCTCGCCGTTGACCATCACATAGGCGCGGTCTGACAGTTTCAGGGCGTGGTTGGCGTTCTGCTCGACCAGGAAGATGGTCATGCCGGTTTGCGCCAGTTCACGCAGGGTGGCGAAGATCTGTTTGACGATGATCGGCGCCAGACCCAGGCTCGGTTCGTCCAGCAGCAGCAATTTGGGCCGGCTCATCAGCGCGCGGGCGATGGCGAGCATTTGCTGCTCGCCCCCGGACATGGTCATCGCCCGCTGGTTACGACGCTCCTTGAGCCGCGGGAACAGGTCGAACATGCGCTGCATGTCTTCGCTGGCGTATTTATCCCCAATCGGGATGGTGCCCATCATCAGGTTCTCTTCCACCGACATGTCGGGGAACACACGACGACCTTCCGGCGACTGCGCGATGCCGTTGGACGCGATGTAGTGCGACGACTTCTGGGTGATGTCGGTGCCCTGATAGATGATCTGCCCGCTGGCAGCCCGCGGCTGGCCGAAGATCGACATCAGCAGCGTGGACTTGCCTGCGCCGTTGGAGCCAATCAGGCTGACGGTCTCGCCCTCGTCGATATGCATCGAGACTTTTTTCAGGGCCTGAATCGGCCCGTAGTACACGTCGATCTCTTTCAGTTCGAGGATCGGCTTACTCATACCAATTCCTCTTCATCAGCACCCAGGTACGCGGCGATCACTTTCGGATCGTTGCGAATCTGTTCCGGCTTGCCCTTGGCGATCACGTTGCCGTGGTCGAGTACGACGATATCGTCGGAAATGCCCATGACCATGCCCATGTCGTGCTCGATCAGCACGATGGTCATGTCGTGGTCGTCGCGCAGGTGGCGAATCATGCCGCTCAGCGCTTCGGTTTCCTGCGGGTTGAGGCCTGCGGCCGGTTCGTCCAGGCAGATCACCTGCGGACGGGTGCACATGGCGCGGGCGATCTCCAGGCGGCGTTGCTGGCCGTAGGAGAGCTCACCGGCCAGGCGGTTGGCGCAGTCCACCAGATCCACCACTTCGAGCCAGTAGAAGGCCGTGTTCATGGCGTCTTCCTCGGCCTTGCGGTAGCCCTTGGTATTGAGGATGCCCGCGATCATGTTGCGGTTGACCCACATGTGCTGGGCCACCAGCAGGTTCTCGACCACGGACATTTCCTTGAACAGGCGAATGTTCTGGAAGGTCCGCGCCAGGCCTGCGCGGTTCACCAAGTGGGTGCCGCCGAACATCTTGTAGAACAGCCGGCTGCCGAAACGCTTGGGGGATGCGAAGTCCGCGGCCTGGAACTGCTCGCCGAGCAGTTGGATGACGTTGGTTTTCTTGCCCCGCGCATTGAGCTCGATCTTGCCGCCGGTGGCCTTGTAGAAGCCGGTCAGGCAGTTGAACACGGTGGTCTTGCCCGCGCCGTTGGGGCCGATCAGGGCGAAGATCGAATTGCGACGCACCTCAAGGCTCACGTCGCTCAGGGCCTTGATGCCACCGAAGTGCATCATCAGGTTTTCCACGGACAGAACGATTTCGTCGCTCATCACGCGCCCTCCACTTTGGCCAGCACGCCTTTGCGTGGGCGAACACCGGTACGGCTGATGCGGATCAGGCCACGGGGGCGCCAGATCATCATCAACACCATCAGGATGCCGAACAGCAGCACGCGGTACTCGGCGAAGCTGCGCAGCATTTCAGGGGCGACGGTCAGTACGAACGCGGCGATCACCACGCCCACTGTCGAGCCCATGCCGCCGAGCACGACAATGGCCAGGATCAGCGCGGATTCGAAGAAGGTGAACGACGTCGGGTTGACGAAGCCCTGGTAGCTGGCGAAGAACACCCCGGCAAGACCTGCGGTCGATGCACCGATGGTGAACGCCGAGAGCTTGACCAGTACGTGGTTCAGGCCCATGGAGCGGCAGGCGATCTCGTCTTCACGCAGGGCTTCCCAGGCGCGGCCGACCGGCATGCGGGTCAGGCGATGCTTGATGTAGAGCACGGCCAGCACCACCAGGAACAGCACGGCGTAGATGAAGATGAATTTCAGGTCCGGGTTGTATTCGAAGCCGAAGTACTCGTGGATCGGAATGCCACCATCCTTGGCACGACGGCCGAACTCCAGGCCGAAGAAGGTTGGCGAAGGCACCGGCACGCCGTTCGGGCCGCCGGTGAACGACAGCCAGTTGTTGAGCACCAGGCGAATGATTTCACCGAAGCCCAGGGTCACGATGGCCAGGTAGTCACCGTGCATGCGCAACACCGGGAAGCCCAGGATGCAACCCGCAAACGCAGCAGCGATGGCTGCCAGCGGCAGCGCCGACCAGAAGCCCAGGCCCAGGTACTGATAACCCAGCGCCAGGCCGTAGGCGCCGATGGCGTAGAACGCCACGTAACCCAGGTCGAGCAGGCCAGCCAGGCCCACCACGATGTTCAGGCCCAGGCCCAGCAGCACGTAGATCAGGCCGAGGATGACCACGGTCAGCACATACTTGTCGGCGAACACCGGGAAGATCACGGCGATCAGGATCATGATCGGAATGATGAACCGCAGGCGGGTCTTGTAGCCAGGCGGCAGCACATGCACGCCCGAACCCGAGCTTTCGAAGCTCTGGGCGATGGCCATGCCCTTGGGCGTCTGCAGGTACAGGCTCATCAGGAAGCGGCCGACCACCACCACGCCCACCAGCATGGCGACTCGTTTGGGTTCCATATTGAAGCCGTAACCGTCGAGCACGACGCCGACGATAGGGCCGAACACGATCAGCGCGAGCAATCCGGCGATTACCGCGTCAATCAGGCTTTGTTTGATATCGATGGGTTTGACAGGAGCAGACATGGTTCACACCTTCGCCACGAGTGGGCGACCCAGCAGGCCTTGAGGACGGAAGATCAGGATCAATACCAGCAGGCCGAAACTGAACACGTCTTTGTAATCGGAGTTGATGAGGCCCGAGAATTGCGACTCGGCAACCCCCAGGATCAACCCGCCCAGCATGGCGCCCGGCAGTGAGCCGATACCGCCCAGCACCGCTGCAGTGAACGCCTTGATGCCGATGACGAACCCGGCGAAGAAGTCGAATGTGCCGTAGTTCAGGGTAATCAGCACGCCGGCAAGGGCCGCCATGGCTGCACCGATGACGAACACGTAGGAGATGATCCGGTCGGTGTTGATGCCCAGGATCGACGCCATCTTGCGGTCCTGCTGCGTGGCGCGGCACATCCGGCCAAGCTTGGTGTACTTGATGATGTAGGTCAGCACGCCCATGCCGATGAAGGCGGCCACCAGGATGAAGATCTTGGTGTAGGTGATCTGCACGAAGCCTGAGCCGACGTCGAAACGCATGGCCCCTTCAAGCAGGGTTGGAACGCCTTGCTGACGTGGGCCCTGAGCGATCTGCGCGTAGTTCTGCAGGATCAGGGATATACCGATGGCGCTGATCAGCGGTGCCAGCCGCGTCGAGTTGCGCAGCGGCTTGTAGGCCACACGCTCGATGACGAAGCCGTACACACCGGTCACCACGATGGTGAAGATCAGCGTGCCGAGAATCAGGAAGGGAAACGACTCGATACCGAAGAAAGACAGCACGGCCAGGCCGATGGCTGCGAGGTAGGCGGAGATCATGTACACGTCGCCGTGGGCGAAGTTGATCATGCCGATGATGCCGTAGACCATCGTGTAACCGATGGCGATCAGGCCGTAGACCGAACCCAGAGTCAGGCCGTTGACCATTTGCTGCAGGAAAATACCATCCATCACGCACGCTCACGAACTTTAAAGGCCGTCCCGGCGCGCACCGGTCATCTCCTCGTGAGAGATTTCGGGACGTGCTCGGTGGCAACAGAAGAAATCCGGTGCTGGCGGGCAGCACCGATTACCGGATCCGGCCGCTTGCGGATTAAAAACCCGCGAGACGGCCGTTTCCGACTAAGCGCTCAACTCACTTCTGCTTTTCGAGCTGGTGGTATTTGCCGTCCTTGTCCCACTGATAGACCACGTAGTCAGAGACTTTCAGGTCGCCCTTGGAGTCCCAGGCCTTTTCGCCCATGACGGTTTTCACAGGGTGGGACTTGAGGAACTTGGAAGCGTCTTCGCCCTTGTTCGACTTGGCACCGTTGAAGCCGGCAGCCAGGGCCTGGACCGAAGCGTAGGCGTACAGGGTGTAGCCTTCAGGCTCGTAACCGGACTTGCGGAACTCCTCGACCACCGCCTTGCTGTCTGGCAGCAGGCGCGGGTCGGCGCCGAAGGTCATGTACACGCCATCGACGTACTGAGCGCCGCCAGCGGTGGTGACCAACTCGTCAGTCACAACACCATCGTCGGACATGAACTTGACGTCTTTCAGACCTTGTTCACGCAACTGGCGAACCAGTGGACCGGCTTCCGGGTGCAGACCGCCGAAGTACACGACGTCGGCACCGGCGCCGCGAATCTTGGTGACCAGGGCGCTGAAGTCTTTCTCGCCGCGGGTCAGGCCTTCTTCGAGCACCGGCTTCACGCCACGGGCGGTCAGCTGTTTGGCGGTGGCGTCTGCCAGGCCTTTGCCGTAGGTGTCCTTGTCGTTGATGACTGCGACTTTCTTGCCCTTCAGGACGTCGACGATGTAGTCGCCGGCGACGATGCCTTGCTGGTCGTCACGGCCGCACATGCGGAACATGGCACCCAGGCCGCGCTCGGTGACTTGCGGGTTGGTGGAACCCGGAGTGATCGCGATGATGCCGGCTTCGTCATAGACTTCCGACGCCGGAATGGTGGAAGAAGAGCAGAAGTGACCGACCACGCCGGCAACCTTCTCCTGGGACATCTTGTTGGCCACCGCTACGGCCTGTTTAGGCTCGCAGGCGTCGTCGCCCTGGACCAGGACGATTTTCTCGCCGTTGACGCCGCCCGCTTTGTTGATCGCGTCGGCAGCCGCCTGGGCGCCTTTCATGTATTGCAAACCGAAGGAGGCGTTGGCGCCTGTCATCGGGCCTGCAACGCCGATCTTGACGTCAGCCTGTGCAAAAGTAGCCGCACCCATTGCAGTAGCCACTGCGAGTGCCAGAAAGCCTTTCCTGTAAAACGTCTGCGACATGAGTTGGTGCTCCTAGGTTTTTTTAATTAGCACTGCGACCACACAGATGCTCTGAGCAAGTGGCGTGCCATCGGTTTTTTATTCTGAAAAAAGTCGTCGTCTTGTTGTTATTCGACTGATTCGGGCCCTTTTTTACTGGGCGTGCAACCGTCTAAACCGCGCAAGGTGCAACCCTGCGCCTTGTGAAGAGCAACCCTCCTGAATAAATCGCGCAACCACGCCAACCTGACCTGTACAACCCTGTTGTTACAAGCTGCGTCACCGAACTGCACACCGCAGGTGCGGATGCGCTACGGGACGCACCATTTCAGGTTAGTGGATGCGCGAAAAAGCGTCGTTTCGTGAAGGAAATTTCGTGTCAAATCACGATTCTGAGACATTGACCTGCATGGTATAGCGAAAAGCCAGCTTCATATAAAGAGCTGCGCAGGCCAATACCGGAAAGTGGCTGCATCGGCGTGAACGGAATCGGCAGCACGCTCGCATCGCCCTTGCACAGGTAATCGGCGAACGCCTTGCCCACCACCGTCCCCGTGGTGTTGCCGCGCCCGTTGTACCCTGCCACCGCGACCAGTCCTGGTGCAGGTTCAAACATGCGTAACAGGTGATCGGGCGTGAAGCCGATGCAACCGGTCCAGGTGCATTCCCACTCGACCTTCTTCAGGTACGGGAAATAGTGCTGCTGCACACGGTCGGCCCAGGCCTTGAGAAACCACGCAGGCTTCTGGCTGCCATTGCCCAAGCTGCCCAGCAACAGGCGCCCGTCGGCGTCACGGCGAATGCTGCTGAGCACCTGGCGGGTGTCCCACGAGCCTTGCCCGCCCGGCAGGATTTGCTGCGCGGCGTCTTCAGTGAGCGGTGCCGAAGCAATCTGATAGTAATAACCGGGGAAGAAGCTGCGACGCAGGTCGGTCCATTCGCCTTCGGTGTAGGCATTGGAGGCGATGACCACCTGATTGGCGACGACCGAGCCGTTTTCCGTGACCACGCACCAGCGCTGGCCCTGGCGTTCCAGGCGTTTGACCGGCGAATGATCGAAGCGCTGACCGCCCAGAGAGGTGACGGCAGCAGCAAGGCCACTGGTGTAGGCCATCGGGTTGATGGTGCCTGCACGGTGATCGAGCAAGGCGGCGGTGATTTCCTTGGTGCCGGTCGCCTCCTGGCAGGCCTTGCCGGTGAGCAATTCGATGGGCGCGCCACGGCGCTTCCACTGTTCTTCGCGACTGCGCAAATCCAGCACGCCCTTGGCGTTGTGCGCCATGTGCAGTGTGCCTTTGCGCGTGGCCTGGCAATCGATGCCGTATTTCTCGATCAGGCTGAACACCAGCGACGGCGCGTTGCCGAGCATGGTGTTGAGCTGGCTGCCGACCTTCTCGCCGAAACCTTCTTCGATTTCGTCGGGAGGAATCCACATCCCGGCGTTAACCAATCCTACGTTGCGCCCCGAACCACCCTGGCCGGTGCGATGGGCTTCGACGATGGCTACCGTCTTGCCCTGTTCAAGTAGATGAATCGCCGCTGACAAACCGGTGATGCCCGCGCCGATCACGCAGACATCAGCCGTTACCTCGCCCCTCAACGCCGGCGCCTCAGGCCTCTGCGGCGTCAGCGTTTCCCACAGACATTCTTCGCGTAGCGGCATCGCAAAACCTCAAAAGAGACATGGCCAAACCTTTGCTGCACCACCATACCCGTAGGAGCGCGCTTGCCCGCGACGGCGGAGTGTCAGACGGCATTTGCGATTCTGACACTCCGCCGTCGCGGGCAAGCGCGCTCCTACAATGGGATGGCGCTTACCTTACGGCATCAATCGAAAGTAATCCCCTGCGCCAACGGCAGCTCGCGGGAGTAGTTCACGGTTGCGGTCTGGCGACGCATGTAGCCTTTCCACGAATCCGAACCCGACTCACGACCACCGCCGGTTTCCTTCTCGCCGCCGAACGCGCCGCCAATCTCTGCACCACTCGGGCCAATGTTGACGTTGGCGATGCCGCAGTCGCTGCCCAGTGCCGAGATGAACTGCTCGGCTTCACGCACGTCGGTGGTGAAAATGCACGACGACAGGCCCTGCGGCACGTCGTTGTTCAGGCGCACGGCGTCGGTGAATTCGTCGTAACCGATCACGTAGAGAATCGGAGCGAAGGTTTCGTGGCGGACCACGTCGCTCTGCTCCGGCATTTCGACGATGGCAGGCGAGACGTAGTAAGCGTTAGGGAAAGTGTCCTGCAACTGGCGCTTGCCGCCGAAGACCTTGCCGCCTTCGCTCAGGGACTGCTCCAGCGCTTCTTGCATGTTTTCGAAGCTTTGCTTGTCGATCAGCGGGCCGACCAGGTTGCCTTCCAGCGGGTGACCGATACGCACCTTGGCGTAGGCGGTCTTCAGGCGCTCGACGAACTCGGCCTTGACCGAGTTGTGGGCGATCAGGCGGCGCAGCGTGGTGCAGCGCTGGCCGGCAGTACCCACGGCGCTGAACAGTACGGCGCGCACGGCCAGGTCCAGGTCGGCGCTCGGGGTCAGGATCATGGCGTTGTTGCCG
Source organism: Pseudomonas sp. NPDC090201 (assembly GCF_044746825.1). Lineage (NCBI taxonomy): Bacteria > Pseudomonadati > Pseudomonadota > Gammaproteobacteria > Pseudomonadales > Pseudomonadaceae > Pseudomonas > Pseudomonas sp. NPDC090201. The sequence goes on from NZ_JBIVCX010000002.1 coordinate 253,543, forward strand.
CCCAGTTCCAGAATGCTGCGGGCGAAACGCGCGGCGATCTTCGGCGCCACTTCGCGGCCCATGCGGGTGCTGCCGGTGGCGCTGATGAGCGCAACGCGGGCATCGTCCACCAGCGCTTCGCCAGCTTCACGGCCGCCGATCACGCATTGAGTCAGGTACTGCGGCGCGTCGGCGAATTCGGCCGCGACGCGGTCGAACAGTGCCTGGCAGGCCAGTGCGGTGAGCGGGGTCTTTTCCGACGGTTTCCAGATCACCGAGTTGCCGCACACCAGCGCCAGCGCGGTGTTCCAGGACCAGACCGCGACCGGGAAGTTGAACGCCGAGATCACGCCGACCACGCCCAGCGGGTGCCAGGTTTCACGCATATGGTGGCCAGGGCGCTCCGAGGCGATGGTCAGGCCGTAGATCTGGCGAGACAGGCCCACTGCGAAGTCGCAGATGTCGATCATTTCCTGCACTTCGCCCAGGCCTTCCTGGGTGATCTTGCCGGCTTCCCAGGAAACCAGCTCGCCCAGATCGGCCTTGTGCTTGCGCAGGGCTTCGCCGAACAGGCGTACCAGTTCGCCACGACGCGGCGCCGGCACTTTGCGCCAGGCCTGAAAAGCGTGCTCGGCACGGGTGATGCGCTGTTCGACTTCAGCGCCGCTTTCCCAACTGACCGAAGCGACCTTGCTGCCATCGACGGGCGTGTGAACGGGCTTGTCGCCTTTCTGGTAAAGAGCAGGGTCGACACCAAGGCGGGTGAGCAGGTCGTTGAGCATGATTTCTCCTGGATGCTGGTGCGCCGAAAGCGCGAACGCGGAATGCAAAAATGCAGGTAAATTTTCAGCCTCTAGTAATAGCTGGCCTTACGCACTCCAACAAACGACGATTAAGCGAGATATCATTCCGTTTTTTCATGCTGAACCCGAGCACGCCCGAATATGCTGAACAAACGCCATTTGCCGTCGGTCACTGCGCTGCAATGTTTTGAAGCCGTGACGCGCCACCTGAGCTTCACCCGTGCCGCCGAAGAGCTGAACCTGACACAGAGCGCGGTCAGCAAGCAGGTCGCGCAACTCGAAGAACTGGTGCAGCACCTGCTGTTCAGGCGGGTTCGACGACGCCTGCAACTGACCCCGGCCGGGGCGCTGTACCTGGGCGAGGTGCGCAAGGTGCTGACGCAGATGGAAATGTCGACGCACTTCCTGCGCTCCTACGGCGGCGAGACGGAAGTGCTGCGGGTGTCCACGCCTTCAACCTTCGGCGCGCGCTGGCTGGTGCCCCGGCTCAAGGGCTGGCGCCTGCGCCATCCGCACATTCATCTGGACCTGGTCAACGAGCAAGACAGTGACGACCTGGTGCAGAACCGCTGCGATGCCTCGTTCTACTTCGGCCAGGGCGCCCGCCCCGGCGCGGAGAGCGTGAGGCTGTTCGGCGAGGAGCTGGTGCCGGTCTGCTCCCCCGCCAGCCTGCCCGACAAACCCTTCACCGATCCCACGCAACTGGCGGACCTTGTGCTGCTGCAAACCGCCCACCGCCCCCAGGCCTGGCACGAATGGTTCGAGGATCAGGGCTACCAGACCGAACACAGCTACCACGGCCCGCGGTTCGAAACCTTCTACATGTGCATCCGGGCCGCGCAAGTGGGCTGCGGCGTCGCGCTGTTGCCCAGGTTTCTGGTGGAGGAAGAGCTGCAGGACGGCAAGCTGGTCATCCCCTGGGATCATCCCATGCCCAGCCGCGACGCCTATTACCTGGCCTACCCCGAGCACACGGCGGACGTGCCCAAGGTTCGGGTGTTCGTGGAGTGGATGCTGGAACAGCTCAATGAGCCCACGCCCACCTGAAACCGTAGGAGCGCGCTTGGTCTGGGCCGCATCCGGACGATAGCGGTCTGTCAGACCCGAACCGGCATCTGGCACACCCTCGTCGCGGGCAAGCGCGCTCCTACAGAGTTGCGGCGAAGTTCGCTGAAACATTTCTGCCCCAAGCCGCGCGTGACTGGCATTATGTCCGTCATCGTCAATAACAGGCCGGACGTAGTGCCAAAAGGCCGTATGCGACACCGAACCAAATTCCATGGGCCGCGCCTTGGGCGGCCACCGCTGGCTGGAGCGACACAATGAGTGAGAGCGCTTTCGCAGATCGCGTCGTGCAGAACCTGCTCGACACCGACCTCTACAAGCTGAGCATGATGCAGGCTGTACTGCACAACTACCCCAACGTCGAAGTCGAGTGGGAGTTTCGCTGCCGTAATCACGAAGACCTGCGCCCGTACCTGCCACAGATTCGCCAGCAGATCGAACAACTCTGCGACCTGTCCCTGAGCCTGGAAGAAACCGGCTTTCTGGAACGCATCAACTTCATGAAGCCGGATTTCCTGCGGTTCTTGGGGCTGTTCCGTTTCAACATGCGCTATGTCACGACCACCATCGAAAACGACGAGCTGTGTATTCGCCTGGCAGGCCCCTGGCTGCACGTGATCCTGTTCGAAGTGCCGGTGCTGGCCATCGTCAGCGAAGTGCGCAATCGCCACCGCACCCCGGACACGCTGCTCAGCCAGGCCCGGGACCAGCTCTATCGCAAGTTCGACTGGCTGACCGCCTCGGCCACGCCCGATGAGCTAGCGGAACTGAAAGTCGCCGACTTCGGCACCCGCCGGCGTTTTTCCTATGCCGTGCAGGAAGACGTCGTACGCGCCCTGAAGCAGGATTTCCCCGGCCAGTTCGTCGGCACCAGCAACGTGCATCTGGCGCGCAAGTTCGACCTCAAGCCGTTGGGCACCATGGCTCATGAATGGATCATGGCGCACCAGCAACTGGGCCCACGGCTGATCGACAGCCAGATCGCCGCCCTCGATTGCTGGGTCCGCGAATACCGTGGCCTGTTGGGCATCGCGCTGACCGATTGCATCACCACCGATGCCTTCCTGGGTGACTTTGACCTGTTCTTCGCCAAGCTCTTCGACGGTTTGCGCCACGACTCGGGCGATCCTGTGCAATGGGCGGAAAAATGCATCAGCCATTATCAGAAGCTGGGCATCGACCCCATGACCAAGACCCTGGTGTTCTCCGATGGCCTGAACCTGCCCAAGGCGCTGGACATCTTCCGTGCGCTGCGGGGCCGGATCAACGTCAGCTTTGGCATCGGCACCAACCTGACCGCCGATGTGCCGGGCGTGCAACCGATGAGCATCGTGCTGAAAATGACCGCCTGTGCCGGCCAGCCCGTCGCCAAGATATCCGACGAGCCCGGCAAGACGCAGTGCAAGGACCCGGAATTCGTGTCCTACCTGCGCCACGTATTCAAGGTGCCAGCTTGAGTCGAGCACCCGTTGCGCCTTCTTTGAATGCCTATTTTTCCCTTTCCGCATAAGGAGTGAATCATGCAAGCCGTACAGCTCCAGATCGCCCGTGAGCTCAAGGTCCAGGCTCCCTTCGCAGGCCCCGCAGAGCTTGAAGCCGAAGTCGCGCGCCGCGTCCAGTTCATCAAGGACTGCCTGAGCAACGCTCGCCTCAAAGTGTTGGTGCTGGGCATCAGCGGCGGCGTCGACTCGCTGACCGCAGGCCTGCTGGCCCAGCGCGCCGTGCGCGAGCTGCGCGAAAGCACTGGCGACAACGCCTATCAGTTCATCGCTGTGCGCCTGCCGTACCACATCCAGCACGACGAGCACGAAGCCACCGCATCGGTCGACTTCATCAACCCGGACGAGCGTCACACCGTGGACATCGCGCCATCGGTCAAGGCGTTGGTAGAGCAGGTCAAGGCGTTCGAAGGCCAATCCGACGCAGCGGTGGATTTCGTCAAGGGCAACGTCAAGGCCCGCACCCGCATGGTGGCGCAGTACACCATCGCCGGGGCTCGCGCAGGACTGGTAATCGGCACCGACCACGCGGCCGAGGCGGTGATGGGGTTCTTCACCAAGTTCGGGGATGGCGCCTGCGACCTGGCACCGCTGAGCGGGCTGGTGAAGAATCAGGTACGCGCCATTGCCCGCAGCTTCGGGGCGCCAGAGTATCTGGTGGAGAAAGTGCCGACGGCAGACCTGGAAGACCTGGTGCCGGGCAAGCCCGACGAGGCTTCACATGGCGTGACCTACGTCGAGATCGATGCATTCCTGCATGGTGAGCCGGTGCGTCAGGAAGCGTTCGACATCATCGTGAACACCTACCGCAAGACCCAGCACAAGCGGGATTTGCCGTACGCGCCATGATGCCAGAACGCCTGTAGGAGCGCGCTTGGTCTGGGCCGCATCCGGACGATGGCGGTGTGTCAGACGGCATTTGCACTTCTGACACACCGCCGTCGCGGGCAAGCGCGCTCCTACGGGGCAGGTGATGTGTCAGGCAATGCATTGTTGCCAGACACGCCGCAAGGCCCTGGAATCACTTCAGGGTAATCGTGCCCTTCATCATGCTGATGTGCCCGGGGAACGAGCAGAAGAAGCCGTACTTCTCGGCCGGGTCCAGCTTCGATACGTCGATGGTCAACGAATCCGATTCCTTCGCGCCGATAATCTTGGTGTGCGCGATCACCCGGGCGTCGCCCTCTTTCAAGTAATCCTTGTCGATCCCGGCGCTCAGGCCGTCGGTGGCGATGGGCTGCATGTCGGCTTCCTTGCTGACCACCAGGTTATGGCCCATGACGTTCTTCGGCAGGCTGCCGGAGTGTTCCAGCTTGACGGTGAACTCCTTGCAGCTCTTGTCGATTTCGATGGCCTTGGTGTTGAAGGACATCTGGTCGGTGGAGTCGACGGTCACCGAACATTCAGCAGCCAGCAGGTGGCCGCTGGCCAGGGTCAGCAGGGATGCAGCAACGAGCTTGCGAATCATGATTGAGTCTCCTGAATGGGGTTGCTCTTGTTTTTTGTATACAAAGAGTGCCTGAACTTTAAACAATTTATCAACCGAAGATTATGAAACCTGTCTGGACGGCGTCTATCAGGGCCATCGAGACAATCAAGCAGCCAAGGATACAGTGTCCTCCTAAGATGAGTTTGTCACTCATCAATCAGGACGAATTTCATGCAACTCAAGGGTCTGTTTCGCAATTTGCTCGCCGCCTATGCCTGCGGCGCCAGTGGTCACGCTGACAGCGGCATCACCGTCACGCGCACTTCGGGGTCGTGATTGCCACCGCCCAGAATGACGCCACGCAGCGGCGAGACATCGGAGAAATCCCGGCCCCAGGCCAGGCTGATGTGCTCCAGTGCCGGCTGGATGTTGTTGGTCGGGTCGAAATCCACCCAGCCCAGTACCGGGCAGAACACCGACACCCAGGCGTGAGAGGCGTCGGCACCGATCAGGCGCGGCTGGCCGGGAGGCGGCTGGGTCAGCAGATAGCCGCTGATGTAACGCGCCGCCAGGCCTCGGGAACGCAGGCAGGCGAGCATCAGATGGGCGAAGTCCTGGCAGACACCGCGCCGTGTTTCCAGCACCTGCACCAAGGGCGTCGCCACCTGGGTCGCTTCGCCATCGAAGGTGAACTCCTCGAAGATCTTTTCCATCAGCGCCTGTGCGCACAGCAGCAAAGGCCGCCCCTGCGCAAAGCAATCTGCCGAGAACTCGACGAAGGATTGCTTGAGGTGCACGTAAGGCGATTCGAAGCGGTAGCGGCAGGCTTCCAGAATGTCCGGTGACATTTTCGTCGCGCTGTAGGTGAGCGTGTTGCGCGTCTCATCCCAGGGGGCAGACTGCTGGAAATCCAGTGACGGACGGGCGAGCACCTCGATGCGCAAACGGGCGTTGACCTGCAACTCATCGTGGGGCCGCTCAAAGGCCAGGCGGGTCACCGGGTTGCCGAACACATCCAGCTCATCGCGGCGCGTGGTCGGCGTCGGGTGGATCTCCAATTGCTGCTCAAGGCAACGCTGCCACGCACAACTGCGCGGCCACAGGTGCGCCAGTTGCTGCGCCAGCGAGACAGGGCTGTCGTACTTGTAATGGGTGTCGTGAAGGATCTGGTAAGAGGCACTGTTCATCACACGGACACCGTACGCTGGCTGACATCGTCGACATGGGCGAAATGGCGCAAGGCCAGGCGATCGGAAATCTGCCCGCTGAGATCGCCGATACTCTGCAACAGGTCCGCCAGGCCGTTCAGAGCAGCCCTGACGCTGCTTTCCCCGAACAGGCCGGGTTCCAGACAGCCAAGGTCGAAACGCGCCAGGCGCTGGATCCAGACGCCCAGGCTGTTGTCCTGCGGCATGCCGAAATCCTCGTTCAAGCGCTTCAACGAGCGCTCCACCAGCTTGAGCTGAAATCGCACCGCATGGGGGTTCTGTCCGTCGAGCAGCAGCAGGTCGAGCACCGGGATCAGTTGCGGCAACGCCAGGTAACGAGAGCGATAGGTGATGCTGCTGTTGCCCAGCTCCAGCAGCCAGTCGAGGGCGTCTTGGTCGAACACCGCATCGCTGCGCAGGAAGCCTGCAAGGCTGGTACTGAGAAATTGCAGGCGTTCGATGCGCCGGCCGATCATCAGGAAGCGCCAGCCTTCATCGCGGGTCATGTCGTCCAGCGCGAAACCCGAAAGCGCCGCCAGAGACATCACCAGGCGGTTGAGGAAATCCAGCAGTTCGCCAAAGTCGGGGTCATCGGTTTCAAGGCTTGCGGCTTCACGCTGCAGCTCCACCAGCGCCTGCCAGTTCTCCCGGCTCAACTTGCCGCGCACCTGGGACGCCGCCCACTGCAAGCGCTGCAGGTTGGAGCGCAGGCTGAAGGGCCAGTCGTCGCCCAGCAATGCGGTCATCAGCCGTTCATGCAGGGTGCTGCCCTCCTCTTCGTCCTCGCGGGGCAGCAGGCTCAGGCGTTCGCCCAGCTCGACCGCGGCCTGCAAGGCTTGCGGGTCGTCGCCATCGACGTACCGCGCCAGCACGATGCGCAGCAACCGGGCGCTGTCGTCGCAGCGCTCGCAGTACCGGCCGAACCAGAAAAGGTTCTCCACCACCCGGGACGGCAGATACGGATCACGGCGGATCAGGTCGTGCACGCCCAGGGAACGGCGGGCTTTCCAGGGCTCGCTGCCCTGAATGCGCTCACCCAGAATCCAGGTGTCCTTGCTGGCGCCTCCGCGCTGCATCGACACCACATCGGCATCCGCGTCGGCAGCCACGCGGGTCAGGCCGCCCGGCAGCACGCGATAGCCGTCCTGGGCAGCCACGGCGTAGACGCGCATGCCAATGGCCCGGGGCTGCAACTGTTCAGCCTCGCCCTGCCAGACCGGCGCCTGGGACAACTGGGCGATTTCCTGGGCGACGTAGGCGTAAGGCCGCGCCTGCATGCGCGCGGCGAGGGCCTGGCGCTGTTTTTCGTCCAGATCCCGGCCAAACACCGGGGCAAAACTCTGGGACGCGAACGCCGGTTTGATGAGCAGATCCGGCATCTTTTCCAGGGCCTGGGCCAGCACTGGCGGCTCACCACACCACCAGGTCGCCACGGACGGCAGGATCAGCTCTTCGCCAAACAGGTGCTCATTGATCTTCGGCAGAAAACCCAGCAACCCCGGCGACTCCAGCACGCCACTTCCCAGCGCGTTCGCCACGATCACCCGGCCCTGACGCACGGCTTCGAGCAGGCCGGGTACGCCCAGCGCCGAGTCGGTGCGCAGCTCCAGCGGGTCGCAGAAGTCATCGTCCAGACGCCGCATGATCGCGTGGACACGCCGCAGGCCGCTGAGGGTTTTCAGATACACCGTAGCGTCACGGACGGTCAGGTCGCCGCCCTCGACCAGCGGATAACCCAGCTGCCCGGCCAGATAGAGGTGCTCGAAATAGCTCTCGTTGAAACGCCCCGGCGTGAGCATGACCACCAGCGGCGCCTCGTTGCTGCTCGGCGCCTGGCGCGTGAGGGTTTCCTGTAGCGAGCGGAAGAAGCCGGACAGGTGCTGCACTTCCAGGTCGCGATACAGTTCGGGAAAGGCGCGGGACACGATCACCCGGTTTTCCAGCGCGTAACCGGCCCCTGACGGCGCCTGGGTGCGGTCCGCCGTGACCCACCAGCGGCCATCAGGCGTGCGCGCCAGATCCACCGCATACACATGCAGAAAGGTGCCTTCCGGCGGCTTCACGCCCTGGCACGGCCAGAGGAAATTGTTGTGCCCGAACACCAGTTCGGCAGGCAACAGGCCGTCGGCAATCAGTTGCTGCGGGCCGTAGAGGTCGGCCAGTACCGCATTGAGCAGGCGCGCACGCTGGGCGATGCCGGCTTCCAGGCGCTGCCACTCGGCGACCGGAATAAGATGCGGCAGCAGGTCGAGCTCCCAGGGCCGGTCCGCGCCCTTGGGGTCGGCGTACACGTTATAGGTGACGCCATTTTCCTGAATCTGCCGCGCCAGCAGCGCCTGACGCTGTATCAACTGAGCGGGGGTGCTGCGTTGCAGATGCTCGTAGAAACGCAGCCAATGCGGCCGCACTGCGCCGCTGGCGTCGAGCATCTCGTGATAACTACCCGCATGCAGCGGATATCGGTCAAGCAGGTCAGGCATGGAGAACTCGGCAGACAAACATGGGGATCAACGCAGCAGCGCTTAGATTAGCGCAGCCAACGTGACACGTAATGGCTCGCGGCCTTGTGTCACGCCGGCAGCGGCTGGTCAGCGATGCAGACGCAAGTCCAGCGTCATGGGCATTTCATCATTGACGGTCAGGTTCGGCACGTCCTGTTTGCCTGGGGTGTGACCGATTCGGAAAAACCGCGCCAGACGCCGGCTTTCCGCTTCGTTGGCATTGACCGGCAGCGTCTCGTAATTGCGCCCGCCGGGGTGCGCCACATGATATTCACAGCCGCCCAGCGAGCGCTGCATCCAGGTATCGAGCAGATCGAACACCAGCGGCGCATGCACCGGGATGGTCGGCTGCAAGGCGTTGAACGGTTGCCAGGCACGGTAACGAACCCCCGCGACAAACTCGCCGATACGCCCGGTAGGTTGCAGCGGGACGGGTACGCCGTTGCAGGTCAAGACATAGCGCTGGGGCGCGAGCCCGCTGATCTTGACCTGCAACCGCTCAAGGGACGAATCCACATAACGCACCGCACCGCCCCCCGAACCCTCCTCGCCCAATACGTGCCAGGGCTCCAGCGCCTGACGCAGTTCCATCTCGATACCGTTGACCGCGTAGTCGCCGACCTTGGGAAAGCGAAACTCCAGATGCGCGGCGAACCACTCAGCCCGCAGTGGATAACCTGCGGCATTGAGTTCGACGATGACGTCGGCGAAATCCTGCTCGATGAAGTGCGGCAGCATGAAGCGGTCATGCAACTCGGTGCCCCAGCGCGCCAGTTTCGCCGGTGCATAGGGCTCGCGCCAGAAACGGGCCACCAGCGCACGCAGCAACAGTTGCTGGGCCAGGCTCATGCGCGCATGGGGCGGCATTTCGAAAGCGCGCAACTCAAGCAGGCCCAGGCGACCGGTAGCGCCGTCCGGAGAGTAGAGCTTGTCGATGCAGAATTCGGCGCGATGGGTGTTACCCGTGACGTCGATCAGCAGGTTGCGCAGCAGTCGGTCCACCAGCCATGGCGCGCACTCCTCGCCGGGGGCGGGCATCTGCGAGAAGGCGATTTCCAGCTCGTACAGCGAATCGTTGCGCGCCTCGTCAACCCGTGGCGCTTGGGAGGTCGGGCCGATGAACAGCCCGGAGAACAGGTACGACAGCGACGGGTGGTTGTGCCAGTAGCTGAGCAGGCTGCGCAGCAGGTCGGGCCGGCGCAGGAACGGTGAATCGCCCGGCGTGGCGCCGCCCAGCACGAAATGGTTGCCACCGCCGGTACCGGTATGGCGCCCGTCGATCATGAACTTTTCGGTGGTCAGGCGGGTGAGGCGTGCCTGCTCGTAGAGAAACTCCGTACGCTCGACCAGCTCGTCCCAGCTTGAGGACGGCTGCACGTTAACCTCGATCACACCAGGATCCGGAGTGATGCGGAAATTGGCCAGACGCGGATCGCTCGGTGGCTCATAGCCTTCCAGCAACACCGGGCAGCGCAGTTCCTCGGCGGTCGCTTCGATGGCCGCGACCAGCTCCAGATACGCCTCAAGGGTCTGCAGCGGCGGCATGAACAGATACAGCCGACCGCCCCGGGCCTCGGCGCCCAGCGCGGTGCGGGTCAGCCAGTCTGCGGACTCGTCGATGGTCGGTGCGCGCTCAGTGCCTTCGTGTTCAGTCAGGCTGTTGATCCGTGACTCCACCTCATCGCGATCCGGAAGTTCGGCGAAGTCCTGGTTATGGTCAGTGGGATGGATGTAGGGATATTCAGCGGCCTTGACCCAAGGCTGCGACGCCAATGGCAGCCTGTAGCCCAGTGGAGAATCCCCCGGCACCAGCCGGCAGTGCTCGCCACGCAGGTACCAGCGTCCGCTCTGCCAGCGCGCCTCATCGGCACTGCGGGCCAGAGGCAGGACATGGCCGATGACCTTGTCCAGGCCCTGGGAGAACACCTTGGCCAGCCGCGCCCGCTCCATCTCGTCGCCCAAACGCGAATCTTCGGCACTGACGTTCTGCGGCAAGGCACCTTCTCGCCACAGGTAATAGAAATTGTCCTCGTAAGCGGGAAAAACATAGCGCGCAGGCAGCTTCAGGCGCTCGGCGACACTGCGCAGGAAGCGCCCGGCCATCTCGCCGTCACAGCCGTAATCCTCGCCCTCATCGGCGATCAGCGCAGTGTTGCGCCACACGGGCTTGCCATCCCGGCGCCAGAAACAGTTCAGCGACCAGCGCGGCAACTGCTCGCCCGGATACCACTTGCCCTGGCCGAAATGCACGATGCCCTGAGGCGCGTAGTGCTTGCGCATGCGCTGGAACAGCTCGGCAGAGAGCACACGCTTCTTCGGGCCCAGCGCTGCGGTGTTCCACTCGCTGCCGTCACGGTCATCGATGGAGACGAACGTCGGCTCGCCGCCCATGGTCAGGCGCACGTCCTCGGCGATCAGGTCGGCGTCGATCTTGCGACCCAGCGCCTGAATCTCCAGCCACTGCGCCTCGGTATAAGGCTTGGTAACCCGTGGCGCCTCCCAGATCCGCTCCACCGACATCTCGTGGCTGAACTCGGTTTCGCACGGCTCCACCAGGCCGCTGATGGGCGCCGCCGATGAAGGATCCGGGCTGCACGCCAAGGGAATATGTCCCTCCCCGGCAAACAGCCCGGACGTCGCATCCAGCCCGACCCAGCCCGCACCCGGCAGGTACACCTCGCACCAGGCGTGCAGGTCGGTGAAGTCAACGTCAGTGCCCGACGGCCCATCCAGCGCCTGGACATCCGCCTTGAGCTGAATCAGGTAGCCGGACACAAACCGCGCGGCCAGCCCCAGATGGCGCAGCAACTGCACCAACAACCACGCCGAATCCCGGCAGGAGCCCGAAGCACTGTCCAGCGTGAACTCCGGTGTCTGGATACCCGGCTCCATGCGGATCAGGTAATTGATGTCATGGGCCAGGCGCTGATTTAGGCTGACCAGAAAGTCAATTGCCGGCACCGGCGTGCGATCGATGCTGTCCAGATACGCCTGAAACCTGGGTGTCAGCGGCAGCTTTTCCAGATACGGCTGTAATTCGTGATGTTCTTCCCTGGCGTACTGAAACGGGATCTTTTCAGCGTAGGGCTCAAGGAAGAAATCGAACGGGTTGAACACCGCCATCTCGGCGACAAGATCGACCTCGATCCGCAGCTCATCGGTTTTCTCTGGAAACACCAGCCGCGCCAGGTAATTACCCTGCGGGTCCTGCTGCCAGTTGATGAAATGATTGTCCGGCAGCACCTTCAGCGAATACGACAGGACACGCGTACGGCTATGCGCCGCCGGGCGCAAGCGCACAATCTGCGGACCCAGTTCCACCGCGCGGTCGTAGCGGTAATGCGTGACATGGTGCAAGGCAATGTGAATCGACACGGCGTGCCTCCTGCGAGCCTGGACGGTAGCAGAACCGCGCAAGACTTATGCCATCCAGGCAAGTCAGGCGCCTTCGGCCTCGATGATGCTCGCTCAGCTAAGCACAGCACCAAAATCGCGCCAGCTTCGGCGGATGGTGCAAGGGTCGCACGGAAATGAGGCGGACGGGTTAATTGCTTCGCTCATCCCGCAGCCGACGCAGGCGAACCCTGCGAATGCCGCGAAAACGTTCACGCTTGCGACGCATGAAAAAGAAGATTTCTCTCATCTGTCGATGACGCCTTGAGTTCAGCATCAGCAAACCCACCACAGGAGCGAGCACGCCAACGAAGAACATCAGCTCACCCGGACTGTGTTCGATAATGGGTAACGACAGGAACAGACAAAGGAAGAAAAACAACTCCATCCCCCAAACCGCCCGAATCCGCCCCCGAATCAAAAAAAAGTGGCAGGCAAATAAAACCACCACCCCGACAACCGCACCGCCGAACAGCCAATGCACGCCGTCTTCAAGCGTTAATTCCTGATAAAACGTGTCGACATGCAGCAGCACCAGGCTCGCAACTGCAAACAGTCCCGCACTGAGGCACCCGATAAAAACCGGAAAATAGTGCCGCATGAACACCACATACTCTGAAGGTCTCATGGGCTGACCCGCTCCCCATGAATACCCATCACTCAAACCCATCCTGCCGGTGTGTAGCCTTCATCACTTTCCCTATGCGATTGGTCAAAGCGAGGGAGCATAGGCAGCTACAGACTGTAGAGATGTAGGAAGTTTTTCTTTGTTTTGTATGAACGGTCTTGTTCTGCTTTCAGAGTGTTGGTCTGGGGAAGCGCCGGACGGAAATGAGACCGTCGGGAACTTGTCTGAAATCGGGCCCCGCTGATACCGCCGAGCCATAAAGCAAGTGAGGCCTACCATTTGCGAAGCATCAGCATCACTCGCAGGAACAGGGCGCAGATACCGATGGTCAGCAGATGCAGCCCCATGGAAAGCCCGTACATCCAGGGTTGATCGACAAACGAATAGCTCTTCGGAGGGCCGAAACGGTTTGCTCCGACTACGACCCCGTCGCTCAAACCACCGTAAACGACATAAAGCTTAACCAACATGATGATCACAAATAATAGAGACAGCGCCCACCCGCCCCAGTTAATGATTGTGAAAACAACTTCAGAGATTGCGTAAGGCTTTACCGACTTCGCCCTGAGCCTATGATTGATAGCAGTTTGCCGCCTTGAAGTCTTCAGTTTGGTCTGTGATCCAGCGGCCTTTTCCAGGCCTATAGTTTCTGCCGCTTGCAACATCGCCCGGTAGCGGATGGTATTCAAGCAATACAAACCCATTAAAGGAGAGACCAACGTTAAAACATACAATCCCAGATGCGGGTCGTGAACAATGGTCGGCGCGGCAAATAATAAATGCAAGAAGAACAAGAACACCATTCCGCCCACCCAACTCGGGCGCCCGCGCAGAATATTTACACAACAGACTGACTGAAATACATTCACAACCACCATTACTGAAAATGATATCTTCAGAACCGTGCCCAGATCCATACGTTTGAAGTAGCTATCCAACGACAGCGCCAATAAACAAACACATGAACACATCGCGAGAAAAATAGGCACAACAAATACGAGAAAATGTTTTTTCCGGAATTCGAGAGCGCTTTCGGGCAGCAACACGTTCAAAACTCCCCATGAACCGCAACAGCTATCGGCTTCAGATGCCCAGCGACCAAGCTGCCGCCCATGGATGCTCCCGAGGCCACCAGATCCCTCAGCTGGGTGTACGTTTGTTGTTTTATTTGCGCGTTTGAATAGCGTTTGGGAAGTCCAAAGACATCCCTCCTATACTTGTGCACTTCACTCGTCAGTGCCAGCCGCTCCTGTCGAGACAATCCACGTAGTATTTCCCGGTAGCTTTTTCGAGTGGCGGTTTTCGTCGCCATGACATATCGGGTTGTAGAGTAAAAAGATAGAGCAGCTCCAACGAGTGTTATCCCATCCAGTATTTCACTCATGGTTTGATACCATGCCTCGGAATCTATCTTGTCCAGTCCCTCAGGATCAAGAAGCTCACCCGCGACTCTCGATACATTTATAATGCATTGAAGAGACCCTGCTGCTGCCGCTACTACACCGACCGCCGACACGACCAGGCTGACGCCTCCAGTGAAAGGAGCCGCCATTATTCCTCCGTATACGACTTTCCAACTGAGGTAAGCTCCGCCGCAGGCCAGCCCGGCACCAATCACTTCCATCACTAACCGGGATTCACGAACGTTCAATTCCAGCTCCCTGTAGAACTCGAATGCATTCATGTGCCTCGGCGCTTCACGCAAGATCACCCGCTTCACAGCCACGCTGCAAATCGGTTGAAACTCCCTCAGCGTGACAACATTGAAATCGCTGTCGATGAAGACAACACCTGCCCCGACAATTGCCGGGTCAGCGTCGATGACGCGAAACAGTTTGTTGAGGTCCATGGCGCTTTCGATGCGATCTCTCGCCTGGCGTCGCGCGACTGAAAAACCATCCCGGAGTGACAAGCCGCTCATCCAGTCTTCCCTTTGTCATGGCTCAGAGCGAATGAGAATAGGCACCGACACACTGTAGAGATGTAGGAAGTTTTTCTTTGTTTTGTATGAACGGTCTTGTTCTGCTCCCAGCGTATTGATCTGGAAAGCCCAGTGCGAAAAGGTGCGCATCGACAATTCGTCGACGACTGTTTTCAGGGAGTGTTCATGGCTATCGATATGTTTTTGAAATTGGGCGACATCAAGGGCGAGTCAAGAGACAGCGTGCACAAGGAGGAGATCGACATCCACTCGTTCCAGTGGGGTATGGCGCAGTCCGGTTCCATGCATCAGGGCGGTGGAGGTGGTGCGGGCAAGGTCAGCATCAACAACCTGAGCCTGACCAAGTCACTGGACAAGTCTTCGCCCAACCTGATGATGGCCTGCTCCAGCGGCAAGCACTATCCGGAAGCCACGCTCACTGTGCGCAAGGCTGGCGGTAGCAGTCCGGTGGAGTACATGATTATCACGCTCAAGGAAGTCATGGTCGCGTCGTGCAACACCAACGCCGGCAGCAGCGATGAAATCATCAACGAAGACATCTCCCTGAACTTCGGCAAGGTCGAGGTCAGCTACCAACCGCAGAAAGCCGATGGCAGCAAGGACGGTGGCGCAGTCAAATACGGCTGGAACATCCGCGAAAACGTGAAGATCTGAGATGCAAAAACGCCAGCTCGAAGGCTGGCGTTTTTGTGGGGACACCGCTTAGCGCGGGAAGACTGGCTGCCGGGATGGCTTCTTGCCGCCCTTACCGCCCTTGGCGGCGTCGGCGCGGTCCTTGGCGGCCTGTTTGTTGCGGGCTGCGGCGGCGGCCTTGGCTTCTTCGCGCTTGTCCCACGGCTTGCTGCCGTCACTGCCACGCTGCGGCAGACCGGTGTGCTGGGTGAGGATCTTGGTGGTCTTGGCGACCTTGTGGCTGCCAGCCGGCGTCGAGTTCTTGCGACGGGCGCTCTGGTAGCTGTCGGTGTCCGGCTGGTGCAGCGGGATCAACTGGTGCTTGCCCGGGCCAATGAGGTCCGAACGGCCCATGCGTTCCAGTGCTTCACGCAGCATCGGCCAGCCTTTGGGGTCGTGGTAGCGCAGGAAGGCCTTGTGCAGGCGGCGCTGCTCCTCGCTCTTGACGATGGTGACCGAGTCGCTCTTGTAGGTGACCTTGCGCAGCGGGTTCTTGCCCGAGTGGTACATGGCGGTGGCACTGGCCATCGGCGAAGGGTAGAACGCCTGCACCTGATCAGCGCGGAAACCGTTGCCCTTGAGCCACAGCGCAAGGTTCATCATGTCTTCGTCGGTGGTGCCTGGATGCGCCGCGATGAAGTACGGGATCAGGTACTGTTCCTTGCCCGCCTCTTTCGAATACTTCTCGAACATGCGCTTGAACTTGTCATAGCTGCCAATGCCCGGCTTCATCATCTGGTTGAGCGGGCCTTCCTCGGTGTGCTCCGGGGCGATCTTCAGGTAGCCGCCGACGTGGTGGGTCACCAGCTCCTTGACGTACTCAGGCGACTCGACAGCCAGGTCATAGCGCAGGCCGGACGCGATCAGAATCTTCTTCACACCCGGCAAATCGCGGGCGCTGCGGTACAGCTGAATCAGCGCCGAGTGGTCGGTGTTCAGGTTCGGGCAGATGCCAGGGAACACGCAGGACGGCTTGCGGCACGCGGATTCGATTTCCGGGCTCTTGCAAGCGATGCGATACATGTTCGCGGTCGGACCGCCGAGGTCGGAAATGACGCCGGTGAAGCCTGGAACCTTGTCACGAATTTCTTCGATTTCACGAATGATCGAGTCGTGGGAGCGGTTCTGGATGATGCGGCCTTCGTGCTCGGTGATCGAACAGAAGGTGCAGCCACCAAAGCAGCCACGCATGATGTTCACCGAGAAGCGAATCATGTCGTAGGCCGGGATCTTTTCCTTGCCGTACGCAGGGTGCGGGATACGTGCGTAAGGCATGCCGAACACGTAGTCCATTTCTTCGGTGGTCATCGGAATCGGTGGCGGGTTGAACCAGACATCCACTTCGCCATGCTTCTGGACCAGCGCACGGGCGTTACCCGGGTTGGTTTCCAGGTGCAGTACGCGGTTGGCGTGGGCGTAGAGGACCGGGTCGTTGCGCACTTTTTCCATGGACGGCAGGCGGATCACCGTCTTGTCACGGGTCATGCGCGGGCTCGCCAGGATCTGCACGACCTTGGCTTCGTTCGGGTCTTCAACCTCGCCCTTTTCCTGCTCGATGGCGCAGGCCTGGGTGTCCTGGGTGTTGACGTACGGGTTGATGATCTTGTCGACCTTGCCCGGCCGGTCGATGCGCGTGGAATCGACTTCGTACCAGCCCTCAGGCGTGTCGCGACGAATGAACGCGGTGCCGCGCACGTCGGTGATGTTCTCGATCTTCTCGCCGTAGGACAGACGGTTGGCGACTTCGACAATCGCGCGCTCGGCGTTGCCGTACAGCAGGATGTCGGCGCTGGCGTCGATCAGGATCGAATTGCGGACCTTGTCCTGCCAGTAGTCGTAGTGAGCGATGCGGCGTAGCGAAGCCTCGATGCCGCCAAGGATGATCGGCACATGCTTGTAGGCTTCCTTGCAGCGCTGGCTGTAGACCAGGCTCGCACGGTCCGGACGCTTGCCGGCCATGCCGCCTGGCGTGTAGGCGTCATCGGAGCGGATTTTCTTGTCCGCGGTGTAGCGGTTGATCATCGAGTCCATGTTGCCGGCCGCGACGCCGAAGAACAGGTTCGGCTCGCCCAGCTTCATGAAGTCGTCTTTGTTGCGCCAGTCCGGCTGGGCAATGATCCCGACGCGGAAGCCCTGGGACTCCAGCAGCCGGCCGATGATCGCCATGCCGAACGACGGATGGTCAACGTAGGCATCACCGGTGACGATGATGATGTCGCAGGAATCCCAGCCAAGCTGATCCATTTCTTCCCGGCTCATCGGCAGGAAAGGCGCAGGCCCGAAACATTCGGCCCAGTACTTTGGATAGTCAAATAACGGCTTGGCTGCTTGCATGTCGATGACCAGTGTTCGTAATCAGGGAGGCGATCTTCTCGTGAAAAATCGCGGGCGCGGAGGATAGCACATTTTTTGATCAAATCCGACGGTGTGGGTCGGATTTGTGGTTGGGTTGGGATTGCCTGAGGTTGGCTGGGGATTGTTACATTGATGCCCTTCGGGCGCATCGCGGGCAAGCGCGCTCCTACATTTTTTGCAACGTGCCATGGCCTGACAGAGCGCGGCACGTTTCAGCAAATGTAGGAGCGCGCTTGCCCGCGACAAGGCCCAAAGGGCATCAATGTAGCGGCCTCAAGCCAACATCACTCATCATCATCAAAATTGTAACTACCCGGCGCCAGGTTCTCGAAGCGGGTGTATTTACCGATAAACGCCAGCCGTACGAAGCCGATCGGGCCGTTACGCTGTTTACCGATGATGATTTCGGCCACGCCCTTGTGCTCGGTTTCCGGGTGGTAGACCTCGTCCCGATACACGAACATGATCACGTCGGCGTCCTGCTCGATCGCTCCGGATTCGCGCAAGTCGGAGTTCACCGGGCGTTTGTTCGGGCGCTGTTCCAGGGAGCGGTTGAGCTGCGAGAGCGCGACGACCGGGCAATTGAATTCCTTGGCCAGGGCTTTCAGGGACCGGGAAATCTCGGAAATCTCGTTGGTGCGGTTGTCACCGCTGGACCCTGGAATCTGCATCAGCTGCAGGTAGTCGATCATGATCAGGCCGATGTCGCCATGCTCGCGCACCAGACGTCGGGTGCGGGCGCGCATTTCCGACGGGCTGATACCCGCCGTATCGTCGATGAACAGCTTTCGGTCGTTGAGCAGGTTGACCGCCGAGGTCAGGCGCGGCCAGTCGTCATCGTCCAGTTGGCCGGAACGGACCTTGGTCTGGTCAATGCGCCCCAGCGAAGACAGCATACGCATGATGAGCGACTCACCTGGCATCTCCAGCGAGAACACCAGCACCGCCTTTTCACTGCGCAGCACCGCATTTTCCACCAGATTCATGGCGAAGGTGGTCTTGCCCATCGACGGACGGCCGGCCACGATGATCAGGTCGGCAGGCTGCAGGCCGCTGGTCTTCTCGTCCAGGTCGGTGTAACCGGTGGACAGACCGGTGATCCCCTCGCCCAGGTTGAACAGGGTGTCGATACGGTCGATGGCCTTGGTCAACAGATCGTTGACCCCCACCGGGCCGCCGGTCTTGGGCCGCGCCTCGGCGATCTGGAAGATCTGCCGCTCGGCCTCGTCGAGAATCTCTTCGGCGGTACGACCTTGCGGGTCGAACGCGCTGTCGGCGATTTCGTTACTGATGCCGATGAGCTGGCGCAGGGTCGCACGCTGGCGAACGATCTGGGCGTAGGCCTTGATGTTGGCGACCGACGGAATGTTCTTGGCCAGCTCCGACAGGTAGCCCAGGCCACCCACTTGGGAGGTCTGCCCTTCCTTGTCCAGTTGCTCGGCCAGGGTGACGACGTCGATGGGCAGGTTCTGGTCGGCCAGCTTGGCGATGGCGCGGAAAATCAGGCGGTGGTCATGACGATAGAAATCGCCGTCCGACACTTGATCCAGCACGCGTTCCCAGGCGTTGTTGTCCAGCATCAGACCACCGAGCACGGCCTGTTCGGCCTCGATGGAATGCGGCGGCACCTTCAGGGCAGCGGTTTGCAGATCGTATTGCTCGGGAGCGGAGATATCGTTCATGGCCACACGGAATCAGGGATTTGAATCAGGATACGTCAGAAATGACAAAGGGCACGACCCGAAAAACAGGAACGCGCCCCTTGCTGACCAGTCGGCGAACGAGTCGCCAGTCGGTCGGACTCCCGCACCAGGGTGCGGGAATCAAACTGCTTAAGCAGCCACCACAACTACGCGAACGGTAGCTTCAACATCGCTGTGCAGGTGCACGGCAACGTCGTATTCGCCAACGTTACGGATGGTGCCGTTCGGCAGACGAACTTCAGCTTTGGCCACTTCAACGCCAGAGGCGGTCAGTGCGTCAGCGATGTCGTGGGTACCGATCGAACCGAACAGCTTGCCTTCGTCACCGGCGGTGGCAGTGATGGTCACTTCCAGCTCAGCCAGTTGAGCAGCACGACTTTCAGCCGAAGCTTTCTTGTCGGCAGCAGCTTTTTCCAGGTCAGCACGACGCTCTTCGAAAGCGGCCAGGTTGGCAGCGGTCGCAGCGGTAGCTTTGCCGAAAGGCAGCAGGTAGTTACGGCCGTAACCAGCCTTAACGTTTACTTTGTCGCCCAGGTTGCCCAGGTTGGCGATTTTTTCCAGCAGGATGAGTTCCATTTGGTAATAACCTCTTAACTTTAACCTTCACCGTTCGCAGAACCGTTATCGGCATCTTTCGACGCCAGACGGCCGCGAAAATCAATCAGGCTGTCGACAATGGCAAACACCACCAGCAACGGATAAATCAGCTGCATGAACAGCAACAACGTGACGTACAACCCCACCAGCCAGAACCGTCCCAGGTGCTTTTCAGCCACCAGGCCGTGAATCAGGGCCAGCCCTGCGAACACCAGCGGCACGCTGCACAACGGTGTCAGCATCGCCAGTTGCGGGCCGAAATTCGGCGCAACCAACATGCACACCAGCAGCACCAGCATCGGTGCCCGCGGGAGTTTCAGGCTGCGAAATTCGCGTCCGAAACCGCCCGGGTTATACAACAGCGCCTGCCAGTACCGCCCAAGAATCAGGCATGCCACGCTGACGATCTGCAACACCGCGGCTATCAGGCCGTTAAGGACCGGTGTAATCAGTGCTCCCAGACGCGCTCGCTCTTCTACCGACATCTGTTGGTAGACATCACCGAAGACATGGGGCAGCAGCTTTTGCATCGCCACTGCCAGCGCTTCGATGGGCTCGCGGAAAACCGCCCCCAGAACCACTGCGTACAACAACCCAAGCCCTACGCTGACCAGCAGCACACGAACCCAGGACTCGCTGGCGCGCAATGAAGCCGCCAACCCCCATGACCCCAACAACACCATCAAGATGCGGGGATCACCGAAATACCACCAGACCAAGGCCGGCAGCAGAGCCCAGACGAGCACGCCAGAGGCGTCGCTCAATCCGCGTCGCAGGAGCACAAGGCACCCTGCGGCAGCACTCAACCAGAGCAACAGCGGCAACGCCGCACATCCAGCCACTACCAGAGTGGCCTGCACGCGACCGCGCATGATGTAGTCAGCCATGGCGCGCATGCGATTTATCCCTTACTGCGTTTTTGTCGACTGAACCTGGTCTCAGCGGCCGTGGCTGTCGGTGTAGGCCAGCAGGGCCAGGAAGCGGGCGCGCTTGATAGCGGTAGCCAGCTGACGCTGATAACGAGCTTTGGTACCGGTAATGCGGCTAGGAACGATCTTGCCGGTTTCGGATACGTAGGCTTTCAGGGTGTTCAGATCTTTGTAATCGATCTCTTTAACGTTTTCTGCGGTGAAGCGGCAGAACTTACGACGACGGAAGAAACGTGCCATGTAATAGGCTCCTCAAAAGGTCCGTGGATTACTCGTCAGCGTTATCGCTGTTGTCGCTGTCATCACTGTCAACGCCTTCAGCGTCGGAGTGCTCAGGACGGTCGCGACGCTCACGGCGCTCACTGCGGTTCTCTTCAGCCTTGAGCATTTCGGACTGGCCGGTAACGGCTTCGTCGCGACGGATGACAAGGTTACGGATCACGGCATCGTTGTAACGGAAGTTGTCTTCCAGCTCGGCCAGGGCCTTGCCAGTGCACTCAACGTTCAGCATCACGAAGTGAGCCTTGTGAACATTGTTGATTGCGTAGGCCAGTTGACGACGGCCCCAATCTTCCAGACGGTGGATCTTGCCGCCGTCTTCTTCGATCAGCTTGGTGTAACGCTCAACCATGCCGCCGACTTGCTCGCTCTGGTCCGGGTGAACCAGAAAGATGATTTCGTAATGACGCATGAATGCTCCTTACGGGTTGTAGCCTGCCGCCAAAGCGGTCAGACAAGGAGTGAATAACACTGGTTTATCTTGCACAGAGACAGGCACATGAGCGCCTGCCATGACAGCAAGGGGCGCAATTGTAGAGAAGGGCCTGAATCGGCGCAAGGAAATTGGTGAATATTTGAGCAGAACAGACAGCCTGTAGGAGCGGGGGGGGGGGGGGGGGGGGGGGGGGGGGGGGCGGAGGGGGGGGGGGGGGGGAAAAAAACAAACACGAAACCCACCCCCACGCCACGG
>NZ_JBIVCX010000002.1:275225-884084 GCF_044746825.1 Pseudomonas sp. NPDC090201
CCTGCGCGGGCCGCGGCCGGCGGCGCCCCCCCTCCCCCCCACACCCCCCCCCCCCCCCCCCCCCCCCCCCCCCCCCCCCCCCCCCCCGCTCCTGCAACGGTTATTTTTTGGCAGCAGCCTTGGCGCTGCGCTGGCGCATCGCTTCGAACAGGCAGACACCGGTCGCCACGGACACGTTCAGGCTGCTGACGCTACCGGCCATCGGCAGGCGCACCAGGTAGTCGCAGTGCTCGCGGGTCAGGCGGCGCATGCCTTTGCCTTCGGCGCCCATGATCATGATGGTCGGGCCGGTCAGGTCCTGTTGATACAGTTCCTGTTCGGCCTCGCCCGCCGTGCCGACGATCCACAGGCCGCGCTGCTGGAGTTTTTCCAGGGTGCGCGCCAGGTTGGTCACGGCCACCAGCGGAATCACTTCCGCCGCGCCGCACGCCACTTTACGCACGGTCGGAGTCAGGGTCGCGGACTTGTCCTTGGGCACGATCACCGCCAGCGCACCGGCCGCGTCGGCAGTACGCAGGCAGGCGCCGAGGTTGTGCGGGTCGGTCACGCCGTCCAGCACCAGAATCAGCGGCGGGCCTTCGGTACGGTCCAGCAGCTCGTCGAGCATCGCCTCGCCCCAGACCTGGCTTGGGCTGACATCCGCCACCACGCCCTGGTGAACGCCTTCAACCCAGGCGTCCATCTCACGGCGCTCGGCCTGCCCAACCGACACACGGTTCTGCGCCGCCAGATCGATCAACACCTGAACGCGCGGGTCGCTGCGGCCTTCAGCCAGCCAGATCTGCTTGACCCGCTTGGGGTGATGACGCAACAACGCTTCTACCGCGTGAACGCCGTAGATTTTTTCCAGCTGACTCATGACTTCGCCTTAGGTTTACGCGCCCCGCCGCTCTTGGCAGCCGGAGCCGAGCCCGATTTTGGCGGGCCTTTACGGTGTTTACTCGGTTTTGCCGACTTGCCGGCAGGAGCGGAGTCACTCCGGGACGGCTTTCCCGACGACGCCTTGCTACCACCCTTCGCTTCAGCCAGCAGGGCTTTTTTCATCTCGCGACTCTTGCGCACTTCGGCGTTCTTGGCTGCCGCATCGCTTGGGCGATAGGCCTCGACCACAGGCTCCTTGGCGGCACGACGGCTCGGGCGAGAGGTGCTGGTCTTTTCCGCGGCCTTCTCGACAGGCGCAGGCTCTGCGGCCTTGCGCTTGCGGGTCGTCGGCGAAACAGCGGCCTTGTCGGACATTTCGAAGTCGATCTTGCGCTCGTCGAGATCGACGCGCATGACCCGCACTTCAACGGTATCACCCAGACGGAAGCTGCGACCGGTGCGCTCGCCCGCCAGACGGTGATGAACCGGGTCGAAGTGGTAGTAGTCGCCCGGCAGCGCGGTGACGTGCACCAGGCCTTCGACGTAGATGTCAGTCAGCTCGACGAACAGACCAAAGCCGGTCACAGCCGTGATCACGCCCGGGAACGACTCGCCCACGCGATCCTTCATGAACTCGCACTTGAGCCAGTTGGTCACGTCGCGCGTGGCCTCGTCGGCACGGCGTTCGCTCATCGAGCACTGTTCGCCCAACTGCTCCAGCGCCGCCACGTCGTACGGGTAGATCCGCGCTTTCGGGATGGTCGAACCACCAGCACGACGAACGTGCGGGGTGTCCTGCTTCGAGTGAATGACGCTGCGAATGGCCCGATGGGTCAGCAGGTCCGGGTAGCGGCGAATCGGCGAGGTGAAGTGGGTGTACGCCTCGTAATTCAGGCCGAAGTGGCCGTTGTTGTCGGAGGTGTAAACCGCCTGGCTCAGCGAGCGCAGCATGACGGTCTGGATCAGGTGGTAATCCGGACGGTCCTTGATGTTTTCCAGCAGCGCCTGGTAGTCCTTCGGCGACGGACCGTCCTTGCCCTTGTGCAGGGAAAGGCCCAGTTCACCGAGGAAGGCACGCAGTTTTTCCAGGCGCTCCGGCGGCGGGCCGTCGTGGACGCGGTACAGCGCAGGAATCTCGTGTTTCTTGAGGAATTGCGCGGTGGCCACGTTCGCCGCCAGCATGCATTCTTCGATCAGCTTGTGAGCGTCGTTGCGGGTGGTCGGCCGAATTTCGGCGATCTTGCGCTCGGAACCGAAGATGATCCGGGTTTCCTGGGTCTCGAAATCGATCGCGCCGCGGGCATGGCGGGCGCCCAGCAGGACCTTGTACAGCGCATAGAGCTGCTTGAGGTCCGGCACGACTTCGCCGTACTGGCTGCGCAGTTGCTTGGCCTCGGCGGTTTTCGGGTGTTCCAGCATCGTGCTGACCTTGTTGTAGGTCAGGCGTGCATGGGAATGGATCACCGCCTCGTAGAACACGTAGTCGGTCATTTCGCCGGTCTTGGAGATGGTCATCTCGCAGACCATCGCCAGACGGTCGACCAGCGGATTGAGCGAGCACAGGCCGTTGGACAACTGCTCGGGCAGCATCGGCACCACGCGCTCCGGGAAGTACACGGAGTTGCCGCGCACCTGGGATTCGGCATCCAGCGCCGAGCCGATCTTCACGTAGCTGGAGACGTCGGCAATGGCCACGTACAGCTTCCAGCCACCGGAGAACAGGCGCAGCTTGCCCGGTTTGGCTTCGCAGTACACCGCGTCGTCGAAGTCGCGGGCGTCTTCGCCGTCGATGGTGACGAACGGCAGGTGGCGCAGGTCGATGCGGTGTTCCTTGTCCTTCTCCTGCACTTCGGGCTTGAGCTTGGCGGCTTCCTTGAGCACTGCTTCAGGCCAGACGTGAGGGATGTCGTAGGTACGCAGCGCGACATCGATTTCCATGCCCGGCGCCATGTAGTTGCCCACGACTTCGACCACGTCGCCCTGAGGCTGGAAGCGCGGCGTCGGCCAGTGAGTGATCTTCACCTCGACGAACTGGCCGATCTTGGCGTTGGCGTTGCGGCCCGGCGTGACCAGCACTTCCTGCTGGATCTTCGGATTGTCGGCGACGACGAAACCGATGCCCTGCTCCTCGAAGTAGCGACCGACGATGGTTTCATGGGCGCGGGAGATGACCTCGACGATCACGCCTTCGCGACGGCCACGACGATCAAGGCCCGAAACACGTGCCAGGGCACGGTCGCCATCGAACACCAGGCGCATCTGCGCCGGGCTCATGAACAGGTCGTCCGAACCGTCGTCCGGGACCAGGAAGCCGAAGCCGTCGCGGTGACCGCTGATGCGGCCCAGGATCAGGTCGAGCTTGTCCACCGGCGCGTAGGTGCCGCGGCGGGTGTAGATCAGTTGGCCATCGCGCTCCATGGCGCGCAGGCGCCGGCGCAGGGCCTCGATCTGATCTTCGGTGGTCAGGCCGAACTCTGCGACAAGCTCTTCACGGGCTGCGGGTGACCCGCGCTCGGAGAGGTGCGCCAGGATCAGTTCGCGGCTTGGGATGGGGTTTTCGTATTTTTCCGCTTCACGAGCGGCCTCGGGATCGAGGGACTGCCAATCGGCCATTAGAATGAGTTCACCTTATCTGTATGCAATTAGTTTGGCATATACCCGATTGAAACGCGAAGGCAGCGTTTGCTGAGTCTTTTCGCTATTTCAAAAAAAATTTCACTTCGGGGGTTTACAGCCCCGATTCCCATCCGTAAGATGCGCCCCACAACGACGGCACACGCCACGTTGTAGTTGAAATCAAGCGGCTTTTTAAACAAATAGTCGAATGAAATCAACGAATTGCCCAGATGGTGAAATTGGTAGACACGCCAGCTTCAGGTGCTGGTGACCTTACGGTCGTGGAAGTTCGAGTCTTCTTCTGGGCACCAATTCAACGAAACCGAGCCAAGTGCTCGGTTTTGTGCTTTCCGGGGTTTGAAAAAACCCGCAGCAGAACCATCTCCCAGCCTAGTCCATTCCCCGACTTGCGCGATTGCGAACAGCGACCGCCCTTCTCGCCCGCCTCCCTTTGGGCGCATCCTGCAAAAAATCCATCTCGCGCTAATTTTTCTCAAATTTATGTTGCATTAAAACGAAAAATCTAATTAAAT
The DNA here is from genome assembly GCF_044746825.1 of Pseudomonas sp. NPDC090201. Lineage (NCBI taxonomy): Bacteria > Pseudomonadati > Pseudomonadota > Gammaproteobacteria > Pseudomonadales > Pseudomonadaceae > Pseudomonas > Pseudomonas sp. NPDC090201. The sequence continues at coordinate 279,236 of NZ_JBIVCX010000002.1, forward strand.
CAGCGCCATGCCCAGGTGGTGAAATTGGTAGACACGCCAGCTTCAGGTGCTGGTGACCTTACGGTCGTGGAAGTTCGAGTCTTCTCCTGGGCACCAAACAAAAACGAAACCGAGCCAAGTGCTCGGTTTTGTGCTTTCTGGGGTTTGGAAAATCTCACCTACTTTACGTAGCAGCACGGCTTGCCGGCGGGAGCGGTGTGTCAGCGCCAAATATGTTGGCTGACACGCCGCCCCCGCCGGCAAGCCGTGCTGCTACGGGTCTATGCGCGGAACTGCCCCAGGCTCGCCTTGAGCTGCGCCGCCAGTTTGTCCAGCGCCTTGCCACTGGCCGTCGTCTCTACCACCGCCTGCGCGGCCTTCTCTGCCTGTGCATGAATGACCTCGACACGCCCACGCACCGCTTGCGCACCCTGCGCCTGCTGCTCGGCCGCACGCGTCGCCAGGCCTATCGCCGCATGCACCTGCTCGACCGATGTCTGCACGCTTTGCTGCAGACGCGCACTGTCGCGCAATACGGCCAGCCCTTCCTTGGCTTGACGACCGGCCAGCCCGATAGTGGCCACGGCCTCTTTCGCGCCTGACTGCAATTTCGCGATGTGTTCCTGAATGTCACCGGTTGAGCTTTGCGTCTTGCTGGCCAGCGCCCGCACTTCATCCGCCACCACGGCAAAGCCGCGACCGGTTTCCCCGGCCCGCGCCGCTTCGATCGCCGCGTTGAGAGCCAGCAGATTGGTCTGTTCGGCAATGCCATGAATCACTTCCAGCACCACCTCGATTTGTTCGCTCTGCTGCGCGAGGCGCTCGATCACCTGCGACCCGGTTTCGACCTGTCCGGCCAGCGCCTCGATCAGATTGCCCACCTGCGCGGAGATGCGGGTGTTTTCATCGGTTGCCTGGCGGATATCCACCACTTGCTGCAAGGCCGCCTGCATCGCCTTGCTTTCAGCCTGCGCCTCGTCGGCCATGTGCGACAGCGCCTGCAAACTGGCCGCTACTTCATCGCGCTGCAGTTCGGCCGCAGCATCGGCCCCGGCGTTGCGCTTGCTCATCGCACCGATTTCGACGCCCGTCTGCTGCGCCACATCCCCGGCCTCACGCACGATGGGCTGCAACTTGTCGACGAAACGGTTCACGGCAGCCGCCATGTCACCGATCTCGTCATTGCTGTTGAGCTTGACCCGCTTGGTCAGGTCGCCCTCTCCCGCCGCCAGATCATCCAGCGCACGGTTGAGTAACTGGATACGCAGCACGACCCGGCGCCCCAACACCACCGCCAGCACGATCAACACGCCGAACCCGACCAGCGCCAGACCCACGCCTATTTTCAGGCGCAGCGCCTCTGCCGCTTCTTGAACCGCTGAACGGGTATTGGTCGCCATCGCCGTGGCCGAGCCTTGCGCCGTTTGCAGCCGCGCACGCAGCGCGCCGGAACTCTCCGCCGCAGCACCACCCAGGCTCTCGGACACCAGTTGCTCGCCACTGCCGATCAGCGCCGTGAAGCGTTTGTCCAGCGCCGCCAGGTCAGTCTCGACCGAGGCCGTGGAAACGCCCATGCGCACCTTGCCGATCTCGACGCCATTGGGGCTGATGGACGCCTCGACGTAGTACACCTGCGGGTCTTTCTGCGCGGCATTGAGCACCTTGTCCATGGCACGCTCGCCATCGCCCTTGGCCAGCAGCGACTTGATCGCCTCGCTGTCGCGGTTCAGGTAGCGGGTCAGGTGTTCGCCCTGAGCGTCGTCGTACACCACGAACAGCACGTTGGGATTGCGCTGGGCACGGCGGGCGAACTCGGAAAGCGTCGGCGTATCGTTGTCCCACATGGCGCGGGGCGCGACCGCTGCGAGAAGCTCGGCCATGTCTGTCGCCGAATCCTTCAGATCCTTCTCCAGCGTCGCACGCAGTTGCTTCTGCTCGTCCTTCAGGCGCGTAGAGAGCCCTGCGCTCAAGCGCTGGCGGGTATTCTGCGAAAGGCTGTCCAGACTCGATGTTACGTCGCGGCTTGCCTGCTCAAGCTCCCCGGACAAGTGTTGCGAATCTACACCCAGGCGCGCGGCGAGATCGGACTCCAGCGCCGTGACCGTGCTCCGGGTCAGGGCGAGCGCAACCAGCACCTGCACCAAAAGGGCAATGCCAAGGGCAATGAATACGGGGCGCAGCAAGCGGCTGCGAAAAAGCGACAGAACGGCAGACACAGGAGATCCCCCAGCGCAAGCGCCACTAAAATGATGGCGTCTTTTCTGGCGGTATTTACAGCAAGTGTTGTGCCGTAATCGAAAGAGGGATATTGCAGGCAAAACAAAGGGCCGCCTGAGCGACCCTTTGTTTGTGCATCAACGACTTATCAACCGAACGGGTGACGCAGAACGATGGTTTCGTTGCGATCCGGGCCCGTCGAAATAATGTCGATCGGTGCGCCGACCAGCTCTTCCAGACGCTTGATGTAAGCGCGGGCGTTGGCTGGCAGCTCTTCCAGGGTCTTGGCGCCCAGGGTCGATTCGCTCCAGCCTGGCACTTGCTCGTACACCGGCTCCAGGCCGATGTAGCTGTCGGCGTCGGTCGGAGCTTCGATCACGGCACCGTTTTCGTTCTTGTAACCCACGCAGATGTTGATGGTTTCAAGACCGTCCAGTACGTCCAGCTTGGTCAGGCAGATGCCCGAGATGCTGTTGACGTCGATGGCGCGACGCAGGATGACGGCGTCGAACCAGCCGCAACGACGGGCACGACCGGTGGTCGCACCGAACTCGTGGCCACGCTTGGCCAGGAAGGCGCCGACGTCGTCGAACAGTTCGGTCGGGAACGGACCGGAACCGACGCGAGTGGTGTAGGCCTTGGTGATGCCCAGGATGTAGTCGATGAACATCGGGCCAACGCCGGAACCGGTGGCGATGCCGCCAGCAGTGGTGTTGGAGCTGGTGACGTACGGGTAGGTACCGTGGTCGATGTCCAGCAGCGAACCCTGAGCGCCTTCGAACATGATGTCTTTGCCGGCACGACGCATTTCATGCAGCGCAGCGGTGACGTCCAGCATCATCGGCTTGAGTTGCTCGGCGTATTCCATGCACTCGTCCAGAGTCTTCTGGAAATCGATTGCAGGCTCTTTGTAGTAATTGACCAGCACGAAGTTGTGGTAGTCCAGCAGCTCGCCCAGCTTGGCGGCGAAACGCTCGCGGTGGAACAGGTCACCGATGCGCAGGCCACGGCGTGCAACCTTGTCTTCGTAGGCCGGGCCGATGCCGCGACCGGTGGTGCCGATCTTCTGCTCGCCACGGGCCTTTTCACGGGCCTGGTCCAGCGCCACGTGGTACGACAGGATCAGCGGGCAGGACGGGCTGATGCGCAGACGCTCGCGCACAGGAATGCCCTTCTCTTCCAGCTTGGTGATTTCACGCATGAGTGCGTCAGGCGCCACGACCACACCGTTACCGATCAGGCACTGCACGCCTTCGCGCAGGACACCGGACGGAATCAGGTGCAGGACGGTTTTCTCGCCATCGATCACCAGGGTGTGACCGGCGTTGTGGCCGCCTTGATAGCGAACTACCGCGGTAGCATGTTCGGTCAGCAGATCAACGATCTTGCCTTTGCCCTCATCACCCCACTGGGTGCCCAGGACTACGACATTCTTACCCATAACACTTGTCCTCATTCACGCAAACTTGGTGCCGGCTGCAGCCGACTGGAAAACTCAAGAGGCCAGCGGCATTACCTGCCAAAGCTCGCCATGCTGAATCAATTGCCGATCACAGTCGGCTTCTTTCGCTGCGCAGACCTCTTGGCCCGGCAACGCCTGGACCACGCGCTCACCTTCGCTGCGCAGCTGGCAGACTTTCTGCCAGAGTGCCGCATCGGTGCTGTCAGGCATCCAGATACCGCCAGACGGTAGCTCGATCTGTGCCTGCCCTAGCGTGACCAGGGTCTTGAGATCGGTGGAGAAGCCCGTTGCCGGACGCGCACGACCGAAGTCGGCACCGATATCATCGTAACGACCGCCCTGGGCGATGGACTGGCCAACGCCCGGAACGAATACCGCGAACACCACGCCGGTGTGGTAGTGATAGCCACGCAGCTCGCCCAGGTCGAAGTACAGCGGCAGATCCGGGAAGCGGGCCGACAGACGCTCTGCGATTTCCAGCAGATCGTCCAGCGCCTCGATGACCGGCGCCGGAGCCTTGGCCAGACGGTCACGGGCAGCAGCGAGCACTTCACGACCACCGCACAGATCGACCAATGCACGCAGCATGGCGGCCAGATCCGCTGGCAGGTTTTCGGTCAAGGTCACGACTTCGTCGATGGCCTTGCGCTGCAGGGCATCGAACAGCTGCTGCTCGACTTCGCCCGATAGACCGGCCGCACGGGCCAGGCCACGGTAGATACCGACATGGCCCAGGTCCATATGGACATCAGGCACGTCCGACAGTTGAAGCATAGCCAGCATCAGGCTGATGACTTCGACATCGCTGCTTGGGCTGGCGTCGCCGTACAACTCGGCACCCAACTGGATCGGGCTGCGCGAGGACGACAGGGCGCGAGGCTGCGCATGCAGGACGCTACCGGCGTAGCACAGGCGGCTCGGGCCTTCGCGGCGCAGGGTGTGCGCGTCGATCCGGGCGACCTGCGGGGTGATGTCCGCACGGAAACCCATCTGCCGGCCCGACTGCGGGTCGACCACCTTGAAGGTGCGCAGATCCAGATCCTGGCCAGCACCTGTGAGCAGTGATTCGAGGTATTCGATGTGCGGGGTGACGACGAACTCGTAGCCCCAGCTCTGAAACAGATCCAACACCTGACGACGCGCCACTTCTATGCGCGCAGCTTCCGGCGGCAGTACTTCCTCGATGCCATCCGGCAGCAGCCAGCGGTCAACCGTTGCCATTACGCCTTTCCCCTATGATCCGGGCGGCCAACCCTCGGGCGGGCCTTGAGTGAAGCAGACAGTGCCCTGCGGACGTCGTTTTCAGGGCGTTTGCGCCTGAGCCTTCTGTCTCGCAGCTTTGCGAACACTGTCCTCGAAAAAACTGCCGCGCACGAAACACGCCACGGCCAATCAATCGTGTAGACGCAAAAAAGCCGGGAATTTCCCGGCTGCCGCATCATACACACGTTTTGGCGCAGGATCACCCCGCCGGACAGTTTTGCCGCCCGGCGGGGCCATCAATTACCGTGCGCGATTACGGTTTGGCTTTCTCCAGGTAGCGGAAAAACTCGCTGCCCGGATCCAGCACCATCACGTCGCTCTTGTTCGCGAAACTTTCGCGGTAGGCACGCAGGCTGCGGTAGAACGCGTAGAACTCCTGATCCTGACCGTAGGCCTTGGAATAGATGGCGGCGGCTTGTGCATCACCGTCACCACGGGCTTCCTCGGACTCACGATAGGCTTCGGCCAGCAGCACGCGGCGTTGACGATCGGCGTCGGCACGGATGCCTTCGGCCAGCTCGTTACCCTTGGCGCGGTGCTCGCGAGCTTCACGCTCACGCTCGGTGCTCATGCGCTCGAACACGCTGCGGTTCACTTCCTTGGGCAGGTCGATGGCCTTGACGCGGACGTCGATGACTTCGATGCCCAGTTCCTTCTCGGCCATGCGGTTCAGGGAAGCGGTGATGTCAGCCATCAACGCATCGCGCTCACCCGACACGGCTTCGTGCAGGGTGCGCTTGCCGAACTGGTCACGCAGCCCGGACTCCAGGCGGCGGGACAGGCGCTCGTCAGCGATCTGCTTCAGGCCCGATGTCGCGGTGTAGAAACGCTCTGCGTCCTTCACGCGCCATTTGGCGTAGGCATCGACCATGACCGCTTTCTTTTCCAGCGTCAGGAAACGCTGGGTCGGCGCGTCCAGGGTCAACAGGCGACCGTCGAACTTGCGAACCTGGTTCACGTAAGGAACCTTCACATGCAGGCCTGGCGCGACATCCGCCTGGACCACACGACCAAACTGCAGCAATACCGCCCGCTCGGTCTGCGAGACGATATAGAAGCTGTTCCACGCGACCACGGCCAGTACGGCACAGACGATCAGGGCGACCAGAGATTTATTGCTCATCAGCGAGTCTCCCTGGTGCGCGTTTCACGTTGCTGTTGCGTATCGGCGGCCCGGGAACCCGGATCTGCGATCACCGTCGCACCTCCATTGCCCGACGTGGCCGAACCACTGCGGCTGCTTTCGATCATTTTGTCCAATGGCAGGTAAAGCAGGTTGTTCTGACCCTTGTCGCCGGTCACGAGCACCTTGCTGGTATTGCTGAAGACTTCCTGCATGGTGTCCAGGTACAGACGCTCACGCGTGACCTCCGGCGCCTTGCGATACTCGGCCACCAGCTTGGTGAAGCGGTCTGCCTCACCCTTGGCACGGGACACGACTTCATCGCGGTAACCGTTGGCGTCCTCGACGATGCGCTGGGCCTGACCACGGGCTTCCGGAATCACACCGTTGGCGTAGGTCTCGGCCTGGTTGCGCGAACGCTGCTCGTCTTCACGGGCACGAATCACGTCATCGAAGGCTTCCTGAACTTCACGGGGCGCCGCAGCGCTCTGTACGTTCACCTGGGTCACGGTGATACCGGTGCGATAGGTATCGAGGAAACGCTGCAGGCGCTCCTTGATTTCGCTGGCCATCAACTCGCGACCTTCGGTCAGCACCTGGTCCATGGCGGTCGAGCCGACCACGTGGCGCAGGGCACTTTCGGTTGCATGCTGCAGGCTGACTTCAGGCTGATCGACGTTCAGCACGAAATCCTGCAGGTTGGTGATTCGGTATTGCACGGTCAACGGCACCTCGACGATGTTCTCGTCTTCGGTGAGCATCTGGCCCTGCTTGCTGTACGCACGCTCGCGCGTCACGTTCTCGAGGTACTTGCGATCGAATGGCGGGAAATAGATGTTCAGACCCGAACCCACTGTTTCGTAGTACTTGCCGAAGCGCAGGATAACCGCCTGTTCCTGCTCGTCGACCACATAAATGGCGTTGTAAAGCCAGATTGCGAGCAGCGCGACCAGGCCGATGCCGAGCAGGCCGAAACCGCCGCCCTTGCCCGAACCGCCGCCACTGCCGCTGCCATCACCACTGCGTTTCTTGCCACCACCGAACAACCCATTCAGGCTTTCCTGCAGCTTTCGGAAGGCCTCGTCGAGATCCGGTGGCCCCTTGCGGTCGCCGCCCTTGCGCTTGCCGCCCCAGGGATCCTGATTGTTCGAGTTGCCACCCGGCTCATTCCAAGCCATAGCGCTCTCCATCTGATAAAGCAAAGACGCGCCCGCGGCGCGCCGACCAATGCTACAGAATGCCTGTCAAAGCAGCACAACCGCTTTTTCAGGCTTTTATTGCAAAGTGTGTTGCTCGATGAATTCCAGCGGCTGCAGTCCTTCGCGACTCACCAGGCGATTGAATTCAACTCGGGGTAGCCTTACAGCCAACAGGCTCTGGCCTTCCTCGTCATGCTCCTCGCTCTGCACCGCTCCCAGCTGGAAGAACTGCGCGCGAAGCCTTGCGAAGCGTTGCGACAGGCACAGGGTGCCAACGAACAGATCGTTGCCCAACAATTCGGCGATGGCTTGCTTGAGCAAGTCCAGGCCACGACCGTCACGAGCGGAAACCCAGACCCTTTGCGGCTTGCCATCGGCATCGCGCTGGATCTGAGGCTCGACCCCCTCGAGCAAATCGAGTTTGTTATAGACCTCGAGCATCGGCAAGTCCTGGGCACCGATCTCGCCCAGTACCGCCATTACCTGCTCGATCTGCTCCATGCGGTCGGGCTCATGAGCGTCGATCACATGCAGCAACAGGTCCGAGTTGCTCGACTCTTCGAGCGTAGCCCGAAAGGCCTCGACCAGCTTGTGCGGCAGATGGCGGATGAATCCCACCGTATCGGCCAGCACGATCGGCCCCAGGTCGTTGAGTTCAAGACGTCGCAGGGTCGGGTCAAGGGTGGCGAACAGTTGGTCAGCAGCGTAGACGTCGGAATCGGTCACCGCATTGAACAGCGTCGATTTGCCGGCGTTGGTGTAGCCAACGATCGAAACGGTCGGGATGTCCGCGCGCGAGCGGCCACGACGGGCCTGGTCACGCTGGCTGCGGACCTTTTCGAGACGGCTCTTGATCTGGCGCAGGCGCACCCGCAACAGACGCCGGTCGGTCTCGAGCTGGGTTTCACCCGGACCGCGCAGGCCGATACCACCGCCCTGACGCTCAAGGTGAGTCCAGCCGCGAACCAGGCGCGTGCTCATGTGTTCAAGCTGGGCCAGTTCGACCTGCAGCTTGCCCTCGTGAGTCCGGGCGCGCTGGGCGAAGATGTCGAGAATCAGACCCGTACGGTCAAGCACGCGACACTCGAACACACGTTCGAGGTTACGTTCCTGACTGGGCGTAAGGATGTGATTGAAGATGACGATATCAGTTTTTTCGGCGTGGACCAGATCGCGCAATTCCTCGACCTTGCCACTGCCTACCAGATATTTGGCCGTTGGCCGATGTCGTGGCACGTTGATGAACGCGACGATATCGGCACCCGCCGAAACAGCCAGTTCCCGGAACTCCTGCGGATCTTCGCGCGCCTCAGGGTCCTGGCCATCCAAATGAACGAGGATTGCCCGCTCACCACCACCGTGGCGCTCAAAGAACAAGGCAGACTCCTATCAGGCGTTACCTGGCTCAGCATCACCCTGTTCGGATTCGGAAGCGCTAGGCAGGCGAATTGGACGAACTGGAACGACGGTAGAGATAGCGTGCTTGTAAACCATTTGGCTGACAGTGTTTTTCAGCAAAATGACGAACTGGTCGAACGACTCGATCGTGCCTTGCAGTTTGATACCGTTTACCAGATAGATCGAAACCCCGACCTTCTCTTTACGCAAAGTATTCAGGTAAGGGTCTTGTAGCGAATGCCCTTTTGACATGTGCCGCACTCCTTTAAGGATCAATAGAATAAATTCGAAAACATTGGCTTGGGCCGTTACCCCCCAAGGATAGACGGCTATTGCAAGGACTCAGCTCAATATGGAGGCCGATCCCAGGTATTTCAAGGTGCGTGGCAGATTGTCGCAAGCCAGGCTGTCCAACCAGTGTAAATCTTCCCAGCTTCGCAGCCAGGTGAACTGCCTCTTGGCCAACTGGCGCGTGGCGATGATGCCGCGTTCGCGCATCTCGTCGCGGGTCAGGTTGCCGTCAAGGTAGTCCCAGACCTGGCGATACCCTACAGCTCTGATAGACGGCAAATTCGAGTGCAGGTCACCCCTCGAACGTAACGCTACGACTTCTTCAACGAATCCTTCATCGAGCATTTGCCCGAAACGCAGTGCGATCCGGTCATGCAATACCTTGCGATCTGCCGGAGCAATCGCAAGATTTGCGACAGTATAGGGCAATTGATGCCGCCCCGAACCGCCAGCTTGAGCACTTTGCGCACTTTGTTGCTCGCGATGCGCGGTCATGCTCATTCCGCTGACCCGATAAACTTCCAGCGCCCGCACCAGCCGCTGTGGATCGTTGGGATGAATCCGCGCCGCCGACACCGGGTCGATACTCGCCAATTCATCGTGCAATGCCTGCCAGCCACGACTCGCCGCTTCGGCTTCCAGTTGTGCCCGAACCTGTGGATCGGCAGCCGGCATGTCGGCAAGGCCCTCCAATAGAGCCTTGAAATACAACATGGTGCCACCGACCAGCAGGGGAATTTTTCCCCGGGCGGTGATTTCGGCCATGGCCTGCAAGGCGTCGGTACGAAAATCAGCGGCGGAGTAGCTCTGCGACGGGTCGAGAATATCGATCAATCGATGCGGATACTTGTCCAGAAGCGCTTTTGAAGGCTTGGCGGTGCCGATGTCCATGCCACGATAGACCAGCGCCGAGTCGACACTGATGAGTTCGCACGGCAGCACCTTGGTCAGTTCGATTGCAAGATCGGTCTTGCCAGCGGCGGTCGGCCCCATCAGAAAGATGGCCGGAGGATAGGCACTCATCAGCGACCGCGCAGAAACAGTTTGTCGAGATCGTCCAGGCCCAGTTGGGTCCAGGTCGGCCGCCCGTGGTTGCATTGACCGCTACGCTCGGTGTTTTCCATGTCGCGCAGTAGGCCGTTCATTTCCGGGATGGCCAGGCGGCGGTTGGCGCGCACGGCGCCGTGGCAGGCCATGGTGCCGAGCAGTTCGTTCATGTGCGCCTGCACCCGGTCGCTGGTGCCGTATTCCATCAGGTCCGCCAGTACATCGTGCACCAGCCGGTTGGCTTCGGCCTGTTTGAGCAATGCCGGAATCTGCCGGATCGCCAGGCTCTCGGGGCCCAGGCGCTGCAGTTCGAAGCCCAGTTGCTGGAAGGTCGCCATGTGCTCCTCGGCGCAATCGGCCTCGCGCTGGCTGACGGCGATCGACTCAGGCACAAGGAGCGGCTGGCCGGAGAGGCCTTCGCTGGCCATGGCGATTTTCAGGCGCTCGTACATGATCCGCTCGTGGGCGGCGTGCATGTCCACCAGCACCAGCCCGTGGGCGTTTTCGGCAAGGATATAGATGCCTTTGAGCTGCGCCAGCGCATAACCCAGTGGCGGGATATCGCCCTGGGACTCGGGCAGCGCGACGCCAGCGGAGGCATCCGGACTGGCCTGAGCGCCCGGCAGCGGAGCAAAGAACGTACTGTAGGCCGCCCGCGCTTCTTGCGCCGGCAACACCGATGCAGGGCGCGGCGTGTACTGATATTGATAGCCCGAACCGCTGCCGCTGCCCGGCGCGGAGCCGGCAGGAGGGTTCCAGGCCGGGCCCTGCGGGGTTTCCAGCACGTTGTTGGCCAGGCGCATCTCGCCCTGCGGGCCGAACTCGCCGGCTTCCGGCCCGGTTGGGCGCACCAGCGCGGTAACAGAGGTGGTGCCCGCCACCTGATCTTCAGGGCGCACATCACCCAGCGCGCGGTGCAGCGTGCCATAAAGGAAGTCATGCACCATGCGCCCGTCACGGAAGCGCACTTCGTGTTTGGTCGGGTGAACGTTGACGTCCACTGCCGCCGGATCGACCTCGAAGAACAGGGCAAACGTCGGGTGCCGGCCGTTGAACAGCACATCGCGGTAAGCCTGACGGACCGCGTGGGCAACCAGTTTGTCGCGCACCGCACGGCCGTTGACGAAGAAATACTGCAAGTCAGCCTGGCTGCGGGAGAACGTCGGCAAACCGACCCAGCCCCAGAGTTTCAGGCCATTGCGCTCGACCTCGATGGGCAGCGCCTGTTCGAGAAAGCCCGGCCCGCAGACCGCCGAGACGCGCCGCGCACGGGCCACGTCATCGCGGGCCTCATGCAGGCTGAGGATGGTCTTGCCGTTGTGGCGCAGGTGGAAGGCTACGTCGAAACGCGCCAGGGCCATGCGCTTGATGACTTCTTGCAGGTGATCGAATTCGGTCTTCTCGGCCTTGAGGAACTTGCGCCGGGCCGGGGTATTGAAGAACAGGTCGCGCACTTCCACCGAGGTGCCCACAGGATGCGCAGCAGGCTGCACGCGGGCGGCCATGTCGCGGCCTTCGGTTTCCACCTGCCAGGCCTGATCGGCGTCGCGGGTGCGCGAAGTCAGGGTCAGGCGGGCGACGGAGCTGATCGATGCCAGCGCCTCACCACGAAAGCCCAGGCTCATGACCCGCTCGAGGTCTTCCAGGTCACGGATCTTACTGGTGGCGTGGCGCGCCAAGGCTAGCGGCAGGTCATCGGGCGAAATACCGCCACCGTCGTCGCGCACGCGCAACAGCTTGATACCTGCCTGCTCGACGTCGACATCGATACGCCGGGCGCCGGAGTCCAGGCTGTTTTCCAGCAGCTCCTTGATGACCGACGCAGGGCGCTCGACCACCTCGCCCGCGGCGATCTGGTTGGCAAGCCGCGGGCTGAGCAACTGGATGCGCGCAGCCTGTGCTGCCGGGGTATCGCTGCCTACAGTAACGTCGAAGCCTTGCTCATCGAGCAGCAGGTCGGTCATGGCTCACCCGCCAGTTCTGCGCTCGGGATCTTCAATTGCTGGCCGACTTTCAGCTCATCGGAGCTCAACCTGTTGGCGCTGCGCAACGCCTCCATGCTCATGTCATAGCGCGCCGACAGCATGCTCAGGGACTCGCCCGGGCGCACGGTGTGCTCACGCGGGCCCATGGCCAGCTTGCCGTTGTCGCGCAGCCAGGCGATGTAAGTGCCCTGCGGCGGGTTCTGCTGGAAGAACTGCTTCACGCCAGCGGTGATCGAACGCGCAAGCGCCTGCTGATGGCTCGCACCTTCAAGCTTGTTGGCTTCGGCGGCGTTGGAGATGAACCCGGTTTCGACCAGGATCGACGGGATGTCCGGCGACTTGAGCACCATGAAGCCCGCCTGCTCGACCCGGGACTTGTGCAGCGAAGTCACACGGCCAATGTTGCTCAGGACCTTCTGCCCGACGTTGAGGCTGGACGTCAGCGATGCAGTCATGGACAGGTCGAGCAATACGCCCGCAAGCATGCGGTCCTTGTCGTCCAGGCTCACGGCGCCCGCACCACCGATCAAGTCGGAGCGGTTTTCACTGTCGGCCAGCCAGCGCGCGGTTTCAGACGTCGCGCCGCGTTCAGACAGGGCGAACACCGATGCACCGAAGGCAGCCGATGAAGGCGCGGCGTCGGCGTGAATGGAAACGAACAGGTCGGCGCCCTTGGCGCGGGCAATCTCGGTGCGTTTACGCAGCGGAATGAAGTAGTCGCCGGTGCGGGTCAACTCTGCGCGATAGCCCTTCTCGGCATTGATCTGGCGCTGCAGCTCCTTGGCGATGGACAGCACCACGTTCTTTTCTTTCTGGCCACGGCCACCCGAAGCGCCGGGGTCTTCGCCGCCATGACCGGCATCGACCACCACCACGATGTCGCGCTTGCCGTTAGGCACAGGCGGCAACTTGATTTCAGGCTTGGACGGGCTGACCGGCACCGCAGGCGTGGCCGGGGCGACGGTTGCCGGGGTATCGGCCACGGTTGGCGTCGGGTTGGCGTCGGCCGGGTTGTCGTACAGGTCGACCACCAGACGGTTGCCGTACTGTGCGTTCGGCGCCAGGGTGAAGCTCTTCGGGGTCACGGCCTTTTTCAGGTCGATGACCACCCGCAGGTCGTCAGGGGTGCGCTGGGCCGAACGCATGGCGGTAATCGGCGTATTGGCGGTGCCGATGTTCAGCGAGCCACCCAGGGTCGCGCCATTGATGTCGATCACCAGGCGGTCCGGGGACTGCAGCGTGAAGACGCTGTGCTGAACCGGCCCGGACAGGTCGAACACCAGGCGGGTGTTATCCGGAGCGCGCCACAAGCGGACACTTCGTACCTGTGTAGCGGCCAACGCATCGACAGCCAGTGTCGTCAGCAACAGTCCTACCACAGTAACCAGCGCGCGCATGCGCATACCTAACCCCATATCTATTTGAATTCCAAAGCCAAAGCGGCACACCACGCTTGCCCACGCGAGCTTTCCGGGCTCAGTGTCAGCGCTCGACCATCAGCGTGCGGCCTAATGGTAATGATCAGGTCAGGCTTTGGCAAAAAGCCTGTACCCAGATTCGGCCACTCGATCAGGCACAGCGCTTCTCCTTCGAAGTAATCGCGTATGCCGAGGAATTCTAGCTCTTCTGGATCAACAAGTCGGTAAAGATCAAAGTGATACGCGCGATTTCTCCCAATTTCATAAGGTTCCACGAGGGTGAAAGTCGGGCTTTTGACCGCGCCAGTGTGCCCCAGGCCCCGGATGATGCCCCTCGACAGGGTCGTCTTGCCCGCCCCGAGATCCCCCTCGAGAAAAATAATCCCATTGCTTTCAGTCACTTGGGCAATCCGTGCCCCAAAGTTCGTCATCGCCTCTTCACCCACCAGGTGCAGGGTTAACTCAGACACGGTTGTTGCTCCTCCAGAAGCTTGCGAATCACAGGAATCAGATCAGCGGCAGCCAGACCGCGTCCGTCAGAACCACATTTCTCGCCCGCCAGCGCGTGCAGCCACACGGCCAGGCAGGCAGCCTCGAATGCCGGCATGCGTTGCGCCATCAGCGCGCCGATGACTCCGGCCAGCACGTCCCCCAACCCACCGGTGGCCATCGCCGGGTGTCCGTGGTCGGCCAACGCCAGCTCGCCGGTCGGACTTGAAATCAAACTGCCACTACCTTTCAAGACGCATACGGCATCAAATTTTTTAGCCAGGGCTTTCGCCGCCGCCGGGCGATCAGCCTGAATCTCTCGGGTGCTGACGCCCAACAGCCGCGCCGCCTCGCCTGGGTGCGGTGTAATCACGCAACCTTCGGGCAGGCTGACCGACCCCGCCGCCAGCTGATTCAGCGCATCGGCGTCCCACACCTGCGGGCGCTCGGCGTTCGCTGCCGCAGACAGCAGGCTGCGCCCCCAGGCCGCCTGGCCCAGTCCAGGGCCGACCACCAGCACCGTCGCAGGCTCGATCAGCCCCATCAACTGGTTGGCCGAACTGATGCCCGCACTCATGACTTCCGGAAACCGCGCCAGCGCCGCCGAAACGTGCTCGGGCCGGGTCGCCAGCGTCACCATGCCCGCGCCGCAGCGCAACGCGCTTTCGGTGGACAGCAGCGCCGCACCGCCAAAGCCCAGATCACCGCCGATCACCAGCGCGCGCCCGAACATGCCCTTGTGCGAGGTACGCGAGCGAGGCGCAAGGCGCGGCAGATTGAATGTATCCAGTCGTTTCACGCTGACCGGGACCTGAGCGACGATGGCCGGATCGGCCTGCAGATCGTCGAACACAAGCTCGCCCACCAGATCCGGCGCATCTCCGGTGAACAGGCCAATCTTGAGCCCGATAAATGTCACGGTGAGGTCAGCGCGCACCGCTTTACCCAGCATATGGCCTGTGTCGGCGCACAGCCCCGAGGGGATATCCACCGCCAGCACCGGCAGCCCGCTGGCGTTGATCGCCTCGATGGCATCAGCGTAAGGGACGCGGACGTCGCCCTTGAGCCCGGTGCCCAGCAGCGCATCCACCAGCACACCGCTCAGGGCCTGTTGCTGCCAGGGCCGGACATCGACGCCTTCGGCCAGCGCCTCTTTATAAGCAGACTCGGCGTCGCCGGTCAGCGCAGCGGTATCCCCCACCGCCAGCACCCGCACCTGCCAACCCGCCCGCTTGGCCAGCGCGGCGATCAGGTAGCCATCGCCAGCGTTATTGCCGCGCCCTGCCAGCACCGTCACGTCGCCGGCATCAGGCCAGCGACGACGCAGCGCGCGCCATGCCGCATGGGCTGCGCGCTGCATCAATTCGAAGCCGGGCGTACCTGCTGCGATCAGGCGCGCGTCGAGGTCGCGCACCTGGGCTGCGCCATACAGCGCGTCGGGTAATGGAGGTTTACTGTGCAACATGCGTCTTCGGGCTCCGATGTCTGGCAGAATTATACGCACCTGTGCCCCGGTGTCCTCCTTGCATGTCCGCGATTACTGTAGATCCATCCACAAACGCTGTGCCCTTGAATGCTGCCCAGTTGGACGAGCTTGCCCAATCGGTCAAGGATTGGGGGCGCGAGCTGGGTTTCCAGCAGGTCGGCATCTCGGGGCTGGATCTGGCGGAACATGAGCAGCATCTGCAGCGCTGGCTCGAAGCCGGGTATCACGGCGAGATGGACTATATGGCAGCCCATGGCAGCAAACGTTCGCATCCCGACGAATTGGTGCCGGGAACGTTGCGAGTTGTTTCCCTGCGCATGGACTATCTGCCCGGCGACACGCAGATGGCGCAATTGCTGAATCGGCCCGAGAAAGCCTACGTGTCGCGCTACGCCCTGGGCCGCGACTACCACAAGCTCATCCGCAAACGCGTGCAGCAACTGGCCGAGCGCATTCAGCAGGCCATCGGCCCGTTCGGTTTTAGGGCATTCGTGGACAGCGCGCCGGTGCTGGAAAAAGCCATCGCAGAGCAGGCGGGGCTGGGATGGATCGGCAAGAACACCCTGGTGCTCAACCGCAAGGCCGGCAGTTATTTCTTTCTCAGCGAACTGTTCGTCGATTTGCCGCTACCGGTCGATGCGCCTCACGCCACCGAACACTGCGGCCGGTGCAGCGCGTGCCTGGACATCTGCCCGACCAATGCTTTCGTCGGCCCCTACGTGCTGGACGCCCGGCGTTGCATTTCCTACCTGACCATCGAGCTGAAAACGGCGATTCCGGAAGATTTGCGGCCGTTGATCGGCAACCGGGTGTTCGGCTGCGATGACTGCCAGATCGTCTGCCCGTGGAACCGCTTTGCCCGGCCAACCGAACAGAACGACTTCAAGCCGCGTCACGGCCTGGACAATGTGGAGCTGACCACGCTGTTCTTGTGGGATGAATCGACTTTTCTCAGCAACACCGAAGGCTCGCCCTTGCGGCGGGCGGGTTATGAGCGGTGGTTGAGGAATCTGGCGGTGGGGCTGGGGAATGCGCCGTCGAGTATTCCGGTGATCGAGGCGTTGAAGGCACGGCTGGATTACCCGTCGGAGATGGTGCGCGAGCATGTGGAATGGGCATTACGCCAGCACGGCCTCTAAACGCCTGTAGGAGCGCGCTTGCCCGCGACCGCAGTGTGTCAGCGTAAAAATTGGCGTCTGACACACCGGCATCGCGGGCAAGCGCGCTCCTACAGGGAGATGTGGGGGCTCAGACCTTGATGAAATGCTCGCGATAGAAACGCAGCTCGGCGATGGATTCGCGGATGTCGTCCAGCGCCAGGTGGGTGCTGCCCTTCTTGAACTTCAACTCAGGCGACCAGCGGGCGGCCAGTTCCTTGAGAGTCGAGACGTCAAGGTTGCGGTAGTGGAAGTAGTTTTCCAGGGTCGGCATGCGTTTATAAAGGAAGCGGCGATCCTGGCAGATGCTGTTGCCGCAGATCGGCGAGCTGCGCTCCGGGACCCACTGCTTGATGAACTCCAGAGTCATGGCTTCCGCCTCGGCGGTGGAGATCTTGCTCTCGCGCACGCGCTGGGTCAGGCCCGAGCCGCCATGCTGGCGGGTGTTCCACTCGTCCATGCCGTTGAGCAGTTCATCGCTCTGGTGCACGGCAATCACCGGGCCTTCGGCCAGCGTGTTCAGCTCGCTGTCAGTGATGATGGTGGCCATTTCGATGATGACGTCGTTATCAGGGTCCAGACCTGTCATTTCCAGGTCGATCCAGATCAGGTTCTGCTTGTTCTGCATATGTCGGCTCCTACGCTTAGGCGCGCAGTTTAGCTCAGGCGGGCGTGCTAGACTCCCGGCGTTTTCATCATTCATCAGCTTTACGCGTCATAAAATGGATCACTGAGCACCCATGGCCAAACGCCAACTCAATCGCCGCCAGAACTGGCGCATCGAAAAGATTCAGGGCGAACGCGCAGCCCGCGCCGCCAAACGTGAATCGCAAGCCTTGGAAACGCTGGAAGGCGGCGATCTGGGACCCGAACAAACGGGCCTGGTGATCGCGCACTTCGGCGTGCAGGTGGAAGTCGAGGCGCAGGACGGCGAGCTGAGCGGGCAGGTGTTCCGTTGCCACCTGCGCGCCAACCTGCCAGCGCTGGTCACCGGCGACAAGGTCGTGTGGCGTGCGGGCAACCAGGGCATTGGCGTGATCGTCGCGCAACTGCCGCGCAGTACCGAACTGTGCCGCCCGGATTCCCGCGGCCAGCTAAAACCCGTGGCGGCGAACGTCGATTTGATCGTGATTGTGTTCGCCCCGGCCCCCGAGCCCCACGCCAACCTGATCGACCGCTACCTGGTGGCCGCCGAGCACGCCGGGATTCGCCCGCTGCTGCTGCTCAACAAGTACGACCTCATCAACGAGCAGAACGCCCCGGCGCTCAATGCCTTGCTGGCGGTCTACCGCACCCTGGGCTACCCGGTGCTGGAAGTCTCGGCGCACCACGGCAACGGCATGCAGCAACTGCAGGACCAACTGGACAGCCACATCAGCGTGTTCGTCGGCCAGTCCGGCGTGGGCAAGTCCTCGCTGGTCAACAGCCTGCTGCCGGAAGTGGGAACTCGGGTCGGGCCATTGTCGGAATATTCCGGGCAGGGCACCCACACCACCACCACCGCGCGGCTGTTCCACTTCCCCCGTGGCGGCGATCTGATCGACTCCCCCGGCATCCGGGAATTCGGCCTGGGCCATGTGAGCCGCGCCGATGTCGAAGCGGGCTTCATCGAATTCAACGACCTGCTCGGCCGCTGCCGCTTCCGCGACTGCAAGCACGACCGCGAACCGGGCTGCGCGCTGCTCAAGGCCCTGGAAGACGGCCGCGTGCAGCAGCAGCGGATGAACAGCTATCGCTCGATCATCGCCAGCCTTCCTGACAGCGGCTACTGAACAGCGCGCTTTCTGGCTCCTACGCTGAACAATTGTGGGAGCGGGCTTGCCCGCGAAAGCGCCAGACCTGACACATTGAGGCTGACTGACCCGCCACCTTCGCGGGCAAGCCCGCTCCCACAGAACTTGACGATCGCCGACGCCGGCAAGCCGGACTGCTACGGGTGGCGTTAACCGCAGAAACAAAAACGCCGCGATCATCGCGGCGTTTTTGTCAGAACCTGTTTCAGTTCTTGGTTTCGTCGATCTTCAACTGCCCCTGATCGAAGATATTCAGCTTCTGCCGGATCTCGTGGGGCTGGGCGTAAGCCTGCGGATCCACGGGGGCCGGGCTGTTCGACGCGCCTGGCTGGGCAGCCGGAGCAGGTGCCGGGCCGGTCTTGGGCGCTTCCCCTGCGTTCTGGTCGCCTTCGATACGCGCCTGGGCCTTTTTGGTCAGCACGGTGATGTCGATGCGGCGGTTGATCGGGTTGTTCGGGTTGTCCTTGTCATACAGCGAAGACGAGGCGAAGCCGACCACGCGAGCCACCTGCCCGTCCGGATAGCCACCTGCCGTCAATGCACGGCGCGCGGCGTTGGCGCGGTTGGCCGACAGCTCCCAGTTGCCGAATCCGTTGTTGCCCACGTAAGGCGTGGCATCGGTGTGGCCGCTGACGCTCACCTTGTTCGGCACCGTCTTGATGGTGTCGGCCATGGCCAGCAGGATGTCTTCGAAATACGGCTTCAGACGTGCACTGCCGATGTCGAACATCGGGCGGTTCTCCGCGTCCATGATCTGGATGCGCAGGCCGTCCTGGGTGATCTCGAACAGGATCTGGTCCTTGAACTTCGCCAGTTGCGGGTTCTCGTTGACCTTGGTCTGAAGCTCTTGCAACAGCATCTCCAGACGCTCTTGCTCGACCTGTTCGGCCGCCGCCTCTTCCTTGTCGGCATCCACGGGCACCTTGTCCGGCGCAGGAGTGGATTTGACTTCAGGGTTGAGGGTCTGGTCCGGCGACATTTCGGGCGAACCGCCCAGGTCGATGACGTAGGGCGAGCCGCTGTCGGAGAAACCGACCGGGTCCTTGAAGTAACCGGCGATGGCGATCAACTGCTCAGGCGTTGCCGAGGACATCAGCCACAGCACCAGGAAGAACGCCATCATTGCCGTCGCGAAGTCGGCAAAGGCGATTTTCCAGGCACCACCGTGGTGCCCTCCGCCAAAGCGCTTGACGCGCTTTACGATAATCGGCTGATTATTTTCCATGGATCAACGACCGCGAACAGCTTGTTCCAGCTCGCTGAAGCTGGGGCGATGCGCTGGATACAGGACCTTGCGGCCGAATTCGACGGCCAGTGAAGGCGGAACGCCCGAGGCCGAAGCAACAAGGGAGGCCTTGATCGACTCGAACACGTTCATCTCTTCCTTGGCATCGTGGGCCAGGCACTGGGCCAGCGGGCCGAAGAAGCCGTAGGCCGCGAGAATACCGAAGAAGGTACCGACCAGTGCCGCACCTACGTGCATACCGATCGCTGCCTTGTCACCGGAACCCAGGGACGCCATGGTCACCACGATACCCAGTACCGCCGCGACGATACCGAAACCGGGCATGCCGTCGGCCACGCCGGTCACGGCATGGGAGGGGTGTTCCAGCTCTTCCTTCATGCTCAGCAGTTCCATGTCGAACAGGCCTTCGAGCTCGTGGGGAGCCATGTTGCCGGACGACATGATGCGCAGGTAATCGCAGATGAAGGCGATCATGCGGGTGTCTTTGAGCACGCTTGGGTATTTGGCGAAGATCGGGCTGTTTTCCGGTTCTTCGATGTCACCCTCGATGGCCATCATGCCTTCACGACGGCTCTTGTTGAGGATCTCGTAGATCAGGCCCAGCACTTCCAGATAGAAAGCATGGGTAAACCGCGAGCCGAACATCTTCACGGATTTCTTGATCACGTGCATGGTCATGTAGCCCGGGTTCGCCTGCAAGAATGCGCCGAACGCCGCACCGCCGATGATCAGCACCTCGAAAGGCTGGATCAACGCAGCGATTTGACCATGGGAGAGTACGTAGCCGCCGAGGACGCTCGCGAAAACGACGATGATGCCGATAATTTTTGCCATAGGTAGAAAATACTTACTGAGTCGGGTTCATGGTCATTGTGCGAGAAGCGCTCAAAACTCTTGTTCTCCTTATCGGCACGAGTGCGCGAGACTATAGTCAAATCAGGCGAAAATCCTGTCTGGCGTCTGGCTCGGGCACAGCAGCGCGAAGGCCAGCATGATGCCAGCATTCGACGCCGATCAAAACCTCCCAGCCGTATGGGTCTTGTGAATGCAATCAGAAAAAGCTTCGACGCTCCCCGTTCCGCAAACGGTCGATACCTGGCTCACTCAACTCGATAGCATTGCCCTGCCCGTCCCGGCGGTGGCCTACGCCAAGGTCCAGGCCGCGCTGAACGACAGCCGCAAGTCCCTGCGTGACATTGCCGACCTGATGCAGGACAGCCCCGCTCTGGTGCTCAGCGTCCTGCGCGAAGCCAACCTGCACAGCAGCGGCCTGGCCGAGCCTGCGGAAAGCCTGGAAGTGGCGCTGAACCGGCTGGGCCTGGCGCGCACCGGTACGCTGCTTGCGCGCCTGCCCAGCGTGGAACTGCAACGCATCCCGGTGGCATTGCGTCAGTTGCAATTGATCAGCCAGCACGCCACCCAGCAGGCTTACGGCTTGTTCGCCAATCAACTGGCGCGGCTGTGGCAGGACATCCACCTGGGCAGCCTGCTGTTCCTGGCGCCGCTGTGGCCCATGGCGCTGGCGCATCCCAAGCTGCTGGAAGAGTGGGAGCTGCGGGTTATCCACAAGGGCGAATGCGCCAAACGCGTCGAAAAGGCCTTGTTTGGCGTACGCTTGCTGGACGTCTGCCAGGCGCTGGCTGAGCGCTGGCGGCTGCCGGTCTGGGTCACTCAGGGTTACAACCTGCTGATGAACGAGCAGCGCAACCTGGTCAAGGTGCTGCGCATCGCCCATGAGAACGCCGAACCCCTCAAACAGCAGCAGGCGCTGGACGCCGACCTGCTGCTGCGCCGCTGGCTAAACCAGCCAGCCAACACCATTCTGCTGGCCAACGGGCTGGCGCTGTCCGCGCAACAGGCTTGGGACACGCCGCATAACCTGCGCTGGCAATTGCTCACCAGCCTGTACCTGCAACAGCCATTGATGGAATTGCAGCAGCAAGTACACCAGAACGCCGCCGCCAGCGCCCGCCAGCACGCAGCGCCGGGGGTGTGGCATCCGGCCGAAGCCTTGCTCTGGCCGTGGGACACGCGCCGGGTGCACAAGGGCCTGCTGCCCGCTCCGCCGCCATCGGCCGAAGCGTTGCAGGTGTGGCGCAAGCACTGCGGCGACCTGCTCAAGGAACCGAGTGCCTTCGCCAACGCCATGCACCTGACCCTCTGCGCCCGTGACGCACTGGTGGCTTCAGGCATGCAGCGCGTGGTGCTGCTGATGCTCGATCGCAAGAGTGACAGCCTGCGGGTGCACCAGATTGCGGGTGTGGATAAATCCGCCGCAGCGCTGCTGATTCCCTACAAGGAAAGCACCGTGCTGCAACGGCTTCTGGCCCAGGCCACCCAACTGCGCCTGACGCCCGGCAACAACGCGCAGTTCTCGGCCCTGCTGCCCGCGCAACTGCGAAACCTGTTCAGCGGCGAAAACCTGCTGATCCGCTCACTGGCCAGCAATGGCCGGGTGCTGATGCTGGTTGCAGCGGATCAGGGCGGCGGGCCGTTCTCGGAAGTCACGGTTCAGGCCTTTGGTAAAACGGGGCAATGTATCGAGAAGGCACTGAGCACCTTTAGCCAACGCAATGGCTGACAGCTGAGCTACAATTCGCCTCTTTTTCGCGATCTGGAGACCTCACATGTCTGCCTTCTCAAGCTTGCCACTGGTGATCGAGCCCGCCGATCTGCAGGCACGCCTTGGTGCTTCAGAACTGATCCTGGTCGACCTGACCAGCGCGGCCCGCTACGACGCCGGCCACATTCCCGGCGCGCGCTTCGTCGATCCCAAGCGCACGCAACTGGGCCAGCCGCCTGCTCCGGGCCTGCTACCGACCCAGGCGCAGCTTGAAGCGCTGTTCGGCGAACTGGGCCACGACCCTGACGCGGTCTACGTGGTGTACGACGACGAAGGCGGTGGCTGGGCCGGGCGTTTCATCTGGCTGCTGGATGTCATCGGGCATTCGAAGTACCACTACCTGGATGGCGGGCTGCTGGCCTGGCAGGCAGAGAACTTGCCGCTTTCCACCGAAGTACCGGCATCTGCCGGCGGCCCGGTGGCGCTGACCCTGCACGATGAGCCCACCGCCACCCGCGAATACCTGCAAAGCCGCCTGGGCGCCGCCGACCTCGCGATCTGGGACGCCCGCGGCCCGCTGGAATATTCCGGCGAGAAGATGGTGGCAGCCCGGGGCGGCCACATCCCCGGTGCCGTGAACTTCGAATGGACCGCCGGCATGGACAAGGCGCGCAGCCTGCGCATCCGCACCGATATGCCGCAAATTCTCGAAGAACTGGGCATCACCCCTGACAAGGAAGTGATCACCCATTGCCAGACACACCATCGCTCGGGTTTCACCTACCTGGTGGCCAAGGCGTTGGGCTACCCACGCATCAAGGGCTACGCCGGCTCGTGGGGCGAGTGGGGCAACCACCCGGACACGCCGATCGAAAAGTGACACCTGCACATCGGCCTTCAACCCTTTTTTGAAACACTTTAGGATCCTTGATGAAACAGCGTCTGTTTATTCTTTTCCAATACCTGCTGCCCCATCATCTGCTCTCGCGCCTGGCCGGCTGCGTCGCCGAATGCCGCGTGCGCTGGTTCAAGAATGCGTTCACCCAGTGGTTCGTGCGCCGCTATCAGGTCGACATGTCCCAGGCACTGGTTGAAGACGTCACCGCGTATCCGCACTTCAACGATTTCTTCACCCGCGCCCTGAAACCGGGCGCGCGCCCGCTGGACGAAACCCCCGGGGCGATCCTCTGCCCTGCCGACGGTGCCGTAAGCCAGTTGGGCCCGATCGAACATGGCCGCATCTTCCAGGCCAAGGGCCACAGCTTCAGCGCCCTGGAACTGCTGGGCGGTGATGCACGTCTGTCCGCGCCGTTCATGGGCGGCGAGTTCGCGACCATTTACCTGTCGCCGAAAGACTACCACCGCGTGCACATGCCGCTGGCTGGCACCCTGCGCGAGATGGTCTACGTGCCGGGCCGCCTGTTCTCGGTCAACCAGACCACCGCTGAAAACGTCCCTGAACTGTTCGCCCGCAACGAACGCGTCGTTTGCCTGTTCGATACCGAGCGTGGCCCGATGGCCGTGGTGCTGGTGGGTGCGATGATTGTCGCTTCCATCGAAACGGTCTGGGCGGGCCTGGTCACGCCACCCAAGCGCGAACTCAAGACTTTCCGCTACGACGAAGCCGCGCGCGCCCCGATTCATCTGGAGAAAGGCGCCGAGCTTGGCCGCTTCAAACTGGGTTCGACCGCCATCGTGCTGTTCGGGCCGGATCAGGTGAAATGGGCGCAGACCCTGGCGGCAGGATCGCCAACGCAAATGGGCCAGTTGCTGGCCGTCCCCGCTCAGGCCTGATTATTGCCTGACAAATCCTGACACGCTTTTGTTGGCGGTCCCGTATCCCCGGATACGGTCCGCCATGGGCGGTCATGAAGCCGAAGTATCACGGACGATACAATGTCATTTTGATATTAGGACTGTTCTGAAATACCGATGATGGTAAAGTCACTTATCGGTGTTGTAGGAAATTTCGCTTCCAATTGACGTAAACTTGCTCGTTTCGCTCGGCCTGCGCACCTTTATCCACGCAGTTTCCTGCAGCCTTTCGAGCCAGTAGCTTTTGGAGTTTGTTTGTCACATGAGTAATTTGAGCCTCCCACTGTTGTTGCGCGCACCTGTGCCGACGCAGTCGAGCCTGTCGTTCTGTGACGCGACGCCCAAAGACCTGAAACGCTGGATCGCCACGCTTCCCAAAGCCAACCTCGGCGAGATGGCCCGCCAGCTCTACCAGGGCCTGGGCGAGCTGAACCAGTTGCTCACCCCCAGCGACAACCGCCTGCAGTTGCTCGAATTGCTGCGCCCGGAAGTTTTTTTCGTGTGCAAGCACCTTGAGCGGCACTTTCTGAACCAGTCGGTGGTGCTCGAAGAGCGCCCGCGCAAGGTCGCGAACCTGTGTCAGGCCCTGCAAAACCATCTGGCCATCGGCTACAAACAGATCATCGCCAAGGTGGCACCCAGGCTCACCCGGGATCGCATCACCCTGCTGACAACCGCGCTGCAACGGGCAATGCATTGCCTCAACGGCCCGCTGATCCGCGCCAACCAGCTGTATTGCCCGGTGCAGGATGGCCTGTGGCTGGAGCTGCACCTGATCTACCAGATCGCCCGGCAGCATCAACTGCATAACATCCCCGTTGCTGACAGCCAGGCACACCACACTCGCACGCTGACGGTGGAACAGACCTACACCGTGGCGCTGTTGATGGGCTGCTCACGCTGCAACCAGATGCGCCAGCACAACATCGGCAAGCTGGCCGATGCGCTGGACGCCTGGAGTTCCATGGTCACCCTCCAGCAGCCGGTGGACGACACCAGCCTCTATGCGGTGGCCCACGGCACCGACACTGCGCCGCGCTACACCTCGCTGTACACCGAGGATCAGCGCGCCAGTCTGCTGGGCATCAACCCCCGCGCCCTGTCCGCCGCCTTGCAGCGCTACATCGACACGCCCATCGAGCAGCGTTCGCAGTCTTATCTGCACGTGCCCCCGGGCCTGTCGATCGATGTTTTGCAGCATCTTGCGGCCGCATGGGGCGATGTGTCCGAGCGCGCCTTCCAGCGCATGCCGGGCCAGGGCACCCTGACCGTCTGCGTCGGCATGAGCGCCCTGCACTATTTCGTTGGCGGGCAGCAGAGCTTCAGCGACCTGCTGCTGGTGCCGGCCGTGACCGTCAGCAAGGTCGCCGAATACACCCTCGAACCGCTCGTACCGGAAAAGCATGACCCTTGGGCGCAGTCGATCGAGGTGCAGCGCAAGGGCACATCGACCACCATGCTGCCGTTCGAAGAAATCGAATACCAGCGTGACGAAGCCGACGGCGGCGCCCCCGCTTCCGACGCCCAGAAAGGCTTTCCCAGCTACAGCCTGAACATCGTCAATCACAGCCCCGGTGGTTACTGCCTGGCGTGGCCCAAGGACGTGCCTGACCAGTTGCAGGCCGGGGAGATGATCGGAATTCAGGACCACGGCCATGGCTGGAGCATCGCGGTCGTGCGCTGGGTGCGCCAGGTGCGCAGCGGTGGCACGCAGATGGGAGTCGAGCTGATTGCGCCCTTTGCCCAGGCCTGTGGCATGCAATTGCTGCGGGGCGAGCAGAGCAGCCAGTACCTGCGAGCGCTGCTGTTGCCCGAGGTACGGGCCATCGACGTGCCAGCGACCGTGGTCGCCCCGCGCCTGCCCTTCGAGGACGGCAGCAAGGTGATGATCAACACCACCGGCGACGAGCGCCGCGCCACCTTGAGCAATCGTCGGGCGACGACCGGCAGCTACAACCAGTTCGAATATCAGATCCTGGAAGCACCGAAGAAACCCGCCCCGGGCAGCGAAGTGCCAGAGCAGGAATTCGATTCGTTGTGGACGGTGTTGTAAGGCATTCTGATTTCGACCTGTGGGAGCGAGCTTGCTCGCGAAGGGGCCGGTACATCCAACAGATCTTCATCGGATGAGCGTCAGCATTCGCGAGCAAGCTCGCTCCTACAGAAGTTACAACGTCTTTATAGCCCTTCCCGATCCCGGAAGCCCAGCAGATACAGCACGCCATCCAGGCCCAGGGTCGAGATCGCCTGTTTCGCCGACTGCTTGACCAGCGGCTTGGCGCGGAAGGCCACGCCCAGGCCGGCAATCGCCAGCATCGGCAGGTCGTTCGCGCCATCGCCCACGGCAATGGTCTGCTCCAGGCTCAAACCTTCCTTGCTCGCCAGCTCGCGCAACAGATCGGCCTTGCGCTGGGCGTCGACGATCGGCTCCACGGCAACGCCGGTGCACTTGCCATCAACCACTTCCAGCTCGTTGGCGAAGATGTAGTCGATGCCCAGCTTGGCCTGCAACTGCCGAGCGAAATAGGTGAAGCCGCCTGACAGGATCGCAGTCTTGTAGCCCAGGCGCTTGAGTTCGGCGAACAGGGTCTCGGCACCTTCGGTCAGGCGCAGCGATGCGCCGATTTCGTCCAGCACCTTGATGTCCAGGCCCTTGAGCAGCGCCAGGCGCTCCTTGAAGCTGGCGCGGAAGTCCAGTTCGCCGCGCATGGCGCGCTCGGTGATTTCCGACACGCGGTCACCCACGCCGTGGGCCTTGGCCAGCTCGTCGATGACTTCGGCTTCGATCAGCGTCGAGTCCATGTCGAACACCGCCAGACGGCGGTTGCGGCGGAACAGCGAATCCTGCTGGAAAGCGATGTCGACGTTAAGCTCCTGCGCCACGTGCAGGAATTCGGCGCGCATCTGCTGGGCATCGGCCGGCTCGCCACGTACGGAAAACTCGATGCAGCCCTTGCCCTTGTCGCTCGGCATGTCCAGTGGCATACGCCCGGACAGACGGTCGATCCGGTCAATGTTCAGGCCGTATTTGGCGGTGATCGAGCTGACGGTCTGCAACTGCTCGGCGGTGACCTTGCGCGTCAGCAGCGTGACGATGTGCCGGTCCTTGCCCTGATCGTCGACCCAATGCTGGTAATCGTCTTCACTGACATGAGTGAACAGCACCTGCTGCCCCAGTTCATCGGCCTTCGACTGGACCTGGTCCAGCACCGCCGCCCCGCTTTCGGTGTCCGGGATCTGGACCAGAATGCCGAACGACAGCGTGTCGTGGATCACGGCCTGACCGATATCCAGGACATCGACGCCGCCCTGGGCCAGGACGCCGGTAAAGGCCGCAGTCAGACCCGGGCGGTCTTCGCCGGTGATGTTAATCAGGACAATTTCGCGCAAGGCGCACCCCCGCTGTGGAAAAAAACCGCATTCTACGCACTTTCAGTGACCGCCGGGCACAGCGAGCGCTTTGCCCCGTCTGGGTCGCTCGCTATACTGCGCCCCAACTTCTCCAAGAGAGCCGTGCTCAGTGAACCGGCCCACGCCAGTAAAAACCGATAATTTCTTCTTGCTGATCTTCCGGGCATTGCGTCACCGACGCGTTCCGATAGCTTTGCGCATCGCCAGCCACAACGTGATCCTCGTCGCGCTGGCGCTGGTGATCTACGCCTGCGTGATGGGCTTGCAGTTCAAGCAAGCCATGCACGAGCAGGCGGACGCGCTGGGCCAGGCCCTGACCACGCAAACCGCGACCTCCGCCACCGAGCTTCTGGTGTCCAACGACATCCTGAGCCTCAACGTGTTGCTGGGTAATCTGGTCAAGAACCCGCTGGTGGCCCACGCGGCCATCTACAGCATGGATAACCGAATCCTCGCCGAAGCGGGCCAGCGCCCGAAAAACGGCCTGCTGGGTGAGGCCGAGGGCCTGTACGAGATCAAGATCACCTTTCAGGACGTGGTCGCCGGCACCCTGCGCATCAGCCTGGACATGAGCCAGTTCCAGCAGCCGCTGACCATCAGCCTGCAAAGCATGGGCATTCTGGCCGGTATCCTGCTCGCACTGGCGCTGGCATTGAGCCTGCGCCTGGGGCGGCATATCTCGACGCCCATGCTGCAACTGCGCATGTGGCTGCGTTATATCGACCCGTACACCCCGGCTACCGACCGTCAGGACGAAATCGGCGACCTGGCGCGCCAGCTCAAGGCGTCCTACGCGCCGCCTGAGCCCGAGCCTGCACCGGCTCCGGAACCTGAACAGGTTGAGGAAGACGACGACGCCTCGCCCGAATTTGACGCCAGCGACCTCGCCGATCCCGAGTTCGACGAAGCGCCAAAACCGCGTGCCACGGCCATTCCGGCCCGCCGCATCGTGGCCGAGGAAGATCAGGAAGACGAAGACGACCCGTTCGCCGATCTTCGTGACGAAACTCCGGTGGTGCAGAAGCCGGCCCCGCGCCCTGTGTTGCCAGTGGTGCCTTTGCAGCCGCAATACAGCGCCGTGCTGGCCGTGCAACTGGGTTCCCAGGAACAACTGCGCCGCCTGCCCCGCACCCGCCTGACCGAGTTGCTGGAGCGCTATCGCGACTGCATCGACCAGGCTGCATCCTTGTATGACAGCGAACTGCACACGCTCAACGATGGCAGCTCGCTGATGGTGTTCAGCACCCAGGACAGCGGCGACGACTACCTGACCAACGCGATTTGCTGCGGCGAGCTGTTGCGCGCCCTGAGCCATGCGCTGCAGATCGAAGTGGCCGACAGCGGCATCACCCTGCAATTGCAGTTGGGCCTTACGCTGGGCGAAGGCCTGCACGGCATGGACCAGATCGACCTGCTGCTGACCGAAACCGCCCAGGACGCCCTCGCCCTTTCGCAACACAGCCGCAACCTGCTGCTGGTGGAGCGCAAGATCAGCGAAGACCACACCATCCGCCAGCGCGCCCGCATCCGCCCGATCGCCAGCCCCGAAGGCGCAAGCTGCGTCGAGCGCCTGATGGAACCCTACCCGTCGATGCTCGAACGCCAACTGGCGCGCATGCACGAAGCGCGCAAGGTCTGACCTGACCCGCTCCTACAGAGTTGCACGTCCGCGCTTTTGATTCTGGCCGCAGGCCGTAGGAGTGAGCTTGCTCGCGATTGCGGCGTGTCAGCCGACACATCCCCGCCAGGCAGATCGCCATCGCGAGCAAGCTCACTCCTACAGGTTACGGGACCACCACGGCATTGTAGGAGCGCGCTTGCCCGCGACCAGCGTAGTCTCAGCCAGCACACACCCCTCAGACACACCGCCGTCGCGGGCAAGCGCGCTCCTACAGGGTTGCACGTCCCGCGCTTTTGATTCTGGCCGCAGGCCGCAGGAGTGAGCTTGCCCGCGACCGGCGTAGTGTCAGCCAGCACATACCCCTCAGACACACCGCCCTCGCGGGCAAGCGCGCTCCTACAGGGTGCACGTCCGCGCTTTTGATTCTGGCCGCAGGCCGTAGGAGCGCGCTTGCCCGCGACCGGCGTGGTGTCAGCCAGCACATACCCCTCAGACACATCGCCGTCGCGGGCAAGCGCGTTCCTACAGATTCCGGGGCGACGTGACCTGTGCATCTTCCCTAACCCATCGCCCACAAAAAAGCCCGCATCACTGCGGGCTTTCTTGTTGGGCGTGGCCCTTAGAAGCGGAACACTTCCAGATCGGTGCGAATCGGCGAGGCCATCGGGATCTTTGGCTTGTCCTGATCGGTGCGGGTCTTGGCGGGCTGGGCGGACTTCTTCGGCTCGTCAGCGACCAATGGCTGCGCAGCCACCGGCTTGACCGCAGCACTCAACTGCTCGGCCAGACGCTGCAACAGCACGCCCTGAGCCTTGACCTGAGCAGCGGAAGTGCCGGCATGCGGCTCTTCCAGGTGCACCAGCTTGCTGTCACGCACGGTGCCGCGACGGTCCAGCAGACGCCATTGGGCATCGAGCACCGCAGGCTGGTTCTCGCCGGAGTCCAGACGGGTGATCGACAGCACCACCTGCACGTCAGGCGTGAAATTGGCCGCAGCCGGCGCCATCACCACGCGCTGGCTGTCGAGCTTCCACGCCAGTTGGCGCAGCAGCAGTTGGTCGATGTCGGCAGACAGGCTGCCGGCCCAGCGGCCATCCTTCGAGGCAGTCAGGCTGCCATCGGGCTGACGCTGAAGTAATGTTTCCCGCTGCAGGTAATCAGCAACGGAAACCGGCCCGAGCACAACAGCCACGCCGGCACTTTGTTTTGGTTGGCCTGGTTCGCCGCTGTCCAGTTGATAGAGCGAAGTAGGCTGATGAACACTGCACCCGGCCAAACCCAGAACGCCGGTTAACAACAGAACAAAAGGAACGCGTAGAAAATTCATCATTCCGTCCAAGTGGGCACCACACGACGGGCCCACAATGTCAAATACTCAGAGAACATAAAGGCACTCAGCCACGCTGGCGCCAAAGGACGTCATATCATCCGTGAATATGCCCGATGACTCCAGCGATTCTGCGTCGATCTTGGTGACAATACGAAGATCGATCGCTGAAAACGGCCGTTTACGTAGCGCTTTCCACTAACAATGCATCAACTCGCTGGAATCCGCGTGGTAGCTTATTGCCACGTCTGCCTCGCTCCCCTTTGTAGTGCTCAAGATCGTCGGGTTTCAGAGACAGCGTGCGCTTGCCCGCCTGGAGCACCAGGGTGGCGCCATCAGGAATGACTGCAAGGTCAGTCACGTATTCTTCGCGGCTGGCCACGCGATCGCCCGGAATACCGATGATCTTGTTGCCCTTGCCCTTGCCCAGTTGCGGCAGGTCGCTGATCTTGAACACCAGCAGGCGGCCTTCGGTGGTCACCGCCGCAAGCCAGTTCTGCTCACGGTCCGGCACCAGGCGCGGCAGGATCACCTTGGCGCCCGCAGGCAGACTGACAAGCCCCTTGCCCGCCTTGTTCTTGGCTTGCAGGTCTTCACCCTTGACCACAAACCCGTAACCGGCGTCGGAAGCGATGACGTACAGCGCATCGTCGTCCGGCAGCAGTACGCACTCGAAGGTTGCGGCTGGCGGTGGCGTCAGGCGTCCGGTCAACGGATCTCCCTGGCCACGGGCCGACGGCAATGTATGGGCCGCCAGCGAATAGCTGCGGCCGGTGGAGTCGATGAACACCGCAAACTGGTTGGAGCGACCGTTGGCCGCGGCCTTGAAGCCGTCGCCCGCTTTGTAGGAAAGCCCGGTCGCGTCGATGTCATGGCCCTTGGCGCAGCGCACCCAGCCTTTTTCCGACAGCACGACCGTCACAGGCTCGGTCGGCATCAGTTCGTTTTCGGACAGCGCCTTGGCTTCGGCGCGCTCGACGATAGGCGAGCGGCGATCATCGCCATAGGTTTCCGCATCCTTGAGCAACTCGGTACGCACCAGTTTGCGCAGCTTGGCTTCGCTGCCCAGCAGGGCCAGTAGTTTGGCCTGTTCCTTGAGCAACTCGTCCTGCTCGCCACGCAGCTTCATCTCTTCCAGACGTGCCAACTGACGCAGGCGGGTGTCGAGGATGTAGTCGGCCTGAATCTCCGACAGCTCGAAACGCGCGATCAGTTCGGCTTTCGGGTGTTCGGCAGTACGAATGATGTGGATCACTTCGTCCAGGTTCAGGTAAGCAGTGAGCAAGCCTTCCAACAGGTGCAGCCGCTTCTCGACCTTGTCCAGGCGGAACTGCAGGCGGCGACGCACCGTGGTGATGCGGAACTGCAGCCATTCGGACAGCAGCGCCTTGAGGTTCTTCAGCTGCGGCTTGCCGTCCAGGCCGATGATGTTGATGTTCACCCGGTAGCTGGATTCCAGCTCAGTAGTGGCGAACAGATGCTGCATCAGCTCTTCGGGATCGACGCGGTTGGAGCGCGGGATGATGACGATGCGGCACGGGTTCTCATGGTCCGATTCGTCACGCAGGTCGGCGACCATCGGCAGCTTCTTGGCCTGCATCTGCGCGGCGATCTGCTCCAGCACCTTGGCCCCGGACACCTGGTGCGGCAGCGCGGTGACCACGATGTCGCCGTCTTCGACGCGATACACGGCGCGCATGCGCACCGAGCCACGGCCGCTTTCGTAGATTTTCAGCAGGTCATGGCGCGGCGTGATGATTTCCGCTTCGGTCGGGTAATCCGGGCCTTGAACGTGCTCGCAAAGCTGCTCGATGGTGGCCTTGGGCTCGTCCAGCAGGCGCACACAGGCCGACGCGACTTCACGCAGGTTGTGCGGCGGCACGTCGGTGGCCATGCCGACCGCGATGCCGGTGGTGCCGTTGAGCAGGATATTCGGCAAACGTGCCGGCAAAACGGCAGGTTCATCCAGTGTGCCGTCGAAGTTCGGCACCCAGTCCGCCGTGCCCTGGCCAAGCTCGGTCAGCAGCACCTCGGAGTAACGGGACAGGCGCGCCTCGGTGTAGCGCATGGCCGCGAACGACTTGGGATCGTCCGGCGCACCCCAGTTGCCCTGGCCATCGACCAGCGTGTAGCGATAGCTGAAGGACTGCGCCATCAGCACCATGGCTTCGTAACAGGCCGAGTCGCCGTGGGGGTGGAACTTGCCGAGCACGTCGCCGACGGTACGCGCCGACTTCTTGTGTTTGGCGTCGGCGTCCAGGCCCAACTCGCTCATGGCGTAGACAATACGCCGCTGTACAGGCTTCAGGCCGTCGCCGATGTGCGGCAGGGCACGGTCCATGATCACGTACATGGAGTAGTTCAGATAGGCCTGTTCGGTGAAGTCAGCCAGCGAGCGGCGTTCTACGCCGTCCAGGCTGAGGTCAAGGGAGTCGCTCATGCGGGCCTCATCATTTTGTCGTCTGGCGCAGCAGCAAGGTGCCGCCGCGCTGGGTGAATTCGAGTTGTTTGATGGCGCTCATACCCAGCAGCACCTGATCGCCGTCCAGACCGGGCACCACCAGGGCGCGCACGTTGTCCAGGACGATATCGCCGATCTGCAGCCTGTTCAGCGTGGCCCGAAAAGCCTCGGTGCGGCCATTGGCCGTGCTCACCTCGACCCGGGCACCACGCTCCAGGCGTAATGCGTCTGCCACCGCTTGCGGGATCGCGACGTTGGTCGCACCGGTGTCGAGCATGAACTGCACCGGGCGGGCATTGATCTGCCCCGTCATGACGAAATGCCCCTCGCGATTGCTCACCAGTTGCACCTCGACGTAACCGTCGCCATGCTCGGAGCTGACGCTGGTGTTCGGGTTTTCCTGACGCTGCTCCCACTCGCCGAAAAACCGCGTCGCCAGGAACAGCGCTGCGGCCCAGACGATGATCAGCATCAGGCGCCCGGCGCGCTTGCCGGGAGGTGCCTGGGTCAAGGCCTGGCGCTCCAGCCACCCTCAGGCGCCGCAAAGCGCCAGACAATGGGGCGTTTTTCGCCATCGGCGCGAGCACCGAAGTTGTTGTCAGTCCCGACCCAGGCGCCCTTGTCGTCAACGATCAGCGCCTCGGTCAGGCCGTATTTCTGATCGTAGAGCCGGTTGGGTTTCAGTGCCTCTTGGGCGAAGGACCAGCAGGTTTCGAGTTGCCCGGTTTCCAGGGTACGCCGACAGATCCGGTACGCCGCCCGCTCCAGGGTGTACAGCTTGCCCTTGTACAGCGAGATGTCGGAGAAATCCTTGGCGACCGATTTACCGCCCAGTTCAGGCGGCAGGATGTCGTTGCCGGACTCGACCTTGAGGATGCAACTGGCATCACATTCCCAGCCGTCATTACCCAATTTTGCAGTCAGCAGCCCGCGCTTCTCGCGCTCGGCGGCCAGCCACAGCCGGTCGCCGGCAGGGTTGATCGCGATGCCTTCGAAGATCGCGTTGAAGTGCTGCAGCATTCCCGCCGACTGCGCCTCCTCGACCAGCGCCCTGGGCAGGTCGAGCCAGGTCGGTGCGCCGTCCACCGGCACTTTCAGCACCGTGGCATAGGCCTCGCTGACCAGATAACGGTTGCCGGCAGCGTCACAGCTCACGCCCTCGAAATCCAGATCGCCGCCACGCACCAGCGCCGAAGCCTTGGCCATGCCGCGCAGGGTCGCTGACAGGCCGCTGTCGGGAATCGGCGGAATCTCGAGGACCTGCGCCCGCGCCTTCCACACCGTCGCCGAAGTGTCGAGACGGTACAGCAGCGTGTCGTCGCGGTCGGATACCGTCCACAGCACGCCATCGCACGAGGCCAGCCCCGAGAGATTGCCGCCCACCATGTCGTCCACCGGATGCTCGGACAACAACTTCAGCTCCGGCAGCGGCGCGGCGAACGCGGGAGCGGCGGCCAGCAACAGGGCGGCCAGCCAGCCTCGCCTCAAACCATCACCTCGGCCAGGTTGCCTTTGGATTCAAGCCACGCCTTGCGGTCGCCCGCGCGTTTTTTCGCCAGCAACATGTCCATCATCTGCGACGTGGCTTCGATGTCGTCCAGCGTCAGTTGCACCAGGCGCCGGGTGTTCGGGTCCATGGTGGTCTCACGCAACTGTGGCGGATTCATCTCGCCAAGGCCTTTGAATCGGGTGACCTGTGGCTTGCCGCGCTTCTTCTCGGCCACCAGGCGGTCGAGAATGCCATCACGTTCGGCTTCGTCCAGGGCGTAGTAGATGTCCTTGCCCAGGTCGATGCGGTACAGCGGCGGCATGGCAACGTAGACGTGACCGGCCTCGACCAGCGGGCGGAAGTGCTGGACGAACAACGCACACAGCAGGGTTGCGATGTGCAGGCCGTCGGAGTCGGCGTCGGCCAGGATGCAGATCTTGCCATAGCGCAGCTGGCTCATGTCAGCCGCGCCCGGATCGACTCCGATCGCCACGGCGATGTTGTGCACTTCCTGGCTGGCGAGCACTTCGCCGCCATCGACTTCCCAGGTGTTCAGGATCTTGCCGCGCAACGGCAGAATGGCCTGGAATTCCTTGTCCCGCGCCTGCTTGGCCGAACCACCGGCCGAGTCACCCTCGACCAGAAACAGCTCGGCGCGCATCGGGTCCTGACCGGCGCAGTCCGCCAGTTTGCCCGGCAGCGCAGGCCCCTGGGTGATGCGTTTGCGCTCGACCTTCTTGCTGGCTTTGAGGCGACGACCGGCGTTGTTGATCGCAAGCTCGGCCAACTGCATGCCCATTTCAGGGTGGGCGTTGAGCCACAGGCTGAAGGCGTCCTTGACCACGCCGGAGACGAATGCCGCCGCTTCGCGAGACGACAGGCGCTCCTTGGTCTGGCCGGAGAATTGCGGCTCCTGCATCTTCATCGACAGCACGAAGGCGATGCGTTCCCAGACGTCTTCGGGGGCCAGTTTCACGCCCCGTGGCAGCAGGTTGCGGAATTCGCAGAACTCGCGCATCGCATCCAGCAGTCCCTGACGCAGGCCGTTGACGTGGGTGCCACCCTGGGCGGTCGGGATCAGGTTGACGTAGCTTTCCTGAACGCTGTCGCCACCCTCGGGCAGCCACAGCAGCGCCCAGTCCACCGCTTCCTTGTTGCCGGCAAACACGCCGCAGAAGGGCTCTTCAGGCAGGCGCAGGAAGTCACTGACCGAGTCCTGCAGGTAGGAGCGCAGGCCATCTTCGTAATGCCACTCGACCTTCTCGCCGGTGCCTTTGTCTTCAAAGCTGACGGTCAGGCCCGGGCACAGCACGGCCTTGGCCTTGAGCACGTGCTTGAGGCGGCTGACCGAGAATTTGGGGCTGTCGAAATACTTGGGATCCGGGGCGAAATAGACGCTGGTGCCGGTATTGCGCTTGCCAACCGTGCCCACGACTGCCAGTTCGCTGGCCTTGAAGCCGTCGGCAAAGGACATTTCGTATTCGTTGCCGTCACGCTTGACCCGCACCCGCACCTGGGTCGAGAGCGCGTTGACCACGGAAATCCCCACGCCGTGCAGGCCGCCGGAGAACTGGTAGTTCTTGTTGGAGAACTTGCCGCCCGCGTGCAGCTTGGTGAGGATCAGCTCGACGCCCGACACGCCCTCTTCCGGGTGAATATCCACCGGCATGCCGCGACCGTCGTCGGCCACTTCCAGGGAGTTGTCGGCGTGCAGGATGACCTGCACCGATCTGGCGTGTCCGGCCAGTGCTTCGTCGACGCTGTTGTCGATGACTTCCTGGGCGAGGTGGTTCGGCCGCGTGGTGTCGGTGTACATGCCCGGCCGCTTGCGGACCGGGTCGAGGCCCGAGAGGACTTCGATGGCGTCTGCGTTATAAGAGCTAGCGCTGGGATTGGCCATGGGGTCTCGTCATCAAGTCGTTCATGAAATTTCGGAGTGACGCTATTGTTCCAAGCGTGTTCTACATATTTGTTGCAGCAAAGGCTTTGATCGGTCGCACATTCACAACGACGACAGATCGATGGCCTGGAGCAGTTCCGGGGCAAACCCGGCAAAGCTCAACAGGGTGGGCAGTTTATCGGCAAACCCCTGGAAACTGTGATCGCCACCGGCCTCGATGCGCAGCGCGCACGCCCGGTAGAAGGCCTGGGCGCGGCGGTAGTCCAGCGTTTCGTCACCCGTCTGCAGCCACACCTGGATACGCTGGGGGTCCTGCGGCGCCGGCACTTCTATCTCAGCCAGCGCAGCCACGTGATCGTGGGTCAGCTCCCAGGTTTCGCCGGTGTACAGGTTCTGTTGCGTGCCCAGGAAGCCGTCGAACAACTGGTGCGGATTGACCGCAGGGTTGATCAACACCGCCTTCAGACCATGCCGCTCAGCAAGGTGAGTCGCATAGTAGCCGCCGAGCGAGCTGCCGACCAGTAATGGCCGACCGCCTAGTTCCTCGATGGCCGCCTCGAGCTGGGCGATGGCCTGGCGCGGGTGATGGTGCAACTCCGGCACGCGCAATTGCTCGCCAAGCCCCAGCGTTCGCATGAGGGAGGCCAGTTGCGTGGCCTTTTTCGACATCGCCGAGCTGTTCAGGCCGTGAATATAAAGCAGAGTCGAATGTTGCGGGTTCACGGGATCGTCTCCGTAAGCTGCGATTCAAGGGGCCGCCTGGGGCTGCCTCACACGGCAAAGCCACGCAGTTTACAGGGACAACGGCGTGAACACTCGTTTGTTGGCGGTGTGTGGCGAATTCAGGATGTTTCCTTCAATACCCGGCGCCACTGAGATCGACCTCGAACAGGTCCGGATCAATGCGCGACACACCGGTTTCCATGTGCCCGTCGTCGAACAGACGCAGCCAGCGATACCCCGGAGCCTTCGCGTCGAGGGCGAAGTCTTCGCTGTTCGGCGCGAATTGAATGCAGGTCGAGGGCGAAGCCATCAGGCGCAGCCCATTGCGCATCTGGTCGAACTCCTGATGCACGTGGCCCCAGAGCAAAGCACGGGCCTGGGGAAAACGTTCCAGTACCGAGAACAGGGCATCCGGGTTGCGAAGACCGATGGGCTCCATCCACGCCGCGCCAATGGGCACCGGATGATGATGCAGACAGATCAAATGATGGCGTTGCGGCGCCTCGCTCAGGGCCTGGGCCAGCAGTTGCAGTTGCTTGTCTTCCAGATAACCGGGCACAGAACCCGGCACGGCGGAATCCAGCATCGTCACCCGCCAGTTGCCGATGTCGACAACGGGGTCGAGCACGTCGCTCTGCTGCGCGGCAATCGCCATCTCCCGCAGCTCGTCATGGTTGCCCGGCAGCCAGCGCTTGGGCGCATCCAGCCGCTCGCTCGCCTGGCGAAACGCCTGATACGACTCCACCGTGCCGTCCTGGGATAGATCGCCGGTGGCCAGCACCAGATCGATCTGCGGCTGCTCGGCCAGCACCCGGTCCACGACCGCCGTGAGGCTGTCGCGCGTGGTCATGCCCAGCAGCGCGCCGTCCGCTTCGGCAAACAAATGGCTGTCGGATAGTTGCACCAACAATACAGAGGACGAATTCAGGGCTGCGCTCGGCAAAGGCCATCTCCTTGAGCGGGTATGGCCGGATTATGGTGTTTGATTGGAGCAACGGCAAACCCGGAAACAGGGTTGCAGTTCTCATTTGTGCAAGATCGACAGGCGCGTGGGTGTAATCGGTCCCGTAGCAGTCCGGCTTGCCGACGACAGCGATCTTGAGGGCGCCTCGCCGGCAAGCCGGACTGCTACAGGGCGGTGGGGTGCTTTGGATTTTGATTTTGATCTTTGTGCGCGATGGTGCAGGCGACGCCGAACGCGACGTAAAGGCGCCAGGCCGAGCGCAGGTGTCGTGGAGGGGGATGAGCGGCAGGAAGCCGCGAAAGCCGTGCGGGCCATGGATGGCCCATCATGGCGTGCCCCCGGAACGACGCCGGAGTCGAGGGAAGTCCGAAGGACCCCAGCCAGGAGCAAATGGTTTGCCTACTTTCCCGAAAGAAAGTAGGTCGCCCGTAAGGGGCGAAACCCTCAGGTCCAGTGCACTCGATAACGGATCTGCCCCCAGTGGTAGTGGTCCAGATTCTGGTGAGCATATCCGTTCGCGATGTCGACTCGGAATCACCTTTGCGCCTTTACGGCGCGCTACTTTGTTTCGGCAAAGTAGCCAAACCATTTGCGACAGGCTGGGCCGCGACTTCGTCCCGGTTCCCTCACTCCGGCGCCGCTCCGTGGGTCCGCCGTGATGGGCCATCCATGGCCTGCACGGCTTTCGCGGCTTCCTGCCGCTCAACCCACTACGCGACACCTCCGTTCGGCCTGGCGCCTTGACGTCGCGTTCGGTGGCGCCTGTACCATCGCGTAAGAAGATCAAGATCAAGATCAAGAGCTTTGGTTGTACACCGCCCCGTAGCAGCACGGCTTGCCGGCGGGGGCGGTGTGTCAGGGACAGATGGGTTGACTGACACACCGCTCCCGCCGGCAAGCCGTGCTGCTACGAGAGAGAAGTGCGGATAAGGAATGCTCAGCGAACCGCTTCGAACTCGTGTCCGCAGGCCAGGCAGTGGCTCAGCCATTCGCCGAGGAAGATGTTGAGCTGGGCCTTTTCGTCGGGCTGGTGCATGTGGGCGTTGGGGTATGGGTAGATGCCGCGGAAACGCCGAGCGT
Organism: Pseudomonas sp. NPDC090201; assembly: GCF_044746825.1. Taxonomy (NCBI): domain Bacteria; kingdom Pseudomonadati; phylum Pseudomonadota; class Gammaproteobacteria; order Pseudomonadales; family Pseudomonadaceae; genus Pseudomonas; species Pseudomonas sp. NPDC090201. The sequence goes on from NZ_JBIVCX010000002.1 coordinate 318,143, forward strand.
GCTGGGCGCCGATGACTTCGGCCATGCGCGCATCGTGGTACACCTGCACTTCCAGGACAGGCACCGGCAGCCACGGCAGGCTGTGTTCCTGACGCACTAGAAGCGTCGAGGTGTACGGGCAGTTCTGCACGACTTCGACCGACAGCACGCCCAGCATCTGATCGCCCTGGGTGACGGCCACCCGGCGGGAACGTTGTTCATTGCGCATCTCGGGTAAAAGACGCATCAAGCGCGCGTAGTTCGCCTCGCAGGCTGCCTGCAGCCCGGCAAGGTCGACACGGTAGCGCTCGCGCAAAAGATTCACGACCACAGCCCCCTGATTTCGGCGCGATTGAGCGCCAGCCACTGTATTGCGATGATAGTTGCAGCGTTGACGATGCGTCCGTCTTTTACGGCTTGCATCGCGTCGTCGAACGACCAGACCGACACACGGATGTCTTCGGCCTCTTCTTCAAGCCCATGGACGCCGCCCGCCCCCTCACTGTCGCATTTGCCCAGGTACAGGTGAACGAATTCATTGCTGCCGCCGGGCGACGGAAAGTATTTGGTGATCGGCCACAACGCGTTGAAGACAAGCCCAGCTTCCTCTTCTCCTTCGCGGTGAGCAACCTCTTCAGGCTGCTCTTTTTTGTCGATCAGGCCCGCGACCATTTCGATCAGCCAGGGGTTTGAATGCTTGCCGATCACGCCGACCCGGAACTGCTCGATCAACACCACTTCATCGCGTTTGGCGTCGTAAGGCAAGACACACACGGCATCGTGACGCACGAACAGCTCGCGGGAAATTTCCGGGCTCATGCCGCCGTCGAAAAGCTCATGGCGCAGGTGCAGACGATCCAGCTGATAGAAACCCTTGAAGCAGGTTTCGCGCCGGGTGATTTCATGCTTTGTGGGCGTCGATTTCTCGGTATCGGTCATAGGTTTCTCACTGCAAGGCGCTCAGTTCATGGCCCCATCCTAACGTGCTGACGCGCCGGATGCAGCCCTTGCCGGGCGTTCAGACGCGCAAATCCGGCTGTAAAGGTAGACGACGGCAACCGAAAGGCACTCTAATCCGCCCAGTGGCGAACTGATTGCGCCAGACGCAGTCGAAGCCTGTTGCCGTTGCACCCAAGTGATGGCCCTTTATGTCAACGTCAAGGATCACCATGTCGTTTCTGAAGATCATTTCGATGGCCTGCCTGGCCCTGATTCTGGGCGCCTGCCAGAGCCTGTTCCAACCCAATATGCGCAGTCCGCTGACCGTTCAGCGTGACGCCTCGGAGCTAGTCAAACCCGGCTGCACCGCCAGCGATTGCCCGCTGGTCAATATCGATACCGTGCATTTCCCAGACGAAGCCAAGCTCGATGCCATCGTGCAGCGCACCCTGCTGCAGCTGACCCGCAGCGACACCGACGGTCCGGTGCCACCGACCCTCAAGGCGTACCAGGAACAGTTCCTGGCCACGGCGCCGGCGCGCTACAGCAGCTATTTGCAGGCCAAGGTACGTGAGCAGCATGACGGAATCGTGGTGGTCGAGCTGTCCAGCTACCTGGACACCGGCGGCGCCCACGGCAACCCGGGCCGCGCCTTCATCAACTATTCGCGCCAGCAACAGCGCGTACTGACGCTGGCCGACATGCTGGTGCCAGGCCAGGAAGCAGCGTTCTGGGCGAAGGCTGAAATGGCGCACCAGGCCTGGCAGGTCAGCACCAAGCTGGACAAGGACACCGAGTTCCAGAAGATGTGGCCATTCAAGCGAACTTCAAACATCGCCCTGACGTACGGTGCAGTGATCCTGAAATATCCGGTCACCACCATCGCCCCGTACGCCATGGGCCACATCGAGCTGAAGATTCCTTACCCTCAGCTCAACGGCATCATCAAGCCGGAACTGTTCCCCGGCCGGAGCTGATCGCCTTGCCCAGGATCAGTTGCAGCACGCCAGCGACGATCAGCGCTGGCAGTGTTGCGCCGATGTCCGGGTAGAGATTGGCCAGCAGGTGATAGGTGGAAATCCCGCCCAGCCAGGCCAGAAGCGTCATCCAGCGCAAACCCTCAGTCGCGGCGCCATGGCTGCGACGACGCAGGATGAAGTGATCCACCAGTACCACGCCAAACAGCGGCGCGAATACCGAGCCGATCAGCAAGAGGAAGTTCTGGTACTGCGCCAATGGCGCAAGACAGGCGATCAGCGTGCAGATGACGCCGATGGCCAGCGCCAGATGCTCGACCTTGATCTTCACCAGAATCCCGCTGGAAACCGCTGCCGAATGGATGTCGGCAAAGGCGTTTTCCGACTCGTCCAGCAGAATCAGCAGCAGCGGAATGCCCATTCCAGCGCCGGCCAGCGCCAGCAGCAGCGCATTGGCTTCGCCGCTTGGCGCGAAGGCCAAGGTGTAGGCAACGCCCAGGGTCATCAGCCAGAAGTTGCCGATGAAGAAACCCAGCACCGTGCCGCCAAACACACCGGTGGCGCGCTTGCCGAAGCGTGAGTAGTCGGCGATCAGCGGCAGCCAGGACAGCGGCATGGCGATGGCAATGTCGAAACCCACGGCAAACGGCATCGAGCCATCTCCGGCACGGGCCCACAGCGCCGCCAGATCAGCCTTGCTCAGCAGGTTCCAGGTCAGCCAGGTGCACGCGGCCAGTAGCAGCCAGATGCCCCACTTGCGCAGGATCTGCCGCACGAAGGTCAGCGGGCCGCTGACGGCAAGCAAGGTGGCCAGGCCGCCGAACAGTAGCGTCCAGAGCAGCGGGCTTGTCCACAGGCTGCCTTCGGCAAAGGCGCCAGCGCTCAGCAGCGTGGCCGCGTCGCGCATGACGATGATTTCGAACGAACCCCAACCCACCAGTTGGAGCAGATTGAGGATGGCCGGCAGCGCCGCGCCCTTGCTGCCAAGGCTCAGCTTGAGGGCGGCCATGGACGACAGGCCGGTGTCGCTGCCGATCACGCCGACGGCGGCAAGCAGCAGAACCCCCACCAGGGTGCCGAGGAAGATGGCCAGCATCGAGCCAGACAGTCCCAGCCCCGGCGCAAGCAATGCGCCGGTTTGCAGGACCATCAGGCCCACGCCCAGGGAAAACCACAGGGAAAACAGATCCCGACCGCCGAACACCCGCTTGGCAGCGGGGACGGGGATGTCGGGGGAGTAGGTGCCGGGTGTGTTCACGTTGTTATCTCGGAGGAGCATTGTTATTGGATTCATGCGCAAAGCCCCCTGTAGGAGCGCGCTTGCCCGCGATGGCGTTGGGTCAGAAACATCAGGTGTCAGACCCACCGCCGTCGCGGGCAAGCGCGCTCCTACAGAAGGGCGGGCGTGGTGTCAGACCTTCTTGTACAACTGGCTGCCTTCCTGCTTGAACCGCTCGGCCTGCTCGCGCATGCCTTCGGCCACAGACAGGTCCACCGCTTCGATCTTCTGGTTGGCCGCGTACTCACGGACTTCCTGGGTGATCTTCATCGAGCAGAACTTCGGCCCGCACATGGAGCAGAAATGCGCGACCTTGGCCGAATCCTTCGGCAGGGTTTCGTCGTGGTACGAACGCGCGGTGTCCGGGTCCAGGCCGAGGTTGAACTGGTCTTCCCAACGGAATTCGAAACGCGCCTTGCTCAGGGCGTTGTCGCGAATCTGCGCGCCCGGATGGCCCTTGGCGAGGTCGGCTGCATGGGCGGCGATCTTGTAGGTAATGATCCCGGTTTTGACGTCGTCCTTGTTCGGCAGGCCCAGGTGTTCCTTGGGCGTGACGTAGCAGAGCATCGCGCAACCGAACCAGCCGATCATCGCCGCGCCAATGCCCGAGGTGATGTGGTCGTAACCCGGCGCAATGTCGGTGGTCAGCGGGCCGAGGGTGTAGAACGGCGCCTCGTCGCAGCATTCCAGCTGCTTGTCCATGTTCTCCTTGATGAGCTGCATCGGCACATGGCCCGGACCTTCGATCATGCATTGCACGTCATGCTTCCAGGCGATCTTGGTCAGCTCGCCAAGGGTTTCCAGCTCACCGAACTGCGCTTCGTCGTTGGCGTCGGCAATCGAGCCCGGACGCAGGCCATCGCCCAGCGAGAAGCTGACGTCGTAGGCCTTCATGATTTCGCAGATTTCGTCGAAGTGGGTGTAGAGGAAGTTTTCCTTGTGATGCGCCAGGCACCACTTGGCCATGATCGAACCTCCACGGGAGACGATCCCGGTGACGCGCTTGGCGGTCAGCGGCACGTAGCGCAGCAACACACCAGCGTGAATGGTGAAGTAGTCGACGCCCTGCTCCGCCTGCTCGATCAGCGTGTCGCGGAACAGCTCCCAAGTCAGATCTTCAGCCACGCCGTTGACCTTTTCCAGCGCCTGATAGATCGGCACGGTGCCGATGGGCACAGGCGAGTTGCGAATAATCCACTCGCGGGTTTCGTGAATGTGCTTGCCGGTGGACAGGTCCATGACGGTGTCCGACCCCCAGCGAATGCCCCAGGTGAGTTTCGCCACTTCTTCTTCGATGGACGAGCCCAGCGCGCTGTTGCCGATGTTGCCGTTGATCTTCACCAGGAAGTTGCGGCCGATGATCATCGGTTCCAGTTCGACGTGGTTGATGTTGGCCGGAATGATGGCGCGGCCGCGGGCGATTTCCTCGCGCACGAACTCAGGGGTGATCTCGTTGGGAATGCTGGCGCCGAAGCTGTGGCCGGCGTGTTGCTGCTTCAGCAGGCCGGCAGCGCGGGCCTCCTGCAGCTTCATGTTTTCGCGGATGGCGACGTATTCCATCTCGGCGGTGATGATGCCCTGACGCGCATAGTGCATCTGGCTGACATTGGCGCCGGCCTTGGCGCGGCGCGGGTTGCGCACGTGGGCGAAGCGCAGTTTGGTCAGTTCGGCATCGGCCAGGCGTTGTTGGCCGAAGTCGGAACTCAGGCCGCCCAGGCGTTCGGTGTCGCCACGGTCGTCGATCCACGCCGAGCGCACGTCGCCCAGGCCTTTGCGCACATCGATGATGACGTTGGGATCGGTGTAGGGGCCCGAGGTGTCGTACACGCAGACCGGCGCGTTGATCTCGCCACCGAAGTCTGTGGGGGTCACATCCAGGCTGATTTCACGCATCGGCACGCGGATGTCCGGGCGCGAACCCTGGACGTAGATTTTCTGCGAGCGGGTGAACGGCTGCACCGACCCCGAATCGACCTGGGCGGATTCACTCAGATTGGCGTTTTTTAGTTTTGTACTCATCAACAGGCTCTCCGGACATCATGGTGCAGCGCATGGATTGTCGGAGCTTGAGCCTGAATCGAACGGACGGATGCACCCTGTGAGAATACGGATGCCGAGAATCGAAACACGAGGACTGTTCAAAAAATGAACAAAAAAGACCCGGACGATACTCAAGAGGACTCGCCGGGAGACGAGAAATCTTGTTCCCTACGCAGGCGCTAACCTGATCAGGTTCAACGGGATCCGGATTATCCGATCTCAGCCTCATAGCAAGGCACCCCGACAAGAACGGCGTCAGTCTAGACGCCACACCCGGCAAACGCCAAGCGCGGAATTCAAACGCTCGTTAAATGGCGCATCTGTCGGATTGTTGTCGCGATCTTGTGGAACTACACTCGCAACCGGCGCAAAGCGATCTTGCGGCCACGTCTTCACACAGCTGAATTACTAGGGAATGTCTATGCTGCGCAAACTCTCACTGGCCATTGCCGTTTCATGCGCATCCAACGCGATGGCCACAGCAGCGGACTTGCCACTGCCGACCAAGACCGGTCTGGTCAGCGTCTACCAGGAAGCTGTGAACAACAACGCCGACCTCGCCGCCGCCCGCGCCAGCTATGATGCGCAGAAAGAGATCGTGCCCCAGGCCCGCGCCGGGCTGTTGCCGAACATTTCCGGCGGTGCCGACATCAACAACACCCGCACCAAGATCGACGAACCTTCTGCGGTCATCAACCGCAGCGGCACGGTCTACCGCGCCACCCTGAGCCAACCGATCTTCCGCGCCGACCGCTGGTTCCAGCTCAAGGCGGCCAAGGACGTCAACGAACAGGCCATCCTGCAATTGTCCGCGACCGAGCAGAACCTGATTCTGCAAAGCGCCGAGGACTATTTTTCGGTGCTGCGCGCCCAGGACAACCTGGCCTCGACCAAGGCCGAAGAAGCCGCGTTCAAGCGCCAACTGGATCAGGCCAACGAGCGCTTCGACGTGGGGCTTTCCGACAAGACCGACGTGCTCCAGGCCCAGGCCAGCTACGACACTGCCCGGGCGGCGCGGATCGTCGCCAAGCGTCAGGTGGACGACGCCTTCCAGGCGCTGGTGACCCTGACCAATCGCGAATACAACTCCATCGAAGGCATCGTCCACACCCTGCCGGTGCTGGCGCCGTCGCCCAACGATGCGAAATCCTGGGTCGACACGGCCTCGCAACAGAACCTCAACCTGCTGGCCAGCAACTACGCCGTCAGCGCCGCCGAAGAAACCCTGCGCCAGCGTAAGGCCGGGCACGCGCCGACCGTCGATGCCGTCGCCCAGTACCAGAAAGGCGACAACGACCCGCTGGGCTTCACCAACCCGAACTACACCGGGCAGGACTTCCACGGCAGCGTCGAACAACGCACCATTGGTTTGCAGGTGAACATCCCGATCTACAGCGGCGGCCTGACCAGCTCGCAAGTGCGCGAAGCCTACGCCCGCCTCGGCCAGACCGAACAACAGCGCGAGGGCCTGCGCCGCCAGGTGGTGGAAAACACCCGCAACCTGCACCGTGCCGTGAACACCGACGTGGAACAGGTGCAGGCGCGCAAACAGTCGATCATTTCCAACCAGAGCGCGCTGGAAGCCACGGAAATCGGCTATCAGGTGGGCACGCGCAACATCGTCGACGTGCTCGATGCGCAGCGTCAGTTGTACGCATCGGTGCGTGATTACAACAACACCCGCTACGACTACATCCTCGACAACCTGCGCCTCAAGCAAGCGGCCGGCACGCTGAGCCCGGGGGACTTGCAGGATTTGTCGCGCTTCCTCAAACCCGATTACAACCCGGACAAGGACTTCCTGCCGCCGGATCTGGCGAAGGAAGCGGCGAAGAATTTCGAGCGTCCTTCAGAGCGGTAAACTCCCCTGTAGGAGCACGCTTGCCCGCGAAGACGTCGGCCCGTGACATTGATGGCGCCTGACCGAACGCGGTCGCGGGCAAGCGCGCTCCTACAACGGCCGCGTCTTTGAAAAAGCCGTGCTGCTCCGGAATCAGATCAACCGACCGATCCCGTCCAGCAACTTCTGCAACGCGCCCTGATTGGCCTTCATCACCGCCAACCCCGCATCGGCCATGGCTTTCGCCTGCTCAGGCCCCTCGATCAATCGCTGCACCACCGCTGCCAATCCCGCCGCATCGCTCACCTCCTCCAACGCCCCGGCACTGCGCAGCATCGCTGCGATTTCGAGGAAGTTGAACAGATGCGGGCCGCTCAATACCGGCTTGTCCAGCGCCGCAGGCTCCAGCAGGTTGTGCCCGCCGTTGGGCACCAGGCTGCCACCGACGAAGGCGATGTCAGCCAGCGCATAGAGAAACAGCAACTCGCCCATGGTGTCGCCCACCAGCACCGAGGTTTCGCGGGTGACCGGCTCGGCGGTCGAGCGACGGACACTGGCAAAACCCTGCTGGCGGCTCAACTCGAACACGCTGTTGAAGCGCTCGGGGTGGCGCGGCACCAGGATCAGCAAGGCTTCGGAATGCTTTTTCAGCACCTCGCGGTGGGCGGCGAGAACCACCTCATCCTCACCGGCATGGGTACTGGCGGCGATCCACACCGGCCGCCCGGTGGTTTGCCAGTCGGCTCGCTGCTGCGCCGCACGCGCCAGCAACTGCGGGTCGATGGTCAGGTCGAACTTGATCGAACCGGTGACGGTTACGCGCTCAGGGCGCGCACCCAGGTCACGAAAACGCTGGGCTTCAGTTTCGGTCTGCACGGCGATCAGGCTCATCTCGGCGAGCATCGGCCGGGTCAGTCTGGCGAACTTTCCGTAACCCCGCGCCGAACGCTCCGACAGACGCGCGTTGGCCAGAACTGTTGGAATACCCCGCATCGCACATTGATGAATATGGTTGGGCCACAGCTCGGTCTCCATGATCACGCCGACCTTGGGCTGGATATGATCGAGAAAACGCCCCGCCGCCCACGGAAAATCGTATGGGAGGTAGCAATGCTGAATGCGCGGCTCGTTGGCGAACATCGACTGGATGCGTTCGGACCCGGTGGGCGTCATGCAGGTGATGGTGATCGGCAGTTGTGGATAACGTGCCAGCAGCGCGCGGATCATCGGCGCGGCAGCGATGCTCTCGCCCACCGACACGGCGTGCACCCAGATGCCGCCCTTCTGCATGGGCGGCAGCCCGCGAGCGAACCGTTCACCGATACGTTGTGCATAAGCAGGGGCCTTGCGGGCCCGCAGCCACAGGCGCAGGGCAATCAGCGGCAGGCCAAGATGAAACAGCAGTGTGTAGAGAGTTCTATTCATGGGCGCGGAGTTTATCAGCCAATGGCCTTCAAATGATGGGTGAAGCATTCGGCCAGCCAGCGTGCGGCAGGCCCCAGGGGTTCGTCGCGGCGCCAGACCATTTCCACCACCAGCGCAGGCGGCGTCCACTCGCTGCTCAGTTCGATCATCTGGTTCTGATAGGCCGGGTATTGCACCACGTGGCGCGGCAGCCAGGCCCAGCCCAGGCCGCGCATCAGCAGTTCGGCCATGACGTAGAAACTGTCCGCGCGCCATACCTGCGGGCTCAGTTGCTCGCCACCGGGATAGCCACTCTGCTGCGGCGCGATGAGCAACTGCCGGTGCCGCGCCAGCTGCTGGCGGGTGACCACCGGCTGGCTCGCCAGGGGATGATCGACCGCGCAGACCGTGACCATCTCCACACTGCCCAGCACCCGCCGCTCCAGGGCTTCGGGCATCTGGTCGTGATGAAACAGCAGGCCCAGGTCTGCGCGCCGCTCCACCAGCTTGCGCGCCACATCGCCCTGCGCGCCGCTGGCCAGTTGCACCTCCACGCTGGGGAAGCGTTGATCCAGCGCGTCCAGGCTGTCGAGGACCGGCTGGTACGGCATGGCTTCGTCATGGGCCAGGCGCAACCGCGCTTCCTGGCCGCGCATCAACGCCAGGGCACGACCGTCCAGCCGCTCGCACTGGCGCAGCAGTTCCCGCGCTTCTTCAAGCAAAGCGCTGCCCGCTTCGGTCAAGCGCGGCTGGCGACCACTGCTGCGATCGAACAGGCTCACGCCCAGATCGGTCTCCAGCATGGCAATCGCACTGCTGACCGCCGACTGCGCCCGCCGGGATTCTCGCGCTACGGCGGAAAACGAGCGCTGCTCGGCGGCGCTGACGAACAGCCTGATTTGTTCAAGGCTCCATTCCATGACACGGCAACCTATCAGCCAGTGAGATAGGTAATGACTTTACCCCATCTGAACGATCACTAGAATCGGCAGCCATTGAAGACGTATCTGCAAAGAGGACTTTCATCATGTCTGCCTACTACCTGCTCGCCATCGCCATCTGCGCCGAAGTCATCGCCACTGTTTCGATGAAAGCCGTCAAAGGCCTGAGCACGCCACTGCCGCTGCTGCTGGTGATCGTCGGTTACGCCGTGGCGTTCTGGATGCTGACGCTGGTGGTGCGCAGCATCCCGGTGGGCGTGGCCTACGCGGTCTGGGCGGGCATGGGCATCGTCATGGTCAGCATCGCGGCGCTGATCATCTACGGCCAGAAACTCGACCTGCCTGCCATCGCCGGCATGGCGATGATCGTCGCCGGGGTAGTGGTGATTCAGCTGTTCTCGAAAACCGCAGGGCATTAAGCAGGTTACTCAAAAGCCTGTTCCCCTATAATGGCGCAATTCGTTTCGCCATTTGAGGTGTTCATGTCTTCCGCTATTTCCACTGACGTCCTGATTGTCGGCGCAGGCGTTGCCGGCCTCTGGCTCAACGCTCGCCTGCGTCGGCAGGGCTTCTCGACTATCGTGGTGGAAAGCGCCAGCCTGGGCGGCGGGCAGACGGTCAAATCCCAGGGCATCATCCATGGCGGCGCCAAATATGCACTGCACGGCGCGCTGTCCGGCGCCTCGGAAGCCATCGCCGACATGCCCCGCCGCTGGCGTGAGGCGCTCGCAGGCAAGGGCGAGTTGAACCTGTCGGGCGTGCGTCTGCTGTCGGAGGCGCACTACCTGTGGTCGCCGGGCACTCTGGCGGGCAACCTCACCAGTTTCTTCGCCAGCAAGGCAGTGCGCGGCCGGGTCGATCAGGTCAAGGGCACGGACCTTCCGCCTGCGCTGCAGGATCCGCGCTTCAAGGGCAAGGTCTACCGCCTGGCCGAGTTGGTCATCGATGTTCCCAGCCTGATCGAGAAATTGGCTGAACTGGCCGGCGACAGCCTGCTGGCGGGCGAGAACATCGAGCCGCTGCTGCACGAAGATGAACTGGTCGGCCTGCGTGTCGATGGCCGCGACATCCACGCCCAGCGCGTGGTGCTCAGCGCCGGCGGCGGTACGGCCGATCTGCTCAAGACGCTGAACGTCAGCCATCCGGCCATGCAGCGTCGTCCGCTGCACATGGTCATGGTCAAGGGGCCGACGCTCAAGCCGCTATACGCCCACTGCCTGGGTGGCGGTCCCAAGCCGCGCATCACGGTCACCACCCATCCAGCGGCCGATGGCCAGTGGGTGTGGTACCTGGGCGGCGACATCTCCGAAGCCGAAGGCGTGGCCCGCGAGCCCGCCGAACAGATCGCCGCGGCGAAAAAGGAACTGACTCACCTGCTGCCCTGGATCGACCTGAGCCAGGCGCAGTTCGCAACCTTGCGCGTGGACCGCGCCGAGCCTCAACAAAGCGGCCTGGTACGCCCGGACAATGCTTTCCTCGACGTTCAGGGGCGGCTGATGGTGGGCTGGCCGACCAAACTGGCGCTGGCGCCGGACTTCGCCGATCGGGTCTTGGCTTCACTGTCGCGGGATGACATCCACCCGATTCCACAACCGGCGCGCAAAGACCTGCCCCGGCCGGCGCTGGCCAAACCTGTGTGGGACGTGCTGCTGCCATGAAGACTCTGCACGATCTGCATCGCCCGCTGGGCAGCCTGGGCATCGACGTCTCCCCTATCGGCCTGGGTACGGTCAAGCTGGGCCGCGACCAGGGCGTCAAATACCCCAACGGCTTCACCATCCCCGATGACGACGAAGCGCGGATGCTGCTCAAGCAGGCGCGGGACCTGGGCATCAATCTGATCGACACCGCCCCCGCCTATGGCCGCAGCGAAGAACGCCTGGGCCCTCTGCTGCGCGGCCAGCGTCAGGACTGGGTCATCGTCAGCAAGGTCGGCGAAGAATTCGAGGCGGGTCAGTCCCGCCATGACTTCAGCCCGGCGCACACGCGCCTGTCTGTGGAGCGCAGCCTCAAACGCCTGGAAACCGACTTCATCGACCTGGTGCTGGTGCACTCGGACGGCAACGACCTGCACGTGCTCAATGAGTGCGGGGTGTACCAGACGCTGGCCGAGCTCAAGCGCGAAGGCAAGATTCGCGGTTTCGGCTTCTCGGGCAAAACCGTGGAAGGCGGCCTGCTGGCCTTGCAGGATGGCGACTGCGCCATGGTCACCTACAACCTCAACGAACAGGGCGAAAAGCCGGTGCTGGACTACGCTGCTGTTCACGCCAAAGGCATTCTGATCAAAAAAGCGCTGGCCAGCGGGCACGTTTGCGCAGGCGCAGGTGTCGATCCTGTGCAAGCCAGTTTCGAACTGCTGTTCGCACATCCTGGCGTCACCGGTGCTATCGTCGGGACCATCAACCCGCTGCACCTGGCCCATAACGTGGCAACCGCTGCCTCCGTGATCCGCCGTCAGAACTGAACGGGCGGCCGACCCCAACGCAAGAAGGAGCCGATATGCCGCGAACGCTGATCCGCAAGAACCCGAGCAACTTCAAGACCCTGCCGCTGTTCGTCGAAGCCACTCCCGAAGGCCTGAGTTACCAGAGCGTCGGGATGCCGCTGAATTTTTCCCAGACGCTGCAACGTCGTCGCAAGATCGAGGTGCAGGACAGCGAGCGCTTCTCCACGGAACTGGCCAACCTGGGGGTCTCGGTGCGCCTGACGCTGAACTGGCAGAACCGCGATTACTGGGTGCTGGTGCGCCAGCGCCGCCAGGACCGTGGCGATGTGGTGCTCAAGCTGATTTCCGGTTACGTGCCGGCCCACGAGCTGAACCTGCCGCTGCACACGGCGATTCAGGAAGTGGCCGAGGAATGCCTGATCGAAACGCCCCAGGGCTGGCTCGGCGGGCGCTTCAACGACACCTGGCTGCCTGCGCCCTACGCTGCCGCCCTGCACTACCGCGAGGCCATGCCCTTTCGCCTGAGCCCGCTGTCCGGCGCTGCGCGCCCCGTGCGCTGCGGCAGCATGACCTTGATCGAACGCCCGCGCGCCTATGTGCACCTGCCGACCGCTTCGCTGCAGTTGATCTACGACATGCGCCTGGAAGTGCCCCGGGAGGCAAGGCCGCTGAGCCTGTTTCACGTCGATGAGACGCTGGAGAATGACCAGTTGGTCGCACGGCTTAACCGCAGCAAGCCTGACCTTTACCTGATGCCGCTGGAAAATGGCGTGCCCTTGCCTGAGCTGTATACGCTCAAGAACGACAAGCTGTCACCGGCGGGCACCCGTGGTTTGTACCTGGCCGAAAGCTTCGCGGCGCAGGAAGGCTGGGTGGTGCGTGAGGAGCGGATTCGCTGGAAGGACTGGCTGCTGGCGCAGGGGCTGACGCCTGCGAAAGCGAAGAAGCCGGGCATCAAGCGCCGCTTGAAGGTGGGCGCCAAACAGCTGCTGCGCATGGCGCGCAAGACGCTGCATAAAACCTGAAAGCTACACTGACCTGTAGGAGCGCGCTTGCCCGCGACGGCGGTGTGTCAGATACATGAATGCTGACTGACACACCGCCGTCGCGGGCAAGCGCGCTCCTACAGCGGTATGTGGTTTTGCGCTACTGCCCGCGGATCTTCTCGACAATCGCGGTGGTCGAGCTGTTCTCTACCAAACCCAGCACGCGCACTTCGCCGCCGTAGGCCTGGACTATCGGCGCGCCTACCACCTGATCGACGCTGTAGTCGCCGCCCTTGACCAGCACATCGGGCTTGACGTGGGTCAGCAGGTTTTCCGGTGTGCCCTCGGGGAAGCTGATCACCCAGTCCACCGCGCCGAGCCCGGCGAGGACCGCCATGCGCCGGTCGACGCTGTTGATCGGACGACCCGGCCCCTTGAGGCGGCTCACCGATGCGTCGTCGTTGACCGCGACGATCAGCCGGTCACCCTGGGCGCTGGCCTGTTCCAGATAGGTCACGTGGCCGGCATGCAGGATGTCGAAACAGCCGTTGGTGAACACGATCGACTCGCCGTGGGCCCGCGCATCTTCGACGGCCAGCAGCAGTTGATCGAGGGTCAGCACGCCGCGTTCCGAACCTTCGGCACGCTGGATGGCGCGACGCAGTTCAGGGGCGCTGATGGCAGCGGTACCCAGCTTGCCGACCACGATGCCGGCGGCCAGGTTGGCCAGGGCCACCGCGTGGGGCAGCTCTTCTCCGGCGGCCAGGGCGGCGGCCAGGGTGGAAATCACGGTGTCACCGGCGCCGGTCACGTCGAACACTTCCCGGGCGCGTGCCGGCAGGTGCAGGGCCTGCTGGTCGGGGCGCAGCAAGGTCATGCCGTGCTCGCCACGGGTGACCAGCAGCGCGCCCAGTTCGAGATCGGTCATCAGCTTCGCGCCCTTTGCCACCAGCTCGGCTTCGTCGACGCAATGGCCAACGATGGCTTCGAATTCGCTGAGGTTCGGGGTAATCAGGCTGGCGCCGCGATAGATGCTGAAGTCCTTGCCTTTGGGGTCGGCGACCACAGGAATCCCGCGGTCACGGGCGGACTTGATGAGCACCTGATGGTTTTTCAGCGCGCCCTTGCCGTAGTCGGACAGCACCAGCACCTTGACGCCGTCCAGCAGGGAGTCGACTTCCTCGCTCAGGGCGATGGCGTCGGTCGCGAAGGGTTCTTCGAAATCGATGCGCAGCAGTTGCTGGTGACGGCTCATGACCCGCAGCTTGACGATGGTCGGCTGGTGGGCAACGCGCTGGAAGCGGGCCGTCACGCCTGCGGCCTTGAGGCTGTTGTTCAGGCTGATGGCGGCTTCGTCTTCACCGGTCACGCCGACCAGCGAGGCCTTGGCGCCCAGGGCTGCGATGTTGAGCGCAACGTTGGCTGCGCCGCCCGGGCGATCTTCGATCTGGTCGACCTTGACCACTGGCACCGGGGCCTCAGGGGAAATTCTGGAGGTACCGCCATGCCAATAGCGGTCGAGCATGACATCGCCCACTACCAGAACTGGTGCCTGATCGAAACGCGGCATGGACAACTTCATCGAACAACCCGTAACTAAGAATGAACAAGGCCGGAATCTTAGCACAGGGTTTGGAAAGGCTTGAGGCCTTGGGGAAAAGTCGGCGTAACAGAACGTGAGGATGCCTGTGCCGGCCCCATCGCGAGCAAGCTCACTCCTACAGGTCTTGCGCAAATCCTGTAGGAGTGAGCTTGCTCGCGATAGGCGTCAAAGGTGATGCGTCGGAAAATCTGCTGCTATACCGCCCCGACCGGTGCGGGCTCATCCAGGCCCATGGCGTGCAGGCGCGAGTAGTAGCCGTTCTGTGCCAGCAACTGGGCATGGGTGCCGCGCTCGACGATACGGCCCTGATCCATGACAAGGATCAGGTCGGCGCGCTCGATGGTCGACAGACGGTGAGCGATGACCAACGTGGTGCGGCCTTTCATGACGTGATCCAGCGCCGCCTGAATGTGCCGCTCCGACTCGGTGTCCAGCGCCGAAGTCGCCTCGTCGAGGATCAACAATGGCGCGTTCTTGAGCAGCGCGCGGGCAATCGCCAGGCGCTGGCGCTGACCGCCGGAGAGCAGTACGCCGTTCTCGCCGACCTGGGTATCGAAGCCTTCTGGCAGTTGCTCGACGAACTCCTTGGCGTAGGCATCGGCTGCCGCCGCTTCGATGTCGCTGCGCGGCGCACCGGCCAGGTCACCGTAGGCGATGTTGTTGGCAACGCTGTCATTGAACAGGGTCACGTTCTGGTTCACCTGGGCCACGTGGCGGCGCAGGTTACGCAGGCGATAATCTTCGATCTCCACGCCATCGAGCAGGATCTGTCCGGCATTGTGGTGATAAAACCTTGGAATCAGGTTGGCCAGGGTGGACTTGCCACTGCCTGAACGGCCCACCAGCGCGATCATCTGCCCGGGCGCCGCCGAGAAGCTGATGTCGTGCAGCACCTCGCGCTCGGTTTCCGGGTAGGTGAAGCTCAGGTTGCGCACTTCCAGATGGCCCTTGACCCGATCCAGCTCCACGGTGCCGGTATCGACTTCAGGCTCCACATCCAGTTGTTCGAAGATGCTCTCGGCACCGGCGACACCCTTCTGGATGGTCGAGCTGACTTCCGACAACTGGCGAATCGGCTTGGGCAGCAGGCCAGCGGCGGTGATGTAGGCCACCAGGTCACCTGCGGTTGCATCCCCGCGCAGCCACAGCACCAGGAACATCAGCACCGCCATGGCGGTATAGATGACCAGCTGCAGCATCGGCGTGTAGATCGCGCCGGTCTTGGTCATGCGCAGTTGTTTGTCGGTGTTGCTGGTGCTGGCGTTGGCGAAACGCTCTTCTTCGTACTTTTCGCCACCGAAGCTGCGCACCACCCGATAGCCCTGGATGGTTTCCGAGGCAACGTGGGTCACATCGCCCATCGCCACCTGGATCTTCTTGCTCTGCTTGCGGAATTTCTTGCTCGAACTGCCGACCATGACCGCGATCAGCGGCAGGATCGCCAGCATCACGATGGTCAGCTTCCAGTTCATCCACACCAGGTAAAGGAACAGGAAGACGATGGTCAGGCCTTCACGGATCACCACTTTGATGGCGTCGGTCGCAGCGCCGGTGACCATGGTCACGTTGAAGGTGATCCGCGAAATCAGGTGCCCGGAGTTGTGGGTGTCGAAATAGCGGTTGGGCAGCACCAGCAACTTGTTGAACAGCTGCACGCGCAGGTCGTGGACCAGCCCCAGGGAAACCTTGGCCAGGAAGTAGTTGCCCAGGTAAGAGCCCAGCCCCTGCCATGCGGCGATCAGCACGATCAGCAGCGGCACGGCCTGCAACAGCTGCAGGTCCTTGAGGTAAGGAGTGTTGGGGAACAGCGCAGCTTCCGGGTTGGTCAGGCCATCGACGAAGTACTTGAGAATGCCTGCCAGCATGGGCTGGGTGGAAGCAAAGATAACGAAGCCAACGATGCTGAGCAGGAAAATGCCCACGTAGGGCTTCACATAGTTCAGCAGTCGAAGATAGATCTTCAGACTGGAGCTCTGTCCTTTATCGGACCCTTTGTCACTCATCGTAAAGCTCACTGGTTGAATTGAACGCGGGATTTTACCACAGCATGGCGCGGCGCCCTTGCCCATACCAGAACGCAGGCCAGGCCAATCGGCAGCCAGCTGATGAACCATTCGGCCCGGGGCGACCCGGTCAGGCTCGCGGCGTCGAACTGCATGGCGCACGTCGAGAAGATCCAGACGCCCATCATGCAGCGGCCCAGAGCCGTCGAGCGCGCCAGCCATGCCTCACGCAGCACCAGCAGCCAGACCACGCTCCAGAGCATCAGCCCGGGCAAGCCCAGCAGGATGGTGGTATGGGTGAACAGGTTGTGGGAATGGTCGAAGACCTGGCCATCGGCAATGGTGACGCTGTAGTTGGTGCCGATGCCCAGCCCCTTCAGCGGATGCAGTTCGATCATCTGCAGCACCGCGCCGAAGATTTCAGGGCGGTAGGACGATCCGCGATCGGTCATCAGCGACTGGAACACGATCAGCCCTATCACACCCAACACCAGTACCGTGCCGCTGAAGATCCACGCACGTCGATCCCGCCACCAGAGCGGCAGCAGCGCCACGGTCAGCGCCAGGGCCAGCAACGCGCCGCGGCTCTGGGACATCACCACGAACGCCAGGCACAGCAGCAGGCTGCAAAGCCAAATGACCTGGGACAAGCGGCGCTGAGGCGGCAACAACAGGCTCCAGACCAGCGCCACGCCAATGACATAAGCGCCCAGGATCGGATGGCTCAGCTCGCCGATCCCCTCCAGGCGCAGGAACCAGGGTGCATGCAGGAAACCGTAGTAGCGGTACAGGGAATAGGCAGACGCCACACCCAGGCCCACGCCGCCCAGTTGCAGAAGGCGCACCACGTTGTCCGTTCGCCCCGCCGCGAGGATCGGAAAGAACAGGATGAACACGGCGATGTACAGCATCCGCTTGAGCTCACGGTTGCCATCGTCGGTCGCGCTCCACACCAGGCTGAGGCTCGCCCACAGCGCCAACAGCACAAGCGCCACGCACAGCGCACGCTGCTCACGCCAGAACGTGCCCAGACACTCGCGGCCCGACCAGGCCAGCGCAAGGGTGGGCAACCACAACAATGCCACCAGCCCCTGCTGGTAGATCTTGTTCGTCGGCGCGAAGGCTATCGCGACGACAAACCAAAGGAATCCCATGGACATCACAGCTTGTGCCCAGCGACTGGAATGCATTTTATCTCCCTAAAAACGAGTGGCTCAGCCGGCCGGCATGGTGAAAGCGTTCGCTTTTGGGCATCATGGCCCGTCAATCCGCTCGCAATCTCCACAAGGCTTTCTACTGATGCAATGCTCTCGGCTCTCTGAGGCCGCCTTAAATCAACTGATAGTCGGTGCCAATGTCCTGGAAGCCGACAGCTACGGCGCGAAAGTGTACAGGTTGCAGGACGGCAATATCCTTAAACTCTTCAGACGTAAGCGCTGGTTCTCATCTGCTTTGTTACGACCTTATTCCAGACGCTTCATCGACAACGCCGTCCAGCTGGAAAAACTGGGTGTTCCCACGCTCAAGGTCGTCAGTTACTACACCCTCGATCAGCCAGGCATGACAGCCGTACTCTACCAGCCGCTGCCAGGCCAGACGCTGCGTCAACTGGCGCAGGCGCCGGGTTTCAGCTGGACACAGGCACTCCCCGCGCTGATCGGCTTGATCCGCGAACTGCACCGTTCAGGCATCTATTTCCGTTCGTTGCATCTCGGGAATATTGTCGTCACCCCCAATGAGCAGCTTGGGTTGATCGACGTGGCCGACATGCGCTTCTTCAAGGCCCCGCTTTCGCCGAGCCTGAAAAAACGCAATCTGCAGCACTTCGCGCGGTATATCGATCGTGAAAACCTGCACGCCGAGTTTCCGTTGCGGGATCTTGAGCAGGCTTTGCTCGCCAACGGCTAGAGCGCCATCGGGCCGGGATTATCGGTCAGGGGTCAGCAAGGCCCGGGAATCGTTGCAGAACTCAAGCCACACCCGCTCTGGCGCCAGGGCGCGGTACTGGGAGGTCGAGATGCTGTCGCGCTCCTGATTGGCAAACTGATCGATGGCCGCCGCCCAGGCGGGCACATCCGCGACCGGCACATAGTGCCCGGCGGTGCCAAGCTGCTCGCGAAAGACCTCAAGATCGCTGGCCAGCACCGGCACACCAGCGATCACTGCCTCCTGCAACACCAGCCCCAGCCCCTCTTCGCGGGAAGGAATGACAACCCAGTCAAAGCCTCGATACAGCTGCGCAAGACCGGGCTTGTGGCCAGGCAGGAAGACCTTGCCCTGAAGCTTGAGCTGCCTGATTTTCTCTTCCAGCGATTTGCGATCAGGCCCCTCGCCGACGATGACCAGTTTCAGGTCAGGGTGATGGGACAGCGAGCGGGAAAACGCCTCAAGCAGATAATCGAAGCCCTTGTCCGGCACCAGGCGACCGATTGCCCCCAGCACGCGGGCGTTGTTGTCGGGAAGGTCCATCAGGCGCCGGGCCTGTTCGCGCTCCTGCAACCCCATGCAGAACAGCTTGGGGTCCAGCGCGCTGCGCAACGCGCGCACCGGCAAGCCCAGGGCCGCCTGCATCGATGAAGCTAGGGTCATGGACACCGCGGCCAGGGTCAGCCGCTGAGCCGGAAAGCTCTGGAACAGCGCGCGCTGCTCTGCACTCAGGCGCGTGGCGCCATGAAACACCACCACCACCCGAAGCTCGGGCATGTTCATGAGCACGGGCAACAGCACCCGGGACGCGCCCAGACCGTCGAGCAGCACCACTTCGGCGCGGCTGTCGGACAGGGCCTTGCGCAGGCGCGCGTGCAGGATCGGCATGTAAAGCCGCCAGATGTGGCGCCCCTTCAGTTGCCGCGAGGTGAAACCCCACTCGCGGACCTCACCGGTCGAGCGCGCGGACTCGCTGTGCCTCCCCTTGAGAAACCAGGTCTTGATTTCGGTCGAGGGGTCGAGCTGCGCGACGATCTGTTGGTGAACCTTATGGACTGAAGAAAACGGCGCGCCGCTCGACCACATCACGTTTACGAGGCTCATTTTTCGCCACGTCCCGATGAGTAGGTCGCTACATCCATGCAGACTGAATCAATAAATGGTAAAGCCAATGCGCCCCCCAGGAGAGCAGCTTAATCTTGCGTCACAGACTATCAGCAGCCTGTCATCCCTTGAAATCAGTCAAAATCCTAAAACCGCCCGCACCCGCTCCACCCAGCTCAACGGAGCCCGCTCACGCAACGCTGGTTCGAGCTCGCGCACGATCCGTGCACCGATAGCTGCGAAGCTGAACTGCGACACTGCCAGATCGCGACCATTGACTGCAATACGTGCAGCCCGTGCAGTATCGTTACGAAGTATCGCAAGCTTTTGCCGCAGCTGTGGAATATCGCTGTAGAACACCACGTTCTGCATGTCCTGCAGGCCCAACGCGCGATTTTCCGCATCGCCTTGATCATAGGCAAAGAGCACGCATCCGCATGCCATCGCCTCGAAATTCTTGATCATGTATTCGCCCATGCCGACGTCAGCACTGACGAAGAAGCGAATGCGGTTCAGGGTGTCGCAATATTCCTCACCGGACTTGGTGCGCGTGACCACCAGATTCTCGACCTGGCCCAGTTCATCGAGCAACGCCTTGCGCCCGCTGTAGGCAACGCTGTTGGTGCTGCCGACGAACGCAAGCTCGATGTCGCGCTCGCGGTCCTGGTCGCTGAGCAGCGTCTGGTCGTAGCCCTTGGGCACGAAGACCGCGTCGAAGCCTTCCTGGCGCAAGCGCTCGCTGACCACGAAGCCCGAGCTCAAGACCCGCACCCACGGCAGCTTGCGATAGTGCGCGCTGAACTTGCCGGTGTATTTGCAGGGGATGTAATTCTGGTAGGCGTCGTGCTCCAGGATCACCAGATTGGGCACGGTGCGAATGAAGCTGGCTTGACGGATCTCCTGCTTGAAGCGCAGGAAGAACACGATGCGGTCGTATTTCGTCACGTCCACGTGCTGACGGAAATAGCGCCGCAGGTGGCGTTGCTCGTCGGAGCTCAGCCAGCGCAGGTCGCATTCGCAGTTGGCGGCGACCCCTTCATAGAGACGATCCAGAATCGCGCGCTGCTCTTTCTGGACCAGAAATAGAACCTTCATGGGCTTCCTTTTAACACCGGATCTTTGTCAGCCCGGCCGCTCGACTCCAGGGAGTCGAGGGCGATCAGAGCTCTCTGCGCCAGAACAATTCGTGGCGACGCACGGCTTTTCTGAAAAATTCGTTTTCACCTTCCGCAGGCCAGCGTCGGCCCGCAAGGACTTTCTGCAGCCACCTTCGCACGCGACGCTTGAGCGGCGGCGATGGTTGCAGGTCATGCATCATACCCAAGGCCATGGCCTTGTCTCGCTGCTGTTGAACATCGAGTTCGATACTGTAGGGCACCAGCGTCACCGATGCATCGAACACCGGAGGCAGCGCGACACCGCTGTAGGCATTGCCCATGGGCCAGCGGTCATTGTCGTGCAGGTGATTGGCGTAACCCAGGACCGTCTGCGGCTGCCATTCGAGGCCTTGCAACGCCTCGAACACCGCTGCCTGCGAGCAGATGTGGTCCGGGTGCGGGTCGATGGTGGCGTGGGGCATCACCACCACGTCCGGCCTTGCGTGCAGCAACAGGGCGCGCAGGTCGGCGATCAGATTGTTCCACGTAGGCGCGCCGTCGGCGTCACCGGGCAGGGTCATGCTGTTGAACTGGCGAAACAGCCGGGTATCGCTCAGGTCGGCTTCACGGGAGGCGATCGGCTGATCCGGCGCGGCCTGCATGGCCGGCAATTGCAGGCAGAAGTAGCCCAGTTGCACGCAACGGGATTCCGGAACGCCCGCCCAACGCGGCACGGTGATGCTGTCCCAGGCACGCAGACGGCCTTTGATCCGCGCAGCATCCGCGCGGTTCATGCCCATCTGCTGATAATGCTCGGCTTCGATTTCGCCGGCGGTCAGCGTGACGATCCAGCTTTCGTCGGCCTGGCTGTACAGGCCGAACGCAGCCAGCTCAGCGTCATCGGCATGGGGTGCGATCACCATCACCCGCTGGCGGCGAGCGTCAGCGTGCTGGAACGACCACAAGTGCGGTGTGCCTTGAATCACACAGCGGCGGCCCCGAAGGCGCAACTGCCCGGCGCTCACCTGCACAGCCAGACCTGTGAGATTGAGGTAACGCAGGCCATTCACGCCCCGCTCGAAGGCCTGGCTGTCGCTCACGCCTTCGCCTGTCAGCTCGATGGCAGGGTCGAAGAAACGACCCAGCAGCGTGGCTTTCACGCGCACGGCCAGGACCAGGGTCTGCGATGGATCCTGCGCCAGGGGCTGGTCCAGGCACAGCCGGTCACCTTCAAACCGAACGCCGGGCACCAGGTTGCTCTCGGCGAACCGGTACTGGTAATCGTCAGCCGGCGAGTAGAACAGGTGATCGGAGAACCAGGCTTCGTGGGCAACCCAGCCCAGGATCGCCAGCACCAGCGGCAACCACCAGGCCACCACGACACCGACCAGTACCAGAATGACCAGTGCCAGCAGCAACGCCACCCGCTTGTTGCGGCGGTGGCGCTTGAGCAACTCCTGTTTGCGGCTCACACCTGAAACACCGGCACGGGGTTGCACCAACGATCCTTGTACTCACGATCGGCGCGACCAAAGGAGAAACGCAGCGTTTTGCCACGGGCCCGGGCATCTTCCCAGGCGCTTTGGGTGTTGAGAAAGCTCAACACGCTGCCGGGGCTGAAGTCGCGGGTTTCGGGGTCAACGCCACCGTTGATGTATTCGATACTGACCCATTGCGGCGCTTCGACGCGGTAGATCAGTTGAATGGCAATCGGCGCATCGTTGAGGAAGATCACCGAGCCGATCAGCAATTCGCGCAGCAGTTCGACCACCTCGGCCATGCGCTCGGCACCCGTGGCCGCGAAGCCCCAGCGGCGCTGGAACAGGTCGCAGTACATGCGCGCGATGTCGGCGCTTGAGAAATCGGTGATTGGCCGCACCACTCCGCCCGCCTCTTCCAGCAGGCGCAGTTCGCGGCGCTGGTTGTAGCGGAACTTCTTCGACAGGTCTTCCGGGGTGCGGGCCATCGCCAACGACTCGGCCTGCGGCTTGAGCTCGGTGAAGCGCCCCTGATTCAACTCCGACAGGTAGCGGCCGCGATGACGCAGCGGCGCCTGGGCATCGACAGCGGCCGGCAGGATCAGCTCGGCATTGCCCAGGTCGAACAGGCCTTTCTTGCCGTGGCTCTTGAGCACGTCCTTGGACAGCGCCAGCGAGCGGCCCCAGGTCGGGATCGCGGCTTTGAGCTCGCCACCCTGTTCAAAACCCAGGTAACGCACCGGGATATCGGCCAGTGCGGCCAGCCGTTCGACCACCAGCGGGTGAGTCGCGACGCTGCCGCCGAAACGTTGCCAGGCCTGTGCATAAGCAGGCGCGTCGATCTGCGTCCAGCCGCGTTCACGAATGGCTTGAAAACGATTGAACATCAGGACTCCGCAGTCAGGTCGGTGACTTGCGGCAGACGCCAGAACACCTTGCGCACCGCCTCATCGGAGAATCGCTCGCGCAGACGCTCCAGCATCATGTCGGCGCAGGACTGACGCTGTCCGGCATCGAGCCGCGACAGGTGCACCAGGCCCTGGGCCAGGTGCTCGGCATCGCCCAGCGGGAACAAGATGCCGACCCCCTCGACCACTTCTTTCGCACCGCCCGCCGAGGTGGCGATCAGCGGCACGCCGGCGGCCATGGCTTCAAGCAGGACCATGCCGAACGGTTCGTGGTCCGAGCTCAGGGCAAAGGCATCGAACGCCTTGAAGTAACGGCTGGCCTCCGGCACCTGGCCCAGCAGCATGACCTGGCGACCGATCGCCAGCTCCATGGCCTGCTCCTTGAGGTCCTGCTCCAGACGCCCCTTGCCCATGATCACCACCAGGCTGTCGGCCGGCAGTTTGGACTGGGCCCGGGCAAAACCGCCGAGCAGCGTGGCCTGATCCTTGTCCGGGTGCAGACGCCCGACGTTTCCGACGATCCAGGCATCCTGCGGCAGCCCCAGCACTTCCCGGGCCTGCTCGCGGGGCAACTGGGTCTTGGCCAGTTGATCGACGTCGATGCGGTTGTACAGCGTCTGGATGCGCCCGGTCGGCCACTTGGGCAGGCACTGGCGCATGTCGTCGCGCACGGCGTCGGACACGCCCAGCAGGCTCAGGCGCTGGCGGAACAGATGGGCAAACAGTTTGCGACTGCGGCGCTGGTAGTCACCGAAGGCGTGGTGAACGCCGATGACGGGCAAGCGGGTACCGAGCAGCGCGATGTAGATCGGCTTGAAGCGGTGGGCGATGCAGAAGGTGAAGTTGCGCGAAGCGACGATCTTGCGCAGATCGCGGATGGCGCCCAGCTTCAGGCCGCGAATGGCCTTGGAGCTGTACTCCAGGAACAGCACCTCGTCCGAGGCGCAACCGTCCGCCACACCGGCGTCAGCCGCGCCGGTCAGGAATACCGTGGTGACACGGTACCCCTTGCCCGCAAACAGGCTGGCGTATTGACGGGCGCAGTCGAGAAACGGCCCGTCATAGCCGTGGCAGAACTGGAGCACATGACGCTCAGCCGAGCGTGTCATAGGTGTCCGCGCCGTCTTTGACCACCAGGATGTCTTCCATGATCAGGTATTGCAGGTCCGAGCCGAAGAACATGTTCAGCGCGTCGGTCGGCGAGCAGATCATCGGTTCGCCACGACGGTTGAGCGAGGTGTTCAGCGACACGCCGTTGCCGGTCAGGTTTTCCAGCGCTTTCATCATGTCGTAGTAGCGCGGGTTGTATTCGCGCTTGAGCACCTGGGCACGGGAAGTGCCGTCTTCGTGGACGACTTCCGGCACGCGGGTCTTCCACTCTTCAGCCACTTCGAAGGTGAAGGTCATGAACGGCGCCGGGTGATCGATCTTGATCATCTGCGGTGCGACGGTGTCGAGCATGGACGGGCAGAAAGGCCTCCAGCGCTCGCGGAACTTGATCTGATGGTTGATGCGGTCAGCCACGCCAGCCACGCTCGGGCAGCCGATGATCGAACGACCACCCAGTGCGCGCGGACCGAACTCCATGCGGCCCTGGAACCAGGCCACCGGGTTGCCATCGACCATGATTCTGGCGATCTGCTCGGGCATGTTGTCCAGCTTGCGCCACTTCGGCGCGCTCGGGTGACGGGCGCAGGCCGCGATCACGTCTTCGTTGCTGTACGAAGGGCCGAGGTAGACGTGTTCCATCTTCTCGACCGGCACGCCACGAGCGTGGGAAACGTAGGCCGCGGCACCGACTGCGGTACCGGCGTCACCGGAGGCCGGCTGAACGAACAGCTCCTTGACCTCAGGACGGGCGATTATCTTCTGGTTCAGCTTGACGTTCAGCGCGCAGCCGCCAGCGAAAGCGATCTTGCCGGTTTCCTTGAGGATGTCACCCAGGTAGTGATCCATCATCTGCAAGGCCAGCTTCTCGAACAGCGCCTGCATGCTGGCCGCGTAGTGGATGTACGGCTCGTCGGCGATGTCGCCTTCGCGCTTGGGACCCAGCCACTCGATCAGCTTCGGCGAGAAGTAGAAACCCTTGCCCTTCTCTTTGTAGCGGCGCAGGCCGATGACGTTGGCGTACTCGGTGTTGATCACCAGTTCGCCGTTTTCGAAGCTGGCCAGACGCGAGAAGTCATACTTGCTGGCGTCGCCGTACGGCGCCATGCCCATGACCTTGAATTCGCCGTCGAGCATTTCGAAACCCAGGAACTCGGTGATCGCCCCGTACAGGCCGCCCAACGAATCCGGATCGTAGAATTCCTTGATCTTGTGGATCTTGCCGTTCTCGCCATAGCCGAAGAACGTGGTGGCGTACTCACCCTTGCCGTCGATGCCCAGGATCGCGGTCTTCTCTTTGAAACCGGAGCAGTGGTAGGCGCTGGAAGCGTGGGCCAAGTGGTGCTCGACCGGCTCGATCTTGATCTTCTTCGGATCGAAGCCCAGTTGCTCCAGGCACCAGACGATCTTGTTGCGGTAGCGTTTGTAGCGACGGTTGCCCATCAGGATGGCGTCCAGCGCACGGTCCGGGGCGTACCAGTAACGCTTGGCATAGTGCCAGCGCGCCTCGCCGAACAGGCTGATCGGGGCGAACGGGATGGCCACTACGTCAACATCGGACGGCTTGATGCCGGCCTGCTCCAGGCAGAACTTCGCCGACTCGTACGGCATGCGGTTCTTTGCGTGCTTGTCGCGCACGAAGCGCTCTTCTTCGGCGGCGGCAACCAGTTTGCCGTCGATGTACAGGGCCGCGGAAGGATCATGGCTAAGGGCGCCGGACAGGCCAAGGATCGTCAATGCCACTAGGGTCTAGCCTCTTAAGTCTGCTGGCAGGCGTCGTGCGCCTGATCAATAAGTGTGCCCGGCACAACGGCGGCGGGCAGCTAAAGGGCGGGATTATAGCGTAATGAAGACCGATATGGCGCTGGGCGAACAAAACCTGCGCCCGCAGCCTGGCAATACATAAGTACCGCACTGACATGACGCGCACGTGATTGATTAGAGGCCAATCACGCGGACCGTTCCGCGCCATACATGCCCATGGCAAAATGGGCCCGTCAGGAAGTACCCAACATGCAAACACCTGATCCAGACAACGTCATAACCCTAACCCCCCCGCAGGATCCCGCAGCCGCGCTGCAATCACTCAAGCGCTGGCAAACCGAACTGTCCACTGAACTCGCAAATCTGCCAAAGGCGCCCCAGGCGCTGCTCGATGCCTTGAAAGCGAAAGACGCCGGCCAGATCGAAACACAGGTCGAAGCGTTCCTCCAGCAACTCAACGAATTCTGGCTCGCTCCCAGCGCCTTCAACAGCCCGCGGCGCAGGTGGTTCGCCACCTCCCTGGCCCGGAGTTTTCGCGATGAAGTCGCGTTCAAGGCCCATGAACGGGAATTGAGCCGAGCCGCCGCGCAGTGCCTGCCTGCCTTACCGAAGGCCGGGCAGGAAAACCCGCAAGACTCGAGGAACAGCCATTCGCTGCACATCAGAATCAACGACCAGACCCACGCCGAAATCAAGGGTGCACTGGTCATGAGTGCAGAATCCGGGAAGACCCTGCTGGCACTGCCAGGCAGCGGCCTGATCGAGTTCGCGACACGGGACGCCATGCTGGAAAAAGTCGTCGCCTGGCTCAACGACCCGGTGCTGCGCTGGGCATTGCTGGTGAATGCCGATCAACGCCATCAGGAAGCCGCCCTGGCGGTGCTCGAGGACAGCCAGCTGTTCATCGAGGCCTTCAGTCTGTCTGACGTGCAACTGCAAGCCATCTCCGTCGATCCCTATCGTCACGCGCTGGCCCGCCAGGCCAGCAAGCAGCGCAAGGACGTCCGCTACGTGTGCGGCGAAGGGCTGCTCGCCGATACGGCTCTGCATGCCCGCCAGATCGAGAGCGCTGCGGCCATGGACGGGCTGTTCGGCCCTTCGGGCATGCTCGTGCGCTGGCAGCAGGTGCTCGACGAGCGCGAACTGAGCAAGAGCCTGCCGGACTGGATCAAGCTGGCCTCCCTGGATGACCGCAAGGAATACATGAAGCGCATGGAGCGTTACGACCTGGCGCGCATCGCCCTGTCGGGCGCCCTGAACGGCGCAGGTTCAGCCACTGAGTACGCGCAAGTCACCCTGCGCACTCACCTGGCCAGCGACCTGGGCTACGACCTGGCACCCGAGGCCATCACCGTCAGCACCCACCGCACCCTGCCTGTCACTGGCGAGGACTACGTCGTCAGCAATAACCTGCTGCAACTGGCACTGCATGGCCTGCATCCCGGCGATGAGCAGGCTGGCTCGGCATTTCTGACGCGAACCACCCTGAGCATCGGCAATGCACCGGCCGATGCCAGCCATCCCGCTCTGACCCCGACCTACATCGCCCGCCTGATCAACCAGCTCAAGCTGCGCGTCAGCTTCGGCCAGTACCAGCGTGCGGCCTACGCCAAGCAAGCCAACCAGACACTGTTGGCCGAGCAGATGCGCCTGCAACTGGGCGAGTCGATCCTCGCTGCAAAACTGCAAGGGCATATCACCCCTGAGGATTTCGAGCACATCGAGCAGTTCACGGCGTCCGCCGGCAAAAGCGCAAGACAGGTGACCGCCCAGCAGATCCGCATCAACGGCACTGACATCATGGGGCGCATGCTGGTGTTCAGGATTGCCGACAGCCAGGGCAATCTCGAACGACTGGTCATGTTCACTTCCCACTCGCCAAAGCAGCAGTTCCATGGCTTCCACAACCAGACACAGTTGCTGCACGAACTGGTCGGCTGGACAGCCAGCCCCGACATGAGCCAGTACCTGCTGCAACAGGCGGCCGCCACCAACCGCCCGGCGCTGGAGGCGATACTTGAATCGCTGCGCAACAAACCCTTCCCCGAAAAGGAATTCCTCGAGCTCGTCCCGCTGGACAGCTACGAGGGCGCCTTGCAGGCACAGGTCAATGAACTGATCGGCGTGATGCATTCCAATCAGGAAGCCCACACACCGGACTGGCTGATCACGGCAGACGACGCCCAGCGCCAGGAACTGGTGGCCCTGGAGGATGCGGTCAAAGGCGCAATCGATAACTACACCGCCAAGCCCCACACCCATGTCGAGGCCTTCGAGGCCTACGTGCACCGGCGCGCCAGCGAGAGCATCAACAGACTGCTTAACACGCCGACAGGCTCAGTGGACCCCGACCAGATCATCATCACCTCGGAACGCGAGACGCTGACCTACACCCAGATGATCCGCGACGGCTACGACGACTCCATCGGCCCGCTCACCCCCACCGCCGACACCGTGGCGACGTTCAGCGGCCCCGAAGGCGTCGATCTGAGCTCCCTGACGCCGGCCATCGTTGCAGGCTCGGTGCGCGGCCGGTGGCTGGCCGACGGCTACATCGAGCACATCAGGAGCACCCTGCTCGATCCCGTCTCTGCCGGCTACCTTTATCGCCGCCAGGCCAGCACCCTGATTACCCAGTTGCAGATGAAAGCCGCAGCGCTGCGCAGTGTTCTCAAAGGGCACATCGATGCATCCCACTACCAGTGGCTGCTGCCCTCACTGCAAAACCTGCACGACGATGAACCGTCCACCCGCGAAAGCCATCCGGTCTACCCGCTGCAGATTCATATCGACAAGCCGTTCATCGCCTCGCGCACGCACCTGTTCGAGCACCTGGTCATCTCGGACACCGACCTGAGCTACATAGAGACTGTGCAAGGCTGCTTCGCCCTGCTGCCGACCAGCATCAACCTGGCGGCGCTGCTCTACACCCCGCAAGCGCCTGACGGGCACGAATTCCGGCTGTTCAGCAGCTTCGAGCAGTCCCTCGCCCAGCCGGGAATGATCGACTACTACAAGGACCGCTGCCGGGTCGACGCGCGCCGCATCCTGTCGTTCTTCCTCAATGACATGAAACAAGGCAACGCCACCAAGGCTCCGCTGCTCAAGGACGCGATTCCGGAGTTCGCCCGGGCCTGCTTCGACCGCCCCATCGAGCGCAAGCTGCGTGATGTGGCTGATACCACCACCGGCCGCAGCGACATGCTCGAACGCCTGATCTGGAACAGCATCGATGTCATCGCCACCGTGGTGACTCTGCCCTTTCCGCCTGCCAGCTTCGCGGTCGGCATTGCCCTGTCCCTGCGTGACAGCCTGCGTGCACTCAAGGCGCTGACGGGGTCGAATCCCGAAGAGGCCGGCATGCACGTCATCGCTTCGGTCTTAAACAGCGTGGGTGCCATGGGCGACCTTGCCAGCGGCTTGAAAGGCTTTGGTGGCGTCATGCGCAAACTTTCGAGCGAGCCCTCTGCGGCGCCCCTGCCCGTCACGCTGCAACGCGCTTCGAGCCTGCCGACCTATGACGAACTGTTCCCGGTCCAGCTTCAGGATGAAGTGGCGTACGTCACCCGGCCCAACGTCAATCGCCACGTCGAGGTCTACAAACCATTAGGTTCCGGTTCCGACGAGGCCTATGCCACCCGGCACTACGCGGTTATGGATAACAACGGCGCATGGCACCCTCTGGGCCAGGCCCCCGCTATGCCACGCCCCCAGGGGCCGAGGGGGATCAACGCTGACCGTGTAGTGGACATCTCGCTGGAAGGTTTGCCTCGGATCACCGAAGGCCACGCCCGAGGTGTCAGCCTGGGGATCAATGGCAAGTCCTACATCGAGCTGGACGGCCTGGTTTATCAGGTCAACTACGACACTCATCTGCGCAGCTGGTACATCGTCGACCCTGCCAACCCCTATGCCTTTTTCGCTCGCCAGCCGGTGAGCCTGAACGACCAGGGTGGGTGGCAGTTGCGCCAGGCCCCGGCGCTGCGCGGTGGCGTCAACGGCAGGCACGGCACCTACCGCCCATTGGCCCAGGACAGCGCTGGCGATCAGGCAGCCGGCGTCAGTCGGGTCGAGTATGAAATGCCGGCCGACGTCCGGCGTGATCTTGATGTGATCCTGAAAACAGTCGAGGATGATCAGCTGGGGTTGGGACTGGGTGAATTCTTCGCGATCTACTACGGAGAAATGCGCCAGGTCTACGCCAGACTCAAAGGCAATCTCTACCGCGATGCCCAGGCGTTTTTCTCAACACCCCCCGTGCTGGCGCCCAGGCCAACGCTGCCTGCCGTCGATCCCTCGACCTCCGTGGGTAGCCTTCTGGAAAACCTGTTTACCCACAGCAACGGCCTGGTGCTCAGTGAGGGGCCCAAGTCCGTTGCCAGCAAACGCCTGTTGATCAGCCACATGCAGACACTGGTGGAGCAACGCGTGGAGGTTATCTACCTGCCGCATCTGTTCACTGACAAACACGTGAAAAAGCTGGCCAAATACCGCGCAAAGGGCAGCAAATTCCGCTCCGGATCCCATGAGCTCAGGAATCACCTGGCCTCCATCAACGATGGAGCGCTGGACAACCTCAGCCAGGAATTCGACTACTACCACCTCATCAAACAGGCGCACCGTCACAACATCGAGATCCGCCCGCTGAGCGCTTCGACGAGCTACCCGGTGGACGCACTGCCTCTCGCTGCCGCCGCCGATGACAGCACTGCGACGCAGAAAATGAGCAACTATTACGCTCACAGGGTCATCAGCGATGATGTCGCAAGCAACCCGTCAAGACGCTGGGTAGCGCTGCTGGAACGCAGGTTCGCGGACACCGACGACCATGTGCCGGGAGTTGCGCAACTGGAAGGTGCGATCAACGTCCACATCTACGACCTGCCTGACGAGCACGCAACGATTATCCGCCGGGACGCTGACCACCCCCGGCAGGATGGCGGACCGGTACGCAGTGACTTCTCCATTGGTTATGCTCGATCCGCACCGACAGAGGCGCCACAAACGTCCGGCGGCCGTGGCACCGGAAGCGAAAGCACCGGCATCACCGACGGCGGCATGCGCTGGGACGGTATGTCTGGATGGCAGCGCATCTCGCCTAAGGAGTGGGTACCCGTGGGTCCGCAAACGCCACTGCAACTCTCGCTGGCCGACGCCACCTATGAGCTTCCGGTTACCTCCCGCAACGCGCTGTACGAATTGACGCTCTACAACCGCCGAGGTTTGAACACCAACTACGCGGACCCCGATGCTCGGCTGCGAGCCGTGGAGGACCATTTCTCCACATTACGCGACAAGCTCAGAGAGGACGCCCGGCAAGTCCTCAACGTCGAGCCAACACCTCGCCCGACGATGCCAGCCATCGAACCGCAGATCAGCACGCCGACCTTCATTGAGCGCCTGTATCAGCAAACCGACGGCATGGTCATCGGCGAGTATCACAGCTCGATCGGCAGCAAGAAGCTCATCATCGACAACCTGCCGCTGCTGGCCGAGCAGAAAGTCCAGACGCTGTATCTGGAACATTTGCTGACGGACCTGCACCAGTTGGATCTCGACCGTTTCGCCGAGACCGGCGTGATGAACAAGCACCTGCTGCTAGCCCTGCGAAGACTCGACACCGGCCATATGACCGATCCGGCCAAGGTGTATACCTTCGAGAGGCTGGTGGTGAAGGCCCGTGAACACGGTGTCGAAGTGCGCGCGATCGATTGTGCTGCCAGCTACCACCTCAAGGGGATGCGCAACGCAACGACGACCGCTCGCCAGGAAATGTTCAGCTACTTCGCCTCGCGCACCATCCGCAGGCAACAGGCGGCGCTTGGGAAGCACAAATGGGTGGCACTGGTGGGTAACAGCCACAGCAACACCTTTGCCGACACCGTGCCGGGCCTGGCTGAGCTGGAGGCTGCGATTGGCGTGCGGGTCAACGATGTGTCGGTCGCATCCGAAGCGGGAATCAGCGTTGACGCCGGCGAGAACGTCGGGCTCCACCTGAGCCTTCAGAAGCAGTTCATCAAAGGGGATTTCGAGGTGCGGGTCGAGGTGATGGAAACGCCCATTCCGATACCTGTCGGACCGATTGAGCGAGCCAAAGCAAAGCTTCCACTGCCAGGGATGTTCATCGTGGATCGCCAGGGCGATGTTCCGCTCATCGTTCACCGCTCACGGGATCTGGCGATTCATACCACGCCAGTGAAGATTGACGACGCTGGCAAGCTCTTCCTGGACCGCCCGACCTGGACAGCCGTGCATATGCAACCCTATGACGACATCGACGCACTGGTGCAGGCCCTGCAAGGCATGAACCTGACCCTCATCAAGTAACCCATCAGGGTGGCGACCCTCACGGGCGGCCACCCACCCCTCAAGGAGCCTTGGGCAGGCGCTGTTCCAGCAATTGGTGCAGCGCGCTGTCCGCCGGCCAGTTGCGCATGAAGCGTGCGCGGTCCCTGGCGAAGGCCGCAGCGAAAGTGCCTTGGGAGCTGTGCTGACACATCGCGTCCAGATCGATCAGCGCCCAGCGGTCCTGATGCCAGAACACGTTATGCCCCTTCAGATCGCCATGGCTGATTCGCTCGCGCAGCAATCTCGCGAACAGCTCGTCGAGCGCCTGCAACTCGCTTTCCGGTGCATCGCCCTGTGCGACATAGGGCGCGAAGCGCTCGATGATGTCCGGCCCCGGCAGGTACTCGGTGACCAGGTACGCCTTGCGCCGCAACCAGAAGAATCGCTGTTCCAGCAACGCAAGCGGCCTGGGCGTGGCGATACCGAGAAACATCAGGCGGTTGCCTTCGCGCCAGGAGTGCCAGGCACGGCTGGGGCGCCAGAAACGCTTGAGCCAGTGAGCGAAATTCTTGATGTTGTAGCGCTTGATGACCAGTTCACGCCCGGCCACGTCGGCCTTGGCGACGCTGGCGGCACCGCCGGTCTTGTACAGGTGGCCGCCGTCGATCAGCGCATCGGCCTGGTCGAGCACCGGCAGCATCGCGGGCTCTTCCTCACGGCGAATGGCGCGCAGGGCGAACGGGCCATCGGCCACGCTGAACAGGCTGCAGTCGCGGCCAACCTTGGTCAGGAAATCCTTCAGGCGCCAGCTGCTGACCTTGTCGATCTGCTTTTGCAGGGCCTCGACCGGCAGCGCATGCTCGCCGTTGCCCAGCAGGTAATAGACCAGCAGTTCTTCGGTGAAGGGCTCAAGTGACTTGGGCAACTGAGCGAAAAACACGCCGAGGTTTTCCAGCACTTTCTGCCGGGACAGCGGCTTGCCTGCTTCTTCAGCCCGGATGCCGGCACCGTCGATCAGGTACAGCCTGCCGTCATGGCGCAGCAGGTTGTCCAGGTGCAGGTCGTCCTGCCACAGGCCCTTGGCGTGCATCTGCGCAACGGCGCCCAATGCCTCGCCAATCACCGCCTGTTGCTCGTCAGCCAGGGGCGGCAACGATTCGACGGATTTCCAGGCATCGCCCAGGCTTTGCGCCTGATCGAGAAACTCGAACAGTAGCCAACCGCCTTCGCCTTCCTGCAACCCTTCAGCCAGCAGCAGTGGCGTGGTCAGGCCTTGCTCGGCCAGCAACTGCACACCGGCGCGCTCACGCTGAAAATGCCGGGACGCCTTGCTGCCCACCAGCAACTTGGCCAGCACCGGGCGACCCCGCCAGACGCCGGCGCCCACGTAACGCTGCCCCGGCAGTACACGCAGCAAGCTGAGCAGTTGCAACTGCGCAGGACCCGCCGCATCGGCCAGCTCGATGCTCAACGGCAGCGCTGGCGTACGACCGGCGTTTTTCAGTTCAGACAAACGCATCGGCGTCCTCTTTATTCAAGCGAGATCGGTGACATTACAGGCCACGCATAACCTGTGGGAGTGAGCTTGCTCACGAAGACGGTCGATCTAACACAAAAGGTGTATGGGATGCACCGGCCCCTTCGTGAGCAAGCTCACTCCCACAGGTCCGCATTCCATTCCACACCATGTCTATCGGCCGCTGCGTTTATGGCTGCCGCGCCGGGCCAGCCGCTGCCACCAGGAATCCACCAGCCCGCTGTCACTCGGCGCATGCAGATAAGCGGCGAGCAGTTCGCGGATTTCGGCTTCGTTCCACATCGGCGCCCGGCGCAGCAGCGGCTCGATGTCCTTGACCCGGTCACGCTGGCCGAAGATCGACTTGCGGGTTTTCTCAAGGTCGATCAACTGCGCCAGGTACGCGCCGCCGCGGGCCTTGAGAAAAATGTGCTTGGGATAGAAACAGCCATGCACCTGCCCGGCCTTGTGCAGCGTGCGCGCCAGTTGGCCGCAGGCCTGCAGGATCGCCAGGCGCTGGGTCGCGGACAGTTCGGCCCACTGCGTCAGCAGCGCATCCAGGTCGGTCCAGCCGTCCAGGGCGCGGGTCATCAGGATCGCGCGGCGCTCGCCGTTGACCTTTTTCTCGCCGTAGAACACCGCATGCAGCGCCGGAATACCGAGCTTCTGGTACAGGCTGATGTTGCGGAACTCGCGGGAGAACGACGGCTCGCCGAACGGATGATGCAGCGTGTGGGTCAGGTAGTTGCTCTGGCGCTTGAGGTAATACCCCGAGCCCTCGAGCTCCAGACGAAACACGCTGCTCCAGCCGCCACGGCCGGTGTTGGGCTCATCGACGGCATCGAGCTCGACGTCCCACAGTGAATCGAAATCCGCCAGGCCATGGCGCTCCAGCAGCGCACGGTCGGCGTCGGCAATGAACAGGCTCATTCGCGCCCCTCGAAAAAGCTGACGATATGACGAATGCGCTTCTTGTCCGAGTCATTCAGGCGCTCGCGCCCGCGGTATTGCAGATAGAAACGCAGGCGCTGAGTGGCGGACAGGTGATATTTGGCCACCTTGTCCAGACACGCCAGGTCCTTGGTGATCCGGTAGCGCAGCATGAAGCTGACCCAGAAAGCCCCGTTGGGGCAATCGATCAGGAACACAGTGGACTGATCGTCCACCAGCAGGTTGCGCCACTTCAGATCGTTATGGGTGAAGTGATTGTCGTGCATGGTGCGCGTGTAACGAGCCACCTGCTGACTGATGCGGTTGACCCACGAACGGTCCTTGAGACGCTCATCGTGATGCCGGGCAATTTCCGATAAATCCTCGGTGCGTGGCAATTCACGGGTAATCAAAGCTCCGCGATCATAGGACGCGCCATTGCGCTCCAGCCCCCAGGCCACCACTTCGGCAGTGGGAATGCCCCACTTGGCGAAGCGCTTTAGGTTCTGCCACTCGGACTTGACCCGAGGGCGCCCCAGATAACGGCGCAGGCCCTTGCCCGCCGCGACGTAGCGCTTGACGTAGTAATTCACGCCACCGCGCTCGACGCGAATCACCTCGGACAGAGGGTCACGGGTCAGGCGCTCGCCCTGCAAGGCAAACACCGCATCCAGCGAGCCGAAGTCGTCAGCCAGCCCGGCGTATTCAGGTTCAAGGTTCCAACCCGCCATCAGAGCGCGTCCCCGTAGCGGAGTTTGCGCTGATACAGCTTCTCGGCCTTGGCCTCCAGCCACACCAGCAGCGCCGACTCCTCGGCGAGGATCTTGCGCAGCGGCTGCTGAAAGTAGCCCTTGAGAAAACGCAGCTTGTCGCGGCGGGTCAGGCCGATGTCCAGCGCCGAGAAATACAGCGCGGCCAGGTCCTTGTTGCGCCAGCGCATGGTGATCGCCGGGCGGGTCTGGGCACGGTGCAGGTCGATCACCGACAGCTTGAAGCTGTCAGGGGTGACCGGCGTGTCGGTGTGCAGCAGAAAGTGGCACAGGTAGCAGTCGCGGTGGTTGACCCCGGCGCGGTGCATCATGCCCACCAGGCGCGCCACTTCGGCAATGTAGGCCCGTTTCATGCGCGGCTCGGGCGGCTCTTTGACCCAATTGATGCTGACGTCTTCCATGCTGACGGTGGGCGCCAGCTCTTCGGTGACGATGAACGAATGCTGCGCCGCCGGGTTGCTGCCACGCTCGCCGTAGGCCACGGAGGTCATGGTCGGCACGCCGACTTCGGTGAGGCGGTTGATCGCTTCGAATTCCTTGCCCGCGCCCAGCACCGGCAACTTGGCCGTCAGCAGGTTCTTGGCGACTTCGCCCCAGCCGATGCCGCGATGGATCTTGACGAAATAGCCACGCCCGTCGACTTCGGTACGCAGGGTGCGGCGGTTTTCCAGCTCGCGATAGACCTGGCCCTGCAACTGCTCCACGGCGTCGAACGCATCGCGCCCGGCCCAGAGGGACTTGAAGGGTTCAGCAAGGATCAGTTTCATCCGTTGTGCTCCGCCAGAATCACATCCGCAGCGTGCTGCGGCATGCTGTAAAGGTCAGCCGTGTCGGCGAATGCCAGGCCGTTCTGGCCCCAGGCCGTACGCGCGGCATCGTCGGTGAGCATGCGCGCCAGGTACTGGTTGAGCTGGTTCTGTTCGAACGGCTCGTCGAGCACCAGCCCGCTGTCGGCCTCGGCGATGTAATGGGCGTAGCCGCAGACTGCGCTCACCAGCACCGGCAAACCTGCTACCAGCGCTTCGAGCAGCACGGTACCGGTGTTTTCGTTGTAGGCCGGGTGAATCAGCACATCGGCGCCCAACAGGAAACGCGGGATGTCACTGCGCCCTTTCATGAAGGTCACGTTGTCGCCCAGGCCCAGCGCGGTGCTTTGCAGCTGGAAGACCTTAGGGTCGTCCTGGCCGATGACAAACAGACGAGTGCGCTTGCGCAACGCCTGGGGCAAGGCCGCCAGCGCCTTGAGGCTGCGGTCCACGCCCTTGGTCTTGAAGCCCGAGCCGATCTGCACCAGCAGCAGGTCATCGTCGCCCAGCTTGAACTCACGACGAAACTCGGCACGAATCTCGGCGGCATTGGCCGGCGCGCGACGGTCTTGGGAAATCCCCGGCGGCAGCAGATGGAAGCGCGAAAGCGGGGTGTCGTAGTGCTTGATGAACAGCGGCTGCTGCACTTCGGAAATCATCAGCACTTCGGTTTTCGCATCCTTGGCGAACACCGCGCGCTCGTAGTCGGCGAAGTGACGATAACGGCCCCAGTACTTGTACAGGCCGTGACGCAGGTTCTGCGCCTTGTCTTCATAGCAGCCGTCGGCGGCGTAATACACGTCCAGCCCAGGCATCTTGTTGAAGCCGATCAGACGGTCAACCGGGCGCTTGGCCAGGTCGGAGTTCATCCAGTCGGTGAGCTTTTCGTTGCGGCGGTGGTTGAAGATCGCCTTGACCGGCGCCACCAGCACCTCGAAGCCAGGGGGCACGTCACCTTCCCAGATCAGGGTGTAGACGCGGATCGAGTGGCCGCGCTGCTGACACTCCAGGGCAATGCGCATGAAGTCGCGCTGCAAGCCGCCGAAGGGAAAGTATTTATAAAGCACGAATGCCAGTTGCATCAGGGATGTTCCTTTGCCGGCAGCAGCGCAACCAGTTCGGTCGCGACGCGCTCGGGAGAAAGGCGAGTGAAGCACAGCGGCCACTCGCGTTCGGTATCGAACCGGCGCTGGTCGGAAGCGTCAGGCCGATAGGTGCATTTCTTTTGCAGGCACGGCGCGCACGCCGGGTAATCGCCTGCCAGGTGAACCTGGGACTTGCCATACGCGCCGCTCAACCCCGGGTTGGTCGGGCCGTAGAGCGACAGGGTCGGCACGTCCATCGCCGCGGCCAGATGGCCAAGCCCGGTGTCCACCGCCACGCAACCCTGGGCACTGGCCAGCACTTTGGCGACGCCGGCCAGGTTCAATTTGGGGAGCACCTGGGCTTTATCAAGGCCCTGGGCGATACGCTCGGCGCGGGCCTTCTCCACCGGGTTGCCCCAGGGCAGGCGCACTTCAAGCCCTTGGGCGATCATGCGCTCGGCCAACTGACGCCAATACAGCTCGGGCCAATGTTTGGTCGCCCAGGTGGTGCCGTGCAGGAACAGCACGAACGGCGCTGCGCGTTCGGCGTCCAGCAAACGGCTGCGGTCCAGGCCGTAATCGCCCACGCCCTGGGGCACCTGATAGCCCAGCGCCTGGGCGAACAACTGGCGGGTGCGCTCAACGGCGTGCTGCCCCCGAGGGACTGCATAGGTCCGGTCATAGAAACGTGTGGCCAGTGGCTCGCGGGCGGAATTCTTGTCCAGCCCGGCAATCGGCGCCTTTACGTAGCGGGTCAGCCAGGCGCTTTTCAGCAAGCCTTGGGCATCGATCACCAGGTCATATCGGGTGTCGCGCAGACGCTGCTTGAACTGGCGCCACTGGCCATTCTTGAAGGTCTGCCACAGGTTCTTGCGCCAGCGGCGGATCGCCACGGGAATCACCCCGGCCACCGCCGGGTGCCAGGTCGGGATCTCCGCAAAGCCCTCTTCCACCACCCAGTCGAACTGGATGCCGGGGATCGCCCGCGCGGCATCGGTCAGGGCAGGCAGGGTATGAATCACGTCACCCAGAGACGAGGTCTTGATCAGCAGTACCCGCAAGTCAGGCAACCTCGACCGGCGTGCCGCCCAACTGGCCCAGCGCGTTGATCACCGAATCAGGCTCCAGCAGGCGCAGGCAGTTGTAGTGGCCGAACCGGCAGGTGCGTTCGAAGCACGGGCTGCACTCGATGCCCAGTTGCACGATCTCGACGTGGTCGGCCAGCGGCGGGGTAAAGCCCGGCGATGTCGAACCGTAGACCGCCACCAGCGGGCGGTTCAGCGCGGCGGCCACGTGCATCAGCCCCGAGTCGTTGGACACCACGGCATCGGCGCAGGAAAGCAGATCAATGGCCTCGGCCAGCGAAGTGCCGCCGCTGAGGTTCACCGATTCTTCGCGTAGGCCCGGAATCAACCGGTCACGGATGCTCTCGCCGACCGGGAAGTCGTTCTTGGAGCCGAACAGCCAGACCTGCCAGCCTTCGCGAATTTTCGCCTCGGCGACCTTGGCATAGTGTTCGGACGGCCAGCGCTTGGACTCGCCGAATTCAGCGCCTGGGCACAGCGCCAGCACCGGACGATCCAGCGCCAGGCCGAACTTGGCCAGCGCGGCATCGCGGCTGGCGGTTTCAATCCGAAGGCTGGGCTTGGGATAAGGACGCGCAATCTCGGCGCCCTTGTCATAGGCCAGGGCCATGAAGCGCTCGATCATCAGCGGGTACTGCTGTTTGTCCAGGGTGCGCACGTCATTGAGCAGGCCGTAGCGGAACTCGCCGCGCCAGCCAGTGCGTTTGGGGATCCCGGCGAAGAACGGCACCAGCGCCGACTTCAGCGAGTTGGGCAGCAGGATGGCCTGGTCGTACTGGCCCTTGAGCGATTTGCCGATGTTGCGGCGGGTCGCCAGTTCAAGCGCGCCGTGGCCGAGCGGAAAGCTCAAGGCGTTGCGCACCTCTGGCATGCGCTCAAGGATCGGCCGGCTCCATTCGGGGGCCAGCACATCGATTTCGCACTGCGGGTGACGCTGTTTCAGGCACTGGAACAGCGTTTGCGCCATTACCATGTCACCGACCCAGCTGGGCCCTACGATCAGAATTCTCATGCTCAATCCAAAAACCACCAGAAACGAGCAGGGAGGCCTATCAGACTGCGTGACGCTTCCACACAGCCTGACGCCTCCCTGTCATAGCTTTATATAGATCCGTTGGGCGGACCTTTCAGTGTTCTTTCCGGCCTCTTCGCGGGCAAGCCCGCTCCCACAGGGTCATGTGATCACCTGTGGGAGCGGGCTTGCCCGCGAAGAGGCCGGCAGATCCGTCAAACAATCCTGCCTGTATCAACTCAACCCCAACTGCGCCCAGATCCGCATCACCTCATGCCGCTCGTCAGCGAACTGATCGCCACTGACCACCCCCGGATTCTTCTGCAGGGCCTGCTTGTGGGCGGCTGAACGGTACGCCTTATACACCTCGCGCAGCAGGCTGGCGTCGGCGGCGGGCATCAGTCCGACCTGCTCGAGACCTTCCAGAATGCGGATGTTATCGGTGTAACGGGACAGCTCGGGGTGCTCTCTGGACCACGCCAGGGCCGCGTATTGCACCATAAATTCGATATCGACGATACCACCGGCGTCTTGCTTGAGGTCGAACGACGACGTGGCGTCGAAGGCATTCGGGCCTTTGCCGGCCGCCGTACCCTTGGTGCCGAGGTTGTCGCGCATCTTGGCGCGCATCTCGCTGACTTCCACCCGCAGGGTGTCCGGGTCCCGCTCGCGGCCCAGCACGGCAGCGCGCACTTTCTCGAAGCCCTGGCCCACATCCTGGCTGCCCACCAGCACCCGCGCCCGCACCAGCGCCTGATGCTCCCAGGTCCAGGCCTCGTTCTCCTGATAGCGCGCAAAGGCCCCCAGCGAACTGACCAGCAGGCCCGAAGCACCCGAAGGCCGCAGGCGCATGTCCACCTCGTAGAGCTGGCCGGAGTTGGTCTGGGTGGTAATCAGGTGAATGATGCGCTGCCCCAACCGGGTGAAGAACTGCGCGCCGTCGATGGGCTTGGCACCGTCGGTCTCGGCCTGGGGGTCGCCATCGTGGACGAACACCAGGTCCAGGTCCGAACCATGCCCCAGCTCGATGCCACCGACCTTGCCATACCCGACAATCACAAAGCCCGGATCGCACAGGGTGCCGTCCGGACGCCGCGGCGCGCCGTGGCGTGCAACGGTGTGTCGCCAGGCCAGCGCCAGCACCTGCTCCAGAATCGCCTCGGCCAGCCAGGTCAGGTAGTCGCTGACTTTCATCAACGGCAGGCTGCCGGTGATTTCGGACGCCGCCACCCGCAGGCTGTGGGCCAGCTTGAAGTGCCGCAGCGCTTCCATCTGCTGTTCCAGATCATCCTCGGGGATGCGCGTCAGACGCTCGCGCAGTTCGGCGCCCAATTCCAGCGCCTGGGGTGGGCTGAACAGGCGGCCTTCGTTGAGCAATTCGTCCAGCAACAGCGGGAAGCGGGCGATCTGCTCGGCGATCCACGGGCTGGCTGCGCACAAGGTCAAAAGTCTGCGCAATGCACCCGGGTTTTCGGTGAGCAGCACCAGATACGCCGAGCGCCGGGCCACGGCTTCGACCAGTGGCAACACCCGCTCAAGCACCAGGTCAGGGTCGGAGTGTTCCACCGCCTGGGCCAGCAACCGGGGAATGAAGGCATCGAGCCGCTCACGTCCCAGCCGCTGCATCGAGCGCAGTTGCGAGCTGTTGCGCAGGTTGTTCAGATGGTTGAGCGCCTTCTGGGCGTCGGCGAAACCGCCCTGCTGCAACTGACGGCAGGCGCTTTCTTCATTTTGAGAATCTTCCCACAGCGGCAGCCACTCGCCGCCGACAACCTCTTCGCCACCGTCCTGAGGATTTTCCTCTTCATCGGGGTCGGCGATGACCTGACGGAAGTGCCAGTCCACCCGGCCACGCCAGTACATCAGCTTTTCATGGAAGCTGTCCCAGTCGGCAAAGCCCATTATGAGGGCAATGCGCGCCTGGTCCTGCGGGTCATCGGGCAGCATCTGGGTCTGGCGGTCGGCGATGGCCTGGATGGCGTGCTCGGTGTAGCGCAGGAATTCATAACCTTCGCGCAGCTCGCTTACCACCGCTGGCGGCAAGTAGCCCTGCCCTTCGAGGGTTTTCAGCACTTTGAGCAAGGGGCGCTGTTGCAGGCTCAGGTCGCGGCCGCCGTGGATCAACTGGAAGGCCTGGGCGATGAACTCCACTTCACGGATGCCGCCCGAACCCAGCTTGATGTTGGCGGCCATGCCCTTGCGCCGCACTTCCTGCTGGATCAACTGCTTCATGGTGCGCAGGGCTTCGATGGCGGAGAAGTCCAGATAACGCCGATAGACGAACGGTCGCAGCATTTCCAGCAGTTCCGCGCCCTTGGCCTGGTCGCCGCCGACCACCCGGGCCTTGATCATGGCGTAGCGCTCCCAGTCGCGGCCCTGATCCTGGTAGTACTGCTCAAGCGCATTGAAGCTGAGCACCAGCGCACCGGACGAGCCGTAGGGGCGCAGGCGCATGTCGACGCGGAACACAAACCCGTCCACCGTGACCGGATCCAGCGCCTTGATCAGCCGCTGGCCCAGGCGGATGAAGAACTCCTGGTTGTCCAGCGGGCGCTTCACGCCCTGGGTTTCGCCGCCCTCGGGGTAGGCGAAGATCAGGTCGATGTCCGAAGACAGGTTCAGCTCCACCGCCCCCAGCTTGCCCATCCCGAGGATGACCATCTGCTGCGGCTCGCCGCTGCGCCGCCCAGTCGGCGTGCCGAATTGCTGGCAATGGCGCGCGTACAGCCATTTATAAGCAAGGTCGATACTGCCATCGGCCATGTCGGAAAGGTCACGGCAGGTTTCGACCAGATCCGCCTGGCGGGTCAGGTCGCGCCAGATAATTCGCACTTGCTGGCGCGTGCGTTGACGACGTAGATTACGCCCCAGCTCATCGTCGCTGGTGGCAAGATCCACTGCCGCGGCGATCTGCCCACGCAACTCCCCGGGCGCGAAACTGCGCTCCAGCTCGCCGGATTCGGCCAGCTCCAGCAACATCTGCGGATCACGGATGATGTGCTCGGCAACAAAGTCACTGGCCGCACAGACGCGGTCGAACGCACCACGGCGCTCGACGGGCCAGGCAGCGAAAGCCGCCTGATCCATGTCAGTCATGGATTCAAGAGCGACACCAAAGGATTGTTGTGCCCGTGTGACCAACGGCAGCAGGATGGCCGGCAGGTCAGCCAGCAAGGGAAGGCTCATGGTCTATCCTTGATCGGCGTTCAAAAGACTACCCGATGTGGTGGTTTTACCTACATAACAGGCTGGACTGTCGAACAAAGGTTAAAAATTGCTGACTAAAGATATTTATTGGTTGTCAGCATAACGTTTCACTTGATCTGTTTGTTGTTTCAACCAAAATCAGCGATTCGTTTCACAGCTTCACACGAGCGAAAACATCGTTCAGCTGTAGTTTTACTACTGTATATACAAGTCGAAAAGCTGAAACGGCCAAAGATTTGTAGTAAAACTACACAACGCCGGGTACAACGCCGGCGATCCAAGAATTTTTATACCGTCTGCCCACAAGGCCAGTCGCAACAAACTCAGGCGACCGATTCTGGAAGCCTTTCCGCCCTGGAGCAAGCCATGCAAGACCTCGATCCCGTCGAAACCCAGGAATGGCTGGACGCCCTGGAATCGGTTCTCGACAAAGAAGGCGAAGACCGTGCTCACTATCTGATGACCCGTATGGGTGAGCTGGCCACACGTAGTGGTACACAGCTGCCGTACTCCATCACCACGCCATATCGCAACACTATCCCGGTTACCCGCGAAGCGCGTATGCCAGGCGACCTGTTCATGGAACGCCGCATTCGCTCGATCGTTCGCTGGAACGCCCTGGCGATGGTGATGCGCGCCAACATGCAAGACCCCGATCTGGGCGGCCACATCTCCACCTTTGCCTCCAGTGCGACGCTTTACGACATCGGCTTCAACTACTTCTTCCAGGCTCCGACCGAAGAACACGGCGGCGACCTGATCTACTACCAGGGTCACGCATCGCCAGGCATCTACGCTCGCGCCTTCCTGGAAGG
Organism: Pseudomonas sp. NPDC090201; assembly: GCF_044746825.1. NCBI lineage: Bacteria > Pseudomonadati > Pseudomonadota > Gammaproteobacteria > Pseudomonadales > Pseudomonadaceae > Pseudomonas > Pseudomonas sp. NPDC090201. The sequence continues at coordinate 361,478 of NZ_JBIVCX010000002.1, forward strand.
CCGCTTGAGCGAAGAGCAGATGCTCAAGTTCCGTCAGGAAGTGGACGGCGGCGGTCTGTCTTCGTACCCGCACCCGCACCTGATGCCGGACTTCTGGCAGTTCCCTACCGTTTCCATGGGTCTGGGCCCGATCACCGCGATCTACCAGGCACGCTTCATGAAGTACCTGGAAAACCGTGGTTTCATCCCGGCCGGCAAGCAGAAGGTCTGGTGCTTCATCGGTGACGGCGAGTGTGACGAGCCGGAAACCCTGGGCGCCATCTCCCTGGCTGGCCGTGAGAACCTGGACAACCTGATCTTCGTCATCAACTGCAACCTGCAGCGCCTCGACGGCCCGGTTCGCGGCAACGCCAAGATCATCCAGGAACTGGAAGGCGTGTTCCGTGGCGCCGCCTGGAACGTCAACAAGGTCATCTGGGGCCGCATGTGGGACCCACTGTTCGCCCAGGACGAAGACGGCCTCATGCAGCGCCGCATGGACAAAGCCATCGACGGCGAGTACCAGAACTACAAGGCCAAAGACGGCGCCTACGTGCGCAAGCACTTCTTCGGCGACGATCCAGAGCTGCTCAAGCGCGTCGAGAACCTGTCCGACGACGAGATCTGGAAACTCAACCGTGGCGGCCACGACCCGTACAAGGTCTACGCAGCGTACCACCAGGCGGTCAACCACAAAGGCCAGCCTACCGTCATCCTGGCCAAGACCATCAAGGGTTACGGTACCGGTGCGGGCGAAGCGAAGAACACCGCGCACAACACCAAGAAAGTCGATATCGAGTCGCTGAAGAAATTCCGCGATCGCTTCGACATCCCGCTCAACGATTCCGAACTCGAATCGCTGCCGTTCTACCGTCCGGCCGAAGACAGCGCGGAAATGAAGTACCTGCGCAAGTGCCGCGAGAAGCTGGGCGGCTCCCTGCCACAGCGTAACCGCGGCAACATCAGCATCCCGACGCCTTCGCTGGACACCCTCAAGTCTGTCCTGGACGGCTCGGGCGACCGCGAAATCTCCACCACCATGGCGTTCGGTCGTATCCTGGCCTCGATGGTCAAGGACAAGGAACTGGGCAAGCGCATCGTTCCGATCCTCGCCGACGAAGCCCGTACCTTCGGCATGGAAGGCATGTTCCGCCAGTTGGGTATCTACTCGCCAGTCGGCCAGCTGTACGAGCCAGTCGACCGCGACCAGGTCATGTACTACCGCGAAGAGAAAGACGGCCAGATCCTGCAGGAAGGCCTCAACGAGGCAGGCGCGTTCTCCTCGTTCATCGCGGCGGGTACTGCCTACAGCAACTACAACACCCCGATGCTGCCGGTCTACATCTTCTATTCGATGTTCGGCTTCCAGCGTATCGGCGACCTGGCCTGGGCGGCGGGCGATGCCCAGACCCGCGGCTTCCTGCTGGGCGGCACCTCCGGGCGTACCACGCTCAACGGTGAAGGCCTGCAACACGAAGACGGTCACAGCCACATCCTGGCCAGCACCATCCCGAACGTGCGCAGCTATGACCCTGCCTATGCCTATGAGCTGGCAGTGATCATGCAGGAAGGCACGCATCGCATGATGACGCTGCAGGAAAACGTCTACTACTACATCACCGTGATGAACGAGAACTACCACCAGCCAGCAATGCCGGCCGGTGTAGAGCAAGGCATCATCAAGGGCATGTACCTGCTCGAAGAAGACAAGCGCGAAGCGGCTCACCACGTTCAGCTGATGGGCTCCGGCACCATCCTCAACGAAGTGCGCGAAGCAGCGAAGATCCTGCGCGAGCAATTCAACATCGGCGCCGATGTGTGGAGTGTCACCAGCTTCAACGAACTGCGTCGCAACGGCCTGGCCGTTGAGCGCGGCAACCGCCTGAAGCCAGGCCAGAAGCCACAATTGAGCTACGTTGAAGAGTGCCTCAATGGCCGCAAGGGTCCGGTGATCGCGTCGACCGACTACATGAAACTGTTCGCTGACCAGATCCGTCAGTGGGTTCCTACCAAGGAATACAAGGTCCTGGGCACTGACGGTTACGGCCGTTCGGACAGCCGCAAGAAGCTGCGTCACTTCTTCGAAGTCGATCGTCACTTCGTGGTGCTGGCCGCTCTGGAAGCCTTGGCTGATCGTGGCGATATCGAACCTAAGGTCGTGGCTGAAGCCATCACCAAGTTCGGCATCGATCCTGAGAAGCGTAACCCGCTGGACTGCTGAGCCGTAAATCGAGAAGAGCGCTGAAAGCCATGCGCGAAACAGCCGCCGATGCGGAATTTACTTCGGTAAATGAGCATCTCCGGCTGTTTCGTTGCTGGTGCACCAGCGCAGTCGAGTGAACAGGTTCTCCTGAGGAGAGACATTGTGAGTGAGTTAATTCGTGTACCCGACATCGGCAGCGGTGACGGTGAAGTCATTGAGCTGTTCGTCAAGGTTGGCGATCGCATCGAAGCCGACCAGAGCCTGCTGACCCTGGAGTCGGACAAGGCGAGCATGGAAATCCCGGCGCCGAAGGCCGGTATCGTCAAGGCGCTGAAAGTGAAGCTGGGCGACCGCCTGAAAGAAGGCGACGAACTGCTGGAGCTGGAAGTCGAAGGCGAAGCCGCCGCTGCTCCTGCTGCCGAGCCTGCTGCTGCCGCACCTGCACCAGCTGCTGAAAAGCCTGCGCAAGCTGCTGCTCCGGAACCAGCTGCTGCTCCTGCCCCTGCGGCGGCCGCAAGCGTTCAAGACATCCACGTGCCGGACATCGGCTCGTCGGGCAAGGCTCGCATCATCGAGCTGCTGGTCAAGGTGGGCGACAGCATCGAAGCTGATCAATCGCTGATCACCCTGGAATCCGACAAGGCCTCGATGGAGATCCCGTCTCCAGCCGCTGGCGTGGTCGAAGCCATCAGCGTCAAGGTCGAAGACGAAGTCGGCACTGGCGACCTGATCCTGAAACTGAAAGTGGCCGGCGCTGCGCCTGCTGCTGCACCGGCCCCGGCTCCGGCTCCGGCCAAGGCTGAAGCACCTGCCGCAGCACCGGCTGCAGCTCCAGCGCCGAAAGCTGAAGCAGCACCTGCTCCTGTCGCCGCGCCAGCCAACAACGGCGCCAAGGTTCACGCAGGCCCGGCTGTTCGTCAGTTGGCCCGCGAGTTCGGCGTCGAGCTGAGCGCTGTGACCGCAACCGGTCCACACGGCCGCGTGCTGAAGGAAGACGTGCAGGTGTACGTCAAGGCCATGATGACCAAGGCCAAGGAAGCGCCTGCTGCTGGCGGCGCTACCGGCGGCGCGGGCATCCCGCCGATTCCGGAAGTCGACTTCAGCCGTTTCGGCGAAATCGAAGAAGTGCCGATGACCCGCCTGATGCAACTGGGCGCGTCCGGTCTGCATCGCAGCTGGCTGAACATCCCGCACGTCACCCAGTTCGACCAGGCCGACATCACCGACCTGGAAGCTTTCCGCGTTGCGCAGAAAGCTGTCGCCGAGAAAGCCGGCGTCAAGCTGACCGTGCTGCCACTGCTGCTCAAGTCCATCGCGCACCTGCTCAAGGAACTGCCGGACTTCAACAGCTCCCTGGCGCCAAGCGGCAAGGCTGTGATTCGCAAGAAGTACTTCCACATCGGTTTCGCGGTGGATACTCCTGACGGCCTGCTGGTTCCGGTCATCAAGAACGTCGACCAGAAGAGCCTGCTGCAACTGGCGGCCGAAGCGGCCGAGCTGGCTGAAAAAGCGCGTTCCAAAAAGCTGTCGGCCAACGACATGCAAGGCGCCTGCTTCACCATCTCGAGCCTGGGTCACATTGGCGGCACCGGCTTTACGCCGATCGTCAACGCGCCGGAAGTCGCGATCCTGGGCGTGTCCAAGGCCACCATGCAACCGGTCTGGGACGGCAAGGCCTTCCAGCCACGCCTGATGCTGCCGCTGTCGCTGTCCTACGATCACCGCGTGATCAACGGCGCCGCAGCTGCTCGCTTCACCAAGCGTCTGGGCGACCTGCTGGCCGACATCCGCACCATCCTGCTGTAAGCCGTACAAGGCCCGTTTCTCGCGAGACGGGCCTTCGCTGTTTTTCGAGCTGCCACGCTCGTACCTCAACCCCGCTTATATGGCGGGGCTTTTTTTGCCTTTTTTTGTAGGAGCGCGCTTGCCCGCGACCGCGGCGGCCAATCCGACATCGTTGGCAACTGACACCCTGCCGTCGCGGGCAAGCGCGCTCCTACAGAGAATGGCGTCGCTGCCGATAACCAGAAGCGCCAAAAACAACCACTTACACCTCTTTCCCGACAAATCCGACCAATAACCTTCAGTTAATCCCCGATTTGCCGACAGATTTATAGCACTAAGCCATCGCGCTCACTTGTCAGCCCGTTCGCCATGATGCAACCTTGCGACACGCGATTTAACGATGGGCTCCTTGCCCACGCGCGACCGTACTCTTAAAGCGAGTTCCTTCATGAAAAGCCAACCTGATGCTGCCGCCCGATCGGCAGCCGAGGTCGTGACGCAATTGCCGGTGCCCTCGCGGCTCGGCATGCTGCGTTTCGAGCGGCTGAATGAACCCAGCTGGGCCATGCTGTACCTGGACCCAAGTTGCGAAAAGCAGTTCGACATGCCCGCCATCGAGCTGTGCGCCCTCATTGGTGCGCCCTACGCCAGCCTGATGGAGCCCGAGGCCCGCTACCAGTTGCACGACGCCATCGCGCAGCAACTGGCCAGCAATTCCCATTACGTGATCCGCTACACCCTGCACACCGCCCGTGGCCCCTTGGGTCTGATGGAAATCGGTGAGGGCTATCGCCAGCACAATCGCGACCTGTTGCGCGGCTACCTGATGGTGGTCGACGATGTGTTCGAAGCCAGTGGCCTGAGCTTCACACCTGACCTGGAAATCCAGAACTCGCGCCTGCAAATGGCGCTTGAGTTGAACCAGCGCGCCCAGTACGAACAGTTGCAGCACCTGGAGCGAGTACGTGCCCAGCAGAGCCTGATCCTGCGCCTGGCGCGGCACCGCTATAGTTCGAGCAACTCGCTGCAGGAAGCCGCCGAGCTGATCACCAAGAACGCCTGCGAAATCTACGACATTGCCCGGGCGGCGATCTGGAACCTCAACGGCAAGATCCTCGAGCCCATCGCCGAGTACCGGCGAGAGACCGACGAATACCTCAAGCCCGCGCCGATCGACATCAGCCATTTCCCCAGCTACCTGGACGCGCTGCACACCAGCCGCGCCATCGATGCCAACGACGTGGCCCAGGACCCGCGCACCCGGGAGCTGGCCGAACGCCTGCTGCCGCGTGACATCAACGCCATCCTCGACGCCAGCGTGCGCATCGATGGCCACGTGGTGGGCGTGTTGTGCCTGGAACAGACCGGCACGCCACGGGAATGGCAGGCGGACGAGATCGCCTTCGCCGGTGAGCTGGCCGACCAGTTCGCCCACGCGATCAACAACCACAACCGCCGTACCGCCACCAGCGCCCTGCACCTGTTCCAGCGGGCCGTCGAGCAAAGCGCCAACGCCTTTCTGCTAGTCAATTGCGACGGCGTGGTGGAATACGTCAACCCAAGCTTCACCGAGATTACCCAGTACAGCGCCGACGAAGTCCACGGCCACCGCCTGTCGGAATTGCCGGCGCTGGAAAACCTGAGTTCCTTGCTGCTCGATGCCAACTCGAGCCTTGCGACCAGCAATAGCTGGCAGGGCGAATTCAAGAGCCGGCGCAAGAACCTTGAGCCCTACTGGGGCCAGCTGTCGATTTCCAAGGTCTACGGTGACAACCGCGAGCTGACCCATTACATCGGCATCTACGAAGACATCACCCAGGCCAAGCTCTCCCAGCAGCGGATCGAGCGCCTGGCGTACACCGACAACCTGACCAATCTGGGCAACCGTCCGGCGTTCATTCGCACCCTGGACGAGCACTTTGCCCGGGACATCGAAACGCCCATCAGCCTGCTGCTGGTCGACATCGACAACTTCAAGCGCATCAACGACAGCCTCGGCCACCAGACCGGCGACAAGCTACTGATCAGCCTGGCCCGGCGCCTGCGCAACAGCCTGAGCCCGACCGGCATTCTGGCGCGTTTCGCCAGTAACGAATTCGCCGTGCTGCTGGACGACACCGGCCCCGAAGACGGCCAGCGCATTGCCAGCCAGGTGCTGACCACCCTCGACAAGCCGATGTTCGTCGATAACCAGTTGATCAGCGTGACTGGCTCCGTGGGCCTGGCCTGCGCGCCCCTGCACGGCCGCGATCCACAGACCCTGATGAAAAACGCAGGCCTTGCGCTGCACAAGGCCAAGGCCAACGGCAAGCATCAGGTACAGGTGTTCACCGAAGCGCTCAACGCCGAAGCCAGCTACAAGCTGTTCGTCGAGAACAACCTGCGCCGGGCCCTGACCCAGAACGAACTGGAAGTCTTCTATCAGCCCAAACTGTGCCTTCGTACGGGCCGTTTGCTGGGCATGGAAGCGCTGCTGCGCTGGAACCATCCGGAAAAGGGCATGATCCGCCCGGACCAGTTCATCAGCGTCGCCGAAGAAACCGGCCTGATCATCCCGATCGGCAAGTGGGTGGCGCGCCAGTCTTGCCGCATGAGCAAGCAGCTGACCGCCGCCGGTTACGGCAAGCTGCACGTGGCGATCAACGTCTCGCCCAAGCAGTTCTCCGACCCCGAGCTGGTCAGCTCCCTGGCCAATATCCTGCGCGAAGAACAGCTCGACCCGTCGCTGCTGGAGCTGGAACTGACCGAAGGCCTGTTGCTGGAGGCGACCGAAGACACGCGCCTGCAACTCGAATCGCTGAAAACCCTGGGCCTGACCCTGGCCATGGACGACTTCGGTACTGGCTACTCGTCGTTCAGCTACCTGAAGAAATTCCCCATCGACGTGATCAAGATCGACCGCAGCTTCATCCGCGACATTCCGGATGACCAGGACGACATGGAAATCACCTCGGCGGTCATCGCCATGGCGCACAACCTCAAGCTGACGGTGGTCGCCGAAGGCATCGAGACCGCCGAGCAACTGGCATTCCTGCGCCGCCACCGTTGCGACGTGGGCCAGGGCTACCTGTTCGACAAGCCGATTCCCGGCGAAGAGCTCATCAGCAAGCTGCGCCGCTACCCGAAAGCCTCCCAGGCCTGACGCCCCTTCCCCACCCAGGCGATGTGCGGCACACTGCCGTTCTTTGATTTGTCATCGCTGCCCCCATATACCTTTTTCACTGACAAACCCTGTCGGTCATCCTGCCCCTTGAGGATTTGCCCCATGGTCTTGCGCTCGGAAATTCTTGTGAACAAAACTGAACTGCCTAACGCCCAGCAGGCTTTGCCGGGCCGCGAAACACCGATGGCCCTGCCGGAGAAGCACTTCGTCAACGACACCCCGCTGCTCGGCCCCTTCTTTGAAGACGTCGAATTCGCGATTTTCGGCCTGGGTTGCTTCTGGGGCGCCGAGCGTCGTTTCTGGCAACGTGATGGCGTTGTCAGCACAGTCGTCGGCTACGCGGGCGGCTTCACGCCGAACCCGACTTATGAAGAAGTGTGCTCCGGCCTGACCGGCCACAGCGAAGTGGTACTGGTGGTGTACGAGCCTGCGAAAGTCAGTTACGAAGAGTTGCTGGCGATGTTCTGGGAACTGCACAACCCGACCCAGGGCATGCGCCAGGGCAATGACATCGGCACTCAGTACCGCTCGGTGATCTACGCCACCAACCCGGAACAACTGGAAGCGGCCAAAGCCAGCGCCCAGGTGTATCAGGCCGAATTGACCAAGGCCGGCCTGGGCGACATCACCACCGAAATCGACCAGGCCCCGACCGTGTACTTCGCCGAGGCGTATCACCAGCAATACCTGGCGAAAAACCCGCAGGGTTATTGCGGCATCGGCGGCACCGGCGTGTGCATGCCACCGAGCCTGAATCCCTGATTATCCTGTAGGAGCGCGCTTGCCCGCGACGGTGTCGGCATATCCAACATCGTCGGCGACTGACACTGCGCTGTCGCGGGCAAGCGCGCTCCTACAGATTCAGCGGGGTGCATTCAAACCTTTCATACATCCAAATACCCGTAGCAGTCCGGCTTGCCGGCGACAGCGCCCTCCAATCCGCCACAGCCTCAAGCCTCGGCAATCAACCAATCCAGCCGCCAGTCACCACCGGTCTGCGCCAATGTCTTGGCCAGCCACGGCAGCAACTCGCGCAGCTCCTCTTCCAGCCCCCACGGCGGGTTGGCAATCGCCAGGCCCGAGCCGGTCAGGGTGTTGGGCGTATCCACCGGATGCACCAGCAGCTCCACACGCAGCAGCTTAGGCGCGCCGGTTTCGGCCAGTTCCTGATAGAAACGCTTGAGCGCGCGCTGGTCCTTGATCGGGTACCAGATCGCCGCGACGGTCTGGCGCATGCGGCCGATGGTTTCCTTGAGCGCCACCGAGCAGCGCTTCATCTCGTCCAGTTGCTCGAACGGCGGGTCGATCAGCATCACGGCGCGCTTTTCCTGCACCGGCAGCAAGGCACGGGGCACGTGCCAGCCTTCGCCCAGGTGCACGGCCACGCGCTTGTCGTATTTCATGTTGTCCTTGAGCAGCGCGCCGTCTTCGGGGTGCTTCTCGTTGAGCAGCACGCGGTCCTGCTCGCGGGTCAGGCGCCGGGCCAGCTCCGGGGAGCCTGGGTAGTAACGCAGCTCGCCGGTCTTGCGGTTCATGTGCCGCAGCACGTCCAGATAGCCCTGGGCCATGGCCGGCACATCTTCGGCGTCCCACAGGCGGCCGATCCCTTCGATCCACTCACCGGTGCGCGTGGCCTGGTCGCCCTGCAGGTCATACAGCCCCAGCCCTGCGTGGGTGTCGAGGTAGGCGAACGGCTGCTCCTTGCGCGACATCAGTGCGATCAGGCGAGTCAGGACGATGTGTTTCAAGACGTCGGCGTGGTTGCCGGCGTGGAAGGCGTGACGGTAGTTCATGGCGGCTCCTGGAAGGCCGGGCAGTTTAACAAAACCGCCGCGCCTGCGCAGACCGCTCATGCCCCTTGGGCCTGACAAAAAACCCGGGCAAAAAAATCCCCGGTTAAGCCGTTACAAAACCGGGGTTGAGGGAGTTGCGTGGGCTAGAGGGTGACCAAACCATGGCCCGCGCAAGTATGAATGAGGCCATTATGCCCAGTTAACTAAACGGTTACATAGCCAAAACCGACACACTGATGTGCATCCCAGACATTGCCGACGGCAGGTATTGCCGAGCGTGCGGCGCGCTACCAGAATCGGCCCAACCCCAATAAAAGGAGCGAGCGTCATGATGCATGCAGACCTGATCGACCAGGACGATCTTCTCGGTCAACTCAGATCCATCGGCTTTGAAATGCCATCAGGGGCCACCGCCGAACAAGCCTGCGCCCAGGCCGTGTGCGGCCTGAACGACGACCGTGCCCGAGCATTGCGCCAACTGGTGGAGAGACTGCTGAGCGGCGGCGCGACCATCCTTCCGGCCGTGCGCCAGGCCATTGACCAGCAGTTGCTGCCGGCGTTGGCGACCTACAACAAAAGCAAGACTCACTGACTCCCCTGTAGGAGCGCGCTTGCCCGCGACGGCGTCGCCATGTCCAACATCGTTGGTGACTGACACTTCGCTGTCGCGGGCAAGCGCGCTCCTACAAGAGGGCGCTGCTTCCCTTCTCTTACAACCTCACACTCGCAAACGTCGACTCATTGCGCGCCTGGCTCAACGCCGACAGCGGGCCTGAGAGCGGCGCCAGCACCATGGCCTGCGGAATCGGCAGCATCGCCACCTGTTGCGCGGTGTTGGAGCCTACGCGCTCGTCACGTGGCGGAATGCCGAAGTATTCGCGGTAGCACTTGGAGAAGTGCGGCGTGGACACGAAGCCGCAGACCGACGCCACTTCGATGATCGACATCGGCGTCTGCTTGAGTAGCTGACGCGCGCGGATCAGGCGCAGCTTGAGGTAGTAGCGCGACGGCGAGCAGTGCAGGTACTTCTGGAACAGACGTTCGAGCTGTCTGCGGGAAACCGAGACATAGACAGCCAGTTCGTCGAGGTCGATCGGCTCTTCGAGGTTGGCCTCCATCAGCGCGACGATTTCCTGCAGTTTTGGCTGGTTGGTGCCGAGCATGTGCTTGAGCGGCACGCGCTGGTGATCCTGTTCGTTACGGATGCGCTCGTACACGAACATTTCCGAGATCGCAGCGGACAGTTCACGGCCGTGATCGCGGCTGATCAGGTGCAGCATCATGTCCAACGGCGCGGTGCCGCCGGAGCTGGTGAAACGGTTGCGGTCCAGGGTGAACAGACGGGTGCTCATGGCAACGCGAGGGAAAGCTTCCTGCATCGCTGCCAAGCATTCCCAATGCACGCTGCAATCGAAACCGTCCAGCAGGCCTGCGCACGCCAGCGCCCAGCTACCGGTGCACACCGCGCCCAGGCGGCGGGACTGACGGGCCTGGCTTTGCAGCCAGCTCACGTGCTCGCGGGTCACGGTGCGTTGAATGCCGACGCCGCCGCAGACGATCACGGTGTCCAGCACCGGCGCCTTGTGCATGGCCGCATCAGGGGTGATTTGCAGGCCGTCGCTGGCCCAGACCTGGCCACCGTCGACACTCAGGGTGGTCCAGCGATACAGCTCGCGACCGGACAACTGGTTCGCCATGCGCAGTGGCTCTACCGCAGATGCGAGGGAAATCAGTGTGAAATTGTCCAGCAGCAGAAAGCCGATGGATTGAGGCGCACGGTTCTGGGGTTGGGCCCCGGAGTTGAACGAAGTCATCACGGTATCTCCTCACACGAAAGCGGCTGATGGCCCCAATCAGGGCTCTTGTTGTTCTGCCCTCTCACTGGAGAGCTATGCCTATTGCAACGCAAATGCCATGCCTAAAGTTGAATGAGCATTCAATTACTCTCGTTTGCGACGTCGTGATGCGTCTATTCGGGAGCGACATGGCCGTTCAGTTAGCGACCTATCGATTCAAAAGCCGCGCAGGCATTGGAGAGGTGAGCAAATCGGTAGCACTTGTGTGACACGCCGAAATATTTGCCAACAGGAGAGTGTCACCCTATGCACAGGTGACGGGCGGTCGTGGGGGTTACACAGGTGTGGCATGGCGTTGCGCTATGCCACAGGGTTCACGCGCCAAAACGTGGCGAAGGCTCTAGGCCGTGAGCTAAAAGCGAGCAGAGCTGTGAAACCCATTCGCGGGCAAGCCCGCTCCCACAGGATTGGAGGCGTTCGCAAGTTCCGGTCTCGACACATATCCACAGTAGGACCGGGCAAGCCCGATCCCACAGGATTGGGGGCGTTCGCAAGTTCCGGTCACGACACATATCCACAGTAGGACCGGGCAAGCCCGATCCCACAGGATTGGGGGCGTTCGCAAGTTCCGGTCACGACACATATCTTCTGTGGGAGCGGGCTTGCCCGCGAAGGCGCCAGACCAGTCACCATCAGTTTAAGGGATCAACACTCCACCGCGCTGACCGCCAACCCGCCGCGCGACGTTTCTTTGTATTTGTCGTGCATGTCGGCCCCGGTGTCGCGCATGGTGCGGATCACCCGGTCCAGGGAGATGAAGTGCTCACCGTCACCACGCAGGGCCATCTGGGCGGCGTTGATGGCTTTCACAGCCGCAATTGCGTTGCGCTCGATGCAGGGCACCTGCACCAGCCCCGCGACCGGGTCGCAGGTCAGGCCCAGGTTGTGTTCAAGGCCAATCTCGGCGGCGTTGCACAGCTGTGCAGGCGTGGCGCCCAGGATGTCCGCCAGCCCGGCCGCAGCCATGGCACAGGCCGAACCGACTTCACCCTGGCAGCCCACTTCGGCGCCGGAAATCGAGGCGTTCTTCTTGCACAGGATGCCGATGGCTGCCGCGCCAAGGAAGAAGTCCACCACGTTGGCTTCGCTGACTTCATCACTGAACTTGACGAAGTAATGCAGCACCGCCGGGATGATCCCCGCCGCGCCATTGGTCGGCGCGGTGACCATGCGCCCGCCGGCGGCGTTCTCTTCGTTGACCGCCAGGGCGAACAGGTTGACCCATTCCATGGCGTTGAGCGTCGAGCCGATCACGTTCGGCTTGCCCAGTTCCTGAAGGCTGCGATGCAGACGCGCCGCACGGCGACGTACATTCAAACCACCCGGCAGCGTGCCTTCATGTTTCAGGCCGTGGTCCACGCAATCCTGCATCGCACGCCACAGGCGCATCAGGCCTGCGCGAATTTCCTCTTCGCTGCGCCACACTTTCTCGTTGGCCAGCATCAGTTCCGACACCCGCAAGCCGTGTTGCTTGCACAACCGCAGCAGTTCGTCGGCGCTGGAGAAGTCATAAGGCAGCACGGTGGTGTCGGCATCCAGCACGCCGCTGGCGGCCTGGGCTTCATCGACGACGAAACCGCCGCCGACCGAGTAATAGGTGTCGCGATGAATCTCGCCTTCGGTGGAGAAGGCAATCAGGCGCATGGCATTGGGGTGATACGGCAGGTTTTCGTCGAGCAGCAGCATGTCGCGCTGCCACATGAACGTCACGCGGTGATCGCCGCTGAGTTTCAGGGTGTCGGTTTCACGCAGCTCGGCGATGCGCTGGTCGATCTGGGTCGGGTCGATTGCGTCCGGCCACTCACCCATCAGGCCCATGACGACAGCCTTGTCGCTGCCGTGCCCGACGCCGGTGGCAGACAGCGAGCCATACAGCCGCACTTCGACACGATTGACCTGCGCCAGCAGGTCGCGCTCACGCAGGGTCTGCACGAACAGCGCTGCGGCACGCATGGGGCCGACGGTGTGTGAGCTGGAAGGTCCGATACCGATTTTGAACAGGTCGAAAACGCTGATAGCCATTAACCGCAAGCCTCCGAAAACAGGGGGTTTCCGGCGCGCCAGGCGGCCGGCGACGGAGCTGCTACGCTTCTAGCTGCGGTCCGTCGAGATAGGGGCATCATCAGCCTTTTATCGCGAGGGGCGGCGTCTACAACCGACTCAATCATGCCCACAAACGCCGCGCCCCGACGCTGGCGCACAGGAGCACGTCCCCCACAAAACCTGTCACTGTTTTCGACACTTTTTGCCGTAAAGCCACTCGGCTCTCTAGCCCAACTGCCGGTCGACAAACGGGGAAAAAAGCTGGAAGCGACGTCACACACACTGGATGCGACTCCCTCTGTACTGGTTACGACGCACCCTGTAGGCGTTTGGTTTTCGCTGTTCCATGATCGTTAGCGACTCGATCGCCAACGCAGTGATAGAGCTGTTTTCCCTTTTGACTCGCCGACACCAAGAAAGCGCATCAGCCAAAAAGGTTGATGACGAGAAGAAAACACCTGAGGAGTCCCAACCATGAAAGGTTCACAAAAGCTGTTGCTGGGCGTCGCGTTGAGTCTGCCGATGCTGGCACAGGCCGCAGAGCCGGCAGCATGCAAGATGGTCAATTTCTCGGATGTCGGCTGGACCGACATCACCGCAACGACCGCCGTTACCAGCGCCGTGCTCCAGTCGCTGGGCTACAAGACCAAGACCACGATGATTTCCGTGCCCGTGACCTACAAGTCGCTGGCCGATGGCAAGAACATGGACGTGTTCCTCGGCAACTGGATGCCGACGATGGAAAACGACATCAAGGCCTATCGCGATGCCGGTACCGTCGAAACCATCCGTCCTAACCTCGAAAACGCCAAGTACACCCTCGCCGTTCCCGAAGACCTCTACAACAAGGGTCTGAAAGACTTCGCTGACATCGCCAAATTCAAGGACGAGCTCAAAGGCCAGATCTACGGCATCGAGCCAGGCAACGACGGCAACCGCACCATTCAAAGCGTGATCGACAAGAACCAGTTCGGCCTCAAGGATGCAGGCTTCAAGGTCGTCGAATCCAGTGAAGCCGGGATGCTGGCGCAGGTCGACCGCGCCATCAAGCGCAATCAGGCCATCGTGTTCCTGGGCTGGGAACCGCACCCGATGAACACCCGCTTCAAGATCAAATACCTGACCGGCGGCGACGACTCCTTCGGCCCCAACTTCGGCCAGGCCACGGTCTACACCAACGTACGCAAAGGCTACGCCACAGAGTGCCCGAACGTTGGCCAACTGCTCAAGAATCTGTCCTTCACCTTGCCAATGGAAAGCTCTCTGATGGGCAACATCCTGGACGACAAGATGAAGCCTGATGCAGCCGCCAAGGCGTGGCTGAAGAAGAACCCGCAAATCCTCGACACCTGGCTGGCGGGTGTCACCACAGTGGACGGTAAACCTGGCCTGGAAGCCGCTAAAGCCGAGCTGACTAAGTAAACAGACACCCAGGCGGGTTCGCGCCCGCCTGCTGTCCTCTTTTCATCCCGCACGCGGACAATCGATATCATGCTGACTGATCATAAAATCCCCTTAGGCCAGTACATTGCCGGCTTTGTCGAATGGCTGACCCAACACGGCGCCAGCACCTTCGACGCCATCGCTTCGTCACTGGAAGCCATGATCCACGGGCTGACCGCAGGTCTGACCTGGTTCAATCCTTTCGTCCTGATCGGCCTGATTGCTCTGCTTGCTCATTTCATTCAGCGCAAATGGGGCCTGACCGCCTTCGTCGTGGCCTCCTTCCTGTTGATCCTGAACCTGGGTTACTGGCAGGAAACCATGGAAACCCTGGCCCAGGTGTTGTTCGCCACCCTGGTGTGCGTGGTCATCGGCGTGCCGCTGGGCATCGTCGCGGCGCACAAGCCGTGGTTCTACACCGCGATCCGCCCGGTCCTTGACCTGATGCAGACCGTCCCGACTTTCGTTTACCTGATTCCAACCCTGACCCTCTTCGGGCTGGGCGTGGTGCCAGGCCTGATCTCGACTGTGGTCTTCGCGATTGCAGCGCCGATCCGCCTGACGTATCTGGGCATCTGCGATGTCCCGCAAGAACTGCTCGACGCCGGCAAGGCCTTCGGCTGCTCCCGTCGTCAACTGCTGTCCCGTATCGAACTGCCCCACGCCATGCCAAGCATCGCGGCCGGTATCACCCAGTGCATCATGCTGTCGTTGTCGATGGTGGTGATCGCAGCACTGGTTGGCGCCGACGGTCTGGGTAAACCCGTGGTCAACGCACTGAACACTGCTGATATCGCTCTGGGCTTCGAAGCGGGCCTGGCGATCGTATTGCTGGCGATCATGCTCGACCGTATCTGCAAACAACCCGACGCTAAAGTGAGGGCTGACGCATGAGCATCATCAAATTCGACCAGGTAGACGTTGTCTTCTCCAAAGACCCGCGTGAGGCACTCAAGCTGTTGGATCAAGGCCTTGCGCGGCCAGAAATCCTGAAGAAAACCGGCCAGATCGTTGGCGTGGAAAAAGCCAGCCTGGAAATCAACAAGGGTGAAATCTGTGTACTGATGGGCTTGTCCGGCTCGGGCAAATCCAGCCTTCTGCGCTGCATCAACGGCCTGAACACCGTCAGCCGCGGATCGCTGTTCGTCGAGCACGAAGGCAAGCAGATCAACATCGCCAACTGCACACCGGCAGAGCTGAAAATGATGCGCACCAAGCGTATCGCCATGGTGTTCCAGAAGTTCGCGCTGATGCCCTGGCTGACCGTTCGCGAGAACATCAGCTTCGGCCTGGAAATGCAGGGTCGCCCGGAGAAGGAGCGTCGCCAGTTGGTGGACGAGAAACTCGAACTGGTGGGCCTGACCCAATGGCGCAACAAGAAGCCCGACGAGCTGTCCGGCGGCATGCAGCAGCGTGTGGGCCTGGCCCGTGCGCTGGCGATGGACGCCGACATCCTGCTGATGGACGAACCCTTCTCGGCACTCGACCCGCTGATTCGCCAGGGCCTGCAGGATGAACTGCTGGCACTGCAGAAGAAACTCAGCAAGACCATCGTGTTCGTGAGTCACGACCTGGACGAAGCCCTCAAGCTCGGTACCCGGATCGCGATCATGAAGGACGGCCGGATCATCCAGTACAGTGTGCCGGAAGAAATCGTGCTCAACCCGGCGGACGAATACGTGCGTACCTTCGTGGCCCACACCAACCCGCTGAACGTGCTGTGCGGTCGCAGCCTGATGCGCCCGATCAACGATTGCACCCGCATCAACGGCTCCCAGGTGTGCCTGGACCCGGGCAACGATTCGTGGATCGATCTGGCCGACGGCAACACCATCAAAGGCCTGCATCAGCACGGCGCGCCTGTTGACCTGCAAAGCTGGGAACCGGGCCAGGCGGTGGAAAACCTGGGTCGCAAACCGACGGTCGTGCACTCGAACATCGGCATGCGCGAAGCCCTGCAGATCCGTTACCACACCGGCAACAAGCTGGTGCTGCAAGAGAACAACCAGCTGGTCGGCATTCTTGGCGACAGCGAGCTGTATCACGCGCTGTTGGGCAAGAACCACGGCTAAACGCAGCTCACGCTTCAACGCAATCCCTGTAGGAGCGCGCTTGCCCGCGACGGCGTCAGACCTTCAATACGAAGGTGTCTGACACAACGCATTCGCGGGCAAGCGCACTCCTACAGGTGACCGTTTTCAACCTTTAAATCGGTGGTGTTAGTGGCTTTTCCGCACGCCCATGATTTTTTGTTGATTGAACGTTCAATTAAAAAGCACTAGACTGAAGGCCGTTTTTCAGTCGTTCACGATCACCCGGCGAGCCAAGGAGACTCACAGATGCCCAAGGTCGGTATGCAACCCATTCGTCGTCAACAGCTGATCCAGGCCACCCTCACGGCGGTCGATCAGGTCGGGATGGGGGACGCGAGCATCGCGCTGATCGCCAAGCTGGCGGGAGTCTCCAACGGCATCATCAGTCACTACTTTCAGGACAAGAACGGCCTGATCGCAGCGACCATGCGCCATCTGATGAATGCACTGATCGTTAATGTCGCCGAACGCCGTCAGGCGTTGGGCGATGACAGCCCCAGGGCGCACCTGATGGTCATCATCGAGGGCAACTTCGATGCAAGCCAGGTCAACGGCCCGGCAATGAAAACCTGGCTGGCCTTCTGGGCCACCAGCATGCACTCGCCGTCGCTGCATCGTTTACAGCGCATCAACGATCACCGCCTGTACTCGAACCTGTGCTGCCAGTTCCGCCGCGTACTGCCGCTGGATCAGGCACGCACCGCAGCCCGCGGCCTGGCCGCGCTGATCGACGGTTTGTGGCTGCGCGGCGCGCTGTCAGGCGACGGCTTCGACACCCAACAGGCGCAACAGATCGCCTACGAATACATGGACATGCAACTGGCAAAAGCGGCGCGCTGCTCCTGATACAGACGGCAGGCCGCCGAACATCGATCCCGACAGCGCCCGGCGCCCGGGATCAACGCCCATCACAGACAACTGCGAGGACTCTATGGCCCGTTTCGAACTGCAAAAACTCTACATTGACGGTGGTTACGTCGACGCCAGCAGCGACGCAACCTTTGAAGCCATCAACCCGGCCACCGGCGAAGTCCTCGCCAAGGTTCAGCGCGCCAGCAAGGCTGACGTCGAACGCGCCGTGGAGAGTGCGGAAAAAGGCCAGAAAATCTGGGCCGCCATGACCGCCATGGAACGCTCCCGCGTCCTGCGTCGCGCCGTCGACATCCTGCGCGAGCGCAACGATGAACTGGCCGAACTGGAAACCCTGGACACCGGCAAGGCGATTTCCGAAACCAGATACGTGGACA
This sequence comes from Pseudomonas sp. NPDC090201, assembly GCF_044746825.1. NCBI lineage: Bacteria > Pseudomonadati > Pseudomonadota > Gammaproteobacteria > Pseudomonadales > Pseudomonadaceae > Pseudomonas > Pseudomonas sp. NPDC090201. Next base: position 379,083 of record NZ_JBIVCX010000002.1, read on the forward strand.
TCGTCACCGGTGCCGACGTACTCGAATACTACGCAGGCCTGGTGCCGGCCATCGAAGGCGAGCAGATTCCGCTGCGCAACTCCTCGTTCGTCTACACCCGCCGCGAGCCGCTGGGCGTGACCGTCGGTATCGGTGCCTGGAACTATCCGATTCAGATCGCCCTGTGGAAATCCGCCCCGGCACTGGCCGCAGGCAACGCGATGATCTTCAAGCCAAGCGAAGTCACTTCGCTGACCACCTTGAAACTCGCTGAAATCTACACCCAGGCTGGCCTGCCGGACGGCGTGTTCAACGTGCTGACCGGCAGCGGCCGCGAAGTCGGCACCTGGCTGACCGAGCACCCGCGCATCGAGAAAGTCTCGTTCACCGGCGGTACCGACACCGGCAAGAAAGTCATGGCCAGCGCTTCGAGCTCGTCCCTCAAGGAAGTGACCATGGAACTGGGCGGCAAGTCGCCGCTGATCATCTTTGACGACGCCGATCTGGACCGCGCCGCCGACATCGCCATGATGGCCAACTTCTACAGCTCCGGGCAGGTCTGCACCAACGGCACCCGGGTGTTCGTCCCGACCGCACTGAAGGCCGCGTTCGAAGCGAAGATTGTCGAGCGCACGAAGCGCATCCGCGTCGGCAACCCGCAGGACGACAACACCAACTTCGGCCCACTGGTGAGCTTCGCGCACATGGAAAGCGTGCTGGGCTACATCGCCAAGGGCAAGGAAGAAGGTGCACGCCTGCTGATCGGCGGCGATCGCATGACCGAGGGTGAATTCGCCAACGGCGCGTTCGTGGCGCCGACCGTGTTCACTGATTGCACCGACGAGATGACCATCGTCAAAGAGGAAATCTTCGGCCCGGTCATGAGCATCCTCACCTACGACACCGAAGAAGAAGTGATCCGCCGCGCCAACGACACTGAGTTCGGCCTGGCAGCAGGCTTGGTCACCCGCGACATCAACCGCGCGCACCGGGTCATTCATCAACTGGAAGCCGGTATCTGCTGGATCAACGCCTGGGGCGAGTCCGACGCCAAGATGCCGGTCGGTGGCTACAAGCAGTCGGGCGTCGGCCGCGAAAACGGCATCAGCTCGCTGGCGCAGTACACGCGCATCAAATCGGTACAGGTCGAGCTGGGCGATTACGCCTCGGTGTTCTAACCCGCCCCACTCTCCCCTGTAGGAGCGCGCTTGCCCGCGACGACGTCAGCACCTTCAACATGGAGGTGGCTGACATGACGCGGTCGCGGGCAAGCGCGCTCCTACAGTCGCCACCCCTTTTCTGAACGGAGGATCTCATGCCTCAGGAATTCGACTACATCATCATCGGCGCCGGCTCGGCCGGTAACACCCTGGCAGCCCGTCTCACCGAAGACGCGGGCGTCACCGTGCTGTTGCTCGAAGCCGGCGGGCCGGATTACCGCGCTGACTTCCGCACGCAAATGCCCGCCGCGCTGGCCTTCCCGCTGCAGGGGCGTCGCTACAACTGGGCTTACGAAACCGAGCCCGAGCCGCACATGAACAACCGCCGCATGGAATGTGGCCGGGGCAAGGGCCTGGGCGGCTCGTCGCTGATCAACGGCATGTGCTACATCCGCGGCAACGCCATGGACTACGACGGGTGGGCGAAACACCCGGGGCTTGAGGACTGGTCCTACCTGGATTGCCTGCCGTATTTCCGCAAGGCCGAAACCCGCGACATCGGCGCCAACGACTACCACGGCGGCGAAGGCCCGGTCAGCGTGACCACGCCCAAGGCCGGCAACAACCCGCTGTTCCACGCCATGGTCGAAGCCGGCGTACAGGCCGGTTACCCACGCACGGACGATCTCAACGGCTACCAGCAGGAAGGCTTCGGCCCGATGGACCGCACTGTCACCCCGGCGGGCCGTCGCGCCAGCACCGCGCGCGGTTATCTGGATGAAGCCAAGCAGCGTGACACCCTGACCATCGTCACCCACGCCCTGACCGACCGCATTCTGTTCGACAACAAGCGCGCGGTCGGCGTGGCCTATCTGGTAGGCGACAGCGACACCCGCATCGAGGCCCGTGCCCGCAAGGAAGTGCTGCTGTGCAGCGGCGCCATCGCCTCGCCGCAGATCCTGCAACGCTCCGGCGTCGGCCCTGCCGATCTCCTAAAGAAGATGGACATCCCGCTGGTACACGACCTCCCAGGCGTAGGTGAAAACCTGCAAGACCACCTGGAGATGTATCTGCAATACGCCTGCAAGGAGCCGGTGTCGCTATATCCGTCGCTGCTGTGGTGGAACCAGCCGGCCATCGGCGCCAAGTGGATGTTCCTGGGCAAGGGCATCGGCGCAAGCAACCAGTTCGAGGCCGGCGGGTTCATTCGTTCCCGCGAGGAGTTCGAATGGCCGAACATTCAGTATCACTTCCTGCCGGTGGCGATTAACTACAACGGCAGCAATGGCGTGAAAGAACACGGTTTCCAGGCCCACGTCGGTTCCATGCGCTCGCCGAGCCGTGGTCGCGTGCAGCTCAAGTCGAAGAACCCGCGCGAGTACCCGAGCATCCTCTTCAACTACATGGCCACCGAGCAGGACTGGCAGGAGTTTCGCGACGGCATTCGCCTGACCCGCGAAATCATGGCCCAGCCCGCGCTGGACCAGTACCGTGGCCGGGAGATCAGCCCGGGCCTGGACGTGCAGACCGACGAGCAGCTCGACGCCTTTGTGCGCGAACACGCCGAGACCGCCTTCCACCCTTCGTGCTCGTGCAAGATGGGCACCGATGAGATGGCAGTGGTCGATGGTCAGGGCCGGGTTCACGGGTTGCAGAACCTGCGGGTGGTCGATGCGTCGATCATGCCGATCATCACCACCGGCAACCTGAATGCACCGACGATCATGATGGCCGAGAAAATTGCCGACAAGATCCGCGGCCGCACCCCATTGCCGCGCAGCACGGCCAGGTATTACGTGGCAGGCGATGCACCGGTGCGTGGCAAGCCGATGCGTGAGGTTGGCGAGAACGCTCGCTGATCCCGCAAACACCTCCGCCCGTAGGAGCGCGCTTGCCCGCGATGGCGTCGTGTCAGGCACCGTCTTCATGTCTGACCCACCGCCGTCGCGGGCAAGCGCGCTCCTACAGAGTGATGATCGTTCCCGCGCTGCGCGTCGCCCCACGATGCGTTACCAAGGGCCGCGCTAGTCGGTGTATCCGCGCTATGATTCGGCCCATTGCCCGTCCGAATTCAGCCAGGAGCCTTCGCGCATGTTCGATTTCTCCGCTCAGCTCAAGCAGCGGTTCGCTGCGTTGAAGAGCAGCGCACAGTTCTTCTCCCTGCGTTACGTCAAACAGACCAGCCAGCACCTCTCGGTGCGCAAGAACGTCGCCGAACCGCCGCAACTGAGCAGCGACGAAGGCGCGATGCTGACGGCGCGGGTCAATGGGGTCGAAGCCTACGCCGCCACCAACGACATCTCCCAGCGCGGCCTGCAAGCGGCCCTTGAACGCGCCGAAACCCTCGCGCGCATGCTGGCGCCCCACGCACTGCTCGACCTGAGCGAGCAGCCGGTGGCCACCGCTCGCGCCGACTACCTGTCACCCAACCTGGACAGCGCCTTCGCCTCCCTCGGCGACTGCTATGCCCTGCTCGGCAGCGAGTCGGCGGCGGTGCCCAAGGATGAGCGGCTGGTGAACTGGCAAGTCAGCCTGGGGCTGGAAAACGTCGAGCAGATCTACCTCAACAGCGCCGGTGCCGAACTGCGTCAGGCCCAGCGCTTCGTCTTCCCGGGATTGAGCGTGACCGCCTACGACGGCCAGGACAGCCAGACCCGCAGCCTGGGCCGGGAAAACTTCGGCCAGCAAGGTGGCGCGGAAGTCATCACCTCCTGCGGGATCATCGGCGCGGCGACCCACGTGGCCGATCAGGCGCTGCAACTGGTGATGGCGCCCAACACGCCGACCGGTGCCCGTGACCTGCTGCTGACCCCGGACCAGATGATCCTGCAGATCCATGAGTCCATCGGCCATCCGCTGGAGCTGGACCGCATCCTGGGCGACGAGCGCAATTACGCGGGCACCAGTTTCGTGAAGGCCAGCGACTTCGGCAGCCTGCAATACGGCTCGAACCTGCTCAACGTGACCTTCGACCCGGACATCCCCGAACAACTGGCCAGTTACGCTTTCGACGACGACGGCACCCAGGCCAGCAAGCAGTTCCTGATCAGGGACGGCGTACTCGAACGTCCGCTGGGCGGTGCGCTGTCGCAGTACCGCAGCGGCATGGACGGCGTCGCCAACAGCCGCGCCTGCAGCTGGAACCGCGCGCCGATCGACCGCATGGCCAACCTCAACATCGAACCGGGTCACCGGTCGATGGAGCAACTGATTGGCGGCATCGAACACGGCATTCTGATGAGCACCAATCGTTCGTGGTCGATTGACGATGCCCGCAACAAATTCCAGTTCGGCTGCGAGTGGGGTCAGTTGATCGAGAATGGCGAACTCAAGGGCGTGGTGAAAAACCCGAACTACCGCGCCATCTCGGCGCAGTTCTGGCGCAACCTGAGCGCCGTGGGCGATGCCAGCACGTTCAAGGTGCTCGGCACGCCGAACTGCGGCAAGGGCGAGCCCAACCAGGTGGTACGCGTGGGGCACGCCTCGCCTGCGTGCGTGTTCTCCCGTGTCGACGTTTTCGGAGGTGACGCCTGATGTCCCATCAAGATCAGTTCCACCGCCTGGTTGAATGGCTGCGCAGCGCGGTCACCGCAACAGAGCGCTTTACCCTCAGCTACAACGCCGAGGCATCGGACTTCATCCGCTTCAACCACGCCAAGGTGCGGCAGGCCGGGCAGGTGCAGCAGGCCAGCGTGTACTTCAAGCTGATCGAAGACGGCCGCCATGCCGACCTGAACCTGACGCTGTCGGGCGACAGCGAAGTGGATCGCCAACGCTTGGGCGATGCCCTGAAGCAACTGCGCGAAACCCTGCCGCTGCTGCCGGCCGATCCCTACCTGCTGCTCAACGACGACGCCTGGCAAAGCAGCAACGTGCAGGACCTGCCGCTGCCTGACAGCGCCCATGTGGTCGAGCAGATTGCGCATCTGGGCGAAGGCCTGGATCTGGTGGGCATCTACGCCGCCGGGCCGATCTATCGCGGCTTCGCCAGTTCCAGCGGCGCGTTGGGCTGGCATCAGGCGAACAGCTTCAACTTCGACTGGAGCCTGTTCCACGAGAACGGCCAGGCGGTGAAAGCCAACTACGCCGGCCACCAGTGGGATGACGCCGCGTTCAGCAGCCGCTTTGCCCTGGCCCGCGAGCAACTGACCTTTCTCGGTCAGCCAGCCCGCACCCTGGCACCCGGCCAATACCGCGCCTACCTGGCCCCGGCTGCACTGGAAGAAGTGACCGGCATGCTGTGCTGGGGCGGTTTCTCGGCGCAGTCGCTGGCCGACAAGACCAGCCCCTTGCAGCGCCTGTACGACGGTCAGGCCGCGCTCAGCCCGCTGGTGAGCATCGACGAACAGGTCAGCGGCTCGCTGTCGCCTGCGTTCTCCGGCGAGGGCTACCCGCGCTCGGACCTTGCGCTGGTGGCCGAAGGCGCAGCCCGTGATCGCCTGGTGGACTCGCGCAGCGCCGCCGAATACGGCCTGACCGCCAACGGCGCCGGTTGGGGTGAATCGCCCAGCGCGCTGAGCATGAGCGGTGGCTCGCTGGCACTGGACGACGTGCTCAAGGAGTTGGGCACGGGGCTGTACATCAGCAACCTGTGGTACCTGAACTTCTCCGACCGCACGGCCGGGCGCATGACCGGCATGACCCGCTTCGCGACGTTCTGGGTCGAAGACGGCAAGATCAAGGCGCCGGTCAGCACCATGCGTTTCGACGACAGCGTCTACAGCCTGCTGGGCAGCGCACTGGAACAATTGACCACGCAGAGGGAACTCATCCTGTCGACGAGTACCTACAGTCAACGTCAGACAGCCTCCAACCTGCTGCCGGGGGCGCTGGTCAGCAAGCTGACGTTGACGTTGTAGAACCCGTAGGAGCGCGATTGCCCGCGACCGCGGTGTGTCATGCGACATTGCGTTATCTGACACACCGCCATCGCGGGCAAGCGCGCTCCTACAAGGCTGCGTTCGCCAAATATAATCACAAGGACCCAGGACTCACATGCCGACCTCGACGCCGCAACTGGACGCCCGCACCCTGCGCTGGATGCCCTGGGTGATCGCCATCGCGTTTTTCATGCAAAGCCTGGATGGCACCATCCTCAATACCGCGCTGCCGTCCATGGCCCGTTCGCTGTCCGAAGACCCGCTGCGCATGCAGTCGGTCATCATCGCCTACATGCTGACCATCGCCCTGCTGATCCCGGCCTCGGGCTGGATCTCCGACCGTTTCGGGATCAAGCGGATTTTCTTCAGCGCCATCCTCTTGTTCAGCTTCGGCTCGCTGCTTTGCGCGGCGGCCAATTCCCTCGGCATGCTGGTCGCGGCGCGAGTGGTCCAGGGCCTGGGCGGCGCATTGATGATGCCGGTCGGCAGGCTGATCGTGCTGCGCGCCTACCCGCGAACCGAGCTGGTGCGCATCCTCAGTTTCATCACCATGCCTGCCCTGCTCGGCCCGCTGATGGGCCCCACCGTGGGCGGCTGGCTGGTGGAAATCCTCAGTTGGCACTGGATCTTCCTGATCAACATCCCGGTCGGCATCCTCGGCTGCTTTGCCGTGCGCAAGTTCATCCCGGACCTGCAAGGCGGCGGCCGCACGCCGTTCGATCTGGTCGGCTTCACGCTGTTCGGCGCGTCGATGGTGCTCATCACTATCGCCCTCGAAGGCCTGGGCGAACTGCACCTGCCGCATTTGCGCGTGGTGATGCTGCTGTTCGGCGGCATGGCGTGCCTGGCGGCCTACTGGCTGCGAGCCGGGCACGTGGAGTCGCCGCTGTTTTCCGCTTCGCTGTTTCGTACCCGCAGTTTCGCGGTGGGCATCATGGGCAACCTGTTCGCCCGCCTTGGCAGCGGCGCGCTGCCGTTTCTGGTGCCGCTGATGCTGCAAGTGGCGCTGGGGTATTCGCCGTCCCATGCCGGGATGAGCATGATCCCGCTGGCATTGGCGGCCATGTTCGCCAAACCGCTGGCGACCCGCGCCATCGAGCGCCTGGGCTATCGCATCGTGCTCACCGGCAACACACTGCTGCTGGGTGCGCTGCTGGCCAGCATGGCGCTGATCGATGCCGATACGCCTTATTGGGTGCTGCTGATTCACTTGGCGTTCCTGGGCGGGGTCAACTCGCTGCAGTTCTCGGCCATGAACGCCGTGACCCTGATCGACCTCGATGACGCCAGCGCCGCCAGCGGCAACAGCCTGCTGTCGGTGGTCGCGCAGTTGTCCCTGAGCCTGGGCGTCGCCTGTGCGGCGGCATTGCTGGGTGGCTTTACCGATGACGTCGCCACCGGCGAAGTCAGCAGCGTGCTCGGTGCGTTCCAGTTGACCTTCCTTTGCGTGGGCGTGCTGGCGATGCTGGCCGCGTCGATCTTCCTGCAACTGTCACCGCGCATGCCCCCGGAAAATCCGCCACGCAAGCCACAGACCGAGCCCGAGATCGAAGCGTAATGCTGTTGCTTTTGTAGGAGCGCGCTTGCCCGCGACGGTGGTGTGTCAGACATGCCCACGGTGCCTGACACACCGCCGTCGCGGGCAAGCGCGCTCCTACGGGAGTATCGCCGGAACTGTCAGTCCAACCATTTATCGCCCGCGGCCCCAAGACAGGGGCTGCGACCTGATACACTGCGCGACATTTTGTTTTGCAGGCCACCCTTGTGACTAACACCGCGTTCAACTCATTGCCCCTTTCCGCCGCCATGCTGGCTAACCTGGAGTCCCTTGGTTATGCCCAGATGACGCCGATTCAGGCGCAGAGCCTGCCGGTGATGCTCAAGGGCATGGACCTCATTGCCCAGGCCAAGACCGGCTCGGGCAAGACCGCAGCCTTTGGTGTCGGCCTGCTCAACCCGATCAACCCGCGCTACTTCGGCTGTCAGGCCCTGGTGCTGTGCCCGACCCGCGAGCTGGCGGATCAGGTCGCCAAGGAAATCCGCCGTCTGGCCCGCTCCGAAGACAACATCAAGGTGCTGACCCTGTGCGGCGGCGTGCCGTTCGGCCCGCAGATCGGCTCGCTGGAGCATGGCGCGCACATCATCGTCGGCACGCCGGGGCGCATCCAGCAGCATTTGCGCAAAGGCTCGCTGGTGCTCGACGGCCTCAACACCCTGGTGCTGGACGAAGCCGACCGCATGCTCGACATGGGCTTCTACGACGCCATCGAAGACATCATCCAGCAGACCCCAGAGCGCCGTCAGACCCTGCTGTTCTCGGCCACGTACCCTGTGGGCATCAAGCAACTGGCGTCCAAGTTCATGCGTGACCCGCAGACCGTGAAGGTCGAAGCGCTGCACGCCGACAGCCAGATCGAGCAGATCTTCTACGAAATCTCCCCTGAGCAGCGCTTGGAAGCGGTGGTCAAGGTCCTCGACCATTTCCGTCCGCAGTCCTGCGTGGCGTTCTGCTTCACCAAGCAGCAGGTGCAGGAGGTGGTCGATCACCTGACCGCCAAAGGCATGTCGGCTGTCGGCCTGCACGGTGATCTGGAGCAGCGTGATCGCGACCAGGTGCTGGCGATGTTCGCCAACCGCAGTACTTCGGTGCTGGTCGCCACCGACGTGGCCGCCCGCGGCCTGGACATCGACGCGCTGGACATGGTGATCAACGTCGAGCTGGCCCGGGACTCGGAAATCCACATCCACCGCGTCGGCCGTACCGGTCGCGCAGGCGAAACCGGGATTGCCGTCAGCCTCGTCGCACCCGGCGAAAGCCAACGCGCCCGCGCCATCGAAGAACTGCAGAAAGCCTCGCTGAACTGGCAGCAGATCGACGACCTCAAGCGCAAGGAAGGCGGCAAGCTGCTCCCGCCGATGACCACCCTGTGCATCGGTTCGGGCCGCAAGGACAAACTGCGCCCAGGCGATATCCTCGGCGCACTGACCGGCGAGGCGGGCATCCCCGGCACCCAGGTCGGCAAGATCGCGATCTTCGACTTCCAGGCCTACGTGGCCGTGGAGCGCAGCATCGCCAAACAGGCGCTGGAGCGTCTGAACAACGGCAAGATCAAGGGCAAGTCGTTGCGGGTGCGGATTCTCTAAGCACACCGCCTTTCCCTTGTAGGAGCGCGCTTGCCCGCGACGACGTAGTGCCAGACGCCCTCGATGTGTCTGACCTGCCCCGTCGCGGGCAAGCGCGCTCCTACACGTCCAGCCTCAATACCCTTCATACCCCGAGGACACCGCTTTGCCCGTTACTGACGTTGTGATCATCGGCGCCGGCGCCGCCGGTTTGATGTGTGCCTTCACCGCCGCCAATCGTGGCCGCAAGGTGATGCTGATCGATCACGCCAACAAGCCGGGCAAGAAAATCCTCATGTCCGGTGGCGGTCGCTGCAACTTCACCAACATGTACACCGAGCCTGCAAACTTCCTCTCGCAGAACCCGCACTTCTGCAAATCGGCACTGGCCCGCTACACCCAGTGGGATTTCATCGAACTGGTGGCCAAGCACGGCGTGCCGTACCACGAGAAGAAACTCGGCCAGCTGTTCTGCGACAACAAGTCCAGCGACATCCTCGGCCTGCTGCTCAGCGAATGCGATGACGCAGGCGTGAAACTGCACATGGACACCTCGGTGCAGACCATCGAGAAAACCGAAGCCGGTTACCTTTTGCAAACCACGCTGGGCGACATCAGTTGCCAGTCGCTGGTGATCGCCACCGGCGGGCTGTCGATTCCGACACTGGGCGCCACAGGATTCGGCTATCAGGTTGGCAAGCAGTTCGGTCACACCCTGCTGCCGACCCGCGCAGGGCTTGTGCCGTTCACCATCACCGATCAGTTGAAGGAGCTGTGCACCGAGCTGACCGGCACTTCGGTGGACTGCCTGGTGAGCTGCAACGAGATCAGCTTCCGCGAGAACATCCTGTTCACCCACCGCGGCCTGAGCGGCCCGGCGATCCTGCAGATTTCCTCGTTCTGGAATCCGGGTGACGCGGTTGAAATCAACCTGATGCCCGACCACGATGCCCACGCCTGGCTGACCGAACAACAGGCCCAGCGCCCCAACAGCGAACTGAAAACCCTGCTCGGCGAGATCTTCACCAAGAAGATGGCCAACCTGATTGCCGAGCAATGGTTCGTATCCAAGCCGATGAAGCAGTACACCCACGCGGAACTGGCCGACATCGCCGAAAAACTGGCGAGCTGGCAGGTGGTTCCGGCCGGCACCGAGGGCTATCGCACCGCCGAAGTGACGCTGGGCGGCATCGATACCCGTGAAGTGTCATCCAAGACCATGGAATCGCTGAAATCGCCGGGGCTATATTTCATTGGCGAAGTGCTGGACGTCAGCGGTCACCTGGGCGGCTTCAACTTCCAGTGGGCCTGGGCCTCGGCGTACGCGGCGGCGCAGTACGTCTGATTCAAGCGGCGAAATTCTGTAGGAGCGCGCTTGCCCGCGACTGCGGTGTGCCTGTGACAGATGGGTTGGCTGACACGCCGCCGTCGCGGGCAAGCGCGCTCCTACGATTTCGGTGCGCAGAGGATCGCGACACGGAATAAATTTTGCTAAGCAGATGTACAGCGCTCATCTGGCGCTGTACATATCTCTGTGCAGATTGACTAGCGAACAGGCCGTCGGCGTACATGGCATCGAAATCGTGGCGTAACACCTTCCGCCGCCTCTGGGCGCTGGACAAGTTTTCCTACAGCGTGCGGGTATTCATCGCACTCACCGGCAGCATGGCCCTGTGCTGGTACCAGAACGAAATGTCGCTGGTCATCCCGCTGTTCCTGGGGATTATCGCCAGCGCCCTGGCCGAGACCGATGACAGTTGGCAGGGCCGTCTCAACGCGCTGGCCGTGACCCTGGTGTGCTTCAGCATCGCCGCGCTGTCGGTCGAACTGCTGTTCCCCTACCCCGTCATCTTCATTTGCGCCTTCGCCCTCGCAGCGTTCTGCCTGACGATGCTCGGCGCCCTGGGCGAACGCTACGGCGCCATCGCCTACGCCACCCTGATTCTCTCGGTCTACACCATGATCGGCGTGGACCAGCGCGGCGGCGAGGTGACCGATTTCTGGCACGAACCCATGCTGCTGGTGGCGGGCGCGGCCTGGTATGGCCTGCTCTCGGTGCTGTGGCAAATGCTGTTTTCCAACCAGCCGGTGCAACAGGCGCTCGCCCGGCTGTTCCGCGAACTGGGCTTGTACCTCAAGCTCAAATCCGAGCTGTTCGAACCCATCCGCACGCTGGACGTCGAGGCCCGGCGCCTGGAGCTGGCCAAGCAGAACGGCAAGGTGGTCGCCGCGCTCAACGTGACCAAGGAAATCATCCTCAACCGGGTCGGCAGCGGTCGCCCCGGGTCCAAGGTCAGCCGCTACCTGAAGCTGTACTTCCTGGCCCAGGACATTCACGAGCGCGCCAGCTCGTCGCACTACCCCTACAACTCGCTGGCCGAGGCGTTTTTCCACAGCGACGTGCTGTTCCGCTGCCAGCGTCTGCTGCGCCAGCAGGGCAATGCCTGTCGTGATCTGTCGGTGTCGATCCAGTTGCGTCAGCCCTTCGTCTACGACGACAGCTTCGCCCACGCGCTGGATGATTTGCGTGCGTCCCTGGAGCACCTGCGCATTCAGAGCAACCCGGCCTGGCGCGGCCTGCTGCGTTCGTTGCGGGCGCTGGCCAACAATCTCGCCACCCTTGACCGCCTGCTCAGCGACGCCAGCAACCCCGACGCCCTGGCCGATGCCACCGACAGCAGCCTGCTGGACCGCTCGCCGCGCAACCTCAAGGATGTCTGGACCCGCCTGCGGCTGCAGCTCACCCCGACGTCCCTGTTGTTCCGTCACGCCTTGCGCCTGCCGCTGGCGCTGGTGGTCGGCTACATCATGCTGCACCTGATCCACCCATCCCAGGGCTACTGGATCATCCTGACCACGGTATTCGTCTGCCAGCCCAGCTACGGCGCCACGCGGCGCAAGCTGGGGCAGCGGATCATCGGTACGGCCATCGGCCTGACGGCGGGCTGGATTCTGTTCGACCTTGTGACCACGCCGATCCTGCAATCGATGTGCGCGGTGCTGGCCGGGGTGGTGTTCTTCGTCAACCGCACCACGCGCTACACCCTGTCCACGGCGGCGATCACAGTGATGATCCTGTTCTGCTTCAACCAGGTGGGCAACAGTTACGGCCTGTTCCTGCCACGCCTGATGGACACCCTGCTGGGCAGCCTGATCGCAGGCCTTGCGGTGTTCCTGTTCCTGCCGGACTGGCAAGGCCGGCGCCTGAACAAGGTGCTGGCCAACACGCTCACCTGCAACAGCATTTACCTGCGCCAGATCATGCAGCAGTACGCCCGCGGCAAGAGCGACGACCTCGCCTATCGCCTAGCCCGGCGCAACGCCCACAACGCCGACGCCGCCCTGTCGACCACCCTGGCCAACATGCTGATGGAGCCCGGGCACTTTCGCAAAGAGGCCGATGTCGGCTTTCGCTTCCTGGTGCTTTCCCACACGCTGCTCAGCTACCTGTCAGGCCTGGGCGCGCATCGGGGCACCGAGCTTCCGGACGAGGTGCGCGAGCAGTTGATCGAAGGCGCCGGGGCGCAGTTGGCGTCGAGCATCGACGAAATCGCCCAGAGCCTGGCCAGCCGTGAAGCGGTGGCGGTACAAAGTGACGCCGAAGAGGCGCTGGCGGTGGATCTGGAGCAGATGCCCGAGGAGATCGACGAAGGTCAGCGCCTTGTGCAGACCCAGCTTGCGCTGATCTGCCGCCAGCTCGGGCCGCTGCGCACCCTGGCCGCCCATCTGATCAAAGACCCGGTCAAAGAACCGCAGATTACAGACCGTGCAGCTTGAGCAGCTTGTCGTAGCTGCCGTCGGCCTTCATCGCGGCGATGGCCTTGTCGAAGTCGGCCACGATCTTGTCGTGGCCAGGGGTTTTCAGGCTGACGAGAATGAACAGCCCGTTTTCGCTGAGTGAGCGTGGCAGGAATTCGACGTTGTCACGGACCTCGGCGGGCTCGCGCCCCAGCGCCACCTTGGCCGCGTATTCGTCCTCGACGGTCAATTCGACCCTGCCCGCCGCCAGCATCCGAACTGCCGTCGAGAAGCTCGCCACCGGCACTTTCTTCAGATTGGTGTCGTTATCGAACGCCGGCGAGTAGGCATAGCTGCGCACCACCGCGATGGAGTACGGGTGCAGTTGGGTGAGGTTCTGATAATCGACGGTCGATTCCTTGCGCTTGAGAAAACGCAGGCGGTTGACAAGGTACTCCTGTGAAAACTCACCGATCTGCTCGCGATCTTCGCTGTACCAGGCGTTGATCAGCACGTCATAGCGGCCCTCGCCCACCCCATGAATCGCCCGCGCCCAAGGCACCTGTTCATACTCGGTGGTGTAGCCGGCGCGACCCAGTGCGGTGCGAATCAGGTCGGTGGAGAGGCCGTCGTTGAGCAGCGACACGTCGGCGTAAGGCGCCCATGCATCACCCACCAGGCGGAGTGTCTGCGCCGCCGCGCCTTGGGCGATCAGCAGCATTCCCAGCAGCACCACGGCTCGCACCAAACGCGACATGCTCAGAATCCTTCAGGCAACGGATGGCAACTGGCCTTCATTGAAGACCTGTTCGGTCGATTTCACAACTCACAAGAACATGAAGTTTGTGCGGCAGTTCAAGAATTACAACTCCCCTGCTCCTGTAGCCCGCGACCGCGGTATTTCATGCAACATTGCGCTGTCCGGTCCACTGCAATCGCGGGCAAGCGCGCTCCTGCAGCTGTTCAAGGCAGACTGTGGATTTGGGGTTGGCGCATTAAGCGTTTAGTATCCGGCATGGACTTTTTTTCGTGAGCCGGCTTCATGTCTATCAACTGGATTTGCAAACACCACACCGCCCTGACCAAAGAGCAGTTGTACGCCATTTTGCAGCTGCGCGCGCAGGTGTTCGTGGTGGAACAGAAATGTTGGTACCAGGACGTCGACGGCCAGGACCTGGTGGGCGATACCCGTCACCTGATGGCCTGGCAAGGCGATGAACTGGTCGCCTACCTGCGCCTGCTCGACCCGATCCAGCAGGACGGTGACGTGACCATTGGCCGGGTGGTGACTGCCCCTTCCATGCGCAACAAGGGCATGGGCCATGAACTGATGGTGCAGGCGCTGGAACACGCCGAACGCAACTGGCCCGACCAGCCGATCTACCTTTCCGCACAGGCCCACCTGCAAGGCTATTACAGCCGTTACGGCTTCAACCCCGCAGGCGAGGTGTACGTCGAGGACGGCATCCCGCACATCGGCATGCGCCGCGATCTGGACTGAGTCAGGGGTACCCCAGCACCGCCTTGATCTGCGAAAGGTTGCCAGCGATCCACTGCCGGTCGATGGCGCCCCAGTCGCGGATCCGGTAGCTGCCGGCATGATTGCGCCCGCCGTCCTGTTGCTCGAATTCACAGACGATATCCAGGTCCGCCAGCGCCGCGATGGTGTCCTGGGCGGTACGCCGCGGCATGCCGGTGACGTCGGTCAGGGCCGGCACGCTGCTGGCGATTTCGCTGTCGATCAGATACGCCACGTACAGGCGCCGGTAGAAGCTGCTCTTGGTCTTGCTGACGTCCATCGTCAGGTCCTTGTGGATGAAGAGTGCATTGTCGTTATACAGCCCCTGTAGGAGTGAGCTTGCTCGCGATTACGGTTTACCAGACGCTGCACTATCGACTGACACACCGCAATCGCGAGCAAGCTCACTCCTACAGGTCAGCGGCGGATTCTAATTCTGCATATCCCGCCACGTCAGGTACACCCGCAGGTCGAACTCCAACTGGTGATACCCGGGCTGCATGTACTCACACAATTTGTAGAACGCCTTGTTGTGCTCGCTCTCTTTGAAGTGCGCCAACTCGTGCACCACGATCATCTTCAGAAACTCCGGTGCCGCGTCCTTGAACAGGGACGCCACGCGGATTTCCTTCTTGGCCTTGAGCTTGCCGCCCTGCACCCGCGACACAGTGGTGTGCATCCCCAGGGCGCGGTGCGTGAGGTCCAGGCGGTTGTCGAACAGCACCTTGTCGATGGTCGGCGCATTGCGCAGGTGTTCCTGCTTGAGGGCCAGGGCGTAGGCGTACAGCGCCTTGTCGCTCTGTACGTCATGCCGCCCGGGATAGCGATGTTGCAGGTAGGCGCCCAGCTTGTCCTGGGCGATCAACTGGCGAACCTGATCCTGCAGCGACGCCGGATAGGCCTGCAGGTACTTGAGTGGCGTGACGGCGGTAACGGTCATGGTGAGGTCAGGAAACGGAAAAGGCGCCAGTCTAGCGCTTCAATCATGGCCAAGCAGCGGATCTTTGCCCGGCAGCACGGTCGGCTCGACGAAACGCAGCGCGTCGTCCGGCGTCTGCGGGTGCGCCAGCAAAAAACCCTGGATGATCTGGCAACCGTTTGCGACCAGCCACTGATACTGCTCCAGCGTTTCGACGCCTTCGGCTATCACTTCGATATTGAGCAAGCGGCACATGTCGATAATGCTGCGGGCCACCGCCAAGTCCCGTGGCGAACTCATCATGCCGCCGATGAAATGCCGGTCGAGCTTGAGCGTATCCAGATCCAGGTTGCGCAAGTGCGCCAGGGAGCTGTCCCCCGCGCCGAAGTCATCCAGCGAGACCCGCACGCCAATGTCGTGCAGTTGCTGGAGCTGTTTGCGGCTGTGCACCAGGTTATGCACCAGCGACGGCTCGGTGATCTCGACCTCCAGTTGCCGAGGCTTCAGGCCGTGCAGGTGAATGGCCCGTGAAAGCTCCGCCGCCAGGTTGGGCATGCTGAACTGCGCAGGACTTACGCTGACACTCATGACCAGATCATCGGGGAAAACGTCCTGCCAGCGTTTGCGCTGCGCGGCCCCCTGCTCGAAAATCCAGCTGCCGAGCTTGTTGATCAGACGTGTCTCTTCCAGCAGCGGAATGAACAGGCTCGACGGCACGTCGCCGGCGTCCGGGTGATTCCAGCGCAACAGCGCCTCGAAGCCGCGAGTACGGCCGGTGACCACGTTGATCTGTGGCTGATAGACGATGGAAAAATCCTTGCCCTCGATGGCCGTGCGCACACTTTCTTCGAGCATCAGGCGCGAACGTGCGCGACCGTTCATGTACTGGTCATAGAAGCGATATTGCTGGCGCCCCGCCCGCTTGGCCTCGTACATGGCGATGTCGGCTGCGCGCAACAGGCCATCCAGGTTGGTGCCGCAATCGGGATACACCGCAATACCGATACTGGCGCCAAGAGTCGCCTCGATTCCATCGACGTGACGCCGGGCCGAGACGCGCTCGATGAGTTTCTCCGCGACCTTGGCCGCGTGCTCGGGGAAGTCCAGGCCGTCGATGACCACCACGAACTCGTCCCCACCCATGCGCGCCAATACGTCGTAGGGGCGCAGACATTCCTTGAGCTGCTCGGCGACCCAGACCAGCACCTGATCGCCGGCGTCGTGCCCCAGCGAATCATTGACGTGCTTGAAGCCGTCCAGATCCAGATAGAGCACCACTAGGTATTTTCCGGCGTGCTCGTTGCGCGACAGCATGCCTTCGACAGTCTGGTAGAAACCACGGCGATTGAGCAGCCCGGTCAGCGAATCGGTCACGGCCTGATGTTCGAGCTGGCGGTACAGATCGCGCACCACCGACATGTCGAGCACGCTCAACACCATGGCTTTCTGTTCTTCGGGCAGCGGCGCGCAGGACAGCGCAACCGGCACCTGGCGGCCTTCCGGCGTGCGCAGGATCGCGTCGTGCACACGGTAGGTATCGGCGCGGCGATAGTGGTGATAGAACCCAGAGTCCATCCATTCGCTGACGTAGGGTTCTTGCAGGTAGCCGCACAGCGAGGTGCCGCGCAGCTCACCGTCGGTCATGCCCAGCAGCCGGCAGATGGCGGGGTTGGCGAAACTGATGTTGCCGTCTTCGCCGACTACCAGAATGCCCTCGGCCACATTGGCCAGCACCGAGGCGTTGAACGCCCGCGCCGACTCGAGCTCACGGCTGAGTTTCTGCAGGGCGCGGCGATTCTGCTGATGCTCCAGCAGCGCCTGAACCTTGGGCTTGAGGACGTTGGGGTCGAACGGTTTGAACAGGTAGTCCACCGCGCCGCTGGCGTAGCCCTTGTGCACGGCATCGCGAGACTGCTCGTTGGCGGTCAGGAAGATGATCGGGGTCAGCCGGGTTCGCTGGCTGCCGCGCATCAGCCGCGCGACTTCGAAGCCGTCCATCTCGGGCATCTGTACGTCGAGCAGGACGATGTCGACATCGACATCCAGAAGCAGCCCCAGGGCTTCCATACCCGAACTGGCCGTGACGATTTCCCAGTCCTGTCGTTGCAGGACCGCACGCATCGTGACCAGGTTTTCAGGGTAGTCATCGACTACCAACAGGACTGATTTGCCATTAGGTGGCTGTGGTTGCACGCATTCCATGCTGCTACTCATTTCACGTTACTGCCTGGTGAAAGGGCTCCGCCCGTGAATCGGATCGCCTTTACTCTAGCCCCGAATGCGGAAAAGAGAAGCAGCGCCACCGTTATGCCATCTCTAAATAATACACAAGCCGACTAACGGTATCTCCTCTAACAGCCCCACCCAAACGGATAGAGCGAGGAAATAGCGGCCTTTTGACTGTATCCGTTCGACGGAATCACATTAACAAAGCAGGCCCCCATACGTATAAGGAGCACCCCTGAAACCCTTGCGCCAGACACGTTTACTGGCAATGAGACATATCGGACAGCATACACAATGATTGATCTGGGATCGTGGAATCTGAGCATTCCAGTGGGCTCGCCCCCCGCTACCATCGAAACGAAGAAGCTCGTCCAGGGATACGACGACAAATATTTCAAATCCGGCTCGTCGAACGTCACTTTCTGGGCTCCGGTCACCGGCGCCAAGACTGCCAACGCCATCTACCCGCGTACCGAACTGCGCGAAACCTTCTCTGACGGCACCCTGCGCAACTGGTCCTACACCGACGCCGACAATTTCCTCAATGCCAAGCTCAAGGTGCTGCAGGTGCCCTCCTCGGGGCGCGTGGTGATCGGCCAGATTCACGTCTACGAAAGCACCCAGCCACTGCTGAAGGTCGAATACCAGTACCGCGACGCAACCAAGGACGGCGCCATTGTGGCCAAGGTGCGATTTCATCCCACCGACAAGAAAGCGCGGATTTTCACCGTGGCCGAGGGCATCCCCCTCAATGAAACCTTCAATTACGAAATCCACCTGAACAAGGCCGGCTTATTGACCGTCAAGGCAGGGAACATGGCCTGGTACGACCGCATCAGCGCCACCTGGAGCAAGGAGCAGCTGTACTTCAAGGCCGGCGTGTACACCCAGGACAACACCGGGTACACCAGCGAAGGCGGAAAGACGATGTTTTTCAACCTGGATATCGACCACCGCAAGACCTGAAAACACCTCACAACCTGTAGGAGCGCGCTTGCCCGCGATGGCAGTGTGTCAGGCCACTCATGGATATCTGACACACCGTAATCGCGGGCAAGCGCGCTCCTACAGCAAAGAAAAAAGCCCGCGCTCCTTGCGAGGCGCGGGCTTTCTTTATAAGCAGCTGGTTTAAGCCGCCTTGTACTCTTTCTCAGCCGCCTCAAACCGCGCCTGCATACCCGGCGTCGGCCCTTTGCCCGTCAGGCTGAACACCACGATGGCAATGCTGGCGAAGATGAAGCCCGGAATGATTTCGTACAGCCCCAGCAGTTCGAAATGCTTCCACAGCACCACCGTGATCGCACCCACCAGAATCCCGGCCAGCGCACCGTTGCGGGTCATGCCTTTCCAGATCACGGAAATCAGCACCACCGGCCCGAACGCTGCACCGAAGCCAGCCCAGGCGTAGCTCACCAGACCCAGCACGCGGTTTTCCGGGTTGGCGGCCAGCGCAATGGCGATCAGCGCCACCAGCAACACCATCGCCCGACCCACCCAGACCAGCTCAAGCTGCGAAGCGCCTTTGCGCAGGAAGGCCTTGTAGAAGTCCTCGGTCAGGGCACTGGAGCACACCAGCAACTGGCAGCTCAGGGTACTCATGACCGCCGCCAGAATGGCCGACAGCAATACACCAGCGATCCACGGGTTGAACAGGATCTTCGCCAGTTCGATGAACACCCGCTCGTGGTTTTCGGTTACCGGAACCGCCATGTCCGGGTGCGCCGAGAAATAGGCGATCCCGAAGAAGCCCACCGCCACGGTGCCGCCCAGGCACAGGATCATCCAGGTCATGGAGATACGGCGGGCGTTGGCAATCGACTTGACCGAATCCGCCGCCATGAAGCGCGCCAGGATATGCGGCTGGCCGAAGTAGCCCAGGCCCCAGCCCATCAGCGAAATGATGCCGATGAAGGTGGTGTTCTTGAGCATGTCGAAGTTGGCCGGATCTTTCGCTTCGATGGCCAGGAACGTGGTATCGACGCCGCCGGTGGCCAGCAGGACGATGATCGGCGTGAGGATCAGCGCGAAGATCATCAGGGTGGCCTGTACGGTATCCGTCCAGCTTACGGCCAGGAAACCGCCGATGAAGGTGTAGGCAATGGTCGCCGCAGCGCCCGCCCAAAGGGCCGATTCGTAGGACATGCCAAAGGTGCTTTCGAACAGGCGCGCGCCTGCGACGATGCCCGAGGCGCAGTAAATGGTGAAGAACACCAGGATCACGATCGCCGAAATCACCCGCAACAGACCGCTGTTGTCCTCGAAACGGCTGGAAAAGTAATCCGGCAGCGTCAGCGCGTCACCGTTGTGCTCGGTCTGCACCCGCAGGCGCCCCGCCACGAACAGCCAGTTCAGGTAGGCACCGACGATCAGGCCGATGGCGATCCAGCTTTCCGACAGGCCGGACATATAGATTGCGCCCGGCAAGCCCATCAGCAGCCAGCCGCTCATGTCCGAGGCACCGGCCGACAATGCGGTCACGACGCTGCCCAGGCTGCGGCCGCCGAGGATATAGTCCGAGAGGTTATTGGTGGATCGATAGGCCATCAGTCCGATCAGGACCATTGCCGCGATGTAGATCACGAAGGTGATCAGAGTTGGGTTACTGACGCTCATTGGGTGTCCATGCTTTATATTTTTATGGCAGGGGGCAACGGGTTGCACCAAGGGCGCGCATGCTAGACAGAATGGCAACCCAGGCGCAACCAGAAGATGAGAATCAGTTGCACCCGAATGGGCAAAAAAATGTAACCAACTGGTTTTATTAGCCTTTCGGAAAAGCGCCTCAGCACGCCGCAACGCCTGATTACAGGGGGCCAGCGCCCCACTTCGGGGCATGCGTGACGCTTTCTGAAATATTCGGAAAAAACAGGTTGCACCCGGTTGCACCCCGTCCGATGCGCAGATAATCTTGGCGGCAACGATAGCCACGCGAACAGTGGCTCCTATGAGGACAAGAAATGGCCACCACTACTCTGGGCGTCAAACTCGACGACCCGACCCGCGAGCGTTTGAAGGCAGCTGCGCAGTCCATTGACCGGACCCCGCACTGGCTCATCAAGCAGGCAATCTTCAATTACCTGGAAAAGCTCGAGAGTGGTGCAACCCTCAACGACCTCAATGGCCTGACCGGCAAGGATTCCGACGATCAGGGCGACCTGCCGGCCGACAATGGCCACCAGGCGTTCCTCGAATTCGCCGAAAGCATCCTGCCGCAGTCGGTGCTGCGCGCCGCGATCACTTCCGCCTACCGCCGCCCGGAACCCGAAGTGGTGCCGATGCTGCTGGAACAGGCTCGTCTGGCCCAGCCGATGGCCGACGCCACTCATAAACTGGCCGCCTCCATTGCCGAAAAACTGCGCAACCAGAAGAGCGCCGGTGGCCGTGCCGGCATCGTGCAGGGCCTGCTGCAGGAATTCTCATTGTCGTCCCAGGAAGGCGTGGCGCTGATGTGCCTGGCCGAAGCGCTGCTGCGCATCCCGGACAAAGGCACCCGCGATGCTCTGATCCGCGACAAGATCAGCACCGGCAACTGGCAACCGCACCTGGGCAACAGCCCGTCGCTGTTCGTCAACGCCGCCACCTGGGGCCTGCTGCTGACCGGCAAACTGGTCAGCACCCACAACGAGGCGGGCCTGACCTCTTCGCTGAGCCGCATCATCGGCAAGTCCGGCGAGCCGATGATCCGCAAGGGCGTCGACATGGCCATGCGCCTGATGGGCGAGCAATTCGTGACCGGCGAAACCATTGCCGAAGCCCTGGCCAACGCCAGCAAGTTCGAATCCAAAGGTTTCCGCTACTCCTACGACATGCTCGGCGAAGCCGCACTGACCGAGCACGACGCACAGAAATACCTGGCCTCGTACGAACAAGCCATCCACTCCATCGGCAAAGCCTCCCACGGCCGTGGGATCTACGAAGGTCCGGGCATTTCCATCAAGCTGTCGGCACTGCACCCGCGCTACAGCCGCGCCCAGTACGAGCGCGTGATGGAAGAGCTGTATCCACGCCTGCTGTCGCTGACCCTGCTGGCCAAGCAGTACGACATCGGCCTGAACATCGACGCCGAAGAGGCCGACCGCCTGGAGCTGTCGCTGGACCTGCTCGAACGCCTGTGTTTCGAACCGCAACTGGCGGGCTGGAACGGCATCGGCTTCGTGATCCAGGCCTACCAGAAGCGCTGCCCGTACGTGATCGACTACGTGATCGACCTGGCTCGTCGCAGCCGTCACCGCCTGATGATTCGCCTGGTGAAAGGCGCCTACTGGGACAGCGAGATCAAGCGCGCCCAGGTCGAAGGCCTGGAAGGCTATCCGGTCTACACCCGCAAGGTGTACACCGACGTTTCCTACATCGCCTGCGCACGCAAACTGCTGTCGGTGCCGGAAGTCATCTACCCGCAGTTCGCGACCCACAACGCCCACACGCTGTCGGCGATCTACCACATTGCCGGTCAGAACTATTACCCCGGCCAGTACGAATTCCAGTGCCTCCACGGCATGGGCGAGCCTTTGTACGAGCAGGTTGTAGGCAAAGTCGCCGATGGCAAGCTGAACCGTCCGTGCCGTGTGTACGCTCCGGTCGGCACCCACGAAACGCTGTTGGCCTACCTGGTGCGTCGCCTGCTGGAAAACGGCGCCAACACCTCGTTCGTCAACCGCATTGCCGATCAGTCGATCTCCATCCAGGAACTGGTGGCCGATCCGGTTTCCAGCATCGAGCGCATGGCCACCCAGGAAGGCGGCTTCGGTCTACCGCACCCGCGCATTCCATTGCCGCGTGACCTGTATGGCAGCGAGCGCGCCAACTCGGCGGGCATCGACATGGCCAACGAACACCGTCTGGCGTCGCTGTCCTCGGCCCTGCTGGCCACCGCCCACAACGACTGGAAAGCCCTGCCGACGCTGGCCCATCCGGTCAGTGCGGGCGCTGAAACCCCGGTGCTGAATCCGTCCGACCTACGTGATGTGGTCGGCCATGTGCAGGAAGCCAGCATCGAAGACGTCGACAATGCCCTGCTCGGCGCCCTGAGTGCCGGTCCGATCTGGCAAGCCACGCCGCCTGCCGAACGCGCCGCGATCCTGGAGCGTGCCGCCGACCTGATGGAAGCCGACATCCAGCCGCTGATGGGCCTGCTGGCCCGCGAAGCCGGCAAGACCTACGCCAACGCCATCGCCGAAGTGCGCGAGGCCGTGGACTTCCTGCGCTATTACGCCGTGCAGGCGCGCAACGATTTCAGCAACGACGCCCATCGCCCGCTGGGCCCTGTGGTGTGCATCAGCCCGTGGAACTTCCCGCTGGCCATCTTTAGCGGCCAGGTGGCTGCGGCACTGGCTGCGGGCAACCCGGTCCTGGCCAAGCCTGCCGAACAGACCCCGCTCGTCGCTGCCCAGGCCGTGCGTTTCCTGCTCGAAGCCGGTATCCCCGAAGGCGTGGTGCAACTGTTGCCCGGCCGTGGCGAGACCGTCGGTGCGCGCCTGGTCGGCGATGATCGCGTCAAGGGCGTGATGTTCACCGGCTCCACCGAAGTCGCCCGCCTGCTGCAACGCAACATCGCCGGTCGCCTGGATTCCCAGGGCCGTCCGATTCCGCTGATCGCCGAAACCGGTGGCCAGAACGCAATGATCGTCGACTCCTCGGCGCTGACCGAACAAGTGGTCATCGACGTGGTGTCCTCGGCGTTCGACAGCGCCGGTCAGCGCTGCTCAGCCCTGCGCGTACTGTGCTTGCAGGAAGATTCCGCCGACCGTGTCATCGAAATGCTCAAGGGCGCCATGGCCGAAAGCCGCCTGGGCAACCCCGAGCGCCTGTCCGTGGACATCGGCCCGGTGATCGACGCCGAAGCCAAGGCAGGCATCGAGAAACACATTCAGGCCATGCGCGACAAAGGCCGTAACGTTTACCAGGTCGCCATCGCCGACAGCGACGAAATCAAGCGCGGCACCTTCGTGATGCCGACCCTGATCGAGCTGGAAAGCTTCGACGAGCTGCAGCGTGAAATCTTCGGCCCGGTCCTGCACGTGGTGCGCTACAAGCGCAAGGAACTGGATCAGTTGATCGCCCAGATCAATGCGTCGGGCTACGGCCTGACCCTGGGTGTACACACCCGCATCGACGAGACCATCGCCAAGGTGATCGACTCGGTGAACGCGGGCAACATGTACGTCAACCGCAACATCGTGGGTGCGGTGGTCGGGGTGCAACCGTTCGGCGGCGAAGGCCTGTCGGGGACCGGCCCGAAAGCCGGTGGCCCGCTGTACCTGTATCGTCTGCTGTCGACGCGTCCTGCCGATGCCGTGCAGAAATCCTTCGCGCTGCGTGACGCCGGGACTACACCGGACACCCGCATGCGCGACGTGCTGCTCAAGCCACTGACCGCCCTGCAAGCCTGGGCTGCGAGCCAGCAACTGGCGGATCTGGAAGTGGTGATCTCGCAGTTTGCCGAGCAGTCGCAAAGCGGCGTCACTCGCCAACTGGCGGGCCCGACCGGCGAGCGCAACAGCTACAGCATCCTGCCCCGCGAGCACGTGCTGTGCCTGGCGGAAGATGAGGCCGACTTGCTGACGCAACTGGCTGCGGTCCTGGCGGTTGGCAGCACTGCCATCGTGCCGGACAACGAACTGAGCAAGCCGCTGTTCAAACGCCTGCCAAAAGAAGTTCAGGCGCGGGTCAAGCTGGTGGGCGACTGGAACAAGGACGACGTGCTGATCGAAGCCGTACTGCACCACGGCGACTCCGACCAGTTGCGCGTCATCTGCGAGCAAGTCGCCCAACGCAACGGCGCCATCGTGGGTGTGCACGGCCTGTCCAAAGGCGAAACCAGCATCGCGCTGGAACGCCTGGTGATCGAACGCGCGCTGAGCGTAAACACCGCGGCAGCAGGTGGTAACGCAAGCCTGATGACGATTGGCTAACCCCCCCCGATAAAACGCAATAACACCGTAGCAGTCCGGCTTGCCGGCGACAGCGCCCACAAAATCGCTCCCGCCGGCAAGCCGTGCTGCTACAGGTGACCTAAACCAATCTCTGTAGGAGCGCGCTTGCCCGCGACGGCGTCGGGTCAGACGCCACTGCGGTGTCTGCACTGACGCAGTCGCGGGCAAGCGCGCTCCTACACATCCTGCGGCGCTTCGACCATTCGCGCCCAACCCCACCCACCGTAGCAGTCCGGCTTGCCGGCGGGACCACCCTCAAAATCGCCCCCGCCGGCGAGCCGTGCTGCTACGGATCATCTACCTCAACCTCTGTAGGAGCGCGCTTGCCCGCGACAGGGCCAGGTCAAATACCCCTGCGTTGTCTGCCCCGACGTAATCGCGGGCAAGCGCGCTCCTACACGCTCTGCGGCGCTTCGACCATTTGCGCCCAACCCCACCCACCGTAGCAGCACGGCTTGCCGGCGGGACCACCCTCAAAATCGCCCCCGCCTCCAAGCCATACTCAGATAGACAATCGGCCCCGATCGCTGTGGGAGCGCGCTTGCCCGCGATTGCGTTGGGTCAGACGCCATTGCGGAATATGTGTTGACGCAATCGCGAGCAAGCTCACTCCTACAGGTTCTGCGGACGTTCGACCATTCGCGCCCAACCCCACCCACCGTAGCAGTCCGGCTTGCCGGCGACAGCGCACTCAAAATCGCCCCCGCCTCCAAGCCATACTCATATAGACAATCGGCCACGATCTCTGTGGGAGCGGGCTTGCCCGCGAAGGCGTCGTGCCAGCCATCATTGCAATACATGTGTTGACGCAATCGCGGGCAAGCGCGCTCCTACGGGTTTGGCGGTGTTTGAGCGGCCTGCGTTCTACCCCCCCATCACCCAAATCAATCTTGCTACCCACCCCACTCTCACCCTCCTAGACTCGGCAGCACTTCAATGAAAGGTACGCCGCCATGTCCGAGATGCTGCTCAGTTCCCGCAATCTGGCTTTCGAGCTGTATGAGGTGCTGGACGCCGAGGCGCTGACTCGGCGGGAGCGTTTTGCCGAGCACAGTCGGGAGACGTTTGACGCGGCGATCACGACGGCGCGGACCATTGCCGAGAAGTTCTTTGCCCCGCATAACCGCAAGAACGATGAAAACGAGCCGCGCTACGAGAACGGCGAGGCGGTTTTGATTCCGGAGGTCAAACCTGCGGTGGATGCGTTTCTCGAGGCGGGTTTTCTCAATGCCGCTCGCGGTTTCGAAGACGGCGGTATGCAGCTGCCGACGCTGCTGTCTCAGGCCTGTTTTGCGCATTTTCAGGCGGCCAACGCGGCTTCTGCGTCCTACCCTTTCCTGACCATGGGCGCGGCGAACCTGATCGAGAACTTCGGCAGCGAGGAGCAAAAGCGCCGCTTCCTGCAGCCGATGATCGAGGGCCGGTTCTTTGGCACCATGGCCCTGACCGAGCCCCACGCCGGCTCGTCCCTGTCGGACATCCGCACCCGCGCCGAGCCCGCAGCAGACGGCAGCTATCGCCTGCGCGGCAACAAGATCTTTATTTCAGGCGGCGACCATCCGCTGTCGGAGAACATCGTCCATCTGGTGCTGGCCAAGCTGCCGGACGCGCCTGCCGGAGTGAAGGGGATTTCGCTGTTCATCGTGCCGAAATTCCTGGTCAACGACGACGGCAGCCTTGGGCCGCGCAACGATGTGCTGCTGGCCGGGCTGTTCCACAAGATGGGCTGGCGCGGCACCACGTCCACCGCGCTGAATTTCGGCGACAACGGCAACTGCACGGGCTATCTGATCGGCAAGCCGCACCAGGGTCTGAGCTACATGTTTCAGATGATGAACGAGGCGCGCATCGGCGTCGGTATGGGCGCGGTGATGCTCGGCTATGCCGGTTACCTGTACTCACTGGACTACGCCCGCGAACGCCCGCAAGGCCGGCTTCCCGAAAGCAAGAACCCGGAAAGCGCGCAGGTTTCGATCATCCAGCATGCCGACGTCAAACGCATGCTGCTGACTCAGAAAGCCTATGTCGAAGGTGCGTTCGATCTGGGCCTGTATGCCGCCCGTCTGTTCGACGACACGCAAACCGGTGAAACCGCGGAGCAGCGCACCCAGGCCCATGAGCTGCTGGACCTGCTCACGCCCATCGTCAAATCCTGGCCATCGGAGTTTTGCCTCAAGGCCAACGAGCTGGCGATCCAGATCCTCGGCGGTCACGGCTACACCCGCGAGTACCCGGTGGAGCAGTACTACCGCGACAACCGCCTGAACCCGATCCACGAAGGCACCCACGGCATTCAGTCGCTTGACCTGCTGGGGCGCAAGCTGGCGCAGAACGGCGGCGCCGGGCTCAAACAACTGCTGCGTCTCATTGCAGCCACCTGTGAGTGTGCGCAGCAGCACCAGAACCTCGACTCGTTGCGTGAGCCGCTGGAAAAGATCGTCGCCAACCTGCAAGTGGTCACGCTGGCACTGCTGACCGACCTGGCCCAAGGCAAAGTCACGAGCACACTGGCCAACTCGGCGCTGTATCTAAAAGCCTTCGGCCATACCGTGATCGGCTGGCGTTGGCTGGAGCAGGCGATTCGCGCCCAGGAGGGTCTGAATGCAGGCAACGAAACCGACGCCGACTTCTACCGGGGCAAGCTGCAAGCGGCGCGCTACTTCCTGACATGGGAAGTGCCAGCCTGCCACCACGAGCTTGCGATTCTGCAAGCCCGTGACGATGTCTGCCTCTCAATGCCGGACAGCGGTTTCTGACCCTGCGTTATGGCTGGAGCGGAAAGAACCTGTCCACCAGCCCCTTCGCGTCGGGTCCTAGTCTCGCGGCATAGTGCGCCCGGTTGAAAGGCAGGCCGGTGCGCATGTCATAGACAGTACCCGCCACTCGCTCCGGAGTGATCTGTTTGAGCTGCACATTTACAAAGCGATAGCGGTTGCCGGCCACTTCCTGGATACGCTGGATTTCAAAGTAGTTGCCGGGCACGAACACCGACTCGACTTCTTCAGGGCTGACAGAAAAGGGACTGATGGGCGTGGCGGTGAGGTATTGCCGTTCAGGAAGCTCGAAGACCACTGAGGTGTCATCGAAGGTAATGCTGCCATGATAGGTGTCCGAGGCGGCGCCGCCTTGGCTGCTGGAAAACACCCGGGCGATGTACGGATTTTCACTGAACGAGGTGATGTCGGTGTTGACCAGCACATCGCCGGGCTTGAACCTGCCGTCGCGAAAGGCTCGGCCTGACGTTCCCCGTTGACCGCTGCCGCCTCGATAGAGCGCGACATCGTTGTTGGGCGCGATCTCCGAAAGATCCTCCAGCAGACGGCTGAGCGCGCCGATCTGATCCCGCCCAGTACCCGTCCCGGTGCGCAGGAAAATGTTGTAGGCGTCTTCATCCTGGGTGTATTGCGAGATGACTCCGCCATACCAGTCGTTCCCGGCCCTGAACACTCGGTGTATCTCGCCGCTGCGATCAATCACGGCGCTCTCGCCGTCGGTGTCGGAAAAGACTATTTGCCAGTGTTCGGCATCGTAGACATCGATCACCGATGCCTGACGCTGGTTACCCAGTGCAGACAAGCGACGCTCTTGCGGCAGGTTGAACTGCATGTGGACGTCCCAGAAATCCGACGAGACTGTCTCGAAAGATCGAGCTACGGCGCGAGCTTGCCCCGCATGCGCGGTGCCTTCCATCCCGCCCTTCAAGCCTAGCGCTGAGACCAGCTCCCATTGGTCCGCGTCATTCAGGCGCACCATCTGTGCGCCGCGAAACGAAAACGGCTCCTGCGGCCTGACGATGTACCAGAGGTTCAGGTCCGCAACGTGCTGCACCCGAAAGGATCGACCATTCAGACGGATCCAGGTATCGCCGTTATCCATCACGTGAACGCCACGATAGCGGCTGTCACGGTGAGCAGCAGGGGCGTCCTCCAGAAGGGCGTCGCCTTCCAGGCTGTCGAGCGACACAACCTGATCCTCAACCTCATCCGGAATTGCCAAAACCGGCCGACGCAGGTCCGTCAGCAACGGCAGGTTGAGGAGTAGGTAAATCGAATTGGCGATGGCACCCACCACGCCCGCCTTGCGTAAACGCGGCGTGCGTCCATTGATCGCCTGGTCAATGTTCAGCCCGACATTCGCAATCCCCGCCCCCACCATGCTCAAGGCCAAGGGCCAGCCGATAGGTGCAAATGCACCAAGGACCTGGATGAACGCGCCCAGATATCCAATCCACATTGCCTTGCGCAGGCTGGCATTGCTGGTCAATTGTTGATGCACGTCTTCGCGCATTTCCTGGCGCGCACGGTCCCGCAACTGCGAGAACACATCCGTCGATCCAGTGGGCACGACGCGCTCCTGACCCAGCGCCCGATCTCCCAGCCCTTTGAGTATTTTCGTAAATGACGCCCGGCCCGCTTCATCCCGTACAAAACGCGACACCAGCGCCGCCTTCGTCGCCGGGTCGGCCAACTGCGCCTTCAACCATCGGGTCAGGGCCAGATCATCGTCGAAGTACAAAAAGGCCGGCTGTTCGTCGGGGCAGTACAGGATTCGTCGCCCCTGTCGGGTCTTTATGCACAGCGTGTTGCGTGAAGGCGTGCCAGCAAGCTCGAACAGCCGGATCGACACCCCGTCCGCAGGGCGCGTGCCAGGCTGCAGCATCATCTTGGTCACGTGGGTATTCGTACCACCGGTGACCGCCATCAAGACCGTTCGAAAGTCTTGCGGTGTCATTTGCCGGTGACTGAGCGCCAGTCCCGCTGAAGACAGCAGCCGGGTCTTGACGAGCAGACTGAAACGCTCGGCGTGCTGATGCCAGAACACCTCCACTCGGTGCCTGCAGTCTGCGGCGAAATCCATCCTCCAGAAGTCCTGCAGTACCTGGCTGGGCAGCATCGGAACTTCGTTGTGCTCGTCGTATACCTGCTCGTCCGGCCCAACGGTGTAGAACCCGCCGTAGAGGTCAAGCTCGTCTGGAGCCTCTTGGTCGGCGGCATCGAAGCGATGCATCACCAGCTCGATCAGGGTCAGCGACTGATAGGGGCTACCGCTGTGCTCCCAGCCTGTAAAGGTTCGAGCGCTGTTCATTGCATTCTTGAAGCGATGCCAGTACAGGGTCGTCGGGTCCAGGCTTTGCCCGGTGTGTTTATGGATGATCGTGCGCGCAGCCTCATACGCCAGCGCACGAATATCGGGATAGTTTTTCATGAAGGCTGCAGCGTCCTGATGGAGCTGCTGTCCGGCCCGGTTTTCGATTGGCTGCAATGGCAGGGCTGGGTTGATGCCAGTATCGGACTGCATGACTTGTCATCCTTGTTGGAGAAAGTCATGCACGTAATCAGTTTGTGCAGATCAACATGCGGTAACTATTTACTTTGACTGCCGCTGTCGGACGCTGAGCACCGCACCTATGCCCCCACAACCAAGGGACGGTCGACAAAGCTTTGACAGCCAGCCGATTCAACGGGTTAAATCCCTTGGCACGCGGACTGCATGGTCGGTCACCGGCTTATGTGTATCGCGTTTTGCATTTATTTCTGCTTTTGTCTGGAGTACCGCCCTTGGATGCCACGACCATCAACAGCCTGTTCCTGATCGGCGCGTTGCTGGTGGGCGCAAGTATTCTGGTCAGTTCGCTGTCATCGCGTCTGGGCATCCCGATTCTGGTCATCATTCTGGCGGTCGGCATGGCGGCCGGTGTCGATGGCGGCGGCATCATCTTCGACAACTACCCGACGGCTTATCTGGTCGGCAACCTGGCACTGGCGGTGATCCTCCTCGACGGCGGATTGCGCACGCGGGTGGCAAGTTTCCGGGTGGCGCTGTGGCCTGCGCTGTCGCTGGCGACGGTGGGCGTGCTCATCACCACCGGGCTGACGGGCATGATCGCGGCCTGGCTGTTCGACCTGAACATCATCCAGGGCCTTTTGATCGGCGCCATCGTTGGCTCCACGGACGCGGCGGCGGTGTTCTCGCTGCTGGGCGGCAAGGGCCTGAACGAACGGGTCACGGCCAGCCTTGAAATCGAATCTGGCAGCAATGACCCGATGGCGGTGTTTCTCACCGTCACGCTGATCGACATGCTGTCCAGCGGCCAGACCGGCCTGCACTGGAGCCTGCTGGGGCATCTGATTCAGGAATTCGGCATCGGCAGCATTCTGGGCCTGGGCGGCGGCTGGCTGATGCTGCAACTGGTCAACCGGATCAACCTGGCCAACGGCCTGTATCCGATTCTGGTGATCGCCGGGGGCCTGGCGGTCTTCGCGTTGACCAACGCCATTCACGGCAGCGGCTTTCTGGCCGTCTACCTGTGCGGTCTGGTGCTGGGCAACAAGCCGATTCGCAGCCGCCACGGCATCCTGCACATGCTCGACGGCATGGCGTGGCTGGCGCAGATCGGCATGTTCCTGGTGCTGGGCCTGTTGGTCACGCCTCACGATCTGCTGCCGATTGCCGTGCCTGCGCTGGGCCTGGCCCTGTGGATGATTCTGGTGGCGCGGCCGCTGTCGGTACTCGCCGGCTTGCTGCCGTTTCGGGTGTTCCATGGCCGCGAAAAGGCCTTTATCGCCTGGGTCGGCCTGCGCGGCGCGGTGCCGATCATTCTGGCGGTGTTCCCGCTGATGGCCGGGCTGCCTCAGGCGCAGCTGTTCTTCAACCTGGCGTTCTTTATCGTGCTGGTGTCGCTGCTGGTGCAGGGCACGAGCCTGCCGTGGATGGCCAAGTGGCTGAAGGTGACGGTTCCGCCTGATCCTGCTCCGATCTCCCGCGCGGCGCTGGAAGTTCACGTGACCAGCGAGTGGGAACTGTTCGTTTATCGACTCGGTGCGGAGAAATGGTGCATCGGTGCGGCCCTTCGTGAGCTGAAAATGCCCGAAGGCACCCGGATCGCCGCCCTGTTTCGCGGCCAGCAACTGCTCCATCCGTCGGGTAGTACGGTGCTGGAGACCGGTGACCTGCTGTGCGTGATCGGCCACGAACACGACCTTCCGGCACTGGGCAAGCTGTTCAGCCAGGCACCGCAGCGTGGTCTGGATCTGCGCTTCTTCGGTGACTTTGTCCTCGAGGGAGACGCTCAGCTCGGGGCTGTCGCGGCTTTGTACGGTCTGAAACTCGACGGCCTGGATTCGAATATGCCGCTGAGCCAGTTCATCATTCAGAAGAATCGCGGCGAGCCAATCGTCGGCGACCAGATCGAATGGAACGGAACTATTTGGACAGTTGCAGTGATGGAGGGGAACAAGATCCTCAAAGTGGGCGTCAGATTCCCCGAAGGAAGCCGCCCGGGTCCCGGGTTGTTCCTCTAAACTGCTCCCCTTT
This sequence comes from Pseudomonas sp. NPDC090201, assembly GCF_044746825.1. Taxonomy (NCBI): domain Bacteria; kingdom Pseudomonadati; phylum Pseudomonadota; class Gammaproteobacteria; order Pseudomonadales; family Pseudomonadaceae; genus Pseudomonas; species Pseudomonas sp. NPDC090201. The sequence continues at coordinate 410,873 of NZ_JBIVCX010000002.1, forward strand.
CCTGATTGTTCGACCCGGTGTCTATGTTCTCGCTGCGTACCTTTCTTGCCCCAGCCTTGCTGGGGCTTTGCCTGTCCAACGTCCCGGCTCACGCCGCCGACACGCCCCCACCGTCCAGCGAAGCCGTTCAGCAGAGCCTGGACAAGATCGCCGACCGCAAACTGTCGCCCGATGACCAGAAAGCCCTGCAACAGGTGCTGGAGCAGACGCTCACGTTCCTGGCCAGCCAGAAGGACAACCAGCGCAAGCTCGAAGACCTGAAGAAGCAGCTGGCCGACGCGCCGAAACAGACGGTAGACAATCAGAAAGAACTGACACGCCTGAAGGGCATCCGCCAGATACCGGTGGCCCAGCGCTACGCCAACATGGACGTGCCGGCCCTCGAGCAGTTGCTCAGCCAGCGCAGCGCCCAGCAGGCCGACCTGCAGAAAGCCCTGAACGACGCCAACAGCCTGACGATCACCGCCCAGACCCGCCCCGAGCGTGCGCAGGCGGAAATCAGCAGCAGCCAGACGCGCATGCAGACCATCAGCGGCATTCTCAAGTCCGGCAAGGATGGCAGCAAAGCCATCAGCGCCGACCAGCGCAACCAGCTCAATGCAGAACTGGCCTCGATCAACGCGCTGATCGCCCTGCGTCGCCAGGAACTGGCCGGCAACAGCCAGTTGCAGGACCTGGGCGGCAGCCAGCGTGACCTGTTGACCGAAAAAGTCGCCCGCCAGGACCAGGAAATCCAGGACCTGCAAACGCTGATCAACGACAAGCGCCGCGCACAGTCCCAGGAAACCGTGACGCAGTTGTCCATCGAGGCACAAAAAGCTGGCGGCAGCAGCCTGCTGGCGACCGAAAGCGCGACCAACCTCAAGCTCTCGGACTACCTGCTGCGCGGCACCGACCGCCTCAACGAACTGACTCAGCAGAACCTCAAGACCAAGACCCAGCTGGACGCCATCACCCAGACCGACGCGGCGATGGACGAGCAGATCAACGTGCTCAGCGGCAGCCTGCTGCTGTCCAAGATTCTCTATAAACAGAAACAGGCGCTGCCCAAGCTCAAGCTCGACAGCGGCCTGGCGGACGAAATCGCCGACATTCGCCTGTATCAGTTCGAGGTCAACCAGCAGCGCGAGCAGATGAGCAACCCTGCCAGCTACGTCGACACCCTGCTGGCCACCCAGAAGCCCGAGGACGTGACCCCGGCGCTGCGCAAGACCCTGCTGGACCTGGCCACCACCCGCAGCGACCTGCTCGAACGCCTGAACCGCGAACTGAGCGCCCTGCTCAACGAGTCCATCACCCTGCAACTCAACCAGAAGCAACTGGTCAGCACGGCCACCAGCCTGCGCCAGACCCTGGACGAGCAGATGTTCTGGATTCCCAGCAACAAGCCGCTGGACCTTGAGTGGTTCCAACGGGTGCAGCCACGCCTGATGAAGCAGATCACCACGCTGCCGTGGACGTCCACCGTCAGCGAACTGGGCGACGGCCTGAGCCAGCGCCCGCTGATATTCCTGCCGCTGTTGCTGGTCATCGGCGCCTTGATGTGGAAGCGCAAGGCGCTGTACGCCAAGCTCAATCGCCTGCATGGTGACATCGGCCATTTCAAGCGCGACAGGCAGTGGCAGACGCCGTTGGCGATCTTCATCAACATCCTGCTGGCCATGCCCCTGTCCCTGGCACTGGCCTTGTGCGCGCTGGCGCTGCAGATCGACGCCCGGGAGCAGAACGTCAATCTGGGCGCGGCGCTGATGCAGATTTCCCTGGCCTGGCTGGTGTTCTACACCGCCTACCGTATCCTCGCGCCGGGCGGCGTGGCGCAGTTGCACTTCCGTTGGGAAAAGCCACAGGTCGAGTTTCTGCGTGGCTGGATCCGGCGCATGGGCCTGGTGGTACTGGCGCTGGTCACCGTGGTGGCCGTGGCCGAGCATGAGCCCTCCGCGCTGGCCGACGATGTGATCGGCATCGCCGTGGTCCTGACCTGCTACGCCATGATGACCTGGCTGCTGGCCAAGCTGCTGCTGACCAGCCCCACGCACCAGAACGCCTCGCTGTTCCGCCGCGCCGTGGGCCTGGCGTTTACCGCGCTGCCCATCGCGCTGTTCCTGGCGGTGTGCTTTGGCTACTACTACACCGCGCTGAAACTCAGCGACCGGCTGATCGACACCCTGTACCTGATGATGCTGTGGCTGGTCATCGAAGCGGCGTTCGTGCGCGGCCTGGGCGTCGCGGCACGCCGTCTGGCCTACAACCGCGCGCTGAGCAAACGCCAGGCGGCCAAGGAAGCCGGCGAAGGCGAAGTGCTGGTCGAAGAGCCGACGCTGGACATCGAGCAGGTCAACCAGCAGTCGCTGCGCCTGATCCGCCTCGCGCTGATCGGCGGCTTCATCGGCGCGCTGTATCTGGTCTGGGCCGACCTGATCACGGTGTTCTCGTACTTGGACAACATCACCCTGTACGAATACACCAGCGGCACCGGCGCCAACATGAGCATGGTGCCCATCAGCCTGGGCGACCTGATCGGTGCGCTGGTCATCATCGGCATCACCTTCGTGCTGGCGGGTAACCTGCCGGGCCTGCTGGAAGTGTTCGTGCTGTCGAAACTGAACCTCAAGCAGGGCAGTTCCTACGCGACCACTACCCTGCTTTCCTACATCATTGCGGGCGTCGGCTTTGTCTCCACACTGTCGGCACTGGGCGTGAGCTGGGACAAATTGCAGTGGCTGGTGGCTGCGCTGTCGGTCGGCCTGGGTTTCGGCATGCAGGAAATCTTCGCCAACTTCATCTCCGGCATCATGATCCTGTTCGAGCGTCCGGTGCGGATCGGCGACACCATCACCATCGGCAACCTGTCGGGCACCGTGAGCAAGATCCGCATCCGTGCGACCACCATCACCGACTTCGACCGCAAGGACATCATCGTCCCGAACAAGACGTTCATCACCGGACAGCTCATCAACTGGTCGCTGACCGACACCATCACCCGCGTGACCCTGAAACTGGGCGTGGATTACGGCTCGGACCTGGACCTGGTGCGCACTCTGCTGCTGCAGGCCGCCCATGACAGCCCGCGGGTGCTCAAGGAGCCGGAGCCGATCGTCTACTTCCTGAACTTCGGCGAAAGCACGCTGGACCACGAACTGCGCATGCACGTGCACGACCTCGGCGACCGTAACCCGGTGCTGGACGAGATCAACCGCTTCATCAACAAGGAGTTCAAGAAGCACAAGATCAACATCTCGTTCCGGCAGATGGAGGTCTACCTCAAGAACATGCAGGGCCAGGAATACAAGATGGTGCCCGTCGAACCCGAGCACAAGACCATCGCCCCGCCGCTGGTTGCACCGGCTTCGGCGCCCGCCGAGATCAAGCCTGCGCCTAAGGATGCCCCCGAGCCGCCGGAAGTCAAACTCGACTGACCCGGCAAATTCCAGCAGAGTAGTCATCTACTCTGCTGGAGCTGTCCCTTGAAAGCCCTCGACGAACTGACCTTCGATAACCGCTTCGCCCGCCTGGGCGACAGTTTTTCCACGTCCGTGCTGCCCGAGCCCATCGCCGAACCGCGGCTGGTGGTCGCCAGCGACGCGGCACTGGCGTTGCTGGACCTGGACCCTGCCCAGGCCGAAGAGCCGGTGTTCGCCGAGCTGTTCAGTGGCCACAAGCTGTGGGCCGAGGCCGATCCGCGGGCGATGGTCTATTCGGGCCACCAGTTCGGCTCCTACAACCCGCGCCTGGGCGATGGCCGAGGCTTGCTGCTGGGCGAGGTGTACAACGAGGCGGGCGAGCATTGGGACCTGCATCTGAAGGGTGCGGGGCAAACGCCCTATTCGCGCATGGGCGATGGCCGGGCCGTATTGCGCTCTTCGATCCGCGAATTTCTGGCCTCCGAGGCGCTGCATGCACTGGGTATCGCCACCAGCCGGGCCGCCTGCGTGATCGGCTCCAGTACGCTGGTGTGGCGCGAAACCCAGGAACGCGCGGCCATGGTTCTGCGCCTGGCCAAGAGCCACGTGCGTTTTGGCAGCTTCGAATACTTTTTCTACACCAAGCAGCACGAGCAGCTCAAAGAACTGGCCGACCACGTGCTGTCGCTGCACTACGCCGAGTGCATGGAACAGCCCGAGCCGTATCTGGCGATGTTCCGGGTGATCGTCGAGCGCCAGGCGGAAATGATCGCCAAATGGCAAGCCTACGGCTTCTGCCACGGCGTGATGAACACCGACAACATGTCGATTCTGGGCATCACCTTCGATTTCGGCCCGTTCGCGTTTCTGGACGACTTCGACCAGCATTTCGTCTGCAACCATTCCGACCACGAAGGCCGCTACTCCTTCAGCAATCAGGTGCCCATCGGCCAGTGGAACCTCAGCGCACTGGCCCAGGCGCTGACGCCTTTCGTCGAGGTCGAACCGCTGCGCGAAGCACTCGGGATGTTTCTGCCGCTTTACCAGGCCCACTATCTGGACCTGATGCGCCGCCGCCTGGGCCTGACCACCGCCGAAGACGACGACGCCGACCTGATCGCCCGCCTGCTGCAACTGATGCAGAACAGCGGCGTGGACTACAGTCTGTTCTTCCGCCGACTGGGTGAAGAGTCCGCCGATGTTGCCGTCAGCCGCCTGCGCGATGACTTCGTCGACATGCTGGGCTTCGATGCCTGGGGGCAAGCCTACCTGGCACGCATCGCCCGCGAACCCCAGACCACCCAGGACGAACGCCGCACCCGCATGCACGCGGTCAATCCGCTCTACGTGCTGCGCAACTACCTGGCCCAACGCGCCATCGAAGCCGCCGAACAAGGCGACTACAGCGAAGTGCGCCGCCTGCATCAAGTCCTGACCCGCCCGTTCGAAGAACATCCAGAAATGGACAGTTATGCACAGCGGCCACCGGATTGGGGCAAGCATCTGGAGATCAGTTGTTCGTCGTGAGCACCAAACGCCGTGCCGCTACGGATGACCGACACCAAACCCCTTAGGAGCGCGCTTGCCCGCGACAGGGCCAGGTCAGGCGCCGCTGCAATGTCTGTACCGACGCCATCGCGGGCAAGCGCGCTCCTACAGGTATTGCGGTGTTAGGGGATTTGGTTCAACACGCCCACAGTAGCAGCACGGCTTGCCGGCGGAAGCGCCCTCAAAATCGTCCCCGCCGGCAAGCCGTGCTGCTACGGGTGACATACACCCATTCCCGTAGGAGCGCGCTTGCCCGCGACAGGGCCAGGTCAGGCGCCACTGCAGTGTCTGTACCGACACCGTCGCGGGCAAGCGCGCTCCTACAGGTTTGGCGGTGTTAGGGGGTTGTGTTCAGACTGCTACGGACCTGGGGCAGCCGGCGCAGGCGTGGCGTCCGGAGCCTTCTGCGCTGGTGCTGCGCCCGCGACGGCAGCAGCCTGGGCCGACCTCGCTTCACGTTTTTTCATGTAGGCCTCGGTCCAGGTCACTGGCACGGGGGAAGTCCTCGGGCTGAATTTCTTGCTGTACGCGGAGTTCACCAGGCTGGATTTCTCCTGTTTGGTGTCAACGACTCCAGCGAGAATGTCATACAGCGTCAGCTTGCGGTCCGGCGCCTGACGACTCGGCACGCCGGGCAGCCCGGGTAAGGTCGGGTCGTTTTTGATCCTGTCACGCAGAACCGCCTCGGCATTTTTCGGATACCCCACCGCCTTCTCGATAGCCGGCAAAGACTGGTAATAACTCAACGCCTCCCGATAGAACTTAGACGCTTTGCCGGTTCGTACCTGCTCGATGGTCCCCTCGGCAATCGCGACCTTCTGCCAGGCGTCGTCCATCTTCTGCACCACATGCCACGCCGCCCGCCGCTCATTCTGGGTGAACATGCCGCTGTCGTCGTACACGACCACGTTCAACTGCTCACGGGACAAATTGTCGAAGGGACTCGTCGCATGCTTGTCACCTGCGATGGTTCTGGACACAAACTCGCTGGCCTTGCGGGCGCGGTCCAGCAGTTCGGGATCCTTGGTGTTCGGCACTTCCATCGCCCGGGTAAAACTGTTGGCGGTCTTGGTCTCCTGCAGAAACTCATTGACCCGCCCCACCCCGTACTTGCCCAGGTCATCGTGAGTCATCTGTGCCTCACGCTTCGCGGCACGGGCGGTGCTTTCGTTCAACTGATTGGCCAGCGTCGAAAAACTCGTCTTGTCGGTTGACGGCTTGGCGGTTTTGTCCACAGCGGGCTGGTTGCTCTCCTGCTCCTGAGGCGGTGTAACGGCGGTGCCTGACATCCTGGCGACAACCGTCGCGGCGGCGGCTTGTATCTGACTGATCATTGGCGACTCCCTGGCAATGAGATGACAGGGGCCGATGCATCAGGTCCGGATAAACGCCCCCTCAGCGCGGGAAGCTAGGCGTGGTGCTGGTTGGTGACTAGCTGGGCGAACGGGCCTCTCTTTCGGATAAAGCGCCGCAGACGCTGGAGGTAAGCGCAATGATTCTGGAGGGAAGGGGTGATAAATTGAAAAATGGTGAACGTCGCGGATTGCCGCTGACGCTTGGGTGAAACGGTAAAAAATTAAACGAAATGTGAAATGAGGCACAAACGTCTGGTTAATGGCTAATCCTGAAGATCAATCACGCTCAAAACTCTCGATACGACTTCATTAGTTGTCGCGCGATCGAGGTTCTCGATGAACCTGGCCGATCCGTTTCGTACCCGATACTCAATATCAAAGGTTCGAACCTGATTACAAACCGCTACGCCATTGGTCTCATGCCCTGAAATCACCACGCAAAGCCCAGCCTCGCGGGAAAATGCTCCACCGCTTGTTACGGGAACCGCCATGCAAACCCCAAGCTCATTGATTTGCCGAGAGGTGATGACGATATATCGATGTCGATCTTTCATTTCCCGACCCGCCACCGGATTCGGATCAATCCAATAGATATCGCCTTGAGAAGGTGCCTTGCGACGAACCATTAGATGATTTCCCGTCCGATCGGGTCGCCTTCCCTTGCCCAGGCGGTTTCGCTATTGAGTTCGGCGACATGCTCGGCACCTTTCAACAACTCTGCAGCCGAGTAGCGCTTCCTGACCATCTGAGGGACTGGCTTAGCGATCAGTCCGCCCGCTTCAACGCTCAGTTCGACCTGAGACCCTATATCCAGATCCAGTAGTCTGAGAAAAGCAGGAGGAATGGTCATTACCGCCGCCCCGCCTTGCCTGCGAATAGTGGAGTTCATCGTCATCGTCTTTCTCTTTTCGACCATAGCCATTGCCTCACCTGACAGTGCTACAAAAGTAGCACCCGACACCGGCCTTTGCGATGAGCGAGGATAAGCGTCCAGCCTAATCAGCTGCGAAAGACCATCCAATGCGAAACGTCATCCAGCCTTGTGGGAATTGGCTGAATCAACTCCCCAACAACCACCCCAACCCCATCTCCACATGCTCCTGAGTGCTGTCCACCAGCGGCAGCGGGCTTTGCACGCCTTCCAGCAGCAGGCCGATTTCGGTGCAGCCCAGAATGGCGGCCTGGGCACCCTGGTCGCGCAGTTGCTCTAGCACGCCCAGGTAGAAGTCGCGGGCGGGTTGGTGGAATTGGCCCAGGCACAGTTCGGCGAAGATCACGCGGTCGATTTCGGCCATGGCGTCGAGGCTGGGCAGCAGCGTTTCGATGCCGAAGCGGTCAGCCAGGCGGCGCTTGTAGAAGTCTTCCTGCATGGTGAAGCGGGTGCCCAGTAGCGCGGCGCGGGTGACGTCCCTGGCCTGTAGCGCCTGGCCGACGGCGTCGCCGATGTGCAGCAGGGGGATGTCGACGGCAGACTCGATGGCTGCCGCCACCTTATGCATGGTGTTCGTCGCCAGCAGGATCGCGCCGGCACCGGCGCGTTCGAGACCCCGGGAAGCCTCGGCCAGTCGTTCGCCTGCCAGGTCCCACTGGCCGGATTTCTGCAGCGCGGCGATGCCGGCGAAATCCACCGAGTGCAGCAGCAACGGCGCCGAGTGCAGGCCTCCCAAGCGATTGCGGACGCCTTCGTTGAGCCATTTGTAATACGTCGCGGTGGATTCCCAACTCATTCCGCCCAGAACACCGAGGGTTTGCATAAGGTTCTCTCTGTTTTTATTGGCAACTCAGGCTAGGCCGATTGCCACGAGCAAGCCAGTAACAGAAGCGGCGCAAGCTGGCGGTACAGTCGTGGTCCACACTTGATATGCGGCCGCCCTGGCTCCATCTACCGCTCATTCGCCCTTATTCCGGTAACCATCATGTCCGAGCCCCTTGTCATCCCCTGCCCTCAGTGCAACGGCCTGAATCGCATCCCTGCCGACCGTCTGGGCGATTCGCCCAAGTGCGGTCGCTGCAAACAGCCGGTGCTGCTGAGCAAGCCGTTCAACCTCACCCAGGGCGACTACGCCAGCCAGATCAAGGGCGACCTGCCATTGCTGGTGGACGTGTGGGCGGACTGGTGCGGGCCGTGCAAATCCTTCGCGCCGACCTTCGAACAGGCCGCCGCTCAACTGCAAGGGCGCGTGCGCCTCGCCAAGCTGGACAGCGAAGCCAACCAGCAACTGTCAGCGCAATTGGGGATTCGTTCGATTCCCAGTCTGATCCTGTTCAGGAATGGCCGCGAAGTGGCGCGTCAGAGCGGTGCCATGCCCTTGCCTCAATTGACCGCCTGGCTGGCAAGCCAGGGCATCTGACAGCCTTTGCTGCACGGCTTGCAGTGCTTTCCTGTTTTGGCGGTAGGGCATTTCTGAAAGCGCTTTTCAGCCCTTCGCGGGCTGATTTCAGCGCCTAGGGTTAGCAGCTCACTGGTTAATCCGAGGCTGCGAACGATGACATGTGCAATCAGGGAAGGCGACTCGACCACCACCGGCGGCATTGTGCTGCAGACATCCGCGACGCTTTCGTGGGAGGACCGCCGGCTGGCCCGCATCGGCGACCCGGTATGGTGCGCCGCCTGCCGACAGGTCGGCTTCATCGCCCAAGGCAATCCGACGTTCATCGATCAGGTGGTGGCCATCGCCACCCACGATCAACTGGTGTGCTGTGGCTGCCCGTTCGGCGAGCACAGGCTGATCGCCAGCCAGGACCAGCTCAAGGCAGACATGCAGGCAGCGATCAACATCCCCAGGGATCAGGCAGAAAAAGCCCGCAGCCACGCCCGGCACTTGATGAAGACGATGCGTGGAGGCAAGGCGGCCTAGTCGCCGTTCACATGTCGGCGGTGTTGTCGCACCGCCGACATGGGCGCAATCAATGGTCGGTGTTGCTCTCAAGCAGATGGTGCAACTCGACGAACTGCTGGCTCAGCTTGTGCCGCGCGTCCAGGTGGATCAGCGGCAGGCTGGCCTGGTGCGACTCACGCATCTTCACCGAACTGTTGAGGTACACCGGCAGCACCGGCAGCCCTTCGGCCATCAGTTCGTCGAGCATCTGCTGGGGCAAGCTGGCGCGAGCCTGGAACTGGTTGACGATAATGCCTTCCACCTCCAGATCCTCGTTGTGATCTTCCTTGAGCTCCTCGATTTCCTTGAGCAGGCCATACAGCGCCTGACGGGAAAAGGTGTCGCAGTCGAAGGGAATCAACACTCGATCAGCAGCGATCAATGCCGAAACCGCGTAGAAGTTCAAGGCTGGCGGCGTATCCAGGTAGATACGGTCGTAGTCCTCGTCCAGTTCATCCAGCAGTTTTCGCAGCTTGTTGATCTTGTGCTTGGCCTCAAGCTTGGGCTGAAGGTCGGCAAGCTCCGCAGTCGCGGTGACCACATGCAGGTTGTCGAACGGGGTTTCGTAGATATCCACCTGGTTCTTCTTGGCGAACGGCCCCGATGACAGGCTTTGCTTGAAGAATTCGGCAATGCCCATGGGGATGTCTTCCCCGGTAAGACCCGTGAGGTAGTGCGTCGAGTTGGCCTGAGCGTCCAGGTCGATCAAGAGGGTCCGATACCCCTCGTTGGCGCTGACCGCCGCCAGATTGCAGGCGATGCTCGACTTGCCAACGCCGCCTTTCTGATTGAACACCACACGCCGCATTTCTTAACTCCCTGTTGCCGTCTTGCTGTGGAGGACCGCCGAGCGATCCGATGAATGGTCCCGAGTTTAGGCAATTGAGATAAGTCGGGCGAGCATCATGGAAAAATCTGACGACTGGAGCGGACATGTGATCCAGCCGCTCCAAAGCCACCCACGACGCATCGTAATCCCTTTGCCCCGTATCAGTAGGAAAGATCTTAAGTAAGCACACTATTTGTTTCAGCGTTTGCCTCTGCGCATTGGCATCAGGATAATGCCCGCCACTCGGGAATGGCTTCATGGGCCGGCCGCGCCTGCTGGCAAAAACCTCTGGCCCCGCTTGGCAACATCAACCTGTCGGCGAACACTCTACAAAGGTGACACCCCATGATTCGCGCTCTGCTGGTGGCTTGCATGTTGTTTCTGAGCGCCTGCGCCAGCCACGCCCCGCTGCCTGCCCAAATCCCGCATATCAAGTTCCCGGTTCAACTGCACGTGCAGCGCGAACAGGCCGGCCAGCGTCAGGACTGGACACTGCAGGCGCAGAAAGAACGCCACGGCCTGCGCTTTTCCCTCACGGACCCGCTGGGCATGCCGGTAGCCCGCCAGCTATTGCACGAAGAAACCTGGAAGGCCGATGGTTTGCCGCCCAACCCTGAAGCCCGCGAGCTGTTCGCGGCTGTGCTGTTCGCGCTGACGTCCGAAGAGGAAGTGCGCTTCGACTACCCCGGCGTGCAACTGCTGCCCCATGGCCGCGCCCTGGATGAGCGCTGGCGGGTCGACTACGCCTCCGAAGGCATTTTCCGGCTCACGCTTGAGGGTGGCGAGTTGAAATACATTGTCAGCCCATTGCAGCGCAAGGCGTCCAAATGACCGCGATAACGTAGGGCACCCTCACCCCGCCTTGCGCGTCACCAGTTCAACGAACGCCTTGGCCATGGGTGATTTCTGATCCTTGCGCTGCACCAGCCATACCGCCGAGGTCGCTTCGGGGTCGAGCAACGTGCGGTAGACCACCCCTTCGATACGCATCCGCTGATAGGACGCTGGCAGCACCGTCACCCCCAGCCCAGCCGCCACCAGGCCGATGATGGTCATCGCCTCGCCCGCTTCCTGGGTGAACAACGGGCTGAATCCCGCCTCTCGCGCCAAGCTCAGCAACTGCGCATACAGGCCACTGCCGTAGCTGCGCGGAAAGAACACGAACGGTTCGCTCGCCAGCTCCTTGAGGTACAGGCCCTTGTCGCTGCCCGTGGCCAATGGATGATCCGAACGCAGAATCGCCACCAACGGCTCACGCAACAATTCCACCGCCACCAGTGAATCCGGCAGGGGCAATGGCCGCATGATGCCGACCTGCATCGACTCCTCCTCCAGCCTATCGGCCACTTCCTTGCTGCTCATTTCCTGAAGCGCCAGATGCACGGCCGGATAGCGTTGGCGAAAGGCAAAAATCGCCTGGGGAATGCTGGAGGTGAACGGTGCCGACGCGGTAAAGCCGATCTTCAGTTCGCCCAGTTCACCCAACTGCGCGCGCCGGGCGACGTCCGAGGCTTTTTCCACCTGCGCCAGCACGAGACGCGCTTCGTCCAAAAACAGCCGCCCTGCCTCGCTCAGTTCCACTCGTCGGTTGGTTCGCTCGAACAGCCGTGCCCCTAACTCCTGTTCGAGCGCCTGAATCTGCTGGCTCAGCGGTGGCTGCGAAATACCGAGAGACTCGGCAGCCCGGCCAAAGTGCAGCTCTTCGGCGACCGCGATGAAGTAGCGCAGGTGTCGTAATTCCATGGAAATCCTATTAGGTCGTGAAACCTATCAAACAGGTCGAACAATATATTGGAAGGAATCGTTAGCTGGCTATATTCTTTTTCTCATCGCCGCTTCATCCCTGAGGTTCTCCGTGAATACTGCTGCATCCCCCGCCGCGTCTGCGCCTGACTCGATCAACGCCGCCATACCGCTGGGTGATACCTACATCGAAAAAGACACCCCGGCCTTCATGCGCACCGTGCTCGCGCTGTTTGCCGGCGGCTTCGCGACTTTTGCCCTGCTCTACTGCGTGCAGCCGATGATGCCGATGCTGTCCCACGAGTTCTCGATCAATGCGGCCCAGAGCAGCCTGATCCTCTCGGTGGCCACTGCCATGCTCGCCATCGGCCTGCTCATCACCGGCCCGATTTCCGATCGTATCGGACGCAAATCGGTGATGGTGTTCGCGCTGTTCTCCGCCGCATTTTTCACCATCGCCAGCGCCTTCATGCCGACCTGGGAAGGCATCCTGCTCACACGGGCGCTGGTGGGGCTTTCGCTGAGCGGCCTGGCCGCCGTGGGAATGACCTACCTCAGCGAAGAGATCCACCCCCAGCACATCGGCCTGGCCATGGGCCTGTACATCGGCGGCAACGCCATCGGCGGCATGAGCGGACGCTTGATTACCGGGGTGCTGAGCGACTTCGTCAGTTGGCACACCTCACTCATGATCATGGGCCTGATCGCCCTGGGCGCTGCCAGCCTGTTCTGGAAATTCCTGCCGCCGTCACGCAACTTCCGCCCTCGCCCGCTCAATGCCCGCAGCCTGCTGGACGGCTTCGTCCTGCAATTTCGCGACGCCGGCCTGCCGTGGCTGTTCCTCGAAGGCTTCCTGCTGATGGGCGCCTTCGTGACGCTGTTCAACTACATCGGTTATCGGCTGCTGGCTGATCCCTACAACCTCAGCCAGGCAGTGGTCGGGCTGTTTTCGGTGGTCTACCTGTCGGGCATCTACAGCTCGGCGAAAATCGGCGCCCTGGCCGACAAACTCGGCCGTCGCAACGTGCTGTGGGCGGTGATCGTGCTGATGCTGGCGGGCCTTGCGCTGACGATGTTCACTCCGTTGACCGTCGTGGTCATAGGCGTGCTGATGTTCACCTTCGGCTTCTTCGGCGCCCACTCCGTGGCCAGCAGCTGGATCGGCCGCCGCGCCATCAAGGCCAAGGGTCAGGCCTCCTCGCTGTACCTGTTCAGCTACTACGTCGGCTCCAGCGTCGCCGGCACCGGCGGTGGCATGTTCTGGCACTACGCGGGCTGGAACGGGATCGGCGTGTTCATCGGCATCCTGCTGCTGGTGGCCCTGGGTGCAGCGCTGAAGCTTACGAAGGTGAAGCCGTTGGCGGTGAACATTCAGGCTTAGTCACACCGCCGGGCCTTGCTCGTAACCGCCGATCCCTACTTCAGTTTCCAGGCATCCTGCCAGTCGGAGCCTGTTCCGGGACCATAGTGATGAGGGCTTTGCTTGCACCAGCCCGATGCAGGGAACGGCTGGCACTCGTAGACCTTGCCGTCGGCCGGCTGCAGGACAGTGGTGCCGGCGGTGTAGGTATCGATGTCTTGCGGGTAAACCGCGTCGTATTCCTGGCCACCACCTTCGCCGGTCAGGGTGAGATTCTCCAGAGCCTGGCGCGTGGTACGCCCGTCTGGGGTGACCCCGGTCAGCTTGATCTGGTGCTGGCCCGGCTCGCTGAGCAAGGCAATGTCGAGCGTCGCGCTGCCAGGTTCGAACGCACGGGTGACAGCACCGACAGGTTTGTGTGAAGCATCGAAAACCGTGGCTTCGATGTTCATGCTGCGGTTGCCGGTCACGACCAGTGGCAGCGTTGCTCGTCCCTTGACCAGCTCCAGGTCCTGGCTGACGGGCTGGATGTTCAGTTGGGCCTGGGCATCCTCCACCAGATCCATCTGCAGTTCATACCGGTTCACGCCGCTTTCCTGTTTGGCGTAGAGGTTGTTCGCGCCCCTGACAGGAGCGATGGTGCCGTCTTCGCCCCGCACGCCTGCCCGTACCAGTGTGTGCGCTTCATTGAGTTGCCGCGCAAGGTTGAATGACCAGTTCCCGGGCTTGCCGTCTTCTGCGCTGGCGATGGTGATCTGCGAGCTGAACTCGGCGCTCTCGCCCTCACCGGTCATGGCCCGGACCTTGACCTTGTCACCGACCCACAATTCATCCCGAGGCGTGATGTTGCCCACCGGTCTCCAGCCATCCGGCGCCTCCGCCTCGGCGACAATGTTCACATCGAGCACGTTATGAAACGCGCCTCCCGTGTCATGGACGGTCCAGATACCGAGGATGACGTGATGGCCGCTGCGATCCGAGGGTAGTTCACAGCTGTGTTTCTCCCGGGCAGGCCCCTCGCTGCCCGGCGGCTGATCCGTGGGTAAGCGGCCACCCGCATCGATGACACAGAAAGGGGTAAGGGCGAACGAGCTGCGTGCCAGTTCGGCGTTGGGATTCCAGCCGTTCTGGGTGATGAAGTATTCGTACTTGGTAGCAGGGTGAGTCGCCTTGTAATACCAGTCAAAGGCGACGCTGCGATCCTTGATTTCGGTCTTGTGCCAGCGGGTGGCGGACTGGACATCCAGCGCTGCAAACCTGGAAATCGCGCCGCTGGCGATCTTGCCGTCGGGCACGCCCGTGGCGGGAAAGCCCTTGTCCGTTTCACCTACGCTTTGCGGCTCGTACTGGGCACCCCCGCACTCCTTGTTGAGCCCCTTCTGACAGAGCAATGCCCGGGAAGGAGGGTCATTCAGATAACCGTGGGCAGCGGCATATCGAGGCGATGCCAGCGTAGCTAAAATGGCAAGAGAGGTGACTCCAAGTGACGCAATGGTGAGCTTCGACATCATTCATTCATCCTGTCTGAATTCTTAGGCGTCCGTCCGTGAACGACCTGACCAAGTCTATGCGCATCATTTTTTTTTGATGTAGGAATGCTTCCCGCTAATTTGAGAGGACATTCGCCAAATGTTGACAGCGAAGTTACCGACCACCTGAGCGCCCAGACGTGGAACACGCAGACACAAAAACGCCCGGCAATGACCGGGCGTTTTCACATCTGAGCTTTAGCGCTTACTGGTGATACTTCGCCGACAACTCGTGCACAGCCTCGATGAAGGCACCGGCATTGGCCGGGTCCACTTCGGGGGTGATGCCGTGGCCGAGGTTGAAGACGTGGCCGGTGCCGCTGCCGTAGCTGGCCAGGATGTGGGAGACTTCCTGACGGATGGCTTCCGGGCGGGCGTAAAGAACGGTGGGGTCCATGTTGCCTTGCAGGGCGACCTTGCTGCCGACGCGGCGGCGGGCTTCGCCGATGTCGCAGGTCCAGTCCAGGCCCAGTGCGTCGGCGCCAGCGTCGGCGATGCTTTCCAGCCACAGGCCGCCGCCTTTGGTGAAGAGGATCACCGGGACCTTGCGGCCGTCGTGTTCGCGGATCAGGCCGCTGACGATCTTGCGCATGTAGGCCAGGGAGAATTCCTGGTACGCCGCCGCCGAGAGGCTGCCGCCCCAGCTGTCGAAGATCTGCACCGCTTGCGCACCCGCCAGGATCTGGCCGTTCAGGTAAGAGGTGACCGATTGCGCCAGTTTATCCAGCAGCAGGTGCATCGCCTGCGGGTTGTCGTAGAGCATGGCCTTGGACTTGCGGAAGTCCTTGGAGGAGCCGCCTTCGACCATGTAGGTCGCCAGGGTCCAGGGGCTGCCGGAGAAGCCGATCAGCGGTACGCGGCCGTTGAGTTCACGGCGAATGGTACTGACCGCGTCCATCACGTAGCCCAGGTCTTTCTGCGCATCCGGGATCGGCAGCGCTTCGATGTCGGCCAGGGTGGTGACGGTTTTCTTGAAACGCGGGCCTTCGCCGGTCTCGAAGTACAGGCCAAGGCCCATGGCATCGGGAACGGTGAGAATGTCGGAGAACAGGATCGCGGCATCCAGTGGATAGCGCTCAAGGGGCTGCAACGTGACTTCGCAGGCGAACTCCGGGTTCTTGCACAGGCTCATGAAATCCCCGGCCTTGGCGCGGCTGGCGCGGTATTCCGGGAGGTAGCGACCGGCCTGACGCATCATCCACACGGGGGTGACGTCTACGGGTTGCTTGAGCAGGGCGCGAAGGAAACGGTCGTTCTTCAGGGCAGTCATGGCGAAATCCGCTAAAAAAGTGCGCGCATTTTCTCAGACACCAACGCAAAAGGCACGGTAAGTACCGTGCCTTTTGTCTATGGGGGCGATTTGTCGCAGAGAATTACCATATGAGCAACGCCGCAAAACAACTGTGGGAGTGAGCTTGCTCACGAAGGGGGCCTGACATTCAAAATCCATGTTGAATGACCCGACGCCTTCGCGAGCAAGCTCGCTCCCACAGTTTGAACCGTTTTCCGAGTCGAAAATCAGACGCCCAGGTAGTCCAGGATGCCTTCAGCCGCATTGCGGCCTTCGAAGATCGCGGTCACTACCAGGTCCGAACCGCGGACCATGTCGCCGCCTGCGAAGATCTTCGGGTTGCTGGTCTGGTGCTTGAACTTGCCTTGCTCGGGCGCCACGACGCGGCCCTGGCTGTCCATCTCGATGCCGTACTGCTCGAACCACGGAGCCGGGCTTGGGCGGAAGCCGAACGCGATGACCACGGCATCGGCCGGGATGATCTCTTCGGAACCCGGAATCGGCTCGGGGCTGCGGCGGCCGCGGGCATCGGGTTCGCCCAGACGCGTCTCGACCACCTTCACGCCTTCGACCTTGTCTTCACCGACGATGGCGATTGGCTGGCGGTTGTAGAGGAACTTCACGCCTTCTTCCTTGGCGTTCTTCACTTCCTTGCGCGAACCCGGCATGTTTTCTTCGTCGCGACGATAGGCGCAGGTCACAGCCTTGGCGCCCTGACGGATCGAGGTGCGGTTGCAGTCCATCGCGGTGTCACCACCGCCCAGCACCACGACCTTCTTGCCTTTCATGTCGACGAAATCTTCCGGCGACTTTTCAAAGCCCAGGTTGCGGTTGACGTTGGCGATCAGGAAATCCAGCGCATCGTGCACGCCCGGCAGGTCTTCGCCCGGGAAACCACCTTTCATGTAGGTGTAGGTGCCCATGCCCATGAACACGGCATCGAACTCGGTCAGCAGTTGCTCGACGCTGATGTCCTTGCCGACTTCGGTATTGAGGCGGAACTCGATACCCATGCCGGTGAAGACTTCGCGGCGGTTGCTCAGCACGCTCTTCTCGAGCTTGAACTCAGGAATACCGAAGGTCAGCAGACCACCGATTTCCGGGTTCTTGTCGAACACCACCGGGGTCACGCCGCCACGCACCAGCACGTCGGCGCAGCCCAGGCCCGCCGGGCCTGCACCGATGATCGCCACGCGCTTGCCCGTCGGTACAACGCGGGACATGTCCGGACGCCAGCCCATGGCGAAGGCGGTGTCGGTGATGTACTTCTCGACCGAACCGATGGTCACCGCGCCGAAGCCGTCATTGAGGGTGCACGCACCTTCGCACAGACGATCCTGCGGGCACACGCGGCCGCAGACTTCCGGCAGGGTGTTGGTCTGGTGGGACAGCTCGGCGGCGGCGAGGATGTTGCCCTCTGACACCAGCTTGAGCCAGTTGGGAATGAAGTTATGCACAGGGCATTTCCATTCACAGTACGGGTTACCGCAACCCAGGCAGCGGTGGGCCTGGTCGGCCGACTGCTGGGGTTTGAAGGGTTCGTAGATCTCCACGAACTCTTTCTTGCGTTGACGCAACAGTTTCTTCTTCGGATCTTTGCGCCCGACATCGATGAACTGGAAGTCGTTACTGAGACGTTCAGCCATTCTCTTCAACCTCTTGAAGCAGCCTCAAGCTGCAAGCCCCAAGCTCTAAGCTTGAAGCGATCAAATTTATTTCCGACACCGCGTACCGCTTTGGCTTGCAGCTTGAAGCTTGTCGCTTGAAGCTGCCGCCAGGATTTATTGCGGGTTGGCGCGTGTACTCGACAGCAAGGACTTGAGGTTGGCGGCCTTAGGCTTGACCAGCCAGAAGCGGCGCAGGTAGTCATCCAGGTTTTCCCAGAGGTTACGGCCCCACTCGCTGTCGGTTTCCGCCACATACTCGGCCAGCACGCGCTCCAGGTGGCTGCGATAGGCTTCCATCGCTTCGCCGCTGATGCGCTGGATTTCCACCAGTTCGTGGTTGACCCGGTCAACGAAGGTGTTGTCCTGGTCGAGCACGTAGGCGAAACCTCCGGTCATGCCGGAACCGAAGTTGTAGCCGGTCTTGCCCAGTACGCAGATGAAACCGCCGGTCATGTATTCGCAGCAGTGGTCGCCGGTGCCTTCTACTACGGCGTGGGCGCCAGAGTTACGTACACCGAAACGCTCGCCTGCGGTGCCAGCGGCGAACAGCTTGCCGCCGGTTGCGCCGTACAGGCAGGTGTTGCCGATGATGGCGCTGTCCTGGGTTTTGAACGGGCTGCCTTTTGGCGGCACGATCACCAGCTTGCCTGCGGTCATGCCTTTGCCGACGTAGTCGTTGGCGTCGCCTTCCAGGTACATGTTCAGGCCACCGGCGTTCCACACGCCGAAGCTCTGGCCAGCGGTCCCCTTGAAGCGGAAGGTCACCGGGGCGTCTTTCATGCCCTGGTTGCCGTGCAGCTTGGCGATTTCACCGGAAATACGCGCGCCGATGGAACGGTCGCAGTTACAGATTTCCAGCTCGTATTCGCCACCGGACTTGGACTCGATGGCCGCCTTGGCCATTTCGACCATCTTCTCGGCCAGCAGGCCCTGGTCGAATGGCGGGTTGCGCTCGACGCCACAGAACTGTGGTTTGTCCGCAGGCACGTGGTCGCTGCCCAACAGAGGGGTCAGGTCCAGGTGCTGCTGCTTGGCGGTCTCGCCCGGCAGGATGTCTAGCAGGTCGGTACGGCCGATCAGTTCTTCGAGCGAACGCACGCCCAGTTTGGCCAGCCACTCGCGGGTTTCTTCGGCCACGTAGGTGAAGAAGTTGATCACCATGTCGACGGTGCCGATGTAATGATCCTTGCGCAGCTTGTCGTTCTGGGTCGCAACGCCGGTGGCGCAGTTGTTCAGGTGGCAGATGCGCAGGTATTTGCAGCCCAGGGCGATCATTGGCGCGGTGCCGAAGCCGAAGCTCTCGGCGCCGAGGATGGCTGCCTTGATGACGTCCAGGCCGGTTTTCAGACCCCCGTCGGTCTGTACCCGGACCTTGCCGCGCAGGTCGTTGCCGCGCAGGGTCTGGTGGGTTTCGGCCAGGCCGATTTCCCACGGGGCGCCCGCGTATTTGATCGACGACAGTGGCGATGCACCGGTGCCGCCGTCATAGCCGGAAATGGTGATCAGGTCGGCGTAAGCCTTGGCCACACCGGCGGCGATGGTGCCGACGCCTGCTTCGGCCACCAGCTTGACCGATACCAGCGCCGACGGGTTGACCTGCTTGAGGTCGAAAATCAGCTGCGACAGGTCTTCGATCGAATAGATGTCGTGGTGCGGCGGCGGCGAGATCAGGGTCACGCCCGGCACTGCGTAGCGCAGCTTGGCGATCAGGCCGTTGACCTTGCCACCTGGCAATTGACCACCCTCGCCCGGCTTGGCGCCCTGGGCGACCTTGATCTGCAGCACGTCGGCGTTGACCAGGTACTCAGGCGTCACACCGAAGCGACCGGTTGCGATCTGCTTGATCTTGGAGCTGCGGATGGTGCCGTAGCGTGCAGGATCTTCACCGCCCTCACCGGAGTTGGAGCGCGCGCCCAGGCGGTTCATCGCCTCGGCCAGCGCTTCGTGGGCTTCCGGCGACAGCGCGCCCAGGGAGATGCCAGCCGAGTCGAAGCGCTTGAGGATCGCTTCCAGCGGCTCGACTTCGTCCAGGCTCATCGGGGTTTCCAGTTCCTTGACCTTGAACAGGTCGCGGACCATCGACACCGGACGGGTGTCCACCAGCGCGGTGTATTCCTTGAACTTGGCGTAGTCGCCCTGCTGCACGGCGGCTTGCAGGGTCGCGACCACGTCAGGGTTGTAGGCGTGGTATTCGCCACCGTAGACGAACTTCAGCAGGCCGCCTTGCTGGATCGGCTTGCGCGGGCTCCAGGCTTCAGAGGCCAGTGCCTTCTGCTCGTCTTCGAGGTCGACGAAACGCGCGCCCTTGATGCGGCTCGGCACGCCACGGAAGCTCAGGTCGCAGACTTCCTCGGACAGGCCGATGGCCTCGAACAGTTGCGCACCGCGGTACGAGCCGATGGTCGAGATACCCATCTTCGACAGGATCTTGAGCAGGCCCTTGGTGATGCCTTTGCGGTAGTTCTTGAAGACTTCGTACAGATCGCCCAGCACTTCGCCGGTGCGGATCAGGTCGCCCAGCACTTCGTAGGCCAGGAACGGATAGACCGCCGACGCACCGAAGCCGATCAGTACGGCGAAGTGATGCGGGTCACGGGCGGTCGCGGTTTCGACCAGGATGTTGCTGTCGCAGCGCAGGCCTTTTTCGGTCAGGCGGTGGTGCACCGCGCCGGTGGCCAGGGATGCGTGGATCGGCAGCTTGCCCGGCGCGATGTGGCGGTCGGACAGGACGATCTGGGTCCGGCCGCTGCGCACCGCTTCTTCGGCCTGATCGACAACATTGCGCAGTGCGGCCTCGAGGCCGGTGGCTTCGTCGTAGTTCAGGTCGATGATGGCGCGGTCGAAACCTTCACGCTCAAGGTTCATCAGCGCGCGCCACTTGGCAGGCGAGATGACCGGCGAGCTGAGGATCACGCGGGAAGCGTGCTCAGGGGATTCCTGGAAGATGTTGCGCTCGGCACCCAGGCAGACTTCCAGCGACATGACGATGGCTTCACGCAGCGGGTCGATCGGCGGGTTGGTGACCTGCGCGAACTGCTGGCGGAAGTAGTCGTACGGCGTGCGCACACGACGCGACAGCACGGCCATTGGCGTGTCGTCACCCATGGAGCCCACGGCTTCCTGGCCCTGCTCGCCCAGCGGACGCAGCACCTGGTCGCGCTCTTCGAACGTGACCTGGAACATCTTCATGTACTGCTTGAGCTGATCGGGGTTGTAGAACGCCGAACCGTGGTCGTGGTCTTCCAGGGTCGCCTGGATGCGCAGCGCGTTCTTGCGCAGCCACTGCTTGTACGGGTGGCGTGACTTCAGACGGCTGTCGATGGCGTCGGTGTCAAGGATCTGCCCGGTTTCGGTGTCAACGGCGAAGATCTGGCCCGGGCCCACACGGCCCTTGGCGATGACGTCTTCGGGGGTGTAGTTCCACACGCCGATTTCCGACGCCAGGGTGATGTAGCCGTTCTTGGTGGTGACCCAGCGCGCCGGACGCAGACCGTTACGGTCGAGCAGGCAGACCGCGTGGCGACCTTCGGTCATCACGATACCGGCCGGGCCGTCCCACGGCTCCATGTGCATGGAGTTGAATTCATAGAACGCACGCAGATCCGGGTCCATGGTCTCGACGTTCTGCCATGCAGGCGGAACCAGCATGCGCACGCCACGGAACAGGTCGATGCCGCCGGTGACCATCAGTTCGAGCATGTTGTCCATGCTGGAGGAGTCCGAGCCCACGCGGTTGACCAGCGGGCCCAGTTGCTCCAGGTCCATCAAGTCGTTGGTGAACTTGGTGCGACGGGCCTGGGCCCAGTTGCGGTTACCGGTGATGGTGTTGATCTCGCCGTTGTGGGCGAGGAAGCGGAAAGGCTGGGCCAGCGGCCATTTCGGCAGGGTGTTGGTCGAGAAGCGCTGGTGGAACACGCAGATCGCGGTACGCAGGCGCTCGTCGCTGAGGTCTGGATAGAATGCCGTGAGGTCACGCGGCATCATCAGGCCTTTATAGATGATGGTCTTGTGCGAGAAGCTGCAGATGTAGTGGTCGGTGTCGGCGGCATTGGCAACCGACGAACGGCGACGGGCACTGAACAGCTTGATCGCGAATTCCTGATCGCTCAGGCCTTCACCGCCGATGAACACCTGCTCGATCTTCGGCAGGCGCTCCAGCGCCAGACGGCCCAGGACGCTGGTGTCGATGGGCACCTGGCGCCAGCCGATCAGGGTCAGGCCTTCGGCGAGGATTTCGCGGTTCATGTTCTCGCGGGCAGCTTCGGCGCGGGCGTCATCCTGATTGAGGAACACCATGCCCACGCAGTACTGGCGCGGCAGCTCGACACCGAAGTGCTCGGTGGCCACGGCGCGCAGGAACATGTCGGGTTTTTGCATCAACAGGCCGCAACCGTCACCGGTCTTGCCGTCGGCGTTGATCCCACCACGGTGGGTCATGCAGGTCAGGGCTTCAATAGCCGTCTGCAACAGGTGATGACTGGGCTCGCCTTGCATATGGGCGATCAGGCCGAAACCACAGTTATCCTTGAATTCTTCCGGACGATACAGACCTGCTTTCATAGACACGTTCTCACCAGGCTGCCTCTTAACGAGGCAAATTTCTTTTCAATTCAGCCATTTACCGTCCACGCTGAACGTACGCCAGCTTTGCGGGAGCAAAAGGGAGGTCATTGTACACACCGACACAAAGCCCCACAAATTTAACGACG
Organism: Pseudomonas sp. NPDC090201; assembly: GCF_044746825.1. Lineage (NCBI taxonomy): Bacteria > Pseudomonadati > Pseudomonadota > Gammaproteobacteria > Pseudomonadales > Pseudomonadaceae > Pseudomonas > Pseudomonas sp. NPDC090201. The sequence goes on from NZ_JBIVCX010000002.1 coordinate 433,184, forward strand.
AAACGTCGCAAATTCATGTCGCAATTATGAAAGGTTTTAAGTCGATTCTCGTGGTAGCCAGAGCTTTGTTGCGAGTCTGACTAAAGAGAGCCCGAAATTCAATGCGTGCCTGAGACGCAGACACCGCAAGGCGCGCTGCTCATTGGCAGCACGCTCATGCGCGATTTTCGGGGGAGCCAACAGAGCGACCCGGGTAGGGTCGCTGACTAATCAGCGAGCTGCGGCGAGTTCCTGTTGGATACTGCCGACAGTACGAGGCCAAGGTTTACCAGCCTGAACCTTCGCTGGCAAGTTCTTGATGGCGGAGAGCGCTGCGTTGCGGTCGGCAAAACTGCCGTAGGTGACCACGTACAGCGGCTTGCCTTGCAGGGTTTTCTTGAAGTAGCGGTACTCGGCGCCTTGCTCTTTCACGTAGCTCTGAGCGGTAGCTTCGGAGCTGGTGCCAAGAATCTGGACCACGTAATGGCCAGGTGCCTGACCCGAGTACCAGCCACCGCCAGCAGGCGCTGCAGCGGCGGCTGCTGGCTTCTCGGCAGGCTTGGCTGCCGGCTTGGCGGTCGCGACCTGAGTCGGCGCTGGCGCAGGCTTGGCGGCCGGTGCCGGGGCTGGAGCAGGTTTGGCAGCCGGCGCGGCCGGGGCCGGACGCGGGGTCGGAACCGGCGTTTGCGCCATGGTCGGAGCCGGGCTTGCGGTGGCGCCTTGTGGCGGTGCGGTGGTGGTGACGGTTGGCGGTTGCAGCGGCTGGTTGGCAGCCGGGCCGCCGTCTTCGCCATCACCCTCGCCCGAGCCAGCTGCCTCGGCCAGGGGACCGCGCATGACAGGCTGCGAGTTGCCGACCAACGGTAGCGGCATCGGCTGCGAATTACCGGCGAACTCGATGGCCGGGCCACCGTTGTTCGACTGCTGCGCAGGCGCCTGGCCCTGACCCAGAGGCAGTTGCGCCTGGGAATTGGCCGGCGCCGTCGGTGCGTTGCCGCGACCTGGAATCAGCACCGCAGCCAGCACGGCCGCAGCCACTACCCCACCCAGAGCCAACACATATTTCTTGGACATCTTGAACCCCATACTTGGACGCTTGACCGCAGAGCGGCTGGCGATCATGGCTTCGATCATCGAGTCGCGCGCGACCTGGTTGATCGCGCCCGGCCATCCATTGGACTGTTCGTGAATATCGGCAATCTGCTCGGCACTGAACACTTCAATGCCCTGGCCTGCACCTTCAAGGCGCTGGGCCAGATATTCACGGGTTTCTTCTTCGGTGTACGGAGCCAGCTCGATCACGTGGAAGCGTTCGCCCTCCACGCCACTCTCGGAGCACAGCTGATCCAGACGATCGATGATCGAGGCCTCGCCGAACAGGAAGACATGCGGACGCCCTTCAGGCGTGCCCGCTGCCAATTCCAACAACGCTTCGAGTGCGGATTCGCCGAGTTGTTCGGCATCGTCCACCAGGATGTAGACTTCCTGGCCGGTCAGGGCCAGCTGCACGACCTGGGAAAGGATCGGACGCATTTCCGGCTGCACGACGTTGAGCGCTTGCGCCACCTGACGCAGTACCCCCGAGGCATCGCCCGCGCCGCGGGCCGACACCACCACGCTTTGCACCGACTGCTTGTTGGTGCTGGCGACCAGCGCCTGGCGCAGCAGGGTCTTGCCGCTGCCGTGAGGGCCGGTCACCAGAAGCAGCAGCTCGCTGTAGCGCGCCAGGTGATGCAGTTGCCCCAACACGGGCTTGCGCTGGGCCGGGAAGAATTTAAAGCCGGGGACCCGCGTGGCAAAAGGGTCATGACTCAACTGGTAATGACCGAGGAAGGCCTCATCGGCGTGCAAACTAGTCATGGATTTATCATTAACCTCTAAGCTGATCCACCAAGGCGCGGTAGTCCGCAACCAATGTGGCCTGTAGTACTTCTCTTGGATATTCGTCAGTCACCACTGCCTCGCCCATACGGCGCAACAGCACCAGACGCAGGCGACCGTCGATCACTTTTTTATCAACTGCCATGTGCTCGAGGAAATGCTCAGGCGTCATGTCTTCAGGCGGAACCACCGGCAGGCCGGCGCGCTGAAACAGACGGATACCACGATCTCGTTCCTGCTCGCTGATCCAGCCAAGGCGCGCCGACATCTCCAGCGCCATGACCGTACCCGCCGCAACCGCTTCGCCATGCAGCCAGACACCGTAGCCCATGTGGGTTTCAATGGCATGGCCGAACGTATGGCCCAGGTTCAAGGTTGCACGCACGCCGGATTCGCGCTCGTCGGCGCCCACCACCGCAGCCTTGGCCGCACAGGAGCGTTCGATGGCCGTGGTCAGCGTGGCCTGGTCCAGGCCGCGCAGCTTGTCCATGTTCTCTTCGAGCCAGGTCAGGAACGGCTCGTCGCAAATCAGCCCGTACTTGATGACCTCGGCCAGCCCCGCCGACAACTCGCGTGCAGGCAGCGTGTTCAGCGAAGTGGTGTCGATCAGCACGGCGTTGGGCTGGTAGAAGGCACCGACCATGTTCTTGCCCAGCGGATGGTTGATGCCGGTCTTGCCGCCCACCGAAGAATCCACCTGGGAAAGCAGTGTGGTCGGAACCTGGATGAAATCCACCCCGCGCTGATAACAGGCAGCGGCAAAACCGGCCATGTCGCCGATCACACCGCCGCCCAGGGCGATCACGGTGGTGCGGCGGTCATGGCGCGCGGTCAGCAGGGCGTCGAAGATGGTTTGCAGGGTTTCCCAGTTCTTGAAGGCTTCGCCATCGGGCAGCACGATCGGCAGCACGTTGAAGCCCGCCAGCGCCTGGGTCAGGCGCGCCATGTACAGCGGCGCGACCGTGGCATTGGAAACGATCGCTACCTGCTTGCCGGCGATATAGGGCGTTAGCAGTTCAGGCCGATCCAGCAAGCCTTCGCCAATGTGGATTGGGTAGCTACGTTCGCCAAGCTCGACCTTGAGTGTCTGCATGTGTCCCCACAATGTACTAACAATTGGATGCCAGGGTCCGTGCGCAACAGCGTCAACAGGACCTGGGCGCAAGACCGCTGGGCGGTCCTGCTTTTTATGGTCGCCGAGGATAGCGCATTTCCGCCTGTGCTTTAACGGGGAGGAAGCTCGGCCAACAGCGCGAGGATGTCAAGAACGACCATCCGGGGCGGCCGCTCGTCGGTCTCGATGATGACGTCGGCGATTTCCCGGTACAGCGGATCGCGTATCGCCAGCAGGTCGCGCAACACCCGGGCCGGGTCTGCGGTACGCAACAATGGCCGATTGCGATCACGGGACGTGCGCCCCACTTGCTGTTCCACCGAAGCATGCAGATACACCACGCGCCCGCCGGCATGCAGCGCCCGGCGGTTTTCTTCGCGCATGACCGCGCCGCCACCGGTTGCCAGCACCACGCCGTCAAACGCGCAGAGCTCTTCAATCATGGCTTGTTCGCGATCCCGAAAGCCCGCCTCACCTTCCTTGTCGAAGATCCACGGGATATTGGCACCCGTACGCAGCTCGATTTCCTTGTCAGAATCCTTGAAGGGCAGTCGAAGCTCTTTGGCCAGCAAGCGACCGATGGTGCTTTTGCCAGCCCCCATCGGTCCCACAAGTATTAAATTTCGCACAGAATCAACGACTCACAGCAATCGCCTGGTTGTTCATGATACGCGGAGTGAGGAACACCAGAAGCTCGGATTTGCTTTGAGTGACCACATCTCGACGGAAAAGGCGGCCAACATACGGCACATCGCCCAAAAATGGCACCTTGTCGACGACTTTATTCTGCGTATTGGAGAACACGCCACCGATCACGACGGTTTCGCCGTCGGAAACCAGCACCTTGGCGTTGACCTCGTTCTTCTTGATCGGCGGCACGCCCAGCACGGTATTCACGTAGTCAGGCTCATCCTTGGTGACCTTGACCTCCATGATGATCCGGTTGTCCGGGGTGATCTGCGGCGTCACTTCGAGCGACAGCGAAGCCTCTTTGAAGGATACCGACGTCGCACCGCTGGAACTGGCTTCCTGATACGGCACTTCCGTACCTTTCAGGATTTTCGCGGTTTCCTTGTCCGAGGTGACGACCTTGGGCTGGGAAACCACTTCGCCGTTACCGGTCTTCTCCATGGCGCTGAGCTCGAGGTCCAGGATCGTGTTGTTGGTCAGGAAACCCAGGCCGATGGAGGATGTCGGGTCGCTGACACCCAGGTCCACGAACGGGCCGTTGGTATTGCCAGCACCGGTCACCGTGCCGCTGCCACCCGTGGTGAAGTTGCCTTTGCTGCTGGAACCGCCCCAACGCACGCCCAGGGACTTGTCGTAATCGACGTTGGCCTCGACGATGCGCGCCTCGATCATCACCTGGCGTACCGGGATGTCCAGTTGGGAAACGATGCGACGCAGTTCGTCCAGGCGATCCTGGGTCTGGTAGGCAATGATGTTGTTGGTCCGCTCATCGACGGTGATAGAGCCGCGTTCGTCGGTCTTCGCCTCATTACTGGTCACCGACTGGAACAGCTTGGCGATGTCGGCAGCCTTGGCGTAGTTGACCTGCAACAGCTCGCGACGCAATGGCGCAAGCTCCGAGATCTGCTTGAGCGACTCCAGTTCCTGACGCTCGCGGGCGGCGATTTCGTCGGCCGGCGCCACCAGCAGTACGTTGCCGACCTTGCGTTTGTCCAGGCCCTTGGTCTTGAGCACCAGGTCCAGTGCCTGATCCCACGGCACGTTCTGCAGGCGCAAGGTGATGCCGCCCTGAACGGTGTCACTGGCCACCAGGTTGAGGTTGGTGAAGTCGGCGATCAGTTGCAGCACCGAGCGCACGTCGATGTCCTGGAAGTTCAGCGACAGCTTCTCGCCGGTGTACACCAGTTTTTCCGCATTGCGACGTTCGAGGTCTTCGTTGGTCAACGGACGGACGCTGATGGTCAGCTTGTTGTCGGTCTGGTAGGCCGAATAATCGAAGGCGCCGGACGGCTCGATGGAAATGCTGGTCTTGTCGCCGGTCACGCTGGAATTGACGTATTGCACCGGGGTCGCGAAATCCTTGACGTCCAGCCGCACGCGCAGCGGGTCGGGGAGCTGGGTGCGAGCGAAATCGACGCGGATCTTGCCGCCCTGCTCCTGGATGTCCGGGGCAATGCTCGGGTCGCTCAACTCGATGACCACGTTGCCTTCACCCAGCTCGCCGCGCTGGAAGTCGACGTTCCTGACCGAGCGCGGACCCGGGGCGTAGGACCGCGGGGCGGGTTTGGCCTGGGCCTGGACCTGGGATTGAGCCGACGGCGGCGTGCTCACGCGCGGCGCGCCCTGGGCGGTGCTGGGTTGCGAGCCCTGGGCAGCCGCTGCGCCCTGGCCGACGACCACGAACAGGTTGTTGCCATCGACCCGCGAACTGTACGGCGCGAGGGTGGTGAGGTTGATGATGACACGGGTGCGATCCTTGGCCTCGACCACCACCACGCTGTGGGCGTTGCCCGAGCCCAGGTCGCGGCTCTTGGTCTGCAGCTGGCTGGTCACGCCCGGCAGGTCCAGCGCAATGCGCGCCGGTTGCTCGGTGGTATAGCCGCGCGGGGCCGCCACCGGGCCGTCGAAGGACAGTTTCAATTCGACCCGATCCCCCGGCAATGCGGCGACATCGAGCGTCTTGAGGTTGGCCGCCTGGAGAATCGGTGAAAGCATCGCCATCCCTAGCGACACGCCGATAATCGAAAGAATCCTAGTCATGTTCACATTCCACCACTGTGCAGATCCGAAGGTGTATCGCTTGCTTGTCGTCTTCATGAGCGTTCTTTCAGGGAAATGCTACGCGGTCGCTCAAGCCACGCCCCCTCTCCATCCGGCACGATTTCAATCACCTGCACCGCCGAATCGCTGATGCCGACGATTCGCCCGTCGTTGCGTCCCAGGTAGTCGCCTACCTTGACCCGATGCACGCCGCCGGCCCCACGCAACAGGGCGAAGGTGCCCGTTTCGTTGCTCAGGGTGCCGACCATCTCGAAGCCGTCGATATTGAAGCCTTCAAGGAACTGCTTGACCCGCGTCGGATCCGGCTGGACGAGGCGCGAACCCTTCTGGCGGTTCACCAGGTCGACCTTGATCGGCGGCTGGAACGGGCTGCGCAAGCTCGCCGCAGCATAGGTGAATGCCTCGTACGGACGAAACTTGGGCATCGGCTCGATATTGCCAACCGGACGCGCCCGCACCTGGGCCATGAACTGCTTGAGGTCATCGAACTCGCCGGAACCGTCGCAACCTGCCAGCGCCATCAGCGTGACGCCCATGCACAACCAATGCACGGCCCTCATTTCGCCTGTCCTTTGTTGTCAGTGTTCTGAAGTCCCTTGTCGTTGTAGCGATAGGTCTTGGCGAGAATGCTCATGCGCAGTTTTCCAGGGGACTTGGCGTCCACCGGTTTGATTTCGAAATCGTGCAGGGTCACGATGCGCGGCAGGCTGGCCACGCCGCTGACGAAGGTGGCCAGGTCGTGGTAGGTGCCGGTCACGGTGATCTGGATAGGCAGTTCGATGTAGAACTGCTGCGCCGCCTCGGGCAACAGCTTGATCTCTTCGAATTCAAGGCCGCTGCCAAGGCCGGTGCGGGTGATGTCCTCCAGCAGGCCGGGCACCTCGGTATCGCCAGGCAATTGCCGCAGCAGCGCGCCGAAGGTGTTTTCCATCTCCACCATCTGGGCCTTGTAGGCCGGCAGGTTGGCGGCCTGATAAGCCTTGTTGGAGAACTGCTCGCGCAGGCTCGTCTCGTCGTTACGGGCCTGATCCAGTTGGGTTTGCAGGTCCTGGATGTGGAAAAAGTAACCACCGGCCAGCACCAGCACCAGCAACAGGACACCAGCGATGGTCTTCACCGCCGACGGCCACGAGCCCAGGTTGTTGAGGTCCAGGTCGTTGATATCGATCTTGCGCAGGCTTTCGAGCCATTCATTCACATTCATGGCTTGGCACCTTTGGCGTCTGCTGGATTGACAGGTGGTTGCGTCTGACGCACGGTCAACTGAAACGAGTTGGACTGGTCGGCCGAACCCACGGCGCTGTTGGCCTTGACCTCGGTCAGGCTCGGTGCCTCCATCCAGTCGGAAGCATCCAGGTTGCGCAACAGGTCAGAAACCCGGTTGTTGGACTCAGCGGCACCGGAAATGCTGATCAACTGGTCGGTCATTTTCACTTCGTTGAAATACACACCGTCCGGCAGGGTGCGGGCGAGCTGATCGAAGATGCGTCCGATGATCGGCCGGTTGCCCTGCAGATCCTGGATGATCTTCATCCGCTCGAGCAGTTGCTTGCGCCGCGCCTTCAGTTCGCTGATCTCCTTGATGCGCGCGTCGAGCTGGACAATCTCGGTCTTGATGAACTGGTTGCGGGCGTTCTGGTGATCGATGGCACTGCTCAAATATTGATCAGCCAGAAAAATGGCACCAATGCCGGCAACCAGCACGCCGGCCAGGGAAATGAGGAAGCGCTTCTTGCGCTCCTCGCGCTGCTGTTCGCGCCAGGGGAGTAAGTTGATCCGTGCCATTAGTCGAAGCTCCTCAAAGCCAGACCGCACGCGATCATCAACGCCGGGGCGTCACTGGCCAGCGCACCGGCGTTGACCTTGGCGCTCAGGGCCATGTCGGCGAACGGGTTGGCGACCATGGCAGGCGTGCCCAGACGCTCCTGGATCAGGCGGTCGAGCCCGGCGATCGAAGCCGTGCCGCCCGCCAGCATGATGTAGTCGACGCGGTTGTATTGGCCGGCCGCAAAGAAGAACTGCAATGAGCGCGACACCTGCTGGACCACGGCGTCCTTGAACGGCTGCAGCACTTCCAGGGTGTAGTCGTCGGGCAGTCCGCCCTGCTTTTTCGCAAGCCCGGCTTCGCCCTGGGACAGGCCGTAGCGGCGCTGGATCTCTTCGGTGAGCTGGCGCCCGCCGAACAGTTGCTCGCGGGTGTAGATGATGCGGCCGTTGTGCAGCACGCTGAGGGTGGTCATGGTGGCGCCGATGTCGATCACCGCCACCGTCAGTTGCTCGTGATCCTGCCCCAACTGGGCCGACAGCAGGCCGAATGAACGCTCCAGCGCGTAGGCTTCGACATCGACCACGCGCGGCGTCAGGCCGGCCAGCGCCAGCGCGGCCTCGCGAACCTCGACGTTTTCCTTGCGGCAGGCAGCCAGCAGCACTTCGACGCGCTCGGGGTTGCGCGCCGAATAGCCCTGGACCTCGAAATCGATGGCGACTTCTTCCAGCGGATAGGGAATGTACTGGTCGGCCTCGATCTTGAGCTGGTTTTCCATCTCGTCATCGGAAAGCCCGGCGTCCATCTCGATGGTCTTGGTAATGACCGCTGATCCGGCCACCGCCACCGCCGCTATCTTGACGTTGCTCTTGGCTTTTACCAGCACGCGCGTCAAAGCATTGCCGACCCCTTCGAGCTCGGCAATGTTCTTCTCGACCACCGCGTTGGCAGGCAGTGGCTCGACCGCGTATGACTCGACCTTATAGCGGGTACCGGAACGACTCAGTTCAAGGAGTTTTACCGAGGTGGAGCTAATATCGATCCCTAGAAGGGTATTGGCCTTCTTACTGAAGAGTTCGAACACAACCGATTCCCTATGCGTTTCCGTCACTTACGGATATTTTTTTGTCCAACACCACTGTCGGCAGCCTTGACAGTAGCGCAAATAACGCTCGGCGACGAAAAATGCTTATAATGCCCAGCGTTTTTTTCGTGTAGCAAAGCTTCAAGGCGTGTTCATTTGTTGATGCCTGCGCTTAACCCATTCTTTTTTCTGGAAATCCAAAAGCCTTGATACGCCTGCTGAAGTTTTTCTGGTGGTCCATTGTCGCTATCGTCTGCGGGCTGCTGCTCGGTCTGAGCGGCGCCTTTCTCTATCTGTCGCCGAATCTGCCCTCGGTCGATGCGCTGCGCAACATCCAGCTGCAGATCCCGCTGCGAGTGTTCAGCAGCGACGGCAAACTCATTGCCGAGTTCGGCGAAATGCGCCGTTCTCCAATCCGTTTCGCCGAAATTCCGCCCAATTTCATCAGCGCCCTGCTGTCGGCCGAAGACGACAACTTCGCCAATCACTACGGCGTCGACCCGAGCAGCCTTATGCGCGCCGCCAGCCAGTTGGTCAAGAGCGGTCACATCCAGTCCGGCGGCTCGACCATCACCATGCAGGTGGCCAAGAACTACTTCCTGACCAGCGAGCGCAGCTTCTCACGCAAGACCACCGAGATTCTTCTCGCCTTGCAAATCGAGCGCCAACTTACCAAGGACGAGATTCTCGAGCTCTACGTCAACAAGATCTACCTGGGCAACAGGGCCTATGGTATCGAGGCTGCAGCACAGGTTTATTACGGAAAATCGATCCGTGACCTCAGTGTTGCCCAGATGGCCATGATAGCCGGTCTGCCGAAGGCACCGTCACGATTCAACCCACTGGCCAACCCGGTGCGCGCCAAAGAGCGCCGCGACTGGATTCTGGGGCGCATGTTCAAACTGGGCAAGATCGACCAGAACACCTACCAGACCGCCCTGGCTGAACCGATCAACGCCAGCTATCACGTTCAGAGCCCTGAAGTGAACGCGCCGTACATCGCCGAAATGGCCCGCGCCGAGATGGTCGGCCGCTACGGCAGCGAAGCCTACACAGAAGGCTTCCGCGTCACCACCACCGTTCCGAGCGATCGCCAGGAAGATGCCAACAAGGCCGTGCAGGATGGCCTGATCGAATACGACCAGCGCCACGGCTATCGCGGCCCTGAAAGCCGTTTCCCGGGCCTGACCCGCGACGGATGGACGCAGGAGCTGACCAAGCAGCGTCCGATCAGCGGCCTTGAGCCGGCCATCGTGACCCAGGTCGACAAGAACGGCATCCACGTCCTGACCCGCAACGGCGAGAAGGAAGAAACCGTCGCCTGGGACAGCATGAAGTGGGCCAAGCCCTTCCTGAACACCAACAGCGTCGGCGCCAATCCGAAGCAGCCTGCCGATGTCGCCCATGTCGGTGACCTGGTGCGGGTGCAGCGCCAGCATGACAATTCGCTCAAGTTCAGCCAGATTCCCCAGGCGCAGAGCGCTCTGGTGTCGCTGGATCCGCACAACGGCGCGATTCGTGCGCTGGTCGGTGGCTTTGCCTTCGAGCAGAGCAACTACAACCGCGCCATGCAGGCCAAGCGCCAGCCGGGCTCGAGCTTCAAGCCGTTCCTCTACTCGGCTGCGCTGGACAACGGCTACACCGCAGCCAGCCTGGTGAACGATGCACCGATCGTGTTCGTCGACGAAGCCATCGACAAGGTCTGGCGCCCGAAGAACGACACCGGCACCTTCCTGGGCCCGATTCGCCTGCGTGAAGCGCTGTACAAGTCGCGTAACCTGGTGTCGATCCGCCTGCTGCAGAGCCTTGGGGTCAACACGGCGATCAACTACATCACCCGTTTCGGCTTCAACAAGGCGGACCTGCCGCCGAACCTGTCGCTGGCCCTGGGTACCGCAACCCTGACGCCGATGGAAATCGTCAGCGGCTGGAGCACCTTTGCCAACGGCGGTTACAAGATCACCCCGTACCTGATCGACAAGATCGAGGACCGCGAGGGCAAGACGCTGTTCGTCGCCAACCCGCCAACCGTGCCGGCCAACGACCCGAACCCCAAGCTGGTCAACGAAGCCGCCGTGAGCGACGCCTCGACCTACGCCGCGCCGGAAACGCCAGCACTGACCACCAATGCGGCACCGAACGCCCTGGACACCAATGGCGCGCCACCTGCGCCAGCCGTGGCCGAGCGCATCGTTGACGGGCGTACCACCTACATCCTCAACAGCATGCTGCAGGACGTCATCAAGCGCGGCACAGGCCGCCGTGCGCTGGCGATGAACCGCCCGGACATCGCAGGCAAGACCGGTACCACCAACGATTCGAAAGACGCCTGGTTCTCCGGCTACAACGGCGACTACGTGACCACGGTCTGGACCGGCTTCGACCAGCCCGAAAGCCTGGGCCGCCACGAGTTCGGCGGCACCGTCGCGCTGCCGATCTGGATGAACTACATGAGCGCCGCCCTCAAGGACAAGCCGCCGCACGTGCAGGCCGAGCCTGACGGCATCCTCAGCCTGCGAATCGACCCGGTCAGCGGCCGCTCCGCCACGCCAAGCACGGCAGGTGCGTTCTTCGAGCTGTTCAAGAGCGAAGACACACCACCAAGCGTGAACGAACTCAACGGCAGCCCTGCACCGGGCAGCCCGCTGCCAGCGGATGAATCGGCACCGATCGATCTGTTCTGATAAACGCGAGCCCCCCCCGTAGCAGCACGGCTTGCCGGCGGGGGCGCCCTCACTGACGCCATCGCGGGCAAGCGCGCTCCTACATGATTACCGCGCACAACTGTAGGAGCGCGCTTGCCCGCGACGGCGTATTGGGCCTCGCCACGATTGCTCGACCCCAACAAAAAAGCCCTGCACATGTGCAGGGCTTTTTTATTACCGCAGGCCGTTAGCCGTTGAAGACTTCATCCACGCTCTTGAGCGGGTAGTGCTTCGGGTACGGCTGGGTCGCTACGCCGCTTGCGATGGCTGCCTTGGCAACGGCATCGGAAACGACTTCCAGCAGGCGCACGTCCAGTGGTTTCGGGATGATGTACTCACGGCCGAATTCCAGCTTGATGCCGCCGTAGGCGTCGCAGACTTCCTGAGGGACCGGCAGCTTGGCCAGGTCGCGCAGGGCGATGGCGGCAGCGATCTTCATTTCTTCGTTGATGCGCTTGGCGCGAACGTCCAGGGCACCACGGAAGATGAACGGGAAGCCCAGCACGTTGTTGACCTGGTTCGGGTAGTCCGAACGGCCAGTGGCCATGATGACGTCGCTGCGAGTGGCGTGGGCCAGCTCTGGCGAGATTTCCGGATCAGGGTTCGAGCAGGCGAACACGATCGGGTTAGGTGCCATGGACTTCAGGCCTTCAGCACTCAGCAGGTTCGGGCCGGACAGGCCAACGAACACGTCAGCGCCATCCAGCGCGTCAGCCAGGGTGCGCTTGTCGGTCGAATGAGCGAACTGCGCCTTGTACTGGTTCAGGTCCGAACGATCGGAATGAACCACGCCATTACGGTCGATCATGAAGATGTTTTCGATCTTCGCGCCCATGCTCACCAGCAACTTCATGCAGGAGATGGCCGCAGCACCGGCGCCCAGGCAGACGATTTTCGCCTCCTCCAGGGTTTTGCCAGCGATTTCCAGGGCGTTGATCATGCCGGCTGCGGTCACGATCGCGGTGCCGTGCTGGTCATCGTGGAAAACCGGGATGTCGCACTGTTCGATCAGGGCCTTTTCGATCTCGAAGCACTCAGGTGCCTTGATGTCTTCCAGGTTGATGCCACCGAAAGTGATGGAGATGCGCTTGACGGTGTCGATGAAGGCTTGCGGGCTTTCCGAATCGACTTCGATGTCGAACACGTCGATGCCGGCGAAGCGCTTGAACAGCACGCCTTTGCCTTCCATGACCGGCTTGGAAGCCAGTGGACCCAGGTCACCCAGGCCGAGAATCGCGGTGCCATCGGAGATGACCGCTACCAGGTTGCCCTTGCCGGTGTATTTGTACGCCAGCTCAGGGTCGCGACCGATTTCGCGGACCGGCTCAGCTACACCCGGGCTGTAGGCCAGGGACAGATCGCGAGCTGTCGCGGTAGCTTTGGTGAGTTCTACGCTCAGTTTTCCCGGACGAGGATTGGCGTGATAGTCGAGCGCGGCAGTTTTTAAATCTGACATGAGGGCATTCCGCTTTTTACTGTTGGACAGACGGACGAAGGAGCATACGCAAGTCAGAAAGTCCTAACAAGACTGGCAAGTCACCTCTGTCAAGGGCCCGAATCTACGACTTTCAGCGTAGAGCCGCGAAATACAAGGGCCGCAGTCGAGACAATCGATGTGTAGAATGTCTACAAAATCCAGATTATTTTGTATTCAACATTGCAGGATGAGTGATCGGCATCATCCACCGCGCTTCACCCCGCTTCAAACCACCCCTACGGGAGCGATCCACCACCCAGCCCCGCGCCTCGATCTGCCGCCCCTTTAGCTTCTCAAGGGATGCGACATCGAACTGACCGACCAGCTTGGGCGCAATGCGCAGCACCAGGTTGTCCGAGAACTCGATCCACACCCCGCCGCCATTACGCTGAACGCTCGCCACCTGCCCCGACACCACGGCAAAGCCGCCCTTGTCGATCTGCGCCGCCGACTGCACCGGGGAATTGCGCCACAGGCCCAGCCGCGCCTGGCGGGCGGTGTTCTCCGCCGCTTGTTGGCAATCCACCAGCGCCACATTGGGCGAAACGGCGACCAGATAGCCCAGCCCTTCGGCCAGCAGTTGCGCTTCCATGTTGGCGCCGTTGCGGCCGTAGACGTTGGCCAGTGTGCGGCCGTAGTGATCGGCGGCCTGTTCACCGACACGCAGGCTGACCTGACCGTCACTTTCATCGACCAGCGCCTGCAAACGACGCTTGGCCGCTTCGGCAAAAGGCTCGGCCGACTGACCTTTTTTGCCAGTTTCTGGCGCATTGAGTCCAATCATGCGCACGCTGCGCCCATCGGACAGACGCAAAGTGTCACCGTCCACCACCCGTTGCACTTGGGCCGATGGCAAGGAAGAAGGCGCCGGGCACAGGGCCAGCGCAGACGGGAGCCAAATCGCAGACATAAAAAAGGCGCCCGCGAGGGACGCCTTCTTGAGTAGCCTGGAGCAGCTCGGGGAGCGATCCAGAGTAACCACTCTTACTTCGCTTTGGTTGCGCCGAACGCACCGAAACGCGACTTGAACTTGTCGACGCGGCCGCCAACGTCCAGAGTCTTCTGCTTACCGGTGTAGAACGGGTGGCACTCGTTGCACACGTCCAGGCTCAGAGGCTTGGCCAGGGTGGAACGGGTCTTGATGACGTTGCCACAGCTGCAAGTTGCGTCAACGGCTTCGTAAACTGGATGGATATCAGCTTTCATGGGTATTTCCTCAGGCTGGCGTGCCGCCACCCAACACTATTGTTGAATACCGCACGCAATTAGGCCGCGAATATTACCAGACATCGCAAATCACGCAAGAGAACCTTGAGCCCGGTCGTCTGCTAAGATCGCGCCCTGGTCATACTCCGTAACAGGAAATCCCCCGCGTGCCCGACGCCATTCTGCGCCTCGCCCTGCCCTCGCCCTTGCGCCGCCTGTTCGACTACCGCGCCCCCGCCGGAGTCCAGCGCAGCGCCTTGCAGCCCGGGATGCGCCTGCGGGTGCCGTTCGGTCGCCGGGAGATGATCGGCATTCTGGTGGAGATCACCGATCACAGCGAAGTGCCCGCCGAGAAGCTCAAACCGGCCATCGCCCTGCTGGACAGCGAAGCGCCGCTGCCCGCCGCGCTGTTCAAGCTGTGCCTGTGGACCGCCCAATATTACCAGCACAGCCTGGGCGACACGCTGAGCTGGGCGCTGCCGGTGATGCTGCGTCAGGGCGAGCCGGCCGAAGCACGGCAGGATCGTTTCTGGCAGATCGCCGAAGGGGCCAGCATCGATGACCCGCGCATCGCCCGCGCGCCGAAACAGAAAGAAGCACTCAGGACCCTCGCCCAGCACCCCCACGGCGTCGCCCATCAGCTATTGAGCAAACTGATGCTAAACCGCGACAGCCTGAACCTGCTGCTGGCCAAGGAACTGGTGACCGTCGAAGTGCGCGGCCATGCACCCATCGAGCGCCACGAACACTGGCTGGCCCAGCCCGAACTGCCGCTGAATACCGAACAGCGCGCCGCGTTCGAGGCGATTCGGTCGGGGTTCGGCAGCTTTCACGCCTCCCTGTTGGCAGGTGTGACCGGCAGCGGCAAGACCGAGGTCTATCTGCAACTGATCCGCGAAACGCTGGAAGCGGGCAAGCAGGCGCTGGTGCTGATCCCGGAAATCAACCTGGGCCCGCAAACCCTGGCGCGCTTCGAACAACGCTTCAACGCGCGGATCGCCCTGCTGCATTCGGCAGTCAACGACCGGGATCGCCTCGACGCCTGGCTGGCCGCACGCGACGGCGAGGCCGACATCATCATCGGCACCCGCTCGGCGCTGTTCACACCGATGAAGAACCCCGGCCTGATCATCATCGACGAAGAACACGACGGCTCCTATAAACAGCAGGAAGGCTTGCGTTATCACGCCCGGGACCTGGCGCTGGTGCGTGCGCGGCAGGAAGACATCCCCATTGTGCTGGGCTCGGCCACGCCATCACTGGAAAGCCTGCACAATGCCCACACCGGGCGGTACGCCCTCCTACGCCTGAATCAGCGCGCGGGCGGTGCGCAACAGCCACGTTTCCTGCGCCTGGATGTAAAAAGCCGCCCGCTGGACAGCGGCATTTCCGGCCCAATGCAGCAAGCCATTGCCCAGACGCTGGCAGCCGGGCAGCAGGTGCTGGTGTTCCTCAACCGTCGCGGGTTCGCCCCGACCCTGCTGTGCCACGATTGCGGCTGGCTGTCTGAATGCAACCGTTGCGATGCGCGGATGACCGTTCATCAGCGCTCCGGCGAGCTGCGCTGCCATCATTGCGGCCATGCCGAGCGGGTTCCGCGAAACTGCCCGGCGTGCGGCAAGGTCGACTTGCGCCCGGTGGGTGCCGGGACCGAGCGCGCCGAGGAGCGGCTGGCGATTCTGTTCCCCGATTACCCGGTGTTGCGCGTTGACCGTGACAGCACCTCGCGCAAGGACGCGATGAACCAGCTGTTCGCCACCATCCAGAAGGGCCAGCCGTGCATTCTGGTCGGCACTCAGATGCTCGCCAAGGGCCACCATTTTCCGCGAGTGACCCTGGTGTCGATTCTGGACGCCGACGGCGGGCTGTTTTCCGGCGATTTTCGCGCCAGCGAGCGCATGGCGCAGTTGATCGTGCAGGTGGCCGGCCGTGCCGGTCGGGCGGAAGAACCCGGCAAGGTGATTATCCAGACACACCTTGCAGAACATCCGCTGCTGATCCAGCTCACCGAACAGGGTTACTTTGCCTTCGCCGAGCAGGCCCTGAGCGAACGCCGCGCTGCCGGGCTGCCGCCGTTTTCCCACCTGGCGCTGCTGCGCGCAGAAGCCCACAAACCGGGGCAAGCGGAAGGTTTTCTGAACGAGGCCTGTACGGAAGCGGAACACCTGTTGAAGGAAATGTCGCTCGGCGGAATTGAACTGTTGGGCCCTGTTCCGGCTCCGATGGAACGCCGCGCAGGGCGTTATCGCGCCCAGCTGCTGGTACAGGCCAACGCCCGGGCGCCGTTGCACAAGCTGTTGGCGACCTGGCTGCTGGCACTGGAGAACATGCCCAGCGGGCGCGCGGTCAGGTGGTCGCTGGATGTGGATCCTGTGGATTTGTATTAACGGCACCACCGAATCCGTAGGAGCGCGCTTGCCCGCGATGGCGGTGCGTCAGGCGGTGTATGCACCAATGACACACTGCAATCGCGGGCAAGCGCGCTCCTACAATTGATACTGTGGACACAACCGCGCATCCACCGCGGTTGGCAAGGTGGCTCCGGCAACGGATAATGCCCAGTTTTTCCACCCGCGCATCGAAGCGCTGCCGCGCTTGCGGTCGAAAGAGAGCCTCATGAAAGACACCATTCGCCAGCTGATCCAACAAGCCCTGAGCCAACTCGTCACCGAAGGCGTATTGCCGCAGGGCCTGACGCCAGCGATTCAGGTGGAAAACGCCAAGGACAAGAAAAACGGCGACTTCGCCAGCAACATCGCCATGATGCTGGCCAAGCCTGCGGGCATGAAGCCGCGCGATCTGGCCGAGAAGATCGTCGCCGCCTTGCCTGCCGACGAGCAGATCAGCAAGGTCGACATCGCCGGTCCCGGCTTCCTCAATTTCTTCCAGAACACCCAGGCCCTGGCTTCGCGCCTGGACGAAGCCCTGGCCGACGCCACCCTGTCGGTGCGCAAGAACGGCCCGGCCCAGCGCGTGGTGGTCGACCTGTCCGCCCCCAACCTCGCCAAAGAGATGCACGTCGGCCACCTGCGCTCGACCATCATCGGTGACGGCGTAGCCAGCGTGCTGGAGTTCCTCGGTGACACGGTCATCCGTCAGAACCACGTGGGCGACTGGGGCACCCAGTTCGGCATGCTGCTGGCCTACCTGCAGGAAACCCCGGCCACCAGCGACGAGCTGTCGGACCTGGAAAACTTCTACCGCGCCGCCAAGGGCCGCTTCGACGAATCCGAAGAATTCGCCGAGCGCGCACGTGGCCTGGTGGTCAAGCTGCAGGCTGGCGACCCTGAGTGCCTGTCGCTGTGGACCCGCTTCAAGGACATCTCCCTGTCGCACTGCCAGGAAGTCTACGAGCGCCTGAACGTCAAACTGACCCCCGCCGACGTCATGGGCGAAAGCGCCTACAACGATGACCTGGCCAACGTGGTCAGCGACCTGAAAAAGGCCGGCCTGCTGGTGGAAAGCAAGGGCGCCCAGTGCGTGTTCCTCGATGAATTCAAGAACGCCGACGGCGACCCGCTGCCGGTGATCGTGCAGAAAGCAGGCGGCGGTTACCTCTACGCCACCACTGACCTTGCCGCCGTGCGCTACCGCAGCAACGTCCTGAAAGCCGACCGCGCCCTGTATTTCGTTGACCAACGCCAGGCCCTGCACTTCCAGCAGGTGTTCGAAGTGGCCCGTCGCGCCGGTTTCGTGACCAACGGCATGCAGATGGAGCACATGGGCTTCGGCACCATGAACGGCGCCGATGGCCGTCCGTTCAAGACCCGCGATGGCGGCACCGTCAAGCTGGTGGACCTGCTGGACGAGGCCGAAGAGCGCGCCTACGTGCTGGTCAAGGAGAAGAACCCGGAAGTCGCCGAAGACGAACTGCGCACCATCGCCAAGGCCGTGGGCATCAGCGCGGTGAAATACGCCGACCTGTCCAAGCACCGCGCCAGCGACTACAGCTTCAACTTCGACCAGATGCTGAGCTTCGAAGGCAACACCGCGCCTTACCTGCTGTACGCCTACACCCGCGTTTCCGGCGTGTTCCGCAAGCTGGGCGAGGCGTTCGACGAGAGCAAGGGCCAGATCATCCTCGAGGCCGAGCATGAACAGGACCTGGCTGCGCGCCTGGCGCAGTTTGGCGAGACCGTGAACAACGTCGCCGAGAAAGGCACACCGCACGTCCTGTGCGCCTACCTGTACGATCTGGCGGGCCTGTTCTCCAGCTTCTACGAGAACTGCCCGATCCTGAACGCCGAAAACCCCGAGCAACAGCAGAGCCGTCTGCGCCTTGCGCACCTGACTGGCCGCACCCTCAAGCAAGGCCTGCAATTGCTGGGTCTGGAAACTCTGGAGCGTATGTAAGTTGGCAGTCAAAAAGAAACCAGCTCCCAAGCGCGGCGCCAGCCGGTACGAGGCACCCGCAAAGAAGCCGATTCCGGGATGGGTGTGGCTGGCGATCGGCCTGTCGGTCGGTGCCTTCATCGTTTTCCTGATGAAACTGGAGCCGGGCAGCGGCGATGACATCAAGCGCGTGAAGGCCGAAGCCAAGGCGGCGAAGATCGCCGAGGCGAACAAGACGCCGCCGAGCCCGACTGCGCCGGTCAAGCCCAAGTACGATTTCTACACCCTGCTGCCTGAGTCGGAAGTTATCGTGCCGAACGAGGCCGTGCCGGAGAAGACGCCGCCTGCGGTGGTCACTCCGACCACGCCGGTCACGCCTGAACAGGCCGCGAAGATCGACACGGCCCGCGCCCAGGCAGCCCTCAGTGGCCTGACGCCTCCGCCTGCGCCACCTGTGACCAAGCCGGCTGCGGTGACCACGTTCTTCCTGCAGGCGGGCTCGTTCCGCAAACAGGCCGACGCCGAGAAGGTGCGTGCGCAGATCATTCTGCTGGGCCAGGCCGCGACGGTGGAATCGGGTACGGTGAAGGATGAGACCTGGTACCGCGTGCTCGTGGGCCCGTTCAGCAACCGCGAACAACTGACGACCGCACAGAAGCAACTGGCTGGCGGCGGGTTCAGTAACCTTTTGTTGCAACAACGCCAGGCCCGGTGACTTCACGCCGGCCTTTGTAGGAGCGCGCTTGCCCGCGATTGCGGTGTGTCATTTACGAATTGATCGCTTGACACGACGCCATCGCGGGCAAGCGCGCTCCTACAGTGTTTAGGTTGTTCGCAAATGGAGCATGGGTACGATCATGGCGGGCTACGGCACCTGCCATTCATCCCCCACGGTTGAAATACCCTTCCCCACCCCCATATGAGTTTCCATCAGGGCATTTTCGCCCCGCAGCGTGGAGACTCTCCCCTTGACCACCATCGTTTCAGTGCGCCGCCAAGGCAAAGTCGTCATGGCTGGTGACGGCCAGGTTTCCCTGGGCAATACCGTCATGAAAGGCAATGCCAAAAAGGTCCGTCGTCTTTATCACGGCCAGGTCATCGCCGGTTTCGCTGGCGCCACTGCCGACGCCTTCACCCTGTTCGAGCGTTTCGAAGCCCAGCTGGAAAAACACCAGGGCCATCTGGTCCGCGCCGCTGTCGAGCTTGCCAAAGACTGGCGTACCGACCGCTCCCTGAGCCGTCTGGAAGCCATGCTGGCCGTCGCCAACAAGGACGCCTCGCTCATCATTACCGGCAACGGTGACGTCGTTGAGCCCGAAGACGGCCTGATCGCCATGGGTTCGGGCGGTGCATTCGCCCAGGCCGCCGCGCGCGCCCTGCTGCTGAAAACCGAGCTGTCGGCGCGAGAAATTGCCGAGACGGCGCTGCACATCGCTGGCGACATCTGCGTATTCACCAACCACCACATCACCATTGAGGAACAGGACCTCGCTCAGTGAGGCCCGACGCTGGCGGCAATTCATCGCCGCCAGCCCTTCATGACCCAAGGACCGTTGAAAGCCATGTCCATGACTCCCCGTGAAATCGTCCACGAACTCAATCGCCATATCATCGGCCAGGACGATGCCAAGCGCGCCGTCGCCATCGCGCTGCGCAACCGCTGGCGCCGGATGCAGCTGCCCGAAGAGCTGCGCGTTGAAGTCACGCCCAAGAACATCCTGATGATCGGCCCGACCGGCGTCGGTAAAACCGAAATCGCCCGTCGCCTGGCCAAGCTGGCCAACGCGCCGTTCCTCAAGGTTGAAGCCACCAAGTTCACCGAAGTGGGCTACGTGGGCCGCGACGTCGAGTCGATCATTCGCGACCTGGCCGACGCTGCGCTGAAGCTCCTGCGCGAACAGGAAATGGTCAAGGTCCGTCATCGCGCCGAAGACGCCGCCGAAGACCGCATCCTCGACGCCCTGCTGCCTGCGGCCCGCACCGGTTTCAGCGAAGAAGCCTCGTCGGGCAGTGATTCCAACACCCGCCAGCTGTTCCGAAAGCGCCTGCGTGAAGGCCAGCTGGATGACAAGGAAATCGAGATCGAAGTGGCCGAGATGGGCGGCGTCGACATTTCCGCGCCGCCTGGCATGGAAGAGATGACCAACCAGCTGCAAAGCCTGTTCGCCAACATGGGCAAGGGCAAGCGCAAGAGCCGCAAGCTCAAGGTCAAGGACGCGCTCAAGATGGTGCGCGACGAAGAAGCCAGCCGCCTGGTCAACGACGAAGAGCTCAAGGGCAAGGCCCTGGAAGCAGTCGAACAGCATGGCATCGTGTTCATCGACGAGATCGACAAGGTCGCCAAGCGCGGCAATGTCGGCGGCGCCGATGTGTCCCGTGAAGGCGTGCAGCGCGACCTGCTGCCGCTGATCGAAGGCTGCACCGTCAACACCAAGCTGGGCATGGTCAAGACCGACCACATCCTGTTCATCGCCTCCGGCGCGTTCCACCTGAGCAAGCCGAGCGACCTGGTGCCTGAGCTGCAAGGCCGTCTGCCGATCCGCGTTGAGCTGAAGGCGCTGAGCCCGCAGGACTTCGAACGCATCCTGAGCGAGCCGCACGCGTCGCTGACCGAGCAGTATCGCGAGCTGCTGAAAACCGAAGGCCTGAACATCGAGTTCCTGCCAGAGGGCATCAAGCGCCTGGCCGAGATCGCCTGGCAGGTCAACGAGAAGACCGAGAACATCGGTGCCCGCCGCCTGCACACCCTGCTGGAGCGTCTGCTGGAAGAGGTTTCCTTCAGCGCCGGCGACCTGGGCAGCGCGCAGGACACCGCCACGATCAAGATCGACGCCGAATACGTCAACAGCCACCTGGGCGAACTGGCGGAAGACGAAGACCTGTCGCGCTACATCCTCTGACCGTGCTGTCTGCGCTCATCATTGATGGTTGCGCAGACACCGCACCTGTAGCAGCACGGCTTGCCGGCGGGGGCGTCCTTAAGATCGCTCCCGCCGGCAAGCCGTGCTGCTACGTTTAATATGTGCACGCCCCCAAACCGGAAACAGGCGTAAATCCGATGTCCCGAATTCCCTCCGCCATCCAGCTCCACAAAGCCTCGAAGATCCTCTCGCTCAAATACGGCCCCGACGAGGAGTACCACCTGCCCGCCGAATTTCTGCGGGTGCATTCGCCTTCGGCCGAGGTTCAGGGCCATGGCAATCCGATCCTGCAATTCGGCAAGCTGGGTGTCGGGCTCACCAAGATCGAACCGGCAGGGCAATACGCACTGAAATTGACCTTCGACGACGGTCATGACAGCGGATTGTTCACCTGGGAATACCTGGAGCAACTGTCGCTGCGTCAAACGCAGCTGTGGGACGAATATCTCGCCGAGCTCAAAGCGGCAGGCAAATCCCGTGACCCTTCCGAGCAAGTCATCAAGCTGATGCTCTAGTCCGCGGCTGGGCGACCGGCCGGCGTTTTAGGACGCACTTTCTAATTCCTTTTGCTTCAATGGTCCGCGCAGCGGTCAATGATTGCCCCTGCTTGCGATTTTTTGAATTCTCGCGTAACCAATGATTCTGGCAGGTTCTCTGCATCGGAGTTTTTGCAGAAGCCTGCAGGTGTGATCCAGGGCGTTGCCACGCATCCTTCCGATCGTCGCGTAATCGTCACACCCGTTTGTGTTAATCATCGGTCACCCGAGAGCAGTACCGGCTCTGGTCTGTGACGCGTGTTCACAGCCGCACCGGTGCTCGTCTCAGGACAATGGAGCGTCGTAGATGAGTAACAAGAGTAATGATGACCTGCCGCGTCAAGCCTCTGAACACACGTTGGGGCTCAACCCCGTCATAGGCCTGCGGCGCAAGGATTTGCTCACCACGGCACGCATGGTACTGACCCAGGCAATACGCCAACCGATCCACAGCGCCAAGCACGTGGCCCATTTCGGGCTGGAGCTGAAAAACGTCCTGCTGGGCAAGTCCACCCTGGCACCCGACAGCGACGACCGTCGTTTCGTGGATCCTGCCTGGAGCCAGAACCCGCTCTACCGTCGCTACCTGCAGACCTACCTTGCCTGGCGCAAGGAACTGCACGACTGGATCGGCGACAGCAGCCTGTCGGAACAGGACATCAGCCGCGGTCACTTCGTGATCAACCTGATGACCGAAGCCATGTCCCCCACCAACGGCGCTGCCAACCCGGCAGCGGTCAAACGCTTCTTCGAAACCGGCGGCAAGAGCATCCTCGATGGACTCTCGCACCTTGCCAAGGATCTGGTGAACAACGGCGGCATGCCCAGCCAGGTCAACATGGACGCCTTCGAAGTCGGCAAGAACCTGGGGACTTCCGAAGGCGCGGTGGTGTTCCGCAATGATGTGCTGGAACTGATCCAGTACCGGCCCATCACCGAACAGGTGCACGAGCGCCCGCTGTTGGTGGTGCCACCGCAGATCAACAAATTCTACGTTTTCGATTTGAGCCCGGACAAAAGCCTGGCCCGCTTCTGCCTGCGCAACAACGTGCAGACCTTCATCATCAGTTGGCGCAACCCGACCAAGGCCCAGCGCGAGTGGGGCCTGTCGACCTACATCGATGCGGTGAAGGAAGCGGTGGATGTGGTGTGCAAGATCACCGGCAGCAAGGACGTGAACATGCTGGGCGCCTGCTCCGGCGGCATCACCTGCACCGCGCTGCTGGGCCATTACGCCGCCCTTGGCGAGCAGAAGGTCAACGCCCTGACGCTGCTGGTCAGCGTGCTCGACACCACGCTCGACACCCAGGTCGCATTGTTCGTCGACGAGCAGACCCTGGAGTCGGCCAAGCGCCACTCGTATCAGGCCGGCGTGCTCGAAGGCAAGGACATGGCCAAGGTTTTCGCCTGGATGCGCCCCAACGACCTGATCTGGAATTACTGGGTCAACAACTACCTGCTGGGCAACGAGCCGCCGGTGTTCGACATCCTGTTCTGGAACAACGACACCACGCGCCTGCCCGCAGCGTTCCACGGCGACCTGATCGAGATGTTCAAGAACAACCCGCTGGTGCGCACCGACGCGCTGGAAGTCTGCGGCACACCGATCGATCTCAAGCAGGTCAAAAGTGACATCTTCTGTCTTGCCGGCACCAACGACCACATCACGCCGTGGGTCTCGTGCTACAAGTCGGCCAGACTGTTTGGCGGCAAGACCGAATTCGTGCTGTCCAACAGCGGGCACATTCAGAGCATCCTGAACCCGCCAGGCAACCCGAAGGCGCGATACATGACCAACCCGGAGCTACCGGACGACGCCACCCGCTGGCAGGAAGACGCCACCAAGCACACCGATTCCTGGTGGCTGCACTGGCAGGCATGGCAGGCGGAGCGCTCCGGCAAACTGAAAAAATCCCCCGCTACACTGGGTAACAAGGCCTACCCGGCCGGGGAAGCTTCACCGGGCACGTACGTGCACGAGCGTTAAGACGCGCACACAAAGCCCTGTAGGAGCGCGCTTGCCCGCGACGGCATCGGCACATCTGGCATCGGTGGTGGCTGACACACCGCCATCGCGGGCAAGCGCGCTCCTACAGGCGTCGATTTTGAAAGGACGGCAAGCATCGAATACGCAGGAACCGCCCACGCGGTTTCAGGACCGGAGAAAGCGCAGGACAGCATTACCGGCGTTTAACCAACAGGGCTTCGCGCATGCCGCAACCGTTTGTATTTCGCACCATCGACCTGGATGGTCACAACATCCGCACCGCGGTGCGACCCGGCAAGAGTCATCTGACGCCGCTGCTGATTTTCAACGGCATCGGCGCCAACCTCGAACTGGTGTTTCCATTCGTTGATGCACTGGACCCGGACCTTGAAGTCATTGCCTTCGACGTCCCCGGTGTCGGTGGCTCATCGACGCCCAGGCGGCCCTATCGCTTCCCGGGCCTGGCCAAACTCGCCGCGCGCATGCTCGATTACCTGGACTACGGCCAGGTCAACGCCATCGGCGTGTCCTGGGGCGGCGCCCTGGCCCAACAGTTCGCCTACGACTACCCCGAGCGCTGCAAGAAGCTGGTGCTGGCCGCCACCGCCGCAGGCGCGGTCATGGTGCCGGGCAAGCCGAAAGTGCTGTGGATGATGGCAAGCCCGCGCCGCTACATTCAGCCGTCCCACGTGATTCGCATCGCTCCTGACATCTACGGCGGCGCCTTCCGTCGCGACCCGAACCTGGCCGCCAACCACGCTGCCAAGGTCCGCTCGTCCGGAAAGCTGGGCTACTACTGGCAGCTGTTCGCGGGCATGGGCTGGACCAGCATTCATTGGCTGCACAAGATCCGCCAGCCCACGCTGGTGCTCGCCGGGGACGACGATCCGCTGATTCCGCTGATTAACATGCGACTGCTGGCCTGGCGTATCCCCAATGCCCAGCTACACATAATCGACGACGGTCACTTGTTTCTGATCACCCGGGCCGAAGCTGTCGCGCCCATCATCATGAAGTTTCTTGCGCAAGAGCGGCAGCGTGCCGTGATGCATCCTCAGCCCGCACCTGTTGGGCGATCTCACTGAGGCTACCTGCATTAGTTCATGGCCTGACGAAGGAGTGTTGATCCATGCGAGAAAAACCGGCAAAGAATGCCTACCCGACGCCAGCGACCTACATCAACGCGCAGAGCGCCATCACCGGCCTGCGCGGCAGGGATCTGTTCTCGACCCTGCGCAGCGTGGCGTTGCAAGGCCTCAAGCGCCCGGTCTACACGGCGCGTCACGCCCTGACCCTTGGCGGCCAGTTGGGCAAGGTGCTGCTTGGTGAAACCCCTCATCAGTTGCACCCGCAGGATGCGCGCTTCAACGACCCGACCTGGGCCCACAACCCGATTTACCGTCGCGGCCTGCAGGCCTACCTGAGCTGGCAGCACCAGGTGCGCAACTGGATCGCCGACAGCGGCCTGCCCGAGGACGACCGCTCCCGCGCGCAGTTCATCTTCGCGCTGCTCAACGACGCCCTGGCGCCGACCAACAGCCTGCTCAACCCGCTGGCGGTCAAAGAGCTGTTCAACTCAGGCGGCAGCAGCGTGGTGAAGGGCCTGAGCCACATGTTCGATGATTTCCTGCACAACAACGGCCTGCCCAGCCAGACCACCAAGGACGCCTTCGAGATTGGCCGCACCCTGGCCGTGACGCCGGGCGCGGTGGTGTTTCGCAACGAGCTGCTGGAGCTGATCCAGTACAAGCCCATGAGCGAAAAGCAGTACGCGCGGCCCCTGCTGATCGTGCCGCCGCAGATCAACAAGTTCTACATTTTCGACCTCAGCCCGCACAACAGCTTCGTCCAGTACGCGCTCAAGAACGGCTTGCAGACCTTCATCATCAGTTGGCGCAACCCGGATGTGCGGCATCGCGAGTGGGGGCTTTCCAGTTACGTGGAGGCCGTCGAGGAAGCCATGAACGTGTGCCGGGCGATCACCGGCGCCCGCGAAGTGAACCTGATGGGAGCCTGCGCCGGTGGCCTGACCATCGCCGCCTTGCAGGGCCATTTGCAGGCCAAGCGTCAGATGCGTCGGGTGGCCAGCGCGACCTACCTGGTGAGCCTGCTGGACAGCCAGATCGAGAGCCCCGCCACGCTGTTCATCGACGAACAGACCCTTGAGGCCGCCAAGCGCCGCTCCTACCAGCGCGGCGTGCTGGATGGCCGCGACATGGCCAAGGTGTTTGCCTGGATGCGGCCCAACGATCTGATCTGGTCCTACTGGGTCAACAACTACCTGCTGGGCAAGGCGCCGCCGTCGTTCGACATCCTCTACTGGAACAACGACACCACCCGCCTGCCCGCCGCGCTGCATGGCGACATGCTCGATTTCTTCAAGCACAACCCGCTGACGCATGCCGGAGGCCTTGAGGTGTGCGGCACGCCCATCGACCTGCAGAAGGTCACGGTGGACAGCTTCAGCGTGGCCGGTATCAACGACCACATCACCCCTTGGGATGTGGTCTATCGCTCGACGCTGCTGCTGGGCGGCGAACGCAGGTTCCTGCTCTCCAACAGCGGCCATGTGCAAAGCATCCTCAACCCGCCGGGCAATCCCAAATCGAACTTCGTGGAGAACGGCAAGCTCAGCGGCGACCCTCGCGCCTGGTACTACGACGCGACCACCACCGAAGGCAGCTGGTGGCCGACCTGGCTGAGCTGGATTCAGGAACGCTCGGGGCCGCAACGCGAGACGCTGACGGCACTGGGCAACCAGAACTACCCGCCGATGGAGGCAGCGCCGGGGACGTACGTGCGCGTGCGCTGATATCACCCGTAGGAGCGCGCTTGCCCGCGATGGCGTTGGGTCTATGTCATCGACGTCGTCTGACACGCCGGTCGCGGGCAAGCGCGCTCCTACAGTTCGTCAATAGACTTAAGAAGACTGGATGAAGACCCGCGACCGCATACTCGAATGTGCCCTGCAGCTGTTCAACCTGCAGGGCGAACCCAACGTCTCGACACTGGAAATCGCCAACGAACTGGACATCAGCCCGGGCAATCTCTACTACCACTTTCACGGCAAGGAGCCGTTGGTGATGGAGCTGTTCGAGCGCTTCCAGGTCGAACTCGCGCCCTTGCTCGATCCACCGGCCGATGCACGCCTCGAGGCCGAGGACTACTGGCTGTTCCTGCACCTGATCGTCGAGCGCCTGTCACATTACCGCTTTCTGTTCCAGGACCTGTCGAATCTGGCCGGACGCCTGCCGAAGCTGGCCCGTGGCATCCGCAACCTGCTCAACTCGATCAAGCGCACCCTGGCCTCGCTGCTGGCACGCCTGAAGGCCGAAGGCCAGGTCACCAGCGACACCCAGGCACTGGGGCAACTGGTCGAGCAGATCACCATGACCTTGCTGTTCTCGCTGGATTACCAGCGCATTCTGGACCGCGAAGGGGAAACCCGTGTCGTCGTGTACCAGATCATGATGCTGGTCGCGCCGCACCTCAAACCGGGTGCCCGGCATGCATCAGAGAAGCTGGCGATGCACTATCTGGAAGAGTGAGATCGACGGGCAATAAAAAACCCGACCTGCTTGCACAGATCGGGCTTCGGGATAACCAGCCGGGGATCAGGATTGGCTGGACGGTGTCGACGCCGTGGAGCTGGCCGACGATGGTGCGGCCGCAGCGGCCTGCGCCGGTGCGCTTGAAGCGGTGTTGGCCGGTGCTGCCGAGGCAGGCGCTGCTGCCGGTTTCGCGGCGGCTGGCTTGGCGGCGGCTGGTTTTTTCGCCGCTGCCGGTTTCTTCGCGGCTGCAGGTTTGGCTGCCGCTGCCGGTTTGGCGGCAGGTTTCGCAGCAGGCTTGGCCGCAGGTTTCGCCGCCACGGCTTTGGCCTTGGCAGCAGTCGAAGCAGCAGCCTTGGACGCCGCAGCTACCGGTTTGGCCGCAGCCTTGGCCACTGCCGGTTTGGCGGCTGCAGTCTTGCTCGCAACGGTGCTTGCCGCTTTCGCAACAGGCTTGGCCGCAGCTTTGGCCAATGGCTTGGCGGTGGTTTTAGCCGCAGGTTTTGCAGCGGCGGTTTTCGAGACAGGGGTGACCGAAGCGCCGGTCAGTTTCTCGATCTGCTTGGTCAGCAGGTCAACCTTGCTGTGCAGTGCCTTGACCTCGTTGCGGCTGGGAACGCCCAGACGCGAGATCGCGCTGTTCAGGCGCTTGTCGAAAGCCCCCTCCAGCTCGCCCCATTTGCCCAGCGCCAGATCCTTCACGTCACCGACGCGGGATTTGGTAGTGGTCTTGGCCGTGTCCACGGTCTTGCCAACGGTGGCCTTGGTTTCCTTCTCGGCTTTCTCGCCGTCCTTGACCAACGATTCGAAAAGCTTACTGCCGTCATTGCTGATCTTCGAGTAAGCGCCTAAACCAGCCAGCCAGATTTGGCGCGAGTATTTTTCAACCTCGCCAATCCAGGAGCTGCCTTCTTTATCGGTTTTCTTTTTGCCAGCCATCCCGCTCTCCTTATTGTTTACGCGCGACACGTTCGAGCAATGCCGTCAGCTCATCGAGCTTAGCAGAGAGTGTCTCAACATCATGTTTAGACGGAATACCGATGCGATTCAAGGCGCTAGCCACGCGGCGGTCGAACGCACTTTCGATCTTGTCGAGTTGCGCTTCCACACGGCCCTTGGCCTTGATCACTTCACCGGTCACTTCGTCGATTTCGGTGTTGGCCGCCTCGACCTTTTCGTCGATGACTTTCTTGGCTTTCTTTTCAGTCTGCTCGCCGGTGCGAATCAGCTCTTTGACGTACTCGCTGCCTTCCTGGCCAGCCTTGACGTAGGCGCCCAGGCCCGCGAGCCAGATCTTGCGCGCATAGAGACGGACTTCCGAAAAGGTCCTGGCCTCTTCGTTCGCGATTTTTTTCTTCAGGGCAACTTTGACCATGACGCACCTCACACTCGAAAGGGATGGGAGCAACCGCCCGCAGGAAGTTGGGGCATGGGCACAAAGTAGAGGGAAAAATTAGAATGCTCACCCTAGCCAGTGAGCACAGAGATGAACTGTAGGAGCGCGCTTGCCCGCGACGGGGTCGGTGAATTCAAACATTCATCGCCTGACACACCGCCATCGCGGGCAAGCGCGCTCCTACAAGGGCGGGCGTCAGGCAGTGAGGGCCTTGTCCAGCTGGCGCGCCACTTCGGACTCGATGGTGCTGCTCATCGCCGACAGGAAGAAATTCAGCTCGATGTTGACGCGCACCAGCGCTTCTTCCACCTGCACCGTGCCTTTGGCGCCCTTGCCTTCCAGCGACACGGTGTCGCCGTTCCAGCTGTGCTCGATGCCATATTTTTCGCCCAGCTTCTCGGCCAGCAATTCGGCCTTCTCGCGGGCCTTGTCCTTGCCCAGCGTGTGCGGGCGTTCCACGGTAATTCGGGCCATTGGCAGGCTCCTTCATCGAGGTAAATCGTCGGGCCACTATACCAGTGCCATCCCTTGAAGAAACTGTTCACCCTAACCCTTGTCAAGACAAAGCCAGCCCCGACGATTAGAATGGCCGCACTTTATTCCGGTGACAGCGATATGAACGATCCGCGCAAAGGCAGCGATGCCGAACCCACCACCCACTTCGGTTACAAAACCGTGGCCGAAAGCCAGAAGGCCGAGAAAGTCGCCGAAGTGTTCCACTCCGTTGCAGCCAAGTACGACCTGATGAACGACGTACTGTCCGGTGGCATGCACCGCCTCTGGAAGCGCTTCACCATCGAGCTTTCCGGCGTTCGTACTGGCAACCGCGTGCTGGACATCGCAGGCGGCACGGGCGACCTCGCGAAGAAATTCTCCCACCTGGTCGGCCCTACCGGCGAAGTGGTACTGGCAGACATCAACGCCTCGATGCTCAAGGTCGGTCGCGACCGCCTGCTCGACCGCGGCGTGGCCGGCAACATCAAGTTCGTCCAGGCCGACGCTGAAAAGCTGCCGTTCCCGGACAACCACTTCGATTGCGTGACCATCGCCTTCGGCCTGCGCAATGTGACGCACAAGGAAGACGCCATCCGCTCCATGCTGCGCGTGCTCAAGCCGGGCGGCCGCCTGCTGGTGCTGGAGTTCTCCAAGCCGACCAACAAGGTCATGTCCAAGGTCTACGACGCCTACTCGTTCGCCTTCATGCCGCTGGCCGGCAAGCTGATCACCAATGACTCGGAAAGCTACCGTTACCTCGCCGAATCGATCCGCATGCACCCGGACCAGGAAACCCTGAAGTCGATGATGGTAGAGGCCGGTTTCGACCGCGTGACCTACCACAACATGACCTCCGGCATCGTTGCCCTGCATCGCGGTATCAAGCCCTGATGCTGATCCGCGGCTTGCTCGCCAGCGCCGAGCACGGCATCAATCGTGTGCTGCAAATGGACAGCACGGCGCTGCCACGCCTGGATCGACTGAGTGGCAAGATCATCGCGGTGCAATGCACCAGCCCCGCGTTCGACCTGCACATCCTGCCCAGTGACGAAGGCCTGATGCTGGCCTCGACCTGGGAAGGCGGCGCCGACGTGACCCTGCGCGCACCGGCCGCCAGCCTGATGCGCCTTGCCACGAGCCGCGACAAGAATGCCGTGCTGCACAGCCCCGAAGTCGAACTGGACGGTGAAAGCGCCGTACTGCTGGAGCTGGTGGGCGTGTTGCAGGATCTCGATCTGGACTGGGAATACGAGCTGCAACGCTGGCTGGGCCCGGTGGCCACGCCGTTGATCGGCGGTCATCTGCGCAAGAGTGCGCGCATGACCCGCGACACGATCGCCAGCCTCTCCCACAACCTGGCCGAGTACCTGGCCGAAGAATCCCGCACACTGGTCGGCAAGCGCGAGGCTGAAGCCCGTTTCGCCGAACTGGATCAGACCAAACAAGACCTGGAACGCCTCGAAGCCCGCTTCGAGCGTCTGGCCCAATCTCTCAAACCCAGCGATAACGCATGAGCCTGCTTGCCGTCCGCCGCCTGTTTCGCATCCAGCGGGTCGTCATCCGCTACCGCCTGGATGACCTGCTGTTCGCCCTGCCCCTGCCCTGGTGGCTGCTCGCCGTCCGTTTCGTACTGCCCTGGCGCTGGTTCCCCAGGCGCAAGAGTGAACTGACCCGAGGCGCGCGCCTGCGCCTGGCACTTCAGGACCTGGGGCCGATCTTCATCAAGTTCGGCCAGTTGCTCTCGACCCGCCGGGACCTGTTGCCCGAAGACATCGCCGATGAGCTGATGCTCTTGCAGGACCGCGTACCGCCGTTCGAGTCCGAGAAGGCCATCGCCCTGATCGAGTCCCAGTTGGGGGCGAAGATCAGCGACGTGTTCAGCCGTTTCGACGTCGCGCCCCTGGCCTCGGCTTCGGTGGCGCAGGTACACGCCGCGCGCCTGAAGACCGGCGAGGAAGTGGTGGTCAAGGTCGTGCGTCCGGGGCTCAAGCCGATCATCGGTTCAGACCTGGCCTGGCTGTTCATCCTGGCCAGCATCGCCGAGCGCCTGTCCGCCGACGCCCGCCTGCTGCACCCGGTGGACGTGGTCGCCGACTACGAAAAGACTATCTACGACGAGCTCGACCTGTTGCGCGAGGCGGCCAACTCCAGCCAGCTGCGACGCAACTTCGAAGGCTCGACCATGCTCTACGTGCCGCAGGTCTACTGGGACTGGTGCCGGCCGAAAGTGTTGGTCATGGAGCGCATCTACGGCGTTCAGGTCACGGACCTCGCGACCCTGGCCGACCAGCGCACCGACATGAAAAAGCTCGCCGAGCGCGGCGTGGAGTTGTTCTTCACCCAAGTGTTCCGCGACAGCTTCTTTCACGCCGACATGCACCCCGGCAACATCTTCGTCAGCACCGTGGCACCCTGGGATCCGCAGTACATCGCCATCGACTGCGGTATCGTCGGCAGCCTGACACCCGAAGACCAGGATTACCTGGCGCGCAACCTGTTCGCCTTCTTCAAACGCGACTATCGCCGTGTGGCGCAGTTGCACATCGATTCGGGCTGGGTGCCGGCGGAAACCAAGCTCAACGAATTCGAAGCGGCGATCCGCACCGTGTGCGAGCCGATTTTCGAGAAGCCACTCAAGGACATTTCCTTCGGCCAGGTGCTGATGCGCCTGTTCCAGACCGCCCGCCGCTTCAACATGGAAGTGCAGCCGCAACTGGTGCTGTTGCAGAAAACCCTGCTCAACATCGAGGGCCTGGGCCGGCAGCTGTACCCCGAGCTGGACCTGTGGAGCACCGCGCAGCCGTTCCTGGAGCGCTGGATGCGCGAGCGCGTCAGCCCCAAGACACTGATCGGAAACTTGCAGTCACAAGTTGAGCAGATCCCGCATCTGGCCAACATGACCCGCGATCTGCTGGAGCGTCTGTCCCAGCCGCACACCTCCGATCCACCGCCGCCCTACAGCCACAAAGGCGACCACTGGGCCCTGCGGCTACTGGGCGCGTGCCTGCTGGCCGGTGGCGTAGTGCTGGCAACCGCCCATACTCAATCAGGTGGCGAGTTGATCGCGATGAGCGCCTGGCCTTCGGTGCTGATGCTGGTCGCGGGGCTCTATCTGGTTGTTCGCCGATAGCCAGCAGCGCCTGCCGCTGGCACACTAACCCCCTTCAACACAGCGGCCGGAGCCGACGATGAAAGACTGGCTGGACGAGATCAAGTGGGACAGCGACGGTTTGGTCCCGGCAATTGCCCAGGATCATAAAACCGGGCGTGTCCTGATGATGGCCTGGATGAACCGCGAAGCGCTGAGCCTGACCGCCGCCGAAAACCGCGCCATCTACTGGTCGCGTTCCCGTGGCAAACTGTGGCGCAAAGGCGAAGAATCGGGCCATGTGCAGAAGCTGCACGAGTTGCGCCTGGACTGCGACGCCGACGTCATCATCCTGATGGTCGAGCAGATCGGCGGCATCGCCTGCCACACCGGCCGCGAAAGCTGCTTCTATCGCGTCTATGACAACGCCGGCTGGAAGACCGTCGAGCCGGTGCTCAAGGACCCCGAAGCCATTTACCACGCAGGACACTGAACATGACTGATACCTTGTCTCGCCTGGCTCAGGTGCTCGAAGAGCGAAAGGGCGCGGCGGCGGACTCCTCCTACGTGGCCAGCCTCTATCACAAGGGGCTGAACAAGATTCTGGAGAAGGTCGGCGAAGAGTCGGTCGAAACCATCATTGCCGCCAAGGATGCCGCCGTCAGCGGTGACTGCAGCGATGTCATCTACGAAACAGCCGATTTGTGGTTCCATAGCATGGTCATGCTTTCAGCACTGGGCCAGCATCCACAAGCCGTACTCGATGAACTGGATCGCCGTTTCGGGTTATCGGGCCACGCCGAAAAGGCGGCGCGCCCAACTGAATAACGCGCCCGGCTGAATAAACCGAGGGCCAAGGGGCCCCGAATACCTTGTGAGGAACGCGTCATGGGCATTTTTGACTGGAAACACTGGATCGTCATCCTGGTTGTCGTGGTATTGGTCTTCGGCACCAAGAAACTCAAGAACCTGGGCACTGACGTCGGCGAGTCGATCAAGGGCTTTCGCAAGGCCATGAACGACGACGAAAAAGGCCCTGAGCAGCCGCCTGTGCAACCCCAGCAGACCGCGCAGCCAACCCCGCCGACCCAGCCGCTGCATCAGCCGCACACCATCGACGGCACTGCGCAGAAAGTCGAAGAGCCCATCCGCAAAGACTAGGTCCTGACGCATGTTTGGTATCAGCTTCTCTGAATTGCTGCTGGTCGGTCTCGTTGCCCTGCTGGTACTGGGCCCCGAGCGCCTGCCGGGAGCCGCGCGCACTGCCGGGCTTTGGGTCGGGCGTCTGAAACGCAGCTTCAATGCGATCAAACAGGAAGTTGAGCGCGAAATCGGTGCCGACGAGATTCGTCGTCAACTGCACAACGAGCACATTCTTTCGCTGGAAGAAGAAGCGCGCAAAATCATGCAACCCCAGGCCCGCGCAGCTGCGCCGGAGCCTGCGCCTTCAGCGCTGGATGCCGCGCCGACACCTGAGGCGCAAAACGCCCCCGCGCCTGCTGCCGAACCGGCCCCGGTCAGCACCGGGGTGATCTCGGAGCCCGTGGTGGTCGAACCGGTTTCGCCGCCTGCAACTGCACCCGCGCCTGTCGCGCCTGCTCCTGCCGCCGCTGTGCCGAGCACACCTTCCGCCAACGATTCGACACAGCCACCACGAGCCCCATGAGCGAAATCCCGGAAAATGACCAGCAGATGCCGCTGGTCTCGCACCTGACTGAACTGCGTTCGCGCCTGCTGCGTTGTGTGCTGGCGATCTTCGTGATCTTCGGCGCGCTGTTCTACTTCACGCAGAAGATCTACACCTTCGTCTCGGCGCCACTGCGCAAATTCCTGCCCGAAGGCGCGACGATGATCGCCACCGACGTGGCTTCGCCGTTCCTGACGCCGTTCAAGCTGACGATGATGGTCGCGCTGTTTCTGGCGATGCCGGTGATCCTCTACCAGATCTGGGGTTTCATCGCGCCGGGCCTGTACAAGCACGAAAAGCGCGTGGCGGTGCCGCTGCTGATTTCCAGCATCATTCTGTTCTACGCCGGGATGGCCTTTGCCTATTTCCTGGTATTCCCGCTGATTTTCCACTTCTTCGCCAGCGTGACGCCCGAGGGCGTGTCGATGATGACGGACATTTCCAGTTACCTGGATTTCGTCATGACTCTGTTCCTGGCCTTTGGCGTGGCGTTCGAGATTCCCGTGGCCGTGGTGCTGCTGGTGTGGATCGGCATCGTCGACGTCAAATACCTGAAGAAGATTCGCCCCTATGTGGTGATCGGTTGCTTCGTGGTCGGCATGATCCTCACGCCGCCTGACATCTTCTCCCAGACGCTGCTGGCGGTGCCCATGTGGCTGCTGTTCGAAATCGGCGTGCTGTGCAGCTCGATGGTCACCAAGCGCGGTGACCACGAAGACGACGAGAACGCCGAAGACAAGCAAGACCAGCCGCCAGCGACCCAGCCGTGAACTTGCTGTTGCTGGAAGAGGCCGACTTCATTTCGGCCGAGCGGGTGATCCTGCGCGACCGGCGCCTCAAGCACATGCAAGAGGTGCATCGCTCGGAAGTGGGCGACAGCCTGCGGGTCGGGCGCGTGGGTGGCCTGCTGGGCAGTGCCGAGCTGCTGCGCCTGGAGCCCCGCGAGGCGGAACTGTCGGTCAGCTTCGACCGCGAGCCGCCGGCCAAACTGCCACTGACGCTGGTGCTGGCCCTGCCCCGCCCGAAGATGCTGCGCCGGGTCTTCCAGACCGTGGCGACCATGGGCGTGCCCAGAGTCATTCTGGTCAACAGCTATCGTGTCGAGAAAAGCTTCTGGCAGACCCCGTTCCTCACACCTGCGTCGATTCGCGAAAACCTGATTCTGGGGCTTGAACAGGCCCGGGACAGCGTGCTGCCGGAAATCGTCATAGAAAAACGCTTCAAGCCGTTCGTCGAGGACCGGCTGCCAGCCATCGTGGACGGTACCCTGGGCCTGGTCGGCCATCCCGGCGACTTTCCCCCATGCCCGCGTGCGGTCGAGCAGCCTGTCACCCTGGCCATCGGCCCCGAAGGCGGCTGGATTCCCTACGAGGTCGAACTGCTGCGCGCATCGGGCCTGAACCCGGTGCAACTGGGCGAGCGCATCCTGCGCGTCGAAACCGCCGTCACCGCCCTCCTCGCACGTCTCTTCTGATCTCGTAGCAGTCCGGCTTGCCGGCGGGAGCGGTGTGTCAGTCAACCCATCCGTTACAGACACACCGCTCCCGCCGGCAAGCCGTGCTGCTACGGACAAACTAGACGGCTCCTGCGCCATTTCCGCCCAATGGCGTTGCAGTTCACATTTTGTGTGCCGATAACCCGGCATCGATAAAAACAACGCGCAAGGAATCCACATGTATCGCTGGTTTGCCCAACGTCTCGGGAACGTGAGTGTGAGTCGCAAACTCGCCATCGGCTTCGGCCTGGTGCTGTTGATGACGCTGGTCATTACTGCCACGGGCTGGTCTAGCCTGGGCTCGTTGATCGAGCGCGGCGACAAGCTGGCGAACATCTCGCAGATCAGCGAGCAGACCCTGGACCTGGGCACTGCGCGCATGCGCTACGAAGCCCAGTACAGCGCCGAAGCCGCGACGGGTGTCATGACCGCGCTGGACAAGCTCGACGGCTACCTCAAGAAAGCCCGCGGCAAGATCGTAAGCCCAGGCGACCTGCAACTCCTCGACGGCCAGATCCAGGCCGCTGCCGACTACCGCCGCGCCTTCGACGACATGACCCGCGCCATCGCCGCACGTGAAGCCAGCCGCACCAACCTGGGTGCGACAGCGGACGCCGCGGTCGAGGAGGTCAACAAGATCGAGGAAGCGCTGATCCAGCACGACAACATCCTGCAATTCAACAGCGCGGTGGGCGTCAGCAAGCAGATCCAGCAAGCACGCTTCCAGGTGCGCGGCTACACCTTCAGCGGCAATCCTGACTTCGAGAAGAACGCCAACGCCGCCATCGACGAAGCCATCGTCGGCGTGAACACCCTGGCCGGCGACGTTTCTTCGCAGTACATCCCGCAACTGCAAAAGGCGAACCTGGCACTCAAGGGCTATCGCGCGGCCGTTGGGCAATACCGCGATGCGCAGCAGGTCAGCCGTCAGGCCATGGAAAAAATGGCCGGGCTGGGCCAGCAACTGCGCGACCTTAGCGACCAGTTGACCGCCTCGCAGAACGCCAAGCGCGACGCCGACAGCCAGCAGGCGCAGTCGATGCTCGGCATCGCGACCGTGATCGCCCTGCTGTTTGGCGTGCTGGCCGCATGGGCCATTACCCGCCAGATCACCCTGCCGTTGAAACAGACACTGATCGCCGTGGACCGCGTGGCGTCGGGCGACCTGACGCACAACCTCAAGGTCGACCGCCGCGACGAACTGGGCCAGCTGCAAGGCGGCATGCAGCGCATGACCCTGAGCCTGCGCGAGTTGATCGGCGGCATCGGCGACAGCGTCACCCAGATCGCCAGCGCTGCCGAAGAGCTGTCGGCGGTGACCGAACAGACCAGCGCCGGGGTCAACAGCCAGAAGGTCGAGACCGATCAGGTCGCCACCGCCATGCATCAGATGACTGCAACCGTGCAGGAAGTGGCGCGCAACGCTGAGGAAGCCTCTGAGGCGGCCGTGGCGGCCGATCAGCAGGCCCGCGAGGGTGACAAGGTGGTCAACGAGGCCATCGCCCAGATCGAGCGCCTGGCTCGCGAGGTGGCCCATTCCACCGAGGCCATGGGCGAACTCAAGCGCGAGAGCGACAAGATCGGCAGCGTGCTGGACGTCATCAAGTCCGTGGCCCAGCAGACCAACCTGTTGGCGCTGAACGCCGCCATCGAAGCTGCTCGTGCTGGCGAAGCCGGTCGTGGTTTTGCGGTGGTGGCCGACGAAGTTCGCAGCCTGGCCCAGCGCACGCACAAATCCACCGAGGAGATCGAAGAGCTGATCCTGGGCCTGCAGAACGGCACGCAACAGGTGGCGTCGATCATGGACAGCAGCCGCGAACTGACGGCCAGCAGCGTGGACCTCACCCGCCGCGCCGGTGGCTCGCTGGAAAGCATTACCCAGACCGTGTCGGCGATCCAGGCCATGAACCAGCAGATCGCTGCGGCCGCCGAGCAACAGAGCGCCACCGCCGAAGAGATCAACCGCAGCGTGCTGAACGTGCGCGACGTGTCTGAACAGACCTCGGCGGCCAGCGAAGAAACCGCGGCGTCGAGCGTGGAGCTGGCGCGGCTGGGCACGCACCTTCAAGGGCTGGTAGGGAAATTCCGGATCTAACGACCTCCTTTGTAGGAGCGCGCTTGCCCGCGACGGCGGTGTGTCATTAGACATTTTGGTGGCTGACACACTATGGTCGCGGGCAAGCGCGCTCCTACAGGGGCGTTTCTGTCAGAGGTGGGTTGATTGACACCCCGCTCCCGCCGGCAAGCCGTGCTGCTACGAAAGCTTTTGTGAACTGCGTCACCCCCTTCCTCGCTTCAGAAATCTCCTACACCCTCCTCAGGTCATGAGCCCGGCCACCCTGCCGATGCGCGTTTATCGCCCATCCGCAGGAGACGCATCATGCTGCAAGGAATCAACCAGGCGCTGGCCAACAGCAGCGTCAAGCTCAAGCTCTCGCTGGGTTTCGGCCTGGTGCTGGTACTCACACTGGCGATCACGGTGACCGGCTGGCTCGGGCTGGACACCATGATCGTGCGCTCCGAATCCCTCAGCGCCATTGCCCAGCTCAGCGCCCTGACCAAGGACCTGCGGGCCGAGCGGATCATCTTTCGCATCGAAAACACGCCCGAGAGCGCAAGCCGGATTTCCGCGCGCATCAGTGAAATCGAAGCGCACCTCAAGGGCCTGCGGGACGATGACAACCCCGCCGACGTGCTGCAGATGCTCAACAAGCAGAGCGAAGACGCACGCTCCCTGGGCAGCACGTTCGCCAATCTGGGGCAGTTGCTGCAGAGCCGGGATGACTCACGGGTGCAGATGAAAAGCCTGTCGGAAACTGTCATCGCCGCAGTCGATCAGGTCGAGGCCGATGTGCTCAAGGCCGTCAGCGAGGAACAGGGCAACACAGAGAAGCTCGACGAGTTCACCAATATCCTGCAACTGCGTCGGTACATGCAGGCGGCCCTTTCCGCCTCCCAGGCCTACCTGTACAGCGGCCAGGAGACGTTCGAGGCGGCGGCCGTCAAGGCGACCGAGGGGGCGCTGGGGGAGATCCAGGAGATCGTCTCAAGCCCCTCCAATACCAGCGCCTCCATTCTGGACACTGCGCGCAAGGCGATCGAGGACTACCGCAACCAGCTCAACCAGCTCAAGGCATTGCAAATCAAGACAGAAGCGGCCCATGAGTCGATGGAAGCGATGGGCGACAGCCTGCTCACCTCCACGGCCGACACCAGCACCCTGCAAACCCAGCGCAGGGACGGCGAAGCAGACCGGTCGCGGCAGATGCTGATCGGCGTGGCCATGCTGGCGATCGTGCTGGGGCTGCTGGCGGCCTGGCTCATCACGCGGCAGATCATCGTTCCGCTGCAACAGACCCTGCACGCCGCGCAGCGCATTGCCAAGGGCGACTTGAGCGTGGACATCGACATCAGGCGCGATGACGAGATGGGCCGCCTGCAACACAGCATGCAAGACATGACTGTGAGCCTGCGAAAGCTGATTTCCGGGATTGGCGACGGCGTGACGCAAATCGCCAGCGCCGCCGCGCAGTTGTCTGCAGTCACCGAGCAGACCAGCACAGGGGTCAACAATCAGAAAAGCGAAACCGATCAGGTCGCCACCGCCATGAATCAGATGACCTCGACGGTCATGGAGGTCGCGCGCAATGCCGAGGAAGCCAGCGAGGCTGCCCGCCAGGCCGACCTCCAGGCACGGGAGGGCGACCGGGTGGTGGCCGATGCCATCGGGCAGATCGAGCGCCTGGCGGTGGAGGTGCACAATTCGACCCGGGCCATGGGCGAGCTGAAGCAGGAGAGCGACAAGATCGGCGGCGTGCTGGATGTCATCAAGTCAGTGGCGCAGCAGACCAACCTGCTGGCACTCAATGCCGCCATCGAGGCTGCGCGGGCCGGTGAGGCCGGGCGCGGCTTTGCCGTGGTGGCCGACGAGGTGCGGGGCCTGGCCAAGCGCACCCAGGAATCGACCGAGGAAATCGAGGTGTTGATCGCCGCCCTGCAGAACGGTACTCAACAGGTGGTCAGCACGCTGGATGCCAGCCGCAACCTCACCGACAGCAGCGTGGAACTCAGCCGCCGCGCGGGTAGCTCGCTGGAGAGCATCACCCGTACGGTGTCGACGATTCAGAGCATGAACCAGCAGATAGCCACGGCGGGAGAGGAACAGACGGTGGTGGCCGAGCAGATCAACCGCAGCGTGCTCAATGTGCGCGACATCTCCGAACAGACCGCCGCCGCCAGCGACCAGACCGCAGCATCAAGCGCCGAACTCGCCCGCCTCGGCGCGCAGTTGCAGGAGCTGGTGGGCCGGTTCCGGGTGTAATCCTGTAGGAGCGCGCTTGCCCGCGATTGCGGTGTATCTGTAACAAATGTGTTGTCCAACACACCGCAATCGCGGGCAAGCGCGCTCCTACAGGGTCATGTGTCCATAGGTTCGAGGACGCAGGGTGAGATCGCTCATAAACAAAAACGCCGCCAGGGATTGCTCTCTGGCGGCGTTCTTGTTTCAGCGGATCACTCAGGCATTGGCCAGCGATGGCGCAGTCAGGTGCGTTGCCGGCTGCAATGGCAGCAGCGGCGCATGGGGATCGGCTTTCACCGAGGCCCGCCAGGCGTCCAGCCACGCGGCATTGCCTTCGGCCCACACCAACTCGTGCAGGCGCGCCAGGGCAACCGGGTCGCTCAGCAGTTGCAGGCGCTCGTGGTTGCTCAGGTGCTCAGGGCCGCCCTTGATCGCATGACGTACGCGTTCGATACGCATCCACTCGATCGGCTCGGCCTGACGGTGACGCGAAGTCGCCAGCGCGCACGCCAGGGCGTTCTGCTGCGGATCGACCACTGCCCGCACGAAGCCGTCGTTCAGCGCATGCCAACGGTTTTCGTGGGTGTACTGATCGGTAGACACCAGCTCCTGCGGAGGCGTGTGCTCTTCTGGAATCAGGAACAGGTTCTCGTCGCGCGCCTTGAGACCCAGGTTGGTGCGGCTGGAGATCACCGAAACCGGGATCGACAGGATCAGCGAACCAACGATAGGCGTCAGCCACCACAGGAAGCTCGGGTTCAGCCAGGCCACCAGTGCAGCCCAGGCAAAGCCCAGCAGGGTCTGCGGACCATGACGCTTGACGGCTTCGCTCCACGGCGTGGAGTCGTCGTCACGTTGCGGCGAGTTCCAGGTCGCGGCCCAGCCCAGGAACGCGGCCAGAACAAAACGGGTGTGGAAAATCATCCGCACCGGCGCCAGCAGCATGGAGAACAGCATCTCCATCAGCATCGACAAGGTGACCTTGATCCGGCCACCGTAGCCGGTCGCACCCTTGGCCCAGATCAGAATGATACTGAGCAGCTTGGGCAGGAACAGCAGGACGATGGTGGTCGAGAACAGCGCGACGGCTTTTTCCGGGTGCCACTGCGGCCACAACGGATACAGCTGGCGAGGCTCCAGGAAGTAGGTCGGCTCCATCAGCGTGTTGACCGCCAAAAGCGCCGTCGACAACACCAGGAACAGGAACCACAACGGTGCCGACAGGTACGACATTACGCCCGTGAGGAACACCGCGCGGTGAACCGGGTGCATACCCTTGACCAGGAACAGGCGGAAGTTCATCAGGTTACCGTGGCACCAGCGACGGTCACGCTTGAGTTCGTCCAGGAGGTTCGGCGGCAGTTCTTCATAGCTGCCCGGCAAGTCGTAGGCAATCCACACGCCCCAGCCGGCACGGCGCATCAGCGCTGCTTCAACGAAGTCGTGGGACAGGATCGCACCGGCGAATGCGCCTTTACCGGGCAACGGCGCCAGGGCGCAGTGCTCGATGAACGGCTTCATCCGGATGATCGCGTTGTGACCCCAATAGTGGGATTCACCCAGCTGCCAGAAGTGCAGGCCGGCGGTAAACAGCGGGCCGTAGACGCGGGTGGCGAACTGCTGCATGCGCGCATACAGGGTGTCCATGCCCGAGGCTTTCGGCGCGGTCTGGATGATACCGGCGTCTGGCGTGGCCTCCATCAGGCGTACCAGACTGGTCAGGCACTCGCCGCTCATGACGGAGTCGGCGTCCAGCACGACCATGTAGCGGTAGTCACCGCCCCAGCGACGGCAGAAGTCGTCGAGGTTGCCGCTCTTGCGTTTCACGCGACGGCGGCGGCGACGGTAGAAGATCTTGCCGAAACCACTGGTCTCGCGGCACACGTCCAGCCACGCCTGTTGCTCGGCAACGGCGATGTCGGTTTCGTTGGTGTCGCTGAGCACGAAGAAGTCGAAGCGATCCAGATCACCGGTGGCCGCAACGGATTCGAAGGTGGCGCGCAGACCTGCGAACACCCGAGGCACGTCTTCGTTGCAGATCGGCATCACCAGCGCGGTGCGGGCACCGGCTTCGATGGGCTCGTTGCCGGCGCTGGCACCGGAAATGCGGTATTTGTCGCGACCGGTCAGCAGCTCCAGGAAGCCCATCAGCGCGGTCCAGAAACCGGCCGACACCCAGCAGAACAGAATCCCGAACATCAACAGAATGCTGGTTTGCAGTGCGTAGGGCATCACTTGGACAGCGGTCTGCCACAGGGTCTGGTGGCTGATTTCGTCGAACGAGACCAGCGACCAGCCCTGGTACGGCAGGATGCCTTTCATGTAGAAGCCGGCGACGATGGTCTGGCCCAGCATCAGGATTAGCAGGATGTAACGGCGGATCGAACCGACGGTGCGCCAGCGCGACTTGGGCAAGTCACGGGGCAGATCGTCCTTGGTCGGCTTGGGCGGGTTGGTTTTCCCGGTCAGGCGACGCCAGCCGCGGTGCAGCACGTTGGTGCGCCACGGCTCGGGCACGACCTTGGTGCGACGGATCGGTGGCGCAGCCTTGAGGCACACGCGACCGCTGGCGTCCACGGCGAGCATTTCAGCCTCGTGCAGCTCGTCAGCGGTGGTCAGCGTCAGGCGACGGCCCACCGAAGCCTGGGCGGCCTCGGCAGGATCGGTGACGGTTTGCGCCGAAAGGCGCTCATGCAGCTCGGCGAACGAGGTGCAGCTGGCAAGTTCTGCCCGCTGCTCGTCGCTCATCGGTAGATGTGCCAGGTACTCGCTGAGCGATTCTGTCGAAGATCCTGGCACCGCGTGTGAATTACTCATCGGCTGGCAACTGGTAGCTCCAGGTCTCGGTCAGGATCTGTTGATTCATGGCCGGGCCCTGTTGGGTGGATGCAGCCGCTGCAGCTGGCTGCTGGGTTTCTTTACTGCCTTTGTTGGCCTTGGCGGCGTCGCCCAGGGCGGCTTCAGGACGCGAAGCTTCGTCGGACCTGGCTTCGGCTACCTTGGCGGCATCCGCAGGCTTGGCGGCGTCGACCTTGTCAGCCTTGGCGTCTGCCTTGGCGTCCGCTTTCGCATCGGCCTTGGCGACCTTGGCGTCTTTCGGGTCCTTGGCATCACCGGCCTTCACGGCGTCGGTCTTGACGATTTCGGCCTTCTCGTCCTTCGGCGCGGTGGCTACGGCAGCGGCCTTGGCGTCGGCTTTTTTCTCAGGCTTCTTGTCTGATTTGTCAGCAGTAATCAGCGCAGGTTCCTTGCCAGGTTCAACCGGGGTCTCGCGCAGCAGGTAAGCGCGCAGTTCCACGTTCTTGCTGGTGTCCTTGACCTTAAGGCGCAGCGTCAGGCGCCAGCCTTTGGTGACAGGGTTGTAGCGCAGGTTGTTTTCCACCAGGTCGGTGTTGTCGTCAGTGGTGACCTGGCTGCGGATGGCCGGGTCTTCACCCAGCTTGGCCAGGGTCGGGCCGACGAAATCGACCAGGTAGGCCACGCTGCCGTCTGGCTGGCGGATCAGGTTGGACTGCTTCACGTCACCGGTCGAGCGCAGGGTCTGCTTGACCCAGCCCAGATCAGGCGAGTGGATGGAGTCTTCGTCCATGGTCCAGTGCAGGCGATAGTTGAAATCGACGGACTGGCCCGGCTCTGGCTGGGTTTCAGGCTTCCAGAAGGCAACGATGTTGTCGTTGGTTTCGTCGGCGGTCGGAATCTCGACCAGGTCTACAGTGCCCTTGCCCCAGTCGCCCTTAGGCTCGATCCAGGCGCTTGGACGCTTGTCGTAGCGGTCATCCAGATCTTCGTAATGGCTGAAGTTGCGGCCGCGTTGCAGCAGGCCGAAACCACGCGGGTTTTCCACCGAGAAGCTGCTGACAGCCAGGTGTTTAGGGTTGTTCAGCGGACGCCAGATCCACTCGCCATTGGCTGCCTGGATCGACAGACCGCTGGAGTCGTGCAGCTCGCGACGGTAGTTGAGGACTTTCGACGGCTGGTTGGCGCCGAACAGGTACATGCTGGTCAGCGGCGCAACGCCCAGTTTGCCGACCTTGTCACGCAGGAACATGCGCGACTGCACGTCGACCAGGGTGTTGGTGCCCGGACGCAGGGTCAGCTTGTAGGCGCCAGTAGCGCGCGGGGAGTCGAGCAGCGCGAAGATCACCAGGTGGTTTTCATCGGCGTTCGGCTTCTCGATCCAGAACTCGGTGAAGCGCGGGAATTCTTCACCCGACGGCATCGCAGTGTCGATGGCCATGCCACGAGCGGACAGGCCGTAGACCTGACCTTTGCCGATGACGCGGAAGTAGCTCGCGCCCAGCATGGTCATGATTTCGTCCTGCTTGTCATCCTTGTTGATCGGGTAGGTCACGCGGAAGCCGGCCCAGCCGAGGTTTTCGGTCGCTTTAGGGTCGAACTTCACGCCGCCGAAATCGAAACGGTTGGGGTCGTACTTGATTTCATTGACGGTGGTGGCGGTCACTTCGTTGATCTTCACCGGCGTGTCGAAGTGCATGCCTTGGTGATAGAACGAAATCTTGAAGGGGGTACGGTCGGCGGCCCACTCGGCCTTGTCCTGCAGAAAGCGGATTTTCTGGTAGTCGGCAAACTTCATGTCGCGGAATTCCGCTGGAAGGTTGCTTTTCGGAGCGACGAACTTCTGCCCGGCCAGATCTTTGGCCTTTGTCGCCACGTCGTCCAGATCAAATGCCCAAAGCTGACCGGCGCCGAACAGACAAAACAAAGCCGACCCGGCCAACAAGGCGCTGCGCAGGCGCTTGCCAGAGGTCTTTGGTGCATTACATGGACTAACAATCACGAGCAACCCTCGCCGAAAACAGATGAAGAAACCAACGGCCAGCTATCAAATGCCGGGTTGGCGAGCATTGTTCCGAC
Organism: Pseudomonas sp. NPDC090201; assembly: GCF_044746825.1. NCBI lineage: Bacteria > Pseudomonadati > Pseudomonadota > Gammaproteobacteria > Pseudomonadales > Pseudomonadaceae > Pseudomonas > Pseudomonas sp. NPDC090201. The sequence continues at coordinate 477,806 of NZ_JBIVCX010000002.1, forward strand.
TGCGAAAGGGGCCAATGATTCCCCAAACGTTGTCGGACCAGTTTGCGTTTGTACTGATTGGACGGGCATTTACCCATCTTTGTAGCGCGCGATTATCTAGCAGCCTGCGTTACAACGCATCAGGGGAAACAAAGTATTTATGGCTTTTTGCCTAATAAATTCGGGTCCCCCGGGCAAAATCGCAGATTTAGCTTTCCAGCAAAAATGTCACAGGGCCATCATTGACCAGATGGACCTGCATATCCGCACCAAATTGGCCCGCGGCGACCTTCTCGTGCGTGGTTTTAGCCTTTTCCAGCAAATAGTCAAACAATTCAGCACCAAGGGCCGGTGGCGCCGCTTTCGAGAAGCTGGGGCGCATGCCGCTTTTGGTATCGGCCGCCAGGGTGAACTGTGAAACCAGCAGCAAACCGCCGCCCACGTCGCTCAACGACAGGTTCATCTTGCCGTCAGCGTCGCTGAACACCCGATAGTTAAGCAGCTTGTGCAGCAATTTGTCGGCGCTGGCACGGGTGTCATGGGGCTCGACGCCGACCAGCACCAGCAGACCCTGGTCGATGGCGCCGACGGTGACGCCCGAAACATCAACGCGCGCACTGCTGACGCGTTGCAGTAAGCCTTTCATTCAAACGTTCCTTTCATCAAACAGACACGTTGTAGGAGCGCGCTTGCCCGCGACGACGGTGTGTCAGACGCAGATGTAAACCTGACACACCGCCGTCGCGGGCAAGCGCGCTCCTACAAATGGGCGTTATCAGGCCTCTTCAGGCGGCAGATCGAGCAAACGCCGCGCCACCTGGGACGCTGCGCGCACCAGCGCGTCGGTAATGCCCGGCTCGGACGCCGCATGCCCGGCATCGCGAATCACCTGCAGCTCGCTGTTGGGCCATGCCTGATGCAGCTCCCAGGCGTTGTCCAGCGGGCAGATCACGTCGTAGCGGCCGTGCACGATGATCCCCGGCAGGTGGGCGATCTTTGGCATGTCGCGGATCAGCTGGTTTTCTTCAAGGAACGCATTGTTGGTGAAGTAATGGCACTCGATACGGGCGATGGACAGCGCGCGCTGAGGCTCGGAGAAGCGATCGACCACCAGCGGATTCGGACGCAGCGTTGCGGTGCGGCCCTCCCAGGTGGACCAGGCCTTGGCCGCGTGCATCTGGGCGATCTGGTCGCTGCCGACCAGGCGCTTGTGGAACGCAGTCAGCAGATCGCCGCGCTCGTCCTGAGGAATCGGCGCCAGGTAATCCTGCCAGTAGTCAGGGAACAGACGGCTCGCGCCTTCCTGATAGAACCATTTGATCTCCTGGGGACGGCACAGAAAGATGCCGCGCAGGATCAGCGCATGAACCCGGTCGGGGTGGGTCTGGGCGTAGGCCAGCGACAGCGTCGAGCCCCACGAGCCGCCGAACAGCACCCATTTGTCGATGCCTAAGTGCTTGCGAATGCGCTCAAGGTCTTCGACCAGGTGCCAGGTGGTGTTGTTTTCAAGATTGGCGTGGGGCGTGGAACGGCCGCAGCCGCGCTGGTCGAAAGTAATGATGCGGTACAGGTTCGGATCAAAATAGCGACGGCTCTGCGCATCGCATCCCGCCCCCGGCCCGCCGTGAATGAACACCACCGGCAAACCCTCGGGCGAACCGCTTTCATCGACATACAGCACATGCGGCTCTTCCACTGCCAGATCGTGCCGGGCATAGGGTTTGATCTGCGGGTACAAAGTCTGCATAGGTGCTCCATAAGTCCAATTCAGGGGCTTCTATCTATCTGCCGTCGGGCATCATAAACCCGATTCGGTCAATCGGCATGCTTGCCTGTTTCTGCCGGCCTGTCACCCCTGATTAGATGAACAGGCACACGAGCACCGATCAGTGTAGGAGCGCGCTTGCCCGCGACGAACTTATGACGCGGCCATTCTGTAACACCCTGTTGTCACCATCGCGGGCAAGCGCGCTCCTACAACCGTTCAGCGAAACTGGAACGATCAATGCAAGCGTTCAGGCATTGCCCGGCGAGGTGAATCCTCTGCGAACCTGAGCGCCGTACCCGAGTCGAACCGTGGGTCGTGCAACCGGATATTTACTGTCATACGCAGGAAATAACCGGCTGCACACCCTACAGTCAATCAACCCCATTTAATCGTCCAACCAACTTGAGGTCGTACCCGATGTCTCCGGAACCCAACGTTCGTGACGCTGAAGTGGCAGCCTTTCGTGAAGCTGTGCTGAACAAGCTCGAGTATGCCGTCGGCAAGGACGCCGACCATGCGTTCGACCATGACTGGTTCATGGCCATTGCCCTGGCCACCCGCGACAAGATGGCCGAGCGCTGGATGAACCACACGCGCTACATCTATCGCCAGGAACGAAAACGCGTCTATTACCTTTCACTCGAGTTCCTGATCGGACGCCTGATGTTCGACAGCCTGAGCAACCTCGGCATCCTGGAAACCGCCCGTGAAGCACTCAAGGGCCTGAACGTCGATCTGGAAAGAATCCGCTCGCTCGAACCCGATGCTGCGCTGGGCAACGGTGGCCTGGGGCGTCTGGCGGCCTGCTTCATGGAAAGCATGTCGACCTTGGGTATCGCTGGGCACGGCTATGGCATTCGCTACGAGCACGGCCTGTTTCGTCAGGCCATCGTCGATGGCTGGCAGCAGGAGCAGACCGAGAACTGGCTGGATTTCGGCAACCCGTGGGAATTCGAACGTCCGGAAGTGATTTACCAGATCGGTTTTGGCGGCAGCGTGCAGCCGGTGCTCGACGTGACCGGTGCGCCGGTGCTGGATGCCTCGGGTGAAACACGCCAGAGCTGGACCGCCGGTGAAACCGTGCGGGCGATTGCCTATGACACCCCGGTGGTCGGCTGGCGCGGCAAGGCGGTGAACACCCTGCGCCTGTGGCGTGCCCGGGCCGTGGAAGACCTGCACCTGGAGCGCTTCAACGCCGGCGACCACGTGGGTGCGGTGGCGGAAGTCGTGCGCGCTGAGAGTATTTCCCGCGTGCTGTACCCCAACGACAGCACCGAAGCCGGCCAGGAACTGCGCCTGCGCCAGGAATACTTCTTCGTCTCGGCCTCGCTGCAAGACCTGCTGCGCCGGCACAAGAACATGGGCTACGAGATCAACAGCCTGCCGGAACACGCGGCGATCCAGATGAACGACACGCACCCCTCGATTGCCGTGGCCGAGCTGATGCGCATCCTGATCGACCTGTACGACGTGGAGTGGGACGAAGCCTGGCGCATCACCGTCGGCACCCTGGCGTACACCAACCACACCCTGCTGCCCGAGGCGCTGGAGACCTGGTCCGTGGGCCTGATGGAGCGGATGCTGCCGCGCCACATGCAGATCATCTACATGATCAACGCCCAGCACATCGACCAGGTGCGTGTGGAGCACAAGGACGACCCGGACCTGTTCGGGCTGCTGCGCTCTGTGTCGCTGATCGAAGAAGAAAACGGCCGCCGCGTGCGCATGGGCAACCTGGCGTTCATCGGCTCCCACAGCATCAACGGCGTATCGGCGCTGCACACCCAACTGATGCGCAAGACGGTGTTCGCGCAACTGCACAAACTCTATCCCGAGCGCATCAACAACAAGACCAACGGCATCACCTTCCGCCGCTGGCTGTTCCAGTCCAACCCGACGCTGACCGCCATGCTGGTCAAGGAACTGGGCGAGCAGGTGCTCGACAACCACGAAACAGGCTTGCTCAAACTCGAACCGCTGGCCGACAAACCCGCCTTTCAGAAAGAGTTCGCCGCCCAGCGCCTGCACAGCAAGAAGGCTCTGGCGGCCATCGTGCAGGAACGCATGGGCATCACGCTCAACCCTGAAGCGCTGTTCGATGTGCAGGTCAAACGGATTCACGAGTACAAGCGCCAGTTGCTCAACCTGTTCCACACCGTGGCGCTGTATCAGGCCATGCGCGCTGACCCGAGCACCAACTGGGTGCCGCGGGTGAAGATTTTCGCGGGCAAGGCGGCGGCCAGTTATCACTCGGCCAAGCTGATCATCAAGCTGACCAACGACATCGCCCGTACCGTGAACAACGACCCGACCCTGCGCGGGCGGCTCAAGGTGGTGTTCCTGCCCAACTACAACGTCAGCCTTGCCGAAAGCATCATTCCGTCGGCTGACCTGTCGGAGCAGATTTCCACGGCGGGGCTTGAGGCGTCCGGCACCAGTAACATGAAGTTCGGCCTTAACGGCGCACTGACCATCGGCACCCTGGACGGCGCCAACGTGGAGATGAGCGAGCAGGTCGGGCTTGAGCACATGTTCATCTTTGGCATGACCGCGCAGGAAGTCGAAGCGCGCAAGCACGCCGGGGAATTCAACGCCCATAACGACATTGCCAGCTCCGCGCGCCTGAACGACGTGCTGCAGGCGATTCGCGGCGGGGTGTTCTCGCCGGACGATCCGTACCGGTACGTGGGGTTGATCGAGCAGTTGATCAACTACGACCGGTTCTTCGTCTGCGCGGACTTCGAGTCCTATTGGGCAGCTCAGGCCAGGGTCGAGGCGCGCTGGCACGACAGCAAGGAATGGTGGCGCTCGGCGGTGCTCAACACCGCGCGCATGGGCTGGTTCTCCTCGGACCGGACCATTCGCGAGTACGCCAACGATATCTGGCAGGCGCTGGATTGATCCGATAGCCACCCGACTGTAGGAGCGCGCTTGCCCGCGATTGCGGTGTGTCAGATGCAGATGTAAACCTGACACACCGCCCTCGCGGGCAAGCGCGCTCCTACAGTGCCGTTTATACAAAATGTTTCGTCTTCTCCTGCGCCCGATATACTCCTGACCATCGCCGTTCTACGGCTGGGAAGGGATGTCGTCGCGTGCAATGGATTCTTTTGCTGGCCGGGCTTTTCATTGGTGCGGTGCTTGATGAATCGCTGATGGGCGGTGCCGTGGGTGCGGTCATCGGGCTGGCGCTGGGCCTGAGCTTTCGCCTGTCTTCTGTCACTCGCGACGCGGCTGTGCAAAAGGCCGAATTGGCCAAGACACGCGACGCGCTTCACGCCATCGAACGACGCCTGAGCCAAGTGGATTCGGCCGCCGTGCAGATGCCGGACGCCCCCGTGCCTGGCCCGCTCGACATCCAGCCGGTCGCCGACACCGGCCCCGAACTGCTCTGGGACCTGCCCGACCTGGAGCCCGCACCGGCCCAGACCACCGGCGACTCCGAATGGCGCCAGCCTCCACATACCCCAACCCTCAAGGCCGCCGTTCCCGCCGCCCCCAACCTGTTCGACAGCGCCCTGCTGCGTGCGAAAAACTGGCTGCTGGGTGGCAATACCGTGCTGCGCGTGGGCGTAGTGCTGCTGTTCCTCGGTTTAGCCTTTCTGCTGCGCTACGCCACCGAAGGCATGGTCATCCCCATCGAGGCGCGCTACGCCGGGGTTGCGGCGGCTGCACTGGCGTTGCTGGGACTGGGCTGGTGGCTGCGCCGGCGCAATGAGTCCTTCGCCCTGATGCTGCAGGGCACCGGTGTGGCGGTGCTGTACCTCACGGTGTTCGCGGCGATGAAGGTGCATACCCTGCTGGCGCCGGGCATGGCGTTCGGCTTGCTGGTGGCGGTCACGGTGTTCTCGGCCATCCTGGCGCTGACGCAAAACTCCCTGGCGCTGGCCTGCGTGGCGGCGCTTGGCGGATTCGCAGCACCGCTGCTGACCTCCTCCGGCGAAGGCAGCCACGTCGCACTCTTCAGCTATTTCGCCTTGCTCAACACAGGCATTTTCGCAATTGCCTGGTTCAAGGCCTGGCGCCCGCTGAACCTGATCGGCTTCGTCGGCACGTTCGGTATCGGCTTCGCCTGGGGCCTGAACGACTACACGCCGGAGCTGTTCTGGAGCACTGAACCGTTCCTGGTGCTGTTCTTCCTAATGTACCTGGCCATCGGCCTGCTGTTCGCCCGGCGCAAGTTGCAGGAACACGCCACCGGCCCCGAGGACGACAGCCGCGAGGCGATGCTGCGCTGGTCGGCCCGGCAGAGCCACTACGTAGATGGCAGCCTGTTGTTCGGCACGCCCATTGCCGGCTTCGGCCTGCAATACGCGCTGGTCCGGCACATCGAGTTCGGCGCGGCATTCAGTGCGCTGGTGCTTGGCCTCCTTTATATGGGCATCGCGCGGCTTCTGGCCGGGCGTGCATCGGAGCGCTCGGCACTGCTGGTGGAAACCTGCCTGTCACTGGGCGTGGTGTTCGCAACTTTGGCGATTCCGCTGGGCCTGAGCGCGCAATGGACAACAGTCGCCTGGGGGGTCGAAGGCGCGGCGGTGTTCTGGCTCGGCATGCGCCAGAACCGGCTGCTGGCACGCTTTTTCGGACTGCTTTTGCAACTGGGCGCAGGCTTTGCGTTCATCGGCATCGTGGGACGCTGGTATTCGCCAGGCTTCAATCACGGGGATTTCTGGACGCCGCTGATTATCTCGCTGGCCGGCCTGGTCAGTGCCTTCACTGTCGAGCGAATCGGCACGCTGCGCCTTGGCATCAGCGAGCGCGTATTGCAGCCGGCGCTGTTGATCTGGAGTGCGGTGTGGTGGTCGGTGGCGCTGTGCGTCAGCACCCATTACGTGCCGGGCGCCCGGGAAGTGCCGACGCTATTGCTGCTGGGCGCCATGACTGTCGGCCTGTGGACTCTTGCCTCGCTGCGCCTGAAGTGGCCAGGTCTTGCGCAACTGTGCGTCCTGCTGACACCTGCCAGCTTCGCCCTGCTGGGGCTGATGCTGTTCAACCCCTATTATAACCCGGCTGCCGACTGGGGCTGGCTGGGCTGGCTTGCGGTGTTCACCGTTCACCTGCTGTCGCTCAGGCAACTGGACGCCGTGCTGATCCCGCGTCTGCGCAGCGCCGCTCACGTACTCGGTTGCTGGCTGATCCTTGGCGTGCTGTCGCTGCAATTGCGCTACGGCCTGCTGACGCTTTCCGAGTCCTACAACGCCTGGCGCTGGCTGGGTTGGGCGCTGCTGCCGAGCCTGTACCTGCTGGCGATAACGGCACCGCGCAACTTGCCATGGCCGATAGATGCCTACCCTCGCGAATACCGCGTGTGGGCCGCCGCGCCGCTGGCGGTATTGATGCTCGCCTGGTTCTGGCTGGCCAACGGGTTCAGCGACGGCAACGCTGATCCGCTGCCCTATATTCCGCTGATAAACCCGCTGGAACTGGGCTTGATGATCGCCCTCGCCGGCATCTTCAGCTGGACGCGCAACCGGCTGCCACAACTAGGTGTAAGCGCCGAGTACGCTCGCAAAACCGCGCTGGTCATTGCCGGGGCGTCGGTATTTGCGCTGGTCACCGCGATGGTCATGCGCAGCGCTCACCATTGGGCCGGGGTGGCGTGGCACACCGAGGCGCTGTTCGAATCGATGCGCGTGCAGGCGGGGCTGTCCATCGTCTGGACCCTGATGGCGCTGGCGCTGATGATCGGCGGACACCTTCGCTCGCGCCGCGACATGTGGATCGTCGGCGCGGCCTTGATCGGCATCGTGGTCGCCAAGCTGTTCTTTGTCGAACTGAGCAATCGCGGAGGGCTTGAGCGAATCGTCTCGTTTATCGGCGTTGGCATTCTGTTGCTGGTAGTGGGATATTTCGCCCCATTACCGCCGAAAATCCCTACACGCAGTCAGGCTTCAACTGACGCCGCACCCACGGATTCGGCACCGCAATGAAGTACAGGAGTCAGTCGTTGAGTCGTCAGTCCATCGCCAAGGCCGCTGTTTTCGGCGCTCTGCTGTGCGCGGCATTCCTGGCTCAGGCCGAAGATCTGCCAGATGATTTCACCAGCCACACGCCTCTGACCCTCAGCGGCGAGGGCCCTTGGTATCGCCTTGAACTGCCGCTGGCCGCGCAACTGAACGCCCGCCAGGGCACGCTCGACGATGTGCGTGTGTTCAACTCCGACGGCCAGGCCCAGCCTTACGCCCTGACCCTGGGCGAACCCCAGCGTGCCGAGGATGAAACCGCCGTCGCGGTGAAGTGGTTCCCGCTCTACAACAGCGACGACGCCAGGGACGCAGAGCCGAAAATCCGCGTCCAGCGCACCACCAGCGGCACCCTCGTGGAAGTCCAGCCGCAGGGCGAAATCGAGGCGGGCGAGGAAATCCTGCGCGGCTGGCTGCTCGACACCAGCGCCCTGAACGCCCCGCTCGACCAACTGATTATCGACTGGAGCACCGAGCGCGAAGGCTTTCAGCGCTTCAGCATCGAAGCCAGCGACGACCTGCAACACTGGAAGCGCTGGGGCGAAGGCCAGGTGGCGCGGCTCTCGTTCGCCGATGAGCTGGTCGAGCAACGCGTCGTCACCCTTCCCGGCCGCAACGCCCGCTATTTGCGGCTGCTGTGGAACGTCCCGCAAACGGCTCCGACCCTGACCGCCGCGCAGGTGGTGAGCACCCGCCCCGGCGTGCTGCCGCTGAGCTGGTCACCGGCCATCGCTGGCAGCGTCGAAAAACCCGGCGTGTACATCTGGCAATTGCCGGTGGCCCTGCCCCTTGAACGCATGAAGGTGGAGATTGCCCAGGCCAACAGCCTCGCCCCTGCCACTTTGTTTGGCCGCCGCGACAGCAATGCGCCGTGGCGCCAGATCGACAGCGGCTTGCTGTATCGCCTGACCCAGAACGGTCAGGACGTGGTGCAGGACGAGATGGAACTGCCCGGCGAAGTGGTGCAACAACTCAAACTGGAAGTCGACGACCGCGGCGGCGGTCTTGGCAAGGACGCGCCGAAATTGAGCTTCGCCGTGCGCGCCACGCAGTTGGTGTTCCTCGCTCGGGGCGCCGCGCCTTACAGCCTGGCCATCGGCAACGCGACCATCAAGGGCGCAAACCTGCCAATGTCGACGCTGATCCCCGGCGTGACACCCGAAAAGCTCGCCACCCTGGGCAGCGCGACACTGGCGACGCCGCCCAAGGCCACCGCGCCCGCATTGCCGGTGGCAAGCGGCCCGGACTGGAAGCGCATCGGCCTGTGGGCCGTATTGGTGCTGGGGGTGTTGCTGCTGGGCGCGATGGCGCTGAGTACGCTGCGCAGCGCCCGGACAAAATAAATCAGGCAACCCGTACACAACCCGGGAGCGGCGCTGAACCGATCCCGCAGTGAAAAAAATGCGCGAGATAGACCTCAACTTGTCATTGATGAACGCCTACGCTCATGTAGCCCGTGAACTCATTCACTACCAAGTCGGTCTGACAGGCAGTATTAAGTCCTGACTCGCGCTAAACTGTGCGCGTTTTTTCTTCCCCACCTTCGGAGCTATCCATGTCCCGCGTTACCCTGAGTCGCTATCTGATTGAGCAGACCCGCAGCAACAACACTCCTGCCGATCTGCGCTTCCTTATCGAAGTGGTGGCGCGTGCGTGCAAGGAAATCAGCCATGCCGTATCCAAGGGCGCCCTGGGTGGCGTGCTGGGCAGCATGGGCACTGAAAACGTCCAGGGCGAAGTGCAGAAGAAGCTGGACGTGATGTCCAACGAAATCCTGCTGGAAGCCAACGAATGGGGCGGTCACCTGGCCGGCATGGCGTCCGAGGAAATGGACAACGCCTACCAGATCCCGGGCAAATACCCGAAGGGCGCATACCTGCTGGTATTCGACCCGCTGGACGGCTCGTCGAACATCGACATCAACGCCCCGGTCGGCACCATCTTCTCGGTACTGCGCTGCCCGAATGAATACCTGAGCCAGAACGAAGCCCTGAACGAAAAGGCTTTCCTGCAGCCAGGCACCCAGCAGGTCGCTGCCGGCTACGCGATCTATGGCCCACAGACCATGCTGGTGCTGACCCTGGGCGACGGCGTGAAAGGCTTCACCCTGGACCGCGAAATGGGCAGCTTCGTGCTCAGCCACGAAGACATCAAGATCCCGGAATCCACCCAGGAATTCGCGATCAACATGTCCAACCAGCGCCACTGGGAAGCCCCGGTCAAGCGTTACGTCGAAGAGCTGCTGGCTGGCGAAGAAGGCCCGCTGAAGAAGAATTACAACATGCGCTGGGTTGCGGCGATGGTTGCCGACGTGCACCGCATCCTGACCCGTGGCGGCCTGTTCATGTACCCACGTGACGCCCGCGAGCCTTCCAAGCCGGGCAAACTGCGCCTGATGTACGAAGCCAACCCGATGTCGTTCCTGGTGGAACAGGCCGGTGGCGCGTCCACCGACGGCCACCAGCGCATCCTCGACATCCAGCCCGAAGGCCTGCACCAGCGTGTCGCGGTGTTCCTGGGTTCGAAGGAAGAAGTCGAGCGCGCCACCTCGTACCACAAGGCGTAACAGGCCCGATGAGCACGCCCTGGTCGCCTCTGCTGCACTGGTGGTTCGGCTCTGCCGAATCACCGAGCGAGGTCGCCAGGGAAAAGAACGGGCTCTGGTTCGGCAAGAAACAATCCCAGGACGCCGACGCGCAACAGCGCTTCGGTGATCTGGTGGATCAGGCGCTGGCAGGCGGGTTGGCCGACTGGACCGACTCCCCGCAGGGCTGGCTGGCACTGGTGCTGTTGCTCGACCAGCTGCCGCGCATGATCTTCCGCGACACCCCCCAATCCTTCTCCGGCGACACACGTGCCCAGCAAGTGGTCAGCGATGGCCTCAAGCGCGAACACGACTTGGCGCTGTCCCCGCTGCAACGCACCTTCATCTATCTCGTGCTTGAACACACCGAAAGCCTTCAGGCTCAGGACGAAGCCATCTGCCGCTTCACGTCACTGATACCCCTTGTGCCCGAAAGCGAACGCGGCTACCTGACCCAGACCCTGGACTACGCGAAGAAACACCGTGTGGTGATCGAGCAATTTGGCAGGTTTCCTCATCGCAATGAGGTGCTGGGTAGAGCTTCTACGGAGGAGGAAGTGGATTTTTTAAAGGTGCCTGGGTCGCGGTTTTGAACACCTCTGCGTCGACCTCCTCGAAAACATCTTTAACGCTTTCAAATTCTCCAGCCGCGATCTCGGCTCGCCCAATCTCAAAGATTTTCAGCAGAGCTTCAGTTTGATGATTGGTAAACGAAGGCATGCACATCCCTTACTTTTCTTTATCGCCCATAGTAGCTTTTAAGCGAATAACAATTCTGTTTCTGCCGGAGGCGTAGGAGCGCAGCTTGCTCGCGATCTGCCGGGAACCGGAAGTAAAATCGGACACCTTGGCTGTACCAGACAAGCCCAGTGTGCCGAGGTTACTACCGCTTCGCGCTAGATCGTCAGCAAGCTGGACTCCTACGCCCTCCGGGCCGAATCAAAAGCAGGTCGCACCGTAAGTTAAGGTCCGTCAGGGAACCAGATTCGGCTTTTTCTCTTCTAAGCTTTCGGTATCACGCCCCGCGGCGTAGCCCCCTTTCGATCCAGGAGCTTCATCCATGTCTTTGCGCTCTCTCGCGTTGTTGTCGTTCTGCGTGTTGCTGGCCGCGTGCAGCAAGATCAATCAGGAAAACTATTCGAAAATCTCGGCGGGCATGTCTAAGGCAGAAATCGAGCAGCTTCTGGGTAGCCCGACCGAATGCTCGGGCGCGCTGGGGATGTCCAGTTGCACCTGGGGCGACCAGAAGACGTTCATCAGCGTGCAGTACGCCGCAGACAAGGTCGTGCTGTATTCGGGTCAGGGGCTCAAATGAGCCTGCGCCGCTTGATGTGTGTCGGCGCGTTGACGATGGCGACGTGCTGGCTGGGCGCCTGCGCGGAAACCCCGCAAGGCGAGTCGATGGCGCCACGGACCGAAGATCACGTGGACCTCAAGCGCTATCAGGGCACTTGGTATGAGCTGGCGCGCATGCCGATGTTCTTCCAGCGCAACTGCGCGCAGTCGGAGGCGCATTACAAGCTCAAGCCCGACGGCAACATCGGCGTGACCAACCGCTGCCGCACCACCGAAGGCAAGTGGGAGGAAGCCACCGGCACGGCCTCGCCGCAGGTCGAGGGCAAAACGGACAAATTGTGGGTGGTGTTCGACAACTGGTTCTCGCGCCTGCTGCCGGGCGTTGCCAAGGGCAACTACTGGGTGCTGTACGTCAGCGACGACTACAAGCAGGCCATCGTCGGCAACCCCAACCGCAAGTACCTGTGGCTGCTATCGCGCACCGCCCATGTGAGCGATTCGATCCGCAATGAGATGCTGATGAAAGCCCAGCAGCAAGGCTACGACACGACCCGGCTGATCTGGCGGGTGGAGGATTCGAAGATCGCTGCGCCGCAGTGATCTTCGCTGTAGGAGCGCGCTTGCCCGCGATGGCGGTGTGTCAGACCTGATGTAATACCTGACACACCGCTATCGCGGGCAAGCGCGCTCCTACAGGTCGGGCTAACCCAACAACTCGCGCAAAACCTGCGCGAACGCCTGGCGGCTTTGTTCTTCGTCGGCGTGGCGCCCCTCACGGATCACCCAGCGTCCGTTGACCATCACCTCACGCACCTGACGATCCCCGCCGGCAAACAGCCAGCGGTTGAGGATCGCATCCCCCGAGGCCGTGGCCAGGTACGGATCGTTGCCGTCGAGCACCAGCCAGTCCGCGCGTTTGCCAACTTCCAGCGCACCGATCGGCTGGCCCATCGCCTGGGCACCGCCGAGCAAGGCAGCGTCATACAGGGTGCGGCCGACCATCGGCTGATCGGCGCGATACAGGCGGTTGCGGCGCTGGTCGCGCAGGCGCTGGCCGTATTCCAGCCAGCGCAGTTCTTCGACCACACTCAAGGAAACGTGGCTGTCCGAACCAATCCCCCAGCGTCCGCCCTGGGCGATGTAATCCACTGCCGGGAAGATGCCGTCACCCAGGTTGGCCTCGGTGGTCAGGCACAGGCCAGCCACCGCGCGGCTCCTGGCCATGGCCGCGACTTCATCGGGTTCGGCGTGGGTCGCGTGCACAAGGCACCAGCGCTCATCGACATCGACGTTCTGGTACAGCCACTGCAATGGACGCAGGCCACTCCAGGCCAGGCAGTCGTCGACTTCCTTCTGCTGTTCGGCGATGTGGATGTGCACCGGGCACTGCTTGTCGCTGGCGGCCAGTACTTCGCTGATCTGTTGCGGGGTCACGGCGCGCAGCGAATGCAGGCACAGGCCCAGCGCCTGGGCCGGTTGCGCGGCGACAAGCGGCTTGAGGCGCGATTGCAGTTCCAGGTAACTCTCGGTGCTGTTGATGAACCGACGCTGCCCTTCGTTCGGCGCCAGCCCGCCAAAGCCCGAGTGGGTGTAGAGCACCGGCAGCAGGGTCATGCCGATTCCGACCGAACTGGCGGCCTGGCTGACCTGCAGCGCCAGCTCCGCCGGGTTCGCGTAGGGCTTGCCGTTGGTATCGTGGTGGACATAGTGGAACTCGGCCACCGAGGTGAACCCGCCCTTGAGCATCTCGATGTACAGCTGCCGGGCGATCACGCCCAGTTGCTGCGGGCTGATCTGCCCGACCAGGCGGTACATCAGGTCGCGCCAGGTCCAGAAGCTGTCGTTCGGGTTACCCGCCACTTCGGCCAGCCCCGCCATCGCCCGCTGGAATGCGTGGGAGTGCAAGTTGGGCATGCCCGGTACCACCGGACCGTTCATCAGTTCGGCGCCCTGACGCTCGGCATCGGCCTGGACTTTGGTCAGCAGGCCATCGGCGCCGACCTCAAAACGTACGTTGTTGGCCCAGCCAGCAGGCAGTAACGCACGTTCGGCAAAAAAAACGGACATAACCTCGCACCCCTCGCGTGAAATTGTCTATACATATACAGACGTTTGCCTGCTCGGTAAACTGCTCCACGCTTGTCGGCACCCGCATTAATGGTTAGCGTGGTGCCTGTTCGTGCTTCGTTACCTTTGATTCATCACGTCAAAACAAGGATTTTTCTGTGCCGACTCCGCCTGCCTCCTCTCCGCTGGCCGCCCAGATGGGTGAAAGTCCGGCGCCGTTGTACGCCAGGGTGAAGCAAATGATCACCCAGCAGATCCAGAACGGTACCTGGCCGCCACACCACCGCGTACCGTCCGAAAGCGAGCTGGTGACCCAGCTTGGCTTCAGCCGCATGACCATCAACCGTGCCCTGCGTGAAATGACCGCAGAAGGCCTTTTGGTGCGCATGCAAGGTGTAGGCACATTCGTCGCCGAGCCCAAGACTCAATCCGCGCTGTTTGAAGTCCACAACATCGCCGACGAAATTTCCGCTCGCGGTCACACCCACACCTGCCAGGTGATCACCCTCTGCGAAGAGGCCGCGGGCTCCGAGCGCGCCCTGGCGCTGGACATGCGCGAGGGCCAGCGGGTGTTTCATTCGCTGATCGTGCATTTCGAGAACGGCCTTCCCGTGCAAATCGAGGACCGCTTCGTCAACGCACTGGTCGCCCCGGAATACTTGCAACAGGACTTCACCAAACAGACGCCCTACGCCTACCTCAACCAGGTGGCGCCGCTGACCGAAGGTGAGCACGTGGTCGAGGCGATTCTTGCCGAAGACGACGAATGCAAACTGCTGCAGATCGAGAAGGGCGAACCCTGCCTGCTGATCCGCCGCCGCACCTGGTCGGGCCGTCAGCCCGTGACCGCCGCCCGCCTGATTCACCCCGGCTCACGCCATCGCCTGGAAGGACGTTTCACCAAATGACCCAACTGACTCTGCTGCGCGCCGTCAATTACCCACGCATGCCCTGGAAGAATGGTGGCGGCAGCACCGAGGAAATTACCCGAGACGCGGGAGAAGGCCTGGACGGTTTCGGCTGGCGCCTGTCGATTGCCGATATCGGTGAGTCGGGCGGGTTTTCTGTGTTCGACGGTTACTTGCGCATCATCACCGTGTTGCAGGGCGCGGGCATGACGCTGAATATCGACGGCCAGGACAGTGAGGCGCTGCTGCCTTCCGATCCGTTTGCGTTCAGCGGTGACAGCCAGGTGTCGTGCACCCTGCTCGATGGTCCCATCCGCGACTTCAACCTGATCTACTCCCCGGCCCGCTACCGCGCCCGGTTGCAGTGGATCGATGTGTTGCAGCCGCAGCGTTTCTTCAGTTCGGCCAATGTGTTCCTGGTGTTCAGCGCCGCTGAGCAGATGGCGGCCAACGTGGCTGAACACCCGCCGCAGTTGCTGGACCGCCATGATTGCCTGCAACTGGACAATGCCGAGGGGTCGTTGCTGGAAGTGGTGCTGTATGCGCCCCGGGCGAGCCGCTGCTGCGTGATCGAACTGACCGCCGTTTGACTCGATCCGTAGCAGCCCGGCCGGGCTGCTACGGTGGTATCAACCTGCGATCGCGTGTATTTGTGTGACACACCGCCTGACTCTGTAGGAGCGCGCTTGCCCGCGACCGCGGTGTGTCAGGAGCGTATTTGTGTCTGACACGCCGCCGTCGCGGGCAAGCGCGCTCCTACAAGCGGTACGCCGGCGACCGTCGTGACGACGCAATTGTGTTAATTTGCGCCCTTTGCCACGCTCACAAGGACGCGCATGACAACGCCCATCTCCAACACCGAAACCCCGCGCGCCCTCGCCATCCTGACCCGTTTCCTCGCTTCGGAATCCGCTGGCGGCATCGTGCTGATGGGGGCGGCGCTGGCGGCGATCATCGTTGCCAACTCGCCTATGGCGCCCTTCTACTTCGCGGCGTTGCACAGCGTGTGGGGTGGTTTGTCGGTCGAGTTGTGGATCAACGACGGGCTGATGGCGATCTTCTTCCTGATGGTCGGACTGGAAATCAAACGCGAAGTGCTGGCCGGCGGCCTCGCCACCTGGGGCCAGCGCGCCTTGCCCGGTTTCGCGGCAGCAGGCGGGATGCTGGTGCCGGCACTGATCTATGTCGCGATCAATTCAGGTCATGCCGAAACCCTCAGTGGCTGGGCGATCCCGGCCGCCACTGACATCGCCTTCGCGTTGGGCGTGCTGTCGTTGTTGGGCAAGCGCGTGCCAACCTCGCTGAAAGTCTTCCTCGCCGCATTGGCGATTCTTGACGACCTGGGCGCCGTGACCATCATCGCGCTGTTCTACAGCACCGGCCTGAACCTGCCGATGCTCGGCGCATCCTTCGCCACCCTTGCAGTGCTGGTGATCCTCAACCGCACCGGCGTTCAACGCTTGTTGCCGTACCTGGTGCTGGGCTTGTTGCTGTGGTTCTTCGTATTGCAATCGGGGGTACACGCAACACTGGCCGGCGTGGCGCTGGCGCTGTGCATTCCATTGGGCACCCGCCAGGAAGAGGCGCGGTCGCCGCTGCTGTTCCTGGAAGAAAAGATGCATTACTGGGTGGCCTTCGCCGTGGTCCCGGTGTTCGGCTTTGCCAACGCCGGCGTCTCGCTCTCGGGCATCACGCTGGGCAATCTGGTGGATCCGGTGCCGCTGGGCGTCGCCCTCGGTTTGTTTGTCGGCAAGCAGGTCGGCGTGTTCCTCGCTGCGGCCCTGGCGATCCGCTCGGGCCTGGCGACGCTGCCCGAGAACAGCAACTGGACGCAGATGTACGGCGTGGCGCTGCTGTGCGGCATCGGCTTCACCATGAGCCTGTTCATCGGCAACCTGGCCTTCCCGGGCGCGCCGCATCTGATCGACGAAGTGAAGGTCGGCGTGTTGCTGGGTTCGATCCTTTCGGCCATCGCCGGGGTGTTGTTGTTGCGTAGCCGATTGGCGCAACGCTGACCGCGCCGCCCAATGACCTCCCGTGCGTCGTATCCAAGTGTTTGATCCTTGTACGGCCAGCTATTCTCATCCCCAGACGAGACAAAAAACCGGGCGCCATTGCTACCAGTGAGTTCCCGGATCAAGCGCGGCGCGGTCGCGCTCTGGGGATGCAGCGCATGAACAAGAAATCAGACATCACACCCGAACACGACGTGCAGATCCTGGCGGGTGAGTACGTATTGGGCACGCTCTCGCCCGAACGCCGGGCCGAGGTGCAGCAACGCATGACTCAGGACCCGGCACTGCGCCGGGCCATTCAGGGTTGGGAAGCGCGCCTGCTGGCCATGACCGATGTGGCAGCCGAACCACCGGAGCCCTCGCCTGCCTTGTGGCAACGCCTCGGCAGCCTGACCCGCGCGCCACGAGGCAAACGCAAGAAGGGCGCACGCTGGCACAGCAGCCTCGGCTTCTGGCGCAAACTGGCGATCTGCGCTTCCATTGCCGCGATCCTCTTCGGGACTCAGTTACTCACCCAGGTGACCCCGACCGCCAAACCGTCCTGGGTGGCGCTTCTTTCCACCCCCGAAGAAAAAACGCCCGGCTGGGTGATCCAGATCAGCGATGCCCGTGAGGTGCAGCTCATTCCGCTGGGCGCCACTCAAATTCCTGAAGACAAGCTGCTGCAATTCTGGACCGACACCGGCGATCAACGCGGGCTCGTCTCGCTGGGCCGGGTGAAACCGGGCGAAGTGTTGAAAGTCAGGCTGAACAACTTGCCTGCGCTGCATCCCGATCAGGTGTTCGAGCTGACGCTGGAAAATGCCGGCGGCCCGATTGCGGCCAAACCGAGCGGGCCGATCCAGTTCATCGGGCGCACGGTGAAGGTAATCTGACCCCATGGCCGGTGGACCCACACCGGCCAGTTCCAGCAGTTGTTACCAATTGCACCGCCGTGGGGCGCGCGCACCCAAAAGTAACAATTCCCGTCTCCGTGTAACGCCTCTCGAAACACTTCCTGCCCAGCCCGACATTTTCCCAAGCCCCACCCCGCAAGGCCTCGAAAGCTTTTGCACGGTCTGCCCGACGAGTTGGCCCCTTGGTTGCATATGCTTGTATGTACAAGTAAATATGAGTATGCAAGAGTATGTCAGTGCCCCGTTTCGATTCATGGACAACGGCGCCTGATCTGCCACACCCATATTCCGCCTGTTCGTCACAGGCACCGTCAGCCCAGTGCCTGGGCCGGATTGACTACCGAGGATCGTTACGTGACTACTGACAACAAAACCCCAGCTCAGCAATGGACCAAACGCCGCGATGTGGAAATCCGCGCAGCCCGTGGCACCACACTCACCGCCAAGAGCTGGCTGACCGAAGCGCCGCTGCGGATGCTGATGAACAACCTGGACCCGGAAGTCGCGGAAAACCCGAACGAGCTGGTGGTCTACGGCGGTATCGGTCGCGCCGCACGTAACTGGGAGTGCTACGACAAGATCGTCGAAAGCCTGACCAACCTGAACGAAGACGAGACCCTGCTGGTGCAATCCGGCAAGCCGGTCGGCGTGTTCAAGACCCACAGCAACGCCCCGCGCGTGCTGATCGCCAACTCCAACCTGGTGCCGCACTGGGCCAACTGGGAACACTTCAACGAATTGGACGCCAAGGGCCTGGCCATGTACGGCCAGATGACCGCCGGCAGCTGGATCTACATCGGCAGCCAGGGCATCGTCCAGGGCACCTACGAAACCTTCGTCGAAGCCGGTCGCCAGCACTATGACGGCAACCTGAACGGCCGCTGGGTACTGACCGCAGGCCTGGGTGGCATGGGTGGCGCGCAACCACTGGCCGCGACCCTGGCCGGCGCCTGCTCGCTGAACATCGAATGCCAGCAGAGCCGCATCGACTTCCGCCTGAAAAGCCGTTACGTCGACGAGCAAGCCACCGACCTGGACGACGCACTGGCGCGCATCGCCAAGTACACCGCCGAAGGCAAGGCTATCTCCATTGCCCTGCTGGGCAACGCCGCTGAAATCCTCCCGGAACTGGTCCGTCGCGGCGTTCGCCCGGACATGGTCACCGACCAGACCAGCGCCCACGACCCGCTCAACGGCTACCTGCCAAAAGGCTGGACCTGGGAGCAGTACCGCGACCGCGCCATCACCGAGCCTGCTGCCGTGGTCAAGGCCGCCAAGCAGTCGATGGCCGAACACGTCGAGGCCATGCTGGCGTTCCAGAAACAAGGCATCCCGACCTTCGATTACGGCAACAACATCCGTCAGATGGCCAAAGAAGAAGGCGTGAGCAACGCATTCGACTTCCCAGGCTTCGTACCGGCCTACATCCGTCCGCTGTTCTGCCGCGGCATCGGCCCGTTCCGCTGGGCCGCGCTGTCAGGCAACGCCGAGGACATCTACAAGACCGACGCCAAGGTCAAGGAACTGATCCCGGACGACGCCCACCTGCACAACTGGCTGGACATGGCCCGCGAGCGCATCAGCTTCCAGGGTCTGCCGGCACGTATCTGCTGGGTCGGCCTGGGCCAGCGCGCCAAGCTGGGCCTGGCGTTCAACGAAATGGTCCGTCGCGGCGAGCTGTCGGCGCCGGTGGTGATCGGCCGTGACCACTTGGACTCGGGTTCGGTATCCAGCCCGAACCGCGAAACCGAATCCATGCAGGACGGCTCGGACGCCGTGTCCGACTGGCCTCTGCTCAACGCCCTGCTCAACACCGCGAGCGGCGCGACCTGGGTTTCGCTGCACCACGGTGGCGGCGTCGGCATGGGCTTCTCGCAGCACTCGGGGATGGTGATTGTCTGTGACGGTACTGACGAAGCCGCCGAACGCATCGCCCGCGTCCTGCACAACGACCCTGCGACCGGCGTCATGCGCCACGCCGATGCCGGTTACCAGATCGCCATCGACTGCGCCAAAGAGCAGGGTTTGAACCTGCCGATGATCAACAAGTAAGGCTCCAGCGGCAACTCTGCTGAACCCTGTGGGAGCGAGCTTGCTCGCGAAGAGGCCTGCTCAGACGCTGCATCTGTGACGTCTGTAAATCCGCCTTCGCGGGCAAGCCCGCTCCCACAGGTGAGATGCGAGATTCGCAGAAACACGCACCAACACTCGCTTTAGGGGAAGGTTTGAGATGGCTGTTCCAGATGATCGTGTTGCAAATGCTTCGGTGATCGAAAGGCGTTCGATCGACTACATTCCTGACGCGGAAAGACATGGTCGTCTGTTCAGTCAATTCACCCTGTGGCTGGGTGCCAACCTGCAGATCACTGCCATCGTCACCGGGGCCCTGGCCGTGGTGCTGGGCGGTGACGTGTTCTGGTCGCTGATCGGCTTGTTCGTCGGTCAACTGCTGGGCGGCGGCGTGATGGCGCTGCACGCGGCGCAAGGTCCGAAGCTGGGCCTGCCGCAGATGATTTCCAGCCGGGTGCAGTTCGGCGTCTACGGGGCCGTGATCCCGTTGGTGCTGGTGTGCCTGATGTACATCGGTTTTTCCGCCAGCGGCTCGTTGCTGGCCGGGCAAGCCGTCGCTCAACTGATTCAGGTTCCCGATTGGCAAGGCATCGTGCTGTTCGCCGCCGCCATCGTGATCCTGACCATCTTCGGCTACCGGGTCATCCACATGATCGGCCGGGTCGCCAGCATCATCGGCGTGATCGCCTTCGTCTACCTGTTCGGCGCTTTGCTGGCGGGTAACGATGTCGGCGCGCTGCTGGGCAACAAGCACTTCTCGCTGAGCAGCTTTCTGCTGGCGATTTCCCTGTCGGCGTCCTGGCAGATTGCGTTCGGCCCGTATGTCGCGGACTACTCGCGCTACCTGCCGCGCAGCACCTCGGCCCGCAGCACCTTCTGGGCCGTTGGCCTGGGCGCGGTGATCGGCGCACAGGTGTCGATGGTCTTCGGCGTGTTCGCCGCCGCACTGGCCGGCAAGAACTTCGCCCACCACGAAGTGCAGTTCATCGTAAGCCTGGGCGGTACCGGGATCGTCGCCGCGCTGCTGTACTTCAGCATTGCCTTCGGCAAGGTCACCGTGACCACCCTCAACGCCTACGGCAGCTTCATGTCGATTGCCACCATCGTCAGCGGCTTCAAGGGCAACCGGCACATTTCCAGCACCCTGCGCCTGACCTACATTTTCGCCATGGTCGGCATCGCCACCGCACTGGCATTGGCCGGCAAGGACTCGTTCCTCAAGGACTTCTCGGCGTTCATCCTGTTCCTGCTGGCGTTCTTCACGCCCTGGAGCGCGATCAACCTGGTGGATTTCTACTGCATCACCAAGGAACGATATGACATCCCCGCGCTGTCCAACCCTGACGGTCGTTATGGTCGCTGGAACTGGATCGGCATCGGTATCTACGTGATCGGCGTGCTGATCCAGATGCCATTCATCTCCACCCACTTCTACACTGGCCCGTTGGTGGCAGCGCTGGACGACACCGATGTCTCATGGATCATCGGCCTGGTGGTGCCTGCCGCGCTGTATTACATGGCTGCGAAGAAGTGGCCCGGCAAGATTGCCGACCGGCTGATCCTGCCGACCGAGCAAGCTGTGCCAGAAAACATCCCCTTCAATACCCGGAGCGTCACACAATGAAAACGAAAAAGGCCCTGCTCTCCACGTTTCTAACCGTCGGCGTGCTCGCCAGTGGCGCCAGTCAGGCCGCGGGTTGGTGTGAATCCGGCAAGCCTGTGAAGTTCGCAGGTCTGAACTGGGAAAGCGCCATGCTGCTGACCGACATCCTGCAAGTGGTGCTGGACAAGGGCTACGGCTGCAAGACCGACAGCCTGCCGGGTAACTCCATCACCATGGAAAACGCCCTGGGCACCAACGATATCCAGGTCTTCTCCGAGGAATGGGTAGGCCGCAGCGAAGTGTGGAACAAGGCCGAGAAGGCCGGCAAAGTGGTCGGCGTCGGGGCGCCGGTCAAGGGCGCAGTCGAAGGCTGGTACGTGCCGCGCTACGTGATCGAAGGCGACGCCAAGCGCAAGCTGGAAGCCAAGGCACCGGACCTGAAGTCCATCGCCGACCTGGGCAAATACCCGGCGCTGTTCAAGGACGCCGAAGAGCCAGGCAAGGGCCGCTTCTACAACTGCCCGGCCGGCTGGACCTGCGAGCTTGAAAACTCCGAGATGCTGAAAAGCTACGGCCTGGAAGACAAGTACACCAACTTCCGCCCAGGCACAGGCCCTGCGCTGGATGCCGCGATTCTCTCCAGCTACAAGCGTGGCGAGCCGATCCTGGCCTACTACTGGTCGCCTACCCCGCTGATGGGCCAGGTCGACATGGTGCGCCTGGAAGAGAAAGCTGGCGTGAACAAGACCATCGACATCAAGGTCGGCCTGTCCAAGACCTTCCACGACGAGGCGCCTGAGCTGGTGGCCGTGATGGAGAAGGTCAATATCCCGATCGACCTGCTGAACCAGAACCTGGCACGCATGACCAAGGACCGGATCGAGTCGCCGAAGCTGGCGAAGATGTTCCTCAAGGAGCACCCTGAAGTCTGGCATCAATGGGTCAGCGAAGATGCTGCCAAGAAGGTTGATGCTTCTCTCTGACTCGCGACTGGATCTGTAGGAGCGCGCTTGCCCGCGACGACGGCGGCCCATCCAACACAATGGGCGCCTGACACGACGCAATCGCGGGCAAGCGCGCTCCTACAGTGACAGCGCACTATCCGGCAGCAGACGCGTACCACTTACTGGACCGAGATAAACCTATGTTCCCCGAAAGCTTCACGTTCTCCATCGCCAACTGGGTCAACGACTGGGTCGACAAACTGGTCACCAACTATGGCGATGTGTTCCGGCACATTTCCGACACCCTGCTGTGGGCCATCGTCCAGCTCGAAGGCCTGTTGCGCGTGGCGCCGTGGTGGGTGTTGCTGGCCATCGTCGGTGGCATCGCCTGGCACTCGACCCGCAAGATCACCACCACAGCCGTGATCGTCGGCTTGCTGTTCCTGGTCGGCGCCGTCGGCCTGTGGGACAAACTGATGCAGACCCTGGCACTGATGCTGGTCGCCACCTTCATTTCGGTGATCATCGGCGTGCCGCTGGGCATTCTGTCGGCCCGCAGCAACCGCCTGCGCTCGGTGCTGATGCCGCTGCTGGACATCATGCAGACCATGCCCAGCTTCGTTTACCTGATTCCGGTGCTGATGCTGTTCGGCCTGGGCAAGGTCCCGGCGATCTTCGCCACCGTCATCTACGCCGCACCGCCGCTGATTCGCCTGACCGACCTTGGCATCCGCCAGGTTGACGGCGAAGTCATGGAGGCGATCAACGCCTTTGGCGCCAACCGCTGGCAGCAACTGTTCGGCGTGCAACTGCCGCTGGCCCTGCCAAGCATCATGGCCGGGATCAACCAGACCACCATGATGGCCCTGTCGATGGTGGTGATCGCCTCGATGATCGGCGCCCGCGGTCTGGGCGAGGACGTGCTGGTGGGCATTCAGACCCTCAACGTCGGTCGTGGCCTGGAAGCGGGTCTGGCCATCGTCATCCTGGCGGTCGTGATCGACCGCATCACACAGGCCTATGGCCGTCCACGGCATGAGGCGAGCAAATAATGAGCGTTGAATCGATCAAAACCGCCGACAAGATTGTCGTCAAAAACGTCTACAAGATCTTCGGCAGCCGCGCCAAAGAGGCGCTGGCCATGGTTCAGCAGAGCCAGAGCAAGGATCAGGTGCTGTCGCAGACCGGCTGCGTGGTCGGCGTGAACGACCTGTCGCTGTCCATCGGCAGCGGCGAGATCTTCGTTATCATGGGCCTGTCCGGTTCCGGCAAATCGACCCTGGTGCGCCACTTCAACCGTCTGATCGACCCCACCAGCGGCGAGATCCTGGTCGATGGCGAGAACATCCTGGCCTATGACACCGAAGCCCTGCGCGACTTTCGCCGCCGCAAGATCAGCATGGTGTTCCAGAGCTTCGGCCTGCTGCCCCACAAGACCGTGACCGAAAACGTCGCCTACGGCCTGACCATTCGCGGCGAAAGCAAGGCCCAGTGCGCCGAGCGCGCGCAGCACTGGATCACCACCGTGGGTCTGAAGGGCTACGAGAAGAAATACCCGCACCAGTTGTCCGGCGGCATGCGCCAGCGCGTCGGCCTGGCCCGCGCCCTGGCAGCCGACACCGACATCATCCTGATGGATGAGGCCTTCAGCGCCCTCGACCCGCTGATCCGCGCCGAAATGCAGGACCAGTTGCTGGAGCTGCAATCGACCCTGCACAAGACCATCGTGTTCATCACCCACGACCTGGACGAAGCCGTGCGCATCGGCAACCGGATCGCCATCCTCAAGGACGGCAAGCTGATCCAGGTGGGAACACCGAAAGAAATCCTCTACCAGCCCGCCGATGAATACGTCGATCGTTTCGTCCAGCGGCGCGTGGCGACCCTTTAAGGACGGCAGTACTCATGTCGCGAGCAGAACAGATCATCATCGGCGATGCACCGGTCACCTGGCGGGACATCACCGCCGTGGCCCGTCATGGCGCACACCTGGCCCTGTCGGACGGCGCCTGGGCACGCATCGACAACGCCCAGGCCATCGTGCAGCGCATCGTCACCAGCGGTGAACGCGCCTATGGCGTGAACACCGGACTTGGCGCGCTGTGCAACGTGTCGCTGGAGCGCGAGCAGTTGAGCCGCCTTTCGCGCAACACCCTGCTCAGCCATGCCTGCGGCGTCGGCCCCGTGCTGCCTGATGAACAGACTCGCGCCATCACCTGCGCCGCCATCGTCAACTACACCCAGGGCAAGTCCGGCATTCACCGCCAGGTGGTGCAGGCGCTGCTGGACCTGCTCAACCATCGCATCACGCCGCAGGTGCCGTCCCAGGGCTCGGTGGGTTACCTGACCCACATGGCCCACGTCGGCGTCGCGCTGCTGGGCGTCGGTCAGGTCAGCTACCGTGGCCAGGTGGTGTCGGCCTTGCAGGCGCTGAACGAAGAAGGCCTCTCGCCAGTTGAACTGGGTGCCAAGGACGGGCTGTGCCTGGTCAACGGCACGCCGTGCATGACCGGCCTCGGCTGCCTGGCCATCGCCGACGTGAACCGCCTGATGCAATGGGCAGACGTCATCAGTGCCATGACCTTCGAGGGTCTGCGCGGCCAGCTCGACGCATTCGACGAAACCATCATTGCCCTCAAGCCGCACCCTGGCATGCAGCAGGTGGGCAAGAACCTGCGCGGGCTTTTGGCAGGCAGCGAAGTGCTGGCCAACAGTCAGGGCATTCGCACCCAGGACGCCTTGAGCATCCGCTCGATTCCGCAGGTCCATGGTGCCACCCGCGACCAGCTCTCCCACGCCACGCGGCAGATCGAAACCGAGCTCAACTCGGCCACCGACAACCCGCTGCTGCTGGGCACGCCCGAGGCGTATCGCGTGGTGTCCCAAGCCAACCCCCACGGCCAGTCCGTGGCGATGGCCGCCGACCTGCTGGCGATTGCGATGGCCGAGCTGGGCTCGATTGCCGAGCGCCGCCTGGACCGCCTGATCAACCCGACGGTCAGCGGCCTGCCGGCGTTTCTGGTCAGCCAGCCTGGGGTCAACTCCGGGATGATGATCGTGCAGTACGTGGCCGCATCCCTGTGCGCGGAAAATCGCCAGATGGCGCAGCCGGCGGTCATCGACAACTACGTGACCTCGGGCCTGCAGGAAGATCACCTGAGCATGGGCACCAGCGCGGCGCTGAAGCTGCACAAGGTGCTGGAGAACGTCACGCAGATCCTCGCCATCGAGTACCTGCTGGCCGCCCAGGCCTTCGAATTCTTCAAAGGCCCGCGCTTCGGCGTCGGCACCGAGGCCGCGTGGCGCCTGCTGCGCGAGCGCGTGCCGGCCTACGATGAAGACCGCTGGCTAGCCCCCGACATCGCCAGCAGCGTGACCCTGCTCAAGAACGAAGAATCGCTGGAAACCGTCTTTCAGGTCTGCCGCGATTACGCGGCAACCCATAACAGCAACAGTCGCAGTCCGAGCGCCACAAGCGCGGAACAGGCAGGAGCCGGTTCGAGGCACGCGACAGCCATCAACGAAGGAGTAGCAGCATCGTGACCGATACCCAAAAGGCGACCCCGCTGAACCTGATCCCCGGCCAGTTGACCCTGGCGCAACTGCGCGCGATCTATCAGCAACCCGTGACCCTGACGCTGGACGCCAGCGCCGACCAGCAGATCGAAAACAGCGTGGCCTGCGTCGAGCAGATCCTGGCCGAAAACCGCACCGCCTACGGCATCAACACCGGTTTCGGCCTGCTGGCATCGACCCGCATCGCCAGCGCCGATCTGGAAAACCTGCAGCGCTCGCTGGTGCTGTCCCACGCCGCCGGTGTCGGCGAGCCGATCAGCGATGCGCTGGTGCGCCTGATCATGGTGCTCAAGGTCAACAGCCTGAGCCGTGGTTTCTCCGGTATTCGTCGTCAGGTCATCGACGGCCTGATCGCGCTGATCAACGCCGAGGTCTACCCACACATTCCGCTCAAGGGTTCGGTCGGCGCATCCGGCGACCTGGCTCCGCTGGCGCACATGTCGCTGGTGCTGCTGGGCGAAGGCAAGGCGCGGCACAAGGGCCAGTGGCTCAACGCCGTGGAAGCACTGGCTGTGGCCGGCCTCAAGCCGCTGACGCTGGCGGCCAAGGAAGGTCTGGCGCTGCTCAACGGCACCCAGGTGTCCACCGCCTATGCCCTGCGCGGCCTGTTCGAAGGCGAAGATCTGTTCGCCGGTGCCTTGAGCTGCGGCGCTCTTACCGTCGAGGCGGTGCTGGGCTCGCGTTCGCCATTCGATGCCCGCATCCATGCCGCTCGCGGCCAGCGTGGGCAGATCGATTCCGCTGCCGCTTATCGCGATCTGCTGGGCGACGCCAGCCAGGTGTCCGAATCCCACCGCGACTGCGACAAGGTCCAGGACCCCTACTCTCTGCGTTGCCAGCCACAAGTCATGGGCGCCTGCCTGACTCAACTGCGCCAGGCCTCCGAAGTGCTGGCCATCGAAGCCAACGCCGTGTCGGACAACCCGCTGGTGTTCGCCGCCGAAGGCGAAGTGATCTCCGGCGGCAACTTCCACGCCGAACCTGTGGCCATGGCCGCCGACAACATCGCCCTGGCCATTGCCGAGATCGGCTCGCTGAGCGAACGCCGCATCTCGCTGATGATGGACAAGCACATGTCCCAGTTGCCGCCGTTCCTGGTGGCCAACGGCGGCGTCAACTCCGGCTTCATGATCGCCCAGGTCACCGCTGCGGCGCTGGCAAGCGAAAACAAGGCCCTGTCCCATCCGCACAGCGTCGACAGCCTGCCGACCTCCGCCAACCAGGAAGACCATGTGTCCATGGCGCCGGCTGCCGGCAAGCGCCTGTGGGAAATGGCGGAAAACACCCGTGGCGTTCTGGCTGTAGAATGGCTGGCTGCGTGTCAGGGTCTGGATCTGCGCAATGGTCTGAAGACCTCGGAAAAACTGGAAATCGCTCGCACGACCTTGCGTGGCAAGGTTCCGTTCTATGAGAAAGACCGCTTCTTCGCCCCTGACATCGAGGCCGCCACCGCGCTTCTGGCATCCAATTGCCTGAGCGAACTGGTGTCCGCTGACCTGCTGCCGAGCTTCTGATCGGGACAGGCCAGGGACGGCCTGTCATTGAAATGAGGATTTGAGCACGAGCCTCTTGTAGGAGCGCGCTTGCCCGCGACAGCGGTGTGTCAGCCGACGGATAGGCAAATGACACACCGCAGTCGCGGGCAAGCGCGCTCCTACGGGACGTGCGCTCTTCATTTCAGCAAAAGAACTACCAGGAAAAGCGTGAGATGAAACCGCAAAACGCAACAGATCTTAAACGCGGGCTCAGCGCCCGGCACATTCGCTTCATGGCGCTGGGCTCGGCGATCGGCACCGGGCTGTTCTATGGCTCGGCGTCCGCCATCAAACTGGCCGGCCCCGCCGTGCTGCTGGTCTACCTCATCGCGGGCGCCGCGGTGTACATGGTCATGCGCGCCCTGGGCGAGATGGCCGTGCGCAATCCTGTGGCAGGCTCGTTCAGCGAGTACGCCACGCAATACCTGGGTCCTATGGCAGGTTTCGTCCTGGGCTGGACCTACGCATTCGAAATGATCATCGTCTGCCTGGCCGACGTCACGGCGTTCGGGATCTACATGGGTTTCTGGTTCCCCGAAGTGCCCCGCTGGATCTGGGTGCTCGGCATCGTTTTCGTGATTGGCGCGCTCAACCTGTGCAGCGTCAAAGTGTTTGGCGAGACTGAATTCTGGCTGTCGCTGCTCAAGGTCGGCGCGATCATCGCCATGATCCTCGCAGGCTTCGGCATCCTGCTGTTCGGCATCGGCTCATCGGCCGGCGACAGCGTCAGCCACGTGAGTAACCTCTGGACCCAGGGCGGCTTCATGCCCAACGGCGTCAGTGGCCTGGTCGCGGCGCTGGCCGTGGTGATGTTCGCCTTCGGCGGCATTGAAATCATCGGCGTGGCCGCAGGCGAAGCGCGCGACCCCGAGCGCGTGATTCCCCGCGCCATCAACGCGGTGCCGCTGCGCATCCTGCTGTTCTACGTGCTGACGCTGTTCGTATTGATGTCGCTGTACCCGTGGCAGGAAATCGGCAGCCAGGGCAGCCCATTCGTGCAGATTTTCGAAAAACTGGGGATTCCGTCTGCGGCGATCATCCTCAATATCGTGGTGATCTCGGCAGCCGTTTCGGCAATCAACAGCGACATCTTCGGCGCCGGCCGCATGATGTACGGCCTGGCGCGACAAGGCCAGGCGCCCAAGGGTTTCGCGCAGCTTTCCGGCGCAGGCGTGCCGTGGATGACCGTGCTGGTGATGGGCGGCGCGCTGCTGGTCGGCGTGGTGCTGAACTACCTGATTCCGGAAAACGTGTTCCTGCTGATCGCGTCCATCGCCACCTTCGCCACCGTCTGGGTGTGGCTGATGATTCTGGTGACGCAGATCGCCATGCGCCGCTCGATGAGCAAGGACGAAGTCGCACAACTGAAATTCCCGGTCCCGTTCTGGCCCGCCGCGCCCATCGCCGCCACCGCGTTCATGGTGTTCGTGTTCGCCGTGCTGGGTTACTTCCCGGACACGCAGGCGGCCCTGGTGGTCGGCGCGGTGTGGATCGTGTTGCTGGTGGTTGCATACCGGGTGTGGGTCAAGCCCGGACAGAATCGGGTCATAAACACAGCCCCGTAGCAGCACGGCTTGCCGGCGGGGCGGTGTGTCAGCCGACGATAAATTGCCTGACACGCCGCTCCCGCCGGCAAGCCGCGCTGCTACGGTGCATTACAACTGTTTTGTGGAGGCACTGATGAAAACGCTCTGGCACAACTGTCACGCAGCAAGCATGGCGAACGGCTCTTACTCGATCATCGAGGACGCGGCCATCGTCACCGACGGCGCGCATATCGCCTGGATCGGCCCGCGTGCTGAGTTGCCAGAGCAAGGCGAGGTGCAATCGGTGGACCTGGCCGGTGCCTGGGTCACCCCCGGCCTGATCGACTGCCACACCCACACCGTGTTCGGCGGCAACCGCAGCGGTGAATTCGAGCAGCGCCTGCAAGGCGTGAGCTACGCCGAAATCGCAGCCGCCGGTGGCGGTATCGCCAGCACCGTGCGCGCCACCCGCGCAGCCAGCGAAGAACAGTTGTACGCCAGCGCCGAGCGCCGTCTGCTCCATCTGATGAAAGATGGCGTAACCACGGTCGAGATCAAGTCCGGCTACGGCCTGGACCTGGCCAACGAGCGCAAGATGCTGCGCGTCGCCCGGCAACTGGGCGAGAAACTCCCGGTCACCGTGCGCAGCACCTGCCTGGCCGCCCACGCCCTGCCGCCGGAATACAAGGATCAGTCCGACGCCTACATCTCGCACATCTGCAGCGAGATGCTGCCGGCGCTGGCAGCCGAAGATCTGGTGGACGCTGTCGATGCCTTCTGCGAATACCTGGCGTTTTCCCCCGCGCAGGTCGAGCAGGTGTTCATCACCGCAGGCGAGCTGGGATTGCCGGTCAAGCTGCACGCCGAGCAACTGTCGTCGCTGCACGGCTCGAGCCTGGCGGCGCGCTATCAGGCGCTGTCGGCCGACCATCTGGAATTCATGACCGAGGAAGACGCCATCGCCATGGCCGCCTCGGGCACCGTCGCGGTGCTGCTTCCGGGGGCCTTTTACTTCCTGCGCGAAACCCAGTTGCCGCCGATGGATGCCCTGCGCAAGCACGGCGTGAAGATCGCCATCGCCACCGACCTCAACCCGGGCACCTCGCCGGGGCTGTCCCTGCGCCTGATGCTGAACATGGCCTGCACCCTGTTCCGCATGACGCCCGAGGAAACCCTGGCAGGCGCCACGATCCATGCCGCCCAGGCGCTGGGCATGGCCGACACCCATGGCTCGCTGGAAGTGGGCAAGGTCGCCGACTTCGTGGCCTGGAACATCGAACGCCCGGCGGACCTGGCCTATTGGCTGGGCGGGGATCTGGACAAGCGCGTCGTACGTCACGGCGTTGAAAGTCGTTTCTAGTCAGGAGGAAAAAATGGATAAGGTTCTGAGTTTCACTCGCGGTCGTGTACCGCTGCTCATCAGCATGCCGCATCCGGGGCTGAACCTGACGCCGGTGGTGCGCGACGGCCTGGTGGACGAGGCGGTCAGCCTGCCGGACACCGACTGGCACATCCCGCGCCTGTACGACTTCGCCCACGACCTGGGTGCTAGCGTACTGGCCGCCGAATACTCGCGCTTCGTCATCGACCTCAATCGCCCCTCCGACGACAAGCCGCTGTACGCAGGTGCAACCACCGGGCTGTTCCCCTCGACGCTGTTCGAAGGCGATCCGCTGTTCAAGCAAGGCCAGGAGCCGAGCAAGGAAGAGCGCGCGACTTATCTCGCGAAAATCTGGACGCCGTACCACGACACCCTGCGCAATGAGCTGGAGCGCCTGCGCGACGAGTTCGGCTACGCGCTGCTGTTCGACGCCCACTCGATTCGCGGGCACATTCCGCACTTGTTCGATGGCCGCCTGCCGGACTTCAACCTGGGCACCTTCAACGGCGCGAGCTGCGATGAAGCCCTGGCCAAACGCCTGGAAGCCACCTGCGCCGCCGCCAAGGACTACAGCCATGTGCTCAACGGCAGGTTCAAGGGCGGCCACATCACGCGCCACTACGGCAACCCGGCCGAGCACATCCACGCCGTGCAGCTGGAACTGGCGCAGAGCAACTATATGGACGAGTTCGTACCCTTCCACTACCGCCCGGACCTGGCCGACCCGACGCGGGTGGTGTTGAAGCAGTTGTTGCAGCAGATGATCGATTGGGGCCGCGAGACTTACGGCAAGTAAGCAAGGTTCTCGTGGGAGCGCGCTTGCCCGCGACTGCGGTGTGTCAGGTACGAATGTGTGTACTGACACACTGCGGTCGCGGGCAAGCGCGCTCCTACAGAGTTGTGGCGTCTATTTGCGAAGCAACCGCAACCCGTTGAACACGACCAGTAAACTCACGCCCATGTCGGCGAATACCGCCATCCACATGGTCGCCATCCCTGCAAAGGTCACCACCAGAAAGATCGCCTTGATCACCAGCGCCAAGGCGATGTTCTGCTTGAGCACCGCGGCGGTATCCCGAGACAGGCGAATGAACGCCGGGATCTTGCGCAAGTCGTCGTCCATCAACGCCACGTCAGCCGTCTCGATGGCGGTGTCCGTTCCCGCTGCCGCCATGGCGAAGCCGATCTCGGCCCGGGCCAGCGCCGGGGCGTCGTTGATGCCGTCGCCGACCATGCCCACGCGATGCTTCTGCGCATACAACGCTTCGATGGCCTGCAGCTTGTCGGTAGGCAGCAGATCGCCCTTCGCCTGATCAATGCCCACCTGAGCGGCAATCGCCCTGGCCGTGTGCGGGTTGTCGCCGGTCAGCATCAGGGTTTTCACCCCCAGTGCATGCAATTGCGCGATGGCATCCCGGCTGGTTTCCTTGACCGTATCGGCCACGGCGAACAACGCCAGCGCACCGCTCGTATCGAACAGCAGCACCACCGTCTTGCCCTGGGCTTCCAGCGCCTCAAGGCGCGCTTCAAGTGCCGGCGAGCACAGCCCGGCCTCGTGCACCAGCCGATGGTTGCCCAGGTGATACAGGCGCCCTTCGATCTCGCCCCTCACACCCCGACCGCCCAGCGCCTCGAACGCTTCCACCGGCAAATGCCCATCCGGCCCGAACGCCTTGGCTATGGCCTGGGAAACCGGGTGATCGGAACGCCCTGCGAGGCTTGCAGAGATGGCCAAGGCCCGCTCGCCAAACGCCTCATCGAGCAGCACGTAATCGGTCTGCACCGGCTTGCCGTGGGTGATGGTGCCGGTCTTGTCCAGCGCCAGGTAATCGAGCTTGTGGCCCATCTCCAGATAGACGCCGCCCTTGACCAGAATCCCCTTGCGCGCCGCCGCAGCCAGGCCGCTGACGATGCTCACCGGCGTGGAAATAACCAGCGCACAAGGGCACGCCACCACCAGCAACACCAGCGCGCGATAGATCCAGTCGAACCACGCTGCGCCCATGAACAGCGGCGGGATGACCGCCACCGCCAGGGCCAGAACGAACACCGCCGGGGTGTAGACCTTCGAGAAGCTGTCGACGAAGCGCTGGGTCGGCGCGCGCGCACCTTGCGCCGCTTCGACGGCATGGATGATCCGCGCCAGGGTCGAGTCATTCGCCGCTGCGGTCACCCGGTATTCCAGGGAGCCAGCCTGATTGATAGTCCCGGCGAACACCTTGTCACCGATGTTCTTCTCCACCGGCAGGCTTTCGCCGGTGATGGGCGCCTGGTCGATGGTCGAATGCCCGGCCACCACTTCGCCGTCCAGCCCGATACGTTCGCCCGGCTTGACCCGCACCACGCTGCCCAGCACGATCTGTTTGGCCTCGGCTTCGACCCACTGGCCGTCCTGCTGCACGGTGACCATCTGCGGAGTCAGTTGCATCAAGCCGCTGATCGCGTTGCGAGCACGGTCCAGGGAGCGGGCCTCGATCAACTCGGCCACGGTAAACAGAAACATCACCATCGCCGCTTCCGGCCACTGCCCGATCAGCACGGCGCCAGTCACCGCGATGCTCATCAGCGCGTTGATGTTGAGGTTGAAGTTCTTCAGGGCGATCCAGCCCTTTTTGTAGGTGGTCAGGCCGCAGCTGACAATCGCCACCAGGGCAACCAGCGCTACCACCCAGTTGGGCGCGGCATTGGTGAAATGAATGACCTCCGCCGCCACCGCAGCGACGCCGGACAGCGCCAACGGCCACCAGGCTTTCTTCGCCGCAGGCGCAACGGCTTTGTCGCTATCGCCGCCCGCTTCGATCAGGTCCGCCTGCATGCCCAGCGTGCCGATGGCCTCGCGAATCGGCTCGGCAGAAGGCAGCTCGTGCCACACGCCCAGCACGCGGTTGATCAGGTTGAATTCCAGCTTCTGGATGCCCGCCATCTTGCCCAGCTTGTTCTGGATGAGCGTCTGTTCGGTGGGGCAGTCCATGGCTTCGATGCGGAACTGGCTCAGGCGCCCGTCTTCAGTGGCCGTGCCGACAGTGACACTGGCTGGCGCGCTGTCATGGGAGCAGCAGGAATGGGCATGATGCTCGTGCTTGCCCACCGGGGTGAACTTGCCCGGCGCAGCGTCATGGGAGGCATGGCCGTGGCCGTGATGGTCATGACCTGCGTGATCGTTTGGCGAATGCTTGTGTACAGAGTCACTCATAAGTCGAGTCTCTAAGTGTGCTTGTTGCCAAGTGAACACCCTGTAGCCACTATAGGGTCAAGCCACAAAACGGGATGGGTCCTCATGAAAGCGTCTTTCAAGATTGGCGAACTGGCAAAACTCACTGACTGTGCCGTGGAAACCATCCGCTATTACGAGCGCGAGGGCCTGTTGTCCGAGCCTGCGCGCAGCGAGGGCAACTACCGGCTTTACACCCAGGAGCATGTCGAGCGGCTGACCTTCATCCGCAACTGCCGCAGCCTGGACATGACCCTCGACGAAATCCGCAGCCTGCTGACCTTGCGTGACAGCCCCCAGGATCAGTGCCAGAGCGTCAACTCGCTGATCGACGAGCACATCCAGCACGTCAGCGCCCGCATCGTCAGCCTGCAAGCCTTGCAGGCGCAACTGGTCGACCTGCGCCAACGTTGCAGCGAAGGGGCACCGGATCATTGCGGGATTCTGGATCGGCTGGAAGTCAGCGGCAGCGTGGTTACGCCGGAAGTCGAGCATTCCCACGTGGGACGTAGCCACGGCCATTGACTGGCCGGCACCACATCCCTGTAGGAGCGCGCTTGCCCGCGACTGCGGTGTGTCAGCGAACCTATCCGTATCTGACACACCGCAGTCGCGGGCAAGCGCGCTCCTACAGGGGTGCGGCGTCAGGAATAACAAAGCCCCCACCCTGTCGTCAGAGTGGGGGCCTTTTGTTTCAGCGTGAGATCAACCGTGGTGAATACGCTCCACCGCCTCGGTCACGCCCGCGCCGTATGCCGGGTCCGCCAGGCCACAGTGCTTGATGTGCAGCGCGATCACCGGCGCCGACACGCCGCGCAGGGCGCGTGCGGTGTTGTCGAACAGCGACTGTTGCTCTTTCGGGCTCATGTTGCGGAACAGGTTGCCCGCCTGGGAGAAGTAATCATCGTCCACACGATGATTCCAGTGCCCCGCCGCGCCTTCGATGGACAGCGGCGGCTCGCGGAAATCAGGCTGCTCCTGGAACGCGCCCTTGGTGTTGGGCTCGTAGGAAGTCATGCCGCCACGGTTGCCGTCGATGCGCATCAGGCCATCGCGGTGGTAGCTGTTCACGTGCAGCGCGGCTTTGGGCGAGTTCACCGGGATCTGGTGGTAGTTGACGCTCAAGCGGTAGCGCTGGGCATCGCCGTAGGAGAACAGGCGGCCTTGCAGCATCTTGTCCGGCGAGAAGCTGATACCGGGCACCACGTTGGACGGCGCGAACGCTGACTGCTCGACATCGGCAAAGTGGTTGTCGGCATTGCGGTTCAGCTCGAAGTAGCCCACTTCGATCAGCGGGTAATCCGCCTTCGGCCAGACTTTGGTCAGGTCGAACGGGTTGATGTGGTACGAGCCCGCTTCCTTCTCCGGCATGACCTGCACGAACAGTTTCCAGCGCGGGAAGTTGTTCTGCTCGATGTTGTCGTAGAGGTCGCGCATGTGGGATTCGCGATCCGCACCGGCCACCGCTTGCGCCTCGGCGTCACTCAGGTTGGCGATGCCTTGCTGGGACACAAAGTGAAACTTGACCCAGAAGCGCTCATGTTGCGCGTTAAGGAAGCTGTAGGTGTGGCTGCCGAAACCGTGCATCTCGCGGAAGCTGCGCGGAATGCCGCGTTCACTCATCACAATAGTGACCTGGTGGAACGACTCGGGCAGTTGGGTCCAGAAGTCCCAGTTGTTTTCCGCGCTGCGCATGCCGGTGCGCGGGTCGCGCTTCACGGCGTGGTTCAGGTCGGGGAATTTCAGTGGGTCACGCAGGAAGAACACCGGCGTGTTGTTGCCCACCAGGTCCCAGTTGCCTTCTTCGGTGTAGAACTTCAGGGCGAAGCCGCGAATGTCGCGCTCGGCATCGGCTGCGCCGCGCTCACCGGCCACGGTGGAGAAGCGGGCGAACATTTCAGTCTGCTTACCGACCTGCGAGAAGATCTTGGCGCGGGTAAAGCGGGTGATGTCGTGGGTCACGGTGAAGGTGCCGAACGCGCCCGAGCCTTTGGCGTGCATGCGGCGCTCCGGGATCACTTCACGGTCGAAATGCGCCAGTTTTTCCAGGAACCAGACGTCTTGCAGCAACGCCGGACCATGAGGGCCTGCGGTCTGGATGTTCTGGTTATCGGCTACCGGGGCGCCGAAAGCGGTGGTCAGTTTGTTGCTCATGATCGTTTCTCCACAGGTCGCGTGTCTTGTTCGATGTGGAGAACGATAAGCAAATGCGGGCCGGGAAGCTCATTGGGAGTCCGCACTGGGTTGATAGAGACGATTAATAGAAAATCGATTGATCGATAGCAAAGAACGACGAACGGATAAACGCCTGTAGGAGCGCGCTTGCCCGCGATTGCGGTGTGTCAGGTACGGATATCTTTGCTGACACACCGCGGTCGCGGGCAAGCGCGCTCCTACAGTGGATGACGCACCTCAAATCTGGCTGCGATGGTAACCGTGCGGCACGCCGCCTTTGGACAACACCCACTGCCACAACTGGATATCCCGGGCGCGGAAGGCGCCGGCGCAGGACAACAGGTAATAACGCCACATACGATAGAAACGGTTGCCCAGTTGCGCTTCGAACTGCGGCCAGGCCTTCATGAAGTTGTCGTGCCAGGCCATCAGTGTCTTGTCGTAGTCCGAACCGAAGTTGTGCAAGTCCTCAACCACAAACAACCCGTCCATGGCATCGCCCATCTGGCCGATGGAGGGCAGGTCGCCGTTGGGGAATATATATTTGTCGATCCACGGGTCAGGATAAGAGTTGCGCTGGTTCTTGCCGATGGTATGCAACAGGAACAACCCGCCAGGCTTCAAACAGCGATGGGCCAGTTCCATGTATTCGCGGTGGTTCTTGCGACCCACGTGTTCGAACATACCCACACTGGCGATGGCATCGAACTGTTCATCCAGTTCGCGGTAGTCCTGGAAACGAAACTCCAGCGGCAGGCCTTTGTAGCGCTCTTTGGCCCAGGCGATCTGCTCTTTGGAGATACTCACCCCGACGGCCTCGACACCGTAATGCTCGGCGGCATAGCTCATGAAACTGCCCCAGCCACAGCCGATGTCCAGCACCCGCATGCCCGGCTTGAGCTGCAGTTTGCGGCAGATCAGGTCCAGCTTGGCGGCCTGGGCCTCTTCCAGCGTGGTCGCGTTTTCCCAGTAGCCGCAGGTGTAGGTCATGCGTGAGTCGAGCATCTTCGAGTAGAACTCGTTGCCCAGGTCGTAGTGCACCTCGCCCACGGTCTTGGAGCGCTTGATGTTCTGCCGGTTCATGAACTTGGCCATGAGCGCGTAGAACACCAGCCGAAGTGGCTTCACGTCATCGGTCATGCCGGTTTTCAGCAGGCGATGAAAGAATTCATCCAGATGCTCGCTGTCCCACTGGCCGTCCATGTAGGCCTCACCCAACCCCAGATTCCCTTGCGCAAACGCCCTCTCGATCACCCCGGGGCCGTTGAAGCGGATGTCCGAAGGGGCAGATCCGTTGATCTGGATACCGGCTTCATTGAGGATCCGTGCAGCGGTGCGATAGAGACCGGAGGTGTGGTCGGAGTAGGTGTCAGTGCTGAAGTTCGTCGTGGTCATGGATGGTTATTTCCAAACGCGTGTCAGGCTAAAGACTTATTGGTAGACCTCGACTATATGTCAAACAAACCATGAAATTAAACTCAATAGTCTCAATATATAGATTGAAAATATCTATCGCGTTCATTTTATTTACAACCGTGCAAAACACTTATTACGTAACTGCAACAATACGAACTTCAATTAACCCTACATATGAAACAGCTATTGAGGGTTTAACCGGTTCGAACATAGCGAGGGGTTAGGGAGGGCCTAATAACGTAGGAGCGCGCTTGCCCGCGAAAGGGTAAGTCGGTGACGAACATATTCACTGACACACCGCCTTCGCGGGCAAGCGCGCTCCTACAGCGGGCGATGCAAATCAGACGGCGACGGGCGCCTTGATGCTTGGATCGGCGTCGTAACCGGCGATTTCGAAATCCTCGAAACGGTAGTCGTAGATGCTGTCCGGGCGGCGGTTGATCTTCAACTGAGGCAGCGCCTTCGGCGTGCGGGTCAGTTGCGTGGCGATCTGCTCTTCGTGGTTCGAATAGGCATGGGTGTCACCCAGGCTCACGATGATCTCGTGCGGGATCAGGTCGCACTGCTGCGCCAGCATGTGGGTCAACAGCGCCAGGGCAGCGATGTTGTACGGCAAGCCCAGGAATACATCGGAGCTGCGAATGTACAGCTGCATCGACAGCTTGCCGTCAGCGACGAACGCCTGATACAGCAAATGGCAGACTGCAAGCGCCTGGCGCCCGGCCTTGACGTTTTCCTGGGGCGAGAGCTTCTCGTCCGGCAGGTACTCGGTGTTCCAGCCGTGAAACAGGATGCGGCGGCTGTTGGGGTTGTTCTTCAGGCAGTCGACCATGTAGTCGATCTGGTTGATCTTGCCGCCGTCCTTGGTCGGCCAGCCGGTCCACTGCGCGCCGTACACCGGGCCCAGGTCGCCCTCTTCGGTGGCCCACTCGTCCCAGATGGTCACACCGTTTTCGTTGAGCCATTTGGTATTGGTGTTGCCGCTGAGCATCCAGATCAGCTCGTTGGCGATGCTCTTGAAGTGCAGTTTCTTGGTGGTCAGCAACGGGAAGCCGTCGGCCAGGTTGTGGCGGATCTGACGGCCAAACACCGCGGTGGTGCCAGTGCCGGTGCGGTCGCCCTTGCGGGTGCCGTTGGCGATGACGTCCTGTAACAGCTCAAGGTATTGCTTCATGCCCTAAGGCCCTCTGTATCGGTGAACCGGCCGGGCGCGCAGGCCCGGCGATTCGAAATCAAACGGCTGCCTTGTTGGCAGCAGGCGCGCGGTGGTAGGCCAGCCAGATCAGCACCAGGCCGCCGATGATCATCGGCAGGCTGAGGATCTGGCCCATGGTGACCCAGCCCCAGGCCAGGTAACCCAGTTGGGCGTCCGGTACACGTACGAACTCCACGACGAAACGGAAAATGCCGTAGAACAGCGCGAACATGCCGGAAACGGCCATGGTCGGGCGCGGCTTGCGCGAGAAGAAGTAAAGAATGGCGAACAGTGCCACACCTTCCAGCGCGAACTGATACAGCTGCGACGGATGGCGCGGCAACTGCGCAGGATCGCTGAACGGCGGGAAGACCATCGCCCACGGCAGATCGGTCGGCTTGCCCCACAGCTCGCCATTGATGAAGTTGCCGATGCGCCCGGCACCCAGGCCGATCGGCACCATCGGCGCGATGAAGTCCATCAGCTGGAAGAACGACTTGCCGTTGCGCTTGCCGAACCAGTACGTCGCGATCATCACGCCGATGAACCCGCCGTGGAACGCCATGCCGCCCTTCCATACCTCGAAAATGAGCAGGGGGTTGGCGATGTAGTTGGGCAGGTCATAGAACAGCACGTAGCCCAGCCGCCCGCCGACGATCACGCCCATGGCGACCCAGAAGATCATGTCCGAGAGTTTTTCCTTGGTCCATGTCGGGTCGAACTTGTTCAGGCGGCGCGAGGCCAGGAACCAGGCACTGCCGATGCCGACTAGGTACATCAGGCCGTACCAGTGAATTTGCAGCGGACCGATGGCCACGGCTACCGGGTCAATCTGCGGGTAAGGCAGCATTGCGACTCCTCAGGTTGGTGTGCTCACAGAGCGACGAATCAAATCAGAAAACTGGTACCCACGACCACCAGCAACAGGGCGAACAGTCGTTTCAGCATCCTGGGTGACAGCTTGTGGGCCAGCTTCGCGCCGAAACGGGCGAAAAACATGCTGGTGACCGCAATGCCAATCAGGGCTGGCAGGTAAACAAAACCGAGACTATGCGATGGCAACAACGGATCGTGCCACCCAAGAATCATGAAACTTATCGCACTGGCCACCGCGATGGGAAAGCCACAGGCCGATGAGGTCGCCACGGCCTGCTGCATGGTCAGACTGCGCCAGGTCAGAAACGGCACGGTCAGCGAGCCGCCGCCGATGCCGAAAATCGCCGAGGCCCAGCCAATCACCACGCCAGCGGCGGTCAGCCCGCCCTTGCCGGGCACGCCACGGCTGGCCTTGGGTTTGACGTCCAGCGCCATCTGGATGGCGACCAGAATGGCGAATACGCCGATGATCTTCTGCAGGTTCGGCCCGGCAATGTAGCTGGCGGTGAGCGAACCCAGCCCCGCGCCGATCAGGATCCCCACGGTCATCCACCCAAAGACCGCCCACTGCACCGCGCCCAGGCGATGGTGGGCGCGGACCGACAGCGTCGAGGTGAAGACGATGGTCGCAAGCGAGGTGCCCACGGCCAGGTGCGTCAGGACCGAACTGTCGAAACCTTGCAGGGTGAAACTGAACACCAGCACCGGAACGATGATGATGCCGCCGCCGACGCCAAACAGTCCGGCCAGCACCCCGGCGCACGCGCCCAGAGCCAGATACAGAAGAAATTCCATGGGACTCTCCGAAAATCAGAGCGGCATGTTACCGGAGCAGGCCATCGCGCTCTAGCGGTGAGCGATGGATGCCAATCGCGGGTATGCGTAAAGTGACCGAAAAAAGGAGGCCACATGTGCCTGATCGTCTTCGCCTGGCGCCCTGCCCACCCTCAGCCATTGATTCTAGCGGCTAACCGCGACGAGTTTTACGCCCGCCCCACCTTGCCGCTGGCGCAGTGGGAACATGCCCCTGGCGTCTATGCCGGGCGGGATCTGGAAGCAGGCGGCACCTGGCTTGGGGTCAGTGCCGAGGGCCGGTTTGCGGCGCTGACCAACATCCGCGATCCGGGCAAGCCGCTGGGACGGCGCTCACGAGGGGAGCTGGTTGCTCAGTTTTTGAGCGGATCGATGTCGATTGAGGATTATCTGCGGGAGGTCGCAGGTAGAGCGGCGGAGTATGGCGGGTTCAATCTCCTGGTGGGCGATCGGCAGGAGCTGCACTTTCTCAACGCCGCGCAGCCCGTGCCCCGGCGGCTGGAGGCGGGGGTGTACGGGGTTTCCAATGCCGGGCTCGATACGCCTTGGCCCAAGCTGGTCAAAGCCCGAACGGCGCTGGCCGGGCACCTGGATACGCCGGAGCCGGAAGCGCTGTTCAGCTTCCTCGCCGACCCTGAGCCTGCCAGTGAAGCCGAACTGCCGAATACCGGCGTGGGGCATGCGACGGAGAAGCTGCTGTCCAGCGTATTCATCGCCAGCCCTAACTACGGAACACGGGCGAGCACCGTGCTGATCGTCTCGGCCGATGGCGGGCGCAGGATGGTGGAGCGCAGTTTCGGGCCCTATGGCGGGAGGTTGGGCGAGGTGGATCTACAAATCTGACGCCCCCCCCAATGATCGTTCCCACGCTCCGCGTGGTTACGCTGCACCGGACGCTCTGCGTCCAGGCTGACGCAGAGCGTGGGCACGATCAGCATTCCCCCTGTAGGAGCGCGCTTGCCCGCGACTGCGGTGTGTCAGCGAACCCATTCGTCACGGACACACCGCGGTCGCGGGCAAGCGCGCTCCTACAAGGTGACGCGGTCAGTGGCCTTTGACTGGCGAAGGATTGATCATCCGCGACAGGCCAAGATTCCTCAGGGCCAACTGCAACGAGCTGCTGATAACCTGCGGATTGTCGTTCTTCATCAACTGCTCCAGCAGCTCCTTGGCCTTGCTCAGGTTGATCTGGCGCAGCATCCATTTCACTTTCGGCAAGTTGGTGGCGTTCATCGACAGGCTGTCGAAGCCCATCGCCATCAACAGCACCGCCGCCGCCGGATCACCGGCCATCTCGCCGCAGATACTGACCGGCTTGCCTTCGGCATGGGCGTCGCGCACCACGTTTTGCAGCGCTTGCAGCACCGCCGGGTGCAGGTAGTCGTACAGGTCGGCCACACGCGGGTTGTTGCGGTCCACGGCCAGCAGGTACTGGGTCAGGTCGTTGGAGCCCACCGACAGAAAGTCCACCTGACGCGCCAGCTCGCGGGTCTGATAAACCGCCGCAGGAATTTCGATCATCACCCCCACCGGCGGCATCGGCACATCGGTGCCTTCGTCACGCACTTCACCCCAGGCACGGTGGATCAGGTGCAGGGCTTCTTCGGTTTCATGGGTGCCGGAGATCATCGGCAGCAGGATGCGCAAGTTGTTCAGGCCTTCGCTGGCCTTGAGCATCGCGCGGGTCTGCACCAGGAAGATTTCCGGGTGATCGAGGGTCACGCGGATGCCGCGCCAGCCCAGGAACGGGTTGTCTTCCTTGATCGGGAAGTACGAGAGCGCCTTGTCACCGCCGATGTCCAGCGTACGCATGGTCACCGGCAGCGGATGGAAGGCGGCCAGTTGTTCGCGATAGATCGCCAGCTGTTCCTTCTCGCTCGGGAAGCGCTGGTTGATCATGAACGGCACTTCGGTGCGATACAGCCCCACGCCCTCGGCGCCACGCTGCTGCGCGCGGGCCACGTCGGCCAACAGCCCGGTGTTGACCCACAGCGGCATGCGGTGCCCGTCCAGCGTCACGCAAGGCAGTTCGCGCAGGGCGTCCAGGCCTTGGGAGAGTTGGCGTTCTTCCTCGACCACCACCGAATACTGCTTGCGTAGGACTTCGCTGGGGTTGGTGTAGACCTCGCCATGGTAGCCGTCGACGATCAGATCGATGCCATCGACCTTGGAATACGGCAGATCCACCGCACCCATGACGGTCGGAATGCCCATGGCCCGGGCCAGGATCGCGACGTGGGAGTTGCCCGAACCCAGTACCGACACCAGGCCGACCAGCTTGCCTTCCGGAACCTCGCCGAGCATGGCCGGCGTCAGTTCTTCGCTGACCAGAATGGTGTTGTCGGGGTAGACCAGCGCCTGCTGGCGCTCTTCCTGCAGATAGGCCAGCAGGCGACGGCCCAGGTCCTTGACGTCCGACGCGCGCTCGCGCAGGTAATCGTCGTCCATCAATTCAAAGCGGCTGACGTGCTCGTTGACCACCGAACGCAGCGCGCCCTGTGCCCATTGCCCGGTCTTGATGACGTTGGTGACTTCGCTGCCCAGCGAGGCATCGTCGAGCATCATCAGGTAAACGTCGAACAGCGCACGCTCTTCCGGGCGCAATTGAGTGGCCAACTTCGCCGAAAGCGTACGCATATCGCTACGAACGCCTTCGAGAGCGTTCTTGAAGAGTTTCAGTTCGGCATCGATGTCGGTGACGGTCTTGTCCGGCACCACTTCAAGGTCGGCCGGGGGCAGCATGACCACCGCCGTACCCACCGCCGCACCGGGCGAACCGGCCACGCCGACGAACTTGGCTTCCTGGATACCCTTGCCCTGACGCCCCAGGCCGCGAATGGAACCTGTGGCTTCAGCGTGGGCGATAACCCCGGCCAATTGCGCGCTCATGGTGACCAGGAAGGCTTCTTCGCCCTCGTCGAACTGACGACGCTCCTTTTGCTGGATGACCAGAACGCCGACTACGCGCCGATGGTGAATGATCGGCGCGCCGAGGAATGAGGCAAAACGTTCTTCGCCGGTTTCGGCAAAGTAGCGATAACGAGGGTGATCGGCGGCGTTTTCCAGGTTCAGCGGCTCTTCGCGCGTACCGACCAGGCCGACCAGACCTTCATTGGGCGCCATGCTGACCTTGCCGATGGAGCGCTTGTTCAAGCCCTCGGTGGCCATCAACACGAAACGATTGGTTTCGGGATCGAGCAAATAGACCGAGCAGACCTGGCTGCTCATGGCCTCTTTGACGCGTAACACAATAATCCCCAACGCCGCCTTGAGATCCTTGGCGGAGTTAACTTCCTGGACGATCTTGCGCAGCGTATTGAGCATGGCTCGGGGTCGAACTCCGTGTCAGTCGCGCGCCAACAGGCGCGGGGCAAGCTCTTTGAGTGCGCGGCGATACACTTCGCGCTTGAATGTCACCACCTGGCCCAACGGGTACCAATAGCTGACCCAGCGCCAGCCATCGAACTCCGGTTTACCGGTCAAATCCATCCGCACCCGCTGCTCGTTGGAGATCAGGCGCAGGAGAAACCATTTCTGCTTCTGGCCGATGCACAGCGGCTGGCTGTGGGTACGCACCAGACGCTGCGGCAGACGATAGCGCAGCCAGCCCCGGGTGCAGGCAAGAATTTCAACATCGTGCCGTTCCAGCCCGACTTCTTCGTTCAATTCGCGGTAGAGCGCGTCCTCCGGCGTCTCCTGAGGGTTGATCCCCCCTTGCGGAAACTGCCAGGCATCTTGGTTGATACGGCGAGCCCATAAAACCTGGCCAGCATCATTTGTCAGAATTATCCCGACATTAGGGCGGAAACCATCGGGGTCGATCACGGCTACAACCTCGCAAACGCATGTCGCCGCATTGTTCCACAAAGATCGTGAAGGCAGCAACGAGGCGGCGACAGCTTATCGCGACAACCGCATTAATAGATGCAGTCTCTCGAAAAAACCTCGTATTCTTGTGCTCTTTTTCCAGTCATTTCAGCGAGTAACCCATGCGCCTGGCTTTATTCGACCTCGACAACACCCTTTTGGGCGGTGACAGCGATCACGCCTGGGGTGACTACCTGTGCGAACGCGGCATCCTCGACGGGGCCGCCTACAAAGCGCGCAACGATGCCTTCTACCAGGACTACCTGGCCGGCACCCTGAACCTGACCGACTACCTGAATTTCAGCCTCGAGATTCTGGGCCGCACCGAGATGGCACAACTCGACGAATGGCATGACGATTTCATGCGTGACTGCATCGAGCCGCTGATTCTGCCCAAGGCCATGGCCCTGATTGCCAAGCACCGCGATGCAGGCGACAAGCTGGTGGTCATCACCGCGACCAACCGTTTCGTTACCGCGCCCGTGGTTGCCCGCCTGGGGATCGACACCCTGCTGGCCACCGAGTGCGAAGTGGTCGATGGCCGCTACACCGGTCGTACCACCGATGTGCCGTGCTTCCGTGAGGGCAAGGTGACGCGCCTGAACCGCTGGA
The DNA here is from genome assembly GCF_044746825.1 of Pseudomonas sp. NPDC090201. Classification (NCBI taxonomy): domain Bacteria; kingdom Pseudomonadati; phylum Pseudomonadota; class Gammaproteobacteria; order Pseudomonadales; family Pseudomonadaceae; genus Pseudomonas; species Pseudomonas sp. NPDC090201. Next base: position 522,082 of record NZ_JBIVCX010000002.1, read on the forward strand.
TCGAGGAAAACGGCTTCAATCTGGACGACAGTTATTTCTACAGCGACTCGATGAACGACCTGCCGCTGCTGGAGCAAGTCGCCAACCCGGTGGCGGTGGACCCTGACGAGAAGCTGCGCGCTGAGGCGACCCGCCGCGGCTGGCCGGTGATTTCGTTGCGCGATTGATTACGTCTTCGCGGGCAAGCGCGCTCCTACAGCTGATCGCATTTCTCTGTAGGAGCGCGCTTGCCCGCGACGGCAATGGGCCAGACGACAATGATCGCCCGCCGACCTCTCACACAGGCTTGGCCACCATCAGATAGAAGATGGCCGTAAAGGAAAAGAACGCAGGCCACGCCAGGCCAAACCACCAGCGCATATAAACAGTCGCCTTCATCGGCATCGCCGTACCCTCCTCCAGCGCCCGATCCGCCATGTTGCGCACCCTGATCTGCAGCCACACCACCGGCAGCCAGCAGATTCCCGCCAGCACATACAGCCCGAAACTCCACATCAGCCAGCTCTGATGGGGCGGCCAGCCCGCGAGCAACACCAGCCCCAGGCCACTCAATGGCTGGAAAATCGCGGTGGTGGTGGTGAAGGCCCAGTCAGCGAAGACTAGATGCCTGAAGGTCACCGCGATGACCTCGACCTTGCCCGTGCGCCAGGCCCGCAGGGCGTAATAGGCAGAGCCTGCGCCGAGGCCGAACAGAATCGTGGATGACAGGATGTGCAGGGTTTTGAGCAGCAGGTAAGCACTCATCGAGGCGGTAGAGTCCGAAAATTGCGCAAAAAAGGTTAGACCGGCTTGGCGCCCATGAGCCCGGCGATGGCGACGAAACAGACGACGCTGAAGACAGCCAGCCCCAGAGTGAATTTCGGATTGCCGACAATCACCGGCTTGCGCAGTCGATTGACCCGCACCGCAAGCCAGGCCCAGCTCAGCGCGCCGAGGGTATACAGAATGCTGGCCGCCAGCAGCCACATCTGCCCCAGCGACCAGCCCGCGTAGTGCACCAGCCACCAGCCGCTGATCGGCAGGGTCAGCAGGCACAGGCCCATCAACAGCCAGACGAACACCCAGGGCCGCTGCATGGCCCGGTTCTGCACGGTCAGATCACCAGCCTTGCGCCCACGAACGATCCAGACGATCAGCGCCAGCGCACAGATGAACAGCAGCGCGGTGCTGGCCATGTGCAGGATTTTCAGTGCAGCGAAGTGTTCCATGGCGTATGCGTCCTTAGTTGAGCAGCATTTTTAGCGTAGCAGTCCGGCTTGCCGGCGAGGCGTGGTTCTCGCCCTGTAGGAGCGCGCTTGCCCGCGACCGCGGCGTGTCAGACAACATTGATGCGACAGAGACACCGCCGTCGCGGGCAAGCGCGCTCCTACAGGGTTGCGTCGAGTCAGCCGAGGAACAGCTTGTACGCCGGGTTATTCGTCTCATCCCAATACGGATACCCGATCTCCTCCAGCGCCTTGGGCACCAGGTGCCGCTCTTCCTCCGGCACTACCAAGCCTGCGACAACCCGGCCATCCGCCGCGCCGTGGTTGCGGTAGTGGAACATCGAGATATTCCACTTCCCGCCCAGCTTATTCAGGAAGTTGAACAGTGCTCCCGGCCGCTCCGGGAATTCGAAGCGCAGCACCACTTCATCGCTGACCCGCTCCGAATGCCCGCCCACCATGTGCCGCAAATGCAGCTTGGCCAGTTCGTTGTCGGTCAGGTCCAGCACCGGGAAGCCCTGCTCGGTGAGGCTGGCGATCAGCGCCTTGCGCGGGTCGTTCTCGGGGTGGGTCTGCACGCCGACGAAGATGTGCGCCTCGCGGTCGGTGTGGTAGCGGTAGTTGAATTCGGTGATCTGGCGCTTGCCCACGGCCTCGCAGAAGGCCTTGAAACTGCCAGGCTGCTCGGGGATGGTCACGGCAATGATCGCTTCGCGGCCTTCGCCCAGTTCGGCGCGTTCGGCGACGTGACGCAGGCGGTCGAAGTTGACGTTGGCGCCGGATTCGATGGCCACCAGGGTCTGCCCGGTGACGCCGTATTGCTCGACGTATTTCTTGATCCCGGCTGCGCCCAAGGCGCCGGCAGGCTCGGTGATCGAGCGGGTATCGTCGTAGATGTCCTTGATCGCCGCGCAGATTTCGTCGGTGCTTACGGTAATCACTTCATCGACGTAATCCTTGCAGATGTCGAAGGTGTGCTGGCCGATCTGCGCCACCGCCACGCCATCGGCAAACAGCCCGACCTGCTGCAGCACCACGCGCTCGCCGTAGGCCATGGCCTGTTGCAGGCAGTTGGAGTCGTCCGGCTCTACGCCGATCACCTTGATCTCCGGGCGCAGGTACTTCACGTAGGCCGCGATGCCCGCAATCAGCCCGCCGCCGCCCACCGGCACGAAGATCGCGTCCAGTTTGCCCGGGTGCTGACGCAGGATTTCCATGGCCACCGTGCCTTGGCCGGCGATGGTGTCCGGATCATCATAAGGGTGGATATAGACGTAGCCCTTTTCCTCGACCAGCTTCAGAGAATGCGCCAGGGCTTCAGGGAAAGAGTCCCCGTGCAGCACCACTTTTCCGCCACGAGAGCGCACGCCTTCGACCTTGATCTCCGGGGTGGTCTTGGGCATGACGATAGTGGCCTTGATCCCCAGCTTCTTCGCTGCCAGCGCCAGGCCTTGCGCATGATTGCCCGCCGAGGCCGTGACCACGCCACGTGACAGTTCCTCCGCGCTCAACTGCGCCAGCTTGTTGTAGGCGCCGCGAATCTTGAAGGAGAACACCGGTTGCAGGTCTTCACGCTTGAGCAACACCTGGTTGCCGAGCCGCTCTGACAACTGGCGGGCGCCCTGCAACGGGGTTTCCACGGCGACGTCGTAAACGCGGGAGGTGAGGATTTTCTTGACGTACTGTTCGAGCATCGGGAGGGCATCACTGGCGAAAAGGGGCAAGGCCAAGAAGTCTACCCCGCGCCCCGACCGACGACCACACCAAGAGTCAGGCTTTAACCACGGCATGTCGCTATAATGCCCGCCCCCAACAGATCGCTACCCTGTAGGAGCGCGCTTGCCCGCGATGCGTTTTACCTGACATGAATGTGTCGGCTGACACGACGCTGTCGCGGGCAAGCGCGCTCCTACAGGCTCTTTACCACTGGAGCCCCCGCATGACCCAGGATCAACTGAAACAGGCCGTTGCCCAGGCCGCCGTCGATTTCATCCTTCCCAAACTCGACGACAAAAGCATCGTGGGCGTCGGCACCGGCTCCACCGCCAACTGCTTCATCGACGCCCTGGCTCAGCACAAGGGTGCGTTCGACGGCGCGGTCGCCAGCTCCGAAGCCACCGCTGCACGCCTCAAGGGCCACGGTATTCCTGTGTACGAGCTGAACACTGTCAGCGACCTGGAGTTCTACATCGACGGCGCCGACGAGAGCGACGAGCACCTGAACCTGATCAAGGGCGGCGGCGCGGCCTTGACCCGCGAGAAGATCGTTGCGGCCGTGGCCAAGACCTTCATCTGCATCGCCGACGGCAGCAAGCTGGTGCCGGTATTGGGTGCGTTCCCGCTGCCAGTGGAAGTCATCCCGATGGCCCGCAGCCACGTTGCACGCCAGTTGGTGAAGCTGGGCGGCGACCCGGTCTACCGTGAGGGCGTGATCACCGACAACGGCAACATCATCCTCGACGTGCACAACATGAACATCACCGACCCGGTCGCGCTGGAAGCGCAGATCAACGCCATCGTCGGTGTGGTCACCAACGGCCTGTTCGCCGCACGCTCGGCGGACCTGTTGCTGCTGGGTACGCAAGAAGGCGTGAAAACCCTTACTCGTTAATCGCCCCGTAGGAGCGCGCTTGCCCGCGACGGCGGTGTGTCAGTCACGTATTCGGCACAGACACACCGCAATCGCGGGCAAGCGCGCTCCTACAGGTTTGCGGTGCGTCAGAAATTGCGGTGAGCCAAGGGTTGCAGCGAATTGGCCTCAATGCTTCTTGAACGAATAGAACAGGTTCGGCTCGCTGACCACATACAACGTCCCGTCTGCCCCCATCGCAATACCCTCCGCCTGCGGCACGCCCCTGGCCAGCCCCATGCTGCCTTTGCTCAACGACACATTGCCCACCGGCCGACCCGAGGTGTCCAGTTCCAGGATCTGCCGCGACTCATCGGACAGCGCCAGCAAGTGGCCGCTGATTTCATCGAACTGCAAGCTGGAAAGATCACGCACGAACAACCCGGCATCACGCTGTTTGCTCGACGTCACTTCAAGGGTACTCGGGGTGCTGTCATCGGGATTCGGGAAGCCGCGCACTTCAAGGATCTGTACCGGCTTGCGCTCCTTGGCGACAAACAGGCGCTTGCCCTTGTTGTCGTAGGCAAGCCCCTCAAAACCACTGTTGCCCCCAGCATTGATACCCAGGGTCAGTTGCTCGGCGTCGGCGGCATCGAGAAACCGCGTGTCGTCATCCACTTGCACCTTGATCAGCCGCTGGCTGTGCTCATCGCTGATCACATAAATGCCGGGGCTGATGTACTCCACAGCTTCCGCATCGCCAAACCCGGTCAGGGGGATGCGCCGAAGAATACGGCCCTCCAGGTTCAGCTCGACCAACTCGGGGTCTTTGTTGGTCACGGTAAACAGGGTGTTGCGATCGGGGTCGAAGCTCAGGGCCGAGACGTTGTCTTCCAGGCCTTCGATGGTTCGGGCTTCGATCACCACTTCATAGTCATCAAGCCCCATCGCCTGTGCATCACTGGCCTGCCAGAACACATGCCAGTTGAACCACACCCGCTCGACCACGCGGTATTCGCGCACGACGATGAACGACAACGCCAGCGCAAGGACGGCCAGCAAGGTGAGCAGCACCGTTTTGAAAGGGGACGGGCGACGCATGTACGGAGCTCGGTTTCAGAAGGGGGCGCATTAATATCACCCTAGTCTGAAACCAGACTTAAAACCCAGCACCCAACAGTTCTGTAGGAGCGCGCTTGCCCGCGAGGGCGGTGTGTCAGTCACGTATGTTGCAAAGACACACCGCTATCGCGGGCAAGCGCGCTCCTACAAGACGGCGGCGGGCCGGATTGGGGGGAAAGCTCACTTCTTCTTGAACGAATAGAACAGGTTCGGCTCGCTGACCATATAAAGGGTGCCTTCCTCGTCCATCGTCACGCCCTCGGCGCGGGGGATGGTGTGGTCCAGGCCGTTGAGGCCGCGGATCAGGCTCATGAAGCTGACCTTGTTGCCCTTCTCGTCCAGCTCCAGCAGCAGATGCGACTCCGCCGACAGCGCCAGGAGGTGCCCAGTCTTCTGATCGACATGCAGCGCCGAGAGGTTGCGCATGATGAGGTTGCCGGTGTCAGGCAGCTTCTGCTTGTCGCCTTTCAACACGGCGCTGCCGTCGGATTTCCAGCTGAACAGTGCCGGCGGACGCTCCTCGCCCAGCAGGATCTGCTGGTTGCGCGCATCCCAGGCCACGCCTTCGAAGGCCTTGTTCTGGTCAACCGACGGGCCCAGGTCATACTTGGGGAAATCGGCGATGTTCAGGCTCTTGGTCTCGGGCGTCACGGTGACCATGGTCATCAGGTGCTGACGCTCATCGACGATGGCCAGCAGGCCATTGCCCAGCACCGCCACGCCCTCGGGGTTGCTCCAGCCCACCAGCGGGATCTTGCGCAGCACGTCACCCGTCACGCTCAGCTCCGCGAGGAAGGCGTTCTTGCCCATCACCGAGTACAGGGTCTTGGTGGACGGGTCATAGGACAGGTCCGAAGCCTCGTCCTTTTCCAGTCCGGCCAGCGGTTTGCCGTCGATCACCACCCGGTAATCCGGCAGCCAGATGCTCGCCTGGCGCTCGGCAGCCGACGCCGTTTGCTCACGCAACCACAGCAGCCCGCGATCATCCCAATGCCAGGCATACGACAGGCCCACGAGAATCACCACCAGGGCGATCAACAGCCAGGACCAACTGAAATGCAGCCTGCTTTTGGGGTTGCTCTGCGGCGGGGTGTTAACGGTCATCGAGACGATCCTGAAAAATCCATTGGCACAGCGTCTGTGCGCTGCGGTCGGCGAGGAATTATCCGGATCGAGTGTGAAAAAAACGGCAATCCGGACGCTCTCGTTACATCCACTTACTGAAAACAAAAAAGCCGCCTGCAATCTCTCACAGGCGGCCTTTCAGTGAAACGGCGACGATCAGCGCACGTCGCTTTCGAAACGGCTTTGCCCCGGCAGTTCGAGCACGATCTGGTCGCCCACGTTGAACGGCCCTACGCCCGCCGGCGTGCCGGTCATGATGAGGTCGCCCGCCTGCAGCGAGAACTGCGACGCCATGTGCTGGATCATCGGCACGATGGGGTTGAGCATCTGGCTGCTGTTGCCGTCCTGGCGCACTTCGCCGTTGACGGTCAGGCGAATCGCGATGTCGGTCAGGTCCGGGTAGGCATCGGCCGACACGAACGGCGCAATCACCGCCGCGCCGTCGAACGACTTGGCGATTTCCCACGGCAGGCCCTTCTCCTTGAGCTTGGACTGCACGTCGCGCAAGGTCAGGTCCAGGCCCGGAGCGAAGCCGGAAATGGCATCCAGCACTTCTTCGCGGCTCGGGTTCTTGCTCAGGGACTTGCCGATCAGTACAACGATTTCAGCCTCGTAATGCACCGATCCCCGGTCCTCTGGAATGCTGAAACCACCTTCGATTTCCACCACGCAACTGCCCGGCTTGATGAACAGCAAAGGCTCGGTCGGCACCGGATTGTCCAGCTCCTTGGCGTGTTCGGCGTAGTTGCGGCCGATGCAGACCACCTTGCCCAGGGGGAAATGGACCTTGGTCCCGTCGATGTATTTGTGCTGGTAGCTCATTGAGCGCTCCTGAGTGCGTTTGGCAGCGGGTGCAGCTTACACCGCAAAGATCTTGCCCGGGTTCATGATGCCGTTAGGATCGAAGACAGCTTTGAGGGCCTTCATATAGTCGATTTCCAGCGGCGAGCGGCTGTATTCAAGGTAGTCGCGCTTGACCAGCCCCACGCCATGCTCGGCGGAAATCGAGCCGTTGTACTTCTCGACAATCTCGAACACCCACTTATTGACCTTCGAACAGGTGGCGAAGAACTCGGCCTTGTCCAGGTTCTCGGGCTTGAGGATGTTCAGGTGCAGATTGCCGTCGCCGATGTGGCCGTACCAGACCACTTCGAAATCCGGGTAATGCTCGCTGACGATAGCGTCGATTTCCTTGAGGAAGGCCGGCACTTTCGAGACGGTCACGGAAATGTCGTTCTTGTAGGGCGTCCAGTGGGAAATGGTTTCGGACAGGTATTCGCGCAGCTTCCACAGGTTCTGCAACTGCTGCTTGCTCTGGCTCATCACTCCATCGATCACCCAGCCCTGCTCCACGCAATGCTCGAAGATTTCCAGCGCCTGGTTGGAGACGTCCTCGTTGACGGCTTCGAACTCCAGCAGCGCATAGAACGGAGTTTTGGTGGCGAAAGGCTCGGGCACGTCGCCACGGGCCATGATTCGGGCCAGGCCCTTGTCGGAAAAGAACTCAAAGGCTGTCAGATCCAGCTTGCCGTGGAAGGCGTGCAGCACCGGCATGATCGAATCGAAGTCAGGGGTGCCGAGTACCATGCAGGTCAGGTTCTTCGGCTCGCGGTCCAGGCGCATCGTGGCCTCGACCACAAACCCCAGGGTGCCTTCGGCGCCGATGAACAACTGGCGCATGTCGTAGCCAGTGGCGTTCTTGGTCAGGTCCTTGTTCAGCTCAAGGATGTCGCCCTTGCCGGTGACGACTTTCAGCCCCGCGACCCAGTTGCGGGTCATGCCGTAGCGAATGACCTTGATTCCGCCGGCATTGGTGCCGATGTTGCCGCCAATCTGGCTGGAACCTGACGAAGCGAAGTCCACCGGGTAATACAGCCCGTTCTCCTCGGCGAAGTTTTGCAGCTGCTTGGTGATGACGCCCGGCTGGCAGCGCACGGTGCGGTCGGTGGCGTTGAGTTCGAGAATCTGATTCATGTAGTCGAAGGAAACCACGACCTCGCCGTTGGTCGCCACCGCCGCTGCCGAAAGCCCGGTCCGGCCACCCGAGGGCACCAGCGCGACCTTGTGCGCATTGGCCCAGCGCACGATGGCCTGGACTTGCTCGACCGTCTTGGGGAACACGATTGCACTGGGCGCCGGGGCAAATTGCCGGGTCCAGTCCTTGCCCCAGGCTTCGAGGGATTGCGGGTCGGTCAGCACCTTGCCAGGCTCGACCAGACCCTTCAGTTCTTCCATCGCGGCAACGTCGGTCATCAGCAGAACTCTCGGATTATTCATGATTATCCTGAGAACGCTTCACGTCGCAGGAACGGGTATTTAGCGGGGCACATATGCTAGCATACCGCCCCCGCAGAGACGTGCCTGAGGCCGACTCTCGGTGGCGCCATTGCGCCGCGAGGCAGCTTGCGCTGTCCATTTCCTGCCAATTTCTCCGGGACACAGGTTTACGCAGATGAGCAAGACTTCCCTCGACAAGAGCAAGATCAAGTTCCTTCTTCTCGAAGGCGTCCACCAATCCGCCGTCGACGTCCTCAAGGCCGCCGGTTACACCAGCATCGAGTACCACACCAAGTCTCTGCCGGAAGCCGAGCTCAAGGAAAAGATCGCCGACGCTCACTTCATCGGCATTCGCTCTCGCACCCAACTGACCGAAGAAATGTTCGACTGCGCCAAGAAACTGGTCGCCGTTGGCTGCTTCTGCATCGGCACCAACCAGGTTGACCTGGACGCTGCCCGCGAGCGTGGTATCGCCGTATTCAACGCGCCGTACTCCAACACCCGCTCCGTTGCCGAACTGGTGCTGGCCGAGGCCATCCTGCTGCTGCGCGGCATTCCCGAGAAAAACGCTTCCTGCCATCGCGGTGGCTGGATCAAGAGCGCGGCCAACTCCTTCGAGATCCGTGGCAAGAAACTGGGCATCATCGGCTACGGCTCGATCGGTACGCAGCTGTCGGTCCTGGCCGAGAGCCTGGGCATGCAGGTGTTCTTCTTCGACCCGCTGACCAAGCTGCCACTGGGCAACGCCACTCAGGTCACCAGCATGACCGAGCTGCTGGGCCTGGCTGACATCGTGTCCCTGCACGTGCCTGAACTGCCGTCCACCCAGATGATGATCGGCGAGAAAGAAATCCGCGCCATGAAGAAAGGCGCGATCCTGATCAACGCCGCTCGCGGCACTGTGGTTGATCTGGACGCCCTGGCCGGCGCGATCAAGGACCAGCACCTGATCGGCGCCGCCATCGACGTGTTCCCGGTCGAGCCGCGCTCCAACGACGACATCTTCGAAAGCCCGCTGCGTGGCCTGGACAACGTGATCCTGACCCCGCACATCGGCGGCTCCACCGCCGAAGCCCAGGCCAACATCGGTCTGGAAGTGGCCGAGAAGCTGGTCAAGTACAGCGACAACGGTACTTCGGTGTCTTCGGTCAACTTCCCTGAAGTGGCCCTGCCGGCTCACCCTGGCAAGCACCGCCTGCTGCACATCCACGAAAACATCCCGGGCGTGCTGATGGAAATCAACAAGGTGTTCGCGGAAAACGGCATCAACATCTCCGGTCAGTTCCTGCAGACCAACGAGAAAGTCGGTTACGTGGTCATCGACGTCGACGCCGAGTACTCGGACCTGGCGCAAGAGAAACTGCAGCACATCAAAGGCACCATCCGCAGCCGCGTGTTGTTCTAAGCCTTGTGCAGCAAATGAAAAAGGAGACCTTCGGGTCTCCTTTTTTTTGTGCCTGCCAACACCGATCCCGTAGCAGCACGGCTTGCCGGCGGGGGCGTCTTCAAGATCGCTCCCGCTGGCAAGCCATGCTGCTACGGGTCAGGCGTCGAATTCAAATCATGTGCGTTACTTAACGGTAATGGTGATCTTCTGCGACTCCACCGGCGGGTTCAGCGGGATGTGGCTCTTGTCGCCCACCAGCAGCTGCAAGGTGTGCTGGCCAGGGGTGAGGGTCAGTTCGGTTTCGGTCTGGCCCTTGCCGAAATGGCGAATGCTGTCGGTGGTGGGCAGCGGTGCGTTCATGTCCGGCTGATCCTTCACGTCGATCAGCAGGTGATGGTGCCCGGTATCCGGCACATCCACGCCAGCCGGCGCAACGCCCATGCCCTTGAGCCCGAACTGCACCTTGAACGTGCCATTGACCGTGGCGCCATCCTTGGGCGAGATGATGTACACCTCGGCCCCAGCGGGCGATGCAGTGCGCGGCACATCGGCGGCCTGCACCATGAATGCAGAGCCCAGCAGCAGGCCGGCCAAGGCAGTTCTTGCAAATAGCGTCTTCATGATCTCTCCCGTTTTTATCGATGCCGACAATCGGACCTTGATCCAGCCCGTCCGGTTCACGACTTCACCTTAGCCCGATCTGGCACGGCGACAGCCGGGAGAGTGAATTTATGTCGAAGATTTCATCTTTTACAGCTCGAACGGCTCATTGCCGCGCCGACGGAACCAGCCGGTCAGCGACAAGCGCTCGTGACAGGCAGGCAGCACCTCGTGGGGCATGTCACCGGACATGAACACCACCAGGCAGCCACCCAGCGGCGGCACGTCGAACTCGGGCGCGTTTTTCGGGAACATGCGCAACTGCCCGCCATGCTCGGGCTGCCAGGCGTCATTGAGGTAGATCACCGCCGAAACCATGCGCTTGTCATCGTCCCGGAAACGGTCGACATGCTTGCGGTAGAACGCCCCCGGCGGATAGAGCGCGAAGTGGCACTCAAACTCTTCCAGGCCAAGGAACAACCCGCGATTGAGCGCCTGGCGCAGGCTGTCCATGAGTTCCAGATAGCGGTCGCAGGACGCGGCCTGCCCCGGCTCGATCCACTGGATATGATCGCCGCGTATCCCCTCGCGCACTTCCTGCGTCGCGCCGCGTCCCACGGCAGCAGGCGCCAGCTCGCCCTGAACCGCGCGCGTGCGGCATTCAAGGGCCAGCTCGCGGGTCAGGTCCGGTGTGAGAAAGAGGTTCTGCTGCGACCAGCCACGTTCGGCCAGGTCGTCGACGATGCGTAACAGCAGTGGATCATCAGGGGATAGGGACATGCCGCGCATAGTATCCATACGCCGGGCAATCCAACAGCTCCTGCGGTCCGCTGGACGAGGAATATTTTTCGCAGTGTATAAACAGGCAGGCGCTTTAAACGCAGGATCGTCGAACCCATCGGTTTTCTTGGGGTCTGGCAACTGTTAACTCGACAAATCCCCGCCGCGCCGTCGAGAATAGCGGCTTGCCGACAGGAGTCACTAATGCGCCGTCTGTTTTTCCTGCTGTTGATGTTCTGCACCATGCCTGTCTGGGCAGACGTCCATGACCAGCTTTACAAGATCGCTGGTTGGCCGGATCAACGCGCGCACTTCAACGACGCCCTCAAGGCCGCCCAGCAGCGCTACAAGAACAGCCTGCCGCCTGCTGTATTCGACGCCCTCGTCAGCAACAGCAACCAGCGCTTCGCCCCTCAGGCCATGGATCAGCGCGCCGAGCAGAAACTGCGCCAGACGCTGGCCGATCCCAACCCGGCGCTGCAGTTCTTCCAGTCGCCGCTGGGACGCAAGATCGTCAACGCCGAGCTGACCGCCACCCGCCCCGATCAACTGGCAAAGAACGCCCAGGGCCTGCCCCACATGCAGGCTGACGACAACCGTCTGCTGATCATCGGCCACCTGGCCAATGCCCTGCCGGCCAAGGAGGCAGGCGCCGAAGTGAGCCTGGCGATTGCGGGCGTGGCTGCTGACAGCCTGAGTTCGATGATTCCGGGACTGATGGGCGGCGGTACCACCCAGGCCATGCTCGACGGCCAGCGCCAACGCCTGATGGGCCAGATCGCCAATGACATGAGCAACACGCTGTTGTATGTGTATCGGGATCTCTCCGACGCCGAGCTGGACGAGTTCGCAACCTTTGCCGAATCCGCCGAAGGCAAGGCCTACTACCAGGCCGCACTGGCCGCGATTCGCGCGGGCTTGGCGGTTGGGCAGCCGGTAAAGTAACCGCTCCTGACACCCTAATTCCTGTAGGAGCGCGCTTGCCCGCGACGGCGGTGGGACTGTGGCATTGGAGGCGCTGACACACCGCCGTCGCGGGCAAGCGCGCTCCTACAAGCCTGCTCGGAGCGGGGCTCACCCCATCCGCTGGGTCAAGAACCTGAAAAACTGCAGCCGCAACTCCGGCAATTCATTGGCCAGATGATGCCGTGCTTCATGGAGCATGAAGATCTGCGGATGGTCGAACTTGTCCTTGAGCACCGCCAGGTTGTGGTTCCAGTCCACGGTCATGTCCGACTCGCCCTGGACGATCAGCGGGCTGCGGGGGCTGCGCGGGGCGCTTTCGATGCGTTCGATCCATTTGGCCAGCGCGCCGACCCAGGCCGTGGGTAGACGTCTGGGCTGCAAGGGGTCCGCTATGAGGAACGGCATGAAGGTCGGCACATTGGTGTTCTCGCTGAAGCGCCGGTCGATGCCTTTGACGAACGCCCGCAGCAGGTAATAGCTGACCTTCGACCAGGTCCAGCCCCGTGGCCGCACCAGCGGCGCCAGCAGAATCGACTGCCCTTGAATCGGGCTCTGCTCGCCATGATTGAGCAAGTGATCGATGACAATCGCGCCACCGGTGCTCTGCCCGCACAGGTGCCAGGGCTGGGGCAACTCCAGTGCCCTGGCCTCGACGAACAACCGCTCGAGCACCACCTGATATTCGGCGAAATCAGTAATGCTCGCCCGCGTTCCGCTGGACAGGCCATGGCCCGGCAGGTCGCAGGAGATCACGGCATAGCCCAACTCCAGCGCCCACTCGATCACATGGCGATACAGGCCCATGTGGTCGTAGAAGCCATGCACCAGCACCAGCGTCGCGACCGGCTTTTCAGGCGTCCACAATTGGGTGACGATTTCGTATCCGCCGACTTCGAAACGCCCCAGCCGGCTGCTCACCCGCCCTTCGCTGCCCAACCCGGCCATGCTGTAGAACCGCTGGTAGGCCTGCCCGTCATCGGAGAGCGCGAGGTTCTCCACCAGGGGCTTGAGGCCGGCACGCAGGCGGTCGGGGTCGAACGTGTTGGACATCGGTATTCCAGATCAGGCAGATGGAGGTCAAGGAGTGATCGTAGCTGCGAGTTTCATCTGTCCGCCAAGGCGTGGCAAGCTACGGCACCCAAATCGAAGCCACCCCATGACTGCTCACTCACGCACCCGACGTCGCACCGTTTTCATCGCGCTGGCCGCCTGCATCTGTGCCGCAGCCCTGTGGTGGGCCTATGGGTGGTTTGAGGGCCGATATGTGCGAGCGTTCAGTGACCAGACGGCATTGTTTGCAGGCGATGTCCTGAGCCTGCCGCTTGAACTGGCGGGGCCGGGCCGCATTCGCGTCGTGCATTTCTGGGACCCGGCCTGCCCGTGCAATGTCGGCAACCAGCAGCATCTGAGCGACCTGGTGGCGCAGTTCTCGGGGGCCGGTGGCGTTGATTTCTACGCGGTGCGCAAACCCGGCAGCCAGGGCCAATTGCCGGCGACTCTGGATGCGATCAAACCCTTGAACAGCCTGCCCGGCGCCGAACGCATCAGCGCAAGCCCGGCGGTGGCCATCTGGGACCGCCTGGGCCGGCTCGCCTACTTCGGACCCTACAGCGAAGGGCTGGTGTGCAACTCGAAGAACAGCTTCATCGAGCCGATCCTTCAGGCGCTGCTGCAGGACAGACCGGTCAGTGCGACGCACACCATGGCGGTGGGCTGCTACTGCCCCTGGGCCCCCGAAACCCCGTAGCAGCACGGCTTGCCGGCGGGGCGGTAGGTCTGACACAGATGAGTTGACTGACACACCGCCCCCGCCGGCAAGCCGTGCTGCTACGGGCGACTCAATGGGTGTCTTTGTAATCGATCACGTAGGGCAGCTTCTCACTGGCCGTCTTGCTCAGCGCCTTGTGCTTGACCGACTTGAATCCCCCCAACTGCTTCGCGCTCATGCCGCCGCCGATTGATTTGCTCACCGGCGGCTCCACCATCAGGTCGCTCGCCGCCTCCAGCGCACGGTGGTAGCCGCTGCGCTCGCTCAGATTGAAGTCAGCCAGCACCAGCCGCCCTCGCAGCCAGTCGGCCCAATAGAATTCGAGAAACTCCGGCGACACATCCCCCGCCTTGGGTTTGTCGTACGCCGCGCCGCGCACGAAGTAGACGATGCTGCGCAGGATGTCGTTCTGCATCGACTTCAACCCCACATGGGCAGGCAACTGATCGGGCGCCAGCGACTGGCCGTTGCCATCCTTGAGCCAGACCTTGTGCGCCTGCTGCATGCGCTTCCAGAAGGTCGGCAGGTCGGCGCTGTCGCTGAAATCGTCGGTGATGCGCACCTTCATTTTCATCTGCGGCCCGGCGCCGGGTTGCTCCCACAATGCGCTGAAGGTGTGGTGCCCGTCGGTGAGGTAGAACTGCCCGCCGGGGCCGACCACCACGGTCTTCATGTCCTGGGGATGGGCATTGGGCTCGTCCTTGCAGGCGAAGCTCTCGGGCTTGAGCGGATCGGCAGCCTCGCCGATGCGCCAGGCCTCATCCTGACCGTTGCTCTCGCAGATTTCGTCAAAGAGCTTCTGACGATCCTTGGCGAAGCGTTCGAGCTTGTAATACACCTGATCGAAACCGATGACCGCCTGGGTCGGATGGACCTGCTCGAGGCTGACCTCGACGATGTCGCCAGGCTTGGGCGCGGTGAAGGCAAGGGCCTGGGTGCAGGACAGGGCCAGCAGGAGCGTCAGGGCGAGGGAGGAAATCCGCATGGTTCAAGACTCTTGAGGGCGTGGGCTGAGCTTAATGCAATAAGCACCTGACACAACCCGACACCTGTAGGAGCGCGCTTGCCCGCGATTGCGGCCTGTCTGAAACCCATACGTCGACTGACACCATGCCATCGCGGGCAAGCGCGCTCCTACAGGCTGTGGCGCACAGTGCTGCTACACAGCCCCGCGACAAATCTGTAGCCTTTCGCCTTCCCAACGATCTTTCGAGCCTCTGCATGAAACGCAGCCTTTCCGTCATTGCCTTTGTGGTCGTCCTGATTGCAGGTGGCGGCGCCTGGTACATCCACGGCAAGCAACCGGTACGCGATGGCGAGATCGCCCTGCCAAAGCTTCAGGCGCCGGTCACCGTGCGTTACGACGAGCGCGGCGTGCCCCACATCAAGGCCGAGAATCAGGACGACCTCTACCGCACTCTGGGCTATGTCCACGCTCAGGACCGGCTGTTCCAGATGGAAATCCTGCGCCGCCTGGCCCGTGGTGAGCTGGCCGAGGTGCTGGGGCCCAAACTGGTCAACACCGACAAACTGTTCCGCAGCCTGCGCATCCGCGAGCACGCTGACGCCTACGTCGCCCGCCAGGACAAGAACACACCTGCCTGGAAGGCGCTACAAGCCTATCTGGACGGCGTTAACCAGTTCCAGGCGACTCACCCTCGCCCCATCGAGTTCGACGTGCTGGGCATCGAAAAGCGCCCGTTCACGGCAGAAGACACCCTGAGCATCGGCGGCTACCTGGCCTACAGCTTCGCCGCCGCCTTTCGTACCGAGCCCCTGCTCACCTACGTACGCGATCAACTGGGCGCGGACTACCTGAAAACCCTGGATCTGGACTGGCAACCCGAGGGCGCCCTGCACCCCTCGCCGGCGCTGACCAGCAAGGACTGGAAAGGCCTGGGTGACCTGGCCCTGCTCAGCCAGCAGGCCCTCGAAGACGCAGGCCTGCCACAGTTCGAAGGCAGCAACGCCTGGGCAGTGTCGGGCAGCCGCACCCAGAGCGGCAAACCCCTGCTGGCCGGCGATCCGCATATCCGCTTCTCGGTGCCGGCGGTCTGGTACGAGGCGCAGCTGTCGGCCCCGGGCTTCGAGTTGTACGGCCATTTCCAGGCGCTCAACCCCTTCGCCCTGCTGGGCCACAACATGGATTTCGGCTGGAGCCTGACCATGTTCCAGAACGACGACGTCGATCTGATCGCCGAGAAGGTCAACCCCGACAACCCCAATCAGGTCATGTACCACGGCGCCTGGGCCGACATGACCTCGCGCATCGATCAGATCAAGGTCAAGGGCCAGTCGCCGATCAGCTTCACCCTGCGCCAGTCGCCCCACGGCCCGATCGTCAATGACGTGCTGACCGCCAGCGGCATTCAGGAGCACGCCGACACGCCGGTCGCCATGTGGTGGTCATTCCTGGAATCCGAGAACCCGATCCTGCAGGGTTTCTATGAGGCCAACCGCGCCGACACCCTAGACAAGATGCGCAGCGCCGCCGAGAAGATTCATTCTCCGGGCCTGAACGTGGTCTACGCCAACGCCCACGGGGACATCGGCTGGTGGGCCGCCGCACAACTGCCCAAGCGGCCAGAGGGCGTGAACCCGGCGTTCATCCTCGACGGCAGTAGCGATCAGGCCGACAAGGACGGTTTCTACCCCTTCAGCGCCAACCCGCAGGAAGAAAACCCGGCGCGCGGGTACATCGTTTCGGCCAACTTCCAGCCGGTATCGCCCCTCGGGATCGAGATTCCCGGCTAC
This sequence comes from Pseudomonas sp. NPDC090201, assembly GCF_044746825.1. Taxonomy (NCBI): domain Bacteria; kingdom Pseudomonadati; phylum Pseudomonadota; class Gammaproteobacteria; order Pseudomonadales; family Pseudomonadaceae; genus Pseudomonas; species Pseudomonas sp. NPDC090201. The sequence goes on from NZ_JBIVCX010000002.1 coordinate 538,635, forward strand.
TACAACCTGGCCGAGCGCGGCCGTCAGCTGGACAGGCAACTGAGCGACAACAGCGTGAAGTGGAATCTGGACAACAGCCAGACGCTGCAACTGGGCACCCGGACCGACTACGCCGAGCAGATCCTCAAGCCTCTGCTGCCGGTGCTGCGTCGTGTGGTCAGCGACCCCGAAGAGCATGACCTGCTCGAACGCCTGGCTACCTGGAAGGGCGACTATCCGGTGGATTCGGTCGGTGCCACGCTGTTCAACCAGTTCCTGTTCAACCTCTGCGACCAGACCTTCCGCGACGAACTGGGCGACGCATTGTTCTCGACGCTGATTTCAACACGTGTCATCGACATGGCGCTGCCCAGGCTTGCCGCCGACGAACACTCGCCGTGGTGGAACAATCGCAACTCCAATGAACCGGAGAGCCGCGACCACACGGTCAAGGTTGCCTGGCACGCGGCGGTTTCCCATCTCAAATCCCTGTACGGCCTCAATCCCGAGGAATGGACTTGGGGCAAGGCGCACACCCTGACCCACGAACACCCGCTGGGCCGCCAGCCGCCGCTGGACATGCTGTTCAACGTCGGCCCCTTCGCCGCCCCCGGCACCCATGAAGTGCCGAACAACCTCTCAGCGAGCATCACCACGGCGCCGTGGCCAGTGACCTACGGCCCCTCGACCCGCCGCCTGATCGACTTCGCCGACCCCGCCCATGCGCTGGGCATCAACCCGGTGGGCCAGAGCGGCGTGCTGTTCGACAAGCACTACGCCGATCAGGCACAGGCCTACGTCACCGGACAGTACAGACCAGAACGGTTCAGTGAGGGGGATGTGGCAGGGAATAGCAGGGAGGTGTTGAGGTTGGTGCCGCCCCGATAACACCACAACCCCTGTAGGAGCGCGCTTGCCCGCGACGGCGGAATGTCAGCCCAACATCCAGGCACCTGACCCACCACCATCCCCGTAGGAGCGCGCTTGCCCGCGACGGCGGAGTGTCAGCCAACATCCAAGCATCTGACACACCACCATCCCTGTAGGAGCGCGCTTGCCCGCGACGGCGGAGTGTCAGCCAACATTGATCTGGCAGGCACTCCGCAGTCGCGGGCAAGCGCGCTCCTACAGGGTTGGCCACGCGATGGTGGCCAACCTGACTTCAGATCAAGCCGCTTCCGGCGCCGGCGCGCGGCGTACGTCCGGCTGTTTCCAGCCATCAGCCGCTGCTTCTTCAATCGCCTGCTGAATCGCACGCTTGCGGGCGTTTTCAGCGCGGCGGGTGAAGAACCACACCAGGAAGGTCGCGATCGACACCGCCAGCAAGATCAGACTGGCAATGGCGTTGATCTCGGGTTTCACGCCCAGGCGCACCGCCGAGAACACTTCCATCGGCAGGGTCGTCGAACCCGGGCCGGACACGAAGCTCGCCAATACCAGGTCGTCCAGCGACAGGGCGAACGACATCATGCCGCCCGCCGCCAGCGACGGTGCGATCATCGGGATGGTGATCAGGAAGAACACCTTCCACGGACGCGCCCCCAGATCCATCGCAGCCTCTTCGATGGACATGTCCAGCTCACGCAGGCGAGCCGACACCACCACCGCCACATACGCCGCACAGAACGTCGTGTGGGCGATCCAGATGGTGACGATGCCACGCTCCTGCGGCCAGCCGATCATCTGCGCCATCGCCACGAACAGCAGCAACAGCGACAGACCGGTAATCACCTCAGGCATCACCAGCGGCGCCGTCACCAGCCCGCCGAAGAACGTGCGGCCCTTGAAGCGGGTCACGCGGGTCAGCACGAAGGCGGCCATGGTGCCCAGGGCCACTGCGGCGATGGACGTATAGCAGGCGATTTCCAGCGAGCGCATCACGGCACTCATCAACTGGGTGTTGTCCAGAAGGCCCACGTACCACTTCACCGACCAGCCGCCCCACACCGTCACAAGCTTGGAGGCGTTGAACGAGTAGATCACCAGGATGACCATCGGGGCGTAGATGAAGATCAGGCCCAGCACCAGCATCAGGTTCGAGAATCGGAAGCTTCTCATGCTTTGCCCTCCAGTTCTTTGGCCTGGCTACGGTTGAACAGAATGATTGGCACGATGAGGATCAACAGCATCACCACCGCCAGCGAAGACGCCACCGGCCAGTCGCGGTTGTTGAAGAACTCTTGCCACAGGACTTTACCGATCATCAGGGTTTCCGGGCCGCCCAGCAGCTCAGGAATGACGAACTCGCCCACCACCGGAATGAACACCAGCATGCAGCCGGCGATGATGCCGTTCTTGGACAGTGGCACGGTGATCTTCCAGAAGCTGTTGAAGGTGCTCGAACCCAGGTCCGATGCAGCCTCCAGCAGGCTCTGGTCGTGCTTCACCAGGTTGGCGTACAGCGGCAGGATCATGAACGGCAAATAGGAATAAACGACACCAATGTAGACCGCGAGGTTGGTGTTGAGGATCTGCAACGGCTCGCTGATGACGCCCAGCCACATCAGGAAGGCGTTGAGCAGACCGTTGTTGCTGAGGATGCCCATCCAGGCATAGACGCGGATCAGGATCGCGGTCCAGGTCGGCATCATGATGAGCAGCAACAGCACGGTCTGCATTTCCTTACGGGCAATGGAAATGCCGTAGGCCATCGGATAGCCGATCAGCAGGCACAGCAAGGTGCTGAAGAAGGCCATCTTCAACGAGCCCAGGTACGCCGAGATGTACAGGTCATCGCCGGTCAGCAACGCGTAGTTGGCGAAGTTGAGCACGATGTCGAGCTTCTGCTCGGCGTAGGAGAAGATCTCGGTGTACGGCGGAATCGCGACGTCGGCTTCAGCGAAACTGATCTTGATAACGATCAGAAACGGCAGCGCGAAGAACAGGAACAGCCACAGGAAAGGAACCCCGATGACCGCCTGACGGCCATTGGGCGTGATGCGTTGCAGGGTGCGTTTGAGTTTTCGGATTTTCATGAGCGCAGTACCACGCCGCTGTCGTCTTCCCACCACACGTAGACTTCGTCATCCCAGGTAGGGCGCGCGCCACGGCGTTCGGCGTTGGCCACGAAGGACTGGACCAGCTTGCCGCAGGCCAGTTGCACGTAGAACACCGAGTGACCGCCCAGGTAAGCGATGTCATGGACCTTGCCGCGCGACCAGTTGTATTCGTAGGTCGGCTGCTCGGTGGTGATGAGCAGTTTCTCCGGACGAATCGCGTAGGTGATCTGCTTGTCTTCCACCGAGGTGCTGATGCCGTGGCCCACGAAGATATTGCGTTCAAGCTCGGGGCTGCGGATCAGTGCGTGGCCTTCCATGTCCTCGATGACTTCGCCGTCGAAGAGGTTGACGTTACCGATGAATTCGCAGACCAGGCGGCTGGTCGGGGTCTCGTAGATGTCCACCGGGCTGCCGATCTGGGCGATCCAGCCAAGGTGCATGATCGCGATGCGCTGGGCCATGGTCATGGCCTCTTCCTGGTCGTGGGTCACCATGACGCAGGTCACGCCGACGCGCTCGATGATCTCCACCAGCTCCAGTTGCATCTGCGAGCGCAGTTTCTTGTCCAGTGCGCCCATGGGCTCATCGAGCAGCAGCAGTTTCGGCTTCTTGGCCAGTGAGCGGGCCAGTGCCACACGCTGACGTTGACCACCGGAAAGCTGGTGCGGCTTGCGCTTGGCGTACTGGGTCATCTGCACCAGCTTGAGCATCTCGGCCACGCGGGCGTCGATCTCGGCCTTGGGCAGTTTGTCCTGCTGCAGGCCGAAGGCGATGTTCTGCGCCACGGTCATGTGTGGAAACAGCGCGTAGGACTGGAACATCATGTTGATCGGACGTTCGTACGGCGGCATGTCGGTGATGTCGACGCCATCGAGGAAAATGCGCCCGTCGGTAGGCCGTTCGAAACCGGCCAGCATGCGCAGCAACGTGGACTTGCCCGAACCAGAACCGCCAAGCAGGGCGAAGATCTCGCCTTTGTTGATCTGCAGAGACACATCGTCCACAGCAACCGTCTCGTCGAACTTTTTGGTGACCCGATCGATTTTGACCAGCACCTGTTTAGGTTGCTGACCACCCTCAAGGGCTTTTTTGTAGGCGCCGGAGGCAACTGCCATGGGTGAAACTCCCAACTGTTTTTGCACCCGGCCACTACGGCCGGGCGCCTGGTCTTATTTACCGGATTTGATCTTGGTCCAGCTGCGCGTCATGACGCGCTGAATTTTCGGTGGCAACTCGGAGTTGACGTACAGCCGCTTCTGCACGTCGGCCGGTGGGTACACCGCCTCGTCGTTGCGGATTTCCTGATCCATCAGTTCGCCCGAAGCCGGGTTCGGGTTGGCGTATCCCACCTGGTCGCTGACCTTGGCGATCACGTCAGGCTTGAGGATGTAGTTGATGAAGGCGTGAGCGGCTTTGACATCCGGGGCATCGGCCGGGATCGCCAGCATGTCGAACCACAGGTTGCCGCCCTCTTTGGGAATCGAATAGGCGATGTTCACGCCCTTGCCCGCCTCTTCGGCGCGAGCCTTGGCCTGGAACACGTCGCCGGAGAAGCCGGCCGCGATGCAGATGTCGCCGTTGGCAAGGTCCGTGATGTATTTGGAGGAGTTGAAGTAGGTCACGTAAGGACGGACCTTGAGCAACTTGTCTTCAACTTTCTTGTAGTCTTTCTCGTCGGTGCTATTGGGGTTCAGGCCCATGTAGTTCAGGACTGCGGGCATCATTTCGTCTGCCGAATCGAGGAACGCCACACCGCACTTCTGCAGCTTCTTGATGTTCTCGGGTTCGAACAGCACCGCCCACGAATCGATGGTGTCGACGCCCAGCACTTCCTTGATCTTGTCGACGTTGTAACCAATGCCGTTGGTGCCCCACAGATACGGCACGGCGTACTGGTTACCCGGATCGTTCTTCTCCAGGCGCTTCATCAGTTCGGGGTCGAGGTTGGAATAATTGGGGAGTTGCGATTTGTCGAGCTTCTGGAACGCACCGGCCTTGATCTGTTTGCCAAGGAAGTGGTTGGAGGGCACCACCACGTCATAACCGGTGTGACCGGCCAGCAGCTTGCCTTCCAGGGTTTCGTTGGAGTCGAAGACGTCGTACTTGGTCTTGATCCCGGTGGTGGACTCGAAGTCCGCCAGGGTCGTGGTGCCGATGTAATCGGACCAGTTATAAATGCGGACAGTGGATTCCGCGTAAGCACCGACGGCGAGCGTCAGGCCGGCTCCGAGCAGCAAGCCTTTGGAAAATAAAGAAATAGACACGTTTGCAGTCCTTTTCAGTAGTTGGGCCTGTTGCCCGTGCCGAGGGCAGCCGTGGCCGCCTGAAACAAATCCGGCGCGCAACTTACCTTCGATAAACCCTTGTCGCAAAAAGAATTTTTTCTTACACCCGCCTGTAGGAGCGCGCTTGCCCGCGACGGCGTCGGTTCATTCAACATCTTTGGCGTCTGATACACCGCAATCGTCCGGATGCGGCCCAGACCAAGCGCGCTCCTACAGTTGGCGCATGTGCCGCGATTAAGCGGCACATGCGATCAGGCTTACTTGCCCGACTTGATGTTGGTCCAGCTGCGGGTCATCAGGCGTTGAGTCGCTGCCGGCAGGTCGGCGATGGCGTACAACTTGGCCAGGACATCGGCAGGTGGATACACACCCGGGTCGGAAGTGATTTCCTTGTCAACGAACTCGGTCGCAGCCTTGTTACCGTTCGGGAAGTGAACGGCGTTGGTGATTTCAGCCATCACCTTCGGTTGCAGCAGGAAGTTCATGAACTTGTAGGCGCCGTCGACGTTTTCTGCGTCTTTTGGAATGGCGACCATGTCGTAGAAGCTACCCGCACCTTCTTTCGGAATGTTGTAGCTGACCTTGATCTTGCCACCGGCTTCTTCAGCACGGGCCTTGGCCTGATACACGTCACCCGAGTAACCCACGGCTACGCAGATGTTGCCGTTGGCCAGGTCCGAGATGTACTTGGAGGAGTGGAAGTAGGTGACCGAAGGACGAATCTTCTTGAACAGCGCTTCAGCTTTCTCGATGTCTTCTTTCTTCTGGCTGTCGGTTGGCAGGCCCAGGTAATGCAGCGCCACTGGCAGCATTTCGGTCGGCGAATCCAGGAAGCTCACGCCGCAGGCTTTCAGCTTGGCGGCGTTTTCAGGCTTGAACAGCAGGTCCCACGAGTTGACCGGGGCGTCGGCGCCCAGTGCAGCCTTGACCTTCTCGGCGTTGTAGCCGATACCGATCGAACCCCACATGTACGGGAAGGCGTGCTTGTTGTCAGGGTCGCTGACGGACACGGCTTTCAACAGTGCAGGGTCCAGGTTTTTGTAGTTGGGCAGCTTGGACTTGTCCAGCTCCTGGTAAACACCGGCCTTGATCTGCTTGGCCAGGAAGTTGTTGGATGGCACAACGATGTCGTAGCCCGACTTGCCAGCCAGCAATTTGGCTTCCAGAGTCTCGTTGCTGTCGAAGACGTCGTACACCACTTTGATGCCGGATTCTTTTTCGAAATCGGCAATGGTGTTCGGTGCGATGTAGTCGGACCAGTTATAGACGTGCAGAACTTTGTCATCGGCGTGAGCGGCCGCAGCCACTGCGCCCATCATGGACAACGCGAGGAGGGTTTTGCCAAATTTCTTCATTCGTACAGCTCCAGTGTTTTTATGTTAGCGGCGACTAAAACAACCGTTAGTCTGGCAATTTCCTGGGCGGCCTTACAAGCGCACCTGCCCGCCATGTTGCATAACTTTCAAAGATTTCATCTGCACGCCAACACATCGAACCTTTGTAGGAGCGCGCTTGCCCGCGACCGCAGTGTGTCAGCCACCCAAAACGTTGAATGACCCCACGCCGTCGCGGGCAAGCGCGCTCCTACACGTGGACCGTTTCGGACTTCACTTCTGAAGTGCCTCAAGGGTCAGGTCCAGGCATTTGCGTGCCTTTTCCACCAGCTCATCGATCTCGGCAAAGCTGATGACCAGCGGTGGCGAGATAATCATGGTGTCGCCCACTGCCCGCATGATCAGCCCGTTATTGAAGCAGAAGTTGCGGCAGATCATGCCTACACCAAGACCCTCGTAACGCTTGCGAGTTGCCTTGTCCTTGACCAGCTCGATGGCCCCGAGCAAACCGACGCCACGCACCTCACCCACCAGCGGATGATCGTTCAACTCGCGCAAACGCTTCTGCAAGTATGGTGCCGTTTCCGACTTGACCCGCTCCACGATCTTCTCGTCACGCAGGATGCGGATGTTTTCCAGACCCACCGCCGCCGCCACCGGGTGGCCCGAGTAGGTGAAGCCGTGGTTGAAGTCACCGCCCTCGTTCAGCACCTTGACCACTTCATCGCGCACGATGACGCCGCCCATGGGGATGTAGCCGGAGGTCAGGCCCTTGGCGATGGTCATCAGATCAGGCTTGAGGTCGAAGAAATCGCTACCGAACCACTCACCGGTGCGGCCAAAACCACAGATCACCTCGTCGGCCACGAACAGGATGTCGTACCTGGCCAGGATCTCCTTGATCTTCGGCCAGTAGGTGGCTGGCGGTACGATCACGCCGCCTGCACCCTGGATCGGCTCGGCGATGAATGCACCGACGTTGTCTTCGCCGACTTCGAGAATTTTCTTTTCCAGTTGCTCGGCAGCCCAGACGCCGAACTCATCCGGGGTCATGTCGCCGCCTTCACCGAACCAGTAAGGCTGCGGGATATGAACGATGCCGGGAATCGGCAGATCGCCCTGCTCATGCATGTACGTCATGCCACCCAGGCTCGCGCCCGCCACGGTGGAGCCGTGGTAGCCGTTCATGCGGCTGATGATGGTTTTCTTCGAAGGCTTGCCCTTCACCGCCCAGTAGTGACGAACCATGCGCAGCACGGTGTCGTTGCCTTCGGAGCCGGAACCGGTGAAGAACACGTGGTTCATGCCTTCTGGGGCGATGTCGGCAATCGCCTTGGCCAACTGCAATGCAGGTGGGTGGGCAGTCTGGAAGAACAGGTTGTAATAAGGCAGCTCGCGCATCTGCTTGCTGGCGGCGTCCGCCAGTTCGTCGCGGCCATAACCCACGGCCACGCACCACAGGCCGGCCATGCCGTCGAGGATCTTGTTGCCTTCGCTGTCCCAGAGATAAACGCCCTTGGCGTTGGTGATGATGCGCGGGCCTTTCTCTTTAAGCTGTTTGAAGTCGCTGAATGGCGCCAGGTGATGGTCGCTGCTGAGGGCTTGCCATTCGCGGGTCTGCGGGTTGTTGGAACTCATGAACCACTCCATTAGCTGTGTATCGCGTGTCGGCGCCGCTGGCCCGCGAAGGCCGGGCGGCGCCTGTGATCTTCAGACGGCGAAGAGCAGGAATTCCCGCTCCCACGAACTGATCACACGCTTGAAGTTTTCGTGCTCGGCGCGCTTGACCGCGACGTAGCCGGTGACAAACGTCTTGCCCAGGTATTTCTCGACGGTCTTGCTGTTTTCCATCCGCTCCAGCGCGTCCTCAATGGTCAGCGGCAGGCGCAGGTTGCGGCGCTCATAACCGCGGCCCACGACTGGCGCGCTCGGATTCAAACCCTCGACCATGCCGATATAGCCGCACAACAGGCTCGCGGCGATGGCCAGGTACGGGTTGGCATCGGCGCCCGGCAGGCGGTTTTCCACACGGCGGTTCTGCGGGCCAGCATCCGGTACACGCAAGCCGACCGTGCGGTTTTCCTCGCCCCACTCCACGTTCACCGGCGCCGAGGTATCGGGCAGGAAGCGGCGGAACGAGTTGACGTTCGGCGCGAACAGCGGCAACAGCTCGGGGATCAGTTTCTGCAAGCCACCGATGTGGTGCAGGAACAGCTGGCTCATGGTCCCGTCTTCATTGGAGAAGATGTTCTTGCCGGTCTCCATGTCGACGATGCTCTGGTGCAGGTGCATCGCACTGCCAGGCTCGCCGGTCATGGGCTTGGCCATGAAGGTGGCGGCCACGTCGTGCTTGAGCGCGGCTTCACGCATGGTGCGCTTGAACACCAGGATCTGGTCGGCCAGCGAAAGCGCGTCGCCGTGACGGAAGTTGATTTCCATCTGCGCGGTGCCGTCTTCGTGAATCAGCGTGTCCAGGTCCAGGTGCTGCAATTCGCACCAGTCGTAGACATCTTCGAACAGCGGGTCGAATTCGTTGGCCGCCTCGATGGAGAACGACTGGCGACCGGTTTCCGGGCGGCCCGAACGGCCAACCGGTGGCTGCAGCGGGTAGTCTGGGTCTTCGCTGCGCTTGGTCAGGTAGAACTCCATCTCCGGCGCCACGATCGGCTTCCAGCCACGGTCTGCATAGAGTTGCAGCACTTTCTTCAATACGTTGCGCGGCGACAGCTCGATAGGGTTGCCTTGCTTGTCGTAGGTGTCGTGAATCACCTGCGCGGTAGGCTCGATGGCCCAGGGCACCAGATACACCGCGTTCTGGTCAGGACGGCAGAACATGTCGATGTCTGCGGCGTCCAGCAACTCGTAGTAGATGTCGTCTTCGACGTAATCGCCGGTCACGGTCTGCAGCAATACGCTCTCCGGCAAGCGCATGCCCTTTTCGGCAATGAACTTGTTGGTCGGAGCGATCTTGCCGCGAGTGATACCGGTAAGGTCGGCGATCAGGCACTCGACTTCGGTAATCCTGTGTTCTTTCAACCAATCGGTGAGCTGGTCGAGGTTGGTACTCATAAATACCTCAGGGGTTTCAGTTCCTGGTCGTCGTCATGGCGATCAGGCGTTCTTTGACGCTTGCGCGTCGCGTTGTATCGCACGCTTTCGACAGGCATCGCCAAATGCCTGCAGGATTGAAAGATAGTCCGGGTTCTGCGTGACCTGCCACTCCGGGTGCCATTGAACGCCCAGTGCAAACACGTCAGATGAAGCAAAAGCCGCGCCCGCAGGAACGGAGATCGCTTCGATCAAGCCATCCGGAGCTTTCGCCTCGACTCGCAGACCAGGTGCAAGACGCTCGATGCCCTGTCCATGAATTGAATTGACACGAATTTCTTCACCCAGCCCCAGACCCGCCAACACGCCACCGGGCTCGATGTGCATCGGATGGCTCGGAGCATATTGAATTTCAACGGGTTCGTTGTCCGGTTCACGATGATCCATGAACGTTCCAGTCTCGTGAACCTTCTGGTGAAGACTGCCACCAAACGCCACATTCATCTCCTGAAAACCGCGGCAAATGCCCAACACAGGCACGCCGGCGGCCACAGCGGCACGAATAAGGGGTAAGGTGGTGTGGTCGCGTGCAGGATCATGAGCAGTCCCCGGCGCGCTGGCAGGACCACTATAGTGATAGGGTTCGACGTTGGATGGAGAACCGGTGAAGAGCAGGCCATCGACCGCCGCGAGTATGTCGGCAGGATCGAGCAGCTCTGCCAGAGACGGCAGAATCAGCGGCAGGCCCTTGGCAGCGACGGCAACTGCGCGGACGTATTTGTCGCCACTGATGTGATAGGCATGCGAGCCGATTTGCTGAGTGCAGGCGGTGACGCCGATCAGCGGAAGGCGAGACATGTGACCCCCGGTATTATTGCTGTTATGGGTTGCAAACGAGCTTAGCCTTGTTCATTTTTTTACACAACAGCCCCGTAAAAAATAAAACACGCCCCGCTCAAGATCGCAGTTCCCAAGACCTCCAGCGTCCTTTTTCTGCCCTAAAGTGCGGCAAAAATGGCCTTGAGGCGCCGTTTTAGGGCAAAACAGGGCTCTCTTGACTTCAATCGGGCTTTCGGATTGACTGAACCCCGTAATGCTCGATGATTGATATTTTCAACAACAAAGGTGTTGCATCATGTCGGTACCCCCGCGTGCCGTTCAGCTCAACGAAGCGAACGCGTTCCTTAAGGAACATCCTGAGGTTCTATACGTTGACCTTCTGATTGCAGATATGAATGGCGTGGTGCGCGGCAAGCGCATTGAACGCACCAGCCTTCATAAGGTTTACGAAAAAGGCATCAACCTCCCAGCTTCTCTTTTCGCACTGGATATCAACGGCTCGACGGTGGAAAGCACCGGTCTTGGCCTGGACATCGGTGACGCTGACCGAATCTGTTATCCAATCCCCGACACTCTCTGCAACGAGCCTTGGCAGAAGCGTCCTACCGCACAACTTTTGATGACCATGCACGAGCTGGAAGGCGAGCCGTTCTTCGCCGATCCACGTGAAGTGCTGCGCCAGGTGGTGACCAAGTTCGACGAACTGGGCCTGACCATCTGCGCGGCGTTCGAGCTCGAGTTCTACCTGATCGACCAGGAGAACGTGAACGGTCGTCCACAGCCGCCACGCTCGCCGATCTCCGGCAAACGTCCGCACTCGACACAGGTCTACCTGATCGACGACCTGGACGAATACGTCGACTGCCTCCAGGACATTCTGGAAGGTGCCAAGGAGCAAGGCATTCCTGCCGACGCCATCGTCAAGGAAAGTGCCCCGGCGCAGTTCGAAGTGAACCTGCACCACACCGCCGACGCGCTGAAAGCCTGCGACTACGCGGTACTGCTCAAGCGACTGATCAAGAACATCGCCTACGACCATGAAATGGATACCACCTTCATGGCCAAGCCTTACCCAGGCCAGGCGGGCAACGGACTGCACGTTCACATCTCGATCCTGGATCGCGATGGCAAAAACATCTTCACCAGCGAGGATCCCGAGCAGAACGCCGCATTACGTCATGCGATCGGCGGTGTGCTCGAGACCCTGCCGGCGCAGATGGCGTTCCTTTGCCCGAACGTCAACTCGTATCGCCGGTTCGGTGCCCAGTTCTACGTGCCCAACTCGCCGACCTGGGGGCTGGACAACCGTACGGTCGCGGTTCGCGTGCCTACCGGTACCGCCGATGCCGTGCGTATCGAACACCGCGTCGCGGGCGCCGATGCCAACCCGTACCTGCTGATGGCGTCGGTTCTGGCCGGTATCCACCACGGCCTGACCAACAAGGTCGAGCCGACCGCGCCGGTAGAAGGCAACTCGTACGAGCAGCATGAGCAGAGCCTGCCGAACAACCTGCGCGATGCCCTGCGCGAGCTGGACGACAGCGAGGTCATGGCGAAATACATCGATCCGAAGTACATCGATATCTTCGTCGCGTGCAAGGAAAGTGAGCTGGAAGAGTTCGAACATTCCATCTCCGACCTTGAGTACAACTGGTACCTGCATACCGTGTGACGGTTGTGTGAAATAAAAAGAACGCCCCCAATCCCAGCGGTTGGGGGCGTTTTTTATTTTAGACGCCGAGCTTGTCGGTGTAGGAGCGCGCTTGCCCGCGATGGCGGTGGGCCTGTCACATCAATGTCGCCTGATCCACCGCCATCGCGGGCAAGCGCGCTCCTACAGGGGCTGCATGCTGCCGGGCGACCTCGCGTACAATGCCTGCGGCCCCGATCAAGAGAGCAAGCAATGACCCGCCCCGCCACACCCCGCAAACCCCGTGCACGCAGTCAGGCGCGGATCGATTCGATCCTCGATGCTGCACGCACCCTGCTGGCGTCCGATGGCGTGGCGAGCCTGTCGATCTACAGCGTGGCCGAACGCGCGGAGATACCGCCGTCATCGGTCTATCACTTCTTCGCCAGCGTCCCGGCGCTGCTGGAGGCCCTGACCGCAGACGTTCACGCAGCCTTTCGGGAGAGCCTTCAGCAGCCGATCGATCACGACCGGCTCGGCACCTGGCATGACCTTTCGCGCCTGGTCGAGACGCGCATGCTGCACATCTACAGCATCGACGCCGCCGCCCGCCAGTTGATCCTCGCCCAACACGGCCTGACCGAAGTCACCCAGGCCGACCGCCAGCACGACGTAGAACTGGGCAACCTGATGCATGAGCTGTTCGCCAGGCATTTCCAATTGCCGGCGCTGCCCGACGACGTCGAGATCTTCGCCCTTGCGCTGGAACTGGCAGACCGCGTCTACGCCCGCTCGGTGCAACTGCACAACACCATCACCCCGCGCATGGCCGAGGAAGGCCAGCGGGTGTTCGATGCGTATCTGGGGCTGTATCTGCCGCCGTTCTTGCCAAAAAAAACCCAGCACCTGTAGGGTCCAGACGAAAAAACCCCGAAGGGCTCGCACCCTTCGGGGTTGTTCACAACGCACCGATCACAACTTGGCGATCGACACCTCGGTGGATTTCACGAAGGCGATCACTTCGCTGCCCACCACCAGTTCAAGCTCCTTCACGGAACGCGTGGTGATGACGGAAGTGACGATGCCCGATGCAGTCTGCACGTCGATTTCGGACAGTACGTCGCCGGTGACGATTTCCTTGATGGTGCCTTTGAACTGGTTACGTACGTTGATGGCTTTGATTGTCATGGTATGGCTTCCTTTGTGAGATCGGTTCCGGGCGCAGTATTGCGCCGGGATTCAATTGGCCCAGCGCAGTTGCGTGGGCAGGGGTGAAGTCGGTTCGGGTTCGGGCGGGCTGCCGGGAAGCGCCAGCACGCGGTTCAATACTTCGGTTTCCAGCGTGGCCAGGCGATGGGAGCCGCGAGCCCTGGGGCGCGCCAGATCGACCTGCAAGTCCAGGCCAATGCGGCCCTCCTCGATCAGCAGCACGCGGTCGGCGATGGCCACCGCTTCGCTGACATCGTGGGTCACCAGCAGCACGGTGAAGCCATGCTTCTGCCACAGGCGTTCGATCAGTTGCTGCATCTCGATACGGGTCAGGGCGTCCAGCGCCCCGAGGGGCTCGTCCAGCAGCAACAGGCGCGGCTGGTGGATCAACGCCCGGGCCAGCGCCACACGCTGCTTCTGCCCACCGGACAGCGCAGCGGGCCACTCCTCGGCGCGCTCGGCCAGGCCCACGGCGTCCAGCGCCTCCAGGGCCTTGCCGCGCCAGTCGCCACTGAGGCCCAGGCCTACGTTGTCGATGATCTTTTTCCACGGCAGCAGGCGTGCTTCCTGAAACATCAGGCGGGTGTCTTCCCGCGCATCGGCCAGCGACGCCGTGCCAGCCAGCAGTTGCCCCGCCGAAGGCTTGTCCAGCCCTGCGAGCAAGCGCAACAGGGTACTTTTGCCGCATCCGCTGCGGCCCACCACGGCCACGAACTGGCCGGCCGGAATGTGCAGGTCGATGTCCTTGAGGACTTCCCGCGAGCCGAAGGTCTTCTTCAGCTTGCGGACCTGCAGCGGAATGCCGCGCAGCAGGTTTGCCGGTTGTTGAAGATTGCTCATCGTGCACCACCCTTAGCCACTTGATACGCCGGGTGCCAACGCAGGCAGACCCGCTCCAGACCACGCGCCGCGAGGTCTGCCAGTTTGCCGAGGACGGCGTACAGAACGATGGCCAGTACCACCACGTCGGTCTGCAGAAATTCGCGGGCGTTCATCGCCAGATAACCGATACCCGAGCTTGCGGAGATGGTTTCGGCGACGATCAGCGTCAGCCACATGAAGCCCAGGGCAAAGCGTACGCCGACCAGAATCGAAGGCATCGCCCCCGGCAGGATCACGTGCCGGAACAGCGAGAAACCGGACAGCCCGTAGCTGCGGGACATTTCCACCAGGGCCGGATCAATGTTGCGAATGCCGTGGTAAGTGTTCAGGTAGATCGGGAACAGGGTGCCGAGGGCCACCAGGAAAATCTTCGCGCTCTCGTCGATGCCGAACCACAGGATCACCAGCGGAATCAGCGCCAGGTGCGGCACGTTGCGGATCATCTGCACCGAGCTGTCCAGCAGGCGCTCGCCCCATCTGGACAGGCCGGTGATGAACCCCAGGGTCAGGCCGATGCTGCCACCGATGGCAAAGCCGATCGCTGCACGCCAGCCGCTGATCGCCAGGTGGGTCCAGATCTCGCCGCTGCGCACCAGGGTCACGCCAGCTTCAATCACCGCGCTGGGCGCCGGCAGGATGCGCGTTGACAGCCAGCCGGCGCTCACCGCCAGTTGCCAGATGGCCAGCAACAGGACGGGGAGCAGCCAGGGCGCCAGTCGGTGAGTGATTTTTTCCACGCTCATGGAGTTGTCTCCTCTTAATGCCAGGGCTTACTGCGCTTTCGCGACAGCAGCGGGTGGCGTCCAGATCACATCGGCGATGCTGAGCGGTTTGGGGATCAACTTCAGTTGGTAGAAGGTGTCGGCGATCTTCTGTTGCGCGGCGATGGTTTCAGGGGTGATGAACAGCGCCCCGTAGCCCTGGCGCTTGACCGAGGTCCTGGTGATGTCTTCCGGCAGGCCCAGCAGCGGCGCAACCTGTCTGGTGACTTCATCCGGGTTGGCCTTGGACCACTCGCCCACGGCGCGCACTTCTTCGATCAGCGTCTGGATCACTTTCGGATGCTGTTGCGCGTAGGGTTTGGTCGCCAGGTAGAACTGGTTGTTGTCGACGATACCTTTGCCGTCACGCAGGGTCTTGGCCTGCAGCTGTTGTTCGGCGGCGGCCTGGTACGGGTCCCAGATCACCCAGGCATCGACGCTGCCACGCTCGAAGGCGGCGCGGGCATCGGCGGGCGGCAGGAATACGGTCTGGATGTCGCTGTATTTGAGGCCGGCCTCTTCCAGCGCACGCACCAGCAGGTAGTGGACGTTGGAGCCTTTGTTGAGGGCGACTTTCTTGCCCTTGAGGTCCTTGACCGAGGTAATGGGCGAATCCTTGGGCACCAGAATCGCTTCGCTGGTCGGCGCTGGCGGCTCGGAAGCCACATAGAGCAGATCGGCGCCAGCGGCCTGGGCAAACACGGGCGGGGTTTCGCCGGTCACGCCGAAATCGATGGAGCCCACGTTCAGGCCTTCAAGCAGCTGCGGGCCGCCGGGAAATTCGGTCCATTGCACTTGCACGCCCTGGTCTGCGAGCTTCTTCTCAAGCGACCCCTTGGCCTTGAGCAGCACCAGCGTGCCGTACTTCTGGTAACCGATGCGCAGGGTATCGGCCTGGGCTTGAGTGAGAACACCGAAGGACACCGCCGCAGCAAACAGAGCGACCAGGCCTCGACGCAAAATAACTGTGCTCATGGCACGCTCCTTTGCTGTAGCAATTTATGGTTGCACCTGCTTGGCCGATGGCGGACGAGTAAGGCGTCATGGGGATTCATTGCCGGCGCACTGGCCGGGACGGAGAGACCTTAACAGGGGCTTTTTATTCTTTAAAATCATATTTATTCATTTGGTTAGTACTGGATTGAATATACGAAGTCACCGTAGCAGCACGGCTTGCCGGCGGGGGCGGCGTGTCAGTGACGAATAATCCGCCTGACACGCCGCCCCCGCCGGCAAGCCGTGCTGCTACGGAGCGAGGTGGCCTGGAAATTACGGACAAAAAAAGGGCCGATAAATCGGCCCGAATGTCGTGGTTGAAACGGATGGATCAGCGGTTGGGCTGCGGGGTCAGGCGCAGGTACGGCGTAACGGCCTTGTAGCCCTTGGGGAAGCGTTCCTTGATCTCGGCCTCGTCCTTGATCGAAGGCACGATCACGACGTCTTCACCGTCCTTCCAGTTCGCAGGCGTGGCGACCTTGTAGTTGTCGGTCAACTGCAGCGAATCGATCACCCGCAGAATCTCGTGGAAGTTGCGGCCGGTGCTGGCCGGGTAGGTGATGGTCAGGCGCACTTTCTTGTTCGGGTCGATCACGAACAACGAGCGCACGGTCAGGGTTTCGCTGGCGTTGGGGTGGATCAGGTCGTACAGCTCGGAGACCTTGCGGTCGGCGTCGGCCAGGATCGGGAAATTGACGATGGTGTTCTGGGTGGTGTTGATGTCGTCGATCCACTTGATGTGGGAGTCGACCGGGTCAACTGACAGGGCAATGGCCTTCACATTGCGCTTTTCGAATTCATCCTTGAGTTTGGCGGTAAAGCCCAGCTCGGTGGTGCAGACCGGCGTGAAATCGGCGGGGTGCGAAAACAGCACCGCCCAATTGCCGCCCAGCCACTCGTGGAATTTGATCCGCCCTTCGCTGGAATCCTGTTCGAAGTCCGGGGCGATGTCGCCGAGTTTCAGTCCCATACAAGCGTGCTCCTTTGGCTGTGAGTTATCGGGTTACTGTGCCTGTGCGGCCTTTGAAAATAAAAGACCGAAAAACCATGGCGTCAAATCTTTCGGGCATAAAAAAACCCCGCCGAAGCGGGGTTTCTTTCAACTGACCAACGCTTATTTGAAAGCGTAGGTGTAGTTGAAGATCAGACGAGTCTGGTCAGCATCGGAGATGCGGGTGTTCTGAGCAGCAGTACCGTGGTTGTCGAAGTTCGAACGGTAGTTGGCACGACGCAGGGTAGCGCCGAAGCCTTTCAGAGGACCGTCCTGGAACACGTAGTCGATACGCATGTCGCGTTCCCACTCGGAGCTGTCACCCACGTTGGCACCGCTGGTTGCCTTGATGTTGGTACCTTTGAGGTAGGCAATCGCAGCCTTCAGGCCAGGGACACCCACACGAGCGAAGTCGTAGGAGTACTGACCGAAGTTGGTGGTTTCACCAGCACGGGCGAACTGACCGATCATGGAGTCGGTGAACAGGTAGAAGCTCGAACCACCCAGGCCTTCACCGTGAGTTGCTGCGGTGCCGTCTTTGGTGATGTTGCCGTTGTTCATCCAGACGAAGCCGCCGTCGTCACCCACGTCCTGGTGACCAACCATCAGAGCATGGCCGCCCAACTGGTAAGTGAACATCGCCGACCAGGTTTTGTTGTCGACTTCGCCAGCGTTCTTGGCATAACCACCGTTGTTGTTGAAGCGGTAGCCAGCGTCGCCGTTCTTGCCGTCGGAACGGCTGTCGAAGTAGCGCAGGTCAGTCTTGAACGACTGGTCGTCAGCGATCGGGAAGACGTGTACCAGACCCAGGAAAGTCTGCTTGTAGTAGTCTTCCAGCTGCGAGTGGTAAGCCTGCAGGGTCAGGTCTTTGGTGACTTTCCAGTCAGCACCGGCGTAGGTGAAGCTGTTGGAGTCTTCGGTGCCGCCTGCAACGGCCAGGCCGCCATAGTTGCTCGAAGCACGGCCAGCAGCGTGGGTCAGCTTACCGGCGTTGAAGGTCCAGCCATCCAGTTCCTTGGAAGTGATGGTGCCGCCTTCGAAGGTTTGTGGCAGCAGACGACCGTCGTTCGCAACCAGGATCGGCAGGTTCGGCTGCAGGGCGTTACCCAGTTTCAGCTCGGTCTTGGAGATCTTGGCTTTCACGTTGCCACCCAGACGCGACCAGCTGTCAACGGACGAACCGTCGGTGTCAGTCGGGAAGAAGGTGTTCGCGGTGGTGTTGGTGTGGTGGTCAATGCCGCCGCCCAGGTGGATACCGTACATGCCTTGTACGTCCAGACCGAAGCCGACGGTGCCCGGGGTGTAGCCGGAGATGAAGTTGAACAGCAGACCTTCGGCGGTTTCGCGCTGATCTTGTGCACGAACGCCTTCACGCAGGTCGTTTTCGAAATACATGGTACGGGAACTGAGGGTTGCCTTGCTGTCTTCCAGGAAACCAGCTGCTCCAGCCTGAGTGGCCATCACACCAAAAGATACGGCCAAGGCCAGGGTGGACTTCTTCATTGTGTTTCGCTCCTCTTGAATCTAATTTTTGTAGTTCGTTGGTCATGGCCAACTGGCTCAAGACCGCGGATGCGCGATTAGCGCTGGACCCGACTCGGTGAGTCAATGGACCTCAGACTAATTGACTAGACCGCTCTAACAGCTGGCTGCAAGGTAAGGGAAATCCTTTAAACCTAAAAAGACTTTGTGAGTCTGTTTTTATGCTAAACAGTTATATGTCACAAGCCGTTTCAGCCGTCCGTTGCGGAGTGTATCGGCGTCTTTACCTAATTCCCAAAAAATATTTCTAAACCGTTCGTCAGATCGATTGGTTTCGGCACATCGTACGACCGGAACCAGACTGCTCAGTCACTGTCTCGCTGTGAAACAGGATGAGAAGCGAATACGTAACTATCTGAAAAATAAGAAATTGAGAAATGGGTAGACCCGATTGTTACAGTTGTCACCCTGCTGTCCGTCTCTTTTTTGGATGAAAGTGGAATTAACTCATCAGTTAACTGGCAAAAACCGGCTACGCTGATTCGCCACTCAAATCCAGGATGGCGTGGGCGTGATCCCTCCCGCCTCGGGCAAGCGCGCAGATCTTATTTAGAAAATGTGACAGATCAATGAATGGTCATCTTACTGTCGTAATTTTCTGCACCGCCCCGCATAGGCGCCCTGCGCGACCATCCTTTCATCTCTAAGCTCATGCAAAAAAGTTATTTATTTTGCATTTCTTAGATCATTTACGCTCCGCATCATCAGCCACGGTCTGCCTTGATTCGGAGCCCCACCATGAAACTGCCCAACCCCCTTCGTCTGCTCGCAGCCCTGTCGCTGGCAGGCTCTGCCTTGATTGCCCAGGCGGCCGACTTCACCGTCGCCTACCAGACCACCGTGGATCCGGCGAAAGTCGCGCAGGCAGACGGCGCTTATGAAAAAGCCACCGGCTCGAAGATCGCCTGGCGCAAATTCGACAACGGCGCGGATGTCATCACCGCCATCGCTTCGGGCGACGTGCAGATCGGCTACCTGGGCTCCAGCCCGCTGACGGCCGCAGCCACCCGCAAGCTGCCGGTCGAGACGTTCCTGATCGCCACCCAGATTGGCGCCGCCGAAGCGCTGGTGGCGCGCAATGGCTCAGGGATCAACAGCCCGCAGGATCTGATCGGCAAGAAGATCGCCGTGCCTTTCGTGTCCACCGGCCACTACAGCCTGCTGGCGGCGTTGAAACACTGGAACATCGACCCGTCCAAGGTAACCATCCTCAACCTTGCGCCGCCTGCCATCGCAGCGGCCTGGCAGCGCGGCGACATCGACGCCACCTACGTCTGGGACCCGGCACTGGGCGTGGCCAAGGAAACCGGCAAGGTGCTGATTACGTCCGGCGAACTGGCCAAACTCGGCGCACCGACCTTCGATGCCTGGATCGTGCGCAAGGACTTCGCCGACAAGCATCCTGACTTGGTCAAAGCCTTCGCCAAGACCACCCTCGACGCCTACGCCGACTACCGCAAGGATCCCGCCGCCTGGCTCGCCAACGGCAAGAACGTCGACAAGCTGGTGACCCTCTCCGGCGCCAAGGCCGCCGACATCCCGGGCCTGCTGCAGGGCAACGTCTACCCGCTGGCCGGCGATCAAGTGAAGGAACTGGGCGCGCCGACCACCGAAGCCATCGGCAAGACCGCCGCCTTCCTCAAGGAGCAGGGCAAGGTCGATGCGGTACTGGCGGACTACACCCCGTACGTCAGCGCCAGGTTCGTTACCCAGTAGCAGGGGGCGTCCTCAAGATCGTTCCCGCGGGCAAGCCCGGCTGCTACGGGAATTGCGGCGAACATTTATTCGGGGAACACCCGAATTCCGTAGCAGCACGGCTTGCCGGCGGGGGCGTCCTTGAGATCGCCGTCGCGGGCAAGCGCGCTCCTACAGGAATCGAGCCGAACACCTATTCGGGGAACACCCGAAATCCGCCTATCAACCAACCGGAGTCATTGCCATGGCCTTGTTGAACCTTGCGCGCATCAGCGCACAGTATCCCGGCGCGGCCAGCCCCGTGCTGTCGGATATTTCGTTGAGCCTGGGCCCGCAGCAGTTGCTGGTCGCGCTGGGTCCTTCGGGCAGCGGCAAGACTTCGCTGTTGAATCTGATCGCAGGTTTCGTCGAGCCCAGTGCCGGGCGCATCACTCTGGATGGCGTTCCGGTCAAAGGCCCGAGTGCCGAGCGCGGCGTGGTGTTTCAGGACGACGCCCTGCTGCCCTGGCAAGACGTGCTGGCCAACGTGGCCTTCGGCCTTGAGCTGGCAGGCGTGCCGCGAGCACAGCGCGAAGCCAAGGCGCGGGAAATGCTGGCACTGGTTGACCTGGCGGGCTTCGAGAAGCGCCGCGTCTGGCAACTGTCAGGCGGGCAAAAGCAGCGCGTCGGCCTGGCCCGTGCACTGGCCGCCGATCCCCGGGTGCTGCTGATGGACGAGCCTTTTGGCGCGCTGGACGCCTTCACCCGGGAACAGATGCAGGAGTTGCTGCTGCAAGTCTGGCAACGCAGCGCCAAGCCTGTGTTCCTGATTACTCACGATATCGAGGAAGCGGTTTTCCTCGCCACCGACCTCATCCTGCTGGCGCCCAATCCGGGCCAGATCGTCGAGCACCTGAAACTGAATTTCGGCCAGCGCTATGGCGCAGGTGAGTCGGCGCGGGCGATCAAGTCCGATCCGAAATTCATCGAAACCCGCGAGCACGTGCTGGCTCGGGTGTTTTCACAACGCCAGGCCACCGTGGAGCAACGCGCATGAGCCAGTTTCAGTCCACCCAGGCGGGCGAAACCCTCGCCACGCCCACCTCGGCCAAGGTTGCGTCAAAGCGCCTGAACCTGAGTACTCGCGCCATCAGCGTGTTGACGCTGCTTGTCCTGCTGGGCAGTTGGTGGCTGGTGACCGCTTTCGAATGGGTCGAGCCGCTGTTTCTGCCGCCGCCCTCGGCCGTGCTGGAAAAGGCCTGGCTGTTGATGACCAAAGGCTACATGGATTCCACCCTGTGGCAGCATCTGGGCGCCAGCCTGCAACGCATTGGCCTGGCCTTGGGCGCTGCGGTGCTGACGGCAATTCCGGTGGGCATCGCCATCGGCCACAACCGCATCGCCCGCGGCATCTTCGATCCGCTGATCGAGTTTTATCGCCCGATTCCGCCACTGGCCTACCTGCCGCTGATCGTGATCTGGTGCGGTATCGGCGAATTCTCCAAGGTGCTGCTGATTTATCTGGCGATCTTCGCGCCGATTGCCATCGCCACCGCGACAGGCGTGCGCACGGTCGACAGCGCCAAGCTTCGCGCCGCGCAATCGTTGGGCGCCACTCGCTGGCAATTGATTCGCCACGTGATCCTGCCCAGCGCCCTGCCCGACATCCTGACCGGCGTGCGCATTGGCCTGGGCGTGGGCTGGTCGACACTGGTGGCCGCCGAGCTGATCGCCGCCACCAGCGGCCTGGGCTTCATGGTGCAGTCAGCGGCGCAGTTCCTGGTCACCGATGTGGTGGTGCTGGGGATCCTGGTCATCGCACTGATCGCCTTTGCCCTGGAGATGGGCCTGCGCGCCCTGCAACGCAAGCTGGTGCCCTGGCACGGGCAGAACCACTGACCTGACGCCCCGTACAACACTGACCACGCCGGCACATCGGCGCCGAACCAAGAGATCATCATGAGCCTTCATATCACCCCGATCAGCGCTGCATTGGGCGCGCAAATCAGCGGCGTGGACCTCAGCCGGGACTTGACCGCCGAACAGCGAAACGCCATCGAGCAGGCACTGCTGACCTATCAGGTGCTGTTCTTTCGCGATCAGCCGGTCACGCCCCGCCAGCAGGCGCGCTTTGCCGCCAACTTCGGCGACCTGCACGTTCACCCGATCTACCCCAACGTGGCCGAGCAGCCGGAAGTGATGGTGCTCGACACCGCCCTGACTGACGTGCGCGACAACGCCATCTGGCACACCGACGTGACCTTCCTGCCGACCCCGGCGATGGGCGCGGTGTTGAGTGCCAAGCAGTTGCCTGCGTTCGGCGGCGACACCTTGTGGGCCAGCGGCATCGCCGCGTTCGAGGCGCTGTCGAGCCCCCTGCAAAACCTGCTCGACGGCTTGACCGCGACTCATGACTTCACCCGCTCCTTCCCGCTGGAGCGCTTTGGCAGCACCGCCGAGGACCTGGCGCGCTGGGAGGAAACCCGACGCAAGAACCCGCCGCTGTCGCACCCGGTGATTCGCACCCACCCGGTGAGCGGGCGCAAGGCGCTGTTCGTCAACGACGGTTTCACCACCCGGATCAACGAGCTGGAACCGGCAGAAAGCGAGGCGATTCTGAAATTGCTGTTCGCCCACGCCACACGGCCGGAGTTCACCATCCGCTGGCGCTGGCAGGAAAACGACGTGGCGATGTGGGACAACCGCGTCACCCAGCATTACGCCGTGGACGACTACCGGCCGCAGCGGCGGGTGATGCACCGCGCAACGATTCTGGGGGATGTGCCGTTCTAGAGGCACCACACCACCGTAGCAGCACGGCTTGCCGGCGGGAGCGGTGTGTCTGTGACGAAGAAGTCGCCTGATCCACCGCTCCCGCCGGCAAGCCGTGCTGCTACGGGGTACATGCGACGCCGTGCATCACTTTGGCCCCCAAAGCCCCAGAAATGCGCGAATAGCGTGCAAAACCGATCAACAAATAGCCAGATCCGAACCCCGGTTCGAACACCAGAAAGCGGCCAGTCCCGGAAAACCTGGCCCAAATGCCCCTGTTTCAAGGCCTCGCGAATAATTTTCGACATTCCTCGTCACGATTTCTCAAAACTGGCACGCACGCTGCAATAGGTTAAGCATCACCAGTTTTGGGGACCTTGGTACAGGCAGGCCGGGGAATCCCCTCTTTTATTCCTCCCGGAGACTCACCTGGAGTCTCCAGCGCCCGTCCTGGGTTGCGCCGTGCCACTCACCGCGCAACGGACGGGCCGCCAGCAGGTTCAGCAACAATCCCTTATCACTTTTACGCACACGCCAGCGCACATCCTTGCCGTTGAGCTTGAGCGCGCCTTGCTGCGCCTGGCCCTGGGCGTTGAACAGCAGCGCAACCGCGCCATCGATCATCTCGCCATGCAACTGCGGCTCACGGTTGAACCACACCGCGACGCCATCGGGCAGTGCTTCGATCTGCTGCAGCGCAATGGGGTCCGGGGTGGTCAGCCGACCGACCATCAGCCCCACCATGACGCCGAATATCGCGATAGACCCCAAAAACCGCCGCCACAGCTTCGGTCTCGGGTCATCGATGGGGGTAGAATGCATCCCGTCCTTTTGTTCGGAGCCGTGCATGTTTCACGTGATCCTTTTTCAACCAGAAATTCCGCCGAATACCGGCAATATCATCAGGCTCTGCGCCAACAGCGGCTGCAGCCTGCATTTGATCGAGCCACTGGGCTTCGAACTCGATGACAAGCGCCTGCGCCGCGCGGGCCTGGATTACCACGAATACGCCACCCTGCACCGCCACGCCGACCTTGCCAGCTGCCTGGAAAGCATCGGCCACCCGCGTCTGTTCGCTTTTACCACAAAGGGTTCAAAGCCTTTTCACGATGTGGCCTTCGCCGAAGGCGACGCCTTCCTGTTCGGCCCGGAAAGCCGCGGCCTGCCGCCTGAAGTGCTCGATCCGCTCTCAAGCGAGCAACGCCTGCGCCTGCCGATGCGTGAAGGGTGCCGTAGTTTGAACCTGTCCAACACGGTGGCTGTGGCGGTTTATGAGGGTTGGCGGCAGCTTGGTTTTAAATAGTCAGGCGTGAGATCGCTACATGGATGCCCTGCGGGCGCTATCGCGGGCAAGCGCGCTCCTACATTTTTTGCAACGTGCCGCATCCGAGAGACCGTGTTGCAAGCCTTCAAGCGGTCTGCGGTCTGGCACCAAGACTACCAACGCGGTCTATCAGGCCATGGCACGTTGCAACAAATGTAGGAGCGCGCTTGCCCGCGACCAGGCCCGAAGGGCATCAAAGTAAGAATCCCAAGGCAAAAAAAGCGCCCATCACAGGCGCTTTTTTATTACATCAAGCAACGCTTACTGAACAGTCGGCGCCGGAGTCTCGCCAGCTTCCTGCATGCGCTGCAGCTCTTGCGCGTACAGGGCGTCGAAGTTGACCGGGGCCAGCATCAGCGCGGGGAACGAACCACGGACGACCAGGCTGTCGATAGTCTCGCGAGCGTACGGGAACAGGATGTTCGGGCAGAACGCGCCCAGGGTGTGGCTCATGGAAGCCGCGTCCAGACCCTTGATCAGGAAGATACCGGCTTGCTGGACTTCAGCGATGAAGGCGATTTCTTCGCCGTTCTTCACTTCAACCGACAGGGTCAGTACCACTTCGAAGAAATCACCTTCGAGCTGCTTCTGACGGGTGTTCAGGTCCAGGCTGACGCTTGGAGTCCACTCCTGACGGAAGATCGCCGGGCTTTTCGGCGCTTCGAAGGACAGGTCACGCACGTAGATGCGCTGCAGGGAAAACTGTGGAGCTTCTTCGTTGGAAGTGGCGCCGTTGTTGGTTTCGTCGGTCATTTCAGATCCTTCTCTTTTAAGGTCTTGTAGGTTTCGAAATCAGGCGCTCAACAAGGCGTCGAGCTTGCCAGCGCGTTCCAGGGCGAACAGGTCGTCGCAGCCGCCGACATGGACCGAACCGATCCAGATCTGCGGCACCGACGTGCGTCCGGCCTTTTTGATCATTTCTGCACGAACCTGAGGCTTGCCGTCGACCTTGATCTCTTCGAAGTCGACTTTCTTGCTCGCCAGCAGCGACTTGGCGCGCGAGCAGTAAGGGCAATAATCGCTGGAGTAGACGACGACGTTGGCCATGTCACTTCACCAGCGGCAGGTTGTCGCCGCGCCACGACGAAACGCCGCCCGACAACTTGGCAGCCTTGAAACCGGCCTTGAGCAGCTCGCGCGCCACATGACCGGCGTGCTGGCCGGCAGCATCGACGATAATCAGCGTCTTGGCCTTGTACTTCTCAAGCTCGGCGGTACGGGTCATGACCTTGTCTTGCGGGAAGTTCAGCGAACCGACGATGTGGCCGGTGGCGTATTCCTTCTTGGCGCGCACGTCGATGACTACGGCTTCGTCGCGGTTGACCAACGCGGTCAGCTCGCCAGTGGAGAGGCTCTTGCCGCCCTTGCTCAGCTCGGTGGCGATCAGCAGTGCCAGCAGGATGACGAAAGCGCCAGAGATCAGATAGTGGTTAGTTGCAAATGCAATCAGGTGCTCGACCATCATTAGGTTCCAGGGCGTTAAAATGCCGGCCAGTATACACAGCCCCCAAGGTGGGCCAAAGCCCGTACGGCGGTCGCGGTATTTGAACCCGCTGGCGGGTCTGCTGTCCTTTCAACACGGCCACTCGCACTGGGACGGCAACAGCCCCTAGAATGTCGATCTTTTCTTCTCCTTCACCTTTTAGCCAAGAGTGGGATTCATGACTACCACGCCTAAACCTCTGGTTCTGATCATCCTGGACGGCTTCGGTCACAGCGACAGCCACGAAGGCAACGCTGTCTACGCCGCGAAAATGCCGGTGTTCGACCGTCTGTACAAGACCATGCCCAACGGCCTGATCTCCGGTTCCGGGATGGACGTCGGCTTGCCTGACGGCCAGATGGGCAACTCTGAAGTCGGCCACATGAACCTGGGTGCCGGCCGCGTGGTGTATCAGGACTTCACCCGCGTGACCAAGGCGATCCGCGACGGCGAGTTCTTCGAGAACCCGACCATCTGTGCTGCCGTGGACAAGGCCGTGGGTGCGGGCAAGGCCGTGCACATCATGGGCCTGCTGTCCGATGGTGGCGTTCACAGCCATGAAGACCACTTGGTGGCCATGGTCGAGCTGGCCGTCAAGCGTGGCGCCGACAAGATCTACCTGCACGCCTTCCTCGACGGCCGCGACACGCCGCCTCGCAGCGCGCACCAGTACCTCGAAACCATGGAAACGGCCTACAAGCGTCTGGGCAAGGGTCGTACTGCAACCATCATTGGCCGTTACTTCGCCATGGACCGCGACAACCGCTGGGATCGCGTCGAGTCCGCCTACAACCTGATCGTTGACGGCAAGTCCGAATTCCAGGCCGCCACCGCCAAGGCCGCGCTGGACGCTGCCTACGAGCGTGGCGAGAACGACGAATTCGTCAAGGCCACCAGCATCGGCGACCAGGTGAAGGTCGAAGACGGCGACGCCGTAGTGTTCATGAACTTCCGCGCCGACCGTGCCCGTGAACTGACCCGCGTGTTCGTCGAAGACGATTTCAAGGACTTCGCCCGCGCCCGCCAGCCAAAACTGGCCGGCTACGTCATGCTGACCCAGTACGCCGCCAACATCCCTGCCCCGTCCGCCTTCGCCGCTGGCAGCCTGGAGAACGTGCTGGGCGAGTACCTGGCGAAAAACGGCAAGACCCAACTGCGCATCGCCGAAACCGAAAAATACGCCCACGTGACCTTCTTCTTCTCCGGTGGCCGTGAAGAGCCGTTCGAAGGCGAAGAGCGCATCCTGATCCCATCGCCGAAAGTCGCGACCTACGACCTGCAGCCAGAAATGAGCGCGCCGGAAGTCACCGACAAGATCGTCGACGCCATCGAAAACCAGCGTTATGACGTGATCGTCGTCAACTACGCCAACGGCGACATGGT
Source organism: Pseudomonas sp. NPDC090201 (assembly GCF_044746825.1). Taxonomy (NCBI): domain Bacteria; kingdom Pseudomonadati; phylum Pseudomonadota; class Gammaproteobacteria; order Pseudomonadales; family Pseudomonadaceae; genus Pseudomonas; species Pseudomonas sp. NPDC090201. The sequence goes on from NZ_JBIVCX010000002.1 coordinate 565,767, forward strand.
TGGCCACAGCGGGATCATGGAAGCAGCGGTGAAGGCCGTTGAATGCCTGGATGTGTGCGTTGGCCGCATCACCGAAGCCCTGGAGAAGGTCGGCGGCGAAGCGCTGATCACCGCCGACCACGGCAACGTCGAGCAGATGACCGACGACACCACCGGCCAGGCGCACACCGCGCACACCACTGAGCCGGTGCCGTTTGTCTACGTCGGCAAGCGTGACCTCAAAGTGCGCGAAGGCGGTGTTCTGGCTGACGTTGCACCGACCATGCTGACCCTGATGGGCCTGGACATTCCGAAAGAAATGACCGGCACCTCGATTCTGGTCGCCAAGTAAGACGCAAATCACCGGCCTGTCATCGCGTACAGGCCGGTTTTTGTATGAAATGTCTGAAAGCCGCGCTCCCGGAGCGTTTTTTTTGCCGCCATCGGCGGGCATACTAAGCCCGTCTTCACTCCTGGTATCGCCCAACCCCATGCTCCGCGCCCTGATCGCCCTTGCCTTGATTTGTCTGCTCAATCCGGCCTTCGCCGACGATGAGCGCGCACAAACCCAGAAACAGCTCGATGCCACGCGTCAGGACATCACCGAGCTGAAAAAGGCCCTGGGCCAGTTGCAGGAAGAAAAATCCGGGGTCCAGAAGGATCTGCGGTCCACTGAAACCGAGATGGGCAAGCTGGAAAAGCAGGTGGAGGCCCTGCAAAAGGAACTAAAAAAGAGTGAAAGCGAGCTGCAAAGGCTCGATCAGGAGAAAAAAAAACTCCAGAGCGCACGCGTTGAACAACAACGACTGATTGCGATACAGGCCCGCGCCGCCTACCAGAATGGCCGCCAGGAATACCTCAAACTGCTGCTCAACCAGCAGAACCCCGAAAAATTCGCCCGCACGCTCACCTATTACGATTACCTGAGCCAGGCACGTCTTGCGCAATTGCGCACCTTCAACGAAACCCTGCGCCAGTTGGCCGAAGTCGAAAAAGACATCGACCTGCAACAGGCCCAGCTGCTGGTGCAGAAGAGCACGCTGGATGACCAGAAAGCCCAGCTCGACACCGTGCGCCAGGAGCGCCAGGTCGCGCTGGCCAAGCTGAACCAGGACTACAAGGCCCGCGATCAGAAACTGCAGGCCCGCCAGCAGGATCAGGCAGACCTGACTAAAGTCCTCAAGACCATCGAAGAAACCCTGGCCCGTCAGGCCCGCGAAGCCGAAGAGGCGCGTCAGAAAGCGCTCCTGGCCCAGCAGGAAGCCGAGAAGCGCCAGCGTGAGCAACAGGAAGCGCTGGCCAAAAGCCGTGGCAAGGATGACAGCGATGAAGCGCCGCGCAAGCCGACAAGGGCCCCCGGCGCACTGGTTTCCAGCGCCGGTCAGTCATTTGGTGGCGCATTTGAAGCGGCAAAGGGAAAACTTCCCTGGCCTGTCGATGGTCGATTGTTGGCGCGCTTCGGGGAAACCCGCGGCGATGACGAGCGGACCAAGTGGGATGGCGTGATGATCAGCGCCTCTGCCGGCAGCCAGGTACACGCTGTGCATGGTGGTCGCGTGGTCTTCGCCGACTGGTTGCGCGGGGCCGGGCTTCTGGTCATTCTCGACCACGGCAACGGCTATTTGAGTCTGTACGGTCACAACCAGAGTCTGTTGAAGGAAGCTGGGGACGTTGTAAAAGCCGGGGAAGCGATCGCCACTGTGGGCAACAGTGGTGGCGGTCAGGACACTCCGGCGCTGTATTTCGCTATTCGTCAGCAGGGTCGCCCAAGTGATCCGGCCCAATGGTGTCGCACTCAAGGATAAGTCGACGCCTCACTCAGGAGTTCGTAAGAGATGCCGTTTTCGTCCCGCCTCACCTCGCTGGCCCTGACCATCGCCGTGGTTATCGGTGCTCCGCAGGCCATGGCCGCCGGTGCCGCCCCCGCTGCGACGCCTGCCGCTGCTGCATCCGCGCCTGCCAACGCCGCGAACCTCAAGGCGCCGCTGCCGCTCGACGAGCTGCGCACCTTCGCCGAGGTGATGGACCGGATCAAGGCCGCGTACGTCGAGCCGGTGGATGACAAGACCCTGCTGGAAAACGCCATCAAGGGCATGCTGAGCAACCTTGACCCGCACTCCGCCTACCTGGGCCCGGAAGACTTCCAGGAGCTGCAGGAAAGCACCAGCGGCGAATTCGGCGGCCTGGGCATCGAAGTGGGCGTCGAGGACGGCTTCATCAAGGTGGTCTCGCCGATCGATGACACCCCGGCGTCCAAGGCCGGCATCGAGGCGGGCGACCTGATCGTCAAGATCAACGGCGCGCCGACCCAGGGTCAGACCATGCAGGAAGCGGTCGACAAGATGCGCGGCAAGATCGGCGAGAAAATCACCCTGACGCTGGTGCGCGACGGCGGCAACCCGTTCGACGTGACGCTGGCCCGCGCGACCATTCAGGTCAAGAGCGTGAAGTCGCAGATGCTCGAGCCTGGCTACGGCTACATCCGCATCACCCAGTTCCAGGTGAAAACCGGCGAGGAAGTGGGCAAGGCGCTGGCCAAGCTGCGCAAGGACAACGGCAAGAAGATGAACGGCCTGATCCTGGACTTGCGTAACAACCCGGGCGGCGTGCTGCAGGCGGCGGTCGAAGTCGCCGACCATTTCCTGACCAAGGGCCTGATCGTCTACACCAAGGGCCGTATCGCCAATTCCGAACTGCGCTTCTCGGCAGACCCTGCCGACGCCAGCGAAGGCGCGCCACTGGTGGTGCTGATCAACGGCGGCAGTGCCTCGGCGTCTGAGATCGTTGCCGGCGCCCTGCAGGACCAGAAACGCGGCATCCTGATGGGCACCGATTCGTTCGGCAAGGGCTCGGTGCAGACCGTGCTGCCACTGGCCAACGACCGCGCCTTGAAGATCACCACGGCGCTGTACTTCACGCCGAACGGCCGCTCGATCCAGGCCCAGGGCATCATCCCGGACATCGAAGTCAAACGTGGCAAGCTCACCACCGAAGCCGATGGCGAGAACTACAAGGAAGCCGACCTGCTCGGCCACCTGGGCAACGGCAACGGCGGGGCGGACAAACCGACCACCAAATCCAAGGCTGGCAAGGCGCGTCCCCAGGACGATGACTACCAGTTGAACCAGGCCCTGAGCCTGCTCAAGGGATTGAGTGTGACACGCGGCAATTGATATGCGCTTCTGGTTGACCGGGCTCGTCTGGGCCCTCGCTGTGCTGACAGGTGCTGCCCATGCGGCACCTGGCCAATCTTCCACCGACGATAAGAAGCCTGCGCGGGCCTATTTGAGCCTGATCATCGACGACCTGGGGCAGAGCCCGGAAAAGGACAGCCGCGTGCTGGCCCTGCCCGGCCCCGTGACGCTGGCGATCATGCCCGACACCCCGCACGCCACCGACTTCGCCCGCCAGGCCCACAAGGCTGGCCGGACGGTCATGCTGCACATGCCGATGGACCCCGCCACCGGGCCCTACGCCTGGCGTCCGGACCTGCCGCTGACCGAGCTTGAGTCGCGCCTCAACGCGGCGCTGCTGAAAGTGCCGTATGCGGCAGGCATCAACAACCACGAAGGCAGCCGCATGACCGCAGAGCCGGTGGCGATGGCCTGGCTGGTGGGCGAGCTGCAACGCCGTCACCTGTTCTTCGTCGACAGCCGCACCAGCGCCAAGACCGTTGCCGCGGCAGAGGCGCAAAAAATCGGCCTGGCGAGTCTTTCAAGGGATGTGTTCCTCGACGACGAACGCACCGCCGAAGCCATCAGCGGCCAGTTGCAGACCGCGATCCGACTGGCCCACAAGCAAGGTTCAGCGGTGATGATCGGCCATCCGTATCCGGTGACCATGGAGGTGCTGGAACGTGAGCTGCCCAAGCTCAAGGCCCAAGGCATCGAATGGATCGAACTGCGCCACATGATTAGCATCCGCGGCAATCAGGCGATGGCCGGGCATGGGAAGGATGGGGTGTATCGGTAAACCGAGAGCCACGGTAGGAGCGCGCTTGCCCGCGACCTCGGTGGGTCTGCAACATCTACGTGCATTGCCCCACCGCGGTCGCGGGCAAGCGCGCTCCTACAAAGCGTGGTTTAGAGATACTTCCCGAGAATCGTGTCCACTGCCCCTTCCTTGCGCAGCTCATCCAGCGCGGTCTGCAGCTTGTGCACCACCTCGTCGGGCGTGTCCTTGTTCAGCGCCAGGAACAACTCCGCGCTGTTGAAGCGCAACACGGTCTTGAGCCCCGTCACGCCTTCCTGGCGCGCCAGATAACGCCCGGCAGGATCACCCGTGGCCCACAGGTCGATCTGCCCTTCCACGAGCCTTCTGGCGTTGTCCTTGTCACTGAGCACGGTGAGCGGCTTCATGCCCTGGCGCCCCAGTTCCTCGGCGATGACATCGCCCTTGTACGCGCCAATCCGGTATTTGCGGGCCTGCTCCAGGGACTCGAGCTGAATCGGACTGTCGGCGCGCGCCAGCATGATCCAGTCATCCGGGCCGATGGGGCCGACCCACTTGAACAGCTTCTCGCGCTCGGCCACTCGCGCCATAACGAACACGCCATAGCCGGGCTTTTCCAGGGCGAGCTTGTAGATTCGCTCCCAGGGAAAACGCAGTGTCATGTTGTAGGCAATGCCGGCGCGCTTGAACGTCTCGCGGACGATCTCGACAGCGATGCCCTGGATGTTGTTTTCCTGGGCGAAATTCCTGCCGTCGTTGGCCATGTTGTAAGGCGGGAAACTCTCGGTCAGCAGCACCATCGAATAGGGCGCCGTGTCCTGGGCCCTGACGGTGCCCGAGAGCAATGCGACAACGCTGATCAGCGCAAGAACAACACCTTTGAACATATCCCTGGCACCCCACCCTGACGACGGCAAGAGAGTGCCGCCAAGACGGTGCAATGTCCAGTCGGGCGTCGGTGGGGTCGCTTTCAGAACCAACTAAACCTGTGGGAGCGAGCTTGCTCGCGAAGAGGTCGGCATGAACGACACATAGTCATTGCTCATACCATCGCCTTCGCGAGCAAGCTCGCTCCCACAGGTTTTGTGTTTCAGCTCAGTATCAGCGAACCACGATGCCTTGCTTGGCCATGAACGCCTTGGCCTCGGGAACGGTGTACTCGCCGAAGTGGAAAATGCTCGCAGCCAGCACAGCGCTGGCGTGGCCTTCGATGACGCCGTCAGCCAGATGCTGCAGGTTGCCCACGCCACCCGAAGCGATTACCGGGATGCCCAGCGCGTCGCTGATTGCACGGGTCACGCCCAGGTCGAAGCCGTTCTTCATGCCGTCCTGGTCCATGCTGGTCAGCAGGATCTCGCCAGCGCCCAGGCCTTCCATCTTCTTGGCCCACTCCACCGCATCCAGACCGGTCGGCTTGCGCCCGCCATGGGTGAAGATTTCCCAGCGCGGGGTTTCGCCAGGGCCAGACACCTTCTTGGCGTCGATGGCCACGACGATGCACTGCGAACCGAAACGCGCCGCCGCCTCACCCACGAACTCGGGGTTGAACACGGCAGCGGTGTTGATCGAGACCTTGTCGGCACCGGCGTTGAGCAGGTTGCGGATGTCCTGCACGGTACGCACGCCGCCACCCACGGTCAGCGGGATGAACACCTGGCTGGCCATGCGCTCGACGGTGTGCAGCGTGGTGTCGCGGCCATCGACGCTGGCGGTGATGTCGAGAAAGGTAATCTCGTCGGCACCCTGCTCATCGTAACGACGGGCGATCTCGACCGGATCACCGGCATCGCGGATATTCTCGAACTTCACACCCTTGACCACGCGACCGTTGTCGACGTCCAGGCAGGGAATAATACGTTTGGCGAGGGCCATTGGGGGTCAACCTCTGAAATTTGGAACACCTGTAGGAGCGCGCTTGCCCGCGACCACGGAACATCAGTCGCACATCCGGGACTGACACACCGCCATCGCGGGCAAGCGCGCTCCTACAAATCAGACCGCGTACTGGTCGCAGAACGCCTGCGCTTCGGCGACGTCCAGCGTGCCTTCGTAGATCGCACGGCCGGTGATCGCGCCGATGATGCCCGGTGCCTTGGCGTCCAGCAGCGCCTTGATGTCACCCAGGTTGTGGATGCCGCCCGAAGCGATCACCGGGATCCTGGTCGCCGCTGCCAAGGCTGCGGTGAACGGCACGTTGCAGCCTTGCATCATGCCGTCTTTGGCGATGTCGGTGTAGACGATGGCCGAGACGCCGTCGGCTTCGAAACGCTTGGCCAGATCGATCACCTGAACCGAGCTGACTTCAGCCCAGCCGTCGGTGGCAACGAAACCGTCCTTGGCGTCCAGGCCGACGATGACCTTGCCCGGGAATGCGCGGCAGGCTTCGGCGACGAACTCAGGTTCCTTGACCGCCTTGGTGCCGATGATGACGTAGCTCACGCCCGCCTTGACGTAGTGCTCGATGGTTTCCAGCGAACGAATGCCGCCGCCGATCTGGATCGGCAGGTTCGGATAACGCCTGGCGATGGCCGTGACCACCTCGCCGTTGACCGGCTGACCTTCGAACGCGCCGTTCAGATCGACCAGATGCAGACGGCGGCAGCCACCGTCGACCCACTTGGCAGCCATGCTGACAGGGTCATCGGAGAACACCGTGGAATCTTCCATGCGGCCCTGGCGCAGGCGCACGCAGGCACCGTCTTTAAGGTCGATAGCGGGGATAATCAGCATGCTTTTTCCTTTGTCAAAAGAGCTGCAAGCTGCAAGCCGTAAGCTGCAAGCAGGCACGCGTAAATCAGTCTTGCAGCTTTAAGCTTGAAGCTTGTCGCTGCCTTTAATTTTTCTCGAGCGCCCAAACGTCGCTTTCGATGCTTTCGAACCGCTCTTTCAAGTGCGCCTGAACATCGAAGATCGCTCGGTTGTAATAGTGCGGGGCAATTTCGCGGGTGAACAATTCAAGGATTTCGGCCGCTTCGAACGAACCCAGGTCCAGCTCGAAGCGATCCTCCATGAACCGCTTGATCTTGTGGCACGCCTCGCTCTCCTGCTCGGGAGTGAGGGTCAGGATCGGCCGCTTGTTCTTCTTGCTCATTACCAGCGACCGTCCCACGCGGCGAAGTTCTGCAGCAATTGCAGGCCATGGGTATGGCTCTTCTCGGGGTGGAACTGCACCGCAAAGCGCGAGCCGTCGGCCAGTGCGGCGGCGAAGTCGCGACCGTAGTGGCCACGTCCGACGATCTGGCGCGGGTTCGGCGATTCGATGTAGTAGCTATGTACGAAATAGAACCGCGCCTTGTCAGGAATGCCGTGCCACAGCGGGTGATCCACTGCCTGTGTCACTTCGTTCCAGCCCATGTGCGGGACTTTCAGGTGCTGGCCGTCTTCGTGCAGATCCTTGCCGAAGAAACGCACCTGGCCCGGGAACAGGCCGATGCAATCGACGCCATCGTTCTCTTCGCTGCGGTCCATCAGCGCCTGCATGCCGACGCAGATGCCCAGAAACGGACGGTCCTGGCTGACTTCGCGCACCAGGTCATCGAAGCCCAGACGGCGGATCTCAGCCATGCAGTCGCGGATCGCGCCCACACCTGGAAACACGATGCGGTCGGCTTCACGGATCACGTCGGCGTCGCTGGTGATCAGCACACGGCCAGCGCCCACGTGCTCAAGGGCCTTGGCCACCGAGTGCAGGTTACCCATGCCGTAGTCGATAACTGCAACCGTCTGCATTACAGCACGCCCTTGGTCGAAGGCATTTGCCCGGCCATGCGATCGTCGAGTTCGACGGCCATGCGCAGCGCGCGACCGAACGCCTTGAACACGGTTTCGATCTGGTGGTGGGTGTTGTGACCGCGCAGGTTGTCGATGTGCAGAGTGACGTTGGCGTGGTTGACGAAGCCCTGGAAGAACTCCTGGAACAGGTCCACGTCGAAACCGCCCACGGTGGCGCGGGTGTATGGCACGTGCATCTGCAGGCCCGGACGGCCAGAGAAGTCGATGACCACGCGCGACAGCGCTTCATCGAGCGGCACATAGGCGTGGCCGTAGCGACGGATGCCTTTCTTGTCGCCGATGGCCTTGCTGAAGGCCTGGCCCAGCGTGATACCGACGTCTTCCACGGTGTGGTGGTCGTCGATTTCAAGGTCGCCTTTGCAATCGAGTTCGATGTCGATCAACCCGTGACGGGCGATCTGGTCGAGCATGTGTTCAAGAAAAGGCACACCGATATTGAATCGGGCCTTTCCGGTGCCATCCAGGTTGATCGAGGCTTTGACCTGGGTCTCCAGGGTGTCGCGCTCGACGAACGCCTTACGTTCGGCCATCACCAGCTCCGCAAAATCATTGGGCGAAAAGGCGGACATTATAGGCGTGTGGAGGGGAAACAGAAACACGAAGCGTGTTATGGGCGACGGAGAGAATCAGCGAGTTACGAAGATATACATGTCTGTACAAACGACTGTAGGAGCGCGCTTGCCCGCGACGGCGGCGTGTCAGTCAACACAGATGCCACAGGGACATCGCCGTCGCGGGCAAGCGCGCTCCTACAGGTCAGGGGTTAGCCACCCCGTAGCAGCACGGCTTGCCGGCGGGAGCGATCTTGCAACCGCTACCGCAAGCAAGCCGAAACCACCGGCTTAGTGGAACAACACCGCAGTCTTCTGCAGAGTGATCCACACGCCCCATGCCAGCGGGATGCCCACTGCCAGCCAGGCCAGAACGGCCAGCGGCTTGGTGCTCGGGTCGGCTTTCCATTCCAGCGAAGTGGTGTGGTCAGCGCCTGCGTCGTGGCCGATGGCCTGTTCAGCCTTCAATTGCTCTTCGCTCATGAAGTACTTGTCCGCCACCGGACGCACCAGCATGTTGCAGATGAAACCCAGCACCAGCAGGCCAGCCAGGATGTACAACGTGATGTCGTAGGCATCGGCACGGGCCACGCCGTGGCTCAACTGATACTCACGCAGGTAGTTCACCAGCACCGGACCCAGCACGCCAGCGGCTGCCCAGGCAGTCAGCAGGCGACCATGGATCGCGCCAACCATCTGCGTACCGAACAGGTCAGCCAGGTAAGCCGGAACGGTTGCGAAACCACCGCCGTACATCGACAGCACCACACAGAACGCCGCCACGAACAGCGCGACGCTGCCGATGTGGCTCAGGGTCGGTACCGAGGCGTAGAGCAGGAAGCCCAGGGCGAAGAACACGAAGTAGGTGGTCTTGCGGCCGATGTAGTCGGAGAACGACGCCCAGAAGAAACGACCGCCGATGTTGAACAGGCTCAACAGACCGGTGAAGCCCGCAGCGATGGCCGCGATGGCCGCCAGTTGCGAGGCGTCCAGTTGACCGAAAGCCTGATCGGTGCCCAGCAGCTTGCCGCCGAACACTTCCTGCAACAGTGGCGAAGCCATGCCGAGGATGCCGATACCCGCCGAAACGTTCAGGCACAGTACCAGCCATACCAGACGGAACTGCGGAGTCTTCCAGGCCACGCTCACGTGCACGTGACGGCTGGTGACCATGGAGTTGTTGGCTTTCTTCGCCGGAGCGGTCCAGCCTTCAGGCTTCCAGCCGGTCGGTGGAACGCGGTACAGCAGGGCGCCGCCGATCATGAAGACGAAGTAGATCGCAGCCATGGCGACGAAGCTCTGCCATACGCCGACGCTTTCAGGCGTTGCGAAGTGGCTCATCAGCGCGGTCGCCAGTGGAGCACCCACCATCGCGCCGCCGCCGAAGCCCATGATCGCCATACCGGTGGCCATCCCGCGTTTATCCGGGAACCACTTGATCAGGGTCGAGACCGGCGAAATGTAGCCCAGGCCCAGACCGATACCGCCGATCACGCCCGAACCGATCCACATCAGCCAGATCTGGTGGGTATAGACACCCAGCGCCGAGATCAGCAGACCGCCACACCAGCACAGCGCCGAGACGACACCGGCCTTGCGCGGGCCTGCGTGTTCCAGCCAGCCACCCCAGATCGCTGCCGAGCAGCCCAGGAAGATGAAGAACAGGGTGTAGATCCAGCCGAGCATCGAGATCGGCCAGTCGCAGCTGGACGAGAAGATCTGCTCGAAGAAGCCCATGTCCGGCGCGCAGGCGACAGCGGTCTTGATGCCGATTGCCTTGGACAGCGGCAACCAGAACACCGAGAAGCCGTAGGCCATGCCGATACACAGGTGAATTGCCAGCGCAGCCGGCGGAACCATCCAGCGGTTGAAGCCGCTTTTGGCAATGATACGTTCTTTGGACAAGAACGCAGGCTGGGCGTTGGATGCACCCAGAGCAGCATTTGAACTCATTGTTTTGCCCCCATTTTTAGTTGTGCCACGCAAGAACTCCGGCAATGCATCTACCACCCCTCTTGACGCCGCAAGCATCGGGAGTTTTATCGGCAGAAAGCCTCATTACGTGACAATTCGACGCAGCGGGCGCTGCGACGGGCGAGAGATTACCACCGCACAGGTGACATAAATCAATTAGCCACTACCTTTTTTATGCCGTTCGTCATCGCTCAAGCCGACCGCCCTCTACAATTGGGTGCAATCCCCGGCACGTAGCAGCACGGCTTGCCGGCGGGAGCGCTCTGGGGGACGCCACCCGCCGGCAAGCCATGCTGCTACCCACAGCATAGTGCGCCGGAATCAGTGCACTTCCCCGCTGTCGGATTTTCTGCGTACATTCCCCTGCAACCGCGCAAGGCCGATCAAGGCCCGGCGCCTGCGTGAGAACGCTATACTCGCGGGCTAAATTTTGAACGACACGATTACAAGGACTCGCCCATGAAAGCGTTCGGCAAAATCCTGGGACTATTCATTCTCGGGCTGTTGCTGATCATAGTGGCTCTCGGCTTCGCCTTGACCCATCTGTTTGATCCCAACGACTACAAAGACGAGATTCGTAAACTGGCCCGCGACCGCGCGCACGTCGAGCTGACCCTCAACGGCGACATCGGCTGGAGCCTGTTCCCCTGGCTGGGCCTTGAGCTGCACGACGCCAGCATCGCCACACTGAACGAGCCGACCAAACCGTTCGCCGACCTTACGATGCTCGGCCTCTCGGTGCGCGTGCTGCCCTTGCTGCGCAAGGAAGTGCAGATGAGTGACGTGCGGGTCGAAGGCCTGAACCTGACCCTGACCCGTGACGAAAACGGCCACGGCAACTGGGAAGACATCGGCAAGGTCCCGCCCAAACCGGTCGATCCGGCCCAGCCTGCACCCGCCCCGGCGCCCGAGAGCACGGCCGATACCGCCAAGCCGGAACGAACCTGGCAGCCGCTCAAACTGGACATCGACAGCCTGACCGTGAACAACGCCCGGGTCCATTTCAATGACATGCAGAAAGCCCGGCAATTCACCGCCGAAAGCATTCAACTGAGCACCGGGCCTGTGCATAACGCCACTGACATCCCGGTCAAGCTGACCGCATTCCTCAGCACCAACCAGCCAGTGGTTCGCACCAAGACCGAATTGACCGGCAAGCTGCGCTTCGACCGTGCGCTCAAGCGCTACCAGTTCGATGACATGCGTCTCTCCGGCGAAGCGGCGGGCGATCCGCTGCAGGGCAAGACCCTGACGTTCTCGGCCCAGGGCCAGTTGCTGGCGGACATGTCGGCCAACGTTGCGGAATGGACCAACCTGAAGCTCTCGGCCAACCAGTTGCGCGCCATCGGCGAGCTGCACGTGCGTGACCTGGACAAGGCCCCGCAACTGAGCGGCGGCCTGTCCATCGCCCAGTTCAACCTGCGCGATTTCCTCGACAGCGTCGGCCAACCCGCGCCAGCGCTGGGTGACGGCAGCCTGACCAAACTGGAAATGGTCACCCGACTGGCCGCCAGCCAGAACAGTGTGTCGCTGGATGACCTGACGCTGAAGGTCGATGACAGCACCTTCACCGGCCACGTCGCGGTGGAAGACTTCGCCAAACAGTCGCTGCGCCTGCAACTCAAGGCCGACACTTTCAACGCCGACCGCTATCGTCCGCCGCAAAGCGAGCAGTCGAAAGCTGCCGGCGCTGCGCGCAAGTCCGAAGTCCAGAGCGGCGAAGCCCAGGCACTGGCCGCATCCGGCACCACGCCGCTGCCCAACGAGCCGACCCAGCAAGCCTGGAGCGACGCGCGGCTGCTGCCGATCGAGCGCCTGCGCAAGCTGGATGTGGACGCCGACCTGAACTTCGGCAAGCTGACTATCGAAAAACTGCCGATCCAGAACGCCGTGCTCAAGACCACCGCGCTCGATGGCGTGGTCACGGTGGACAGCCTGCGCGGCGATCTCTACAACGGCAATTTCGAAGTCAAAGGCAACCTCGACGTGCGCCCGGATGTGCCGCTGGCGGCCGTGCAGACGCGCATCGCCAAGGTGCCGGTGGAGCACTTCATCCAGAGCCAGGGCACCACCCCGCCCCTGCGCGGCCTGTTGAACCTCAACAGCAACGTCACCGCCAAGGGCAACAGCCAGAAAGCACTGGTCGAAAGCCTCAACGGCACCGCCAGCTTCGCCCTGAACGACGGCGTGCTGGTCAATGCCAACCTCGAACAGCAGCTGTGCCGTGGCATCTCCACGCTCAACCGCAAGACCTTGAGCGGCGAGCCGCGGGGCAAGGACACGCCGTTCCAGCAGTTGAACGGTAACCTGGTGTTCCGCAACGGCGTGGCGAGCAACCCGGACCTGAAAGTCCGCACCCCGGGCCTGACCGTCAACGGCGATGGCGACATCGACCTGCGCGTGATGGGCATGAACTACCGCATCGGCGTCATCATCGAAGGCGACAAGAGCGACATGCCGGATCCGGCCTGCGAGGTGAACCCGCGCTTCGTCGGCATCGAATGGCCGGTCCTGTGCCGCGGCCCGCTCGAACTGGGCGCCAAGGCCTGCCGCCTGGACAACGAAGGCCTGGGCAAGGTCGCCGCGAAAATGGCCGGCGACCGGATTGGCGACAAGATCGACGAAAAACTCGGGGACAAGGTCAGTCCCGAGCTCAAGGATGCGCTCAAGGGATTGTTCAAGCGGTAATCAGCCCCCATCTAAGGGACAATCGCTGAACGCTTGTAGGAGCGCGCTTGCCCGCGACGGCGGTGTGTCTGTGACATTTGTGGTCATCGACGCACCGCGGTCGCGGGCAAGCGCGCTCCTACCTTGCTTTCATTCGGCTCAAACTCCTGAACACCGGAACCACGATGCAACCCGAGCAGTTCTCCACAGCCGTCCTTGACTGGTACGACCGTCACGGCCGCCACGACCTACCCTGGCAACACGACATCACCCCCTACCGCGTCTGGGTGTCGGAAATCATGCTGCAACAGACCCAGGTCAGCACCGTGCTGGGTTATTTCGACCGCTTCATGGACGCCCTGCCCACCGTCAAGGCGCTGGCCGAGGCGCCGGAAGACGAAGTGCTGCACCTGTGGACCGGTCTGGGCTACTACACCCGCGCCCGCAACCTGCAAAAGGCCGCGAAAATCGTCATGGCCGAGCACGGCGGCGAATTCCCCCGTGACGTCGAAAAGCTCACCGAATTGCCCGGCATCGGCCTGTCCACCGCAGGCGCGATCGCCAGCATCAGCATGGGCCTGCGCGCGCCGATCCTGGATGGCAACGTCAAACGCGTTCTGGCGCGCTTCACGGCCCAGGAAGGCTACCCGGGCGAGCCCAAGGTTGCGAAACAGATGTGGGCGACCGCCGAGCGGTTCACGCCCCACAGCCGGGTCAATCACTACACTCAAGCGATGATGGACCTGGGCGCCACCCTCTGCACCCGCAGCAAACCCAGCTGCCTGCTGTGCCCGCTGGAGCGCGGCTGCGAAGCGCACATGCTCGGCCAGGAAACCCGCTACCCGGTGCCCAAGCCGCGCAAGGCCGTGCCGCAGAAGCGCACCCTGATGCCGATGTTCGCCAACCGCGACGGCGAGATCCTGCTTTACCGTCGCCCCTCCACGGGCCTGTGGGGCGGTCTCTGGAGCCTGCCGGAGCTGGACAACTTCGGCGACGTGCAGCACCTGGCCGACCAGCACGCACTGGACGTCGCTGGCCATCAGCCGCTGCCGGGGCTGGTGCACACCTTCAGCCACTTCCAGTTGACCATCGAGCCTTGGCTGGTGCGCGTGCAGCAGACCGCCCATCACGTGGCCGAGGACGACTGGCTCTGGTATAACCTCGCCACCCCGCCGCGCCTGGGGCTGGCCGCCCCGGTGAAGAAGCTGCTGCAAAACGCAGCCGACGTATTGAATGCAGGAGAGTCGCCATGACCCGCACCGTAATGTGCCGCAAGTACAAAGAAGAACTGCCTGGCCTTGAGCGCCCACCCTATCCGGGCGCCAAGGGCGAAGACATCTACAACCACGTCTCGCAGAAAGCCTGGGCCGACTGGCAGAAACACCAGACCCTGCTCATCAACGAGCGTCGCCTGAACATGATGAACGCCGAAGACCGCAAGTTCCTCCAGACCGAGATGGACAAATACCTCTCCGGCGAGGAATACGCCAAGGCCGAAGGCTACGTTCCACCGTCCGAATGACCCCGTCCAGAAGGCGTCAAACGTAAGCGAAGGAAATAATTCGATTTTTTTTCAAAAACTTTCTTGACGACCTCCTGAAAAACACGTTTAATGCGCCCCGTTGCCCAGATAGCTCAGTCGGTAGAGCAGGGGATTGAAAATCCCCGTGTCGGCGGTTCGATTCCGTCTCTGGGCACCAAATACCGAAAAACCCCTGCATCGAAAGATTCAGGGGTTTTTTATTGGGCACGATTCGGCAATTGAATCCGCCGATGCCGGAGCTGGCCCTCTGGACTGAATTTTGTAGGAAGCTTTGGGCTGGAGCGGTAACCACTTCCACCCCTGCCTTCAGACCTGTCTGAATTTCTCAGCCCACCCCGCGAAACGATCCTGCCCGCCGCCATCTGGCCTATAGTCCAGCCATGCGACCCGGCTCTCGGGCCTTCAAATCCGAACCAGGATCAATTGACATCAGATGCAAGCAGAACCTAACGTCGAGCCATCCCAACCAAGGAAGCTATTCATGGCTGCCAGCACAGCAAATGGAGTCGCAGACTACCTTTTGTGGTTTGCCAAAGAGCATGGCGATCTGCTGACCCCCTTGAAACTGCAGAAGCTGATGTTCTACGCAGACGCGTGGCACATGGTCATGCATGAGGGCGAAGAGCTCATAGGCGCACCTTTCGAGGCATGGGTGCATGGCCCGGTCCACCGGGAAACCTATGTCCGGTTCAGCGTGCACAAGTGGAACCCTATACCCTGTGACGCCGAAAAACCGGACCTCCCGGCGCAGGTGCAAGCCTTTCTGAACGATGTCTACCAGGTGTTCGGCGGGTTTTCCGCATACGAGCTGGAGCAACTGACTCATCAGGAAGCGCCCTGGAAGACTGCAAGAGGCAATCTCCCCCTTGATGCCAGCTGCACTGCACCTATCGACAAGGCTCTGACCTGCGCCTTCTACACAGAGATGTCGCGCACCGAACACTAAGGAGCAGTGATGAGGGCAGGACGCCTACCCAAGTCGGACTCCCCGATTCGCGCCGGCATCCCTGCCCACCTGAACGAACAATTGCGCAGCAGCACCCCCTTCCAGTTTGCCGTGAGCGCCAATCTCCACGGACGCATCCATGGCTTTTTTGTCGATCACGTATTCTTTGTAGTCTGGCTGGATCCCGATCACTGTCTCTATCCGGGAAGAAAGTGAATACAATATGCGCCCGATAACCCCGGGCCATGAAAATGGCTGCACCAGACAAGGAACTGCCGTCATGGCCTCCCCAGACAAACAGCAAAAGCGCGCCCAGCGGGCCAAAGCCAAGGCCAAGCAAAACCGTTCGGGCAAGGGCAAGCCGAGCACGGTCCATCCGGTGCTCAATCACGCCTTTGTCGATGAGCCGTTCGATGACGTGGCCATTGACCTCTCGACCTTCGACTTCAAGGACATCGAAGAGAACGGCTTCGACCCCGCCGACTTCGAAGACCTGTTCGAGGCGATGAAAAAAGGCGAGGCGGTCAGTCTGCTGGCGATGTGCGTGGTGTTCCTGCAATACCCGGTGCTGGAACTGGTCATCGCCGAGGAAGACGAGGAGCCGGCCACCGATTTCATGATGGGGCTGCTGATTACCTATCGCGGTATCTTCCACGACGAAGACGAAGACACAGCCGTGGAATGGATTGGCAGCGATGCCTTCCAGAAAGCCTATGGCGAGGCCTCGCAGATCCTTGAGAAGAAGAACGCGCGGGACACGAACCGTCGCTTCTAACCGATTTTTGATTTACATGACCCGTATCAAGACGGTAGCTTTGCGCCACTACGAGAATGCAATTCCTTCTCACTAAGGCTACCGTTTTGACACATCCCCACTCCCCTTCATCCCGACCGGATGAAGCGAGCCGCTACTCCAAACCCCGAATCGCGCTGCACTGGCTGTCCGCCGCCATCATCCTCTGGGCCACTTTCAGTGGCTTTGGCGTGGTGCTGCTGGACCCCAACGATCCGTTTCGTCAATGGGTCGAGTCGTTCAATCCGCAGATCACCAGCCTGTTCATCCCCTTCTTCGCCTGGCGCCTGTGGCTGGCCATCAAGGCACGGCCTTCGCACACGAACAGCACGGCACAGGAACGCCTCGCTTCAGCGGCCCACAAGGCGATTTACGCTGCGGTTTCAGGTGTATTGATCACGGGCGTGCTGATGATGAGCCATCCGGTCACGCTGCTGGCGCTTGTGCCGCTGCCTCAGCTGATTCACTCGAAGATCGCGCTCATGCAGCTACATGAACTGCATCACGTGCTGTGCGCGATTCTGGCGGGGTTGGTGGCGCTGCATCTGGCGGCAGTAGTGATGCACCAGGTGCGGGGGCGGTCGGTGCTGGGACGCATGACCGGACGCTGACATCAAACTGTAGGAGCGCGCTTGCCCGCGACCGGGTTGCGTCAGACGCTAAATCCATATCTGAAACACCGCCGTCGCGGGCAAGCGCGCTCCTACAGAGGTGGTTCGAGCCCGCGAAATGCCGCGGGCTCAATCACCCATCAATTCAGCACAACCTTCCCGGCCTTCACGGCCTTGCGGCGGCTCGACACGATCAGGCCGGCAGCCACGACCATGATACTCAGCAGGCCCGTGGCGATGATTTCCATGCGGTGGGCGTCCTGGAACAGCATGATGGTCAGCACGCCAACGATGAACACGATCACCGCCCAGGTCAGAACCGGGAACAGCCACATGCGGAAGGCGATGGTCTGGCCTTCGGCCTCACGTTTGCGGCGCATGCGCAGTTGCGAGACGGCAATCACCAGGTACACCAGCAGAGCGATGGCGCCGGAGCTGGCCAGCAGGAAGTCGAACACGGCAGCCGGGGCGACGTAGTTGGCAAACACGGCAGCGAAGGCCGCTGCGGTGGACAGCATGACCGCCCAGTACGGGGTACCGGCCTTGCTGGTGCGCTGGGAAACAGCAGGTGCATCGCCGCGCTTGCCCAGGGAGAACAGCATGCGCGAAGCGGTGTACAGCGCCGAGTTCAGGCAACTGGTGACCGCGACCAGCACCACGATGTCGACGATCAGCTTGGCGTTCGGAATACCCATCAGGTCGAGCACGGTCTGGTAGGAACCGACCTGAGCCAGACGGCTGTCATTCCAAGGCACCAGCGCGACGACCAGGAAGATCGAGACCAGGTAGAACAGGCAGATCCGCCAGATCACCGAGTTGGTGGCCTTGGTGATTTGCTCGCTCGGGTTCTTCGATTCGGCCGCCGCGATGGTCACGATCTCGGTGCCCATGAACGAGAACATGGTGGTCAGCATCGCTGCCAGCACTGCGCCCATGCCGTTAGGCAGGAAACCGTTGGTGTCGAACAGGTGGCTCACGCCGCTGACCTGGCTGTTTGGCAGCAGGCCGAACACCGCTGCAACGCCCAGAATCACGAAGCCGATGATCGCCAATACCTTGATCAGCGCAAACCAGAACTCGAACTCGCCGTAGTTCTTCACGCTGAACAGGTTGGTTGCGGTCAGCAGCAGGGTAATCACCAGGGTGAAGACCCAGATCGCCACGTTCGGGAACCACGCATGCAGGATGGTCGCAGCGGCGTTGGCCTCCAGCGGGATCACCAGCACCCAGAACCACCAGTACAGCCAGCCGATAGTGAAACCGGCCCAGTGACCGATGGCACGGTCGGCGTACGTCGAGAACGAGCCGGTGTCAGGCGATGCAATCGCCATCTCGGCCAGCATGCGCATTACCAGCACCACCAGCGTACCGGCGGCGGCATAAGCCAGCAGAACAGCCGGGCCCGCTTCCGCGATGGCATGGCCGGAACCCACGAAAAGACCGGCACCGATCACACCCGCAATGGACAGCATGGTGATGTGCCGCGATTTGAGCCCCTGATCGAGGTTCGAAGAGTTTGGGGTACTGCTCATGGAAGCAACCTTTAAGAATTTTTATACGGATCAGGACCGGCCGTGATCGTTCGTAAAAAGATCACAACAGCCCTGTTATTTATTTTTTACGCAAGAATTACGCCAAAATATTTCGTCAGCGACGTCGCCCCCGGATATGCGCGTTTCAGAGGCATTTGGTAAGTATCTGAACGAACTAGCATTTCGCCATTTCTGTAGGAAATGTTACCGAGCGCAACACGATAAAGACGAACGACCGCACCGAAAATACACATCAACCGACAGAAAGCACCAATTCGGCGCACAGATTCGTCCGCTGATAGTGCCGTTGGCCGAAATACCCTTTCCCACGGCGGGTAAAGCTGGCAACATCGCGCCCTTTTTGCGCAGGGCGAGCCCGTTTGTCGTGCGCGGCAAGTACATCGAACACATGAGGTCCCTTAATGGCTGAGGCCACGCCCGCCCTGGAAATCCGCGATCTGCACAAGCGCTACGGCGAACTGGAAGTGCTCAAGGGCATTTCGCTGAGCGCGCGCGATGGCGACGTGATTTCGATTCTGGGCTCATCCGGCTCCGGCAAATCCACGCTGCTGCGCTGCATCAACCTGCTGGAAAACCCGCACAAAGGTGAAATCCTCATCGCGGGCGAATCCTTGAAACTCAAAGCCACGCGCAAGGGTGAACTGATCGCCGCGGACAACCGTCAGATCAATCGCCTGCGCAGCGAGATCGGCTTCGTCTTCCAGAATTTCAACCTGTGGCCGCACATGACCGTGCTCGACAACATCATCGAGGCGCCACGCCGGGTGCTCGGTCAGAGCAAGGCAGAAGCCATCGAAACCGCCGAGGCGCTGCTGGCCAAGGTCGGCATCGCCGACAAGCGCCACGCCTACCCGAACCAGCTCTCGGGCGGCCAGCAACAGCGCGCAGCAATTGCCCGCACCCTGGCGATGCAGCCCAAGGTTATTCTCTTCGACGAGCCAACCTCCGCGCTCGACCCGGAGATGGTGCAGGAAGTGCTCAACGTGATCCGTGGCCTGGCCGAAGAAGGCCGTACCATGCTGATGGTGACCCACGAAATGAATTTTGCCCGGCAGGTGTCCAGCGAAGTGGTCTTCCTGCACCAAGGGCTGGTAGAAGAACAAGGATCGCCGCAACAGGTCTTCGACGACCCGCAATCGGCGCGCTGCAAACAATTCATGTCCAGCAATCGCTAACGGAGCAACATCGATGCAGACCCTGAAACACTTCCTGCTGGCCGCCGTCGCCACCCTGGCCGTGGCTGGCAATGCCTTTGCAGCAGAAACCCTGAAAATGGGCATCGAAGGCGCCTACCCGCCATTCAACAACAAGGACGCCAGCGGCCAGGTCGTGGGCTTCGACGTCGAGATCGGCAACGCCCTGTGCGCCAAGATGAAAGTCACCTGCGAAGTCGTCACTTCCGACTGGGACGGCATCATCCCGGCCCTGAACGCGCAGAAGTTCGACTTCCTGATCTCCTCGATGTCGATCACCGAGGAGCGCAAGCAGGCGGTGGACTTCACCAACCCGTACTACTCCAACAAGCTGCAGTTCATCGCACCGAAGTCGACCAACCTGGGCGCCAACAACGACGCCATCAAGGAAGCCCTCAAGGGCAAGACCATCGGTGCCCAGCGCGCGACCCTGTCGGGCACCTGGCTGGAAGACAACTGGGGCGACGACGTGACCGTCAAGCTCTACGACTCCCAGGAAAACGCCTTCCTGGACCTGTCCTCGGGCCGCCTCGACGCCCTGCTGGGTGACAAATACGCAAGCTACGAGTGGCTGAAGAGCGACGCCGGCAAGAACTATGAATTCAAGGGCGAGCCCATGTTCGGCGACGACAAGATCGGCATCGCCGTGCGCAAGGACGACCCACTGCGCGAGCGCCTGAACACTGCGCTGAAGGAAATTATCGAAGACGGCACCTACAAGAAGATCAACGACAAGTACTTCCCGTTCAGCATCCTCTGATTCGCCCGACCTGCGCCGCGGCTCCTGAGTTAGCCGCGGCGCGGGTTCTCCTGCCAAGAAGCGTTATGAACCTCGATCTCCACGGATTCGGCCCGGCCCTGGCGGCTGGCATGCTGATGACCATTCAACTTGCGCTGTCCGCCCTGTGCCTGGGTCTCGTTCTCGGCCTGCTCGGCGCGCTGGCGAAAACCTCGTCCAATCGCGCCCTGCAATGGCTCGGTGGCAGCTACTCGACCCTGGTACGCGGCATTCCCGAGCTGCTTTGGGTGTTGCTGATCTACTTCGGCACCGTCAACGCCATGCGTGCCATCGGCCACATTTTCGGCATTCCCAATCTGTCGCTCAGCGCGTTTGCCGCAGGTGTCATCGCCCTGGGCCTGTGCTTCGGCGCCTATGCCACCGAAGTGTTTCGCGGCGCCATGCTGTCGATTCCCAAGGGCCATCGCGAAGCCGGGCTGGCACTGGGACTGTCGCGCTCGCGCATCTTCATCAAGCTGGTGATGCCGCAGATGTGGCGCATCGCGCTGCCGGGGCTGGGCAACCTGTTCATGATCCTGATGAAAGACACTGCGCTGGTGTCCGTGATCGGGCTTGAAGAAGTCATGCGCCACGCGCAGATCGCCGTGACCGGCACCAAAGAGCCATTCACCTTCTATATGGTCGCGGCCTTGATGTACCTCACCATGACCGCACTGTCGATGGTCGGCCTGGCATGGCTGGAGCGTCGCGCATCGACAGGGTTTGCGAGGAGCGCATCATGACTTGGGAATTCACCCTCAAATGGATGCCCAAGCTGCTGCAAGGTGCAACCCTGACACTGGAGCTGGTGGCCATCGCCGTGGTTGCCGGGCTGATCCTGGCGATCCCCATGGGCATCGCCCGCGCATCCCGTAACAACTACGTGCGCGCGCTGCCGTACGCCTACATCTTCTTCTTTCGCGGCACACCGCTGCTGGTGCAGCTGTTCCTGGTGTACTACGGGCTGGCGCAGTTCGACGTCGTCACCCAGGGCCCGCTGTGGCCCTACCTGCGCGACCCGTTCTTCTGCGCGGCATTGACCATGACCCTGCACACCACCGCCTACATCGCAGAAATCCTGCGCGGCGCCATCCAGGCCGTGCCGGTGGGTGAAGTCGAAGCGGCCCGCGCGCTGGGTATGTCCCGAGCAAAGGCAATGACATACATCATCCTGCCCCGCGCCGCCCGCATCGGCCTGCCGGCGTACAGCAACGAAGTCATCCTGATGCTCAAGGCCAGCGCCCTGGCCAGCACCGTCACCCTGCTCGACATCACCGGCATGGCCCGCACCATCAACGCCCGCACCTACATGCCCGAGCAAAGCTTCTTCCTGGCCGGCCTGATCTACCTCACGATCTCCTTCGTGCTGGTGCAAGCCTTCAAACTGCTGGAACGCAAGTTGCGGGTGAACGCACTGCAAGGCCGCTAAAAGGTGAGCAACAATCCGTAGCAGCACGGCTTGCCGGCGGGAGCGCCCTCCAGACCGCCCCCGCTGGCAAGCCATGCTGCTACAGATGCATGTCACCGCAACCCTGTAGGAGCGCGCTTGCCCGCGACCTGCCGCAAAGCGGCAGCAAACCAACCACCCCATCACCACCTGACACACCAACTCCCTTAAACTCCCCCTACACCCAACACCACCGCCCCCGGCCATGCACCCCACAGACCTGCTCCCCCGCTTCCAAGCGCTCGACGCCTTCCTGCTCGCGCACCAGCACCTGTGGCGTCCACGCCCGTTCACCCATCGCCAACTGCCGTGGGAAACACTCCACCCCGACCTATCCACCTGGCTGCGCAACCGCACCCTCGAACAAGCCGAAGCCGCCCACAACCACCCCGAAGACCTCGACGCCCCCGAGCCCTTCGCCCGGCTCGCACAGCAATCCAGAACCCTGAGCCAGATCGACCCACTGCCCCACGCCGCGCTGACCCACGTCTCCCCGCGCATGAGCGTCGACGTCCCCGGCCGCAAGTGGCAACAGATCGAAGCCTTCGCCAGCCGCCTCACCTTCCACCACAGCCCAACCCACTGGCTCGACTGGTGCTCCGGCAAAGGCCACCTCGGCCGCCGCCTCGCCCACGACGGCCAGGCCCTGACCTGCCTCGAATACGACCCGCACCTGGTCGACGCCGGCCGCAAGCTCAGCGACAAACTCGGCATCAACGCCCAACACCTGCACCAGGACGTCATGGCCCAGGAGGCCGTCACCCGCCTGACCGCACAGCACACCCCCGTCGCCCTCCACGCCTGCGGCGACCTCCACGTGCGCCTCATGCAACTGGCCAGCGATGCCCACTGCCAACACATGGCCATCGCCCCCTGCTGCTACAACCGCATCGCCAGCGACCACTACCAGCCACTGTCCGCAAACGGCCAGGCGTCCGAACTGCACCTAAGCCTCGACGACCTCGCCCTGCCCCTCAGCGAAACCGTCACCGCCGGCGCCCGCGTACGCCGCCAGCGCGACACCTCCATGGCCCGCCGCCTGGGGTTCGACATACTGCAACGCCAACTGCGCGGCATCGACGACTACCTGCCCACCCCATCGCTGCCCAGCGTCTGGCTCGACAAACCCTTCGCCGACTACTGCACAGACCTCGCCGACCTCAAACACCTGCCCCCACCCGGCCCCCAAGACTGGCCCGCCCTCGAAGCCGCCGGCTGGCAACGCCTGGCCCAGGTGCGCAACCTCGAACTACTACGCAACCTCTTCCGCCGCCCGCTGGAGCTATGGCTCATCCTCGACCGCGCCCTCTACCTGCAACAACGTGACTACACAGTCCGCATCGGCACCTTCTGCGACAGCCTGCTCACACCACGAAATCTGCTCATCCTGGCGGAACGAAACTGAGTCACAAACCACACCCTAGCCTGTGGATAACTCTGTTGATGGAATTCCCGCCAACGCAGACAAACCCTGCCTCGCAAACGTTTTAACAAATCGGTCATTTTTTAAACAACTGTTAAATTTGCGCAAAAACAGTAGCTTGCGAACAAATGAGAACGCTTCCACAAATCAACCGCCCGTCCCCCACCCGATGGATCAGTTGTGAATAACGGTAATCGCGATCCGTCATAAGCCCGCCTAAAAAAAGCGAAATTAAGGCTTTACTCGACAGCTCAAATCCCTATAATCAGCGCCCACACGCCGGTATAGCTCAGTTGGTAGAGCAACTGACTTGTAATCAGTAGGTCCCGGGTTCGACTCCTGGTGCCGGCACCATGATTCAGCGAGAGAGGCTCACCGAAAGGTGGGCCTTTTTTGTTTATTCTTAGGTAACCACCCAGCATTTTTGGTTGACGGTTCCAGCAACCCTCATTAACCCGAGCGCAACACACTCGCCACACGTCCTACCCAACGGGTAGGGTCCTGCTACTAGCAGGCGTGCAAAAGGCGAGTTTTTTTGCCCGGAGTTTGACCATGGCCAGGACGGCGCCCAAACCTGCGAAGCTTGCCTATGCGAAACCCGCGCTGCCCCCTAGGCCTTGCCTTGCCAGACTCAAAGCTTTGACTTGAGTCGACGCAGCGAAGGTGAATATTCCTCTCCGGCTGCCATTCGTCGCATGGGCTGCAGATTGTGACCGCAGCTTATGTCTATTAAATCGATGTAGCTCGACCTGAGAGATAGTGTGGCGCTGCGGGTCTCAAGCTTGGCCTCTGAGGATGGGAGAAATTCCGAGCTACCAGGACGAAAAATTGTTTCACCCGGGTGCAAAAAATGCATGCGTGTACTAGCATACGGCGACATTACATAGGCATTTTTGCGAAATGCTTCTATAAAATCAGGCGAGGGCTGAAATGAAACTTCATGATATATTGTCTAGCAGTCTCCCAGACATTGACGATTCTGTTAAAGAATGTGTCAACATGGGAGAGTGGTTACTATTTAAGTCAGAAGATTCAACCTCCAGCAAGGCATCTTTCTACCTTAAAACCGACTCAACAATATACAAACTGGATGACAGAGGCAGACTACTTCATCAAGTAGAGCCGTCGTCAAAAAAAATCGAAATAGATGAGATTTTTTATTTTTCTGACATTCATAGACCCATTTCACTCAGTAACACCCGCCTATTCTAATCATCAGATGCTAAAAGGATTTTTCAATCAATGAGTTTGATAGGCGGCAACACTAAATGGGTCTTGTTTTTATCCGCAGCACATGAAGCGGAAACCCGTCATATTACAGATCTTGCTTTTGGCATCCTTTGCTTAGAAAAGGCAGGCGTTCGCATCTCCGACATCGAAATCTATATTGATGGACCCGACCGCGCATCAATCGAAAATTTTCTTAAAAGCGGAACAGCATCTCAGTTCAACCTTAAAGAATCTAAAGATTTTTTCGTGGATCAAGTCGCTAATAAGCATGAAAACATTGTAATGTTTGTGACTGGCCATGGCGGTCCACTTGGAATAGATGCAGCGTCGCCAGTGACCCCTCACGCCCTTCTGAACTGTCTAAAATCTTCACCTAACTTGAAGCATGCCATAGTATACCTCGGACAATGCTACGCTGGGGTATTCAACTACATTGGAGCTGGCAGCAAGAAAAAAGATGACGGCGAGGCAGATCCCGAAATTGTATTTATCGGCGCCACAAACCTTCATGAGAGCCTCAGCCTCCATACGACCGAAACGTTTTTATCCGGCCCAGTGTCTTGGCATGCAAATATATTTTTACTGTTCGCATTCAAGTGGTTGTCGTCGCCTGTAGATATAGATGGGGATGGGAAATTTACCATTATGGACTCTTACAAATTTGCCGGAGTCTGTTCCAACGGCGCCAACAAAAATATGAAAACCAATGCACTGATCAGTTCATCAGATCTTCAAGCTAAATTTGTCGCCGCCAAGCAAGCTTTCGATGCAAATCAGACCCCATCGAATGATTTAGCGCTTCAGGCAGCACACAAAAATTATTCAATGAGTGCATCGTTACTGTATGTTCATCAAGAGTGTTGGATTTTGAACGCTATCCCCTCACAGAGAATAGAGGCCATATAAACTGTCCATGTTTTCACAGCATGGAGCACCTAGAACCAAAACCACCTAAAAACTCTGAATCTAGTGCCATCGTTCTAAATCAAAAGGCTCGCAGAAGCACGGCCCTTTCGTTTTTCTGCGCCTTAAACAAGGGCGTAACCCTGAGGGGTGTTTGCGCTACGGTGTGTAGAGTCTTCCACCTGCCGGGGCGAGACGACGCAGCAATACCTCAGCCGATAATTCCCGAAAGCAGCCGATAATCAACTTTCACTCCCTCGCTCCATCCCCTCAGACGTCAGCCATACCAGTTTATGCTTGGTCACCGGCTAATCGATAAACCCTTTCTCACGCAATCGGCTGACAATTTCAAAATCACCACCTTTCCAAGCTGTTCCATTCTCGGAGCCGAATGATGCCAACAAAGCGTACGGCGCCGTCAATCAGTGCTCTGCCACGACGCAAGATTGATGCCCCAAAGTGGTAGAAATCACATTAGCCATCCATATCGCATGAGTTTTCTGATTGAGCGTCTCGCCGAAGCTAAGCCAATTTTCAGAATTCGACATGCAGTTTGCTAGTGAAAAAACTTCCAACGATCTGTTGGAAAATGCGACGCAAAGATTGGAGTTTGGGAACCGGCAGATGGCACAGCGACGTATCACGACTCAGTACAAATGCAATAGTTGGTGCAAGAACCGCCTGTGCGAACGGCTTGCCTAGAAAGACAAAAGGCGCCTTTAGGCGCCTCGTTCGGAAACAGGTCAGTTTCTCATTGCCCTACACCTATTCGGCTCTACGATTGCTGGCGAACCAGGATCCATAGAGTCTCGCAAGCCCCTTTCGGGAACGGCTAGATGGTAGGTCTCGGGCCAAGGCGATACAAGCGCTGTCTTCTTCCGAAGACGTGCTCAGTTTGTAGGCCGATTCTGAATATTAGCTTCCGTTATCAGTCATAGATTGATGACGGCGGTAACCGTAGATACGGTTTGCACCGTCTGGATACATACGGAGGTTTCACCTCAGCGACACAGCACGCTTATTCACTGCGACCACGAGAGCTTTATTCGCCCTTAAAAGAGCAATAACAGACACATCCCCCCACAAAACAAACCAGATCCTGTAGGACGCTTCTGAAAATTCTGGATATGCTCTCCGGCGCGTTGCAGTGCTCTGGATCAAGGCATAGGCTCCTTTCCGTCGCTAATCGGCGACCGGTTTTGACAGGCCGATTTCACTGAGAAAGTAGCACTCGCCACATGGCATGCGGATTTCGCGTCTGCATGTTGTTCTATGGCGGCTGTACGTGGGGCACATTCGTGTGCGCCAGGTTTCCTCGGTGACTGGTCTGTCAACCCGCGAACAGCCGCCACCCTTTTGATTGACAGCAGGGGGTGCTGGCTCATCTCACCAAGGAAAGGACAATGATCAGATCAACACCCCACCCTCCCGAAACCCCAGTCACCAAATCTCTCCCCTTCGGCGTCAACTTTGGCAGTCGAAGTCTCTTCAACGTGCAATCCGGCATCCTGGTCGAGGATGCATTAGTGCTGGTTTCCGAATACCTCAACTGCGCCGCCGCGACGGCTTATGAATCCGCGGATAACTCTACGCCTGAGTTTCGGCCTTTGGCGCGGGCGGTGGTGCATCAGATCGAGGCGGCTAAGGCGTTGGTTGAGGCTTCTATTGCGGGGTTGGGTGAGGTGCGGGGTGTGGATAAGAAGTCGGGTTGAAGATGAACGGCGAGGGGCGCGCTTGAGAATAAGATAAGACTGGGCGATTGCGGCGGGTGGTGGGCCGCAATCGCGGGCAAGCGCGCTCCTACGGGGAGCGGTGTTCTCTGGGTTGGGGATCAGCCCATGATGCCTCGCACGATGAAGTACAGCAGCGATGGCCCGAGCAGGCAGCCCAGGCCTGTGTGGAAGGTGGCGGTGAGTGCGCCGTAGGGCACTAGGCGGCGGTCGGTGGCGGCGAGGCCTGCGGTGACGCCGCTGACGGTGCCGGCCAGGCCGCCGAAGACCATGGCGGAGCGTGGGTTGTCCAGGCCCATCCAGCGGGCGGCCATGGGGGTGCCGACCATGACGAGGATGGCTTTGATGAGGCCGGTGGCGATGGACAGGGCCATGACGTCGGAGCTGGCGCCCAGGGCGGCGCCGGTGACGGGGCCGACGATGTAGGTGACGGCGCCTGCGCCGATGGTGGTGATGCTGACGGCGTCGCGGTAGCCGAAGGCGTAGGCCACGCAGGAGCCGACGATGAAGGGCAGGACGGTGCCGAGGAACAGGGAGAAGGCGCCGATCAGGCCGGCCTTTTTCGCTTCGGTGGCCTGCACTTCAAAGGCAGTGGCGACGATGGCGAAATCGCGCAGCATGGCGCCGCCCATCAGGCCAATGCCGGAGAACAGGGCGATGTCCGCGAGGCCTTTCTGACCGCCGGTCATGACGCCGCCGACCCAGGCCAGTACCAGGCCGATGACGATGGCGATCGCCGAGCCGTGGATGCGGCCGAAGGTCAGGCGTTTGGAGAGCACCACGGAGATCCACATCACCACGCCGACGACGGCGAATGCGGTGACCAGGCCTTGGCTGATGAGGTCTTTCTGGATGAGATCCCACATATCAGCGGCCTCCTGCTGGGGTTGGCGTGGCGGCGATCACGCTGGCGTGGGGCGCGGTTTCGTCTTGCTCTTTGGGCAGCGGTTCGCCCTTGTTGGTGCGGCTGATGATGGCGATGGTCAGGCCGCAGAGCACCACGGAACCGATGGCGGCGATGACGGCAATCGGGCCGCCCTTGAGCGCGGTCACGACGTTTTGCTGGGCGGCCATGGCGACCACCACCGGGATGTACATGGCGCCCCAGAAGCCGACGCCCATTTCGCAGCCTTCGCTCATGCCGCCGCGTTTTTGCATGAACAGGCGGGCGCAGATCAGCAGGATCATGGCGATCCCGACGCCGCCGACGTTGGATTTGACGCCCAGCAGCACGCCGAGCAGATCACCGAGAATCACCCCCGCAAGGGTGCAGATAGCCAGTAACGCGACACCGTAAATAATCATTGTTATTGCCCTCAAATTGCATCGTCGAAGTTGTTGTTTTTGTTCCTTCGAAAGCAGCAGTCGGTTTATGGGTGGCCGGTGCCCTCCTCTCGCGACAGTGCGCTCAGCGTATCCAGCCGGGCACCCTGGAAGGCGACTGCGGATCCTTGTTCGAAGACTCTGCGCGCCAGCCCCGTGAGGACGGTGCCAGGCGGCATTTCAATCTGCAGGCGCACACCGCGCTCGTAGGCGGTTTGCACGGTGCTGCGCCAGTCGATGACGCGGCTCATGTTGAAGGCCAGGTCGTCGCGTAGTTTGTCGGCGTTGAAGATAGGCCGTGCGGTGCTGCCGCTGAGGTAGCGCAGGGTTGGCGCGGCCAGGTTGACTTGGGCGAACGCCTCGGCGAGTTTTTGCGCAGGCGTGTCGAGCAACTCGCAGTGGGACGGCACGCTGACGGCCAGACGTTTGGCGGCTGCGGCGCCCTGCTCATGGGCCAGTGCGGCGACGCTGGCCATGGCCTGATCGCTGCCCGCGATGACGAACTGGTTGTCGGCGTTGATGTTGGCCAAGTACACCGGGGTGGCGGCGCTGTGGATCTGGGCGATCAGCTGTTCGACGGTGGTCTGGTCCAGGCCGATCAGCGCGGTCATACCGTAACCCTGTGGATAAGCCTCTTGCATCAATTCGCCACGCAGGGCCACCAGCCGCACGGCATCAGCGAAGCTCAGCGCACCGGCGATGACGGCGGCGGGATAAGCGCCGATGGACAGGCCCGCGACGTAGTCTGGGGTGTTGCCTTGGGCCATGAGCAGGCGCGAACAGGCGACACCGGCGATCAACAGGCAGAGTTGCACGGCGCGGGTCGATTGCAGCGCCTCTTGGGTGTCGAGGGTCAGGACGTCTTCGTTGAGCGCATCGCTCGCTTCGCGCAGGCATTGGGCGATCAAGGGGTCGTTCGGCAGCGCATGCAACATGCCCGCTTGCTGCGCGCCTTGCCCTGGAAACACCCAGAAGCTGCTCATGCTGCGCGCTCCTGAAGTTGCCACGGATTACTGACCAGCCGTGCGCCGTCGTCGGCCTTGAGCAGCACCTGCCGCGCCGCTCCCGCCCACTCGCGCAGGGCCACGGCGCCGAACGGGGTTTGCAGTTGCAGGTCGATGCGGCAGATGGCGCCGTCCAGTGCTGTAACGAGTTCGGCGGCCTGTTGGCGGCTGAAGAACTGCGGGGTGCGCAGGATCAGGTCCAGGTCGCTGGCCTGATGCAGCACCGGGATGCCGGTCGCCAGTTCGAAACCGGCACTGCCGGCCACGCCCCATGGCAAGCCGAGCTTTTGCATGGCTGGATGAATCTGGCGAAGGGCTTCAAGCGCGGGCCACTCACTGTCCGTCGCGCCATCAATCAATTGCTCGGGCTGCACGCACCGGCAGATGTCGGCGCGTTTCATTACCAGGGCAAAACGCTGATCGCGCGTACGTCCACGCACGCCCACCGCCACGCAGTCGTCCGCGACTTGTGCCCGTCGGACCACCACCGGGTGGCCCAGACCAATCACTTCGGCCACCCATGCTGGCGCATCGGCAGGCAAGGCGGCCACGGGCAGGCCCCACAACAGATCGTGGGGCTGCACCGGCGCGAAGGCGTTCATTACCACTGCGCCCGCAGCAGTTCACGCACTTTGGACGACGCCGAACGATTCGGCGCGCCGAGGCGTGAGCTGAGGTCGGTGGTGCTGCCACGTACGTCTTTGATGGCAGCGAGCAGGCAATCTTGAACACGCGCCAGGTCCGCGTCGGCAGGCTGTTCGATCTGGTCAACCGAGAGGGTTTCCCAAAGCAGGCCGAGGCCGCCGTAGCTGTCGATGTCGTAGGCCATGGGCGGGATGGTGGCGGCGAGTTTTTCCAGTTCTTCGACGCTGCGCAGTGTCACCCGCGCCGCCGAAGCCTTGCCCATCGCATGAACCATCACCCCGGGGTCGCGCAGGGCGATCAGGCGGTTGGCCTGGTAGCCGTGGGCGAGAAAGGCGCCGGACATGGCCTTGCCGACCAGCAGACCGATCACCGGATGCCCGGCCAGACGAGCGCGGGTGTAAGCGTCCACCGCACCGGCCAATGCCTGGTGAATGCCCAGCGCTTCTTCGCGGCGGCCATAGGCCTGGCTGGGTACGTCGATGATGGCGATCAGCGGGCGTTTTTCGGCGTTGTTTCGATCCTGTTCGATGGCGCTGTCCACGGCTTGCGCCAGGCCCCAGCCTTCCAGCAGGCCAACTTCGCCGTTTTGCGCACGGGGGAAGCGGTTGGCCGGGTCGGCGACGACGGCGAGAAAGCGCACGTTCTGATCGCCCAGCTTGCCATCAGCCGCCTTCACCGAAACCGGTAGGCCGGGCACTTGGGCAGCGCCTGCGGCCAGGGCGTTGAACCAGTTCAAACCGCGTGTGGAATACGAGCTCATGGCTGTTCTCCTTGGTACAGGCTGCGCACGGCGGCGGGGTCGATCTGGGTGGCGGTGTCCACCTGCGCCAGGCGCTTGAGGAACTGCGCGTACTGGCCGCTGCGCTCCTGCTCGGGTTTGCCTTTGCTCAGCAGGTCTTCCACTTGCCGGGCGATGGCCTTGATGTCGTCGGGCACGTAGGCGTCCACCAGTCCGCTGGCGAAGCGCTGTTCGCCGCCGGTGATGCTCCAGATGAAGGGCCGGTCGCGGGAGTCGTACTCTTCGATGCCCGCTTCCTGCTCGATCACCTGCGGGCCGTTGAGGCCCAGACGTGCTTCCTGGGTGACCACCAGGTAGCTGCACAACCCGGCCGCAATCGACATGCCGCCAAAGCAACCGACGCTGCCCGCCACCACGCCGATCACCGGCTGATAACGGCGCAGATCGACGATAGCCGCGTGGATTTCAGCGATGGCGGCCAGGCCCAGGTTGGCCTCCTGCAAACGCACGCCACCGGTTTCCAGCAGCAGTACGGCGGCGGTCGGAATGCCCTTGCGGTTGTCTTCGGCGGCAAGCTCCAGCGCGCCGGCCATTTTCGCCCCGCCGACTTCGCCCATGCTGCCGCCCTGAAAGGCGCCTTCGATGGCGCACACCACCACTGGCTGACCGCCGATAGCACCTTTGGCGACGACTACACCGTCATCGGCCTGGGGCACGACGCCCTGTTTCGGCAACCACGGAGAGGTCATCCGCGCAAATGGATCGATCAGTTCGCGAAAGGTGCCTTCGTCCAGCAGTGCCTTGGCGCGTTGCCGGGCGCCGAGTTCGATGAAGCTGTGCTGCTGCAGCAAGCGTGCGCTGTCAGTCATGGCCGATCTCCTCGAAGCCCTGTTCCAGCCGCAGCCGGACCACGCCGGGGGTGGCGCCGAAATCATGAATGTCGATGCTCAGGGCGGGCGGCGTCTGCTCGCTGAACATGCGTTCGAACAGGTGCTGCCAGCGCGCCGAACTGCCGTTGACCGAGGTCACGACGTTGATCGTCAGTTTGCCGGGCAGGCCGGGTTCGAGCATCACTTCCAGATCGCCCGAGCCGACACAGCCCACCAGTGCGCGGCCCAGTGGAGGCTGGCCGGCGGGGAATTCAAATGACAGGGTTTCCATGGTCAGACAGTCCTCGCGTCATTGCCGAGCGCAGGCTCCAGGCAATCGATGAACAGGGTGGCGGCGAGCAGGTCGGCCGCGCCACCGGGAGATGCGTTGAGGCCCAGCAGTTGCTGATCCAGCTCGTGCAGGGCGCGGCGGCCACTGAGGGTCGCGCTGCCACCGGCACTCAGCACACGCTGCGCGCCGCTTTGCATGGCGTGCAGGCCTTGTTCGCCTGCGCGGTACAGCACGCAGGTGTCCGACAGCGTGGTCATGATCGCCAACAGCGCGTCGAGCCGAGCGTTCTGTTCGCCGTGGCCGGCCTTGCGGCTGCGCAGCAGTTGCGGCAGAGCCTGTTGGGTGGCGGCGGGAAAGCCCATCTGCGCCTGCTCTTTGGCGCCCATCGCGCCGTATTGGCGAGCGACTTGCGCGCCATGGCTGTTGCTGGCCGGCTGCTGACGATCTTCGATCAGCGCCAGGCAGGCGGCGCGTAGGCCGAGCCCGGCAGCCGACAGGTCCGCAGGGTCCAGCGCAGCAGCCGTCACCAGCAGCCCAAGGGCCCAGATCGCGCCGCGATGGGTGTTCACGCCGCCGGTGGTGCGCATCATCGCCGCTTCGCCTTCACGACCGATGCGGCCAATCGCTTCACGCAGTGGCTGGTTGATTTCGCCGATGTCGATGGCGACCTCGGCCATTTCCTTGAACGCAGGCCACAGGGACAGGGCCGAAGCGTGCATCAGGCCCAGGTGCAGGTCCTTGTGCGCGCCGCTGCTGCGACGGTCCACCAGCGCGGGCTTGGGCGAGAGGTCGGCCTCGTCGATCAGCGCGTCCACGGCAAGGTCCGCCAGCCGTTCAGCCAGGGGCAGGGCCCGAGGCGTTTCATTGAAAGCCAGATTGAGTGCGCGCATCACCAGCTCCTGAATTTGGCAGGCGGGTTGTACAAGCCACCGGACCATTCCACCAGTTCGGCGATGCTCTTGGCGGCCAGCAATTCACGGCTGGCGTCGGTGCGGCGAATGCCTAAATCTTCGGGCAGCGCGATCAGCCCGTCGCGGCGCATGCGGGCGGTGTCTTTGGGGTTGTGGCGCAGGCCAATGGCGGTCACGCCGGCGACGGCGGCGATCATGGCCTGGCGCTCTTCCAGGCTGCGCGCCTTGTAGAGGTAGGCGATGCCTTCTTCGGTCAGCAGGTGGGTGACGTCGTCGCCGTAGACCATGATCGGCGCCAGCGGCATGCCGCTTTTCTTCGCCACGTCGATGGCGTCCAGGGTCTCAACGAAGGTGGGCTTGCCGCCTTCCTGAAAGGTTTCGACCATCTGCACCACGAGCTTTTTGCCGCGTTCCAGGTACGCGTCGGTGTCCGGGTTTTGCTGGCGCATGTCGAGCCAAGCCGGCGTGCTGTGACGGCGGCCGCGAGGATCGTGACCCATGTTTGGCGCGCCGCCGAAACCGGCCAGGCGCCCGCGGGTGACGGTGGACGAATGGCCGTCGCCGTCCACTTGCAGCGTGGCGCCGATGAACAGGTCCACGGCGTACTGACCGGCCAACTGGCACATCATGCGGTTGGAGCGCATCGAGCCATCGCGCCCGGTGAAGAACACGTCGGGCCGCGCCGCGATGTAGTTCTCCATGCCCAGTTCGGTGCCGAAGCAATGCACGCTTTCCACCCAGCCGCTTTCGATGGCGGGGATGAGGGTCGGGTGCGGGTTAAGGGTCCAGTTGCGGCAGATCTTGCCCTTGAGCCCGAGGGATTCGCCGTAGGTCGGCAGGATCAGCTCAATGGCGGCGGTGTTGAAGCCGATGCCGTGGTTCAGCGACTGGACGTTGTGTTTCTCGTAGATGCCGCGGATCGCCATCATCGCCATCAGCACATGGACCGGCTTGATGTGGCGCGGGTCGCGGGTGAACAGCGGTTCGATGTAGAAAGGTTTGTCGGCGACCACCACGAAGTCGACCCAGGACGCCGGGATGTCTACGCGTGGGAGGTCGCTGACATCGTCCACCAGTTCATTGACCTGGACGATGACGATGCCGTCGCTGAAGGCCGCAGGTTCGATGAGTGCGGGGGTGTCTTCGGTGCTGGCGCCGGTATAGATATTACCGGCGCGGTCAGCCTTGAAGCCGGCTGACAGCACGACGTTGGGAATCAGGTCCACCAGCAGCCGCGAATACAGCTCGATGTAGGTGTGAATCGCGCCGATTTCCAGCAGGCCGTCTTCCAGCAACTGGCTGATGCGCAGGCTTTGCGTACCGGCGAAAGAGAAATCGAGCTTGCGGGCGATGCCGCGTTCGAACAGGTCCAGGTGCTCGGCGCGGCCGACGCTGGGCATGATCATGTGCAGGTCATGGAGTTTGCCGGGATCGGCCTTGACCAGCGAACGGGAGAGGAAATCCGCCTGTTTCTGGTTGTTGCCTTCAAGCACCACGCGATCACCAGGCGCAATCAACGCCTCCAGGGCCGCGACGATCTTGTCGGTGGGCAGTACCACGCCATCGGCGAGGGAACGCACTTGCTCGAGCCGCCGCTGCTTCTCGCTGCGACGACGCGACCAGCGCGGGTCAAGTGTTGTTGTAGTCATGCTGACTCCACGGGGGTTCGCTGTCGTGGGTCACATTAGAAGGTCTGGGGGCGGGGTATCAATCAAGCTTGGGGTTCAATCGTTACTATCAGAGTAATGGTTGCCCCTTCACGCCGCTCCCCAATCGATCTGGTAGCGTGTGCTGCGCCCTCCTCCGGGAAGCCTCTCCAGACAGCCCTTCTCCAGCAGATCGGACAGATGCCGGGTCGCCGTGGCCTTACTGACCTTCGCCACCGCCTGATACTGAGCCGCACTTATCCCGCCCTCGAATCCCGCGCCGGGTTTTTCGGACAGCAGATCGCCATTGAGCAGACGGTTGAGCACCTTGATCTGCTCGGCAGACAGGCCATCATCACGGTGGGCCTGCCAGAACCGCGCCTTGGCGAGCACCCGGTCCATGCGCTGCATGGCCTGCTCCAGCGTGCGCAGCAGGATCTGCAGAAACCACGCAAGCCAGGGCGTCAGATCAAGGCCGCCGCGCTGGGTATTTTCGAGTATCTGGTAGTAACCCTGACGGTTACTGAGGATGCTGGCTGACATCGCGTAGAAGCGAATGGCCTGGCTTTCGCCCTGGGCCAGCGCCAGATCGGTGATCGCGCGGGTCAGGCGGCCATTGCCGTCGTCGAACGGGTGCAGCGTGACGAACCAGAAATGCGCGATGCCCGCCCGAAGCAAAGGGTCCAGCGTCACGTCGACGGCGCTGGCGTTGAACCAGGAGAAGAAGTCATAAAGCTGTTTTTCCAGCCCTTCCCGGGGTGGCGCCTCGAAATGCACCACTGGCCGGTCCAGCCGCCCCGAGACCACCTGCATGGGCTCGTTGCCCCGTAGCATCCCGACCTGAACCCGCTTGGCCAGCAACGATTCGGTTTCCGGAAACAACAGGCGGTGCCAGTACATCAGCCGCTCGAAGGTCAATGGCGCCTGAAACTGCTGAGTGGCATCGAGCATCAACTCGGCCAGCCCTTCGCTGCGCGGAGTTACACCGTCATCAGCGGCGAGGCCCAGCCTTTTCGCCAGCGAGGAGCGGACGGAGCCGACATTCAGTTGCTCACCTTCGATGGCCGATGAGGTAATGACGTTCTGCAGAAGTGCATCGAGCTCGGTATGCACGGTGGCATCGCCGCCCGAGGCGCCGATCATTCCCAACAAACGGCCCTGCGCCTGGGTACACGCCCGCAATAAAGGCGCGAGCGGCTCGACATCCCAGTGGAAGGATGGCCAATTGCGGTGTTGCCAGATCCATTCGAGCGGTTGATTCACAGCGGGCCTCGTGAAGAAATGAGCCGAATAGGGGCTTTATTCGGCTCACACTATGAGCCGAATATGCGATTTATTCGGCTCATAGTCCAGTAGAGATGCGCCTGTGTGGTGGTGCATATGTATTCATCAGAGCTTCGTGCGCCCCTTCGCGCCAGCACAAGAAAAAGGTCGCGCAGCCCCCAACTGCACCAAACCCTACCCCCAAACAAAAACGCCCCGATCTCTCGACCGGGGCGTTTGCACAACTTCAGCTTAACAGCCGTTCAACATCAGAAAACGTTGATCGGGTAGTCGATGAAGATGCGGGTTTCGTTACCCTGGCGGTTGTACTGGTCGGCGTTGTTCGACACGCGCAGGATGGAGTTGCGCAGGCGCACCGACAGGTCTTTGGCCGGGCCGCTCTGTACCACGTAGGTCAGCTGGCTGAACCACTCGCGCTCTTCGCCACGGCCACGGTCGCTGCCGTCGTCGATGTTGTCGCCGCGTACGTAGGCGATCTTGTAGCTCAGACCCGGGGTGACGACGCTGGACAGGTTCACGCCGTAACCCAGCTGCCAGGAGCGCTCGTCCTTGCCGTTGAAGTCGGACCAGTAGGAGTTGGCCAGGTAGATGGTGTTGCCGCCATCGCTGTAGCCGCCGTTGCTGCGATAGCCGCCGTAGTTGTAGCCGGTTTCGCCGGTGCTGCGCTGGTGCGCGATGGTGAAGGAGTGGATGCCAGTGGCCCAGGTAGCGGCCAGGCTCCAGATCTTGTTGTCGCGTGCGTCGTCGGCAGCGATGTCCTTGTCCATCTTGGTCTTGTAGCCGTTGAAGTCCAGGGTCAGGGACTGATCCTGTGGCAAGGCGAAGACGTAGTTCAGGTTCAGGTACTGCTTCTTGAGCGTGTCTTCGTCGTCGGACGCATAGAACGCGCCGCTGAAGGCGTCGGTGAACTTGTAGCTGGCACCATAGACGTTGATGCTCTTCAGGTCGCCACTGTCGCGGCCCTCGGCGCTCTTGCGGGTCTGGGCGGTGAAGCGGCCGGCGACCAGGGTCAGGTCCTTGATCTCTTTGGAAGTGATCAGGGTACCGGTGTAGCTCTCAGGCAGCAGGCGAACGTTGTCGTAACTGAGCACCGGCAGCTCCGGCATCATGTCGCCGTATTTCAGCTCGGTGTTGGAGATGCGGAACTTGACCGCGCCGCCGAAGCGCGACAGGTCATCGGCAGGGTTGCCGCTGCTGTCCTGCTTGAAGAAGTCGATGCCACCGGCGCCGCTCTTGCCCTTGCCGCCGTCCAGACGCACAGCGTACAGGCCGAATGCATCGACACCCACACCTACGGTGCCCTGGGTGAAACCGGACGAATAGTTGGCCATGAATGCCTGGCCCCACTCGGCGCGGTCGGCGTTGTCTACGCCCGGGCCGCCGTGGTTCTTGTAGTCACGGTTGATGTAGGCGTTACGCAGGTTGACCTTCAGGCTGCTGTCTTCGACAAAGCCCTTGGAGTCCGCTTGCCCGTCTGCCATCGCGTGGGTGGCAGCCAGAATGCCCAGGGTGAGCAGGCCGATACGCTGTTTCATCTTGTTGTCCTTGTGTGCAGATTAATCGCGCGCTGTGGCAATACCCGGACAGGTAATCGCGTCTCTCGAGACCGATGACAGTCCCGAAAGCCCGCACGAAATCATCGCAGTGGACTACTGATGCACGTACATGGCGCTTGGCCACAGGCGGTGGAGGCGCGAATGCTATCCGCGGCATAGAAGGGTGTCAATTTGATGAAACCCAAACTGATAAACGGGTTCGCCTCTTCGTCATCCGAAGAGGCGTGTCCATCAGCTGTCGAGAATACCTACCAGCGCGTCGATTTCCGCGTCGTTCATCAACCCGTAGGGGTAACGCTGGATCAGCATAGTCCGG
Source organism: Pseudomonas sp. NPDC090201 (assembly GCF_044746825.1). Taxonomy (NCBI): domain Bacteria; kingdom Pseudomonadati; phylum Pseudomonadota; class Gammaproteobacteria; order Pseudomonadales; family Pseudomonadaceae; genus Pseudomonas; species Pseudomonas sp. NPDC090201. The sequence goes on from NZ_JBIVCX010000002.1 coordinate 603,416, forward strand.
TATTCCTGCGCCTGACTCTGCGTTTTTGGAACCTGGGTTATCCGTAACCAGTCCGCCATCATCTGCCGTGCTTCACTGCTCGCAGACAAACCTCGAGTCACTGATGACTCATGACCTGCGTTCATAGGGATAACCTCTTGTGTCTTGAGCCGCGAAATCTACGGTACTTTTGTTACAGACGAACGAATCAGGTAACCGTTTAAGTAACCTTCGGACACTTTTGTGTGGGTAAACGAGAAAACGCCACCCACAAAAAAGCCCGTCGTTCGACAGGCTTCGTTGCGAGCAAGAAGTGAACCAACTCAGGGGCGATGAGGCGCCGGCTGTTGCTGGGTCAGGCAGTGGATATTGCCGCCACCGAGCAGCAACTCACGGCCTGGCACCATGACCACTTCGTGTTCCGGGAACAGGCGCTGCAGGATCTGGCGCGCGGTTTCGTCCAGCGGGTCGTCGAAGCTCGGGGCGATGATGCCGCCGTTGACGATCAGGAAGTTCACGTAGGAGCCGGCCAGACGCACCGACGGGTCGCGTTCCTGGCTGCCGTGCACCTGATCGACGCCAGCACACTCTTCCTCGGTGGCGAACAGCGGCCCCGGGATCGGCATCTTGTGCACGATGAACGGGCGCCCCTTGGCGTCCCGTGCGTTTTCCAGCACGGCCATGGCCGCCTGGCAGCGCGGGTAGTTGGGGTCTTGCGGATCGTCGGTCCAGGCCAGCAGGACTTCGCCCGGACGCACGTAGCAGCAGAAGTTATCCACATGGCCATCGGTTTCGTCGTTGAACAGGCCATCCGGCAGCCAGATGACGGTGTCCACCGACAGGTGATCGCGCAGCACCGCTTCGATCTCTTCGCGGGACAGGTGCGGGTTGCGATTGCGGTTGAGCAGGCACTCTTCGGTAGTGATCAGCGTGCCTTCGCCATCGACATGGATCGAGCCGCCTTCCAGCACGAAGCCTTCGGTGACGTAACGCGGGCAGCGTTCGATTTCCAGCACCTTGCTGGCCAGCGCCGAATCCAGGTTCCATGGCGAATACAGGCCACCGTTGAAACCGCCCCAGGCGTTGAAATCCCAATCCACGCCACGCACTTCGCCCTGGTCGTTGATGACGAAGGTCGGGCCGGTATCACGCACCCAGGCGTCGTCGTTGCTGATTTCGACCACACGAATGTTCGGCACGTCCAGGCGGGCGCGAGCGTTGTCGTATTGCGCAGCGGAGACGGCCACGGTCACAGGCTCGAAACGGGCAATGGCCTTGGCCACCGCGACGTGAGCGGACTGCACCGGCTTGCCGCCCAGGCGCCAGTTGTCCGGACGCTCAGGCCAGACCATCCAGGTCTGGGTCTGCGGTGCCCATTCGGCGGGCATGTAGAAACCATCGGCGCGCGGGGTGCTGTTGAGTGTGGTCATGTTTCAGGACTCCAGTTCGTCAGGGCCTGCGCTATGAACCAGCACGCCCGCTTCAGTTTGATCGCCAATCACCATAGCAGACACGCCATGACAATCTGGACGCCTTTATAGCCGATAAAAATCGGTTACAAAAGCCCGGCTTTACGGATGCCGCAAATAATCCCGACCAGAAACCGATATAAATCGATATTAAATGCCCCCCGTAGCAGCACGGCTTGCCGGCGGGAGCGATCTCAAGTACGCCCCGCCGGCAAGCCGTGCTGCTACGGGCGAGAAAACCCGGGTTATCCCTCAAGCTCGCTCAGCACCTTCGAAACGTTATCGATGAAGAAATCCACGCTGCGTCGGGTGGTGACCATCGGTGGCTTGATCTTGAGGATGTTCAGGTAATCCCCGGTGGGCTGCATGAAAATGCCCAGCTCGCGCAGACGGTCGCACAGGTAGGCGGTTTCTTCGGTGGCAGGCTCCAGGGTCTGGCGATTGCGCACCAGCTCCAGCCCCAGGTAGAAGCCCGAGCCATGGGCCGCGCCCACCAACGGGTGTTTATCGATCAGCGCGAGCAGCCGCTCTTTGAAATGGCCGCCAACCAATTGGGCGTTTTCCCACAGCTTCTCTTCCTCCATGACGTCCAGCACCGCCATGCCGATCCTGCAACTCACGGGGCTGCCGCCTGACGAGGAGAAGAAATAGCCTTCCGCCTCCAGCGCCTCGGCGATCTCGCGGCGGGTAATCACTGCGCCCAGCGGATGGCCGTTGCCCATGCCCTTGGCCATGGTAATGATGTCCGGTACCACGCCCTGCTCTTCGAAGCCCCAGAAGTAATGCCCCAGGCGGCCATAACCGACCTGCACCTCGTCGGCGATACACACCCCGCCCTGGTCCCGGACCTTCTGGTAGACCTGCTGCAAGTAGCCCGGCGGCAGGGAGATGCCGCCGGCGTTGCCATACACCGGCTCGCAGATGAACCCGGCCAGTTGCCGACCTTGTTCGGCCAGGCGCGCCAGATGGGCATCCACGCTTTGCAGGTAGAACGGCGTACTGTCCGCGCCCCTCGCTTCGCCCCGATACGTATTCGGCGCGACTACCGGATGCACCCAGTCAGGCCGGGTGCTGAGGGCTTGCGGGTTATCGGCGATGGAGGTCGAGATGGCGTCGGTGGCCACCGACCAGCCGTGATACGCCTCCAGCACACTCAGGACATCGCGCCCGCCGCTGTAGGCCCAGGCCAGGCGAATCGCCAGATCATTCGCCTCGGTGCCGCTGTTGACCAGAAACACCCGGTCCATGCCTTCAGGCGCAAGCTTGAGCAGGCGCTCGGAAAACTCGGCAATGGCCGCGTAGTGAAAGCGCGAGTTGGTGTTGAGCAGCGACCATTGTCTGGCCGCCACCTGCACCATGCGCGGGTGACCATGGCCGAGCACGGCCACGTTGTTGAGCATGTCCAGATAGGACCGGCCCTGCATGTCGATCAGATGATTGCGCCAGCCACGCTCGATCTGCGGCGGCGCCTGATAGTAGTGCTTCTGCGAACGGGCGAAGCTGGCATCACGGCGCGCCAGCAGTTCGACAGCGTTTTCTGCGCCGGGGGCGTCGCAATCGAACCCCAGCAGCGCCTTGGGCGACGGGCACAAGGCCTGCCATGCCGCTGCCCGGGAAGGCGTGGTGAACAACGGCGGGCTGACGTCCGGTTCGCTGCACAGCTGCACGATCAGCGAGCCGCCGCCCTGCCCGATCACATCGCCAGCGGCAAACTGCACGCCTGAATCGAAGTCCGAACGCACGCCCCACAGGCGCAGGTTCATGTCGCTGCCGACCAGCACCAGCGCGCCATCGGCGGTATGCCGCAAGGCCCCGTGAAAAGGTGCGTGCACTGCAATGCCATAGGGAATGACCAGTTCGACATGCAGGGCGAAAGTGTCCGGTTCGCGGGCGCTGTCAGGCAACGTCCGGGACAACCGGTATTCACCGTAGCGGCTGGCCGCCAGCCCGTGGGCCCGGGCAGCGTCCTTGAGCAGTTGCTCGTCGATCCCGCTCTGCTCCCAGTTGCCCGCCTCGAAATGCTCGCTGAGCACACCCAGGTCCACAGAGGTAAAGGCCTGGCCATTCAAACCGGGCAACAGCGGCGCGAAGGAATGCTCCTCGCCAGCAGTGTCCAACTGGCCCACTGCATTGAAAATCGCCGCCTCCATCAGCGCCATCGGCACGGAGGTCGCGACGTCGAAGATGTTCCACTCGCTGGCCAGGTTCGCCTGGATATAGGCATTGTCCGGCTCGATGCTGGCCTGCTGCTCGCTGCTGAGCACCAGCACCGCCGAGCGCGCGACGATCAGCGGCCACAGGGCCTGCAACTCCTGGGGCTGCAACGGGTTTATCGCGTGGTACGCCTGGATCGCCGACAGGATGTAGAGCGGATCGCCCTGGGCATGGTGCAGCAGCGCGGCACAGGTCACCGACAGATCGGCGATGCGCCAGGTGCTGACCAGATCGCCAAAATCGATCAGGCCCTGCAGTTGCCACATATGATGGGCATCACGTTCCCACACCACGTTGTATTCGGTGATGTCCATGTGGATCGCCTGTATCGGCAACCCCGCAACCAGCGGCACCAGGCGGGCATGGGCCTGTTCAGCGGCCTGGGCGATGCAGGCTCGCTTGTCGGCGTCCTCGATGACCGGCAGCAGGTGCCTGACCAGCGCGCTGGCATGGCGCGGGTCCCATTGAAGGATGCGCTCGAGCCCGGGATGCCGGAAGTCGGCCAGCGCGACATCGACCCGCGCGCACAACTGCGCCAGCCCCGCCACCACTGGCTGGCTCAGATGCTCGACGTGAGCCAGCGACTGCCCTTCGATGAACTCCAGCAGGCGCACATGCACCGGGTGGCCGTCCACCTCGGTCGACAGCAGGTCCTGGCCGTCGAGGGCGGTGATCACCTGCGGTACGCGAATGCCTGGCACATCGGCCAGATGGCGCAGGGCTGCATGTTGTGCGGCAAGCTCGGTGGTCGAGTAATCGCCATGGCAGATCTTCAATACGAAGCGCCGGCCTTCACCGCCATCAACCCGAAAGTTGCGATCCTGATGGCTGCCCAGCTCCTTGAGCGCGCCCGTCAGCCCGTAATGCGTCGAGAGCAATCGGGCTGCCTGATCGGTGCTGATGTCCGGGCAAGGCAGGCTGGATCGACGAATCAGAGTGGCGAGCGGCATGGCAGGGATCCGTTGGGCAGGAAGGGATGAGCAATATCGCCAGTAGACGTGTATATAGGCAAGCCCGGCCGAACGGTCATAAAGAAAATCCCGAAACGATCGATAGATAGCGCATCCGTTACACTGATGAAACACTTGCGGCGGTTTTATGACGCTTACAGCGCTCGGCAATCAATTAATTTCATGGCCTGCGGGCCGATTGTGCCTTGCGCGCGTCACCGCAGCACCACAAGCTATGCTTCGTTATCTTGACGTCCATCCAGGGAAGAAGGTTTGGCTATGCGAATACTTGTCACCGGTGGCGCCGGTTTTATCGGTTCGGCGCTGATCCGCCATTTGATCAACAACACCGACCATGAAGTACTGAATCTCGACAAACTGACGTACGCAGGCAACCTCGAATCGCTGCAAAGTATCGTCACTAATACACGTTACGAGTTCGTGCAGCTGGACATCGTCGACCAGTCCGCCGTGAGCGCCGTTCTGGAGCGCTTCAAGCCGGACGCGATCATGCACCTGGCGGCTGAATCCCACGTAGACCGTTCCATCGACGGTCCGTCGGCGTTCATCCAGACCAACATCGTCGGCACCTACAGCCTGCTGGAAGCCACCCGTGCCTATTGGCAGGGCCTTGGGGATGCCGAGCGCGCGGCTTTCCGTTTCCACCACATCTCCACCGATGAGGTGTACGGCGACCTGCACGGCGTGGACGACCTGTTCACCGAAACCACGCCCTATGCGCCCAGCTCGCCCTACTCGGCCAGCAAGGCGGCTTCGGACCATCTGGTTCGCGCCTGGCAGCGCACTTACGGCCTGCCGGTGGTGGTCACCAACTGCTCGAACAACTACGGGCCGTTCCACTTCCCGGAAAAACTCATTCCGCTGGTGATCCTCAACGCCTTGGCCGGCAAACCGCTGCCGGTGTATGGCAACGGGTTGCAAGTGCGTGACTGGCTGTTCGTCGAGGACCATGCGCGTGCATTGTTCAAGGTCGTGACCGAAGGCAAGGTCGGCGAAACCTACAACATTGGCGGGCACAACGAGCAGAAGAACATCGACGTGGTGCGCGGTATCTGCGCCCTGCTCGAAGAGCTCGCCCCGGAACAGCGCAAGGGGGTGGCCAACTACGCCGACCTGATTACCTACGTCACCGACCGCCCCGGCCACGATATGCGTTACGCCATCGACGCCAGCAAGATCGAGCGCGAGCTTGGCTGGACCCCCGAAGAAACCTTCGAGTCGGGCCTGCGCAAGACCGTGCAGTGGTACCTGGACAATCTGGAATGGTGCCGCAACGTTCAGGACGGCAGCTATCAGGGCGAACGCCTCGGCACTCACGTAAAGGATCTGATCGCATGACCAAAGGAATCGTACTGGCCGGTGGCTCCGGCACGCGCCTGCACCCCATCACGCTCGGGGTTTCCAAGCAGTTGCTGCCGATCTACGACAAACCGATGATCTACTACCCGATCTCGGTCCTGATGCTGGCCGGCATCCAGGAGATCCTCGTCATCTCCACCCCGCAGGACTTGCCGCAATACCGCGCCCTGCTCGGTGACGGCAGCCAGTTCGGCGTGCATTTCCATTATGCCGAACAGCCCAAGCCAGATGGCCTGGCCCAGGCGTTCCTGATCGGCGAAGAGTTCATCGGCGACGATTCGGTCTGCCTGATCCTGGGCGACAACATCTTCCACGGCCAGCACTTCAGCGACCAGCTCAAGCGTGCTGCGGAGCACAAGTCCGGTGCCACGGTGTTCGGCTACTGGGTCAAGGACCCGGAGCGCTTCGGCGTGATCGACTTCGACGAGCAAGGCCATGCGCTGTCCATCGAAGAGAAGCCCAAGGCGCCCAAGTCCAGCTACGCAGTGACGGGCCTGTATTTCTACGACAACGACGTGATCCAGATCGCCAAGGACGTCAAACCGTCCCCTCGTGGCGAACTGGAAATCACCGACGTCAACAACGCCTACCTCAAGCGCGGTAATTTGCGCGTCGAGCGCTTTGGCCGTGGTTTCGCCTGGCTCGACACCGGCACCCACGACAGCCTGCTCGACGCCTCGCAATACGTGCAAGTGGTCGAGCATCGCCAGGGCCTCAAGGTTGCGTGCCTGGAAGAGATCGCCTACCAGAACGGCTGGATCGACCGGGCCCACCTGCTCAAGCGGGCGGATTATTTCGGTAAAACCGGCTACGGCCAGTACCTGTTCAAAATCGCAGGGGAAAGTCAGTGAACGTCATCGCGAGTGAGTTGCCAGATGTCCTCATCATCGAACCCAAGGTGTTCGGTGACGAGCGTGGATTCTTCTACGAAAGCTTCAATGCCGCGGCGTTTGCCGAGGCAACGGGCGTCAGCGCCCATTTCGTGCAAGACAACCATTCGCGCTCGCAAAAAAACGTCCTGCGCGGGCTGCATTATCAGATCGAGCACGCGCAGGGCAAGCTGGTCCGGGTGACGGCAGGCAGCGTGCTGGATATCGCGGTCGATATCCGGCGCAGCTCGCCGAACTTCGGCAAGTGGGTCGCCCTTGAGCTGTCGGCGCAGAACGCCCGGCAGGTGTGGATTCCGCCAGGATTCGCCCACGGCTTCGTGGTCCTGAGCGAGCATGCCGAATTTCTCTACAAGACCACCGATTACTACACCCCGTCGGCCGAGCGCTGCATTCGCTGGGACGATCCGGACCTTGCCATCGACTGGCAACTGACTGACGCACCCAAGCTGTCAGCCAAGGACCAGGTGGGCAAGCGCCTGACCGACGCGGATCTGTTCCCATGAGCCATGCCCTGCGAATCCTGATCGTAGGGCAACACGGCCAGGTGTCCCAGGCGTTGCAACACAGCCTCAAGGACCTGGGCGAACTGATCGTGCCGGGGCGTGAGCGTCTGGACCTGAGCCAGCCCGAATCGATTCGTGCGCTGGTGCGCGACATCAAGCCGGACCTGATCATCAACGCAGCGGCGCACACGGCGGTGGATCAGGCCGAGAGCGAGCCTGAACTGGCCTTCGCGATCAACGCCACTTCACCCGGCGTGCTTGCCGAAGAAGCGGCCGCGTTGGGCATTCCGTTCATTCACTACTCCACCGATTACGTGTTCGATGGCAGCAAGGACGGTGCCTGGACCGAGTCCGACGTACCCAACCCACTGGGCGTCTACGGCCTCAGCAAGCTGGCGGGCGAACAGGCCGTCGAACAGGCAGGCGGTCAGTACCTGATTCTGCGCACCAGTTGGGTGTATTCCCTGACCGGGCGCAACTTCCTGCTGACCATGCAACGGTTGCTGCAGGAGCGCGAGAAGCTGACCGTCGTCGCCGACCAGATTGGCGCGCCGACCTGGGCCGGCACCATCGCCCACAGCACCCGCGAACTGGTCGAGCGCTGGCGCGATGGCAAGCCGGGCGCCTGGGGTGTCTATCACCTGACCAACAGTGGCGAAACGTCCTGGTTCGGCTTTGCCCAGGCCATCGGCCAGCAACTGGTAAAGGCCGGCAAGCCCTGCGCGACCCTTGAGCCCATTCCTTCCAGCGCCTACCCGACCCCGGCAGTGCGCCCGCTCAACTCGCGCCTGGACTGCACCCGGCTGCAACGGGAGTGGGGCGTCAGCCAGCCCGACTGGCATGACGCAATGCTGGAGTGCTTAGCACAGCAGCCGTAGGCATAATGCGAGTGATATCGAGCCTACACCGCGAGTAGTCTATTGCGACCGCTGCGCGCTCGTTCGCGGATAAATCCGCTCCCACAGGCAAGACACGATTCGCTGTGGGAGCGGATTCATCCGCGAGACATCAGTGCAGGCACCACATACACCAGCAGTGTACGCATACAATGACTCGCACCTCTCTCCCGCCCCGCCCGCGCTGGCGCAGCCTGGCGTTACTGGCTCTGTTGCTGGCTCCGCTGCTGTGGCCGCTGGAGCGTCTGGCCGAGCATTACTACCGCAACGAACTGCTGAGCCAGAATCGCCAGACCCTGGATCTGTACGTCGCCAACCTGCTCGGCACCCTGCATCGCTACGAAGTGTTGCCGCAGATTCTCGGTGACCTGCCGGGCCTGCGCGCCATGCTCGCCAATCCGCAGGACGCCGCGACCCAGGCCCGTGCAAATCAGCTCTTGATGAACACCGCCAGCCAGACCGGCGCGGAGGTCATCTACCTGATGGCCCCCAATGGCGACACCCTGGCCGCCTCCAACTGGGACAAGCGCGACAGCTTCGTGGGCCGCAACTTCGCGTTCCGCCCCTACTTCAGCAATGCCATGGCCGGCAAGCTGGGGCGCTTCTTCGGGCTGGGCACCACGTCGGCCAAACGCGGTTACTTCTTCGCCGCCGCCGTGCGCGATGGCGATACCGTGATCGGCGTGCTGGTGGTCAAGGTCGATCTGGACCTGACCGAAACACTCTGGGGCAAGACGCCGGAACAACTGTTGGTTACCGACCACAACGGCGTGGTGATCCTGACCTCCAACCCCAACTGGCGCTTCCGCGCGACCCGGCCCCTGAGCGAAGAAGAAAAGCAGGCCATCGTCGCCATCCAGCCCTACCCGACCCGCGATCCCCGGCCGTTGCAACTGGACGAGGATGGCTGGCTGACGCAAACCCAGCAGATCGACGAAACCGGCTGGAGCGTGAACATTCTCGCGCCCAAGGTGCTGGTATCACGCCCGGTACGCACGGTGGTGACCATCGGTGGCGGCACGTTGCTGGTGCTGATGTTGCTGCTGGGCATCATGATGCAGCGCCGTCGCCACTATCTGGACCGCATCAACATCGAAGGCAAGGCGCGTCGCGAACTGGAAGTGCGGGTGACCGAACGCACCGCCGACCTGGAAGGCCTCAATCGGCGCCTGCGTCAGGAAGTGCTGGAGCGCGAACATGCGCAACAGGAGTTGTTTCGCGCCCAGGATGAACTGGTGCAGGCCGGCAAGCTCTCGGCGCTGGGCACCATGTCGGCCAGCATCAGCCATGAACTCAACCAGCCACTGGCGGCCATTCGCAGTTACGCGGAAAACGCCGAGGTGCTGCTCGATCATCAACGCACCGACGACGCCCGTGGCAACCTCAAGCTCATCAGCGAACTCACCGGGCGAATGGCCTCGATCATCGCCCACCTGCGCGCCTTCGCCCGCCGCGACCGTCATGCGCCAGAAAGCGTGGCCCTGCAGCCGGCGCTGGACGATGCACTGTCGCTGCTCGCCAAACGTCGCCGGGCGATGGACGTCGAGCTGATCCGCGACCTGCCCGATGCGACCCTGTGGGTGCAGGCCGGCGAGACGCGCCTGCGCCAGGTGCTGGGCAACCTGCTGGCCAATGCGCTGGACGCGCTGACCGAAAAAGGTCCGCCGCGCAAACTGTGGATCAGTGCCGAACACAGCGCCGAGGGCGTCAACCTGTACATTCGCGACAACGGGCCGGGCTTTTCCAGAGAAGCGCTGGAGCACGCTCGCGAACCTTTTTTCACCACCAAGACCAGCACCCAGGGGCTGGGCCTGGGCCTTGCGATCTGCGATACGCTGATGCGCGCCCTGGGCGGTGAGTTGCTGTTCGCCAACCACCCCGAAGGCGGCGCGCTGTTGACGCTGCGCATGCGTACGGCTGCATCGGGCGTCAGTCTTCAACCGCCGGAGGATCTATCTGCATGACCACGGACACCGCCATCGACAGCCGGATACAGGTCGTGCTGATCGACGACGACCCGCACCTGCGCCAGGCCCTGAGCCAGACGCTGGACCTGGCTGGCTTGAAAATCCTGCCGCTGAGCGACGCCAAGGGTTTGCAGGGGCGCATCGAGCGCGACTGGCCTGGGGTCATCGTCAGCGATATCCGCATGCCGGGCATCGACGGGCTCGAACTGCTCAACCAGTTGCACGCTCAGGATCCGGAGCTTCCGGTGCTGCTGATCACCGGCCACGGTGACGTCCCGCTGGCCGTGCAGGCGATGCGCGCCGGTGCTTATGACTTCCTGGAAAAACCCTTCGCCAGCGACGCCCTGCTCGACAGCGTGCGCCGTGCCTTGGCGTTGCGCCGACTGGTGCTGGACAACCGCAGCCTGCGTCTGGAACTGAGCGATCGCCAGCAACTGAGCACACGTCTGGTGGGCCTTTCGGCACCGATGCAACGTCTTCGCGACCAGATCGGCGCCCTGGCGGCAACCAAGGCCGACGTGTTGATTCTGGGTGAAACCGGCGCCGGCAAGGAAGTCGTCGCCCGCGCCCTGCATGACTTGTCCAGCCGCCGCGCCGGGCCGTTCGTGGCGATCAACGCAGGCGCCCTGGCGGAATCGGTGGTGGAGAGCGAATTGTTCGGCCACGAGCCCGGCGCGTTCACCGGTGCGCAGAAGCGGCGCATCGGAAAGTTCGAGTTCGCCAACGGCGGCACGCTGTTTCTCGACGAGATCGAGAGCATGAGCATGGATGTGCAGGTCAAGCTGTTGCGTCTGTTGCAGGAGCGCGTGGTCGAGCGCCTGGGTGGCAACCAGCAGATCCCGCTGGACATCCGCGTCATCGCCGCCACCAAGGAAGACCTGCGCCATGCGGCCGATCAGGGCCGTTTCCGCGCCGACTTGTATTACCGGCTCAACGTCGCGCCGCTGCGCATCCCGCCCCTGCGCGAACGGGGCGAGGATCCGCTGGTGCTGTTCCAGCACTTCGCCGACGCCGCCAGCCTGCGTCACGGCATGCCGCGCCATGAACTGCAACCGGGTCACCGCTCGATGCTGCTGCGCCACAACTGGCCGGGCAACGTGCGCGAACTGCAGAACGCCGCCGAACGCTTCGCCCTGGGCCTTGAGCTGGAACTCGAAGGTGCATCCGCTACCGCGCTGCCGTCGTCGAGCGGCGGCCTGAGCGAGCAGGTCGAAGGTTTCGAACGCGCCCTGATCGCCGCCGAACTGGCCCGCCCCCACAGCTCGGTCCGCAGTCTGGCCGAAGCCCTGGGCGTGCCGCGCAAGACCCTGCACGACAAGCTGCGCAAGCACGGCCTGAACTTCAGCGGCGGAGGCTCCGATGACAACGAATGATCCGCTCGCTCAATTGCTCCAGAGCGTGCTCCATCAGGACATTCCCCTGACCCGCGACATGGGCGTGGAGGTCATCAGTTGGCAAGATCACCAACTGCGTCTGCATTTGCCACTGGCGCAGAACATCAATCACAAGAGCACGCTGTTCGGCGGAAGCCTTTACTGCGGCGCGGTGCTGGCGGGCTGGGGCTGGCTGTACCTGCGGCTCAAGGAAGCCGGGATCGACGACGGACACATCGTGATTCAGGACGGGCAGATTCAGTACCCGCTGCCGGTCAAGCGCGACGGTGTCGCCATCTGCGACGCCCCCGATGACGCCAGCTGGGACAAATTCCTGAAGATGTACCAACGGCGCGGCATGGCCCGGCTGGCGCTCAAGACGCGGATCGTTGCCGAGGGTTCGGATGAGCCGGCGGTGGAGTTCGTCGGGCAGTACGTGCTGCACAGGTGAGCGAATCGCGATAACCCCTATCGCGACACAATCTAATGTCGCTGGGACCTGCAATTAACCTTGAATTCGGGAGTTGGAGTCGGATTTGTCAGGGAAGAGGTCTGCGCCATGGGGATCGGGAAAGCCATTCTGTGTTGTTCAGCACTTGTTTTCGTCAGCGCCAATGCCACCAGCGATGACCAGTCACAGGCCAACGCTGCGGCAACTCCACGCTTCGACTTCGTTACCCCTGCCTGTGACAGGTATTTCCTGTCGGCGAACTGGCGATTCGACGCAGGCCCCAAGCTCTGGTCACTGAGCCTGGTTCCAACCCCTTGCACCCGAAGCTTGCGGGGCCAGCTAACATCGACAGGGCTGGTCATCGACGCGGTCATCAGGGACCAGTCAGGCAATGTCCATTGGCTGGAAGGCAATGATACGCGCGGCATGCGCGATCAGATCATTTGCCACCTGGACAAATTGACGACAAAAGAGGAATGGAACGTCGAACCAGGGCGGCCCGACGTCGGCTATGAGGAAACCGTGAGACGCGACTGCAATCCTTGACCGGCCAATCAATGATCGCCTGCGTCGGCACTGGCGAGCCGGATCAACGCATCGCGCCAAGGCGCCTGCGCCGGAAGCGCCAGGAAATACCCGTTGAGCAGGGACTCACGGGCCGGATAATCGAACGTCTCGCCCGCCAGATCCAGCACCACGCCGCCCGCGCCTTCCAGCACGCCCTGCGCCGCTGCGGTGTCCCACTGCGAGGTGGGTGCCAGGCGCGGATAACAATCGGCTGACCCTTCGGCCAGCAGGCAGAACTTGAGCGAGCTGCCGATGTTGGCCAGCGCAAGCTCGCCCACCGCCGCTGACAGACCTGCCAACAGTTTTTCCTGCGCCGGGCTGGAATGGCGACGACTGGCGACCACCGTGAACGACTCCCCAACACCAGGCCGGGTGCGCACAGAGATCGGCTCAAGGTGCGCAGCATCTTCGCTGCGCCACGCCCCCAGCCCGGCGCCACCGAAGTAGCACCGGTTGTTGGTGGGCATCGAAACGACGCCGAACACCACGCGCCCGTTCTCGATCAGCGCGACGTTGACGGTGAACTCCTCGCTGCCGGAAATGAATTCCTTGGTGCCGTCCAGCGGATCGACCAGCCACCAGCGCTGCCACTGGCTGCGCTCGCTCAAGGGGATATTGGCGTCTTCTTCGGAAAGGATATGGATGCTCGGATCGAGCGCTTTCAAGCCCGCCACCAGCAGTTCATGGGCCGCCAGGTCCGCCGCCGTCACGGGTGAGTCATCGGGCTTGGCCGTCACTTCCACACCCGAGCGCCAGAACGGCAGGATGACTTCGCCAGCGCGGCGACACAGCTCGACGACAGGCGCCAGCAGCGGATGGGGCAGTTGGGCGAAGGCATCGGTCATGGCTGGAAGGCTCCACGCTGGGTCAGCAGGTCACGGGCCAGGTACAGCGCCGCGAGCGCCCGGCCTTCGGAAAATTGCGGGTGCTGAGCGAGGCTCGCCAGCTCGCGCAGGTTGATCTTGTCCACACGCATGGGCTCGGGCTCGTCGCCCAGCAGGCGCTCTTCATACAGATCGGTGGCCAGCACCACCTGAATCTTCTGGCTCATGTAGCCGGGCGACAGCGACAGTTCGGTGAGGTGTTCCAGTTGCCGCGCGCCATAGCCGGCTTCTTCCTTGAGTTCGCGGTTGGCGGCTGCCAGCACGTCTTCGCCAGGCTCCACCAGCCCCTTGGGCAAGGACAGCTCGTACTCGTCGGTGCCGCCGCAGTATTCCTCGACCAGCACCGCATGTTCGGCATCGAGCATCGCCACAATCATCACTGCGCCGTATCCGTTGCCACGCCCGACCAGACGCTCGTAAACGCGCTCGACGCCGTTGGAGAAACGCAGTTGCACTTCCTCGACGCGGAACAGGCGGCTGCTGGCGACGATTTCGCGAGCGAGTACGGTGGGTTTCTGGCGCATGGCGGGCTCCTTGGTGTAGACGGGGTACTATACAGCGGCTTTTGCGAATGTCTGTGTCGCAAAGGCTGCGTGATTCATTCATTACCGAGGTACCCCAATGCCTTCCTTGCCCTGGCCCGATATCGACACCGTCCTGCTGGATATGGACGGGACCTTGCTGGACCTGCATTTCGACAATCACTTCTGGCTGGAATACCTGCCCCAGCGCTACGCCGATCTGCACGGAATCAGCCTGAGCATGGCCATGCTGGAACTGGTGCCGCTGTTCGAAAAGAATGCGGGGACCCTCAACTGGTACTGCACCGACTTCTGGAGTGCCGAGCTGAAGCTGTCGGTCAAGGACCTGAAGGTCGAAGTCGCGCACCTGATCGCCCTGCGCCCGGACGCGGAGACCTTTCTGGCCGCGATCCAGAAGGCCGGCAAGCGCGTAATCATGATTACCAATGCCCACCGTGATTCGCTGTCACTGAAAATGGAGCGCCTGCAACTGGCGCCCTACTTCGAACGCTTGATCAGCTCCCACGACTACGGCTTTCCCAAGGAAAACCCGCAGTTCTGGGACGCGCTGCACGCTGACATCGGCTTCGATCCGGCGCGCAGCCTGTTCATCGACGATACCTTGCCGATCCTGCGTAGCGCCGGGCGTTATGGCATCCGGCACCTGCTCGCGGTGCGCGAGCCAGACAGCCGCAAGGGGCCCAAGGACACGGAGGAGTTTGCGGCGGTGGAGGATTACCGGGAGTTGATGCGGGGGTTGTGAAACGCCGTCGCGGGTAAGCGCGCTCCTACATGGGACCGCGATCAATGTAGGAGCGCGCTTGCCCGCGATGACGTCGGCACGGTCGATAAAATATCTACTCAGGAATCCGCAAAACCTGCCCCGGATAAATCTTGTTCACATCCTTGAGCATCGGCTTGTTGGCCTCGAAAATCTTCTGATACTTGTTCGGGTCGCCGTACACACGTTTGGAAATGGCACTGAGCGTATCGCCCTTCTCCACCGTCACGAACCTCGCCGGTGCGGCCGCCGGGCCGGTCACCGTGATCTGATCTTCAACGCTGCCAACGCCTGCGATATTGCCCGCCGCCAGAATGATCTTTTCCTTCTCTTCCTGGCTGGCGACCTCGCCCGTGAGCGTTACCTTGTCGCCCTCCACGGTTGCCGTGATATTCGGATTACCCAGACCAACCTCTGAAATATGCTTCTTCAGGACTTCGTCAGCATTGGCGTTTCCCGGGGTCAGCGCATCGAGGATCTTTTCGCCCGCTTCCTTCAGAAAACTGAAAATGCTCATGATGTTTCTCCCTGCATTTATTGATGTCCGAATTCCAACCATAGCCCCATCCTGCCGGCTGCCTGCTGCATCCGACCAATGACCCCCTTACACATTCGCCACCCCATCGGGCCGCCCTGCACGTTAGAATCCCTCCGGCCAGCCCTTTGCCTTGCGGAGTGACAATGGATATCAAGCAGCTGAAGTTCCTGATCGCCCTGGACGAAACCCGTCATTTCGGGCAGGCGGCTGCGCGTTGCCACATCACCCAGCCGACCCTCTCCATGCGCCTTCGCAGCCTGGAAGAAGAGCTGGACCTGCCGCTGGTCAACCGCGGGCAACGCTTCGAGGGCTTCACCGCTCCGGGCGAGCGCGTGCTGGCCTGGGCGCGCACGGTGCTGGCGGCCTATGACGGCTTGCAGGCCGAAGCGGCGGCCTGTCGCGGCAATCTCGTCGGTACACTGCGCCTGGGCGTGGTGCCGCTGTCGAACTTCGACCCGCTGCCCTTGCTGCAACGCATGCATGCCGCACACCCGCACATGCGCTTCGAGCTGTCGTCGTTGAGTTCCGAGCAGATGCTCGACCAGTTGGCCAGCAACCGGCTGGACCTGGGCGTCTCGTACCTGGACCGGCTGGACACCGAGCGTTTCGAATCGCTGGAACTGGCCGAGACCCGCATGGGGCTGATGTACGATCCGCGCCACTTCAGCTTTGGCGACGCGCCCCTGAGCTGGGAAAGCCTGATCGAACTGCCGCTGGGCATGCTCACCAGCGGGATGCACTTTCGCCAGTCCATCGACCACAACTTCCATAGCCGCGGCCTGCAACCCCAACCGCTGATCCAGACCGACGCCGTGCATCAATTGTTGCAAGCCGTGAACGAGGGCTTCTGCTGCGCGATCATGCCGCTGGACGGCGGGCTGGAAAACCTGGCCGATCACCTGCGCCTGCAACCGATCGAACAGGCCACCACCCTGGCGCGCCTGGGCTTGATCATGCGCCGCTCGGCACCCCGCTCGGCATTGGCTGAAGCCTGCTTTGGCCTGTATCACAAAATGACCGAGCCATCTTGATCGACGTCATCTATCAAGACATCAGTACTAGCGATTAGACGTCATACCACCGGTGGAATAGGCTTAAGGCCTTCATACACTGCCGGTCATCCCCCATGCCTCCCAAGAAAACGGAAGGCACGGCGCCCGCAAAATCACTGCCCGCGCCTGCCGCAAGTCAGTCCTACAGCTTCTCGAACCTGGAAGGTGACGCCAGCGAGCCGAACCTGCTCGCTGAGGAAGTGGCGCTGGCGATTGCCTACAACGGCATCAGCCAGGCAGTGATGCTGGTCACCCCGACCGATCTTGAAGACTTCATCGTCGGGTTCAGCATTGGCAGCGGGATCATCGAGTCGCCTGACGAGATCTACGACATCAAGCTCGGCGGTTGCGGTTCTGCGCAAACCGCCGAGGTCGAGATCGCCAGCCGCGCCTTCTGGAACCTCAAGACCCAGCGTCGGCAACTGGCGGGGACCAGCGGGTGCGGGCTGTGCGGCGTGGAAGCGGTGGAGCAGGCATTGCCTGAGCTGAACGTGCTGCCCGGCGCCCCGCTGCCGCCAGCCGAATGGCTCACGGGCCTGCGTGAACGTATGAACGAGTTTCAGCCGCTGGGCGCGTATTGCGGTGCCGTCCATGCGGCTATTTTTATGAACGAACGGGGCGAAATGCTGATGGGCCGGGAAGACATCGGCCGGCACAACGCCCTGGACAAACTGATCGGCGCCCTGATCCGCCAGAACATCCCCAGCACCGGGGGCCTGGCCATCGTCACCAGCCGTTGCAGCCTTGAACTGATCCAGAAAGTCTTGCGTGCCGGGATCCAGACCCTGGTCAGCCTGTCATCGCCCACCGGGCTGGCAGTGCAGTGGGCCCGCCGTCACAACCTTAACCTCATTCATCTGCCCAAACACAGCGCCCCTAGGGTCTTCAGCCCTGCCTTGGAGAGTAAAGCGTGAGCATGCACAAACAAGCCGACAAGACCCCGATCCCGCGCTACAAGCCTTACAAGGGCCCGGCTGGCGGATGGGGCGCGTTGATCAGCGTCAGTAAAGCTTGGCTCACCAGCGACAACGCGCTGAAAAACCTGCGCATGATGCTCAAGACCAACCAGAACGGCGGCTTCGACTGCCCGGGTTGCGCATGGGGTGACTCGCCTGAAAGCGGCATGGTCAAGTTCTGTGAAAACGGCGCCAAGGCGGTCAACTGGGAGGCCACCAAGCGCCGCGTCGACCCGTCCTTCTTCGCCCGCTACAGCGTCAGCGCCTTGCTGGAACAGAGTGACTACTGGCTCGAATATCAGGGCCGCCTGACCGAGCCTATGGTCTACGACGCCGAAACCGATCGTTACAAGCCCATCGCCTGGGACGACGCTTTCGCCCTGATCGCCAAACACTTGAACAATCTGCCAAGCCCGAACATGGCCGAGTTCTACACCTCGGGTCGGGCCAGCAACGAAGCGGCGTACCTGTATCAGCTGTTCGTGCGCGCCTACGGCACCAATAACTTCCCCGACTGCTCGAACATGTGCCACGAAGCCAGTGGCGTCGCGCTCTCGCAGAGCGTTGGCGTCGGCAAAGGCACCGTGACCTTCGATGACTTCGAACACTCGGACGCGATTTTCGTCTTCGGCCAGAACCCGGGCACCAACCATCCGCGCATGCTCGAACCGCTGCGCGAAGCAGTCCAGCGCGGCGCTCAGGTGGTGTGCATCAACCCGCTCAAGGAGCGCGGTCTTGAGCGCTTCCAGCATCCACAGCATCCGCTGGAAATGCTCAGCAACGGTTCGGAACCGACCAACACTGCCTTCTTCCGCCCATCGCTGGGTGGCGACATGGCGATGCTGCGCGGCATGGCCAAGTTCCTGCTGCAATGGGAACGCGAAGCCCAGGCCACCAATGGGCCTGCGGTGTTCGACCACGCCTTCCTCAACGAGCACACCCACGGCGTGCTGGACTACCTGGCCGTGGTCGACGACACCTCCTGGGAGTTCATCGTCGAGCAGTCGGGGCTGTCGCTGCAAGACATCGAGCTGGCGGCGCGCATGTACGCCAAGAGCAAGAACGTCATCATGTGCTGGGCGATGGGCCTGACGCAGCATCGCCATTCGGTGCCGACCATTCAGGAAGTCGCCAACCTGATGCTGCTGCGCGGCAACATCGGCAAGCCTGGCGCTGGCCTGTGCCCGGTGCGTGGCCACAGTAACGTTCAGGGCGACCGCACCATGGGCATCAACGAGCGCCCACCGGCGTTCTTCCTCGATGCCCTGGAAAAACGCTTCCAGTTCAAGGTGCCGCGCGAGAACGGCCACAACGTGGTCGAGGCCATCCATGCGATGCTCGAAGGCCGCTCCAAAGTCTTCATCGCCCTGGGCGGCAACTTCGCCCAGGCGACGCCAGACAGCAACCGCACCTTCGAAGCGCTGCGCAACTGCGACCTGACCGTGCAAATCAGCACCAAGCTCAACCGCAGCCACCTGACCCACGGCAAGGAAGCGCTGATCCTGCCGTGCTTCGGCCGCACCGACATCGACATGCAGGCCGAAGGCCCGCAAGCGGTCACCGTGGAAGATTCCTTCAGCATGGTTCACGCCTCCAACGGCCAGCTCAAGCCGCTGTCGCGCCACATGCGCTCGGAGCCTGCGATCCTGGCCGGTATCGCCAACGCGACCCTGGGCAAGCAGCCGGTGGACTGGCTGTGGCTGGTGGAAGATTACGACCGCATCCGCGACCTGATCGCCGACACCATTCCGGCGTTCCAGAACTTCAACGAGAAGATCAAGAATCCGGGCGGCTTCTACCTGGGCAGCACCGCCGGTTCGCGCAAATGGAACACGCCAAGCGCACGGGCCACCTTCAAGTCCAACCAGTTGCCGCAGGACCTGCTGCACGAAAGCATTCGCGCCAAGGGCATCGTGCCGGACCTGATCATGCAGTCGATGCGCTCCCACGATCAGTACAACACCACCATCTACGGCCTGGACGACCGTTATCGCGGTGTGAAGGGCATGCGTGACGTGATGTTCCTCAACGAAGCCGACATCATCCGCCTGGGCTTCGTGCCCGGCCAGAAAGCCGACATCGTGTCGATCTGGGGCGACGACATCGAGCGCCGGGTCAAGGGCTTCACCCTGTTGCCGTTCGATATCCCGGCCGGCCAGGCCGCTGCCTACTACCCGGAAGTGAACCCGCTGGTGCCGCTGGAAAGCATTGGCGAAGGCAGCCATACGCCGACGTCGAAGTTCGTGGCGATCAAGCTGGAGCGGCATAGCGAAACGGCGCGAATCATCTAACGCCGAACGCCATTCCTTGTAGGAGCGCGCTTGCCCGCGACAGCGGTGTGTCATGACCGAATCCGGTGCGGACACGCCGCCGTCGCGGGCAAGCGCGCTCCCACAGGTCAGTCACTCATCCGCATGACTCTGTGTATCCCGCCCTGTACATTTGAATTCCGTTCGCCCACAAAAAAGGCCCGAATCGCATGATTCAGGCCTGTGTGAAGTAGTCTATGACCGGGCAAAATAGATTAAGTTCCCGATCAAAAACAATAACTTAGATATTTGTATACAAGTCGTGTTACTCGTCGGAATTCGATTGTGACATTTTCTTCATGATTGCAGGATCGCGTCGTCATCCCTACGAGCACACATACATGAAGTATTCCTCGATTCTGTTGTTGTCCCTCTCGCTGGCCACTGGTTTCGCCTCGGCTGGCGATAACCTGAACGCCGGTGTGGGCGGCGCATTGGGTGGGGTACTGGGTTCGGTTGTCGGCCAGCAGATCGGCGGCAGCACTGGCTCCGCCATCGGCGCAGGCCTGGGCGGCGCTGCAGGTGGCGCAGTGGGCGCCAACCGCCACAACCGTGCCGAAGCTGCCATTGGCGGTGGCCTGGGCGCTGCGGGCGGCAACGTGATCGGCCGCAGCGTCGGTGGCAGCACCGGCAGCCTGATCGGCGCAGCAGCCGGCGGCGGTGCCGGTGGCGCACTGGGTAACTACATGGGCGAGCAGAGCCGTCGTGACGACGACAACCGCCGTGGCTATCGCGGTGACCGTCGTTACTACGACCATGACCGCGGCCACCGTCACCACGACCACGGTCGTCATCGCGGCTGGCGTCATCGCTGATCCGCAAAGCAGCTATCGCACATGACCACCGGCCGCCGACTACGCGGCCGGTTGTCGTTTCAGACCGTCAGATGTTCCAGCGCCTCACGCATTTCTGCGGGAATGGCCACCGGCTGGTTCGACTGGCGATCCACGAACACATGCACGAAGCGCCCGGCCGCACAGGCCTCCTCTTCTCCCGCCCTGAAAATCGCCAGCTCGTATTGCACTGAACTGTTGCCCAGCTTGCCCACCCGCAGACCGACCTCGATCAGGTCCGGGTAGGCAATCGAGGCAAAGTAGTCACACGAAGAACTGACCACGAATCCCACCACGCCCCCCTCATGAATATCCAGCCCGCCGCGTTCGATCAGGTAGCTGTTCACGGTGCTGTCGAAGAAGCTGTAGTACGTCACGTTGTTCACATGGCCGTAGATGTCGTTGTCATGCCAACGCGTGGTGATGGGCTGGAAGTGGCGGTAGTCGGTGCGTTGCGGGGTCTGGCTCATCATGCATCCCTCTGTGATTGCTCAAGGCCGTGACACAAATGTCGATCAGGATACATTCCTCACACAACTTCGATACCGGGCACTAGCAAAACAACATCACGCCGCTTAACCTCCCGCAACACAAAACCACGGTCGAATGCGCCCGTGCGCTCATGTCCCAAGATCATCTAGAAAACGCGACATCCGCCAGGGAGAGGCCATGCAACCCAACCAACCGCCCAAGGACGACGGGCAGACCGTGATACAGCGCCTGACACCCGACCAGTTCGATGTCGTACTCGGATCGCATCCAGGCAAACGAAAAGTCCCACAGCAAAAAAGACCCTTGCCCCTGGGGACCCTGCTGATTGGCGTCGCCCTGCTGCTGGCGAT
This sequence comes from Pseudomonas sp. NPDC090201, assembly GCF_044746825.1. Lineage (NCBI taxonomy): Bacteria > Pseudomonadati > Pseudomonadota > Gammaproteobacteria > Pseudomonadales > Pseudomonadaceae > Pseudomonas > Pseudomonas sp. NPDC090201. The sequence continues at coordinate 624,771 of NZ_JBIVCX010000002.1, forward strand.
CGTTTACCTGCTCACGCAGATGCTCCAACCAAGGAAGGCAGTTGCGACGGCTGTTGACCCGTCCTTGACGCTCCAGGCTCCGAGCGAGCCGGAGACCATGGCGCCTGAACCCGCGATCCGCACCACTGAGCAGGTGGTCTACGTGGCGCCACGGCTGGACACGACACCCCAGCCTGTTGCCTCCAAACCGCTGGATGACTGCCTGAAAGAAGGCAACGTGATCGACCGCGACGTCATCAATTGCCGCTTCGGCGACGGCCAAGCCACCGACTACAACGCGCCTCGCCCCCAGGGCATGGTCTCGGATCGCTACATGGCGCAGTACAAATCCGCCGCAGCCAAGCCCAAGGCCGAAACCGGCCGGCAATACGAAGTGGCGGGCGTGCTGATACGTGAAGTTGACGGCCGCAACCGCTACGAGGCGCGTTATCGAATCTACAACCACCACGTCGAAAACAGCAGCGTGTGCATGAACTTCAAGAGCGACAGCGTCGAATACCGCGAATGCCGTCGTGCTGCCGAACCCTACTTCAAGGACATGTGCAGCGACTGGACCAAACGCGTGGCCAAGGACAAGGACGAAAAAAACAAATTGGCACAAGAGCAATTCTGCGAAGCGGCGCGGACTTACAGGCCCTAGTCGCACACCCCAGGAGAACCTGGTGCTTCACGCAAAGATTTGCCGAAGGGATTCGACAAAATCCTGTTTCGATGGTCATACGTTTCGCCAAGCAGAGGCCCCAACGCCGATCACTTCAGGAAGACGTCATGACCCGCACCCATTACCTGCCCCTGTTATTCACCGCCTTGATGGCCACGCTCGCCGGTTGCGGTGACAAGAGCGCCGGAAAAGCCGCGAGCGCCACTGCCGACGCTCGCGGGCTGTCCAAATCAATGACGGTGGATGTCAGCGGCGCCATGAACCTGCATTACGAGGCCCATGGCGACGCGGTAGGTGTAGGGTTCCTGCCGGGCAAGCAGCCCGGCGCCAACTGGCTGACCCTGAGCGCCGACCAGGAAGCCGACGGCGACCGCAACGAAGTCAGCATCGGGCCGGTGGTGGGCTTCTCTTTTGAAGATCCCGATCAGGAAAAGCACGCCATCATGTTTCAGGGTGGCCGCGTGGAAGTCGCCCACGACGAAAACAGCGCCTCCTACGATACTGGTTCCTACTACCAGTACTACGACGCCGACAAGAGCGGTGCCAACAGCAACGTGAAACTCGATTTCAGCAAGATCGAAAAGCTTGAGTCGGGCAACAAGCTGCTGGACCGCTATCGCCTGATTGGTACCTTCCAGTTCAACGCCGCCCTGTCACCCGAGCAGCCGTCCGACGACTGCACCCGGGAAGCCGCCGCCTACGCCGCCGAGCACGGCGAACGTCATCCAGGGTTCGACGCCGGGTTGTGCAACGCCAAGAGCGTCGTTGCCAAAGGCAGCTTCGACATCACCCAGGACTTTCCGGCGACTGAAAAAGCGGGCTGAGCCCTGCCCAGTCTGACTTACCGGCGATACCGATCCCAAAGCCGCCCCCGCCGGCAAGCCGTGCTGCTACGGGGTGGTGGGGGGATGCGCGGTTTGTGTTACACCATTGAATCCGTAGCAGCACGGCTTGCCGGCGATGGCGGTTTCGAGGCCGCCGCGCCCATAAAAAACCGCCCCGAAGGGCGGTTTCTTGTTCGGCTGAATCCGATCTTACAACTTCGGACCCGCTGCCTTGATGGCGTCGCTCACGTCGAACTTCTTGAAATTCTCGATGAACAGGCCGGCCAGGGCCTTGGCGGCTTCGTCGTAGGCCGCTTTGTCAGCCCAGGTGTTGCGCGGGTTGAGCAGTACGGTTTCGACGCCCGGTACCGACTTCGGCACGTCCAGGTTGACGGTGTCCAGGTGCTCGGTTTCAGCACCGATCAGCGCGCCGCTCTGGATGGCTGCGATGACGCCACGGGTGGTCGGGATGTTGAAGCGTTTGCCCACGCCGTAGCCGCCGCCGGTCCAGCCGGTGTTGACCAGGTAGACCTTGGAGCCGAAGCCGCGGATGCGCTTGATCAGCAGCTCTGCGTATTCGCCAGCCGGACGCGGGAAGAACGGCGCGCCGAAGCAGGTGGAGAACGTCGACTTGATGCCGGCGCCCGAGCCCATTTCGGTCGAACCGACCAGCGCGGTGTAGCCCGACAGGAAGTGGTAGGCCGCTTGTTCTTCGCTGAGGATCGACACAGGCGGCAGAACGCCGGTCAGGTCGCAGGTCAGGAAGATCACGGCGTTTGGCTCGCCGCCCAGGTTCGCTTCGGAGCGCTTTTCAACGTGCTCCAGCGGGTAGGCGGCGCGGCTGTTCTGGGTCAGGCTGCTGTCGGCGTAGTCGGCGTGCTTGTTGGCATCCAGAACTACGTTTTCCAGCACTGCGCCATGCTTGATGGCTTTCCAGATGACAGGCTCGTTCTTCTCGGACAGGTCGATGCACTTGGCGTAGCAACCGCCTTCCATGTTGAAGACAACGCCTTCGCCCCAGCCGTGCTCGTCGTCACCGATCAGGTAACGGCTTTCGTCGGCCGACAGGGTGGTCTTGCCGGTGCCCGACAGACCGAAGAACAGCGTCACGTCGCCTTCTTCGCCGATGTTGGCGGCGCAGTGCATTGGCAGCACGTCGGACGCCGGCAGCAGGAAGTTCTGTACCGAGAACATGGCCTTTTTCATTTCGCCGGCGTAACGCATGCCCGCGATCAGGACTTTCTTCTGTGCGAAGTTGATGATGACGGTGCCGTCGGAGTTGGTGCCGTCACGCTCAGGCACGCACTCGAAGTTGGCAACGTTGAGGATCTGCCATTCTTCGCGACCGGCCGGGTTGTACTGAGCCGGGTTGATGAACAGGCAACGACCGAACAGGTTCTGCCAGGCAGTCTGGGTGGTCATTTTCACGGCCAGGTAGTGATCGGCCGCAGCGCCTACGTGCACGTGGGAAACGAAATGTTCCTGGGCGTTGTTGAACGCCTCGACACGGGCCCACAGGGCATCGAATTTGTCGGCAGGGAATTTGCGGTTGATCGGACCCCAGGCAATTGCTTCCTGTGTAGTCGGTTCTTCAACGATGAAACGGTCGACTGGCGAACGGCCAGTGCGATGGCCGGTTTCCACGACGAGTGCGCCGGTATCGGACAGTACGCCTTCACCGCGACTGAGGGCTTCTTTAACCAGATCGTCAACACTGAGATCGGTGTGAACGGCGTTATTGGCTTGCGTCATGAGATTCCCCGTCGGCCCGCTGGCCGAGTGCTCCAAACGTTTTGTAGTAGAAAAACCCTGACTACTACAGCTAAAAAGTGGCCGGATTATGCCAGAAAAGCCCAAAAAAGGTAGGGCCCTCCTGTCAGAACTACATAAAGGAGAGCCAAGCCTGCCGGGCAGAAACCATTCAGCCCGGCCTTGGCACTACATCAATGGCGAGTGTCGGAAGGGGTATCGACGCCGCCGCCTGCGAACAGCTGCACTACATCTGTTGCATCGAACAAATAGCGCTGATTGCAGAACTGGCAATCGATCTCGACGGTACCGTTGTGCTCGACCACCAATTGCTGTGCATCTTCCAGACCAAGACTGACCAGCGCGTTGGCCGACCGCTCGCGCGAGCAGCTGCAACGGAACACCAGCGGCTGAATATCGAACATGCGCACGGCGTCTTCGTGGAACAGGCGGTGCAGAACGGTCTCGTTGTTGAGGCTCAGCAGCTCTTCGGCAGTCAGTGTGTCGACCAGCGTGTTGACGTGCTGCCAACTGGCCGCGCGCTCTTCGGGCTCGCGGAGTTTTTCCGGTGGCAGCTGCTGGAGCAGCATGCCACGGGCCCGCTTGCCGTCAGCCTTGATCCAGAAGCGCGTAGGCAACTGCTCGGACATCACGAAGTATTCGGACAGGCAGGCCGACAGATCGACCCCGTCCAGACCCACGATGCCCTGGTAGCGTTTGCCCTGGCGCGGATCGATGGTCATGGTCAGGTCGCCGTCGGGCATCAGGTCCTGCAACGTCGCGCCTGGCGTGACCAGGCTCTCGTCGTAACGGGCAATACCGCGAAGCTCGCGCTCACTGGAGCACTCGATCATCAGCAGCGACACCGGGCCGAGGGAGCGGGCCTGGAGCACCAGCAAACCGTCGAACTTCAAGGTGCCCACCAGCAAGGCAGCCGCTGCGAGCATTTCGCCGAGCAATTGCGCGACCGGCTCAGGGTACGGGTGCTTGGCCAAAACCTCCGCGTAGCTGCGCTCGAGCGCCACTAGCTCGCCGCGAACGTCGCTCTCATCGAAGATGAAACGCTGGGTGTAATCGATATCCGGGAATTCATGCATGGGAAAAAGGTATCTGAATTAATGACAAAGTGATGACAAGCGCCTATAAAACGCGGTTTCGCACTAACCTGTGCCGCATTGCCATTTCGATGGGGTTATTTTATGGACTATCCAGCGCTGTTCCAACCCAAGTGGAACGCCAAAAAATTCTTGCTGTGTCATCTGGTAGCGCTCGTCTTGCTGCTGGTGTGGATTTGGCCCACAGGCCATGCGGCACTCACGCAGTTCGACGAATGGTTTTTCCATCTGCTGAACCGACCACTGGTACAGAACAAGGCCTGGTTGTGGACCTGGACAGTCGCCAGTATGCGCCCGTTCGATATCGTCGTCGGCCTGATTCTGTTGATGCTGCTCATCAAGGGCGACTGGGTGTTCAAGGCGGTGCAGGCACGGGCTGCATTGATCGGCTTCGTGTTGACGCTGATCCTGCTGCTGATCATCCGCACCGTGTTTTCCAAGATCATCGACCACACGTCCCTGCAGCATGACAGCGCATCGGTTGTGATTCCCGACGCGATCAAGCTCAGCGAGATCTTCCCGACGCTGGAAGACAAATGGCAGCTCAAGGACCGTTCGAGCCAGAGCTTTCCGGGCGACCACGCTTCGGTCCTGCTGATCTGGGCAATGTTCATGACCCTCTTCAGCCGCACCGTTAGCCAACGCGTAGTGATCTGGGCGCTGGCGTTGCTGTTCATGATGCCGCGCCTGGTCGCGGGTGCGCACTGGGGCCAGGATGACTACATCGGCGGCGTATTGATCGCCCTGCTGGCGCTGGCCTGGAGCTGCTACACCCCGTTCGCGGCGGTCGCCACCGGCTTTGTGCTGCGAGCGACGGCGCCGATCTTCAATCTGTTCGGGCGGATTCCGCTGTTCAAATGCCTGGCGATCATGAAGCCGGGCGCGCAGTTGTAACCGCCGACGACTTGTAGCTGCACGGCCTGCCGGCGGGGCGTCATTGAAATCGCCCCCGCCGGCAAGCCGCGCTGCTACGAATTGGCAGGCGCGACTTCAATCATCCCCTGACCGAAACTGAAACAATTGTCGGCGCTGCTTCTTGGTCGGCCTGCCGTCCGTTGTCACGCCCAGGCTGCCCGCCTTGCGCATCTCGGCCGCCTGCTCACGTTTGGCCACACTTTCCGGGGTTTCGCTGTAGAGCAACTGTGCCTCCGGCGCGCCGCGGCGCACGATGGACAGCGCCTTGACGACGACCGTGCGCTCATCGAAGCCGGCTCGAATCTGGAACTCGTCGCCAATGCGCGGCTCCTTGCCCGGCTTGCAACGCTCTCCACGGCAATGCACCTTGCCGCTTTCTATGGCCGCCTTGGCCAGTGCGCGGGTCTTGAAGAAGCGCGCGGCCCAAAGCCATTTGTCCAGACGAACCTTGTCGTCCTCGTCTGACTTCTGTGTCATCTGAATTCCTCAATTACGTGATAGTCAGAACTGTACTACGCAATGTCGAGCACGCAGTAATCGCAAGCGTTGGGTAGAATCCTCCGCACACATGTGAGGGCATGCACACTCGTCTTCGCCAAGCTATTGTGGGCAGAACGCTCAAACGTACGGGATCGCTTTGAAAACATTCGACCATCTCACAGTCATCGGCCTTCGCGAATGGGTGGCGCTGCCCCATCTGGGCGTCGCCGGGCTGCGCGCGAAGATCGACACCGGGGCCAGCACCTCAAGCCTGCACGCCACGGAAATCGAGCCCTTCGAACGCGATGGAGAAAAGTGGGTGCGCTTCAACGCCCACCTTGGCACCGTCGTGCAGTTGCGCCATCGCCGATGCGAAGCGCAACTGGTGGCGATGAAAACCATCAAGAGTTCCAACGGGCAGGCTCAGGTGCGGTATGTGATTCGCACCACGCTGGCGCTGGGTGACCGGGTCTGGCCCGTCGAATTCACGCTGGCGTGCCGAAAGGCCATGCGGTATCGGTTGTTATTGGGTTCCAAGGCTCTGATCGACGGCCAGCTGGTGGTCAATCCGGGCGTTACTTATGTTCAGGACAAACCGGTATTTCCGGCCTCAAATTCCTCTGTCACAGGTGTTGCATGAAGATCGCTGTGCTTTCGCGAAATCCGCGTCTGTATTCAACTCGTCGCCTGGTCGAAGCCGGTATCCAGCGAGGCCACGAGGTCGTTGTGATCGATACCCTGCGCGCCTATATGAACATCGCCAGTCATAAGCCGCAGATCCACTACCGGGGCAAGCCACTGGAAGGTTTCGATGCGGTGATCCCGCGCATCGGCGCCTCGGTGACCTTCTATGGCTGCGCGGTACTGCGTCAGTTCGAAATGATGGGCGTGTTCCCGCTCAACGAATCGGTCGCCATCGCCCGCTCGCGAGACAAGCTTCGCTCGCTGCAGCTGCTGTCCCGCCGCGGGATCGGCCTGCCGGTGACCGGCTTTGCCCACTCCCCCGACGACATCCCCGACCTGATCCAGATGGTCAATGGCGCTCCGCTGGTCATCAAGGTGCTGGAAGGCACCCAGGGCATCGGCGTGGTGCTGTGCGAAACCGCCACGGCTGCGGAATCGGTGATCGAGGCGTTCATGGGCCTCAAGCAGGACATCATGGTGCAGGAGTACATCAAGGAAGCGGGCGGTGCGGACATCCGCTGCTTCGTGGTGGGCGACAAGGTCATCGCCTCGATGATGCGCCAGGCCAAACCCGGCGAGTTCCGCTCCAACCTGCACCGTGGCGGCACGGCCAGCCTCATCAAGATCACCCCCGAAGAACGCATGACGGCCATCCGCGCCGCCAAGGTCATGGGCCTGAGCGTGGCCGGGGTCGACATCCTGCGCTCCAACCACGGGCCACTGGTGATGGAAGTGAACTCCTCGCCGGGCCTGGAAGGCATCGAGGCCACCACAGGCAAGGACGTGGCGGGAATGATCATTCAATACATCGAGAAAAACGGCGGCCCGCACATGACGCGGACCAAGGGCAAGGGGTGATCCGCACGTCCCTCGGCCAAACCCGCTGCGGCACCCGCCTGTAGGAGCGCGCTTGCCCGCGACTGCGTCAATCCAGACACCCTCGCGGTGACTGTCACGCCGCAGTCGCGGGCAAGCGCGCTCCTACACAGGCATGCGGGTCAAACCGCATCCCTTGGCAACATCAACCCCAACGGCAGCCTGACTCGCGCTTCCAGCCCGCCTCCCGAACGATTACGCAGTTCGACATTGCCGCCGTGCATCGCGGCGATGCGCTTGACGATCGCCAGCCCCAGGCCGGTGCCTTTGCCGCTGCGGGCGCGGTCGCCGCGGGTGAAGGGGTTGAAGATGCCTTCCAGTTCCGACGGATCGATGCCCAGGCCGCGGTCCATGACGCTGAGCACCACGTAAGGAGCGCCGCTGTCGCCGGACACGTAGGCCGCCACCTCAACACCATCCCCTGCGTGATGCATGGCATTGCCGATGAGGTTGGCGAGCAGGCGCTTCATCGAAACACGGCGCAACGCAAAGGGCGGAATGGACTCAAGGCACAGGCGCACCTGCTCCACCGGCGTGTTGTAAGGCGCGACCACTTCGTTGACCAGCTCCACCAGATCGACTTCCTCGACCTCTTCGTCGCGCCCGTCGCGGATGAACGCCAGAAACTGATCCAGGATCGCATCCATGTCTTCGATGTCGCGAACCATGCCATCCATGAATTCGTTGTCCTTGGGCATCAGCTCCAGTGACAGCCGCAGCCGCGTGAGCGGTGTGCGCAAGTCGTGGGATACCCCGGCTAGCATCAGCTCCCTCTCCTGCCCTGCCTGCTCGACGTCTTCGGCCATCTGGTTGAAGGCGCGGTAGACCTCGGTCATTTCGCTGGGGGTATCGCTGACCGGCAGGCGCACGCTGCGCCCCTGCCCTAACTGGCGGGCGGCGAACACCAGGCGCTTGAGCGGCTGGTTGAGCTGGCTGACAAAAATCCACGCGGAGGCCGTGGACAGCAGGCCGATTGCCAGGAACCAGCCCAGCACGCTCCAGATTTTCTGGCCACGCAGAGGGTGCGGATACAGCGGCACCTTCAGCCAGCCATCGCCCAGGCTCGGCGCACGCACCCACAACGCCGGAGGCGCATGCACCCGCAGTCGCACCTCGGTGTCTGCGCCAAGCTCCGCCTGCATCTGCCGCTGGTAGATCTCGGAGTACGGCCAGTGCTGCTCGCCTTCCGGAACGCCACCGCCAACCACGCGAATCAGGCCCGCCGCGTCGGCGATGGTCTGCCGGTCGCTTTCATCCGCCGCCCAGTAGGCCCGCAAGGTCAAGGCAACGCCATGGCTGTACTGGCGGTCCACAAGCACGTCCTCGTTCATCAGCAGATAGACCAGCGTCAGTGCCTTGGAGAACAGAACCACGATAAGCACCAGCCACAGGGTGCGAGAGAAAAAACTTTGCGGGAACCAGAGCGGCGTCTTCATGGCAGCAGCTACACACTTTGCAGGAGCGAGCCAGGCTCGCGAATTTTCGCGGATGACAAGAGACAGCAAAACCAGGCACTCCGGCGATTCCGTCTGGAAACGTCAGGGTGACTGGTTGGCGTTTGCGGGTGCGCAACGCACCCGACGGGCAATCTGTCGACTCGACCTTTGTTACTTGTTGGCGCCGTCCGGCACAAATACATAGCCCACACCCCAGACCGTCTGGATGTAGCGCGGCTTGGCAGCGTCCACTTCGATCAGGCGCCGCAGGCGGGAAATCTGGACGTCGATGGACCGCTCCAGCGCATCCCATTCACGACCACGGGCCAGGTTCATGAGCTTGTCCCGGGTCAATGGCTCGCGGGCATGCATGACCAGCGCCTTGAGCACCGCGAACTCACCGGTGGTGAGCATGTGCACTTCATCGCCGCGCTTGAGCTCACGGGTTGCCAGGGACAGCTCGTAGTCGCCGAAGGTAACGGTTTCGTCCTCGCTGGCCGGTGCTCCGGGAACAGGCGCGGACTGGCGACGCAACACCGCCTTGACGCGGGCCATCAGCTCGTCAGGGTTGAAAGGCTTGGCCAGGTAATCGTCAGCGCCGAGCTCAAGGCCCTTGATGCGGCTCAGCTCGTCGCCCTTGGCGGTGAGCATGATGATGGGAATCTGGTTGTTGGAGGCGCGCAGACGACGGCATGCCGACAGGCCATCCTCGCCCGGCAGCATCAGGTCCAGGACCACGAGGTGAAACACTTCGCGAGCCAGCAGTCGGTCCATTTGCTCCACGTTGGCCACCGCACGGGCGCGATAGCCCTTGCTGGTGAAAAAGCGTTCTAACAGGCTGCTCAGGCCCGGGTCATCATCGACGATGAGGATTTTCTCGCCTTCAGCCGTTTGTGCAGTGCTGCTCATTGGATGCTCCTTTGATCTCGGCGCGCATTATGGCGTAGCTGCTGCTACGCGCACCGTGTGCATTGTTAGCAGATTTTTCCTGGGCTGCCACTGATGCTCTGCCTCGCGGCTGCGGGGCTATCGCGGGCGGGGCTTCTACAAGGGTTTTACCGCAGCTGACGGGCCGGTCCCCATATCCGGGTTCACTGGGTATAATGCGCCGCCCTCAAGGTCAGGCAACACCCGCTCACGGCGGTTCGCCAGCAGCTGGATTTTTTGCACATACATTTGCCAGGTGGTTTTATGGACAGTATCAACAGCCGCATCGCCGAGGAACTCGGTGTCCGCCCGCAACAGGTCGAAGCGGCCGTCGCGCTACTGGATGAAGGCTCTACCGTGCCCTTCATCGCTCGCTACCGTAAAGAAGTGACTGGCAGCCTCGATGACACGCAACTGCGTCATCTGGAAGAGCGCCTGCGCTATCTGCGTGAACTCGAAGACCGCCGCGTGGCGATCCTTGCCAGCATCGAAGAGCAAGGCAAGCTGACCCCTGAATTGGCCCGCGACATCAAGCTGGCCGACACCAAGACCCGCCTCGAAGACCTGTACCTGCCGTACAAGCAGAAGCGCCGCACCAAGGGCCAGATCGCCCTGGAAGCGGGCCTCGGCGAACTGGCGGACGGCCTGTTCAACGACCCGACGCTGACACCTGAAACCGAAGCTGCGCGCTTCGTCGATGCCGAAAAAGGCTTCGCCGACACCAAGGCCGTGCTCGAAGGCGCCAAGTACATCCTCATGGAGCGCTTCGCCGAAGACGCCACGCTGCTGGAAAAACTGCGCGGTTTCCTCAAGCAGGAAGCGGTCATCAGTGCCCGAGTGGTGGCTGGCAAGGAAGAAGAAGGCGCGAAATTCCGCGACTATTTCGAACACGACGAGCCGCTCAAGAGCATGCCGTCGCACCGCGCCCTGGCGATTTTCCGTGGCCGCAACGAAGGCATCCTCAGCTCGGCGCTGAAGGTCGGCGAGGAACTGCCAGGCACCCTGCATCCTTGCGAGCTGATGATCGGCGAGCGTTTCGGCCTGTCGAACCAGAACCGCCCTGCCGACAAATGGCTGGGCGAAGTGGTGCGCTGGACGTGGAAGGTCAAGCTCTATTCGCACCTTGAAACCGACCTGCTGGGCGAGCTGCGCGACGGCGCCGAGACCGAAGCCATCAACGTGTTCGCCCACAACCTGCACGACCTGCTGCTGGCCGCCCCCGCAGGCCCGCGCGCGACCCTGGGCCTGGACCCTGGCCTGCGCACCGGCTGCAAGGTGGCCGTGGTCGATGCCACCGGCAAGCTGCTGGATCACGCCACCGTTTACCCGCATGTGCCGAAAAACCAGTGGGACCAGACCATCGCTGTGCTGGCCGCCCTGTGCGCCAAGCACTCGGTTGACCTGATCGCCATCGGCAACGGCACCGCCAGCCGCGAAACCGACAAGCTGGCCGCCGAACTGATCAAGAAATACCCAGGCCTGAAGATGACCAAGATCATGGTCTCCGAGGCAGGCGCTTCGGTGTATTCGGCCTCGGAACTGGCGGCCAAGGAATTCCCGGACCTGGACGTGTCGATCCGTGGCGCGGTATCCATCGCCCGTCGCCTGCAGGATCCGCTGGCAGAGCTGGTGAAGATCGATCCGAAATCCATCGGCGTCGGCCAGTACCAGCACGACGTTTCCCAGCTCAAGCTGGCGCGGGGCCTGGACGCGGTTGTCGAGGACTGCGTGAACGCCGTGGGCGTGGACGTGAACACCGCGTCGGTCGCCCTGCTGGCGCGCATTTCCGGCCTCAACACCACGCTTGCGCAGAACATCGTCAACCACCGTGACGAGAACGGCGCCTTCAAGACTCGCGCTTCGCTGAAAAAAGTCCCGCGCCTGGGCGAGAAGACCTTCGAACAGGCCGCAGGCTTCCTGCGCGTCATGAACGGTGACAATCCGCTGGATTCGTCCGCGGTGCACCCTGAGGCCTATCCGCTGGTGCAACGCATCGCCGCTGAAACCGACCGCGACATCCGCTCGCTGATCGGCGACGCCAGCTTCCTCAAGCGTCTGGATCCGAAGAAATTCACCGACGAGACTTTCGGCCTGCCGACCGTCACCGACATCCTTCAGGAACTGGAAAAGCCGGGCCGCGACCCGCGCCCGGAGTTCAAGACCGCCGAGTTCCAGGAAGGCGTCGAAGACCTCAAGGACCTGCAACTGGGCATGATCCTCGAAGGCGTGGTGACCAACGTGACCAACTTCGGTGCGTTCGTCGACATCGGCGTGCATCAGGACGGTTTGGTGCATATCTCTGCGCTTTCGGAGAAGTTCATCAAGGATCCTCGCGAAGCGGTGAAAGCCGGTGACGTGGTCAAGGTCAAGGTCATGGAAGTCGACATTCCGCGCAAACGCGTGGGCCTGTCGATGCGCATGAGCGACACCCCGGGCGAGAAGATCGACGGCGCCCGTGGCCCGCGTCCAGGCTCATCGCCGCGTCAGCAGCAGAGCAGTGCACCGCGCAAGGAAACCGCGACCGCAGCCCCGGCCAACAACGCCATGGCTTCACTCTTCGCCAACGCCAAACAACTGAAGAAGCGCTGATGGATATTCCGCAAGGTCTGACCGAAAGCGCCTACTTCAAGACGCTGGGCTGCAAGCTGGTGCGCCTGGGCGACGGTGTCGCCGAGGTGACCCTGGCGCTGGAGCCACACCTGCGCAACCGTGGCAACGTGATGCACGGCGGCGCGCTGTTCAGCCTGGTCGATATCGCCATGGGGCTGGCCTGTTCCAGCTCCCATGGTTTCGACAAGCAAAGCGTTACCGTTGAATGCAAGATCAACTACATGCGCGGCGTGCCGGACGGTGAAGTCACCTGTATCGGCACCGTCCTGCACGCAGGAAGACGCACGCTGGTCGTCGAAGCCGAGGTGCGCCAGGCCGACAAACTGGTCGCTAAAGCGCAAGGCACGTTCGCGATCGTCTAGCTGTCCGATAGGAATATGGGTTAATTTCGGCGCAGAATCTGTGCACTGGTTCCGAGATGGACAGCAGTGCCGAAATTATTCTGGCAGTTCCTGCAGGCAGACCTGCAGGAACCGACAGCGACGGACTCAGGCGTTCGGACCAAAAACGAGGCGAAAACGCCAGTTCCTTTCTTCACCCTTGTAGACCGCCATATCGCCCCCATATAGGGCCGACTGACGCGTGAAGGAATTCCAACTTGAGCGAACTTCTCAACCGCCGCCTGGCTCTGCTTGGCGAGCAGCCCAACCTCTCCCTCCTGGAGAAGTGCTTGCATGGTATCGAGCGTGAATGCCTGCGCGTGACGGGCGAAGGTCGCCTGGCCCAGACGCCGCATCCCGAAGCACTGGGCTCTGCGCTGACCAACGAACAGATCACCACCGATTACTCCGAATCGCTGCTGGAGTTCATTACCCCGGCGCTGAGCAACCCTGCAGATACCCTCGAAAGCCTGGAGAAAATCCACCGCTTCGCCTACAGCAAGCTGGGCAACGAGTACATCTGGAGCCCTTCGATGCCGTGCCCGCTGCCGGCCGAGGAAGACATCCCGATCGCGTATTACGGCACCTCCAACATCGGCAAGCTCAAGTACGTGTACCGCCAGGGCCTGGCGCTGCGCTACGGCAAGACGATGCAATGCATTGCCGGGATCCACTATAACTTCTCGCTGCCGGAGGCCATCTGGCCGCTGCTGCGCCAGACCGAAGGCTTCCAGGGCAGCGATCGCGACTTCCAGTCCGAGAGCTACATTGGCCTGATTCGCAATTTCCGTCGCTACAGCTGGCTGCTGATGTACCTGTTCGGTGCATCGCCGGCGCTGGACGCCAGCTTCCTGCGTGGCCGTTCGCACCAGCTCGAACAGTACGACGCAGACACCTTGTACCTGCCGTACGCCACCAGCCTGCGCATGAGCGACCTGGGTTACCAGAGCAACGCCCAGGCTGACCTGACGCCTTGCTATAACGACCTGCTGACCTACACCGACAGCCTGCGCAAAGCGGTGGCAACGCCCTACGCGCCGTATGTCGAAATCGGTACGCACAAGGATGGCGAGTGGATTCAGCTCAACACCAACGTTTTGCAGATCGAGAACGAGTACTACTCGACCATCCGCCCCAAACGCGTCACCTACTCGGGCGAACGTCCGATTCAGGCGCTGATGGCCCGTGGCGTGCAGTACGTCGAAGTACGCTGCCTGGACATCAACCCGTTCCTGCCAGTGGGCATCGACCTGCAACAGTCGCGCTTCATCGACGCCTTCGTGCTGTTCTGCGCTCTGCAGGAAAGCCCACAACTGGCCGATTGCGAGTGCGGTAATGCCAGCAGTAACTTCCTGACAGTGGTCAAGGAAGGTCGCCGTCCGGGGCTGCAACTGAGCCGCAATACCTCGACCATCGACCTGAAGGTCTGGGCCGACGAGTTGCTGGACAAGATCGAGCCGATCATTGCGCTGCTGGACAAGAGCCAGGGCATCGACGAGCACGCCAAATCCCTGGCCGCCCAGCGCGCCAAGGTCGCCGATGCGTCGCTGACGCCGTCGGCACAGGTGCTGGCCGCGATGAGCGAGCACAAGGAAGGCTTTACCGCCTTCTCCCTGCGCCAGGCGCAGGTGCACGCCGAGCACTTCCGTAGCCAGCCGTTGAGTGTCGAGGATCAGACGGACTTCGAAACCAGGGCTCGCGAGTCGCTGGCGCAGCAGTCCGAGATGGAACAGACCGAAGAGCCGGTGGACTTCGACACCTTCGTCGGGGCTTATCAGGCGAGCATTCTGGCGATCAGTAATTGATACAGTGATCACTGGAATTGTAGGAGCGCGCTTGCCCGCGATAGCAGAGTGTCAGGCACCGACGATGTGCCCGGCAAAATCGCAGTCGCGGGCAAGCGCGCTCCTACAAGGGCCATATTCCAGACCAGGTGATTGACCCGGTCTGGGATCACCTCTGCGTCAGATCGCCTTCTCGAAAATCTTCGAATTACGCTGATAGTTGTACAGCGACGCCCGCGCGCTCGGCAGGCGGTCCACGCTGCTTGGCTCGAAGCCCCGCTCGCGGAACCAGTGCGCGGTGCGGGTGGTGAGCACGAACAGGGTCTTGAGGCCCTGGGCCCGCGCCCGCTCCTCGATGCGTTCGAGCAACTCATCGCCGCGTCCGCCGTGGCGGTATTCAGGGTTCACCGCCAGACACGCCAGCTCCCCCGCCTCGGAATCGGCAATCGGATACAGCGCCGCACAGGCGATAATCAGCCCTTCGCGTTCGACCACACTGAACTGCTCGATCTCGCGCTCCAGCACCTCGCGGGAGCGGCGCACCAGAATGCCCTGCTCTTCCAGCGGGGTGATAAGGTCGATCAGGCCGCCCACATCGCCAATCGACGCCTCGCGCACCAGTTCGAACTGCTCCTGGGCGACCAGCGTACCGCCACCGGCGCGGGTGAACAGCTCGGACAGCAGCGCGCCGTCCTCGACGTAACTGACGATGTGGCTGCGGGCCACGCCGCCACGGCAGGCCTGGGCCGCCGCATCCAGCAGCTCGGCCTGATAGTTGTTGCCCAGACGCTGAAGGTGCGCCGGCACTTGCTGCGGACGCAATTCACGCACCAGCCGGCCCTGCTCGTCCATCAGGCCGGATTCAGCGCCGAACAGGAGCAGCTTCTCCGCCCCCAGATCCACCGCCGCGCGGGTCGCGACGTCTTCGCAGGCCAGGTTGAAAATCTCGCCCGTTGGCGAATAGCCCAAGGGCGACAGCAGCACGATGGAACGCTCATCGAGCAGGCGATTGATACCCTTGCGGTCGATGCGGCGCACCTCGCCGGTGTGCTGATAGTCGACGCCTTCGAGCACGCCAATCGGGCGCGCCGTGACGAAATTGCCACCGGTCACCCGCAGGCGCGAGCCCTGCATGGGCGAAGCAGCCATATCCATCGACAGCCGGGCCTCGATGGCGATACGCAGCGCGCCGACCGCATCGATCACGCATTCCAGCGTGGCCGAGTCGGTCACCCGCAGGTCGCGGTGGAAATGCGGGGTGATGCCCCGCGCTTCCAGGCGGCTTTCGATTTGCGGGCGCGAACCGTGGACCAGCACCAGACGCACGCCCAGGCTGTGCAGCAGCACCAGGTCATGGACGATGTTGCCGAAGTTGGGGTGCGCGACGCCGTCGCCCGGCAGCAGGACGATAAAGGTGCAGTCGCGGTGAGCATTGATATAGGGAGACGCGTGGCGTAGCCAATTGACGTAATCGGGCATCTTCAAAAGGGCCTGTAGAAAAATGGACGAAGGGTGAAAACACTCACAGCGGCATGAGCTTTATCGTCGGAACAGGCATCGCAACACGCGTAGTCTCCTTCTGGTTCTGGGTTCTGGCTGGCTCAGGTGACAGCACTCAATGGACAGCATTCAAGGGCCGCATTCAAGGTGTAGCCAGGCAGTAATGCTGGATCAATTCACGCAGTAGACGCACTGTAGGCTGCAAACGTGACATTTCGAGATATTCGCCGGGCTGGTGCGCGCAGGCGATGTCTCCCGGGCCCAACACGATGGTTTCACAGCCCAGGCGCTGAAGATAAGGCGCTTCAGTGCCAAATGCCACCGCTTCTGCGGTATGCCCTGTCAGACGCTCGGCCACCCGCACCAGTTCCGCATCGGCGCTTTGCTCGAACGGCGAGACTTCGGCGAACAACGGCGCGTAGTCGATCTGCACCTGATGCTGTTCGGCCAGGGGCTGCAGCTTCTGGCGAATGGCGGCGCGCAGCATTTCCGGGTCCATGCCCGGCAGCGGGCGCAGGTCGAACTCCAGTGAACACTGGCCGCAAATGCGGTTGGGGTTGTCGCCACCGTGGATGCAGCCGAAGTTCATGGTCGGTTGCGGAACGCTGAACTGCGGATTGCTGAACTGTGTCTGCCACTGCTGGCGCAGGCCCTTGAGGGCGCCGATGGCGTCATACATCGCTTCGAGGGCGCTGTGGCCAAGGCTCGGATCCGACGAATGGCCACTGCGGCCCAGAATCTCGATGCGCTCCATCATCACGCCCTTGTGCAGGCGAATCGGCTTTAGGCCCGTGGGCTCGCCGATCACCGCAGCGCGGCCCAGCACGCCACCGGCCGCTGCGAGGGCCTTGGCGCCGGACATCGAGCTTTCCTCGTCGCAAGTCGCCAGGATGATGAGCGGCTGCTTGAACGGCTTGTCCAGCAAGGGTTGCAGGGCCTCGATCGCCAGCGCGAAAAAGCCTTTCATGTCACAGCTACCCAGTCCTACCCAGTTGCCGTCGACTTCTGTCAGCTTCAGCGGATCGGTCTTCCACAGCGCGTCGTCATAGGGCACGGTGTCACTGTGGCCCGACAGCACCAGGCCGCCGGGGCCGCTGCCGTAGGTGGCCAGCAGGTTGAATTTGCCGGGGCTGACCTGCTGGATGTCGCAGGCAAAACCCAGATCGCCCAGCCAGCTGGCCAGCAGGTCGATGACGGCGCGGTTGGACTGGTCCAGCGCAGGTTGCGTGCAGCTCACCGAAGGCGCGGCGATCAGGGCCGCGAACTGCTCTTTCATGGACGGCAATGGCATAGGCGACTCCTGGGTGCAGGTTGTCGAACATCATAGGGTGTTCGAGCAGCTGGAATAAACGGTCACGGGTGATGTCCTGTACACTGCACGACCCACGCAGCTGTGTCGATTCCGGCTGCGTCTCCTGTTATCAGTCATACAGCTCCTGGATTCTCCGGCCATGCAGAAAGAAACCGAAATCAAACTCCGCGTCAGCCGCGAAACCCTCACCGCCTTGCGCGAGCACCCGCTGCTGAAGAAACGCAACAAGAGCGGCTGGGAGCGTCTGGAGCTGTTCAACCAGTACTTCGACACCCCAGAGCGCGAACTGGCTCACGCCAAGGTCGCCCTGCGCCTGCGCCGTGACGGCGACGCGATCATCCAGACCCTCAAGACCCGCGGCCAGAGCGTTGCCGGCCTGTCCGAGCGCAACGAGTACAACTGGGACCTGCCCAAGGCCAAGCTGGACTTGAAGAAGCTCGACGGCGAATGCTGGCCCGAGCAACTGGCCGACCTGGACAAGAAGACCATCAAGCCGCTGTTCACCACCGATTTCGTCCGCGAAAAGGCCGAGATTGCCTGGGGCCGTGGCAAGTCCAAGGTGGTGATCGAGGCGGCGCTGGACCTGGGCAACGTGATCGTCGGCAAGCAGAAGGAAGAAATCTGCGAGCTGGAGCTGGAACTGCGCGAAGGCGAACCGGCCGCCCTGCTGGAACTGGCCGCCGAGCTTGCCGAGAAGCTGCCACTGATGCCATGCGACATCAGCAAGGCCGAGCGCGGTTATCGCCTGTTCGACGCCAGCAGCTACTCGATCAAGCTGCCGGTTCCCGAGCTGCACGCCGAAACCTCCATGGACGATGCCTACAGCGCGCTGGCCTGGTTCCTGCTGGGCAGCAGCCAGCGTCTGGCCGAGCAATACCGCTTCAACGGTCACTGGAGCCTGCTGCAAGACTGGGTGCAGATGCTCGCCGAGCTGCGTGCCCTCACCGGCAGCCTGGGCCAGGCCGCCCCACGCGCCTCGACCCACGACCTGCGCGCGGCGCTGGACGCCCTGCTCGAAGACTGGCGCACGCTGGTGCAGGCCGGCCAGGACGATCCTGATGTCCGTGCTGCTGCCCATGAGCAGTTCATCGAAGAGCTGGAAGACCCCCGCTGGGGCCTGTTCTCGCTGACCACCTCGCGTTGGCTGATGGAGCGCAGCTGGACCGTGGAGCGCACCAACCGTGGCAACCGCCAGGGCAACGCGATGCTCAGCAGCTGGCTGCCGCGTTTCCTGGGCGATGAAGCCACCGCGCTGAACCTTGCGCGCTATCAGCAGCAGCCTGAAGACCTGGCCGAGCAGTTGCCACGTATCGAGCGCATCCAGGTCTGGCTGCACCGCGCCCGCCAGACCCTGGAACTGCCGGAGCTGGACCGTCTGTACGGCGAGCTGAACAAGCTTGAAGAGTTGGCGCAGCTGGACATCACCGACGAAGTCCTCGATGCCCGCGAACAGCAGACCATTACCGTGCTGCAAAGCAAGGCGTGGAAGACGCTGCTGAAGATCTAAGCAACGCCCAACCCTGTAGGAGCGCGCTTGCCCGCGACGGCGTCAGATCTGAATCTGATTGTCGTCAGACATACCGCCATCGCGGGCAAGCGCGCTCCTACAGGATTACCGGGACACGGGCAAACTCGTGGTCGATTTGATCTCCGACAGCGCCACCGTCGAGTTCACCTCCTGAATCCCCGGCACCAGCGACAGCTTCTCGAAGAAAAACCGCTCGTACGCTTCGATGTCCGGCGTGACGATGCGCAGCAGAAAGTCCACCGACCCCATCAGCACGTAACACTCCAGCACTTCCGGAAAGCCGCGAATCGCCTCGGTGAATTCGGTGAAATTCGAACGTCCGTGGGCGTTGAGCTTCACTTCGGCGAAGATCTGCGTATTCAGGCCGATCTTCTTGCGATCCAGCAGCGTCACCTGGCGCCGGATAACCCCCTCATCCTTCAACCGCTGAATCCTGCGCCAGCACGGCGACTGGGACAGGCCCACCTGCTCGGCGATCTGCGCGCTGGACAGCGAAGCGTCCTCCTGCAGCAGCGCCAGGATCTTGCGGTCATAGGCATCCAGTTCAATTTGCATAGGATATTCTCGGATTCAACAATCGACGCATAATCTAGTCGAAATGGCCGTTGATCAACCGATCATAGACCAGAAATTCCCGTTTCAGCATGCAAGACTTTCTCTCACTCAAACAGCTCGCTGCCGTCAGCCCATCGGACAGCGAAAACAGGAGAGTTCAGCATGTCCCACCTGCAAGCCGTCAACGCCGCGCCGCTTCGTCACGATGCCTGGTCCGTCAGCAATGCCCACTGCCGTTCGCGTTACCAGATCCTTGCCGAGGCCGAGCCAGACCTGATCTGCCGGGTGCTGAACCTGTTCGCCATGCAATACCTGATTCCGCAACAAGTCAGCGTGTTGCAGCAGGAAGGCATGCTGATGATCCAGGCGGAAGTCGACGGGCTGACGTGGCACCGAGCCCAGGTGATTGGCGAAAAAATGCGCAATCTGATCAATGTTTGTTCAGTGGAACTGGAACCGATGGAGGATTTTCACGTCCTATCCGAGCCCGTCTCACTGGCGGTCGGTTGAGTACGCTGAAAATATTGGCAACGCTTCACTACCTGCAGGACGCAACAACTGGCACGCTTGGGACTACTCTTGCTTACCAACGAAGTAAGCCGTCTCGTCCAAAGGAGCCCGCATGTCCGTCCTTGCCTCATCTTCCCAGGACCGCTGGCTGGATCTGAATGAAGTCCTGCGCGATCTCGTCGCGCAGGGGTACCTCGACCAGGACAACGCCGAATACGCGCTGACCCTGCGCCGCACTGCGCAGAACCTGCAAACCCACCCGCTGGAATTCATCGCCGCGCAGCAGTTCGACAACCTGCGTCGCCCCGGCAAGAAGCTCGACCTTGAAACCCTCACGGCCTGGCTGGCCGAGCAATCGGGCCAGCCCTATATGCGCATCGACCCGCTGAAGATCAATGTCGCGGCCGTCACGCCGCTGATGTCCTACGCCTTCGCCCAGCGTCACAAGATTCTCGCAGTGGCCGTTGATCGCGAAGCCGTGACCATCGCCAGCGCCCAGCCCTACGTGAAGGCCTGGGAAGCGGACCTGATGCACGTGCTGAAAATGCCGATCAAGCGCGTGGTAGCCAACCCGGCCGACGTGCAGAAGCTGGCGGTCGAGTTCTACCGGTTGGCCAAGTCGGTCAGCGGTGCCAGCGCCACCGACCAGAAAGTCAGCTCGCTGGGCAACTTCGAGCAGTTGCTCAAGCTCGGCGCCAGCGATCAGGAGCCCGACGCCAACGACGCGCACATCGTCAACATCGTCGACTGGCTCTTCCAGTACGCCTACCAGCAGCGCGCCAGTGACATCCACATCGAGCCACGCCGGGAGGCCGGCACGGTGCGCTTTCGCATCGACGGCGTGCTGCACAACGTCTATCAGTTCCCTCCGCAGGTGACGATGGCGGTGACCAGCCGCCTGAAAAGCCTGGGCCGGATGAACGTAGCCGAGAAGCGCAAGCCGCAGGACGGCCGGGTCAAGACCAAGACGCCCGACGGCGGCGAAGTGGAGCTGCGACTTTCGACCTTGCCTACGGCATTCGGCGAGAAGATGGTGATGCGGATCTTCGACCCCGAAGTGCTGCTCAAGGATTTCGACCAGTTGGGCTTCTCCGGTGACGATCTGCGGCGCTGGGAGGGCATGACCTATCAGCCCAACGGCATCATCCTGGTGACCGGCCCGACCGGTTCCGGCAAGACCACCACGCTCTACACCACACTCAAGAAGCTGGCGACGTCGGAGGTCAACCTCTGCACCATCGAAGACCCTATCGAGATGGTGGAGCCGGCCTTCAACCAGATGCAGGTCCAGCACAATATCGACCTGACCTTCGCCAGTGGCGTGCGCGCGCTGATGCGGCAGGACCCGGACATCATCATGATCGGCGAGATTCGCGACCTGGAAACAGCCGAAATGGCGATTCAGGCCGCGCTCACCGGGCACCTGGTGCTGTCGACCCTGCACACCAACGACGCGCCGAGCGCAATCAGCCGCCTGCTGGAACTGGGCGTGCCGCATTACCTGCTCAAGGCGACGATTCTTGGCGTGATGGCCCAGCGTCTGGTGCGTACCTTGTGCCCCCATTGCAAGGCGCCCATCGAGCTTGATGAAGTGGATTGGCAGACCCTGACGCGGCCCTGGCAGGCGCCGGTACCGAGCGGCGCCCATCGCGCGGTTGGCTGCGCGGAGTGCCGTGACACGGGGTATCGCGGGCGTGCGGGGGTCTACGAAATCATGTTGATGTCCGATGCGGTCAAATCCCTGATCACCGCCGACCTGGACCTCACGGCCCTGCGCCGGCAGGCCTTCAAGGACGGCATGCGCAGCCTGCGCCTGTCGGGTGCGCAAAAGGTTTCGTCCGGCATGACCACCGTCGAAGAAGTGCTGCGCGTCACGCCTCAGAGCGAACAGCGCTGAGCGTCACCCTCAAGACCGCTCCCGCCGGCAAGCCGTGCTGCTACGGATCGGGGTGCGCAGTTCCGTAGCAGCACGGCTTGCCGGCGGGGGCGATCTTGAGGGCGCTGCTGCAACACCCCGGCACGTTCCCCCAATGTTTATCGCCACTACACAGGGTAGAATCGGTACAGAACTCCAACCATTGTTCAACAGGGATAGGTTATGCAAATCGGTAGTGTGGTTTTACTCTTCGTCGCCTTGGCCATCGCCATCGTGTTCATGGGTTTCAAGGTGGTGCCGCAGGGCTATCAATGGACGGTCGAACGCTTTGGCCGCTACACCAACACCCTGAAGCCGGGCCTTAACATCATCGTGCCGGTGATGGACCGCGTCGGACACAAGGTCAACATGATGGAGACCGTGCTCGACATCCCCCCACAGGAAGTCATCACCTCCGATAACGCCACGGTGCAGATCGACGCCGTCTGTTTCTATCAGGTGGTCAACTGCGCCCAGGCTGCGTACGAAGTGAACAATCTGCAGCACGCGATCCGCAACCTGCTGCAAACCAACATCCGTACCGTACTCGGCTCCATGGAACTGGACGCCATGCTCAGCCAGCGAGACTCGATCAACGAGCGCCTGTTGCGCATCGTCGATGAAGCCACCGCGCCATGGGGCATCAAGATCACCCGCATCGAGATCAAGGACATCAGTCCGCCTGCCGACCTGATGGCAGCAATGAGCGGCCAGATGAAAGCCGAACGGATCAAGCGCGCACAGATTCTCGAAGCCGAAGGCCTGCGCGCCTCGGCGATTCTCACCGCCGAAGGCAAGAAACAGGCGCAGATCCTGGAGGCAGAAGGCGAACGCCAGGCCGCTTTCCTGGAGTCCGAAGCCCGCGAGCGCCAGGCCGAAGCCGAGGCCCGTGCGACTCAGGTGGTATCCGAAGCCATTGCCGCCGGTGACGTGCAGGCGATCAACTACTTCGTTGCACAAAAATACATCGACGCGCTGGGCAGGCTCGCGGCAGCCAACAACAGCAAAGTCATCCTCATGCCACTGGAAGCCAGCCAGATGATCGGCGCGGTCGGCGGTATCGGTGAAATCGTCAAGGCCACCTTCGACAAAGGCGCTGCCGACAAGAGCAGGCCTGAAGCCGGCAAGCGAGTCTGAGCCATGTGGGACTACGTGCAAAATCTGTCGTTCTGGGACTGGCTCGGGCTGGGCACCGTCCTGCTGATCCTGGAAGTGTTCGGTGCAGGCGGTTATCTGCTCTGGATTGGCGTGGCCGCGGCGGGCGTCGGAATTCTCACCTACATCATCCCGGCAATGAGCTGGGAGGTGCAGTTCCTGCTGTTCGCCGTGCTGTCGGTGCTGACCGCGCTGTACTGGTGGCGACGCCAGCGCAGCGTGTTGCGCAAGTCCGACCAGCCAGGTTTGAACATGCGCGGCTCCGAGCTGATCGGCCGCACTTTCACTGTTCACGACGCCATCGTCGGCGGTCGCGGCAAGATCAAGGTGGGCGATGGCGTATGGATGGTCGTAGGGCCGGATACCGCCGTGGGCATGCAGGTCAAGGTGATCGCCCAGGACGGCGCGATCCTCAAAGTGGAAGCAGTATGAGTGGGGCGAAATGGAACTACATCGACCTTGGGCGTATCAAATCATTTCAGAACAACCAAAGTCGGAGTAACCCGTCATGCGTCTTAAACTTGCTGTAGCCACGTTAGCCCTGCTCTCCCTGCCGGTCGGTTCAGCCATGGCTGACGGCTTTCTGCGAGACATCATTTCGTCCGGCGCCACCACTGGCTCGACGTACCTCACGTTCCGCCACCACAAGCTGATCGTTGCGGCTCAGGATGACGCCGGTAGCTTCGTCGCCAGCGATGGCGCAATCCGTGGCCCATACCTGGAAGCAGCGCTGGACCAGGTACGCAAGGACAACCCAGGCCTGAACGCCTCGGACATGGACCTGGCCAACGCGATTCTGGCGAAGAATCTCGTTGCTGAAGAGTAACGTTTTTTAACGCCTACACCCTTCGTAGCAGTCCGGCTTGCCGGCGTCGGCGATCTCAACATCGCTGTCGCCGGCAAGCCGGACTGCTACGTGGGTTAAGCCCAGGTACTACCGGTAATCATCCACCGGCACACAGGCGCAGAACAGGTTTCGATCCCCGTAGACATTGTCGACCCGATTCACCGCTGGCCAGTACTTGTGCTGACGCGTGTGCGCAGTCGGCGTGATCGCCTCGGCAAGGGTGTAGGGCCTGTCCCAGCCATTGATGACATCTTCCAGGGTATGCGGCGCACGCTTGAGCGGGTTGTCTTCGGCTGGCCAGACGCCCTTCTGCACCTGAGTGATCTCCGCACGAATGCTCAGCATTGCCTCGATGAAGCGATCCAGTTCGGCCTTGGATTCGCTCTCCGTGGGTTCGATCATCAGCGTCCCCGGCACCGGAAACGACATGGTTGGGGCGTGAAACCCGTAGTCCATCAGACGCTTGGCGACATCCTCCTCACTGATGCCGGTGTCGGCCTTGATCGGACGCAAGTCGATGATGCACTCATGGGCCACGCGATCATTGCGCCCGGTATAAAGCACAGGAAACGCGCCGGTGAGCTGCTGCGCCAGGTAGTTCGCGGAAAGAATCGCCACTTCACTGGCATCGGCCAGTTGCGGCCCCATCATCGCGATGTACATCCAACTGATCGGCAAGATACTCGCACTGCCCCAAGGCGCGGCACTGACCGCTGTGTTCTGCGCGTTGGGCCCCTCCAGCGGGATCACCGGATGGTTGGCCACGAACGGCGCCAGGTGCGCCCTCACCCCGATCGGCCCCATCCCCGGCCCGCCGCCGCCATGGGGGATGCAAAAGGTCTTGTGCAGGTTCATGTGCGAGACATCCGCGCCGATGTCCGCAGGCCTGGCCAGACCGACTTGCGCGTTGAGATTCGCGCCGTCCATGTACACCTGCCCGCCGTGCTTGTGGATAACCTCGCAGATATCACGCATGCCTTCCTCGTAAACACCGTGGGTCGAGGGATAGGTCGCCATCAGGCAGGACAGCTTGTCCCCGGCCTCCTGGGCCTTGGCTTTCAGGTCCTCCAGATCGACGTTACCGGCATCGTCACACTCGACGATCACCACCCGCATGCCCGCCATCTGCGCCGACGCCGGGTTGGTGCCGTGGGCCGATGACGGAATCAGGCAGATGTCCCGCTGCCCCTGCTTGCGGCTCTCATGGTACTTGTGAATCGCCAATAGCCCCGCGTATTCGCCCTGAGCGCCGGAGTTGGGTTGCATGCAGATCGCATCGAACCCTGTGATCGCGCACAACCAGGATTCCAGCTCATCGATCATCGCCTTGTAGCCCGTGGCCTGCTCCACCGGCGCGAAAGGATGCAGGTTGGCGAATGCAGGCCAGGTGATGGGGATCATTTCACTGGTGGCGTTGAGCTTCATGGTGCAGGAGCCCAGCGGGATCATCGACTGGTTGAGGGCCAGATCCTTGTTTTCCAGTTGCTTGAGGTAGCGCAGCATCTCGGTTTCGCTGTGATGGGCGCTGAACACCGGGTGAGTCAGATAAGGCGAAGTGCGCGCAAGGTTGGGGGGAATGCCGTCGCCCAGCGCCTCGGCATCAAGATCGGCGACGTTCAGCCCATGATCGGCGCCGCAGAAGATATCCAGCAGCTTATCCACCGTGTGCTCATCGCAGCTTTCGTCCAGGCTCACGCCCAGCCTGCCGTCGCCAAGAATCCGCAGGTTGAAGCACGCCGCGCTGGCACTTTCCAGAATCGCCGTCTGCGCGCCGCCAACGTCCAGCGTCAGGGTGTCGAAGAAGTGCTGGTTGAGCCGCTTCACGCCCTTGCGTTCAAGGCCTGCGGCGAGAATGGCGGTCAGACGATGCACCCGCTGTGCGATGCGTTTCAGGCCTTCGGGGCCGTGGTACACCGCATAAAAACTGGCGATATTGGCCAGCAGCACCTGCGCGGTACAGATGTTGGAGTTGGCCTTCTCGCGACGGATATGTTGCTCGCGGGTCTGCAGGGCCATGCGCAGCGCGACATTGCCCCGTGCATCCTTGGAGACGCCGATGATGCGCCCCGGAATCCCCCGCTTGAACTCCTCCCGACAGGCAAAATAGGCTGCATGAGGCCCGCCGTAGCCCATGGGCACCCCGAAGCGCTGCGAAGAGCCAAACACCACATCGGCGCCCATTTCACCGGGCGGCGTCAGCAGCAACAGGCTCAACAGGTCCGCCGCCACGCAGGCCAGCGCCTGTTGCACGTGCAATTGTTCGATCAAGGGCTTGAGGTCGCGGATCTCGCCGTGAGTGTCGGGGTATTGCAGCAGCGCGCCGAACACCTGGTAGCTCGCAAGGTTATCCACAGCATCGACCACCAGTTCGAAACCGAAGCCTTCGGCGCGGGTTTGCACCACGGACAGGGTCTGGGGATGGCAGTTTTCGTCGACGAAGAAGGTGTTGCTTTTCGATTTCGAGATGCGCCGGGACAGCGCCATGGCTTCGGCTGCGGCCGTGGCTTCATCGAGCAGGGAGGCGTTGGCCATGGCCAGGCCCGTGAGGTCGATGGTCATCTGCTGGAAATTGAGCAGTGCCTCGAGCCGGCCCTGGGCGATTTCAGGCTGATAAGGCGTGTAGGCGGTGTACCAGCCAGGATTTTCCAACACGTTGCGCAGGATGACGTTAGGCGTGAGGGTGCCGTGGTAGCCCATGCCGATGAGGCTGGTCCAGATCTGGTTGCGCTCGGCGTGGGCCTTGAGTTTGGCCAGGGCGGCTTCTTCGCTCAAGGCGGCAGGCAAGTCCAGTGCGCGATTGAAACGGATGGCCGGCGGCACCGTTTGTTCGATCAATTCGGTTCGGCTGGCAACGCCAAGGGCGTCGAGCATGGCCTGCTGCTCGGCGGCATCGGGGCCAAGGTGGCGACGCAGAAAGCTGTTGGGGTCGTGTAACTGGCCAAGGGATGGCGACGTAGACATGACGGCCTCTCTCTTT
Source organism: Pseudomonas sp. NPDC090201 (assembly GCF_044746825.1). Lineage (NCBI taxonomy): Bacteria > Pseudomonadati > Pseudomonadota > Gammaproteobacteria > Pseudomonadales > Pseudomonadaceae > Pseudomonas > Pseudomonas sp. NPDC090201. The sequence continues at coordinate 651,511 of NZ_JBIVCX010000002.1, forward strand.
TTGGACGACTAAAGCCGCAACGGGCAGAGCTTTAGAGTCTAGAAAGGGATTGGCGGTTGTGTGGAGAAAAGTCCAACGCCGTGATTACACCGTAGGAGCGCGCTTGCCCGCGAAGGCGGTATGCCAGATATCCTGTGATGGCCTGACACACCGCAGTCGCGGGCAAGCGCGCTCCTACAAGAGCACGGCTTATTCGCCGATGGCGGCCTTGTAGCCGGCAGCGTCCAGCAGTTTGTTCAGGTCCGCCTGGGCATTGGCTGGCTTGAGCTTGAAGATCCAGGCGCCGTACGGGTCGCTGTTGAGCGACTCAGGGGAGCCGTCCAGTTCTTCGTTGACCGCGATGACTTCACCGGCAATCGGCGAATAGATGTCGGAAGCGGCTTTCACCGACTCAACGACGCCCGCCTGATCGCCTGCTGCGAAGGTCTTGCCGACTTCGGCCAGTTCAACGAACACCACGTCACCCAGCGCTTCCTGCGCGTGGTCACTGATACCCACGGTCACGGTGCCATCAGCTTCCAGACGCGCCCACTCGTGGCTTTCGGCAAAACGCAGGTCGGCGGGAATATTGCTCATATTTTTTATCCTCTATACATCATCAGGTCAGCGGAGAAACCCGCCAGGGATGGCTTGCAAAAACAAAGGTCAGATCAAGGCCTTGCCGTGGCGCACGAACGTCGGCTGAACCACTCGGACCGGGTACCACTTGCCGCGAATCTCCACCTCGGCACGGTCGCCAGTCGCCATCGGTACGCGCGCCAGCGCAATCGACTTGCTTAGCGTAGGAGAGAAACTACCACTGGTGATCTCTCCTTCGCCAACTTCCGCTATTCGGACGACCTGATGGGCGCGAAGAACACCACGTTCTTCCAGCACCAGCCCCACCAGCCTCGATTCCACGCCTTTGGCCTTTTCCGCCTCAAGCGCCTTGCGGCCGATGAAGTCGCGGTCCTCGGGCGTCCACGCCACGGTCCAGGCCATGTTGGAGATCAGCGGTGAAACCTGTTCGTCGATTTCCTGACCATAAAGGTTCATACCGGCTTCAAGGCGCAACGTGTCGCGGGCGCCGAGGCCGATCGGCGAGATGCCGGCGCCGACCATGTCGTTGAAAAAGCTGCAGGCCTGATCGCTCGGCAGGATGATTTCCAGTCCGTCTTCGCCGGTGTAGCCGGTGCGCGCGATGAACCAGTCGCCTTGCTGGCGACCTTCAAATGGCTTGAGGGTGTGGATAAGTTCGGCGCGGGCCTGGGTTACCAGCTCCGCGATCTTGTGCCGTGCGTGGGGGCCTTGAATGGCCAGCATCGCAAGTTCCGAACGGTGGGTCAGTTGCACATCGAAGCCGGCCAGGTGAGCGTTCATCCAGGCCATGTCCTTGGCACCGGTGGCGGCGTTGACCACTAGACGATAACCGTCTTCGGTCAGGTAGACGATCATGTCGTCGACAATACCGCCGCGGGTGTCGAGCATGGCGCTGTAGAGGGCGCGTCCCGTGCTTTGCAATCTGCCGACGTCGTTAGCCAGCAGATGTTGCAGCCAGGGCTTGGCGCCACTGCCCGACACATCGATGACATGCATGTGCGACACATCGAAAATCCCGCAATCGCGGCGCACCTGATGGTGTTCCTCGACCTGCGAGCCGTAGTGCAACGGCATATCCCAACCACCAAAATCGACCAGCTTCGCGCCGAGCGCGAGGTGCAAGTCGAATAGGGGCGTACGCTGTCCCATGGGGTTCCTCCTTCCGGGCTTGGCGAAGACGCAATCGGTCAGAACGCAGGCAAGTCCCCCGTGACTTGGGGTATGAAACCTTTGCGAACTTACAGAATTGTCTGACAGACCACGTCGATTGCGGCGCATTGTAGCCGCAAGGCTGTGACCCCGCACCTAGCCGATGGGTCTGGCCGAACGTCTGATTAGGCCAATTACCGGTAGTAAACCGACCAGAACCAACGTAAGCGCCGGCAAAGCGGCACGCGCCCACTCGCCTTCGCTGGTCATTTCAAAAATCCGCACCGCCAGTGTGTCCCAGCCAAACGGGCGCATCAGCAGGGTGGCGGGCATTTCCTTGAGCACATCGACGAACACCAGCAGCGCTGCGCTCAGGGTCCCCGGCACCAGCAGCGGCAGATAAATTTTGAAAAACAAACGTGGCCCACTGACACCAAGGCTGCGGGCAGCTTCCGGCAATGACGGGCGAATGCGCGCCAGGCTGCTTTCCAGCGGCCCGTAGGCCACGGCAATGAAGCGCACCAGATACGCCAGCACCAGGGCGGCAAGGCTGCCCAGCAGCAGCGGTTTGCCCGCCCCGCCCAGCCAGGTGGAAAGCGGCACCACCAGTTCACGATCCAGATAACTGAACGCGAGCATGATCGACACCGCCAGCACCGAGCCCGGCAACGCGTACCCGATATTGGCCAGGCTCACGCCCGAGCGGATGGCGCGGGTCGGTGCCAGGCGACGGGCGAACGCCAGGATCATCGCCACGCTCACGGTCACCAGCGCCGCGATCCCTCCAAGATACAGGGTGTGAACAATCAACCCGGTGTAGCGCTCATCCAGATCGAACCGCCCGCGCTGCCAGACCCAGACGATCAACTGCAGCAGCGGCACCACGAACGCGCAGGCGAACACCAGGCCACACCAGCCAGTGGCCGCCAGCGCCTTGATGCCCTTCAGGTGATACAGCGCCTTGACCCTGGGTCGCTCGTTACTCGGCCGGCTGGCGCCCCGCGCCCGTTGCTCGCCGTACAGCACCAGCATCACCGCGAGCAGCAGCAGGCTCGCCAGTTGCGCCGCGCTCGACAGGCTGAAGAAGCCGTACCAGGTCTTGTAGATCGCGGTGGTGAAGGTGTCGAAGTTGAACACCGACACGGCGCCGAAGTCGGCCAGGGTTTCCATCAACGCCAGTGCCACACCGGCGCCAATCGCAGGTCGCGCCATGGGCAATGCCACTCGCCAGAACGCCTGCCAGGGCGATTGCCCGAGAATTCGCGCCGCCTCCATCAGGCCCTTGCCCTGGGCGAGAAATGCAGTGCGTGCCAGCAGGTAGACGTAGGGATAGAACACCAGCACCAGAACGATGATCACGCCGCCGGTCGAACGCACCCGTGGCATGCGCAGACCGCTGCCGAACAACTCGCGCATCAGGGTTTGCACCGGGCCTGCGAAGTCCAGCAGGCCGACAAAGACGAAGGCCAGCACGTAGGCAGGAATGGCAAAGGGCAGCATCAGCGCCCAGTCGAGCCAGCGCCTGCCGGGAAACTCGCACAGGGCCGTCAGCCAGGCGAGGCTGACGCCCAACAGCGTGACGCCTACGCCCACGCCGAGCACCAACGTCAGGGTGTTGCCCAGCAGGCGCGGCATCTGGGTTTCCCACAGGTGGGACCAGATTTCGTGATCGATGGTCTGCCAGGAGAACAGCAACACGCTCAGCGGCAGAAACACCAGTGCGGCGATGGTGAAGACCAGGGGGTACCAGCGACGCTGGGCGGGATGGGCCAAGGGGGATATCTCAGATTTACCAGGACCTTTAGGAGCGCGCTTGCCCGCGACTGCGGTGTGTCATCTGAAGATGTAACGTCAGACACTCCGCCGTCGCGGGCAAGCGCGCTCCTACAGGCGTGTTCGTTAATTCCAGCCAGCGCGATCCATCATGCGGATGGCTTCGGCCTGGCGGCGGCCGGCGACTTCCACGGGGATGGTGTCGGCCTTGAACGACCCCCAGCTCGCGACCTCTTCCGACGGCGCGACGTTCGGGTTGGCCGGGAATTCCTGGTTGGTGCCGGAGAAAATGGCTTGTGCCTCAGGCCCGGTCATCCACTCCACCAGCGCCTTGGCGGCCTCCGGATGCGGTGCGTACTTGGTCAGGCCGATGCCCGAGAGGTTCACGTGCACCCCACGGTCCGACTGGTTGGGCCAGAACAGACGCACGGCCAGGTCCGGGTTCTGCTTGTGCAGACGGCCATAGTAGTAGGTGTTGACCACGCCGACGTCGCACTGCCCGGCGTTGATCGCCTCAAGCACGGCGATGTCATCGGAAAACACGTCGGTGGACAGGTTGTTGACCCAACCCTTGAGGATCTTCTCTGAAGCCTCGGCGCCGTGGGTTTCGATCAGCGTGGCGGTCAGCGACTGGTTGTAGACCTTCTTGGCGGTGCGCAGGCACAGGCGGCCTTCCCAGTGCTTGTCAGCCAGGGCCTCGTAGGTGGTCAGCTCTTCGGGTTTGACCCGGTCCGTGGAGTAGGCAATGGTCCGCGCGCGCAGGCTCAGGCCGGTCCAGCTGTGAGTGGAGGAGCGATATTGCGGCGGGATGTTGCTGTCGATCACAGGCGAGGTAAACGGCTGCAGGATGCCCATCTGTTCGGCCTGCCAGAGGTTGCCGGCGTCAACGGTGAGCAGCAGGTCGGCGGTCGCGTTCTGCCCTTCGGCCTTGATGCGCTGCATCAGCGGCGCTTCCTTGTCGGTGATGAACTTCACCTTCACGCCGGTCTTGGCGGTGTAGGCGTCGAATACGGGTTTGATCAGTTCATCGATACGGGAGGAATACACCACCACTTCGTCGGCAGCCTGGGCGGTATTGCCGAGCACGGCCAATGCCAGGGCAGCCAGAAGTCGCTTGCTCGCCTGCATGCTGAGGTCTCGTCTTTGCGGAATGAGGCGAAATGGTAGTGAATCTCATCAACGAAATCCGTGCGGAGCCGTTACGAGATGTTGCAAACCCTCAGATCTTGGCCAACTCCGGCAAATCCCCGGTCAAACCCAACGCCTGACGAACAAACATCGCCTTGGCCTCGGCCGACTGGTCCACCATTTTCAACCCGGTGTTACGCAGCCAGCGAACCGGCAGCGGATCGGCCTGGAACAGTCGCTCGAAGCCTTCCATCGCCGCCATCAACGCCAGGTTGTGCGGCATGCGGCGGCGTTCGTAGCGGCTCAACACCTTCTGATCGGCCAGGCGCTCGCCTCGCTCGGCGGCGTTGTGCAGCACTTCGGCCAGCACCGCAGCATCCAGGAAACCCAGGTTCACGCCCTGCCCCGCCAGCGGGTGGATGGTGTGCGCGGCATCACCGATCAGAGCCAGCCCTTCGGCCACATAGCGTTTGGCATGTCGCTGACGCAACGGCACACATACTCGCGGATCGGCTGAAACGACCTGTCCCAAAGTCCCCTCGAATGCCCTCTCCAGTTCCCGGCAGAAGGTCTCCTCATCCAGCGCCATCAAGCGCTCGGACTCAGCCGGGGTCACCGACCAGACAATCGAACACCAATGCTCGCCGTTACGCTCCAGCGGCAGGAATGCCAGCGGACCTTCATCGGTAAAGCGCTGCCAGGCAGTGCTGCGGTGGGATTGTGCCGTGCGAACGCTGGTCACGATGGCGTGGTGCATGTAGTCCCATTCGCGGGTCGCGGTGCCGGTCATGCGTCGCACGGTCGAATTGGCGCCGTCGGCCGCCACCACCAGCGGCGCGCGCAAGGTACGGCCATCGGCCAGGGTCAGCAGCCAGTCATCGCCGGAGCGGCGCATCTGCTCCAGCCGTGCGTTGGCCAAAAGGCCGATATCGCAATCGTGCAGACGCTCGATCAACGCATCCTGGACCACGCGGTTTTCCACGATATGCCCCAGCACCTGGGCGTGCACGCTGGACGCCGAGAAGTGCACCTTGCCCGTGCCGCTGCCGTCCCACACGTGCATCTCGCCGTACGGGCTGGCGCGTCGCGAGACGATGCCGTCCCAGACATTCAACCGTTCAAGGATGCGCTGGCTGGCCGCCGACAAGGCACTGACCCGCGGCTCGAAAGGCGCGTCCTGGTCGAAGGGTTTGACGCTCAACGGGCTGCCGTCGACCACCAGAATGTTCAACCCGCTGTTCTGAAGGGCCAGCGCAAGCGCGCTCCCGACCATTCCAGCCCCGACAATCAGCAGATCTGCGCGCGTTTCCATGCTTTAAATCGTTCTCGCGTGTGGCAAATGCCAGCAATGAAAAATAGAGTCAGACATCCGCTCGCGTCCCCAGCCCCATGGCCTGGCGGGCGAACCAGCTCTTGGCCGACGGCAGTAGGTCCAGGCCAAGCAGGCCGATGTTGCGGCCAGCGGTAATCACCGGCTGGCGGCTGCCAAACAGGCGGGTGACCTGATCGGAGAAACCGACGGTGAGCTTTTGATCCATGAACTGACGGTCGCGATAAGCCTGCAGGGTCGCCAGATCGCCGGGGCGCGCGTCGCTGGCGAGCAGCGCTTCGGCCAGCGACGCCGCATCGCGCAGTGACAGGTTGAAACCCTGCCCGGCAATCGGGTGCAGGCTATGAGCCGCGTTGCCGAGCACGACCAGATTGGAGCGCACCTGTTCCTGCGCCTGAATCAGCGACAGCGGGTAGGTATGACGCACACCCACCTGTTTCAGCGCACCCAGGCGATAGCCGAAGATGCCCTGTAATTCGTTGAGAAAACTGCGGTCGTCCAGTGACATCAGCCGTTGCACATCATTGCCGGTGCGGGTCCAGACCAGCGCGCAGCGGTTCTCCGGCAGGGGCAGCAATGCCATCGGGCCTTCATCGGTGAAGCGCTCGAACGCCTGTCCGCAATGAGCCTCGCCGGGGGTGATGTTGGCGATCAACGCACTCTGGTCATAGGGCGTGCTGTCGACCGCGATGCCCAGTTGCTCGCGCAGGCTGGAACGGCCACCGTCGGCCAGCACCGCCAGGTCGCATTCGATCTGGGTTTCGTCGTTCAAGGTCAGGCGATAGCCATCGGGCAGCGCCTGCATCTGTTTCACTTCCGCCGGCACGCGCCAACTGACCACATCCTTGTCCAGGCCCTGCCACAGGCATTGGCCCAGCCAGGCGTTTTCGACCACATAGCCCAGTGCTGGCACACCTTCTTCCATCGAAGACAACCGCGCCGCGCCGAAGCGGCCTTTGTCGGACACCTGAATCTGCAGGATCGGCTCGGCGCGACGGCTGATCTGCTGCCACAGGCCGAGCCGGTCGTAGATCTGCCGCGCGCCAAAAGACAGCGCAGAGGAACGCGCGTCGTAGCTCGGCTGATAACTGTCGCCGGGAGCGAAAGGCTCGATCATCACGATCTTCCAGCCCCGCGCCTTGGCACCTGCCTGCAACGCCAACGCCAGGCTGGCGCCAACCAGGCCGCCGCCGACGATGGCCAGATTGAAGCGGCTCATGCGACTTCCACCCGCGCAGCAGCCATCAGTTCCTCGATCTCGGCCACCGTCTTGGGCACACCGCCGGTCAGGATTTCACAGCCTTTTTTGGTCACCACGACATCGTCCTCGATTCGTACACCAATCCCGCGCCATTTCTTTGCGACGTTCTGGTTGTCCGGCGCCACGTAAATGCCAGGCTCGACCGTCAACGCCATGCCGACTTCCAGCACACGCCACTCGCCGCCGACCTTGTACTCGCCGACATCATGCACGTCCATACCCAGCCAGTGCCCGGCGCGATGCATATAGAAAGCTTTGTACGCTTCGCTGGCGATCAGTTCATCGACCTCGCCCTGTAGCAACCCAAGCTCCACAAGGCCCTGGGTGATGACCTGAACCGTCGCCTCGTGAGCCTGGTTCCAGTGGTTGCCCGGCTTGATCGCTGCGAACGCCGCTTCCTGGGACCTGAGCACCAGCTCGTAGATCGCCTTCTGCTCGGGAGAAAACCTGCCATTGACCGGAAAGGTCCGGGTGATATCGCTGGCGTAACAGTCGATCTCGCAGCCGGCGTCGATCAACACCAGGTCGCCATCCTTGAGCGGTGCGTCATTCTCCTGATAGTGCAGGATGCAGGCGTTGCGGCCCGAAGCGACGATGGAGCCGTAGGCCGGCATCTTTGCCCCGCCCTTGCGGAATTCGTAGTCGAGCTCGGCCTCCAGGCTGAACTCGTGAAGGCCCGCACGGCTGGCCTGCATCGCACGCACGTGGGCACGGGCAGAAATCTGCGCGGCCTCACGCATCACCTTCACTTCCGCGGCGGATTTATACAGGCGCATGTCGTGAAGCAGGTGATCCAGCGCAACGAATTCCTTGGGCGGCTGCGCACCCAGGTTCGCCTTGGAGCGAATGACGTTGATCCACTCCATCACATGGCGATCGAACTCGGGGTTGCTGCCCATGGACGAATACACCCGGTCGCGGCCTTCGATCAGGCCCGGCAGGATGTCGTCGATGTCGGTAATGGGGAATGCATCGTCGGCGCCGAAATCGCGGATGGCGCCGTCCTGTCCTGCGCGCAAACCGTCCCACAGCTCGCGCTCGGGGTTGCGTTCGCGACAGAAGAGCACGTACTCGCCGTATTCGCGCCCGGGAATCAGCACGATCACAGCCTCGGGCTCGGGAAAGCCGCTCAGGTACTGAAAGTCGCTGTCCTGACGGTACACATGTTCGACATCACGATTGCGAATGGCCACGGCAGCCGCCGGCAGAATGGCGATGCTGTTGGGCTCCATCTGCTCCATCAAGGCTTTGCGGCGACGGGCATATTCGGCTTTCGGGATATGGATCATGGGCAAGTACGGTCCTCCGGATGAGCGCTCCGGCCACTGACGCGCTCAGGCGCCAGCGACCGGTTCGCGGCAGTGGGCAATCAATGCAGGGAAGGTTTGGCTTCAGGTTCCGCTTTCTTGTTGAACTCGGTGAACAGCAGCAGCGGCGCGACGCGCAGGTATTCCATGACTTCCATGAAATCGCTCTCGCCGTCTTCGGACTCTTCCAGGGTGTCCTGGATTTGCGCGATGGCGGCCAGGTCTTGCAGGACGTCGCGGGCGTCTTCGCTCAGCGACTGACCGCCGACACGGGCGAAGCCGTTGAGAAAGCCCTGGCACCACTGGCCCATGGCGGCCGTACGGTCGGCCAGGGGTTCGTCGTCGCCGGGAAGCAGCAGCACGACAGCCATGTCATCGCCGGTCAGCTCGCCCTTGACCATCTCCTGCAGGCCGATCAGGGCCTGGCGAACGTTGGCTTCAGGTTCGGTTTCCAGCAGCAGAATCGCATCGGCGATCCACTCCTCGGCATCGAAGCCTGCGCCGGCGCAACTGCGGCCCAGCAACAGGCCGTGCAACTCGGCGGGGGAAACGGGGTGGCCTGCGCTGCTGAGCAGGGTCGCAAAACCGGTATACGGGGAATTCTGTTTAGGCATGGCAACTAGGCGCCAAGCGGCGCAATGTCTAGAATGGAGGCCTTGTATCGTAGCACCGGCAGACGCACCCAAGCTATCCAGGCGAATTTCGAGGCGATCCAGACGCCAGCACCTGCACCACTCATCTGAAAATAATCAGTGGAAAACAATGGAAGACAACGACCTGCATGCGCTGATGGCCCGACTGGAGTTATTGATCAATCGTGTCGAGCAACTAAAAAGTCAAAACGGACTCTTATTAGCTCAGGAAAAATCCTGGCGCGAGGAACGCGCTCACCTCATTGAAAAGAACGAAATCGCCCGGCAAAAGGTCGAGTCCATGATTTCGCGCCTCAAGGCCCTGGAGCAAGACTCATGAGTAATGGCAACAGCATCACCGTTCAAATTCTCGACAAAGAGTATTCGATCATCTGCCCTCAGGAGGAGCGCACCAACCTGGTCAGCGCCGCCCGCTACCTGGATGGCAAGATGCGCGAGATCCGCAGCAGCGGCAAAGTGATCGGCGCCGACCGCATTGCCGTGATGGCCGCCCTGAACATTACTCATGACCTGTTGCACAAACAGGAACTGCCGCAGACCCAGGCCAACGGCTCGACTCGCGAGCAGGTTCGCGACCTTCTCGAGCGTGTGGACCTGGTCCTTGCCACGGATTCGGATAAAGCACAAGGCTGATTGTTCGGACATGATTGGGTATACTTGCGACCGCTCCCTGGAGTGCTTGCCAGTCGGTCATGTCCCTGAGCCGATACGCACAACCACGGGGGTTGCACGTTGGGGTTGGTGTGCATGTCCGCTCGACGGAAAGCCTTAAAACCTCCTGCAATCTCCACCTTGAACTTTCGGGTTCAAGGGCTACACCGACAGCGGTTCGTCGGGGAGTCTCGAATTCTCTATCCATTGCCAGGCGCCCTGTCTGGCAATGGAGATCGTGATCGCACGGTCACTCCTTCAAATCGCACGGACCCGCCTGCATGACCTCTTCTGGCGCAGCCTCCCTGAACGATTCGTCCACCCTCTCCCGCCCTCAGTTACGCCGCGTTCTACGCAAGGCCCGCCGCGCGCTCAACCGCGCAGAACAGCGACGAGCGGCACAGGGCTTGTACCGGCAACTGGCGCAAAACCCGCTTTTTCGACGTTCCCGGCATGTTTCGCTGTACCTTCCGATGGACGGTGAAATCGACCCGCGCCTGCTGCTGCGTGAAGCACAACGGCGCGGAAAGGCGACCTATCTTCCGGTGCTCAGCGCCTGGCCACGGACCAAGATGGTGTTTCAGCGTGTGAGGCCCGGGGATAAATTTCGTCCCAATCGGTTTCGCATTCCCGAGCCGCACATCAACCCGCGCCAGCAGCGCAAGATCTGGGCGCTGGACCTGATTCTGATGCCATTGGTGGGTTTTGATGACCAGGGCGGCCGGCTGGGCATGGGCGGCGGATTCTACGACCGCAGCCTGGCGTATCAGGCACGCCGCAAGGCCTGGCAGAAGCCAGTGCTGCTGGGCATGGCCCATGAGTGTCAGAAAGTCGGAAAGCTGGCGGTTGCCAGTTGGGATGTACCGCTACAAGGAACAGTATCGGACAAGCGCTGGTATATGGCCTGACAGCTTGTAGGAGCGCGCTTGCCCACGATTGCGATGTGTCAGATATGGATTTGTAACTGACACACCGCCGTCGCGGGCAAGCGCGCTCCTACAAGCGGTGTGTCCGGGGGAGCTAGCGGCGATACGGCTGCTGTTGCTGGGTGATTTCAACCGGTGCATCGGTCTTGGCTGACCAGAGACTTTGCGCGTAACCGGTGGTGACAATGCCCAAGCCGAACAAAATGACCAAAATCCATAGTAAATCCGGCTTGCGTTGCATTGATTGCCCCCCTTTGGCAAATCAAAACCCGGCATCCACTGCCTCTGAAAATAGGGCCGCGTAGCGGTGTAGCGCTTGAAGTGGCGGCATTCTCCAACAACGTGACCCAACACGCAAATACTGGCGTCAACCGACTGTCGGTTTGTCACGAAAGCGTCGGACAACCTGTCCAAACCCCATTCAGGAGCATCAAAAATGGCCTATTGGCTGATGAAATCCGAGCCTGACGAGCTGTCCATCGCAGGCCTGAAAAAACTGGGCGAGGCCCGCTGGGATGGGGTCCGGAACTACCAGGCACGCAACTTCCTGCGCGCCATGGCGGTGGGCGACGAATTCTTCTTCTATCATTCGAGCTGCCCTGAACCGGGCATCGCGGGCATCGGCAAAATCGTCGAAGCCGCGTATCCCGACCCCACGGCGCTGGACAACACCAGCCACTACTTCGACGCCAAGGCCAGCCAGGACAAAAACCCCTGGAGCGCAATCAACGTCGCCTTCGTCGAGATTTTCCCCAAGGTGCTGGGCCTGGGCTACCTCAAACAACAGGCCGCCCTTGAGCAAATGCCCCTGGTGCAAAAAGGCAGCCGCCTTTCGGTCATGCCCGTCACGCCGGAAGAATGGGCTGCGGTGCTGGCCTTGCGCTGAAAAAATTCAACCGCCAACGACATCGCCCCGTAGCAGTCCGGCTTGCCGGCGTCAGCGATCAAAGGGCCGTCGACGCCGGCAAGCCGGACTGCTACGGGAAGTTCACTGCATCACTGCGCGATGAAGTTGTTGAACAACAGATCATCCACCACAGGCTTGCCAGTCTCCTGGCTCAACACCTGCTGGGTCTGCTTCAGGGCTTCCTGACGCAGCTTTTCCTTGGCATCGACGTTGCTCATGGACTCGATCGTCTGCTGGGTGAACAGCGCCACCAACTGATTGCGAATCAGCGGCTCATTGGCCTTCACCAGCTTCTGCGCCTCGGCGCCGGTCACGCGCAAGGCCACGTCAGCCTTGTACACGTGCAGCTTCGGCCCGCCATCGAGCGCATAGTTGCCCACGAACGGCGGGGTCAGGGCCACATAGGAAACCTTGTTCGGGTCATCTTTCTCGCCACCCTCTTCGTTGGCCATTGCCACAACAGGCATCGACAACGTCAACAGCATCAGAATCCACGCTTTCGCTTTCAAAATCCCACTCCTCTAATCCGGTGCGCCATAGCTTACAGGGCTCTGCGGCTTATGTAGGTCTATCAGGCCGGGTCATGCTCATTGACCCCAAAACCCCTCTACCTACACTTATCGGCCATCACTGGAAAAGGAATAGCCCCGATGAAAGCCGTGCTCTGCAAAGCCTTCGGTCCCGCCGCAAATCTGGTGCTGGAAGACGTCGCCACCCCGGAACCGAAAAAGAACGAAATCCTGCTCGACGTGCACGCCGCCGGGGTCAACTTCCCCGACACCCTCATCATCGAAGGCAAATACCAGTTCAAGCCGCCTTTCCCCTTTTCCCCCGGCGGCGAAGCCTCGGGCGTGGTGAGCGCGGTGGGTGAAAAAGTCAGCCACCTCAAGGTCGGCGACCGGGTCATGGCCCTCACCGGCTGGGGCAGCTTCGCCGAACAGATCGCGGTGGCCGGGTACAACGTCCTGCCTATCCCCGAGGCAATGGACTACACCACCGCCGCCGCATTCAGCATGACTTACGGCACCTCCATGCACGCCCTCAAACAGCGCGCCCAGTTGCAACCCGGCGAAACACTCCTGGTGCTCGGCGCCTCGGGCGGCGTGGGCCTGGCCGCGGTGGAAATCGGCAAAGCCATGGGCGCCCGCGTCATCGCCGCCGCCAGCAGCGCCGACAAACTGGAAGTCGCCAGAAACGCCGGCGCCGACGAACTCATCAACTACAGCGAAAGCAGCCTCAAGGACGAACTCAAACGCCTCACCAACGGCAACGGCGTCGATGTGATCTACGACCCCGTCGGCGGCGACCTCTTCGATCAGGCCGTGCGCGCCATCGCCTGGAACGGCCGCCTGCTCGTCGTCGGCTTCGCCAGCGGCCGCATCCCGGAACTGCCCGTCAACCTCGCGCTGTTGAAAGGCGCCTCGGTCGTCGGCGTCTTCTGGGGCTCCTTCGCCCAGCGCCAACCACAGGACAACGCGGCGAACTTCCGGCAACTGTTCAAATGGTACGGCGAAGGGAAATTGAAACCGTTGGTGTCGAAGGTTTATCCGCTGGAGCGGGCGGGGGAAGCGATTGATTCGTTGGGGCAGAGGAAAGCGGTTGGGAAGGTGGTGGTTGGGGTGAGGTGACGAGCCCACGACATCCCCCGCCAACCAGGCGGGGGATGCTAGATCGCCTGCCTAGATCCGCACCCTGATCGCCTCCGGCAACAAATCCAGATATTCAAGCTCCGGGCGCTCCCGACACGCACTCAGTATCCCCGGCATCGCGCTTACAAACTGCTCATCGATTTCCCTGTCAGCTGCAAACGACAGCTTCTCGTTATGAGCCTTGCGCGCCAGCAACTGGCGGGTATGGCGAAACGTGGGGATCTCCACTGCATACTCCTCGGGGATGTGTTGTTTGAGGTAGTCGGCCTCCTTGTTGATCCTGGCGCAGCTCAACGACCGCACACGGCTGCGCATGCGCGCCATCAGTTCACGGCTGTCGCCCTTGGCCGCGAAATACACATCCGTCTGCACTCGGATCGTTGCCGGGCTGCTGGCATCGACCAGCCACGGCTTGAGCCGCCAGCGGGAAACGGCGCGTATCGCCGACTCGGCAAATTCGCGGTAGGAGCTCTGCAGCACTTCAATGTCGGTGATCGAGCCATCGTTGTTTGCCGTGAACTCCACACGCACCACCCCGGAAACACCTGCGCGATAGAGGCTTGCCGGGTAAACCGCGTGAGGCTGTTTTTCATATTCGAGTTTGAATTCGCCGGCATGCGCCATGGCGCTCAGGCTGAGTGCAACGCACAAGATCAATCCCTTCATGATTCCTGCCTCCTTTCCCACGAAATCACCATTCGCAAGCGCTTCTCCCGCCGCTCCTGATCGAACAGGTACTGGACGGACTCACCGATCACCGCCGGCATCTCTTGCGATACCTCCCAACGCTTGAAGCGCCAGCGTCTGACCGCGGAGACAACGGCATCTGCCGTTTTCTGGTCGGTCTGCTCCACGACCTTGATGCCACTCAGCGTGCCGTCGTGGTGGATTTCGTAGTGAACCCGGACACTCGAGAACAGCTTGCCGCCGCGTAGAGCGGAGGGATAAGCCGGGGATATGTACCGATCGAACTGGGGATGGGTTTCGCCCCTGGCATACGCGCCGCCAAGCAGCAGCGCGCTGAGCCCGACAATCCCGGAGAGCTTGCATAACCACTTCACTTTCACCTTCACCTCGACTCCAGACGCTCTGCGGCAGATGGCGGCGATGGTATGGCGGTGTGACAGCGCGCATAAGGGGAACGATTCCTGTTCCCAAGTAGGACGAATCTGAAACGTGAAATCCAGAAATACACATCTGCGTCATGTTCGTAATACAACACGGCAAATCGCCTGAATCCGGAACTTTCAGCGTTGAGAAACCTTCCTATTTTCTGTAATGAAAATGTAATATTCGGATTCGCATAACAAAACAAAAGCCACTGGAGTGTTCGATGTTTGCCTTTTTCCGCCCTGCCGCGCATCAGGCCCCGCTGCCTGCCGAGCGCGTCGATAGTACGTACCGTCGTCTGCGCTGGCAGATTTTCGCAGGCATCTTCTTTGGCTATGCGGGGTACTACCTGCTACGCAAGAACTTCTCGCTGGCCATGCCGTACCTGATCGATCAGGGCTACACCCGGGGTGAGCTGGGGGTGGCGATTTCGGCGATCGCGATTGCCTATGGCCTGTCGAAATTCCTGATGGGGCTGGTGTCGGACCGCTCCAATCCCCGTTACTTCCTGCCGTTTGGCCTGCTGGTTTCTGCGGCGGTGATGTTCGTGTTCGGTTTCGCGCCTTGGGCGACGTCGAGCGTGACGATCATGTTCATCCTGCTGTTCATCAACGGCTGGGCGCAGGGCATGGGCTGGCCGCCGAGCGGGCGGACGATGGTGCACTGGTGGTCGCAGAAGGAGCGCGGCGGCGTGGTGTCGGTGTGGAACGTGGCGCATAACGTCGGTGGCGGCCTGATCGGTCCGCTGTTCCTGCTGGGCCTGGGCTGGACCAACGACTGGCACGCCGCATTCTATGTACCGGCTGCGGTGGCGCTGTTCGTGGCGCTGTTCGCTTTCGCTACCATGCGCGACACCCCGCAATCAGTGGGCTTGCCGCCGGTGGAGCAGTACAAGAATGACTTCCCGGAAGGCTACGATGCGAGCCACGAGGAGGAGTTCAGCGCCAAGGAAATCTTCGTCAAGTATGTGCTGCGCAACAAGATGCTCTGGTACATCGCGCTGGCCAACGTGTTCGTCTACCTGCTGCGCTATGGCGTGCTTGACTGGGCGCCGACCTACCTCAAGGAAGCCAAGCATTTTGATGTCGACAAGACGTCCTGGGCCTACTTCTTCTACGAATGGGCCGGCATTCCGGGGACGCTGCTGTGCGGCTGGATGTCGGACAAGATCTTCCGTGGCAACCGTGGCCTGACCGGAATCGTGTTCATGTTGCTGGTGACAGTGGCGACCCTGGTGTACTGGCTCAATCCGGCCGGTAACCCAACCATCGACATGATCGCGCTGGTTTCCATCGGCTTCCTGATCTATGGCCCGGTGATGCTGATCGGTCTGCAGGCCCTTGAACTGGCACCGAAGAAGGCGGCAGGAACTGCGGCAGGGTTCACCGGCCTGTTCGGCTATCTGGGCGGCTCAGTCGCGGCCAGTGCGCTGATGGGCTACACCGTCGACCATTTCGGCTGGGATGGCGGATTCGTGATACTGATCGCGGCGTGCGTGCTGTCAATCGTCTTCATGGCACCGACCCTGCGCCACACGCGGGTGGCGAGCCAGTCGCGGGAAGCTGTGGCTTAAGGCCGCTGGGCTTGATATCGCAGCACGGTCGGGCGGCTGTCCGATGCCTGCGGTGGCGATTCAACGGACGCCACCGCCGGCAAGCCGTGCTGCTACGGGGCATGAAGGCCACCTCATAAGACCCACCTGTGGGAGCGGGCTCGCCCGCGAAGGCGGTGGGTCAGTCACCATCGAGTCATCATGGCTGACACATTCGCGGGCAAGCCCGCTCCCACAGACTGTCTTGGCGCAGGAATTACGGGTAGTTCCGTGACTCGACCGTTGAGAGCGCTGATGAACACCGATCCTTCATACCAATCTCCTTAAACCGCCAACAAAACCGGCCTGCACCGCTTGAAGCGCTCTTCCAGGCTCACGTCCGGCATGGCGTGGGTGCGCAGGGCGTGGATGGTTTGTTCGACGTATTCCCAGGTGGTGCCGTAGCGGCCGGCGGCGTTGGCCAGAACCTGGGTCAGGATGCTGTCGGGCAGGTTGCCGGCGTAGCTGGGCAGGTGGCGTTCGAGCACGAAGCCCAGGGCCTGGACCTTGGTGCCGTCTTCGAGGCGGCAACTCAGCCAGTGCGGGCGATAGGAGGGATACGGCATCTCCCGCTCCCACAGCGCCAGCAGGGACTGCTCGATGTTTTCTTCGGGCAGCCGATAGGCGAAACCACTGCACGAGCCGCCGCGATCCAGACCGAAGACCAGGCCGGGTTGCTCGGGTGTGCCGCGATGTTCGTGGGACCAGAGATACAGGCCGCGATGGTAGCCATGCACCCGACCGCGCTGACGCTCCACGGCGGAGCACTCGGGGCGCCAGATCAGTGATCCGTAGGCGAACAGCCAGATGGGACCGCCTTCGTGGCGAGACAGGGTGGCGTGCATGGAGGCCAGGAGTTGCTCGTGGGTCAGTTTGGGGCCAAGGTCGATAACAGGTGGATAACTCAGCCCCAGACCCTCATGGACGGCTGCCACCAAGCTATTGATTTGATTCACCCTCTGGCTCCTCGCTGGCCAACTCAAGGCCAGTGTAATGCTAAACGCCTGCACACGCGCTGAACGCAGCGTTCGCAACTGCATGACTATCAGACTCAACCCTGACGCAATCCGTCACGCCAGAAAAGCCGAATCAACCCGATCAGAGATGCAATTCGCACTCCAGCCGCCGCGCCGCCCGGCAGGATGCGGCCTGCAGCGTGACGACCATTTGTCGGTCGGCAGATTAGGACGTTTCCTACGCAACCATCGGAAACTTCAACTTACGCGCCAAATGGGGCTTACGTATAAATCCGCGCGTTCGCGCCCAGTGCGCGCTGGCGATTAACGGAACGACACGTGAATACATTCAGTAGAGTCCTGCCACTGCTGCTGGGCAGCGCCATATGGCTAAGCCCGGCCCATGCCGATCACGACGACAGGGGCTTCTGGCAACTGCAGACCAGCGTCTATACCCGACACTTCTCGCCCTCCCCTGAGCACACCAACCGGCAAAACCTGATCGGCGTGGAGCGCAATGAAGAGTCGGGATGGCTGTATGGCGCCGCAACCTTTCGTAACTCGTTCGGCCAGCGGTCGGTCTATGCTTATGGCGGCAAACGCTTCGACAGCACTGACCATCCGTTCTACGCCAAGCTCAGCGGGGGCCTGCTGCATGGCTACAAGGGCAAATACCGCGACAAGATCCCGTTGAACCGATTTGGAGTCGCCCCGGCGCTTATTCCGGCCGTCGGCATCAGCATCAAGCCGGTCACCGCAGAACTGGTGCTGCTGGGCAGTTCCGCTGCGATGGCCAACGTCGGGTTACGGTTCTAGAAAGCGCCTCAGGACCGAGGCGCGTAGGCGAACACATCGGCGCGCATCTGCTGCGCGTCCATGCCGGCAACCACGAGGGCGTCGAGCGTCGAGTAGACCATGGCCGGCGATCCGCTGGCATAGACCTGGATGGATTTGAGATCCGGGAAGTCCTCGCAGACCGCCTCGTGCAGCATGCCGCAGCGCCCTTCCCAACCGCAGAGGTCGCTGACCACCTGATGCAGGTAGAGGTTGTCGAGGGTTTTCCACTCGTCCCAGTGCTTGAGCTCGTAGAAATCCTCGGGGCGACGCACGCCCCAGTACACATGGACTGGGTACGGGAAGCCCTTGGAGCGGCAGTGCTCGATCAGGCTGTGCATCTGGCCCATGCCGGTGCCCGCCGCGATCAACACCAGCGGACCGTCAGGCAGTTCGCCCAGGTGGGTGTCGCCAAACGGCAACTCCACCCGCGCCATGCCGTCACGCTGTAACTGTTTGATCAGATTTTGCGCACTGGCTTCGCGGGCCAATACGTGCAGCTCCAGGTCGCGCCCGCTTTCCGGGGCGGAAGCCATGGAGAACGCGGATTTCTCGCCGTCGTCGCGGGCAATCATCAGGTATTGCCCGGCGTGGTAGCGCGGCGGCTTGCCGGCCGGGGCGCGCAACATCACCCGCCACACATCGCCGCCGACTTCGACGCATTCGGTAACCTGGCAGGCGAACTTGCGCACCGGCAGCTCGCCCAATGGCAGGACGCTGTCCCACACCACGACACAATCTTCCTGCGGCACTGCCAGACAGGTGTAGATCTCGCCGTGGCCATGCAGCTCGCCCACCTGTACGACACTGCCTTCAACCAGCAACGCCGAGCAGATGTGGCAATTGCCGTTGCGGCAGCTCTGTGGACATTCATAACCCAGGCGCTGGGCTGCATCGAGGATCCGCTCGCCGGGCAATGTCTCAAGTACTGCGCCCGACGGCTGCAAGGTTACACGCATCAATCTATTCCCAGCTGATTCCAGAGTTCGTCGATACGACGCGTGACGGCTTCGTCCTTGACGATGGCGCGGCCCCATTCGCGGGTGGTTTCACCTGGCCACTTGTGGGTGGCATCCAGGCCCATCTTCGAGCCAAGGCCTGAAATCGGCGAGGCGAAGTCCAGGTAGTCGATGGGCGTGTTGTCGATCATCACCGTGTCGCGCTTGGGGTCCATGCGCGTGGTGATTGCCCAGATGACGTCGTTCCAGTCCCGCGCGTTGATATCGTCGTCGGTGACAATAACGAACTTGGTGTACATGAACTGTCGCAAAAACGACCAGACACCCAGCATCACGCGCTTGGCATGGCCCGGGTACTGTTTTTTCATGGTCACGACGGCCATGCGGTACGAGCAGCCTTCTGGCGGCAGGTAGAAGTCGGTGATCTCCGGGAACTGCTTCTGCAGGATCGGTACGAACACCTCGTTCAGCGCCACGCCCAGAATCGCTGGCTCATCCGGCGGACGGCCGGTGTAGGTGCTGTGGTAAATCGGCTTGATGCGGTGGGTGATGCGCTCGACGGTGAACACCGGGAAGCGGTCGACCTCGTTGTAATAGCCGGTGTGGTCGCCGTACGGCCCCTCATCGGCCATTTCGCCGGGGTGAATCACGCCTTCGAGCACGATCTCGGCGCTGGACGGCACTTGCAGGTCATTGCCTCGGCACTTGATGAGCTCGGTGCGATTACCCCGCAACAGGCCGGCGAAGGCGTACTCCGAAAGACTGTCGGGAACTGGCGTCACGGCGCCGAGAATCGTCGCCGGGTCTGCGCCCAGCGCCACGGACACCGGGAATGGCTGGCCAGGGTGCTTGTCGCACCATTCCTTGAAATCCAGCGCGCCGCCGCGATGGCTGAGCCAGCGCATAATGACCTTGTTGCGGCCGATCACCTGCTGGCGATAGATGCCCAGGTTCTGGCGCTCCTTGTTCGGGCCCTTGGTGACGGTCAGGCCCCAGGTGATCAGCGGGCCGACGTCGCCGGGCCAGCAGGTCTGTACCGGGAGCATGCCCAGGTCGACGTCATCGCCTTCGATGACCACTTCCTGGCACGGGGCGTCCTTGACGACCTTGGGCGCCATGGAGATGACCTTCTTGAAGATCGGCAGCTTCGACCAGGCGTCTTTCAGCCCCTTGGGCGGCTCGGGCTCCTTGAGGAAGGCCAGCAGCTTGCCGATTTCCCGCAGCTCGTCGGTGGACTCGGCGCCCATGCCCATGGCCACGCGCTCGGGCGTGCCGAAAAGGTTGCCGAGCACCGGGATATCAAAGCCGGTCGGGTTCTCGAAGAGCAAGGCCGGGCCCTTGTTGCGCAGGGTCCGGTCGCAGACTTCGGTCATCTCAAGCACCGGAGAAATGGGTACCTGGATGCGTTTCAACTCTCCGCGCTGCTCAAGCTGCTGCACGAAATCCCGTAGATCCTTGAATTTCATTAACCCGGCCACTTAACAAATAGATGCACATCCTACCTGCTCTGGCGGCCGACAGCAGCCACCTGGCGTGCATTCATCCGCCTTTGGACAGGTTTTCACGGAGGAAAATGGGCGCCAGCAGGGAGGTCATGCGCTCCCCGCCCTGATCGGAGAGGTGATTTTCATCCATGTACTGGGAATAGCCGTCGAATTCGGCGCGGCAGATGCCACCCGGACACATCAAGGTTGCGGGGTCCAGCACGCGGACCTGGGCATCTTCCCTGCTCAACTGGCTGAACAGCGCATCGAGAAACTGCTGACGCGCCTCATGCTCGGCGATCGGACGCCCCAGGCGCTCGGCCGAACGCCCGACCATGGCGAGGCTGGCCAGCCGCGCCACGGTGCCCTGACGTTGCAGCGGCACTTCCTTGAAGATCCACACCCGCGCGCCGGTCTCGCGCACGCTGCGCACCATGGCGCTCAGATCCTTGGCCACCTGTTGCTCGGCAATGCGACGGCTGTCATTGCGGTACAGCACGTGCTGCATGTCGCCATCCTCCTCGCCATAGAGATAGAGGCTCCAGCGCGCGGCCAGCACCACGTCGCGAATCTTGTTTTCGCGAATCGATTGCAGGGTCACCTGATTGAAATCCTGGCATTGCTGACGAGTTTCGTGCCCCTGTATCGGCAGGCAACCGGACAGGCTCGCCAGCCACACCGGCGTTTCATAGCGCCGGGCGTCAGCGGCGATGGCCGGCATCAGCGCGGCGGCGTGGCTGTCTCCCCACACCAGTTGCACGGGCGGCGCATTACCGTCATCGGCAAAGCGGCAGACCTTGGTCAGATCTTCACTTTTGCGCTGCAGCAGGCACTCTTTCTGCCCCAGTTGCCAGTTCCGGCTTTGGGCATACTGCTGCGCCTGACCGGAGAGGCGTTGCGGCATGCCGTCGGCGTCGCGTACTACCTGCCCCGCCGCGCCGATGACCAACAGCGCCGCAAGGCCCGCGCCCAGCACCTGCTTGCGCCCGGCCAGAATCCGCTTTTCGCGGAATGGCAATTCGACCAGCCGCCAGCTCAAAAACGCCAGCACCAGGCTGAGCACGACCCAGCCACCGGCCTCCAGCGCCTGCATGCCATCGACAGAAACGGCGTTGGCGTAGACGAAAACCGGCCAGTGCCACAAGTACCAGGAATAGGAAATCAGGCCGACGCCCACCATCACCGGCAGGCTCAACAGCCGCCCCACAAGCGTAGGCGCGTGGCCGTTGGCCCAGATCATCGCCGTGGCGCCGAGCACCGGAAGCAACGCCGCCCAGCCCGGGAACTGCGTGTACTTGTCGAAACCGAAAATCGCGTACAGCACCGCCGCAAGCCCGGCCAGGCTTACCCACCGACAGGTCTTGGCCGATGGCGCGTGTCGAGGCGCGGGCAACACCGCCAGCATTGCACCGCACAGCAATTCCCAGGCGCGCATCGGCAGCAGGAAAAACGCCGCATCAGGCTGGCGTTTGATGACCCAGACGTTGAGCGCAAACGACACCAGCAGAAGACCGAACAGCATCCAGCGCCAATGCCGCAGGAAGCGGGTCAGCAACACCATCAGCAACGGAAACAGGATGTAGTACTGCTCTTCGACCGAGAGCGACCAGGTATGCAGCAGCGGTTTGAAATCGGAGGCGGGGTTGAAGTAGCCGTCCTGGCGCATGAACAGGATGTTGGAGACGAACATCGCCTGATAGCGCACCGCGCGGCCGAGTTGCGAGTAGTCGTTGGCGGGCATCAGCAGCCAGCCGACCAGCAGTGCCGCGAGCATCATCACGCTCAGGGCGGGGATGATCCGGCGCGCCCGACGCGCCCAGAAATCGACAAAGCTGAAGCGTCCGGCGCTGATTTCCCGAAAGATGATCGAGGTAATCAGAAAACCGGAGATGACGAAAAACACATCGACGCCAACAAAGCCGCCGCTGAAGACGCCAAAACCGAAGTGGTAGAGCACTACCGGAATGACAGCCAGAGCCCGCAGCCCGTCGATGTCCCGACGATTGCCAAAGGTATGCATGACGCTCCTTGTCCCGCTTTTTCAAATATTGAAACCAAAAAAATGGTGCCCCAAAGGGACACCACTTTTCTACAGCCGTTCAGCAGCTTACTTGCGCTTCATCGACAGGAAGAACTCATCGTTGGTCTTGGTCTGTTTCAGCTTGTCGACCAGGAATTCGATGGCAGCGACTTCATCCATCGGATGCAGCAGCTTGCGCAGGATCCACATGCGCTGCAGTTCGTCGTCGGCGGTCAGCAACTCTTCGCGGCGGGTGCCGGAACGGTTGATGTTGATGGCCGGGAAGACGCGCTTTTCAGCGATCTTGCGATCCAGAGGCAGTTCCATGTTGCCGGTGCCTTTGAATTCTTCGTAGATCACTTCGTCCATCTTCGAGCCGGTTTCAACCAGCGCGGTGGCGATGATGGTCAGCGAGCCGCCTTCTTCGATGTTACGAGCCGCACCGAAGAAACGCTTCGGTTTTTCCAGCGCGTGAGCATCAACACCACCGGTCAGCACCTTGCCGGAGCTCGGGATCACGGTGTTGTAGGCACGAGCCAGACGGGTGATGGAGTCGAGCAGGATGACCACGTCCTTCTTGTGTTCGACCAGGCGCTTGGCCTTCTCGATCACCATCTCGGCAACCTGCACGTGGCGGGTTGGTGGCTCGTCGAAGGTGGAGGCAACCACTTCGCCGCGCACGGTGCGCTGCATTTCGGTCACTTCTTCCGGACGCTCATCGATCAGCAGGACGATCAGATGGACTTCGGGGTTGTTACGGGTGATGTTCGACGCGATGTTCTGCAACATGATGGTCTTGCCCGCCTTCGGCGGCGCAACGATCAGACCACGTTGACCTTTGCCGATCGGGGCACACAGGTCGATGACACGACCGGTGAGGTCTTCGGTGGAACCGTTACCGGCTTCCATCTTCATGCGCACTGTCGGGAACAGCGGCGTCAGGTTTTCGAACAGAATCTTGTTCTTCGCGTTTTCTGGACGGTCGAAGTTGATGGTGTCGACCTTGAGCAGTGCGAAGTAACGCTCGCCTTCCTTCGGTGGGCGAATCTTGCCAACGATGGTGTCGCCAGTGCGAAGGTTGAAGCGGCGGATCTGGCTCGGCGAGACGTAGATGTCGTCTGGGCCGGCGAGGTAGGAAGCGTCTGCAGAGCGGAGGAAGCCGAAGCCATCCTGGAGGATCTCCAGCACGCCATCACCCGAGATTTCCTCGCCGCTTTTAGCGTGCTTCTTCAGCAGGGAGAAGATCACATCCTGCTTGCGCGAACGGGCCATATTTTCTATGCCCATCTGTTCGGCCATTTCGAGCAGATCGGTAATAGGCTTTTGCTTGAGTTCAGTCAGGTTCATATAGGAATGACGTAATCATGTATGGAGGGGGAAATTAAGCTTTTGGCTTAATGAGGCCGCGCCGCAGAGAAGGCGACAGGATCGCGTACAAATCGAAAGGAGAGCGTCGGCGACGGCTAGCAGGGGGCAACGGAGAAGCCGTTGCGGGGCCGAATGTACCACTTGATTTTCCGAGCGTCTAGTGCAACGCCAGAAAAAAGCCCCGCAATTTGCGGGGCTTTAGCGCCATCAGATGTTGGCGTCGAGGAATGCTTGCAGCTGGGACTTGGACAGTGCGCCGACCTTGGTCGCCGCGACTTCGCCGTCCTTGAACAGCATCAGGGTAGGAATACCACGAACGCCGTGCTTGGCCGGAGTTTCCTGGTTTTCGTCGATGTTCAGCTTGGCGATGGTCAGCTTGCCTTCGTAGGTGCCGGCGATATCGTCCAGAACCGGGGCAATCATTTTGCAAGGGCCACACCACTCAGCCCAGTAATCTACCAGCACAGGGCCTTGTGCCTTCAGGACATCGGCTTCGAAGCTCGCGTCGCTGACGTGTTTGATAAGGTCGCTACTCATGAGATTTCTCCGAGGTCATAGGCAAAAAAACGTGGCCCATCATAACTGCGTCAAGCCGTGACAGGAAGGCGCTGGCGATTGTCTCTTGCTATGGAGCGTAATGACTAGCTTTATTGAAGTGACCCCGCACACATCCGACCCGTAGCAGCACGGCTTGCCGGCGGGGCGGTGTGCCTGTGAATGATGAGTCGTCTGACACGCCGCTCCCGCCGGCAAGCCGTGCTGCTACGGGGTTCAGGGTTATAGTGATCGATTTGCGTGCGGAAATAGAGTGAGGGTTGGCACCGACAGCTGTTGTCAGACCTGGTGCCGAGTGGGATTTAGCCTACATACTTGTTAATGAAAGTTGCGAATATTTCCTTGGGCACTGATCCGATCTGGCTGCCAAGGATCACGGATCCGGGGCCATTTTTGAAGATGAGCACGACGGGAACACTTCTGATACCGAACTTTGCTACGGCTTTGGGATTCTCGTCGGCGTCCATCGCGCAGAACAACACCTTCCCCTGATACCCATCCTTCAACGCCTGGAGACCAGGGAGAACCATCTTGCACGGGCCGCACCACACAGCGGTGAAGAACACCAACACCGGAACATCGGACCCCTCTACCGTTTCATCGAAATCAGCATCCGTAATCTTGATCAACTCGCTCATGAGAAAAACTCCTTTTTCGTCCATGCGAACAACTGACTGCCTCCATGCTCCTTCCGGCAGTGTCTTGAGTTTAGTCGCGCCACAAGGAACCCGAGCCGACCGCTCCGCCCAACGGTACGACCATCCGTAGCAGCACGGGGTTGTTCACAGGCCACAAAGTACGACGACCATCTGTGGGAGCGGGCTTGCCCGCGAAAGCGGTGTGTCAGTCGACATCGACGATGTCTGTCCCGACGCCTTCGCGGGCAAGCCTCGCTCCCACGGTTCGCGGCGAGAATCGGTCAGGCCGAGGGGGCGACGAAGACGATGCCGGTGCGCAGGGCAGCGCCTCTGATGTGTTCCTGCATGGCCTTTTGTGCCGGCCCCGAGGCATTGCGGGCCAGGGCGCGGAGGATCTTGCGGTGCTCCTGCCAGGTTTCCATCGCGCGCCCGGGCCGGATGAAAGGCAGTTTCTGGCTTTCAAGGAAGATGTCGGCGCTGGCGGTGATGATGTCGAGGATCGCCTGGTTGCCGCTGGCGACCAAGATTCGGCGGTGAAAGTCGAAATCCAGCTTTGACGCACACTCAAAATCCCCCGCTTTGAGCTCAAGGCGCATGGCTTCGACGTTGTCTTCCAGCGCGTCTCGCTCATCGGCGGTCAGCGTGACTGCTGCAAGCCCCGCAGCGAACCCCTCCAGCGCATAACGCAATTGAAAGGTTTCTGCCGGTGACGCATGGGCGGCGTGTGGCCAGGAAAAACCATGGGTGCTCTGTTGTGGTTCAACGATCGCCTGGACGAACACGCCTTTGCCGGGCTGCACGCTGACCACGCCCAAGGCGCTCAGTGACGACAATGCCTCGCGCAGGGACGCCCGGCTCACGCCCAGCCGGACAGCAAGATCGCGCTGCGAAGGCAGGCTGTCGCCGGGGCCGTAGCCCTGCTCGGTGATCAGTTTGCGGATCGCCTGGAAGGCGGCTTCGGGTACTGCAACGGGGCTGGAATGCATGGCAATCGGAACGCGGCAACCAAAGGTAAGACCCTCTTGTATCGCCATCGCAAGGATTCGGCAAGCGACGCCCAAGCCGGGTGCTTCGCCGCTCACAGCCGCTCCAAGACGGGGCGCGCGCTTTGCCAACTGTTCAGACCAGTTAGACCACATCACCCCTGCAGCCCGCATTCCTTGGTCGCGTTTGATCGACTGGCATGGGCTGTGCACTGGCGCATGACATCAAACCCCGATTCGCCTTCCCATTAGTTCGATCCGGAGATGTCCATGACCCAGCGTTACAGCGCACTGTTCGCCGCCCTGTTTGCCAGCCTCATGCTCGGCCAGGCCCCCGCCCACGCCAATGGCCTGGATGACGTGACCGCCCGCGGCGTCTTGAAAGTCGCCGTGCCCCAGGACTTCCCGCCTTTCGGCTCCGTAGGCCCGGACATGAAACCCCGCGGCCTGGACATCGACACCGCGCAACTGATCGCCAATCAATTGAAGGTCAAACTGGAACTGACGCCGGTCAACAGCACCAACCGCATTCCGTTCCTGACCACCGGCAAGGTCGATCTGGTGATTTCCAGCCTGGGCAAGAACCCGGATCGCGAGAAGGTCATCGACTTCTCCCGAGCCTATGCGCCCTTCTACCTCGCGGTGTTCGGCCCGCCTGACGCATCGATTGCCGGGGTCGACGACCTCAAGGGCAAGACCATCAGCGTCACCCGCGGCGCCATCGAAGACATCGAGCTGACCGCCGTCGCGCCGAAGGAAGCCACCATCAAGCGCTTCGAGGACAACAACTCGACCATCGCCGCCTACCTCGCCAACCAGACTGACCTGATCGCCAGCGGCAACGTGGTGATGGTGGCGATCAGCGAGAAGAACCCCAAGCGCATCCCGGCGCTGAAAGTGAAGCTCAAGGATTCGCCGGTCTACGTGGGCGTGAACAAAGGGCAGCCTGAGCTGCTGGCCAAGGTCAACGAGATTCTGGAAACCGCGAAGAAGGACGGCGCGCTGGAGAAGAACTCGCAAACCTGGCTCAAGCAACCGCTGCCAGCCGATCTCTGATTCGAGGCCCTCTAGATGGCGTATCAGTTCGACTTCATACCGGTTGTGCAAAACGCTGACCTGTTGCTGCGCGGCGCCTTGTTCACCCTGGAGCTGACGGCCATCGGTACATTGCTTGGGGTCAGCGTCGGCATCGTCGGCGCGATTGTCAGGGCCTGGAAGATCCAGCCGTTCTCGGCCCTGTTCGGGGTCTATGTCGAGCTGATCCGCAACACGCCGTTTCTGGTGCAACTGTTCTTTATTTTCTTCGGCCTGCCGTCACTGGGGCTGAAGATTTCCGAATGGCAGGCGGCGGTGCTGGCGATGGTGATCAACCTTGGCGCGTACTCCACGGAGATTATCCGCGCCGGCGTGCAGGCCATTCCTCGCGGACAGCTGGAAGCCTCGGCGGCGCTGGCGATGACGCGCTTCGAAACCTTCCGTCACGTGGTGCTGGTGCCCGCGCTGGGCAAGGTGTGGCCTGCGCTGAGCAGCCAGATCATCATCGTGATGCTGGGTTCGGCGGTCTGTTCGCAGATTGCCACTGAAGAGTTGAGCTTCGCCGCCAACTTCATTCAGTCGCGCAACTTCCGCGCCTTCGAGACGTACATCATTACTACCTTGATCTACCTCGCCATGGCACTGCTGATTCGTCAGTTGCTGGCCTGGATCGGGCGTCGCTACATCGCGAGGAATCACTGATGGAATTCACTCTCTGGGACATCGTGCGCAACCTGCTCACGGGGCTGCAATGGACGCTGGCGCTGTCGCTGGTGGCGTTCATTGGCGGTGGCGTGATCGGCTTGCTGGTGATGACGCTGCGCATCAGCGACACGCCTTTCCTGCGCGCCCTCGCCCGCGGCTACATCGAGCTGTTTCAGGGCACGCCGCTGTTGATGCAGCTGTTTCTGGTGTTCTTCGGCGTGGCATTGCTGGGTGTGGACATCTCGCCGTGGGTGGCGGCGGCATTGGCGCTGACGCTGTTCACAAGCGCGTATCTGGCCGAAATCTGGCGTGGTTGCGTGGAGTCGATCTCCAATGGCCAGTGGGAAGCCTCGGCGAGCCTCGCACTTACGCCTTTCGAACAGTTGCGTTACGTGATCCTGCCCCAGGCGTTGCGCATTGCCGTGGCGCCGACCGTGGGCTTTTCGGTGCAGGTGGTCAAAGGCACCGCCGTGACCTCGATCATCGGCTTCACCGAACTGACCAAGACCGGCGGCATGCTCGCCAACGCCACCTTCGAGCCTTTCATGGTCTACGGCTTCGTCGCCCTGGGCTACTTCCTGCTTTGTTATCCGCTGTCGCTCAGCGCGCGCTATCTGGAAAGGAGACTTCATGCCTCTGCTTAGAATTTCCGCCCTGCACAAGTACTACGGCGATCACCATGTGCTCAAAGGCATCGACCTGAGCGTCGAGGAAGGCCAGGTCGTGGCGATCATCGGCCGCAGCGGCTCGGGCAAAAGCACCTTGCTGCGCACGCTCAATGGCCTGGAGTCGATCAACGATGGTGTGATCGAGGTGGACGGCGAGTATCTGGACGCGGCCCGTGCGGATCTGCGCAGCCTGCGGCAGAAGGTCGGGATGGTGTTTCAGCAGTTCAACCTGTTCCCGCACCTGACCGTCGGCGAGAACGTGATGCTCGCGCCGCAGGTGGTCAAAAAGGCTTCCAAGGCCGAGGCCGCGAAACTGGCCAAGGAAATGCTCGCTCGCGTGGGTCTGGGCGAGAAGTTCGATGCCTTTCCGGATCGGCTGTCCGGCGGCCAGCAACAGCGCGTGGCCATTGCTCGGGCGCTGGCGATGTCGCCGAAGGTTTTGCTGTGCGACGAAATCACCTCGGCGCTGGATCCGGAGCTGGTCAACGAAGTGCTGAGCGTGGTGCGCGAGCTGGCCAAAGACGGCATGACCCTGATCATGGTGACCCACGAAATGCGTTTTGCCCGGGAAGTGGGTGACAAGCTGGTGTTCATGCACCAGGGCAAGGTGCACGAGGTAGGCGACCCTCGGGAATTGATGGCCAATCCGAAAACGCCTGAGCTGGCGAATTTCATCGGATCGGTCGAGCACGCCTGATTACCTCACCGGCCCTGTAGGAGCGCGCTTGCCCGCGATGGCGTCAGGTCAGACAACGCAGTGGTGAACGATCCTCCGCCGTCACGGGCAAACGCGCTCCTACAGCGATTGACCTGGGCGCACTCCAGTCGCAACCCGCGATGGCGTTTTGTCATGAAACAGAAACCTTACTGACACACCGCAATCGCGGGCAAGCGCGCTCCTACGGCGATTTGCGGCGATTGATGCCAACTCGTTTGGCGACGATGGCCGTTCGTGGCACGATGTCGGGGTTAACGACCGAGACTTTTGACCATGCCGCCATCCACCGAACCAAACCTCTCGCTGATCGCTGCGATCGACCTGGGCTCCAACAGCTTTCATATGGTTGTTGCCAAGGCTCACCAAGGCGAAATCCGCATCCTTGAGCGGCTTGGCGAGAAAGTGCAGTTGGCCGCCGGGATCGACGACGAGCGCCAGCTCAACGAAGAATCCATGCAGCGCGGGCTCGATTGCCTCAAGCGTTTTGCCCAGCTGATCAACGGCATGCCACCGGGCGCCGTGCGGATCGTCGGCACCAACGCCCTGCGCGAAGCGCGCAACCGCAATGACTTCATCCACCGCGCCGAAGAAATCCTCGGCCATCCGGTGGAGGTCATCTCTGGCCGTGAAGAAGCGCGTCTGATCTACCTGGGCGTGTCCCACACCCTGGCCGACACCCCGGGCAAGCGCCTGGTGGCGGACATCGGCGGCGGCAGTACCGAATTCATCATCGGTCAGCGCTTCGAACCATTACTGCGTGAAAGCCTGCAGATGGGCTGCGTGAGCTTCACCCAGCGCTACTTCAAGGACGGCAAGATCACCCCGGCCCGCTACGCCCAGGCCTACACCGCCGCGCGCCTCGAGATTATGAGCATCGAGCATGCCCTGCACCGCCTGACCTGGGATGAAGCCATCGGCTCGTCCGGCACCATCCGCGCCATCGGCCTGGCCCTCAAGGCTGGCGGCCATGGCACCGGTGAAGTGAATGCCGAAGGCCTGGCATGGCTCAAGCGCAAGCTGATGAAGCTGGGCGAAGTGGACAAGATCGACTTCGACGGCATCAAGCCTGATCGCCGCGCGATCTTCCCGGCGGGCCTGGCGATTCTGGAAGCCATCTTCGACGCCCTCGACCTGCAACGCATGGACCACTGCGATGGCGCGCTGCGTGAAGGCGTGCTCTATGACCTGCTGGGCCGTCATCACCACGAAGACGTGCGCGAACGCACCCTGACCTCGCTGATGGACCGTTATCACGTCGATCTGGAGCAGGCCGAACGCGTCGAGCGCAAAGCACTGTCCGCGCTGGACCAGGTGGCTGCGGCGTGGGGGCTGGAAGACGAGATGTACCGCGACCTGCTGACCTGGGCCGCCAAGGTGCACGAGGTGGGCCTGGACATCGCCCACTACCACTACCACAAGCACGGCGCCTACCTGATCGAGCACTCGGATCTGGCAGGGTTCTCGCGCGAAGACCAACAGATGCTCGCGCTGCTGGTGCGCGGCCATCGTCGCAATATTCCCAAGGACAAGTTCGCCGAGTTTGGCGATGAAGGCGTGAAGCTGATTCGTCTGTGCGTGCTGCTGCGTTTCGCGATCCTGTTCCACCACATTCGCGGCACCCAAGAGATGCCGCAGCCTGTGTTGACCGCCCTCGATAACCAGCTCGACGTGCTGTTCCCCGATGGCTGGCTGGAAAACAACCAGCTGACTCAGGCCGACTTCGCGCTGGAAGCGGAGTGGCTGACCCGAGTCGGCATCGTCCTCAGCGTACGCTGAGGACCGGGTTGCTCAATTTCTCCAGCAACGACGCCTGCACATTGCGGGCGTTCTGGTTGCCGGTCGGGGTGCTGCGCACGTAGCGCCCGTCCGGTTGCAGGATCCAGGCGTGGGTGTTGTCCGTCAGATACCCTTCGATTTCCTTCTTCACCCGCAGAATCAGCTTCTTGCCCTCGACCGGGAAGCAAGTCTCCACGCGCTTGTCCAGGTTGCGCTCCATCCAGTCGGCACTGGACAGGAACATCTGCTCGTCGCCGCCATTGAGGAAGTAGAACACCCGGGTGTGCTCCAGGAAGCGGCCGATGATCGACCGCACCTGAATGTTATGCGAGACGCCCGGCACGCCCGGACGCAGGCAGCACATGCCGCGCACGATCAGGTCGATCTTAACGCCGGTCTGGCTGGCCTTGTACAGCGCACGGATGATCTTCGGATCGGTCAGCGAGTTGAACTTGGCGATGATGTGCGCAGGTTTGCCCTCGGCCGCGAACTGGGTTTCGCGGGCGATCATGTCGAGCATGCCTTTCTTCAGGGTGAACGGCGCGTGCAGCAGTTTTTTCATGCGCAGCGTCTTGCCCATGCCGATCAACTGGCTGAACAGCTTGCCCACGTCTTCGCACAGCGCGTCGTCCGAGGTCAGCAGGCTGTAGTCGGTGTACAGGCGGGCGTTGCCGGCGTGGTAGTTACCGGTGCCCAGGTGCGCGTAGCGCTGGATCTCACCGCCCTCGCGGCGCAGGATCAGCATCATCTTGGCGTGGGTCTTGAAGCCGACCACGCCGTAGATCACCACCGCACCGGCCGCTTGCAGGCGGCTGGCCAGTTGCAGGTTGGATTCTTCGTCGAAGCGCGCACGCAGCTCGATGACCGCCGTCACTTCCTTGCCGTTACGCGCGGCATCCACCAGCGCATCGACGATTTCCGAGTTGGCGCCACTGCGGTACAGGGTCTGGCGTACGGCCAGAACGTGCGGGTCTTTCGCGGCCTGGCGCAGCAGATCCACCACCGGTGTGAACGACTCGAACGGGTGCAGCAGCAGAATGTCCTGCTTGCTGATGACGTTGAAGATGTTTTCGCTGTTCTGCAGCAGCTTCGGGATCGCTGGGGTGAACGGCGTGTATTGCAGTTCCGGGTGGCTGTCCAGGCCGGTAATGCTGAACAGGCGCGTCAGGTTCACCGGACCGTTGACCTGATACAGCTCGGTCTCGCTCAGGTTGAACTGCTTGAGCAGGTAGTCGGACAGGTGTTTAGGGCAGGTGTCGGCCACTTCGAGACGCACCGCATCGCCGTAGCGACGGGAAAACAGCTCGCCACGCAGGGCGCGGGCAAGGTCTTCGACGTCTTCGGAGTCGAGCGCGAGGTCGGCGTTACGGGTCAGGCGGAACTGATAGCAGCCCTTGACCTTCATGCCCTGGAACAGGTCGTCGGCGTGAGCGTGGATCATCGACGACAGGAACACGTAGTTGTCGCCAGGGCCGCCGACTTCTTCCGGCACCTTGATGATGCGCGGCAGCAGGCGCGGCGCAGGAATGATCGCCAGGCCCGAGTCGCGACCGAAGGCGTCGATGCCTTCGAGCTCGACGATGAAGTTCAGCGACTTGTTCACCAGCAACGGGAACGGGTGCGTCGGGTCCAGGCCGATCGGGGTGATGATCGGCGCGATCTCGTCGCGGAAATAGCGGCGAACCCAGGTCTTGAGCTTGGCGGTCCAGTAGCGGCGACGGATGAAGCTGACCTGATGCTTCTCCAGCTCAGGCAGCAGGATGTCGTTGAGGATCGCGTACTGGCGGTCCACATGGCCATGGACCAGTTCGCTGATGCGCGCCAGCGCCTGGTGCGGCTGCAGGCCGTCGGCACCGGCCTGTTCACGGGCGAAGGTGATCTGCTTCTTGAGGCCGGCGACGCGGATTTCGAAGAATTCGTCCAGGTTGCTGGAGAAGATCAGCAGGAACTTGAGGCGTTCGAGCAGCGGGTAGGACTCATCCAGCGCCTGCTCAAGGACGCGAATGTTGAACTGCAACTGCGACAGCTCGCGATGGATGTAGAGGCTGCTGTCGTCCAGGTTGGGAATCACGATCGCCGGAGTGACCGGAGGGTGCGGCTCGGGCGCGGGCACTACCTCGATGGTCGGTTCGACCATGGCAGTGATTTCCTGCGTCACGGCCTGAGGTTCAAGTTCAACTGCGGCTTCGGTAGATCCTTCGGTGCTCATGACTAATCCTGTAAGGCAAATGCCCTGTGTCAGTTGGGCTGCGTAAACGGCTGGCGTAGGAATGTGCCGTTCGCGCTATAAACCCCGCGATGAAATCAGTGACGAACAGTATCGCAGACCGGTCACTGAGGCTACGAGCGGGCAAACGTGACAGTTATAAGCCAGCATTATGACTCTTACATGACAGATACATTTCCTCTGAGCATGCAGGACGCTAAACCCGCTTCCTAGACGACGATTCTCTTTAGCTTGTAGGAAACTTTAACGCCGAGACACATTTCCACACTTTCCTAGATGTCTTCGGCGAGTTAGGCTGCGCGTTCATTTCGCCAGCACCCATATGATGCTCCAGCATTTTTTACAAGAATTTGGCTACTTCGCCCTTTTCCTCGGAACCTTCTTCGAAGGCGAGACGATTCTGGTCCTCGCCGGATTTCTTGCGTTCCGTGGGTACATGGACATCAACCTGGTCGTGGTGGTTGCCTTCTTCGGCAGCTACGCAGGCGACCAGCTCTGGTATTTCATGGGGCGCAAACATGGCCGCAAGTTGCTGGCACGCAAACCGCGCTGGCAGATGCTCGGTGACCGGGCCCTGGAGCATATTCGCAAGCATCCGGACATCTGGGTCTTGAGCTTCCGCTTCGTCTACGGCCTGCGCACGGTCATGCCTGTTGCCATTGGCCTGTCCGGCTATCCGCCGGGACGCTACCTGCTGCTCAACGGCATTGGCGCGGCGATCTGGGCTGCAGCGCTGGGCGCGGCTGCCTACAAGTTCGGCGCAGTGCTGGAAGGCTTGCTGGGCAACGTCAAGAAGTACGAGCTGTGGGTGCTCGGCGCGCTGCTGGTGATCGGCGGCCTGCTGTGGATCCGCCGCCGCATCAAGAACGCACGCATCGCCCGTGAGGCCAAGCTGGCCGTGCCGGCGGCGGTCGACGTCAAGGACCGGCCAGACGAGTGAAGTGCCCCCGAGCGCAATACACTGCGATTGCGCTCGCCAGGGTGTAACTGAGCAGCACAACCCACCCCAGCGCAGTGCCCGGCCACAGGCCCACCACAGGCGCCAGCGCCATCAGCGGCAGATTCGCTGCCAGGCGAACACCTTCCAGTTTCAACGCCGCCGGCCGATTCTCCAGCGCAGCGCCAAACACGAACAGCCCCAACGCGACCCACGCCCAGCCGACGATCAGCGCAGGCCACGGCAACACTTCGCCATTGGACAGCAGGTAGCTGCCCAGCAGCGTGTACAGCGAAAACTGCACCCCTATGTATACCTGCGCAGCCAGGCTCAACGGCACCTCGAATTTGCGAAACTGGGCAAGATCGGCCTTGTGCAGCGGATGACTGGCGGCAACATCCTCGGGCCGCCAACCGGTGGGCATGAACCAGATCCGCAGCTTGTCGCGCCATGAGCGAGTGCGCCGCGCATCCTGCAGCAGTTGCGCGTAGAACTGCACGTTGGCCCACAGCGGGTTCCAGCTTCGAAGGGGCGTGGTCACCCCGAAGACCGGCGGCTCGCTGTCCAGCTCCTCCTGGAAGGTGCCGAATAGCCGGTCCCAGACGATGAACACCCCGCCGTAGTTGCGATCCATGTAGACAAGGTTCTGCGCATGGTGGGCGCGATGATTGGACGGCGTGACGAAGAACCACTCGAACCAGCCAAGCTTGGGGATGTGCCGGGTATGGACCCAGAACTGGTACAGCAGGTTGAGCGACGCTA
This sequence comes from Pseudomonas sp. NPDC090201, assembly GCF_044746825.1. NCBI lineage: Bacteria > Pseudomonadati > Pseudomonadota > Gammaproteobacteria > Pseudomonadales > Pseudomonadaceae > Pseudomonas > Pseudomonas sp. NPDC090201. The sequence goes on from NZ_JBIVCX010000002.1 coordinate 686,150, forward strand.
CGGCCACGAACACCACCAGCGGTACACCGATCACAGCCAGCGGCAGGTAGAAGATCCAGCTCAGCAGAAAGCCGGTGCTGGTCTGGCGCAGGGCCGTGGAGAGGTTGTAGTCCTCGCTCTGGTGATGAACCGAATGCGCGGCCCACAGAATGTTGCGCTCGTGGCCCATGCGGTGCAGCCAGTAGTAGCAAAGGTCATAGAGCACAAACGCCATGACCCAGACCCACAGGCTGTCGGCAGACAGTTGCCACAGGCCCAGATGCTTGAGCGCAAAGCCATAGGTCACAAGACCCACGCCCTTGGTCAACAGACCCGTGGTGGTCGAGAGCACGCCGGTGCTCAGGCTGTTGATGGCGTCGGCGACCCGGTAGTTGCTGACCTTGCGCCAGCGGTCGGCCAGCAGTTCCACGGCAATCAGCACGAAGAAAAACGGCACTGCGTACAAAATGAAATCCATGAACGCCCCCTGCGATAAAACGTCAGAGATTAGGCCTGCCCTTGGCAAAACCCTATGGCAACAGATGACAAATTAGTAGACATTTGACGACATCACTGGCGCGGCGAGCGACTCGCCCACGCCGGGAAAACCCACGAGAGGGAGCACAGCATGAGCAAGAAAGTGGCCGTCATTCTTTCCGGTTGCGGCGTCCAGGACGGCGCGGAAATTCATGAAAGCGTGCTGACCCTGCTGCGCCTGGACCAGCGCGGCGCCGAGGTGAAATGCTTCGCGCCCAACATCGCCCAGCATCATGTGATCAACCACCTGACGGGCGAAGAAACCGGCGAAACCCGCAACGTGCTGGTCGAATCGGCCCGAATCGCCCGTGGTGCCATCGAAGATATCCGCGAGGCTGACATCACCGAGTTCGATGCGCTGATCATTCCCGGCGGCTTCGGCGCGGCGAAAAACCTGTCGAACTTTGCTGCCGAAGGCGCTAATTGCAAGGTTCAGGCAGAAGTGCTGGCCATGGCCGAAGCTTTCGCCGAGGCCGGCAAACCCATCGGACTGATCTGCGTGTCCCCGGCGCTGGCCGCGAAGATCTACGGCCCCGGCGTGACCTGCACAGTGGGCAACTGCCCGGACACCGCCGCGCAGATCACCCGGATGGGCGGCAAGCATCAGGAATGCGACGTGGCCGACATCGTCGAGGACAAAGACCGCAAACTGGTCAGCACCCCGGCCTACATGGTGGCCACGTCCATAAGCGAAGCGGCGTCAGGGATCAACAAGCTGGTGGATCGGGTGTTGGAGTTGACGCAAGAAAGCGAGGCCTGAGTCAGCTTCTACCCGTAGGAGCGCGCTTGCCCGCGATCTGGCGCGAAGCGGCAGCAAACCGGCAAACGCTCTACACCTGACGCACCGCATGCACTGGGTTTACGACTGCTTCGCAGCCGATCGCGGGCAAGCGCGCTCCTACGGCCGGAGGGCGAATCAGCCGCGGGCCAGGCGCGTGAGGATCCGGTCCAGCGAGTTGGAAAAGGCCTGCTTCTCGCGATCACCATAGGCACCCTGCCCACCCCCGACCTGCCCCTGCTCGCGCAGGTCGGTGAACAGGTTGCGCACGGCCAGACGCTCGCCCATGTTCTGCGCGTCGAACTCCTTCCCGCGCGGGTCCAGTGCAGCGACGCCCTTCTTCACCAGCCGGTCGGCCAGCGGCACGTCGCTGCAGATCACCAGTTCCCCAGGCACGGCATGCTCGACCAGGTAATCATCCGCCGCATCCGGCCCACTGGGCACCACGATCAGCTTTACCAGCGCGAACGACGGCCGTGGCACGGCCTGCCCGGCCACCAGCACCACTTCGAACTGGCGCTTGAGGGCAAATTTGACCACTTGATCCCGCGCTGCCTTGGGGCAGGCGTCGGCATCGATCCATACGCGCATAGATTCTCTCCCGATCGTAGGAGCGCGCTTGCCCGCGATGGCGGTGTGTCTGGTGACCAATACGGGTCTGACACACCGCCGTCGCGGGCAAGCGCGCTCCTACAGGTTATTCAAGCAGTCTCGGCGCGGCGTTTTTCCGCCAGCCAACTGCGCCCGTACAACAGCGCAATCGCGATCAACGCCACCGCCTGCGCCGCCAGCGAATACGCATCGGCGTGAATCCCCAGCCAGTCGAACTCGAAGAACGGCACCGGACGCGTGCCGAAGATGCCCGCCTCCTGCAACGCCTTGACCCCGTGCCCGGCGAACACCACCGACAGCGCGCACAACAACGCGGCATTGATGCTGAAGAACATCGCCAGCGGCAGTTTCGCCGAACCACGCAGGATCACCCACGCCAGGCCCACCAGCAGCACCAGTGCAGTCGCACCGCCCGCCAGCACAGCGTTGTGTCCCGCAGGCCCTGCCTGAAGCCACAGGGTTTCGTAGAACAGGATCACCTCGAACAGCTCGCGATACACCGAGAAGAATGCCAGCACCGCAAAACCGAAGCGCCCGCCGCCGCCCACCAGGCTGCTCTTGATGTAGTCCTGCCAGGCCGCCGCATGACGCCGGTCGTGCATCCACACACCCAGCCACAGCACCATGACCGCCGCAAACAGCGCCGTCGCACCTTCGAGCAGCTCACGCTGGGAGCCGCTGACGTCGATCACGTAAGCCGCCAGCGCCCAGGTGCCCAGGCCTGCCAGCAAGGCCAGCCCCCAGCCGACGTTGACGCTGCGCACCGCCGACTGCTGGCCGGTGTTGCGCAGGAACGCGAGGATCGCCGCCAGCACCAGAATCGCTTCCAGGCCTTCGCGCAGCAGGATCAGCAAGCCAGAGATGAAGCTCAGCGACGTGCTCAGGCCATCGCTGCCCAGCAAACCGGCAGATTCCTTGAGCTTGACCTTGGCCGTCTCCAGCCGCTGCGCCGCCTGTTCGGTCGGCAAGCCGTCCTGCAGTGACTGCCGATAGGCCATCAGGGCCTTCTCGGTATCCTTGCGCACGTTGGCGTCGACGTTGTCCAGCGAGCTCTCCACCAGCTCGAAGCCTTCCAGGTAAGCTGCAACCGACAGGTCATAGGCCTGCTCGCGGTCACCGGAACGGTAGGCCGCCAGGCTCTTGTCCAGCGTCGCGCTGGTGTAGTCGAGCAACTGCGCAGGGCCACGCTGAACCTGCGGCGGCTGGGCACGCTGGGCGCGGAAGGCGGCAGCGGCCTGCGGGCCTTCGGCGGCGAGCACTTCGGCCGGGGTCTGGCGGGCCAGGTCCGCGAGGTTGAAGGTCTTGACCGCTTCGGCCTTGGCGTCGGCGGTAAAGCTGGCGATGTAGGTCGCGACGTCCCAGCGCTGGCGATCATCGAGCTGATCGGCGAAGGACGGCATGTCGGTGCCTTCGATCCCCAATCCCAGCGTGCTGTAGACGTCATACAGGCTCAGGCGATCGAACCGCGCCGCGTCACGCATGTTCGCCGGCGCCGGGCTCATGCCCACCGCAGCCGGGCCATCGCCCGCCCCTGCATCACCGTGGCACACCGAGCAATACTGCGCGTACAGCGGCGCGCCACGGGCCGCGTCCGGCGTGATGATCGGCGCCTGGCTCACCTCGTAGGCCACGGCCAGTTTCGCGCCCAGCTGGCGCGCCTGGCGGGCGACCTGAGCACCGTCCTGCTTCTGCTCCACCGCTTCGAGCAGCGCCTTGGTGCCCTGGGCAAGCTCCGCCTGCTCAGCACGGGCGGGCAATGCCGCGATCAGATCCTGCACGGCGCCGAGGAACTCGACCTGTTCATGGTATTCGGCTTCATCGATGACCTTGCCGTCCGCCACCGTCGCCGGGTAATCGGCGCTGACGTAGTTGAACAGGTGCAGGGCCTGGGCGGCGCCATCGACCGAGTCGGCCCGGGTGGCCACGCTGAACAGCGTCAGCAGCGCCATGCCCAGGCAGGCCATGAAGCGTGAATGGGAAAGCATGAGTGAATCTCAAATAGGAATGCGAAGGGTTGTTATTGTTCATGTCTGCCGCCGCGCACTCAAGCGATATGGCGCGATGTGGGGGCTTTTTGCGGGAAATAGGCTCGCGATCAGGGGCCTGCGAGCGACTTTGAGCCCATTGGCAGAATTGTGAACCACTTGTCAGATGGATCCGAAACCGTTGTGAGCTATCAAAAAGCCATTGTTTTAGCCTGAGTCCTCCTTATAATCCCGGCGCACTATGGCAGACGGCCATCATCCGCCCTGCCGCTCAACCGGGCTTCCCAGCCTCTCGAACGGACCCGCCTTCACTGGCTCAATCAAGCCAGGCCGGCTTTTTTCAAGGATTGATCTTGATGTCTTCCCGCGCTCTGACTGCACTCGCGCTGATCACGGCTGTGCAACTGACCGGCTGTGCCGCGTTTCGCAACTACGACAGCGAGCTGCAACAAACCAACCAGCAGCTCACCAGCGGCAATGTCGATGGCGCGCTGACCCTGCTGGAAAAGAACAACACCGGCGAAGACAAAGACCTGCTCTATTACTTCGAGAAAGGCGAACTGCTGCGCTCCAAGGGCGACCTGGCGGGCAGCCAGGCGGCGTGGGGCCGTGCCGACCAGACGGTGATCGCCTGGGAAGACTCGGTCAAACTCGACAGCGGCAAGTACCTGGCCCAGTTCGGCAGCTACCTGGTGAACGACAAGGTTCGTCGCTACGAAGGCTACGACTACGAAAAGGTCATGCTGACCACCCAGATGGCCCTGAACCTGCTGGCCAAGAACGACTTCGAAGGCGCGCGCACCGAGATCAAGAAGACTCACGAGCGCGAGGCCGTCATCGCCGAGCTGCGTGACAAGCAGTACCTCAAGAGCGAGGACGAGGCCAAGACCCAGGGCGTCGCCACCCAGTACAAGGACCTCAAGGGTTATCCGGTCGAATCCCTCGATGCGCCGGAAGTCGTCGGCCTGAAAAACAGCTACCAGAGTGCGTTCAGCCATTACCTGGCAGGCTTTGTCTATGAAGCGCTGGGCGAGAAGGACCTGGCCGCGCCGGGTTACCGCCAGGCGGCCGAGCTGCGGCCGAACACCCCGTTGCTGGATCAGGCGCTGCTGAACCTCGACGCCGCCGGCAGCAAGAACACCGCCACCGACGGCAGCGAAGTGCTGATCGTGGTGCAGTCCGGTTTCGCCCCGGCCCGTGACTCGGTGCGCATCCCGCTGCCGCTGCCGATCAGCAACAACATCGTGATCACCCCGCTGTCGTTCCCGGTCATCAAGCCGGACAACTCCACGCCGTTCTTCAACCAGATCGGCCTGGACGGCCAGCAGGTCAACCTGACGTCGCTCAACAGCATCTCGGCGATGTCCCGCCGCGCCCTGCGTGACGACATGCCGGGCATCATCGTGCGCACCACCGTGCGCGCCATCACCCGTGGCGTGACCCAGAAGAAGCTCAACGAGACCAGCCCTCTGGCGGGCCTGGCAGTGGGCATCGCCTCGGCGGTGGTCGAAGGCGCGGACACCCGCACCTGGCGCACCCTGCCGGACAACACCCTGGTGGCCCGCATGCGCCTCAAACAGGGCGAGCATCAGGTCGTGTTGCCCTCCTCGCTGGGCGGCACCCATGTACAGGTCAAGATCGACCGCCCTTATCAAGTCGTCACCCTGCGCGCCGTCGGCAACCAGGTCTACACCGACGGCCTGGCCGCCCACGTGATCCCGTCGAGCCTGCCGCAGGCCGTGGCCGCCAACAAACCCTGACCGGAGATAGTTCATGCGTTGCAAGATTCTGGGCGTGATGGCCCTCGCCCTACTCGCCGGTTGCGCCACCCCGCCGCCGCCGGCCCCTGGCAGTGCCGCCAGCAAGGTGGTTGCCATGGGTGATCTGAAGAACATCGAGATCGGCCCGATGCGCGTTGCGCGGGAAAACGGCTTCATGACCGTCAACGTCTCGCTGCACAACACCAGCAGCTACAACAAGACGATGTACTACCGCTTCGCGTGGCTGGGCAACGACGGCTTCCCCGTTGCCGAACCCGAGGCCTGGAAGAGCCTGACGCTGTACGGCACCCAGAGCAGCTTTCTGCCGGCCATCGCCCCGGTGCCGAAGGCCACTGACTTCCGCCTTGAAGTCAAAACCCCTTAATCGCTCAACATTCGCCTGGCCCAAGAGATCCTGAACATGTTTTCCATTCGCCTCTCGCTCATCGCCGCCGTCGCCCTGCTGGCCACCGGTTGCGCCAACAACTCGCCCACCCTGGGCAGCAAGAACATCAGCTACGGCGACACCAAGGCTGTCGAAACCGTGACCAACGAATTCGGCTCGACCGACCTGCAAATGATCGCCGAGAGCATGACCCGCTCCCTGGCCCAGTCCGGCACCCTGCAAGGCCGTCCGGTGGTGCAGGTCTATGACGTGAAGAACAAGACCAGCGAGTACATCGATACCCGCGAGATCACCACCACCATCAAGACCCAGCTGATGAAGTCCGGGACCGCCCGTTTCGCCAGCGACAACACCGACATGCAGAGCCAGGTCGATCAACTGAAGCTGCAGAACCAGAGCGGCCTGTACAAGAAATCCACAGTCAGCAAGACCGGCAACATGGTCGCGGCCAAATACCGCCTGGAAGGCTCCATCAGCTCCATCGTCAAGCGCAGCAGCGACTACAAGGACGTCTTCTACAAATTCAGCCTGCAACTGATCGATGTCGAAAGCGGCATCGCTGAGTGGATGGACGAGAAAGAAATCCGCAAGACCACGGAGCGCTAAGCAATGCGTGCATGGATCGGCATTCTTGGCCTGCTGTGCGCCGTTGGCGCCCAGGCCGCCCCGAAAGTCGCGGTCACGGACATGGCCTTCGAACAGCAGGTGGAGCAGTACATCCACACGGTGTCGGCGCAGACCAGCTTCCAGGCCAACCGGTACAGTGCCAGCGGCTCGGCCAGCTACAGCGAATACGAAGCCCGCAACACCTACATCGAGCAGGGCGAGCTGCGTAAATTCAGCGGCGACATCAAGGGCGAGATTCTAAAGTCCGGGATGTTCCAGCTGGTGCAGGGCACGCCGTACACCGCAGGGTCCAAGGAGGACGTTTATGACGTCATCAAGCGGATCAAGAACGGCAATTTCAAGGGCGCCGACTACGTGCTGTTTGGCACCGTCTCGGACATCGACTTCCATCAGGACGTCAACGAGATCGCCAACACCAACGCTCACTCGGCGGTGCTGGGCCTGACGCTGGTAGGTGATTTCAGCCTGATCAACACCCGCACCTTCGAAATCACCTCGGCCTTCACGGCCATGGGCGAAGGCCAGGACACCAAGCTGGTGAACGGCAACGACCTGCGCGTCACGCCCAACCGCGGCCGCGTAGTGAAGGAAGTGTCGAAGTCGATTGGCATGGACGTCGCGCGTCAATTGCGTGAGCAACTGCGCGGTGAAGTGGAGTACTCCCAGGAGCTGCCACCGTCGCGCAACAACCTGCCCCGCGACGAAGCGCCGAAAATCCTGCGCTGAAGCAGAACGTCGGGTGATGATCCCGCAGCAGTCCGGCCGGGCGGCGCTCCGCTTGCCGGCGATGGCGCCCTTGGAATCGCTATCGCCGGCAAGCCGGACTGCTACGGTGGTGCGGTTTTCCCCGAGGCACGCCGCGCCGCACGCCTGTAGGAGCGCGCTTGCCCGCGATGGCGTCCGGTCACCAGCACATCCGGCACTGACACACCGCAGTCGCGGGCAAGCGCGCTCCTACAGGGTTATGCGCAGGGCAACTTTGCCATACACACCACGACCCTGCGGCGACCACGTTTCCTGTAGGAGTGAGCTTGCTCGCGATAACGTTATGTCTGTGATGAGTACGGTGTCTGACACACCGCTATCGCGAGCAAGCTCACTCCTACAGGTTCTTTGCCAAACTGCTGTCAGGTGTGATGCATCAACCGCCCCATGGCCAAACACCGAAAATCCTGCAGCGCGAGAGGCACGGTACGCCACGCGCCTGTAGGAGCGCGCTTGCCCGCGATGGCGTCCGGTCAGCCAGCACATCCGGCACTGACACATCGCGGTCGCGGGCAAGCGCGCTCCTACGGGGTCATGCGCGGTGCAAGGTCGCCAGGAAGGCCGCGGCACTGACGAACAAACCGGCAAAGGTGCGGTTCATGCGGCGTTGCTGCTTGGGGGTCTTGAGGGCGCGCAGCACCTTCGAGGCCAGCCCTGTGTAACCGGCCATGACGGTCAGGTCCACCGCCACCATGGTCACGGTGATGGTCAGGTACTGAGGCAGCAGCGGCAGGTGGGTGTCGATGAATTGCGGCAGGATCGCCAGCATGAACACCAGCGCCTTGGGGTTGCTGATGTTCACCAGAAAGCCCCGGGCAACCAGCGCCAGCGGCTTGCCAATCGGGCGGATGCCCGCGTTATCGGACAGGTCGGTGGGCAGCGCGCGCCATTGCTTGATGCCCAGGTACACCAGATACGCCACACCGAACCATTTGATCAGCGTGAACGCCAGCGACGAAGCCGCGAGTACCGCACCGAGCCCCGCAGCGATGATTGCGATCTGAACGATGAGCGCCAGTTGCAGCCCCAGCGCGTTCCAGTAACCGCGCCAGAAACCGTATTGCAGGCCGCTGGACATCGACGCAATGGCACCGGCTCCCGGCGAAAGACTGATGACCCAGCAGGCGGCGAAGAAGGCCAGCCATGTTTCGAGCGACATTGCGCACCTCAGGCAAGAATGTAACGTTGCCTTAACCTAAGGTTTCTGCGGCCCGAAGACCAATTATTTCTAACTGTTGCGGCGACTTGGCAGATAGCTGTGCAGGTGTGTCAGGCCTGGCCCTGTTCGCCCGCGCGCTTTTCGCCCGAGATGATCGGCGTGCCGTCATTGCCCCGCCAGCGGCGGATCGACTTCTGGAAGAACTGGCTGTTGGGCACCTGCACCAGCGTGCCGCCCAGTTCGGCCGGCTCCACCAGCGTGGTGAACATCAGGTTGATGGCCGTGACCCGGCCCTTGATGCCAGGCTTGTCGGTGGTGTCCACCAGCTCCACCACATCGCCGATGCGAAACGGCCCCATGGTGAAGATGAACACCGCACACAGCAGGTTCGACAGCACGCTCCACATGGCGAAGAACGCCACCGCAGCCACCGCGACGAACCCTGAAAGCGCCGCCCACAACACCGAGGCCGAAACCCCGAGACGACCCAGCACCGCCACCAGCGCCGTGCCCATGATGAGCCAGCGCAGGCCGCCGCGCACCATCACCAGCAGCTCCGGCGGCAGCAACGGATAGCGCTCGGCAATGCGCGTCAGGAAGCGTGCGACGAAGCGCTGCAACGTGTAGCCGATCAACAGGATCAGCAGAATCTGCAGCGTCACCAGAATCGGTTCGATCCAGTACGCCGGAACCGGCAGGGCCAACGACTCCATCAGGACAAGGCTTCCAGTTCCGCCTGCATCGACTCCAGCAGCTCCAGCGCCTCCATCCAGGCCTCCTCCACTTCCGACTCCCGAGCTTTCAGCTTGGCCTGCTCGGCCAGCAGATCACGCAGCTTGTCTTTGTTGGCGGCCTCATAGATCGCGCTGTCGCCGAGGGACGCTTCGACCTTCGCCAGTTTCTCGTGAAGGGTGTTGAGCTCTTTTTCCAGCTTCTCGGCTTCACGCTTGTGCGGAGCCAATTGCTGACGCAACGCAGCTGCCTGCTGACGCTGGGCCTTCTTGTCAGTCTTGTCGGCATTGACCGGGGTGTTGCTCACCGGTGCATTGCGTTGACGGTAATCGGCCAGCCAGCGGGTGTAGTCGTCCAGGTCGCCGTCGAACTCCTCGACCACGCCATCGGCTACCAGCAGGAAGTTGTCCGTGGTGCTCTTGAGCAGGTGGCGGTCGTGGGAAACCACTAGCACCGCACCGCCGAACTCCTGCAAAGCCATGGTCAGCGCCAGGCGCATTTCCAGGTCCAGGTGGTTGGTCGGTTCGTCGAGCAGCAACAGGTTCGGCTTGTCCCAGGCGATCAAGGCCAGGGCCAGGCGGGCCTTCTCACCACCGGAGAAATTGAGCACCGGCTCTTCAAGGCGCGCGCCCCGGAAGTCGAAACCGCCGAGGAAATCGCGCAGGGTCTGCTCGCGCTCGGTCGGGGCGATGCGCTGCAAATGCAGCAATGGGCTTGCCTTGGCGTCCAGCGAATCGAGCTGGTGCTGGGCGAAGTAGCCGACCGTGGTGTTCTCGCCCCGGTACAGGCGCCCGCTCAAGGGCTCAAGCTCGCCAGCGAGGTTCTTGATCAGCGTGGATTTACCGGCACCGTTAGGGCCCAACAGACCGATTCGCGCGCCAGGCGTCAGTTGCAGCTTGACCTTCTGCAGGATGGCCTTGTCGCCATAACCCAGGCGGGCGTCCGACAGGTCCAGCAGCGGGCTCGAGATCTTGTCCGACTCGCGGAACGAGAAGTTGAACGGCGAATCCACATGGGCCGCCGACAGCTCTTCCATCCGCTCCAGCGCCTTGATCCGGCTCTGGGCCTGACGGGCCTTGGTGGCCTGGGCTTTGAAGCGGGCGATGTACTTTTCCATGTGCGCGCGCTGCGCCTGCTGCTTCTCGAAGGCTTGCTGCTGCTGAGCCAGACGCTCGGCGCGAGCCCGTTCGAAGGCGCTGTAGCCGCCGCGGTACAGGGTGATTTTCTTCTGTTCGACGTGGGCGATGTGATCGACCACCGAATCGAGGAAGTCGCGGTCGTGGGAAATCAGCAGCAGTGTGCCCGGATAGCCCTTGAGCCAGTCTTCAAGCCAGAGAATGGCGTCCAGATCCAGGTGGTTGGTCGGTTCGTCGAGCAGCAACAGATCCGACGGACACATCAAGGCCTGCGCCAGATTCAGACGCATCCGCCAGCCGCCGGAGAAACTTCCGACCTGCCGTTCCATCTGATCGTTAGTGAAGCCCAGGCCTGCGAGCAATTTGCGCGCGCGGGCGTCGGCGGTATAACCGTCGGCGCTGTCGAGTTCAGAGTGCAGGCGAGCCTGGGCTGCGCCGTCGTGGGCAGCCTCGGCGGCAGCCAGCTCATTTTGTACCTGGCGCAGACGGATATCGCCGTCCAGGACGTAGTCCACCGCCAGGCGCTCAAGGGTATCGACCTCTTGGCGCATGTGGGCGATACGCCAGTCGGCGGGCAACGAGCAATCACCGTTATCGGGTGACAGCTCCCCGCGCAACAGGGCGAACAGGCTGGATTTGCCGGCGCCATTGGCGCCGATCAGGCCGGCTTTCTGGCCGGCGTGCAGGGTCAGCTCGGCGTCTTCTAGCAGACGTTGCGGACCACGCTGTAAGGTGAGGCTTTGAAGTCGGATCATAATGGCGGCGGAGTCTACCAGCTTCGTCCAGAACGGGTAGATGACTATGCATGCAGACCTATGGAGTTTCACTCTGGATTTTTACGCACGCCCCGGTGTTGAACAGGCGTGTCTGGCGCTGCAAGCCCACGGCGGCAATGTCTGCGCGCTGTTGTGTGGCGTCTGGCTGGACCAGAACCGCACCCCTTTCGATAGCGCGCGTGCAGGACAAATCAGACAATTGGCGTCGCCCTGGCACGATCAGGTGGTAGGACCGTTGCGCGCGCTGCGCACGCAGTGGAAAAGCGCAGCCGCCACCGATGAAGAACTGGGCGCGTTACGTGAACGTTTGAAGGTGCTGGAACTGGATGCCGAGCGAGAGTTGCTGGTCAGGCTGCAACGGTTGATTCAGGACTGGCCTGAGCGAGGCGCGCAAAGGACTGGCGCCTGGCTGGAAGCGCTCGCGGGGGACGCCGCGCACCATGCCCCGGACGCGCTGCAGATTCTGCAGCACGCCGGGGAGGACATCACTTAGGAAGCGCTGCCTGGCGTCGAACCCGATGCAGGGGTCGCTGCGGGGGTCGCAGGCGCTACCGAAGCGGCTGGCGCGGTGGCCTGAGTCGATGCTGCCGGAGCAGGTGTCGCAGGCTTGGCGGCTGCCGGTGTCGCAGGTTTTGCGGCTGGTTTTGCAGCTGGCTTGGCTGCAGGTTTTGCAGCAGCTGGCTTGGCGGCGGCTGGTTTGGCCGCAGGCTTTGCAGCAGCTGGCTTGGCAGCGACCGGTTTGGCAGCAGGTTTGGCAGCGGCTGGCTTGGCTGCGGTCTTGGCGGCAGCCGGTTTCGCGGCAGGCTTGGCAGCAGCAGCGGCGGCAGGCTTGGCGGCCGGTTTTGCAGCGGCAGTCCTGGCTGGAGCCTTGGCGGCAACCGGAGCTTTTGCAGCCGGTTTGGCGGCAGGCTTGCTCGCAGCTTTGGCAGCGACAGGCGCCTTGGCAGCAGCAGGTTTGGCGGCGGCGGTTTTAGCAGCAGGTTTGGCTGCAGCTTTCACCGGGGCCTTGGCCACAGGTTTTGCAGCGGCTTTGACCGGCGCTTTCGCAGCGGCGGCTTTGGCAGGTGCCTTGGCAGTAGCGGCTTGGGCAGCAGGTTTTGCAGCTGGCTTGGCGGCTGGTTTCGCGGCAGCCTTGGCAGCAGGTTTAGCCGCAACCTTGGTCGGTGCCTTCGCTGCACGGTCGCTCAACGCCTTGCCCACGGCTTCCTTCACACGGCCAACACCCTGCGCCAGCTTCAGGCTTTCCTGAGCGTCGCGCTTGAGGTTCTGGATGTAGGTGCGGGTTTCGGTCTGGCGATCTTTCAGCGCATCGAGCAACGCTTCAAGTTCATCGACGCCGGCCTTGGCCTTGGCCTGCGCCTTGGCTTTGCCGGCAGTGGCGGCGTCTTGCAGTTTGGTGCGCGACTTGTGCAGTTTTTCCTGCGCCTTGCCGCGTTGTTTTTCAAGCTTGGCGAGCAACTTCTCGGCGTCAGCCAAAGCTGTGGAACAGGCATTTTCGAGATGTTCGAGCAAGCTGCTCGAGAGTTGTTGGAGCAAATGCAACGGAGTGTTTACTGGCTTCTTGTTGGCCGACATGACTTTCCTCCTGACTGATTTGAATGCGGCTCATACTAGACCTCTGCCCGCTACGCCGCTAGGGCATCTTGACACTACAAATTAAGGTCTGTTGCACGTTCGCCAAAATCCCTTCACAACAGCATCACATTCGGACCCCGGCGCTGGCATAATCGCCACTCCCCAGGCCGGAGAGCATTCATGTCGCGCTACCTGTTTATGTCGTTGTTCCTCTTGGTACCCCTTGCTCACGCGACCGATGCCCCACCCTCCGACAATGCCCATGACCTGGCGTACAGCCTGGGCGCGAGCCTGGGTGAACGCCTGCGCCAGGAGGCGCCGGACCTGCAGTTGCCGGCGCTGATCGAAGGCCTGCAACAGGCGTATCAGAACAAGCCGCTGGCGATAAAACAGGAACGCATGGAGCAGATCCTCAGCGACCACGACGCAGCGCTCACGCAAGCTGAAAATTCCGGCCAGTCCGAGCCGCAGACCGAAGCTGCACTCAAGGAAGAGCGCCGGTTCATGGACAGCGAGAGAGCCAAGCCGGGTGTGCGCCAGCTTGCCGACGGCATCCTGATGACCGAGCTGACACCCGGTTCAGGCCCCAAGCCCGACATCAACGGTCGCGTGCAGGTGAAGTACGTCGGACGCCTGCCTGACGGCACGATCTTCGACCAGAACCCGCAGCCTCAGTGGTTCCGCCTGGACAGCGTGATTGCCGGCTGGACCACGGCGCTGGCCGACATGCCGGTCGGTGCCAAATGGCGCCTGGTGATTCCATCCGCGCAAGCCTACGGGGCCGAAGGCGCAGGCGACCTGATCGATCCGTTCACTCCGCTGGTGTTCGAAATCGAGCTGCTCGGGGTCTCCCAGTAACAGTAAAACCAAGCAACAAAAAAGGGTGCTCGAAGGCACCCTTTTTTACATCAGACCGACTCAGGCCTGGGCTGTAGCCGACTCGCTGTGAGCCGTGTGCAGCACTTCGATCAGGCAATCCTCGAGCTCGAACCGCTCATGGAGCAGGCCACCCAGCTCCTTGAATTTTTCCGCGACGCATTTGCCTTCATCACACAGATCGTTGAAGGCCAGAAGCTTTTCGGTGATGACGTCGATGCGGGGATAGATCGTGTCGGCGAGTTCAAGACCGCGCTTATCGTTGAACGCCTTGGCCTCGCCCGTCAGTTGCTCGTAGATTTCGAAATGACCGGCCGAGACATAATCGACCAGGGTGCCGCAGAATTCCTGCAGCTGCTTGGTGGTTTCCGACAAGGCATGGGGCTCTGCACCCAGAACATCGTAAGCCTTGATAAGCTCGGCGCGCTCCAGCAACCAGCGATCGATCAGCTTGTGAACTCCGCCCCAGCGTTCCTGAGCATTCTGACAACTTTCCAGCATGATGTTCTCTCTTCCCTTCAGGGGCACGCTGCCTGAAATCGCTTGGCGATCCGGCCTGATGCTTATGAAAACCGGCTCTGAAAAACGTCGACAGCAGCCTAAATCCGATGACGCGTGCGGCCCAGATTATGCCCGCTCGACCAGGCCTTCAAGGTACGTCGCCGATAAAGTTCATACAAGCGTTTAATCCGCCGACCCCACATCCATTGATCTGAACGGGCGAAATTCGATTACCAGGTAGTACAGCGCAAACAGACCAAGCCCCGAAAAAACCAGCAGGCTCCACTCCGGCGCACTGATCCCCAGAAGCGACCAGGTGATTTCCGAGCACCCCGCGCCACCGACGAGAATCAGGTAGACGACCTTCCAGAAAGGCTGGGAGTCGAGCAGGTATTGCAGGTTTTCGGCACAGGAAGCGGGGACGTCCACCGGCAGGTCTTGCAACCACACTTGCCGCGCCGCGACCGCGGCGCCTGCCAGCGCAAAGACGAACAGAGCCCCGGAGTAGACGCGCCAACCATTCATGCCGGGCTTGTGCAATACCGCAATCAGGCACAGACCCGAGCAGATCAGCAACAGACCACGCTGCAGGAAACACAGCGGGCAAGGTGCGCCTAACGCGACGCGCTCAAGATAGAAAGCAGCTCCCACGACCGATGCGCAGGCGAGGAACGCCAGGAAAAACAGAGAGCGCGTGCGGGCCAGATGCATGGAAAATCCGTAACAAAAGACGAAGGCGGCTACGGTAGAGGAAAGGCGGACCCGCTTTCAAGGCGGCCAGAGGAGGATATTTCCTTCATTGCGTAGGGATTTCCGGATTCCAACGATAGGAATTTGAACTGCCACTCTGCTCATTCATGGCAAGGCTTATAGCAATTAGGGAAACGTCCTACACCAAGCGCCGCGAAGACAGCAAAAAGGCCCGAACACGGGCCTTTTGCGGTGACAGCGAAGCAAAGGTCAGGCGCGGGCGAGAGCAGGCAGCGGACGCGCCAATAAACGCTCATCCAGCAGGCCAAGCCCTTCTTGAAACAGCTGGTTGCTGCGGTCGGTTTCACCCAGTTGCCCAAGAAGCCGGGCAAGCTCGGCACAGGCTTCAGGGTTGCGCTGCAGCCTGAGGCTCGCCTCCAGATAGTCCCGCGCCTTGCCCCACAGGCTGCCTTGCAGGCACAGACGGCCCAGGGTCAGCAGCAGACCCGGATCGTCGGAATGGCCCTTGAGCCAGCCCTCGGCGGTTTGCAGTTGCCGGGCCGGATCGTTGCCTCGAACCAGGCCGTACAACCGCGCCAGATGGCTGTTGTAGTCGCGTTTCATGGCGGTGCGCAGCACCTCTTCGGCCTGGGCATCGGCGCCGTGGCGACGCAACTGTTCGGCGTACGCCAGAATGAGCGCAGGCTCCTGGCGCTGGGCCGAGGTCAGTTGCTGCCAGGCCTGTTCCAGCGCTGGCAGGCCAGCGGCCTCGGATTCGTTTCCAGTCGGGCGGTACGCAGCCAGCGAAAGGTTCTCGCCCCAGGCACGCTTTTCCAGTTCCGCCAGTTCCTGGGCAGGCAGGACCTTGTCCTTGCGCAGTTCAGGCATCAGGCGAATCAGCTCGGACCACTCGCCGCGCTGGCGATACAGACGCTGCAATTGGCGCAGCACCTGCGGGTTGTGCGGATGACGCTCCTGCATCGCTTGCAGGGTCGAGAGCGCACCATCGCTGTCACCACGGTCGAGTTGCAACTGGGCGTGGTTCAGGGCAATGGCCAGCTCGGCGTGCGGCTGACGCTCCAGGGCGCGCTCCAGCAGGTTGTCGCTGTCCTCGTAACGACCCTGTTCATTGGCTGCACGCGCTGCGCCCAGGTAGAACTGCAAAGGCTGCGGCTCGGCTTCGGCGGCGCGGCTCAGGTGCTTCTGCGCGCTGGCCCAGCGACCTTCGGCCAGGTCCATCTGCCCCTGCTCGATAGCGTTCTGTACGCGACGGCTGCGGTTACGTCGGGACCACGGATTGACCACCCCGCCCGAGGTGGTCAGCAACGTCACCAAGCCGCGCACGATCCAGATCAGTAAACCGATTGCCACCAGCAAGCCCAGCGCCGCCCACAGGCTGGATTCGTAGCGGAAACTGTCGTAGGCGATGAGCACGTAACCCGCATGGCGGGAGATGGCCAGCCCCACCAGCGCCGCCACCACGATCAGTACGAAGACGATCACATAGGCGCGCTTCATGGCTTGCTCCCGGACTGCGCTCCGTCAGCCGGCTGCTCCAGCGCGCCGCCCACTGGTTTGTGGCGCTGCTCAAGATACGCCTGCACGGCGCCCAGGCTCTGGGTCAGGTCCGGGGTCATGACGGAGACGGGCTGTTTGGCCAGTTCATCCAGGCGCTCGCCCAGCACTTTGCTCTGCGGGTTGTCCTGATTGAAGTTCGCGTCCAGTACGCTGCGCGCTTCGGCCACGGCCTTGCTGTAGACCGGCGCCTCACCGTTGAGGGCGGCCCACTGAGCCTGCTCCAGCGCCAGGCTCAGGGCCAGGCGAACCTGGGTCAGGCTTTCGCCTGCCAGCAACGGACGGATGTTTTTATCGGCGTTGAAATCGATGCGGATGTACTGGGAAATCTTGTCCCACCACTTGGCCCAATAGCTGTCTTCGCTGCCATCGGTAAGGCCGAGCAGCGACTGGCCCTTGTCCTTGTACTCAGGCGCCAGCGCATTGAGTTGCACCGCCTGCTCACGCAGCGCGGCCAGTTGCAGAAACAGCCCGGTGCGGTCCGGTTGATCGACGCTGCGCAGCGCCGCCAGGCTCTTGGCCAATTGCTCGCGGGCAGCGTAGGCACCCGGATCGTCCTGCTCGCGCAGGATTTCATCGGCGCCCTGCACCAGCGCCTGAGCGCTGTTGATGTCCTGCAACGCAGACAACCGCAGGCTGGCCAGGCGCAGCAAGTGCTCGGCTTCGGCCAGGCGCCAGTCCTTGCGGCTGGCGCCGAGCACGGTTTCCAGACGCTGACTCAGGCGCTGCTGGTCGCCCTGAAGCTGGGTGACCAGACGGCGGCGGTCTTCCAGCTCCGCGGCAGGCGGCAGTTGCGCCAGGCGCGCGGCCAGTTGCTCTTCGCTCTGCTTGAGGCTTTGGGTCTGGGCAGTAATGTCCTGCAACTGCCCGGACTGCTGCTGGTGGCCGGCCTGGATCGCTCGAAGCTGCCAGACACTCCAGCCACCGACGGCAACGCCTGCCGCGCCCAGCAGTAACGCCAGTACAGCCAGCCCCGTAGCGGAGCGACGATGGGAAGGTTCTTTTTGCGCTGGACCTTGCAACGGCTCAGGTTTGGCCATTACCGGTTCAACGTCATCTTTGGGCAAGACTGTTTCGCTCACGTATCCATCCTGTGCATTTGGGCGCAATCGCGTCGTACGACTCGTCGATCATTACGCCTGAGAGGCAGGTTCGGGTTGTTCCCGCAACGCTGCCAGCAAGGCCGCGGCACTCGCGCCACGACAGTCCACTACGCTCTGAGCCCCGGCTTCACGGGCAAGTTCTGCGACCCTGGGGCTCGGTACGAATAAAGGCAACCGCGCCACTTGCGGCCAGGCATCGCCCGCAAGCTGACGCAGATGTTCAAAACCCTGTCCACTGCTGACCACCAGCCCGTTCAGGCGTTCCGCCTCGACTCGTTGTTGCAGGACGAACGCCGGGTACTGCGGCAACGAGCGACGGTACAGCGGCAGATAATCGACAGCAACTCCCTGCTCACGCAGCTGCTCGGCCAGCCATTCGCGGCCGTCTTCGCCGCGCATGATCAGCACTTTGGGATCGTAGCCAGAAATGGCGGCTTGCAGTTGCGGCAGAGCGACCAGCGCTTCGCTGTCATCGCCCTGCTCGGGGTAGAACACCCGCAGGCCGTAGTCATCGAGAATCTGCGCGGTGGCGGCACCCACTGCAAACCAGTCCTGCATCGGCGGTTGCGGCCAGACTTCATCGACCAGTTCCAGCCCCAGCCGGGCCGCAGGCTTGCTGACCACGATCACCGCGCAGTACGCGGCGAGGTTGTAGATGATCGAGCGATTTTCTTCCGAAACCGGCAACGGCTGGATGTCCAGAAGCGGCAGGCTGCTGCTGAAAATGCCTTCTTCGGCCAGGGTCAGGGCCAGTGCCTGGGACTCCTCGGCCGGACGCGTCAGCAGCAGGCGCCAGCCCTTCACTCCTCGCCCGCCTCGCCGTACACCGCCTTGAGGATCTGCGCAGCGCCCTGCTCCAGCAGCGCTTCGGCCACCTGTACGCCCAAGCCTTGCGCATCTGCCAGCGGTGCTCGCGCTTCGGCGTGAAGCAACAGGCTGCCGGCAGGGTCGCCCACCAGGCCACGCAGCCACAGATGGTTGTTTTCCAGCACGGCGTAGCAGGCAATCGGGACCTGGCAGCCGCCATTGAGGTGCTTGTTCAGCGCACGTTCTGCGGTGACGCGCACGGCGGTGTCGATGTGGTGCAGTGGCGCCAGCAAGGCATGAAGCTCGGTGTCGGCAGTGCGGCACTCGATGCCCACGGCACCCTGGCCACCGGCGGGCAGGCTGTCCTCGACGCTGATCGCCGAGGTGATGCGGTCTTCGAAGCCAAGGCGAATCAGGCCGGCGGCGGCGAGGATGATCGCGTCGTATTCACCGGCATCGAGCTTGGCCAGACGCGTGTTGACGTTGCCGCGCAGGAAATGGATTTTCAGGTCGGGACGGCGCGCCAGCAACTGGGCCTGACGACGCAGGCTGGACGTACCGACGATGCTGCCCGCAGGCAGGTCATCGAGGCTTGCGAAGGAGTTGGACACGAACGCATCGCGCGGATCTTCTCGCTCACAGATGCAGAACAGGCCCAGCCCCTGGGGGAAATCCATCGGCACGTCTTTCATGGAGTGCACGGCGATGTCCGCTTCGTTTTCCAGCAGGGCGGTTTCCAGCTCCTTGACGAACAGGCCCTTGCCGCCGATTTTCGACAACGGGGAGTCCAGCAGCTTGTCGCCACGGCTGACCATCGGAACCAGGGACACGGTCAGGCCTGGGTGGGCCTGTTCCAGGCGAGCCTTGACGTACTCGGCCTGCCAGAGGGCCAGCGCGCTTTTGCGGGTGGCGATGCGGATTTCGCGAAGGGACATGGATCAATCCGTACTGAGTGAATGCGCCGATGATAACAGCTCGGCCCAGACGGGCCGAATGACTGTCTTGTATCCGCACGCATCATGAACTCAATCGGTGCACGCAGGCCATGCGACGGCGTGTCGCTCGCCCTGCCGGCCGGATCCCATGTAGGAGCGCGCTTGCCCGCGACCGCATTGTTTCAGGCAACCCTGTATGCACAGATATACCGCAGTCGCGGGCAAGCGCGCTCCTACAGAGAACGGCGATGGCTCAAAGCTGCTGCATCATCTTTCGTACGCCCGCCACATGCCGGCGGCTGACGATCAGCGCATCGCCATTGAGCCCCTTGAGGAACAGCTGAAAATGCCCCAGGGGCGTTCGCTGCAAGCGCTCTATACGGTCGCGGGCCACCAGCGCGTTACGGTGGATGCGCACGAAGCGATCACCGAACTCGTCTTCCAGCGCCTTGAGCGGCTCATCGAGCAACACCTCGCCGTCTTCGTGGCGCAGGGTCACGTACTTGTGGTCAGCGATGAAATAGATCACGTGATCCAGCGGGATCAGCTCGATGCCCTTGCGGGTTCGGGCACTGATGTGGCTGCGCGGGCCGTTGCCGCTTTCGGCAGCGGGACGGGTCATGGCGGCCAGTTGCACGCGGTTGGGGCGCTCGGCCTTTTTCAGGGCTTCGAGCAGGTTTTCAGGGCGCACCGGCTTGACCAGATATCCCACGGCGCTGACCTGGAAAGCCTCCAGGGCAAACTCATCATGGGCGGTACAAAAGACCACTGCCGGAGGGGTGTCGCGTTCGCACAGTTTGGCTGCGACCTGGAGTCCATCCAGGCCCGGCATGCGGATGTCGAGCAACACCACGTCGGGCTTGAGGCTGTCGATCAGCGTCAGGGCTTCTTCGCCATTGGTGGCACTGGGTTCAAGGACCCGATAGCCCTCCAGGTCGCCAACCAGACGGCTCAGGCGATCGCGGGCTAGGGGTTCGTCATCAACGATCAGGACATTCATATTGCTCTGGCTTCCTGCGTGAGTCTCGCACAAGGATAGCGTAGACAGGTGAAGTGACGACCGTCACGGCGTTCCACGCTCAGACTCGCGAGAGGGCCAAAAAGTGCCGTGATTCGGGCGCCGATATTTGCCAAGGCCTGCTGAGTGCCGCTCGAAGCCTGCCTCAGGCTGGCTTCTTCATAGGGATTACTGACACGCAATATGAATACTCCCCGTTCGTAGTTCGCCTCGACCCTGACCACCCCGCCTTCGACGCGGGGCGCGATACCGTAGATCAATGCGTTCTCAAGTAATGGCTGCAAGGTTAGCTGGGGAATCGGCACATCGTCGGGAATTGCACTGACGTCCCAGTCCAACTGTAGACGCTCGCCAAGTCGATATTGCTCAATCGATAGATATCGTTTGGCCAACTCCAGCTCATCTCGCCACGTGGTCAGGCTGCCGGGCTTTCCCAGGCTGGCGCGAAACAGGTCCGACAGATCCAGCACCGCCTGCTCGGCCTTGGGCGGGTCACTGGTGACCAGGCTTGCGATGCTGTTGAGCGTGTTGAACAGAAAGTGAGGCCGGATCCGCGCCTGCAATGACTCGATCCTGGCCCGCAGCTCCGCCTGTTGCTGTTTGCGCCACTGACTCTGCAGATAAAAGTAGCGCAACATCAGCGCAGACATGATGAGTGCAATCAACGAATAACGAAGATAGCGCTCGATGTCCCCGTCTGCGGCACTGGCGCCCTCGATCTGACAATAGTCAGTCACCCCGGTGCACGCCAATGTCACGGCCACCACCAGCAGGCAACCCAGGGCCCCGGCGATGCCAGGCTTCAAACGCGCGAGCCAGGGCCGCAAGCCGCACAGCAACGCCGCCGACAGCAGCACGATCCACTGCACGAACAGCGAAATCAAAGCCAGGCGCACCCAATCGAAGCCCGGATGCATGGGTTCGACCAGCACCAGGACCAGCACCAGCAGTTCGGCCAGCACGACCAGAACCAGCAGCGCCCCGGGCAGGCACAGTTCCGGAAGGAAGAACTCGGTTCCGGCCGCAGCGCTCTGGCCCGGATTGTTGCGCTCGATTTGCATGGGTTCAGTCTCTGCCCTCGCGCCCCTGCGGGCAAGCCGCCCGGCATAAAAAACAGCAATGCTGTTATCATCGCCCGCGCCTTTTGAAAACGGCGACGCGAATTCTCAATCAGCACAGTAACCAGCACAGCAGCGAGCGAATCCATGAGCACCGACAAGACCAACCAGTCCTGGGGCGGCCGCTTCAGTGAACCCGTCGACGCCTTCGTCGCACGCTTCACCGCCTCCGTCACTTTCGACCAGCGCCTCTACCGCCACGACATCATGGGCTCGATCGCCCACGCCACGATGCTGGCCAAGGTCGGGGTACTGACCGATGCCGAACGCGACACCATCATCGACGGCCTGAAGACCATTCAAGGCGAGATCGAAGCCGGTACGTTCGACTGGCGCGTGGACCTGGAAGACGTGCACATGAACATCGAAGCGCGTCTGACTGACCGCATCGGTATCACCGGCAAGAAACTGCACACCGGCCGCAGCCGCAACGACCAGGTCGCCACCGACATCCGCCTGTGGCTGCGTGACGAGATCGACCTGATCCTGGCTGAAATCACTCGCCTGCAAGAAGGCCTGCTGGGCCTGGCCGAGCGTGAAGCCGAAACCATCATGCCGGGCTTCACTCACCTGCAGACCGCACAGCCTGTGACCTTCGGCCACCACATGCTGGCCTGGTTCGAAATGCTCAGCCGCGACCACGAGCGCCTGGTCGATTGCCGCAAGCGCACCAACCGCATGCCACTGGGCAGCGCGGCGCTGGCCGGCACCACCTACCCGATCGATCGCGAACTGACCTGCCAGTTGCTGGGTTTCGAAGCCGTAGGCGGCAACTCGCTGGACAGCGTTTCGGATCGCGACTTCGCCATCGAATTCTGCGCAGCCGCAAGCGTAGCCATGATGCACCTGTCGCGCTTCTCCGAAGAGCTGGTGCTGTGGACCAGCGCGCAGTTCCAGTTCATCGATCTACCTGACCGCTTCTGCACCGGCAGCTCGATCATGCCGCAAAAGAAGAACCCCGACGTGCCTGAGCTGGTGCGTGGCAAGAGCGGCCGTGTGTTCGGCGCGCTGATGGGCCTGCTGACCCTTATGAAGGGCCAGCCGCTGGCCTACAACAAGGACAACCAGGAAGACAAGGAGCCACTGTTCGACGCCGCCGACACCCTGCGTGATTCGCTGCGCGCCTTCGCCGACATGATTCCTGCGATCAAGCCCAAGCACGAAATCATGCGTGAAGCAGCCCTGCGCGGTTTCTCGACGGCGACTGACCTGGCCGACTACCTGGTTCGCCGTGGCCTGCCATTCCGTGACTGCCACGAGATCGTCGGCCATGCCGTGAAATACGGCGTGCAAACCGGCAAGGACCTGGCCGAAATGACACTGGACGAGCTGCGCCAGTTCAGCGACCAGATCGAGCAGGACGTGTTCGCCGTGCTGACCCTGGATGGCTCGGTCAACGCCCGCGACCATATCGGCGGCACCGCCCCGGCTCAGGTCAAGGCGGCCGTGGTGCGTGGCAAGCAATTGCTCGCCACCCGCTAACCCGTAGGAGCGCGCTTGCCCGCGATAGCGGTGTATCAGTCGACAACTTTGTCACAGGCACACCGCAGTCGCGGGCAAGCGCGCTCCTACACGCAGTACCTTTCCGAGGAGTTCGCCATGAGCGACCAGATCGACAACGATGAAGAAGAATTCGCTGGATCGACCCTGATCCAGGCGATCGAAAACCAGATCGAGAGCGACAACCCGCCTGCTGCCAAGGCCACGTTCAACAAGCTGACGCTGGTGGGTTACGAGCGTGACGACATCCTGGAAATGATGGCCCACGTACTGGCGTTCGAAATCGACGACATGCTCGAAGCCGATCGCCCGTTCGACAACGAGTGGTACGAAAAAGCCCTGCGCGCCCTGCCAGAGCTGCCACCGGGCGTGAAGCTCGAAGACGACGAGTAAACGACGAAAATCCCGTAGCAGCGCGGCTTGCCGGCGGGGGCGGTGTGTCAGTTGAACAATGTTTGGCTGACACACCGCTCCCGCCGGCAAGCCGTGCTGCTACGAGAGCAAGACAATGCCCCGCGCCAAAACGTCACCTGACGACCGGCCAGATACTTTCTGCAAAACCCCCAGACGCTTACTACACTCCAGATGCCCCGCTGCCGCTTCGAAAACGGGGTTGTCACGTCTGCGATGCACTCGCCGCGTCATCCATTAGAAAAAGTCTGGAGCCTCTATGTCGTTCACCCCTGAATTGGTTGCCGAACTGGAAATCCTGTCTCTGTTCAATCTGCGCAATACCCAGGAGGGCTTGAAGGTCCATCACGTGGCCGCCCCTGCAGCCATCGCTGCCGCCCAACGACTCTTTGACAAAGGCCTGACCACTCAGGTCGACGGTGGTTATCTCACAAGCCTCGGGCTGGACGCCGCCGAACACGCGCAATCGCTGCTCATTATCCTGTCTGCCGCCCAGGAAGCGGCCTGAGGTCGCCCGCTCGCGAAACCTTTGCTCAGGATGTGTGAAATAAAGGTTTCGCGAACCCTTCATTTATAAGATGCTGCGCCGATAGAATTCTGACGCCAGAAAAAACACTAACAGTCGCGTCAACGACCGTTGCTCGCCCCTGTACCTTCTTCCTGCCGTCCAGTTCGCCACCCCAGCAGTGCCGCTCGCCGGCCTTGAGTCGCGATGACGCGTAGTTTCGAAATCCGCCCCGACCTGGATGAGGGCATCGACCGCAAGGTTCTCAGCCAGTTACGCAACCGCTTCCTGACCCTCAATGAAGGGCGGATCGCGCGTGCCAATGAAGGTCTGTCCACACGTCAGCAATCGGTTCTGGCGCTGCTGCCGCTGTTCTTTCACGTCAATCACCCGCTGCTGCCCGGCTATGTGTCCGGCGCCACGCCTGCGGGGGTTTCAAATTACGAACCCGATGCCCAGGCCCTTGCCGAAGCCCAGCGCCTGACCCGCTCGTTTTCCTACAGACCAAGGCGCGGCAGTGCGCCGCAACCGATCCACGGCATCTTCCTGATGGGCAGCCTGGGCACACTCGCCCAGGCCGATCACAGCGACATGGACGTTTGGATCTGCCACGACACCCTGCTCCCCCCCGAGCAGGTGCAGGAGCTGCGCAAGAAATGCCAGGCGCTGGAAGCCTGGGCAGCGACCATGGGCGCCGAGGTGCATTTTTTCCTGATCGACCCGCAGCGCTTCGTGCTGGGCGAGCGCGACGCACAACTGAGCGGCGAAGACTGCGGGACCACCCAGCACTACCTGCTGTTGGACGAGTTCTACCGCACTGCCATCTGGCTGGCCGGGCGCACGCCAATGTGGTGGCTGGTGCCCGTCTACGAAGAATCCCGCTACGCCGAATACACCCATACGCTGCTGTCCAAGCGCTTCATTCGGGCCGATGAGGCCATCGACCTGGGTAACATGTCCCACATCCCGCCCGGAGAATTCATCGGCGCAGGGTTGTGGCAACTGTTCAAGGGGATCGAATCGCCCTACAAGTCAGTGCTCAAGTTGCTGCTGACCGAGGTCTACGCCAGCGAACATCCGAACGTGCAGTGCCTGAGCATGCGCCTCAAGCAACAGGTGTTCGCCAACCGCACCGACCTCGACGAGCTGGACCCGTACATGATGGTCTACCGCCGGATCGAGGAGTACCTGCTGGGCCGCGGCGAAACCGAGCGGCTGGAGCTGGTGCGGCGCAGCCTGTACCTGAAAGTGAACAAGAAACTCACCGGCCTGCCGCGCCTGCGCACCACCAGTTGGCAGCGCCAGTTGCTCGACAAGCTGGCCAGGGAATGGAAGTGGGACGAACGCCAACTGGCGCTGCTCGACAGCCGCAGCCAGTGGAAGGTGCGCCAGGTCGCCAGCGAGCGCCGGGCGCTGGTCAGCGAGCTGAATTACAGCTACCGCTTCCTGACCCAGTTCGCCCGAAACCAGAACGTCATCAGCTCGATCAACAAACGCGACCTGAGCGTGCTCGGACGCAGGCTTTACGCAGCCTTCGAGCGCAAGGCGGGCAAGGTCGAGTTCGTCAATCCCGGCATCGCCCCGGACCTGGCCGAGGACACCCTGACGCTGGTGCAGTCGCCCAACAAGCTTGAGCCCGGCAAGTACCAGTGGGGCCTCTACAACGGCAATCTCGGCATCCAGGAGTGGGAACATTTCGCGCCGATCAAGCGCAGCCGCGAATTGCTGGAGCTGCTCGCCTGGTGTCATCGCAACAATGTGATCGACAGCAGCACCCGCCTGGCGCTGCACCCCGGCACCAGTGACCTGACCGAATTCGAGCTGTTCAACCTGCAAGGCGCCTTGCAACAGAGCCTGCCGATGCCACTGGGCGTGGTGAGTGAAGAAGCGCTGTTGCGCCCCAGCGTGCCGACGGAAATCCTGTTGCTGGTGAACGTGGGCGTCGATCCGCTCAAGCACCACAAGGACCTGAACATCCTGATGACTACCGAGCGCACGGACTCGCTCAGTTACGCAGGCGTGCGGGAAAACCTGGTGCTGACCTTCGACCAGATCACCCTCAACAGCTGGAACGAGGTGCTGGTCAGCCGCTTCGATGGCCCGTACGCACTGCTCGACTGCCTGACCGAACTGCTCAATCACCTGCCCGATTCGCAGCCCAGACCGGTGATTCGTGTGCGCTGTTTCTGCCACAACCGCGCCCCGGCCATCGCCCAGCGGGTCGAGGAGCTGGTCAATACCGCGCAGTTGCTCTTGGCCAGGCGGCTGAATCATCGTTACCTGATCCAGATCGAGCAGAAGTATCACGTGCTGGAGATGACGCCGGGCCAGGTCACTCACGTGCCGCTCGATAACTTGCCGGCGCTGTACGACTATCTGGGCGAGGAATTGCCCGATTACAGCCCGATCCATCTGGACCCGCAGGCGTTGGATGACAGCGATCTGTCGCTGATCATTCCTCACGGCCAGCCAGAATGTATCCAGGTGTTCTACCGCATCAGCGAGCCCTGGGCCGATCTGTACGTACTCGATGAGCACAATGCGCTGTGGCACCAGCGCCTGCCCTGGCACGACGAGCCCAGCCTGCTGATGCCAATCCAGCGCTTCCTGCAATCGCTGATGTACCGCCGCGGGGCGTTGCTGCCGCTGGACAACCCGATGGATCCGCAGGCGCTGGAAACCCTGTACTACCGCATCACCCCGGACGGGAGCGCCCGCGCGCGGCGTATCGAGCAGCGGCTGGCGCCCGTGACCCGGACCGACAAACCGTTCTACGACGTGCAGGCCATCGTCGAGGAAGCCGCGCCGGGTGAGGTCAACGTCACGCTGTACTGCGATGGCATGGAGTTTTCGGAGCTGGAATTCGGCGAGCAACTGTTCAGCATCGTGGCCCGGCAGATCCTTGACCGGCGCAGCGAGCCACAGCGCTATCGTTGCTACATCACGGACCTTGATCTATCCGGCGTGCTGACGGAAACCCGCGGCCAGACGATCCTGTTCCTGCGCTACAAGGCCGAGCTTGAGAAGTCGCTGAATGATGCGATGGATGAGGCTTGAACTGAAACGATCAAGATATCAGCGAACGCCGAGACCCTGTGGGAGTGAGCTTGCTCACGAAGGCGTCATTTCTAACCATGAAGATGCGATGGATGCACCGGCCTCTTCGTGAGCAAGCTCACTCCCACAGGTGCCAATACATCCATCAGATCATCACTGTGCCCGACGTTGCTCGGCCTGGCGCACGATCTCGCGCCGGCGCTCGTCGGTTGCTGCGCGCCATTCGCGGATGTCTTCGACGTGGCGCAGGCATCCGGTACACACTTTCTGCTCATCGAGCCGGCACACGCTGATGCACGGCGAAGGCACCGCCGGGCTGACGTTGCTGAACAGCGGCTTGGGCGGACGGACGGGGGCGGTGCTGGTGGTCACGATCAGTTGCCGTCGATGGCTTCGAAGTCGATTTCCACGCCGGCCTGCTTCAGCGCCAGGCGGCCGAGCATCTCGCCCAGCAGCTCTTCGGTCTTGTCGCAGACCCAACGCTTTTCCTCGGCGTCGTAGTCGAAGTGAAAACCGCCTGCGACAGCGGCCAGCCAAAGCTGACGCAGCGGTTCCTGGCGGCTGAAGATGAATTGAGTGCCGTTCTCGAATTTCACGGTCAGCACGCCGGCCGAACTCTCAAGGTCCAGGTCCAGGTCGCTCTCGTCGAAAATATCTTCGAGCTTTTCTTGGGTCGCATCGACCAGGTCGTGAAAACGGGCTTCGGTCAAACTCATTGCAGGAACCTCGAAAGTGTCTACTGATGGCGCAGCGACGCAAGATACGGTCGCTTACAGCCAATTGCAAAGCATACCCGCCCTTCGGCGACTTGCCGCGCCAAAAAACGCACGTTCATCGGCAGGCACACCGGCGGTTGCGTCAAAGCCCCGCCGGACGGGAACCCTGGCGCATAGGCAATCTGTCGGGTGGTGGGTATACTCGGGCGCAATTAATGCTTATCCAAAGGATTTCGCCATGAAGCGCCTGATTTCCTCACTGGCCGCGCTGCTTGCTGTCGCGTGCCTGGTCTCTGCCTGCGGTCAGAAAGGTCCACTGTATCTGCCAGACGACGAACAGTCCGATGCACCTGGCGCCCAGACCAAATCGCACTCGCACAAGCATTCGACCTACTAGGGATCAGCCATGGAAGCCTTCAACTACCGCGACGGTGAGCTGTTCGCGGAAGGCGTGGCATTGTCTGCCATCGCCGAGCGGTTCGGCACGCCGACCTACGTCTATTCTCGCGCTCACATCGAGGCGCAATACCGCGCCTACGCCGATGCCCTGAGCGGCATGCCGCACCTGGTGTGCTTCGCGGTCAAGGCCAACTCCAACCTGGGCGTGCTCAATGTGCTGGCGCGCCTGGGTGCCGGTTTCGACATCGTTTCCCGTGGCGAACTGGAGCGCGTGCTGGCCGCAGGCGGCCAGGGCGACAAGATCGTGTTCTCCGGCGTCGGCAAGACCCGTGACGACATGCGCCGCGCCCTTGAAGTGGGCGTGCATTGCTTCAACGTCGAATCCACCGACGAACTGGAGCGCCTGCAGGTCGTGGCCGCCGAAATGGGCGTGCGCGCCCCGGTTTCGCTGCGTGTGAACCCCGACGTTGACGCGGGCACCCACCCGTACATTTCCACGGGCCTCAAAGAAAACAAGTTCGGCATCGGCATCGAGCAGGCCGAAGACGTGTACATCCGCGCGGCCCAGTTGCCGAACCTGGAAGTGATCGGCGTCGATTGCCACATCGGTTCGCAACTGACCACCCTGTCGCCTTTCGTCGATGCGCTGGATCGCCTGCTGGACCTGGTCGACCGTCTGAGCGACTGCGGCATCCAGCTGCGTCACCTGGATCTGGGTGGCGGCCTGGGCGTGCGCTACCGCGACGAAGAGCCGCCGCTGGCCGGCGACTACATCAAGGCCGTGCGTGAGCGCCTGGCCGGTCGCGACCTGGCGCTGATGTTCGAGCCGGGTCGTTTTATCGTCGCCAACGCAGGCGTACTGGTGACCCAGGTCGAGTACCTCAAGCACACCGAACACAAGGATTTCGCCATCGTCGATGCGGCCATGAACGACCTGATTCGTCCGGCGCTGTACCAGGCCTGGATGAATGTCACGGCGGTCAAGCCACGCGACGGCGCGACCCGCACCTACGACATCGTTGGCCCGATCTGCGAAACCGGCGACTTCCTGGCCAAGGAGCGCGAACTGGCACTGGCCGAAGGCGATCTGCTGGCTGTGCACTCTGCCGGCGCCTACGGTTTCGTCATGAGCTCCAACTACAACACCCGCGGGCGTGCCGCCGAGGTTCTGGTGGATGGCGATCAGGCGTTCGAAGTGCGTCGTCGTGAAACCGTGACTGAGCTGTTTGCCGGCGAAAGCCTGCTGCCGGAGTAAGCCCATGCTGCTGCGTTTTACCAAGATGCATGGCCTGGGCAACGACTTCATGGTGCTGGACCTCGTGAGCCAGCACGCGCACATCCTGCCCAAGCACGCCAAGCAATGGGGCGATCGACACACCGGTATCGGTTTCGATCAGCTGCTGCTGGTTGAAGCGCCGAGCAATCCGGACGTGGATTTCCGCTACCGGATCTTCAATTCCGACGGCTCTGAAGTCGAGCAGTGCGGCAACGGAGCGCGCTGCTTTGCGCGCTTCGTGCTGGACAAGCGCCTGACGGCCAAGAAACAGATTCGCGTGGAAACCAAGGGCGGCATCATCGAGCTGGACATCCGCAACGATGGCCAGATCAGCGTCGACATGGGCGCGCCGCGCCTGGTGCCTGCCGACATTCCGTTCGATGCGCCGCAACAGGCCACCAGCTACACGCTGGATGTCGAAGGTGAAAGCGTCGAGCTGGCTGCCGTGTCCATGGGCAATCCCCATGCGGTGCTGCGGGTTTTCGACATCAATAACGCACCGGTTCACAGCCTGGGCCCGAAAATCGAGAACCACCCCCGCTTTCCGGCGCGGGTGAACGTCGGTTTCCTGCACGTCGTGGATCGTCAGCGCGCACAATTGCGTGTCTGGGAGCGTGGCGCCGGGGAAACCCAGGCCTGCGGTACCGGCGCATGTGCGGCAGCGGTTGCGGCCATCAGCCAGGGCTGGATGGATTCGCCGCTGCTGATCGATCTGCCTGGCGGACGCCTGTCCATCGAGTGGGGCGGCCCTGGCCAGCCCGTGCTGATGACCGGCCCCGCCGTCAGGGTCTATGAAGGCCAAGTACGTCTATGAGTGAGAGCATGCAATGACCGACCAGCCTCAGACTTCAACCGACCTGCCCAGCGAATCGCCTGCCGATGACGCAGCGCCCGCCCTTGAAGCCGAGGCTGTCGCGAAATGGCTTGCACAACACCCGGACTTTTTCGCCGAACACGATGAGCTGCTGACCAGCATGCGCATCCCCCACCAGCGCGGCGACAGCGTCTCGCTGGTGGAGCGCCAGCTCAAGCTGCTGCGCGAGCGCAACATCGAGATGCGCCATCGCCTGTCGCAACTGATGGACGTGGCCCGGGACAACGACCGCCTGTTCGAAAAGACCCGTCGCCTGATTCTCGCGCTGATGGACGCCACCAGCCTCGAAGAAATCGTCATCGCCGTGGAAGACAGCCTGCGCCAGGACTTTCAGGTGCCTTTCGTCAGCCTGATCCTGTTCAGCGACAACCCCATGACCGTTGGCCGCTGGGTCAGCGCAGCCGAAGCGCAGAAGGCCATTGGCGGGCTGATGTCGGGCGGCAAGACCGTTTGCGGCGCCCTGCGTGAGCACGAACTGGAATTCCTGTTCGGCGCCGACCAGAGCAAGGAAGTGGGCTCGACCGCCATCGTTTCCCTGAGCCACCAGGGCCTGCACGGCGTGCTCGCCATCGGCAGCCGCGATCCGCAGCACTACAAGAGTTCGGTCGGTACCCTGTTCCTGAGCTACATCGCCGACGTGCTGAGCCGCCTGTTGCCGCGCTTCACCAACGCCCTGCGTTCGGTCCGCTAGTCATGGAACGGCAACTGGACGCTTACTGCACGCACCTGCGCAGTGAGCGCCAAGTGTCGGGCCACACGCTGCAGGCCTACCGCCGCGACCTGAGCACGGTGCTGGGC
Source organism: Pseudomonas sp. NPDC090201 (assembly GCF_044746825.1). Taxonomy (NCBI): domain Bacteria; kingdom Pseudomonadati; phylum Pseudomonadota; class Gammaproteobacteria; order Pseudomonadales; family Pseudomonadaceae; genus Pseudomonas; species Pseudomonas sp. NPDC090201. Next base: position 717,136 of record NZ_JBIVCX010000002.1, read on the forward strand.
TACTGCGAAAAACAGCAGATCACCAGCTGGCAGGCACTGGACGCCCAGGCCATGCGCGGCCTGGTGGCACGCCTGCATTCACAAGGCCAGTCATCACGCAGCATCGCGAGGCTGCTGTCGGCGGTGCGCGGCTTCTATCACTACCTCAACCGTGAGGGCCTGTGCGATCACGATCCGGCCAATGGCCTCGCGCCGCCCAAGGGCGAGCGGCGACTGCCCCGCACGCTGGACACCGACCGCGCCCTGCAACTGCTTGAAGGCGGTGTCGAGGATGATTTCATCGCCCGCCGCGATCAGGCCATCCTCGAGCTGTTCTATTCTTCAGGCCTGCGGCTGTCCGAGCTGACGGGGCTGAACTGCGAGAATCTGGATCTGGCCGACGGCCTGGTTCAGGTGCTCGGCAAGGGCAGCAAGATGCGCGTCCTGCCCGTGGGTAAAAAGGCTCGGGAGGCGCTGGAACAGTGGCTCAAACAACGCGCACTGGCCAACCCGCAGGACGACGCGGTATTCGTCAGCCAGCAGGGCCGACGCCTGGGCCCGCGCTCGATTCAGCTGCGGGTCAAGGCCGCCGGCGAGCGCGAACTGGGGCAGAACCTGCACCCGCACATGCTGCGGCACTCTTTCGCCAGCCACTTGCTGGAATCGTCCCAGGACCTGCGCGCCGTACAGGAACTGCTCGGCCACGCCGACATCACCACTACGCAGATCTACACCCATCTGGATTTTCAACACCTGGCAACGGTGTATGACAGCGCCCACCCCAGGGCCAAACGCAAGGATTCTTCTGACCATGAGCATTAAGCTGATCACCTTCGACCTGGACGACACCCTGTGGGACACCGCACCGGTGATTGTCAGCGCAGAGGCCATGCTCCGCGATTGGCTGGCCGAGCACGCGCCCAAGCTCGGGCCTGTGCCGGTGGAGCATCTGTGGGAAATCCGCTCGCGGCTGGTCGAAGCCGACCCGAGCTTGAAGCACCGAATCAGTGCACTGCGCCGTCGGGTGTTGTTTCATGCGCTGGAGGATGCCGGTTATCCACAGGCCGAGGCGCAGGACCTGGCGGATCAGAGTTTCGAAGTGTTCCTGCACGGACGGCATCAGCTGGATATCTTCCCTGAAGTAGTGCCGACCCTTGAGATCCTGACCCGCTCCTACACCCTGGGCGTGGTCACCAACGGCAACGCGGACGTGCGCCGCCTGGGGCTTGCAGACTTCTTTGCCTTTGCCTTGTGCGCCGAAGACATAGGCATCGGCAAACCCGACCCCGCGCCGTTCCTCGAGGCCCTCAAACGCGGCAAGGCCCAGGCCTTCGAGGCCGTGCACATCGGCGACCACCCCGGCGACGACATCGCCGGCGCCCAACAGGCCGGCCTGCGCGCGATCTGGTACAACCCGGGGGGAAAGGTGTGGGAAGCCGACAGAAGACCCGATGCAGAAATCGAGAGCCTTACGCAGCTACCTGAGGTGTTGTCGCGTTGGGGTTAGGGGTTGGCTTGATATCGCTACGTTGATGCCCTTCGGGCGCATTCGCGGGCAAGCGCGCCCCTACATTTTTTGCAACGTACCATGGCCTGATGGACCGAGTGGATAGCCTTCGAGGCAGACCGTAAAGATCATATGCCTGGCACCAAAGCTACCAACTCGGCCCATCAGATGCGGCACGTTGCAACAAATGTAGGAGCGCGCTTGCCCGCGATAGGCCCGAAGGGCATCAATGTAACGATTCAAAGCCGAAAACCTGAATGCCAAACCCCACCCAAAAAAAAGCCCGCAGCGACAGCGGGCTTTTCCAGCAGGCATCAGACACCCTCAGATAGGGCGGCTACCGTACTTGTTGTCAGGCTTCTTGGGCGGATCGGCGACCACGTTGGCCTCCACTTCCTGCACTTTGCCGCCACGGGCGAGGAACTCTTCCATCGCGCGAGCCAGAGCATCACGCTCCTTGTTCTTGGCCTCGACGCTAGGCAGTTCATCAACCGAGACCGCAGCCTTGGCCTTGCCTTTGGTTGGGGTTACCGGGGCATCGGAACTGTCATCAATTTCCGCGCCATCGTCTTCGGGAGCAGCTGCAAGCTCCTCACCCTCGTCCTCACCTTCCAGATCGTCGTCAAGACTTTCGTTATCGATGTCGTCGTCGCTCATGTTCTACCTCATGACTTGCGAAAGCAGATTAGTTATAGCCCAGCTGCGCTTAATTTCTAAGACCGCCAGAAAAAATTCAACTACCGCCGATTATCAGCGGTCGTGCCCCTCACCCTGAAGGGTGGCGAGGACTTTGCGGGCACCGCCGTGATCGCGATGCTCGCCTAAATAAACACCTTGCCATGTCCCCAGCGCCAACCGTCCATCCGATACCGGGAGGGTCAACTGGCAGCCTAGCAAACTGGCCTTGAAGTGCGCGGGCAGGTCGTCAGGACCCTCGTCGTCATGTTCATAACCCTCGAGTCCTTGTGGGACCAGCCGGTTGAAGAAACGCTCGAAGTCGCGCCGCACTGCCGGGTCGGCATTCTCGTTGATGGTCAACGAGGCCGAGGTATGCTGCAGCCACAAATGCAACAGCCCGACTCGGCAATCACGCAGCCAGGGCAGCTGTGAGACGATTTCCTCCGTTACCAGATGAAATCCCCGAGGCCTTGCCCGTAGCGTGATCCTGGTCTGTTGCCACATACAGTTCTCCGCCCTTCGGCGCGCATTCTAACGCGCTGAAAAAAAAAACAAAGCGCGTAATGAGTGACGTTTTCTGTAAGCCAGAAACCCTTGGCTGCATCCTGCCGCCGCAGCCCCGCGCAAGGCTCTGTAGCGACCTGTTCAAGCCGATTGCGCCCAGCGCTTGCGCCTTCTGCGCCCGGTCATGCCTATCGACAAACGCCAGACAAAAAAATGCCCGGCAAACCGGGCATTTTTTTCAAAAGCGATGATTACAAGTTGTAGCCACGCTCGTTGTGTTGCGCAAGGTCCAGGCCGACCGCTTCTTCTTCCTCGGTGACACGCAGGCCCATGACCACGTCCAGCACCTTGAGGATGATGAAGGTAACGATCGCGGTGTAGATGATCGTGAAGCCCACGCCTTTGCACTGGATCCAGACTTGTGCGGCGATGTCAGTGACAGTGCCGAAGCCGCCCAGCGAAGGTGCAGCGAAGACGCCAGTCAGGATCGCACCCAGGATACCGCCGATGCCGTGCACGCCGAAGGCATCCAGGGAGTCGTCGTAGCCCAGTTTGCGTTTCAGGCTGGTGGCGCAGAAGAAGCAGACCACGCCAGCGGCCAGACCGATGACCAGGGCGCCCATCGGGCCCACGGTACCGGCAGCCGGAGTGATGGCGACCAGGCCGGCAACCACGCCCGAAGCGATACCCAGTGCGCTTGGCTTACCGTGGGTCAGCCACTCGGCGAACATCCAGCCCAGCGCAGCGGCGGCGGTTGCGATCTGGGTGACCAGCATCGCCATGCCCGCAGTGCCGTTGGCCGCAGCGGCGGAACCGGCGTTGAAGCCGAACCAGCCTACCCACAGCATTGCCGCGCCGACCAGGGTGTAGCCCAGGTTGTGCGGAGCCATCGGGGTGGTGGGGAAGCCTTTGCGCTTGCCCAGTACCAGGCACGCTACCAGACCCGCCACACCGGCGTTGATGTGAACAACGGTGCCGCCCGCGAAGTCGAGCACGCCCCAGTCCCACATCAGGCCGCCCACGCCGCTCCAGACCATGTGTGCGATCGGTGCGTAAACCAGGGTGAACCAGATCGCCATGAAGATCAGCATCGCGGAGAACTTCATGCGTTCTGCGAAGGCGCCGACGATCAGGGCCGGGGTGATGATGGCGAAAGTCATCTGGAAGGTGACGAACACCGCTTCAGGGAACAGAGCGGCAGCGCCGGTGATGCTCGACGGGGTGATGCCCGCCAGGAACGCCTTCGACAGACCGCCGACGAAGGAGTTGAAGTTCAGCACGTTGGCTTCCATACCGGTGGTATCGAACGCCAGGCTATAGCCGTAGACCATCCACAGGATGCTGATCAGGCCGGTGATTGCAAAGCACTGCATCATCACCGAAAGAACGTTTTTGGAGCGAACCATGCCACCGTAGAACAGCGCCAGACCCGGAATGGTCATGAACAGCACCAGCGCGGTGGAGGTCAGCATCCAGGCGGTATCGCCGGAATTGAGTACAGGGGCTGCCACTTCGTCTGCCGCCATGGCCAAGCCAGGGGTTACGAGGGACAACAGGGCTCCTAGCCCTGCGAATTTACGCAGAGTCATATTGTTTTCTCCTGGGGCGTTGGGTTTGGCGGCTTAGATTGCGTCGGTATCGGTTTCGCCGGTACGGATGCGAATCGCCTGTTCCAGATTGACTACGAAGATCTTCCCGTCACCGATCTTGCCGGTGTTGGCCGCCTTGGTTATCGCTTCGATAACGCGGTCCAGATCCTTGTCGTCGATCGCAACATCGATCTTCACCTTGGGAAGGAAGTCGACAACATATTCCGCACCGCGATACAGCTCGGTGTGGCCTTTCTGACGTCCGAAGCCTTTGACTTCAGTAACGGTGATGCCCTGCACGCCGATTTCGGACAGCGACTCGCGGACGTCGTCCAACTTGAACGGCTTGATGATGGCAGTGACTAGCTTCATGAAACTCTCTCCCGAATTGGTGGACTTGCCCCAGGAAAACAAACCCGTCTCAAGTCTAAGCGCAGTGTCTGGCTTTGTAACGCGTCGAAGGCCTCAAACAGACCCGACCCTCTCCAGAAAACCGCTTCTGACGAAACACTTCCCTGCTCCGCTTGCCGCACTGCATTCGTCACAGCGACTGCATCAGTGCATGGGTCATATGCCACTAAGCAGAAACCTTGCCACATCGTCACAAACCACGATTTGCCGGGCCTCGGTCCCGATCCTGTGATATCCACATCGCCATCATCGATTTCATCCGCACAACAACAGTGCGTCCATGCACGGGCCGATGCGCGAAAACCGTGCAGTGCGCCGCCGGCGAAGTCCCACAGGCGCTGCGTGTTACACTGGCCACCCACTGATTCCGGAAAATGACCATGCTCGCGCCCAAAGCTTTCCTAGATGCCCTGAGCGGCCACGCCTCGCGGATGTTCAACGGCGAAACCCCGTTGCCACGCAACGAGTTCGAAACCCAGTTCAAGGCACTGATGCAGAGCGGCTTCAGCAAACTGGACCTGGTCAGCCGCGAGGAATTCGACAGCCAGATGGTCGTCCTGGCCCGTACCCGTGCACGGCTGGAGGCGTTGGAGGCGAAGATGGCGGAGCTTGAGGCGCAGGTGGCGGGGCAGGTGAAGGAATAATCCCCCAGCGACAGGAATGCCCCTTTTCGCCGCACCATTGCCCGCACATAGGGCTGCTTTCCCGCGAGGCATTGTGCGCAGACACATGCCGCACCACTTGCACCCGAGCCATTCACCACCCTCATGACTATCCTTGAGCACGCCGCAGGAAGCGGTGCCGTTCAAGGATCGATCATGTCTCTGGCCATTGTTCTCAGCCGCGCTCAGGTTGGCGTCGAAGCGCCTGCTGTCACTGTCGAAACCCATCTGGCGAACGGTTTGCCCAGCCTGACGCTGGTCGGGCTGCCGGAAGGTGCGGTGAAGGAAAGCAAGGACCGGGTGCGCAGTGCGATCCTCAATTGTCGCCTGGAGTTTCCGGCCCGGCGCATCACCTTGAATCTGGCCCCTGCGGATTTACCCAAGGACGGCGGGCGCTTTGATCTAGCGATTGCGCTCGGGCTGCTGGCGGCCAGCACGCAGATTCCGATGCTGGCGCTCGATGGCGTGGAGTGTCTGGGCGAACTGGCGCTGTCCGGGGCGATCCGGCCGGTTCAGGGCGTGCTCCCTGCGGCCTTGGCAGCACGGGACGCGGGGCATACGCTGATCGTCCCGGCGGTCAATGCCGAGGAAGCGTGCCTGGCTTCGGGCCTGAAAGTGATCGCGGTCAGTCATCTGCTGGAGCTTGTATCGCATCTGAACGGCCACACCCCGATTGCGCCGTTCAAGTCCAACGGGCTGATCCTGCAAAGCCTGCCGTATCCCGACCTCAGCGAAGTACAGGGCCAGACCGCCGCCAAACGTGCGCTGCTGGTGGCCGCAGCCGGGGCCCACAACCTGTTGTTCAGCGGCCCGCCAGGCACCGGCAAGACCTTGCTCGCCAGCCGCCTCCCCGGCTTGCTGCCGCCGCTGGACGAGCGCGAGGCGCTGGAGGTCGCGGCCATCCAGTCGGTCGCCAGCCATGCGCCGCTGACCAGTTGGCCACAGCGGCCCTTCCGGCAGCCTCACCACTCGGCTTCAGGCCCCGCCCTGGTGGGCGGTGGCAGCCGTCCGCAGCCTGGCGAAATAACCCTGGCGCATCATGGGGTGCTGTTTCTCGATGAGCTTCCCGAGTTCGAACGACGCGTGCTGGAGGTATTGCGGGAGCCTTTGGAGTCGGGCCATATCGTGATTTCCCGCGCCCGTGATCGGGTGCGGTTTCCTGCGCGCTTTCAACTGGTGGCCGCGATGAACCCCTGCCCTTGCGGTTATCACGGTGAACCCACGGGGCGCTGCCGCTGCTCCACCGATCAGATCCAGCGCTATCGCAACAAACTCTCCGGCCCCTTGCTGGACCGCATCGACCTGCACCTGACTGTAGCGCGCGAGGTCACCTCGCTTAACGCCCCGCCTCAGGCCGGAGAAACCAGCGCCAAGGCCGCGCTTCTGGTGTCCGAGGCTCGCGAGCGCCAGCACAGACGCCAGGGATGCGCCAACGCCTTTCTCGATTTGCCTGGGTTGCGTAAGCACTGTGCATTGCAGGCAGAGGACGAGGCCTGGCTTGAAACCGCCTGCGAGCGCCTGAATCTCTCTCTGCGTGCTGCGCACCGCCTGTTGAAAGTGGCGCGCACGCTGGCGGATCTGGAGCGGATGGAGGCGATATCCCGCAGCCATATTGCCGAGGCGTTGCAGTATCGACCGTCGTCGGGATGAGCGCTTCAGGCTTTTGATTCTGGCCGCAGGCCGTAGCAGCACGGCTTGCCGGCGGGGCGGTGTGTCAGGCAAATATTGTTTAACTGACACACCGCCCCCGCCGGCAAGCCGGGCTGCTACGGGATCTTGATCGGCGCGTTAGCGAAACCGATCCACTTCCTTGCGCAGATCCGCCGCCAGCGAGTTCAACTCTTGCGCGGTCACCGCAAGGTTCGACACCACTTCACGCTGTTCGCTGTTGGCCAGTGCAATGCTTTGCAGGTTGGCACTGAGTAGCGTCGCGGTGTTGCTCTGCTCTTGAGTCGCGGTGGTGATGGAGGCGAACTGCTCGCCCGCCGAGCGGCTTTGTTCGTCGATCTGGGCAAGGGCTGCAGCGACCTTGGCGTTGCGCGACAGACCTTCCTGCATCAGCGCATTGCCCTGCTCCATGGTACTGATGGCGTTGCCGGTTTCCTGCTGGATGCTGGCGATCATCCCGGAGATTTCGTCGGTGGCCTGACGGGTGCGCGAAGCCAGGTTGCGGACTTCGTCGGCCACCACCGCAAAACCACGACCCTGCTCACCCGCCCGCGCCGCTTCGATGGCGGCGTTGAGGGCCAGCAGGTTGGTCTGTTCGGCAATCGAGGTAATCACGCTGACAATGCCGCCGATTTCCTGGGAACGCTGGCCCAGGGTGTCGATGACCGCCGCCGTGCTGCCCAACGAACCTGCAATCTGTTCCAGCGAAGCCGAGGCTTCTTCCATCGACGCGCGACCGATGCGTGTCTGCTGGGCATTGCCCTGGGCCAGACGCTCGGTGTTGCCCATGTTGTCGGCAATGGTCAGGGCGGTCGCGCTGAACTCTTCGACGGCACCGGCCATGCTGGTGATCTCGCCAGACTGCTGCTCCATGCCTTCGTACGCACCACCGGACATGCCGGACAGCGCATGGGCCCGGCCGCTGACTTCCTGGGCTGCGGTGCGGATGTGCGAAACCATGGTTTCCAGCGCTTGCCCCATCTTGTTGAAGCTGCCTGCCAGCTGGCCGATTTCGTCATCGCGGGCGACGTTCAGGCGCGCAGACAGATCACCGGCGCCCAGGGCCTCGGCCTGCCGGACCAGATCCGACAGCGGTTGCAGCTTGCTGCGCAGCAGCCAGATCGCGGCCCCCACGGCAATCAGCATCGCCAACAGGCTGCCGATGCCCAGTTGTGTGCCGACACTCCAGGTCACGGCACTGATTTCGTCCTTGGGCATGACCGCCAGAATCGACCACGGCCCGCCCTTGAAGGGTTCGGCGATGGTGTAGAAGTCGTTGCCCGCGTCCTGCCAGAAACGGCCTTTGCCCGGGGTCTTGACCAGCTCGGACAAGGTATTGCTCGCCTGATCCAGATCCTTCACGCCTGCCGGCGGCACCAGCCATTTGTTCTGCTCGTCCAGCAAGGCCAGCGAGCCGGTCGAGCCGATGCGGAAGCTCTTGAGGTTGTCGAACTGCGCCTTCTGCGCGTCGGTGTAGTCAAAGCCTACGAACAGTACAGCAATCACCTTGCCGCTGCTGTCGCGCACCGGGGAATACTGGGTCATGTACAGGCGGTCGAACAGCAGCGCGCGCCCCACGTACCCTTGCCCGGCCAGCAGCTTTTCATAGGCCGGGTGCTTGTGATCGAGCACCGTACCGATGGCGCGAGAGCCGTCCTGTTTGCTCAGGGAGGTGCTGATGCGAATGAAGTCATCGCCACTGCGCACGAAAACCGTCGCGACGCCGGCGGTCATCTTCTTGAAGTCATCGACTTCTGCGAAATCATTGTTCAGCGCATTGCCATTGAGCAGCAGCGCCGGCGTCTGCACGCCCGCCACGGCGATCTGCTGATCGGCCTGCACGCTCAGGTTGCTAAAGCGCTTCTCGAACAACCCGCTCAGGCGCTGAGTGCTGTCACGCAAGGTGCTGTGAAAGGTGGTGAGCTGGTCGGCGAGCAGGCGCGCTTCGCTACCCATGTGTTCTTCGCGGATGGCCAGGTTCGCCGAGTCCAGTGAACGCAGGGCGAACAGGGTGCTGCCACTGATGACAACGGCCAGGACGATGGCCAGGGCAATGCCGAGCTGTGAGGCAATTCGGGCGCGGGGCGCAGGCATGGAGACTCCTTGCCGAACGACTGGATCGTCCTGATCTCAGCAAACGCATTCGGACTGATTTAATAGATGGGATCGATGACACAATGTGGAACTAACGTTCTGCAATTACACATTCGGCTGACAGACAGAATACTTGAGTCCTACACCGGGTCTTAGGACAGGAGGCTACATTTCCGGATGTTTCGCGCGGGTGGCTGACCTCAATCCTGTAGGAGCGCGCTTGCCCGCGATGGCGTCATCAAGATCGCCGACGCCGGCAAGCCGGACTGCTACGGTCCGAGCTGACCGCTCTTGCCCGCGATGGTTGAGATCGCCCCCGCCGGCAAGCCGTGCTGCTACGTGACCGGGTTTATCTCAATCACTCTAAAATGGTGACTTCCGGCAATTCCATCGCCTGCACCTCGGCCTGCAGGAAATCGCTCAGCCTGCGCAGGCGCTCTCCGCCGGGGCGGGTCTTGGGCCAGACCAGGTAATAGTTTTCACCACTGACCACCGCAGTCCGCCACGGCAGGCTCAGCCGCCGCTGGCTCACATCCTCGGCCACCATCAGCAGATCCCCCATCGACACCCCGTAGCCCCGGGCGGCGGCGATCATGCCCAGTTCCAGAGTGTCGAACACCTGCCCGCCACGCAGCGATATCTGATCCGACAACCCCATGCGTTCCAGCCAGTTTCGCCAGTCACGGCGGTCGGGCGTTGGGTGCAGAAGCTCGGCGCTGGCCAGCCGCTCGGCGTCCCAGGGCGCATCATCGAGCAGGCTCGGCGAGCCCACCGGAATCAGCAATTCCGGGAACAGGTAGGTCGCCTCCCAGTCCGCCGGAAAGTGTCCGCGACTGAGCAACACGGCGCAGTCGAACGGCTCCTGGGTGAAGTCCACGGCGTCGATGTCCATCCACGCGCTGGTCAGTTGCACCTCGTTGCCGACCTGCAAATGACGAAAGCGGCTGAGGCGCGCCAGCAGCCAGCGCATGGTCAGGGTCGACGGCGCTTTCATGCGCAGGATGCCCTCTTCTGCCATCAACGCACTGCACGCCCGCTCCAGCGCCGAGAAACCCTCGCGAACGCCGGGCAACAGCTCCCGGGCCGCTTCGGTCAGCTGCAGGTTGCGACCGTTGCGGCGAAACAACTTGCAGGCGAAATGCTCTTCCAGGGTGTGGATATGTCGGCTCACCGCACTCTGGGTCACCGAAAGCTCTTCGGCTGCGCGGGTGAACGAGCTGTGTCGAGCAGCGGCTTCAAATGCACGCAGCGCATACAAGGGCGGGAGACTACGAGTCATGAGGCGCTTTCCTACTTGAGCATCGTCGATACCGACCACTGTACTGCAAAAACATCAGGATGAGTTTTACTCATGCCAATGATCGGATTTATCCCTTTGTGCATCTGGATCCGAATCGCGACAATGAGCTGCTCATCAATGCCTCCTCTTTCCTGAGCGACACGCCCATGCATCAGCACGCTTTCAAAGAACTGTGGATCATCCTGCGCCTGGCCGGGCCGCTGATTGCATCCCAGATGGCGCACATGCTGATGGTCTTCACCGACACCGTCATGATGGGCAAGCTCGGCCCCGAATCTCTCGCGGGCGGCGGCCTGGGTGCGGCCAGCTACAACTTTGTGTCGTTTTTTTGCGTAGGCGTGATGGCCGCCGTGGGTACGCTGGTGGCCATTCGGCGCGGCGCCAACGACGACGCCGGCGCCACCCGCCTGACCCAGGCCGGGCTGTGGCTGGCGTGGGGCATGGCGCTGGTGGCCGCGCTGATCCTGTGGAACCTCGAGCCGATCCTGCTCAACTTCGGCCAGGACGAGGCCAACGTGCACATGGCCAGCCAATTCCTGATCACCCTGCCGCTCGCCCTGCCCGGTCTGCTGAGTTTCATGGCCCTGCGTGGCTTCACCAGTGCGCTGGGGCGTGCCACGCCGGTGATGGTGATCAGCCTGGTGGGCGTGGTGCTCAACTTCGCCCTCAACTACGCCTTCATCCACGGCCTGTTCGGCCTGCCGCACTGGGGGCTGATGGGCATCGGGCTGGTGACCGCCATCGTCACCAACGGCATGGCGCTGAGCCTTGCGCTGTATATCCGTTATCACAAGGCGTACGCGGCCTACCCAATCCACAAGAACCTGATGAAGCTGTCGCGCCCCGACCTCAAGGAGCTGTGGCGCCTGGGCCTGCCGATTGGCGGCACCTATGCGGTGGAAGTCGGGCTGTTCACCTTCGCCGCCTTCTGCATGGGCGCCATGGGCAGCACGCAAATGGCTGCACACCAGATTGCCCTGCAGTCGGTGTCGATGGCGTTCATGATTCCCGTGGGCATTTCCTACGCGGTCACCATGCGCATCGGCCTGCATTACGGCGCGGGAAACCTGCTGCTGGCGCGCACCGCCGGGCGCATGGGCATCGCCTTTGGCGGTCTGCTGATGCTGACTTTCGGGATTCTGTTCTGGGTCGCGCCGCATCTGGTCATCGGGTTGTTCGTGGACCTGAACGATCCGAAATACCAGGGTGTGGTGGAACTGGCGGTCAAGCTGTTGGCGATTGCCGCCTGGTTCGAGATCCTCGATGGCACGCAAACCATCGCCATGGGCGCGATTCGTGGGTTCAAGGATGCCAAGACCACGTTCCTGATCGGCCTTGCCAGTTACTGGGCCGTGGGCGCGCCACTGGCCTGGAGCCTGGGCTTCCTCGCGCATCAGGGTGCCGAAGGCGTGTGGTGGGGGCTGGCGGTGGGGCTGCTGTGCTCGGCGGTGGCACTGACCTGGGCGTTCGAACGCAAGACCACCCGGTTGCTGCGCAAGGAGGCGACGGGTGTGGTGGTGATGGGCTAAACGGGCTAACAACCTGCAAACACCCTCCCGTAGCAGCACGGCTTGCCGGCGGGAGCGGTGTCTCTGTAATACATGCATCGACTGACACACCGCCCCCGCCGGCAAGCCGTGCTGCTACGGGGAGTTAACCCCTTACATTCCCTGTATCAACCGCCCTTTGGCCTGATCGAACATCAGATAATCCAGCAACTCCGGCAGCGCCAGCGGGTGGCTGATCAGGTAGCCCTGGGCCTGATCGCAATTGAAGCTGCGCAGCAACGCCAGTTGCTCCGGCGTTTCGACGCCCTCGGCCACCACTTCCAGGCTCAGGTTGTGCGCCAGGTTGATCATGGCGTGAACCAGCTTGCGGTTCTCCTCGCGCTGTTCCATTTCCCCGACAAAACTGCGATCGATCTTGAGCAGGGTGATGGGCAGGCTGTTCAGGTGCACGAATGAAGAGAAGCCAGTGCCGAAATCGTCCAGCGAGAAGCGCACGCCCAGGCGTCCCAGAGCGTCCATGGTCTGTTTGACCAGGTCGCTGCGGCGCATCACGGCGGTTTCGGTCAGCTCGAATTCCAGCCATTGGGCGTCCACGCCACGGTCGGCGATCAGGCGGCCCAGGGTAGCCAGCAACTGATTGTCCTGGAACTGGCGGAATGACAGGTTGATCGCCATGTGCAGCGGCGGCAGGCCTTTTTCACGCAGGGTCTGCATGTCGCGCAGGGCCCGGGAGATCACCCAGTAACCCAGCGGCACGATCAGCCCGCTCTGTTCGGCCAGCGGCACGAACTCGCTGGGTGGCAACAGGCCGCGCTCGGCATGGCGCCAGCGCACCAGCGCTTCGAGCCCCAGGATCCGCCCCGAATTCAGGCACAGGCGCGGCTGGTAATGCAGTTCCAGCTCATCGCGACGCAACGCGCGGCGCAGCTCGCTTTCCAGGTCAGCCAGGCTGCGGGCGTTGCGGTTGATGCGCTCGTTGAAGACATGAAAGGTGCAGCCTTGCACACCCTTGGCCTGCTGCATCGCGATGTGCGCGTGCCACATCAACGGGTCGGCACCGGCGTCGGCTCGGGCATGGGCAATGCCCAGGCTGCAACCGATCAGCAGGCTCTCACCGTCGATCCAGTACGGCTCCGACAGTGCCTCGGTAATGCGCTCGGCCATCCACTCGGCACGCTCCGGGGCGCGTCGGGTGTCGATCAGCAGGGCAAATTCGTCGCTGCCAAGGCGCGCCAGTTGATCGCAGGCCTCAAGCTGGCTTTTCAAGCGCGAGACGACCTGCAGAATCAGCCGGTCGCCTGCCTGATGGCCCAGTGCATCGTTGGCGCGGCGGAAGTTATCCAGGTCCAGATGCCCCAGCGCCAGACCTCGACCGTCGAACTCTGCCAATCGAGCTGTAAGAAGCGTCTGAAAACCCTGCCGATTGGCGATACCCGTTAACGGGTCTTGTTCCGCCAGACGCTGTAGGGTGTTTTCCAGCAGCCCGCGCTCGCGAACATGACGCAGACAGCGGCGCAAACTGTGAGTACTCAGGGAATCGCGCACCAGCCAGTCGCTGACGCCCACCGGATCATGCTCGGGCTCGGCGTCCAGCAGCAGCACCGTGGGCCAGTTGCACTGCCCCGCGAAAGGCTGCAAATCGGGTGTCGTCAAAAGAATGTAGGTATGAGAGGGGTCTATCCAGCTGCCAATAGCTTCCCAGCTCGAAGCACTGTCGAGAAAAACGGCGTCCCCAAGGGGCACCAGGCACTCGCGTAACAACGCTGACCAATGCGGCGTGTCCGCCAGCAGCAGCAAACGCAAGGGTTCGACAGGCGTAGACAAGCTAGATCCCCACACAATCCAAAGACATCGGCGCCCATTCGGATGAGGGTCGCCGAACGCGTGAATCCCCGCGTGATGCGCAAATGTAACAAATCGGCGAAATATTGATAGCGCGGCGCATCACAGTGTCAGACGGTCGCTGCACAATCCACGGACCCTGTTAAAATGCTCGCCCATTTTTACAGCGACCTCCTCAATTCCCCATGTCCCGACTCAATCCCCGGCAACAGGAAGCCGTGAACTACGTCGGCGGCCCTCTTTTGGTGCTCGCCGGTGCTGGCTCCGGCAAGACCAGCGTGATCACGCGCAAGATTGCCCACCTGATCCAGAACTGCGGCATCCGTGCCCAGTACATCGTCGCCATGACCTTCACCAACAAGGCGGCGCGGGAAATGAAGGAACGGGTCGGCACCCTGCTGCGCGCAGGCGAAGGGCGCGGCCTGACCGTTTCGACGTTCCACAACCTGGGGCTGAACATCATCCGCAAGGAACACGCTCGCCTCGGTTACAAGCCCGGTTTCTCGATTTTCGACGAAACTGACGTCAAGGCGCTGATGACCGACATCATGCAGAAGGAATACTCGGGCGACGACGGCGTCGACGAGATCAAGAACATGATCGATTCCTGGAAAAACGACCTGATCCTGCCTGCAGAAGCCCTGGCCAACTCGCGCAACCCCAAGGAGCAGACCGCCGCCATCGTCTACACCCACTACCAGCGCACGCTCAAGGCGTACAACGCGGTGGACTTCAACGACCTGATCCTGCTGCCGGTGAAGCTGTTCCAGGAACACGCCGACATCCTCGAAAAATGGCAGCACAAGGTCCGCTACCTGCTGGTGGACGAATACCAGGACACCAACGCCAGCCAGTACCTGCTGGTGAAGATGCTCATCGGCACGCGCTGCCAGTTCACGGTGGTGGGCGACGACGACCAGTCAATCTATGCCTGGCGCGGCGCGCGGCCGGAAAACCTGATGCTGCTCAAGGACGACTACCCGTCGCTCAAAGTGGTGATGCTGGAGCAGAACTACCGCTCCACCAGCCGCATCCTGCGCTGCGCCAACGTGCTGATCTCCAACAACCCCCACGAGTTCGAGAAGCAACTGTGGAGCGAGATGGGTCACGGCGATGAAATCCGCGTGATCCGCTGCAAGAACGAAGACGCCGAAGCCGAACGCGTGGCGGTCGAGATTCTGAGCCTGCACCTGCGCACTGACCGCCCCTACAGCGACTTCGCGATCCTGTACCGCGGCAACTACCAGGCCAAGCTGATCGAGCTGAAACTGCAGCACCACCAGATTCCCTATCGCCTGTCGGGCGGCAACAGCTTCTTCGGCCGCCAGGAAGTGAAGGACCTGATGGCCTATTTCCGCCTGCTGGTGAACCCGGACGACGACAACGCCTTCTTGCGGGTGATCAACGTGCCGCGCAGGGAAATCGGCTCGACCACCCTGGAAAAACTCGGCAACTACGCCACCGAGCGCAAGGTGTCGATGTACGCCGCCACCGACGAAATCGGCCTGGGCGAGCATCTGGACGGCCGCTTCACCGACCGTCTCAAGCGCTTCAAGCACTGGATGGACGGCGTGCGTCAGCAGTGCGCGACTCAGGATCCGATCGCCGCCCTGCGCAGCATGGTCATGGACATCGACTACGAGAACTGGATTCGTCAGAACAGCTCCAGCGACAAGGCCGCCGATTACCGCATGAGCAACGTGTGGTTCCTGATCGAGGCATTGAAGAACACGCTGGAGAAAGACGAAGAAGGCGGCATGACCATCGAGGAAGCCATCGGCAAGCTGGTCTTGCGGGACATGCTCGAACGCCAGCAGGAAGAGGAAGACGGCGCCGAGGGCGTGCAGATGATGACGCTGCACGCATCCAAGGGCCTGGAATTCCCCTACGTGTTCATCATGGGCATGGAGGAGGA
This sequence comes from Pseudomonas sp. NPDC090201, assembly GCF_044746825.1. Taxonomy (NCBI): domain Bacteria; kingdom Pseudomonadati; phylum Pseudomonadota; class Gammaproteobacteria; order Pseudomonadales; family Pseudomonadaceae; genus Pseudomonas; species Pseudomonas sp. NPDC090201. The sequence goes on from NZ_JBIVCX010000002.1 coordinate 732,793, forward strand.
AATCCTCCCGCACCGCTCCAGCATCGAAGCCGACACCATCGAGGAAGAACGCCGCCTGGCCTACGTGGGCATCACCCGCGCCCGCCAGACCCTGGCGTTCACCTTCGCCGCCAAGCGCAAGCAGTACGGCGAGATCATCGACTGCCTGCCGAGCCGCTTCCTGGACGAATTGCCACCGGACGACCTGGCCTGGGAAGGCAACGACGACACACCAACCGAAGTGAAAGCCGTTCGCGGCAATACGGCATTGGCGGACATTCGCGCCATGCTGAAAAGATAAACAACCATTTCGCGCATCTTTTGCGCACCGAGGAACTGCCGTGGAAGCACTGCACAAGAAAATTCGCGAGGAAGGCATCGTACTTTCCGAGCAGGTACTGAAGGTCGACGCGTTTCTCAACCATCAGATCGATCCGGTCCTGATGCAGCAGATCGGCGACGAATTCGCCACGCTGTTCGCCAATTCGGGCATCACCAAGATCGTCACCATCGAGGCCTCGGGCATCGCGCCTGCGGTGATGACCGGCCTGAAACTGGGCATCCCGGTGATTTTCGCGCGCAAGCACCAGTCCCTGACCCTGACTGAAAACCTGTTCTCGGCGACGGTGTACTCGTTCACCAAGCAGACCGAAAGCACCATCGCCATTTCCACGCGCCATCTGACCAGCAGCGACCGCGTGCTGATCATCGATGACTTCCTCGCCAACGGCAAAGCGTCCCAGGCGCTGATTTCGATCATCAAACAGGCCGGCGCCAGCGTCGCGGGCCTGGGGATCGTGATCGAGAAGTCGTTCCAGGGCGGCCGCGCGGAACTGGATGCCCAGGGCTATCGTGTAGAGTCACTGGCTCGGGTGAAATCCCTGGCCGACGGTAAGGTGACATTCGTGGAGTAATCCATTGTAGGAGCGCGCTTGCCCGCGACCGCAGTGTGTCAGACGACCAATTCATGGACTGACACCCCGCAATCGCGGGCAAGCGCGCTCCTACAGCAGGCAGCAACAGACGGAGAGAAGCATGAACATCGGCGAAAAACTGAGCGTTGAAGCCTTCTTCGACCCGCAGACCTCGACCATCAGCTACCTGGTGACCGACCGTTCGACACTCAAGGCGGCGGTGATCGACAGCGTGCTGGACTACGACCACAAGTCCGGGCGCACGCGCACCGAATCGGCTGACAGGCTGATCGCCCGAATCCGTGAAACCGGCGTGTCGGTGGAATGGATTCTGGAAACCCACGTTCACGCCGACCATCTCTCCGCGGCGGCCTACCTCAAGGAACAACTGGGCGGCACGGTGGCCATCGGCAGCCACATCACCCGCGTGCAGAAAGTCTTTGGCACCCTGTTCAACGCCAAGGGCGAATTCGCCCGGGACGGTAGCCAGTTCGACCGGCTGCTGGAAGACGACGCGCACTTCCAGATCGGCTCGCTGCAAGCCCGCGCCATGCACACGCCAGGGCACACCCCGGCCTGCATGACCTACGTGGTCGATCTGGGCGATGAAGCCATCGCGTTCGTGGGCGATACGCTGTTCATGCCGGACTACGGCACCGCCCGCTGCGATTTTCCCGGCGCCGATGCGCGCACGCTGTATCGCTCCATCGGGCGGATTCTCAGCCTGGCGCCGCAGACCCGACTGTTCATGTGCCACGACTACCTGCCCAACGGCCGCGACCTGATGTACATGACCACCGTCGCCGAACAACGCGCCAGCAACATTCATATTCGCGAAGGCATCGATGAAGACGCCTTCGTGCAGATGCGCGAAAAGCGCGACGCGACGCTGGAAATGCCGGTGCTGATCCTGCCCTCGGTGCAGATCAACATGCGCGGCGGCCACATGCCCGAGCCCGAGGACAACGGCGTTCGCTACCTCAAGATTCCGATCAATGCCTTGTAATTCCGCCGCCACGTAGCAGTCCGGCTTGCCGGCGTCGGCGCCCTCAAGATCGCTGTCGCCGGCAAGCCGGACTGCTACGTTTGAATCAATGAGCCCAACCAGAATAAGCCCCACTGAACATGACTGAACACGAAATGATCGGAGCCGGCCTCGGCACAATCATTGGAGCGGTATTGGCGCTGACAGGCGCCGGCGGCGGGATTCTTGCGGTGCCGTTGCTGGTTTTCGCATTGCACCTGAGCATGGTCGAGGCAGCACCCGTGGGGCTGCTGGCCGTGGGCCTGGCCGCTGCGGTCGGCGCGTTGCTGGGCTTGCGTCAGGGCATTGTGCGTTATCGGGCGGCGCTGTTCATCGCCCTGATCGGCATGTGCCTGACGCCCCTGGGCCTGTGGCTGGCGCACCAGATCCCCAACGCGCCGCTGGCACTGGCCTTCGCCGGGGTGCTGATCTACGCCTGCGCGCGTATCTATCGCAAGGCGGCCCACGAGCTTCACCACGGCAAGCCACCGGAGCGCGCGGCGTTCCTGCCCTGCGTGCTCAACCCGCTGGAAGGCCGCCTGCGCTGGACCCTGCCCTGCGCACGCTCGCTGGCGATCACCGGCGTGGTGTCGGGCGTGCTGTCCGGGCTGCTGGGCGTGGGGGGCGGCTTCGTCATCATCCCGGCCCTGACCCGCTACACCGACCTGGACATGAAAAGCATCGTCGCCACATCGCTGGCGGTGATCGCCCTGGTGTCCACCGGCAGCGTCATCAGCGCCAGCTTCAGCGGCGTGATGCACTGGGCGGTCGGCGTGCCGTTTGCGGCGGGGGCCGTGGTGGGGTTGATCGCCGGACGGCAGATGGCGCGGTTTCTCGCTGGGCCCAGGCTGCAGCAGTTGTTTGCCGTAACCGGATTTGTTGCGGCGGTGCTGTTGATCGTCAAAACCTTGGGCTAACGACCACAACCACCTGTAGGAGCGCGCTTGGACTGGGCCGCATCCGGACGACGGCGTCGTGTCATCCGACAAATTTGTCACAGGCACACCGCCGTCGCGGGCAAGCGCGCTCCTACAGGATTGTGGCCTGCAACCCTGCCAGCAGCAGCCGCTGGTACAGGTCCTCGCGCAGGCCCTGCGGATCATCCAGCTCCATGCGCCGCAGATGCTCAGGAAACGCCTCGGGCTCCGGCGCCTCGAGCGCCGCCTTGCCCAGATCGAGAATCTCGGTGAGCTTGAACTTGCTCTTGAGCCAGTTCAGCGCCCGCAGCAGATCCCGCTCCACCGGGGTGAAGTCAGTGCCCAGCGGGTATTCCACGAACAACGGCGCAAACTGGTCGCGTATTTCCTTCAACCGCTGGGGCGTGTTGCGGGTGAACAGCGGGTCGAGTCGGAACCCCTTGGGCAACTTGCCCGCCTTCTGCGCCTGGTCGATCAGCCCCTGCTGAAAACGTGAGTCGGTGACGTTGAGCAAGGCTTCGATCACTGCCGCATCGGTCTTGCCGCGAAGATCGGCGATGCCATATTCGGTAACGACGATGTCGCGCAAATGCCGGGGAATGGTCGTGTGCCCGTACTCCCAGACGATATTGGAGCTGACCTCGCCGCCGGACTCACGCCAACTGCGCAGAATCAGGATCGAACGCGCGCCTTCCAGCGCATGGGCCTGGGCGACGAAGTTGTACTGCCCGCCCACGCCGCTGACCACCCGCCCATCCTCCAACTGGTCGGACACGGCCGCACCCAGCAGGGTGACGGTGAACGAGCTGTTGATGAACCGGGCATCCTTGCGCTGTGCGCGCTTGAGCGCCTCGTTGCCGTACAGCTCATTGATGTAGCTGATGGCGGTCATGTCGATCTGCGCCAGTTGCTGTGGCGTGAACTCGCTCAGACGCTGATAGAAGCTGCGTGGTCCCAGGAAAAATCCGCCGTGGATCAGAACCCCGTTGTCATGGACCGACTCATCGAGCAGGCCCGCGTCCGCCTGCAGCTGCAAGCTCACGTCGGGATAGACCTTGCGCCGAATGATCCCGGCATCGAGCAACACCAGCAGGCCGTTGACCAGCATCTCGCTGCAGCCGTAAAGCCCCGCGCCAAAGGGCATGACCCCGCCTTCGGCCTCGATCAACGGTCGCCAGGTGGAAATCCCGTCCAGCTCGGCCAGGCAGGCGCGATACATGTCGTTGTTGGCCTGCCGCGCCAGCAAGGCGGCCGTCAACGCATCGCCCATCGAGCCGATGCCGATCTGCAAGGTGCCTCCGTCGCGCACCAGGGTGCTGGCATACAGGCCGATGAAATGATCCTGAAACCCCACCGGCATGTTGGGCGTGGAGAACAGCGTGCTGCGCTCCGGGTGTTCGATCAGCAGGTCGAACGTGTCGACGCCCACCTCGGCATCGCCGGGCATGTAGGGCAAGTCGGTGTGGACGTGGCCAAGCATGAGGATGTTTTCGCCAAGCGCACGACGTTTTTCCAGCATGGGCAGCAGGTCGAGGGTGATGTCGGGGTTGCAGCTCAGGCTCAGGTGATCCGGGCGCTGGGGATCGTGGGCCACCAGTTGCGCCACCAGGTTCAGGCCATTGGCATTGATGTCCCGGGCGGCGTGGCTGTAGTTGCTGCTGACGTAGTCCTGCTGCGCCGCAGGGCTGCCCAGGAGGCTGCCGGGCTGCATGAAGAACTGCTCGACGTGCACGTTCTCGGGCAGGCTGTTCTTGTGCAGGTCGGTGAGAAAGTCCAGCTCGGGGTAGTCGCCGAAGACCCGTTCGAGGAACGGCTCCAGAAACCGCCCCTGCAATCCGTCACCCGCCTTGGGACGCCCCAGGCACAACGCGGTGTAGATCGTCAGTTGCCGCTCGGGCAAGGTCTTGATGCGGGCATAGAGCGCGTTGGCAAAGCGATTGGGCTTGCCCAGCCCCAACGGCATGCCCATGTGGATGTGCGGCGGCAGTTCGGCCAGTACATGGTCGACAGCTTGCTCGATCGAGCAGGAATGGGGCATCCGGCCTCTCCTGAAGGGTCATTCGATGGAGCTTGGACCGGGCGGGGGCGGGTTTTGCTGCATGACCTGAAACACATCCCCGCTGTAGGAGCGCGCTTGGTCTGGGCCGCATCCGGACGATTGCGGTATGCCTGTGCCAGATTTGTCGGCTGACACACCGCCGTCGCGGGCAAGCGCGCTCCTACAGGTAAGGGTGCATCTTATAAACCAGACATCTTCTTGATCGCGCCCTTGAGCTCTTCGTCCGAGCAATCGGCGCAGGTGCCCTTCGGTGGCATGGAATTGATGCCCGTGATCGCCTTGGCCAACAGACCGTCCAGGCCGCCCTGCTCCTTGGCGCGCTTGCCCCAGTCGGCGCTGTCGCCGATCTTCGGTGAGCCCAGCAGGCCCGAGCCGTGGCAGGCGTTGCAATGTTTGCCGATCACATCGTCAGGCGACTTCGCGCCCCCGCCGCCGCCCGCAGTGGCCGCGACGTCCATGCCCGGGCACTCCTTGCCTTGCACGCAAACCTGCCCGACCGGTTCGAGTCGCTTGGCAAGATCGTCTTGAGTGGTGGCCTGGGCGGTCAGCACCCACATGGCCAGACCTGCAACTGCAGCGAGGATCTTATTGGTATGGTTCACGCTTTCACCCTCATGGTGGCTATAACGCTCCTGCGATCACGGTAAGTCGCAGGTGACGAGATTATAGCGGGTCGCCCGTTGGTCGTAACATCCCTGAAGACAGCAGGGTTATTGACACATCGACCCGAGGGCTTCGCCCCCCACCGGCACAAGGATGGGGAGAACGCGTGAATCAGAAGTTCGCCGGGGTGGCAGCGCTGATGAGCCGCGCCGGAGCGTCGAACGGATTGCGAAAGCGATGGGGTCGGGTGCTTTCGAAATAGTAGCTGTCGCCAGCCTCGAGCACATAAGTATCGAGACCGACCACCAGTTCAAGGCGTCCTTCGACCAGAATGCCGGTCTCCTCGCCTTCGTGGACGAGCATTTCGTCGCCCGTGTCGGCGCCTGGCGGATACACCTCGGTGAGGAATGCTATCGCCCGGCCAGGATGGGATTTGCCCACCAGCTTCATGGTCACGGCGCCGTCCGAAATATCGATCAGCTCGCTGGCCTTGTACACCACCTGCGTGGGGTTCTGCGGCTCAAGCTCTTCGGAAAAGAACTCCACCATGGACATTGGAATGCCGCCCAGCACTTTTCGCAGGGAGCTGATCGAGGGGCTGACGCTGTTCTTCTCGATCATGGAAATGGTGCTGTTGGTCACGCCCGCTCTTTTGGCGAGTTCACGTTGCGACAGACCTTTCAGTTTGCGAATGGATTGCAGTCGTTCGCCGACGTCCAATGCGGGGGTCCTCCTTATAGTCAATCACGGTCTACGGGTCGCAATGATCGCAACCGCGTTCAGTATTTACAACACTTGACCAGATTAGCAAAGGGACCCGCACCCGCCAGCGTCGGCGGGTGTTTGTCTGGGGTGGGCGCGCCTAAGGCCTCAAGCCTCGGAATAGAGCCGTGGCACGCGCTTGAGGTTGCAGAAGATCTGATAGGGAATGGTGCTGGCACTGGAAGCGACGTCGCTGGCCAACACGTTCTTGCCCCACAATTCAACGCGGCTGCCCAGGCCTGCGCCTGGAACGTTGGTCAGGTCGACGCAGAGCATGTCCATGGAAACACGCCCCAGCAGTTGGCTGCGATGGCCATCGATCATCACAGGGGTGCCAGTGGGTGCCTGACGTGGATAGCCGTCGGCATAACCCATGGCCACCACGCCGATGCGCATGGGGCGGTCGGTGACGAAGGCGCCGCCGTAGCCAACGGGCTCGCCAGCGGGCAGTTCACGGACGCAGATAACCTTGGATTCGAGGGTCATGACCGGTTGCAGGCGGTCAGCCACCGGCTGTGACTGATCGAAGGGCGTCGCGCCGTACAGCATGATCCCGGGACGTACCCAGTCGCTCGGCACCTCGGGCCAGCCCATGACGCCCGGGGAATTACGCAGGCTGATCTCAGCCGACAGCCCCTCGCGTGCTGTCTGGAAGATCGCCACTTGTTCGTCGGTGCGGGTGCTTTCGAGTTCGTCGGCGCGGGCGAAGTGGCTCATCAACACCACCTTCGCGACCTTGCCGCTGGCCTGCAGGCGCTGGCAGGCGGCCTGGTATTCGGCGGGGTGGATACCGACGCGATGCATGCCAGAATCCATCTTCAGCCAGACCGTCAGCGGCTTGCCGACCGCCGTGCGCTCGATGGCCTCGAGCTGCCAGGTGGAGTGCACCACGCACCAGAAATCGTGCTCGACAATCAGCGAAAGTTCGTCAGCCTCGAAAAAGCCTTCCAGCAGCAGCACCGGCGCACGAATCCCCGCCTGGCGCAGTTCCAGGGCTTCCTCGATGCAGGCCACGGCAAAACCGTCGGCCTGGGATTCCAGCGCCTGGGCCACCCGTACCGCGCCGTGCCCGTAGGCATCAGCCTTGATGACCGCGAGCGCTTTGGCACCCGTGGTTTCGCGGGCCAGTTGGTAGTTGTGGCGCAGGGCTTGAAGATCGATGAGGGCGCGGGCTGGACGCATGGTGGGGCTCGGGTCTGAAGTGTTCGGACTGTAGGAGCGCGCTTGCCCGCGATTGAGGTATGTCTGTTACGAATGGCTCGACTGACACACCGCTGTCGCGGGCAAGCGCGCTCCTACAGGGACGTTTGTGGCATTACGGCAAAGCAGCGACTACCGACATCTCGATCAGCACATCCGGCGCGGCCATCTTCGCTTCGACGGTGGCACGGGCTGGGGCGACGCCTTTGGCCAGCCAGGTGTCCCAGATGCCGTTCATGGTGGCGAAGTGGGAGCCGATGTCATTCAGGTAGATCGTCACCGACAACAGACGGCTCTTGTCGGTGCCAGCCAGATCCAACAGGCGCTCGATGTTGCCGAGCACCTCGCGGGTCTGTTGCTCGATGTTCCCGGTCATGTCGTTCGCCACTTGGCCGGCAAGGTAAACGGTGCCGTTGTGGATGACGACCTGACTCATGCGCTCATTGGTGAGCTGGCGCTGTACTGACATGTTTTGCGATCTCCTTGGAACTGCCATAGCGGGAAATATCGAGGCCTTCGGCGCTGATCTGAGGCTTTTTGCGGGCGATCAGGTCGGCCAGCAAACGACCGGAGCCGCAGGCCATGGTCCAGCCCAGTGTTCCGTGGCCGGTATTGAGGAACAGGTTGCGATACGGTGTGGCACCCACGATAGGCGTGCCGTCCGGCGTGGTCGGGCGCAGGCCGGTCCAGAAACTGGCCTGGGTCAGATCGCCGCCCTGAGGATAGAGATCGTTGACGATCATCTCCAGCGTTTCACGCCGACGGGGATTCAGCGAGAGGTCAAAACCGGCAATCTCGGCCATGCCGCCGACGCGGATGCGGTCGTCGAAACGGGTGATCGCCACCTTGTAGGTTTCGTCCAGGATGGTCGAGGTCGGGGCCATGGCCGGGTTGGTGATCGGCACGGTCAGCGAATAACCCTTGAGCGGATAGACAGGCGCCTTGATGCCCAGCGGCTTGAGCAACTGCGGAGAGTAGCTGCCCAGCGCCAGCACGTAGCGGTCGGCGGTTTCCAGCTTGCCGTTCACACGTACGCCGTTGATCCGGTCGCCCGCGAAATCGATCGACTCGATCGACTGGCCGAAACGGAATTCAACGCCTAACTTCACACACATCTCGGCCAGGCGCGTGGTGAACATCTGGCAGTCGCCGGTCTGGTCGTTCGGCAGACGCAGGGCGCCGCTCAGAATGTTGCTGACGCTGGCCAGCGCCGGTTCGACCCGGGCAATGCCTTCGCGATCCAGCACTTCGTAAGGCACACCGGCCTGTTCCAGCACGGCGATGTCCTTGGCGGCGTTGTCCACCTGCTCCTGGGTGCGGAACAGCTGGGTAGTGCCCAGGCTGCGGCCTTCGTAGGCAATACCGGTTTCGGCGCGCAGTTCGTCCAGGCAATCGCGGCTGTACTCGGACAGGCGCACCATGCGCTCCTTGTTCACGGCATAGCGGTTTTGCGTGCAGTTGCGCAGCATTTGCGCCATCCACAGATACTGATCGATGTCGGCTGTGGCCTTGATCGCCAGCGGAGCATGACGCTGCAACAGCCATTTGATGGCCTTGAGCGGCACGCCCGGCGCGGCCCACGGCGAGGCATAGCCAGGCGAAACCTGACCTGCGTTGGCGAAACTGGTTTCCATGGCAGCGGCAGGCTGACGGTCGACGACAGTCACCTCGAAGCCAGCACGGGCCAGGTAATAAGCACTGGTGACACCGATTACGCCACTTCCAAGGACCAGAACGCGCATGTTGATTTCCTCATCGCGGATATCCGCTGACGTTTTCAAGTTTTAAACAAGGATGTGCGCAGTATATGCAGCGATGAGCAGTGCATTTAACTGTATAAAATCCTATATTCAGCTTTAATTCTCGACAACGAAGGCTTTGACCAGAGGGGGTTGTTCGATGCGCACCCAACACCAGTCCAAACGTGAGCTGGACAAGATCGATCGCAACATCCTGCGCATCCTGCAGGGCGACGGCAGAATCTCCTTCACGGAGCTGGGCGAGCGCGTGGGGCTGTCTACCACGCCCTGTACGGAGCGGGTCAGAAGGCTTGAGCGCGAAGGGATCATCATGGGCTACAGCGCCCGCCTCAACCCGCAGAATCTCAAGGCCAGCCTGCTGGTGTTCGTCGAGATCAGCCTGGATTACAAGTCCGGCGACACCTTCGAGGAATTCCGCCGCGCCGTGCTCAAACTGCCCCATGTGCTGGAGTGCCACCTGGTGTCCGGGGACTTCGATTACCTGGTCAAGGCGCGCATTTCGGAGATGGCGTCCTATCGCAAGCTGCTGGGGGACATCCTGCTCAAACTGCCCCATGTGCGGGAGTCCAAGAGCTATATCGTGATGGAAGAGGTGAAGGAGAGCCTGAACCTGCCGATTCCGGAGTGACACACAAATCCCTGTAGGAGCGCGCTTGCCCGCGACGACGTCGTGTCAGACGACATCGATGTCACAGATCCACCGCAGTCGCGGGCAAGCGCGCTCCTACAGGCGTTGCGTCAGACCAACACCTGCCGCGTCGAGGCGATGAACTCGTGTACCTGCATCTCGACTCTGGGATGAATCAGGACTTCAGGGCGGCGACCATTGGGGCATGGCAGGGACGCGGTGGTGCCAAACAGCCGACAGATCAGCGGGCGTTCGTCATAGACCGTGCAGCCGTCGGGCCCGAGATGCACGCAGTTCAGTTCGTTGAGCGCCGCTTCCTGCTCGGCGGCTGTCTTGCGCGGCAGGCGGGCCATTTCTTCGGAAGAGGTGGTGACGGGGCCGCAGCAGTCATGGCAGCCGGGCACGCATTCGAAAGACGGGATCTGCCGCCGCAAATCGCGGATTTTCTGGCTGTTGCAGCTCATCGCGTCAGATTTCCCTGTGAAAGGCCCTATTGTGCCTCACACCTGGCGCGGGCAAAACCTGCGGGCGATCCCTGCCCTCCCTGCGCCATCCCAGGCTTCGCGAGTGACGGCCGGCTCAGTCCTTCCAAAATGGTTTGATCCCCTCGTTACGCGCCTGCTCATAGCTCAAGCCGATATCGCGCAACTGGTCAGCGGTCAGTCGGAGCAGCGCACGACGGGTCGCCCGACGATGCTGAAACAGCCCCCACAGGCTCAAACCTTCGGGCGCGTTCACGCGGACCGATACGCCCTGTTCTTCAACCAGTTCCTGTGCATACAGCGTCAACCTGACATCGCTCATCCCGCTCATTTCCAGACACCTCATCATGGGTTTGCAGTGAATCCATGATGCGTCTGTATGGAAAACCATTACAGATCCAAAGAATTCCAATTTTTTGCATACAGATCCAGCACAGCCCCGGCTGAATGCTGTATTTTTGCCCTATCTGTATCGGTCGAATACCGGAACATCCTGCGGGAGTACGCCATGACCCTCTACGTCAATCTTGCCGAACTGCTCGGCACGCGCATCGAAAACGGTTTCTATCGCCCCGGCGACCGGCTGCCGTCGGTCCGTGCCTTGAGCCTGGAACACGGCGTGAGCCTGAGCACCGTGCAGCAGGCGTATAGATTGCTGGAAGACAATGGACTGGCGTCCCCCCGGCCCAAGTCAGGGTATTTCGTCCCAGTAGGACGCAAGACACCCGCCTTGCCCGCCGTAGGACGCCCCGCACAAAGGCCTGTGGATATTTCGCAATGGGACCAGGTGCTGGAACTGGCCCGTGCCACGCCCAGCCCGGATATCGTGCAACTGGCGCGCGGCATGCCGGACATCACCAGCCCCACGTTGCGACCCTTGATCCAGGCGCTGGGCAAGATCAATCGCCGCCTGGACATGCCCGGCCTGTATTACGACAACGTCCACGGCACCCAGGTGTTGCGCGATCAGGTCGCGCGGTTGCTGCTGGACTCGGGCACCAGCATCGCGCCGGATGACCTGGTGATTACCACCGGGGCGCAGGAGGCACTGGCCGTCAGCATTCGCTCGATCTGTGAGCCCGGCGATATCGTCGCCGTGGACTCGCCCAGCTTCCACGGCGCCATGCAGGCCCTCAAAGGCCTGGGCATGAAGGCGCTGGAAATCCCCACGGACCCCATCACCGGCATCAGCCTGGATGCACTGGAGCTAGCGCTCGAACAATGGCCGATCAAAGCCATACAGCTGACGCCCAACTGCAACAACCCGCTGGGCTACATCATGCCCGAGGACCGCAAGCGGGCCCTGCTGACCCTGGCGCAACGCTTTGACGTGGCGATCATCGAGGATGACGTCTACGGCGACCTCGCCTACAACTACCCTCGCCCGCGCACCATCAAATCCTTCGACGAAGATGGCCGCGTGCTGCTCTGCAGCTCGTTTTCCAAGACCTTGGCGCCGGGCCTGCGGGTGGGCTGGGTAGCTCCGGGGCGCTATCTGGACCGCGTGCTGCACATGAAGTACATCAGCACCGGCTCCACAGCGACCCAGCCGCAACTGGCGATTGCCGAATTCCTTCAGGCCGGCTTCTACGAGCCGCACATGCGCCGGATGCGCGGCCAGTACCAGCGCAGCCGGGACCTGATGACCGACTGGGTGACCCGCTATTTTCCGGAGGGCACGCGGGTCAGCCGCCCGCAGGGCGGCTTCATGCTCTGGATCGAGCTACCGGAGGATTTCGACTCCCTGCGTCTGAATCGCGCACTGGAAGGCCAGGGCGTACAGATTGCGGTCGGAAACATCTTTTCGGCGTCGGGCAAATACAGAAACTGCCTGCGCATGAACTTCGCCGCCAAACCCACACCCCAGATCGAAGAGGCCGTGCGCAGGGTAGGCGTCACGGCCGCACGGCTGATGGCGCAAACTGAGCCGGCATGACTTAACCTTTTGCCGAAAATGCGGTCATATCGCCATGGTGGACCATTCGGATGACTGCGTTGACACACAAATGGGCACTGCCCCTCTTTCTGGCTTTTGCCCTGGGCCTGGGTGGCTGCACTCATTCGCCCGTGCAACAGGATGGTCCAAGCCAGGCGCTGCTGGCGTCGGAATCCGCCTTTGGCCGCTCGATCCTGGCCCAGGCCGCACCCCATGAAGGCCGCTCGGGCTTTCGCCTGCTGCCCAACAGCACCGAAGCCTTCATGGCGCGAGCCGAGCTGATCCGCAACGCCAAGACCAGCCTGGACCTTCAGTACTACATCGTCCACGACGGCCTGAGCACCCGGGCGCTGGTGGACGAACTGCTCAAGGCCGCTGATCGCGGCGTGCGCGTGCGCATCCTGCTGGATGACACCACCAGCGACGGCCTGGATGAAGTCATTGCCACCCTCGCCGCCCACCCCAACATCCAGATTCGCCTGTTCAATCCCCTGAACCTGGGCCGCAGCACTGGCGCCACCCGCTCGCTGGGCCGGCTGTTCAACCTGTCGCTGCAACACCGGCGCATGCACAACAAGCTCTGGCTGGCCGACAGCGCCGTGGCCATCGTCGGCGGGCGCAACCTGGGCGACGAATACTTCGACGCCGAGCCCAACCTGAATTTCACCGACATCGACATGCTCAGCGTCGGCCCGGTCGCCGAGCAGTTGAGCCACAGCTTCGACCAGTACTGGAACAGCACCCTGAGCAAGCCGGTCGATGATTTTCTGTATTGGCCGCCTGACATGAAGGATCTGGCCGAAGCGCGCAAGCGCCTGGCCGCATCGCTGGATCAGTCTCACGTCGAGAAGAAGGCCCTGTATGAGCGGCTGATGGCCTACAAGACCCATCCGCGCATGAAGACCTGGCTCAATGAACTGATCTGGGCCCATAACCAGGCGCTGTGGGATGCGCCGACCAAGGTGCTGTCTCGCGGTGAGCCCGATTCGCACCTGCTGCTGACCACCCAGCTGAGCCCGGACCTGCTGAACGTGCATCAGGAACTGATGATGATTTCGGCGTATTTCGTGCCCGGCCAGCAGGGCCTGACCTACCTGACCGGCCTTGCCGACAGCGGCGTATCCGTGAGCCTGCTGACCAACTCGCTGGAGGCCACCGACGTGCCTGCGGTGCATGGCGGCTACGCGCCCTATCGCAAGGCGCTGCTGGCCCATGGCGTGAAGCTGTTCGAACTGCGCCGCCAGCCTGGAGACCCGAGCAATCGCGGCAGCGGACCGAGGTTTTTGCGCACCAAGACCTTCAAGGGCGGCTCCGAATCGAGCCTGCACAGCAAGGCGATGATCTTCGACCAGCGCAAGACCTTCGTCGGCTCGTTCAACTTCGACCCGCGCTCGGTACTGTGGAACACCGAAGTCGGCGTGCTGGTGGACAGCCCCGAGCTGACCGGCTACCTGCGTGACCTGGCCCTGCAAGGTATGGCGCCGGCCATCAGCTACCAGGCCAAGCTGGAAAACGACCGCGTGGTGTGGGTCACCGAAGACAACGGCAAGATGCACACGATCTACAAGGAGCCCGGGGACTGGTGGCGCAGGCTCAATGCCTGGTTTGCCAGTGCCGTCGGTCTTGAGCGGATGCTTTAAGCCGCGACGGGTTGCGGACCGAACGCCTCTCGGCGCCGGGACAACACCACCAGGCCCATGGCGCCCGCAGCCATCAACAACGGCAGCGCCTGCCCGCTGATCCACTGGCTCCCGGCCCCGGCCGCCAATGGCCCGAGCAGACAGCCGACGCCCCACAACTGCGCCACGTGGGCGTTGGCTCGCACCAACGCGTCGTCGCGATAACGCTCGCCGATCAGAATCAGCGACAGGGTGAACAGCCCGCCCGCGCTGGCGCCGAACAGCACCCACAGCGGCCAGATCGCAATCGTGTCGATGAACAGCGGAATCGCCAGGCTCGACAGCATCAGGGCCAGCGCGCACCCGGAGAACAGGCCCCGGCGCGAAATCCGGTCGGCCAGCGCACCAATCGGCAGTTGCAGCAAAGCGTCGCCGACCACCACGGTGCTGACCATCGCCAAAGCAATTTCAGGGGTAAAGCCCTGCTCCAGGCAATACACCGGCAACAAGGTCAGAATCATCGCCTCAAAACCGGCGAACAAGGCAATGGCCCACGCGATGGCAGGCAATTCCCGACAGAAGCCGCCCAGATCGCGCAGGCTGACATGACTTTCCTCGGCACTCGGTGCGCCGGTTCGCCCCAGCAATACGAATGGCGAGACAGCAAGCAGGGCTGTGCCGATCCAGAAGCCGTAGTCGTGCCCGGTGCCGATCACGCCCAGCAGCACCGGCCCGCCCAACTGGCTCAGGGCATAGCAACTGCCGTACAGCGCCACCAGCTTGCCACGCAGGTTTTCGGTGACCAACTGGTTGATCCAGCTTTCGCCGAGGATGAACACCATGGTCAGGATCACGCCGAGCATCAGGCGCAAGCCCAGCCAGATCCAGTAATGCGGGAGCAGCGCCAAGAGCCCCACGGAAATCGAACCGCCCCACAGGCACAGGCGCATCAGATTCGCCGTGCCCAGCATCGCCGCCAGGCGACTGGCCAGGCCCGCGCCCAGCAGCACGCCGATGGCCGGCATCGCTGCCATGACGCCGATTGCGAAGCTGCCATAGCCCCAGGCCTCAAGGCGAAGCGACACCAACGGCATGCTCACGCCCAGCGCCAGGCCGACGCTCAGCACGGACGACAGCACCGCAAAATAGGTACCCCAACGCATTGCTGCCCTCCCGCCGAGACAAAACAGCCGGGCTCTTTTGAGGGGAACCCGGCTGCTCATGATATCGATGTTGCCTGAACCGACGCCTTCGCGAGCAAGCTCGCTCCCACAGGCGTAAGCGATCCCTGTGGGAGCGAGCTTGCTCGCGAATGAAGCCGCCGCGCAGTTCAGGCGTCTGCGCGAACCCTTCTTACAACTTGATCCAGGTCGCCTTAAGCTCGGTGTACTTGTCGAACGCATGCAGCGACTTGTCGCGGCCGTTGCCCGACTGCTTGAAGCCACCGAACGGCGCCGTCATGTCGCCACCGTCATACTGGTTGACCCACACGCTACCGGCGCGCAGCGCACGAGCCGTCAGGTGCGCCTTGGACAGGTCTGCCGTCCACACCGCCGCTGCCAAGCCGTAAGGCGTGTCGTTGGCGATCTGCACCGCTTCTTCTGCGGTATCGAAGGTCAGCACCGACAGCACCGGCCCGAAGATTTCTTCCTGGGCGATCTTCATGGCGTTGGTCACGCCGTCGAAAATCGTTGGCTCCACGTAGGTGCCGCCGGTTTCCTGAAGAATGCGCTTGCCGCCAGCGACCAGCTTGGCGCCATCGGTGTGGCCGGCTTCGATGTACGACAGCACGGTGTTCATCTGCTGGGTATCGACCAGCGCGCCCACGTTGGTCGCAGGGTCCAGCGGGTTGCCCGGCTTCCAGGCCTTGAGCGCCTCGATCACCATCGGCAGGAATTTGTCCTTGATCGAACGTTCCACCAGCAGGCGCGAGCCCGCAGTGCAAACTTCGCCCTGGTTGAAAGCGATGGCACTGGCCGCCGATTCAGCCGCTGCCTGCAGATCAGGCGCATCAGCGAAAACGATGTTCGGGCTCTTGCCGCCCGCTTCCAGCCAGACGCGCTTCATGTTGGATTCGCCGGAGTACACCAGCAATTGCTTGGCGATCTTCGTCGATCCGGTAAACACCGCAGTGTCGACGTCCATGTGCAGCGCCAGCGCCTTGCCGACGGTGTGACCGTAGCCCGGCAGCACGTTCAGCACGCCAGCAGGAATGCCGGCTTCGATAGCCAGTTGCGCAACACGGATGGCGGTCAGCGGGGATTTTTCCGACGGCTTGAGCACCACCGAGTTACCGCTCGACAGCGCAGGGCCCAGTTTCCAGCAGGCCATCAGCAGCGGGAAGTTCCACGGCACGATGGCCGCAACCACGCCGATAGGCTCGCGGGTCACCAGACCCAGTTGGTCGTGGGGGGTGGCTGCAACTTCGTCATACAGTTTGTCGATGGCCTCGCCACTCCAGCTCAACGCTTGCGCGGAGCCCGGGATGTCGATGCCATAGGAGTCGCTGATCGGCTTGCCCATGTCGAGGGTTTCGAGCAGGGCCAGCTCTTCGATGTTTTCCTTGATGAGCGCCGCGAAGCGAATCATCGCCGCCTTGCGCTTGACCGGTGCCAGACGCGACCAGGCGCCGGAATTGAACGTCTTGCGGGCGCTTTCCACGGCACGCTGGGCGTCGGCCGCATCGCAGCTGGCAACCTTGGCCAGGAACCGGCCATCGACCGGGCTGATGCAGTCGAAGGTGGTGCCGGATGCGGCGTCGGTGTACTCGCCATGGATGAAGGCACGGCCTTCGATCTTCAGATTCTGGGCGCGTTTTTCCCAGTCAGCTTGAGTCAGGGTGGTCATGAAACGTCCTCCTCTTGTGAATTGTGCGCGCCCTCGCGCTCATGAACCGTGCTGCAGGAGATCACCTGACGCGCTGCCGGATCGGCCAAAGGCATCCGTCACCCTAAACCAGCCTTGAGGGAATTTCCAATATATTGGACAAAAATAGGCTAAAAGGCGTTTTATCGTGCATTTTATTCAACAGCCGGTCTGTCAGTCCGTCAGAGGGATCTGGCACTATCGCAACACAGCCTCACTCAATCACCATCCTCCATCGCCCATTCAGGAGCCAGGGACATGAGCATCGAAAGCATCGTCGATTTCAGCGAAGCCAGCACCAGCGCAGAACGCTACACGCCAGCGGCAGAAAAGATCCTCAAGGGCGACCCGGCGCAAACCCTCTACAACCACTACAACAGCCCCTGCGGGCAAATGAACGCGGGCGTGTGGGAGGGCGAAACGGGCCAGTGGAAGGTCAACTACACCGAGCATGAATATTGCGAGATCGTGCAGGGGGTTTCGGTGCTGCGCGATGAGCAAGGCAACGCCAAGACCCTGCGTGCGGGGGATCGCTTCGTGATCCCGGCGGGGTTCAAGGGGACCTGGGAAGTGCTGGAGGCGTGCCGCAAGATCTACGTGGTGTTCGAACAGAAGGCCTGACCTGTAGGAGCGCGCTTGCCCGCGATCGCGGTGTGTCTGTGAAATTTCTTTGACTGACACACTACTATCGTGGGCAAGCGCGCTCCTACACGAATCGATCGCCCACAAAAAAGCCCGCATCGCTGCGGGCTTTTTCGTAAGAGGCGAAAATCAATTACTTGATTTTGGCTTCTTTGTAGATCACGTGCTTGCGAGCAACCGGATCGAATTTTTTAATTTCGATTTTGTCCGGAGTGGTGCGCTTGTTCTTGTCGGTGGTGTAGAAGTGGCCGGTATTAGCGGTCGACACCAGACGGATCAATTCACGCATGATTCTCTCCCTTAAACCTTGGCGCCAGCAGCGCGGATTTCGGCCAGAACAACCGTGATGCCACGCTTGTCGATGATACGCATGCCTTTAGCAGATACGCGCAGACGTACGAAGCGTTTCTCTTCCTCAACCCAGAAGCGATGATGCTGCAGGTTTGGCAGGAAACGACGACGGGTTTTGTTGTTTGCGTGGGAAATGTTATTCCCGGTTACCGGACCCTTACCGGTAACTTGACAGACTCTCGACATGCCTCAGCCCTCTAAAACCACATGCCCAACCCGGCATGGGTTGGCCGCTTAATCTCTCAGTCATTTGGCGCCAGGCGCCGCGTTTCTTCAGGGGTCTTACCGGCCACACCTGCGGTGAAGGCAGCGGGCCCCTAGAAAAGAGCGCTGCTTTATACCAGAAACCCTTCGGAGCAACAACACAAACGACGAATTACCTGCAAGAAACTCAGGGCTTTGAGTCTGGCAGGGCCAGCGCCAAGGGGCGCGACGGGAAATATACCACTCGTCGCGCCACAGCGATTGTTCTGGGCCGACGCATGGTCTAGGGTTGATCTCTCTCCAGACTGCGCCGGCAGATGGGCCATTTCAGAAAGGAAACTCGCCATGCGCCTAGCTGTGTTACCCCTGTTGCTTGCGTCCCTGTCCGCCCCCCTGATGGCGCAGGCCGCGACCAGCCTGAGCGTTTGCACCGAAGCCAGCCCCGAAGGCTTTGACGTGGTGCAATACAACTCGCTGACCACCACCAACGCCTCGGCCGACGTGCTGATGAACCGCCTGGTCGATTACGACGCCCAGACCGGCAAGCTTGTGCCCAGCCTCGCGGAAAGCTGGAGCGTCTGGCCCGACGGGCTGACCTACGACTTCAAATTGCGCTCCGGGGTGAAATTCCATCACACCGACTATTTCACCCCAACCCGCGACTTCAACGCCGATGACGTGGTGTTCAGCTTCCAGCGCATGCTGGACCCTGCCAACCCGTGGAACAAGGTCGCGGTGCAGGGCTTCCCGCACGCCCAGTCCATGCAGTGGCCATCGCTGATCAAGAAGGTCGAGGCGCCGGATGCCAATACCGTGCGCATCACCCTGGACCACCCGGACGCGACCTTCCTCGCCACCCTGAGCATGGGCTTCGCCTCTGTCTATTCGGCCGAATACACCGCGCAACTGATGAAAGCCGGCACGCCGGAGAAGCTCAACAGCCAGCCAATCGGCACCGGGCCGTTCATCTTCAAGCGTTTCCAGAAGGATTCGGTGGTGCGCTATGAAGCCAACCCGGATTACTTCGCCGGCAAACCGGCGGTCGATGCGCTGATCTACGCGATCACCCCCGATGCCAACGTCAGGCTGCAACGCATCCGCCAGAACGAATGCCAGATCGCCCTCTCGCCCAAGCCGCTGGACGTCAGTGAAGCAGGCAAGGATCCGAACCTGAAAGTCGAAAAGACTGACGCATTCATGACCGCTTTCATCGCGATCAACAGCCAGCATCCGCCGCTGGACAAGCCCGAGGTGCGCCAGGCGATCAACCTGGCGTTCGACAAAGACACCTACCTCAAGGCGGTGTTCGAAGGCTCGGCCCGTGCCGCCAATGGCCCGTACCCGCCGAACACCTGGGGTTACGCCAGCGACCTGCCCGGCTACAAGCATGACGTGGCGAAAGCCAAGGACCTCTTGGCCAAGGCCGGGTTGAAGGACGGTTTCAAGACCACGATCTGGACCCGCCCTTCCGGCAGCCTGCTGAACCCCAACCCCAATGCGGGCGCGCAACTGCTGCAGAACGACCTCGCGGCGGTGGGCATCAAGGCGGAAATCAAGGTCATCGAGTGGGGCGAGCTGATTCGTCGCGCCAAGACTGGCGAGCATGACCTGCTGTTCATGGGCTGGGCCGGCGACAACGGCGACCCGGATAACTTCCTGACGCCGCAGTTCTCCTGCGCGGCGGTGAAGTCCGGCACCAACTTCGCGCGTTACTGCGATGAAGGCCTGGACAAGCTGATCAGCGAAGGCAAGGCCGTGCCGGACCAGGACAAGCGCAGCAAGCTGTATCACCAGGCCCAGGAGCAGATCCAGAAACAGGCCCTGTGGCTGCCGCTGGCACACCCGACCGCCTTCGCCCTGACCCGCAAGAATGTGCTGGGTTATGACGTCAGCCCGTTCGGGCGGCAGGATTTCGCCAAGGTGATGGTGAAGTAGGACGAAGGATCCCTGCTTCCCTGTGGGAGCGCGCTTGCCCGCGATGGCGGTGTGTCAGTCGACGGATTCGTCTCAGGCACACCGCCGTCGCGGGCAAGCGCGCTCCTACAGGCATCAAGGCCTACATCAACCCATGCTCCACCATCGACAACGGATCACCGTCGCCGATGATCACATGGTCGATCACCACGACATCCACCATCGCCAGGGCTTTCTTCAGGCTTTGCGTCAGGTCGATGTCCGCCTGGCTGGCCTCGCACACGCCGGACGGATGGTTGTGGCAGAGGATTACCGCCGCGCAGTTGTGCGCCAGCGCCCGCTTGACCACCTGCCGGGCATGCACATGGGCCATGTTGATCGAGCCCTGAAACAGCGCCTCGAAAGCCTGTACGCGGTTCTTGCTGTCCAGGAACAGACACCCGAACACCTCGTGAGGCTCGTGCCGCAGCAAGGCCTTCAGGTAGCTGCGTACCTGTGTCGGGCTACCCATCACCGAGCCGCGCCTGAGGTCCTCGCCCATATTACGCCGGGCGATTTCCATGACGGCCTGCAATTGCGCAAACTTGGCCGGGCCCAGGCCCATTTCGCTGCTGAACGCGGCCAGATTGGCATCGAGCAGCGCCCGCAGGCTGCCGAACCGGCTTAGAAGATGCCGGGCCAGGTCCACGGCGCTCTTCCCCGACACACCCGTGCGCAGGAAGATAGCCAACAGCTCGGCATCGGAAAGGCTCGCAGCCCCTCGTTCGAGCAACTTCTCCCGGGGCCTTTCGGCGGCTGGCCAATCGCGAATACTCATAGCACCTCCCTGACTGTGGGCGCCGCTGTTCCCGTGCGGTCGCTGTGCTATCTTAGCCATCTTTTTTACGCGGCAGCCGGGCCTTGGGAGGCGACTTGTTTGCCGCGTGTAAACTCGACCAAAAGGCAGGCCTATGCAGCGGCTGTATCGCAAACGAATCGTTCTTGGCGTCGGCGGTGGCATCGCGGCTTATAAAAGTGCAGAGCTGGTGCGTCGATTGCGCGACCACGGCGCCGAAGTACGCGTGGTCATGACCCGTGGCGGCGCCGAGTTCATCACCCCGCTGACCATGCAGGCGCTGTCCGGCCACCCGGTTCACCTGGATCTGCTGGACCCGGCGGCAGAAGCCGCGATGGGCCACATCGAACTGGCCAAGTGGGCCGACCTCGTGCTGATCGCCCCGGGCACTGCCGACCTGATGGCGCGCCTGGCCCAGGGCATCGCCAACGACCTGCTGACCACCGTGGTGTTGGCCACCGACGCTATCGTCGCGGTCGCGCCGGCCATGAACCAGGCCATGTGGCGCGACCCGTCCGTGCAGGCCAACCTTGCGACTCTGGAATCCCGCAACTTCCGCATCTTCGGCCCTGCCAGTGGCAGCCAGGCCTGTGGCGACGTGGGTTACGGCCGCATGCTCGAACCCAACGACCTTGCGCAACTGGCCGCCGATTGCTTCGAGCGCCTGACGCTGACCGGCAAACACGTACTGATCACCGCCGGCCCGACCCAGGAAAACATCGACCCGGTGCGCTACATCACAAACCACAGCTCCGGGAAAATGGGCTTCGCCCTGGCCGAAGCTGCCGTGGAAGCCGGTGCACGGGTCACGCTCATCACCGGCCCCGTGAACCTGCAGACCCCGGACCGGGTGACGCGCATCGACGTGGTCAGCGCCCGCGACATGCTCGCTGCCTGCGAAGCCGCCATGCCCTGCGATCTGTTCATCGCGTCTGCCGCAGTCGCTGACTACCGCCCGGAAGTCGTCGCCCCACAAAAATTGAAGAAAGACCCTACGAAGGGAGATGGCCTGCTGCTGCAGATGGTCCGCAACCCGGACATTCTGGCGACCATCGCCCAGCGTGAGGACCGCCCCTTCAGTGTCGGTTTCGCCGCCGAAACCGAGAACCTGCTCGACTACGCCGCGCGCAAGCTCAAGGACAAGAACCTTGATCTGATCATCGCCAATGACGTCGCCAACCCAAGCATTGGCTTCAACAGCGAAGAGAACGCCTGCAGCGTGATCGACCGGGCATTGCACGAAACGCTTTTCGCACAGACCAGCAAGGGCAAGATTGCCCGCCAGCTGGTGACTTTTATCGCTGACCGTATGAAACAGGTTTAATCACGTATGCACGCTCTACAAGCCAAGATCCTCGACCCACGCATTGGCGGCGAATTCCCGCTTCCGGCCTACGCCACCACAGGCTCGGCCGGCCTGGACCTGCGCGCCATGCTCAAAGAGGACACGGTGCTTGAGCCCGGCCAGACCCTGCTGATCCCGACCGGCCTGTCGATCTACATCGCAGACCCGAGCCTGGCCGCGCTGATCCTGCCGCGTTCGGGCCTGGGCCATAAGCACGGCATCGTGCTGGGCAACCTCGTCGGCCTGATCGACTCCGATTACCAGGGCGAGTTGATGGTCTCCTGCTGGAACCGTGGCCAGACCGCGTTCAAGATCTCCATCGGCGAGCGCATCGCACAGCTGGTACTGGTGCCCGTGGTTCAGGCGCACTTCGAAGTGGTTCAGGAATTCGACGAAAGCCAGCGTGGCGCAGGCGGTTTCGGACATTCCGGCAGCCATTGATCGTGCGGCACAATTCACTGGCAGGCCTGCCGATGAAGCCCTGAGCGGGCCTGGCAGGATGCAGAACACCTCATCCGCACCCGTAAGACCGAGCAGGGAGAGTCGAGTTTGAAAGGCATCAAACGCACAGCCAAAGCGGCCGCAGGCCAGGAAACGACTGATGCAACGGTCAAGGACGCCAACCTGAGCCTGGCAAGCCCGGGCCTTCTCCCTTCGCTCATCGGCATAGTGGCCGCCGGGGTCCTGGTCTGGCTCGGCCTGATGAGCCAGCCCCAGCAACAGGACCAGTTGGCCCAGGCCTGGGGCACCGCTCAAGCCGGCGCCATCGGCAAGGCCCTGCGCCAGATCAACGCCGGCACCCAGGCTGCCGCGCAGGACCCTGCATTGGGTGAGGCCCTGCAAAGCAACGACCCGGCGCGGATCGAAGCCGTCCAGAGTCAACTTGCCCACCGTGACAGCGTCATCGGCGCGCGTGTGAACCCCATCGGCTTCAACACCGTCGACAATCAGGGCGCCCTGCCGATCAGCTTCGCGACCCTGGACATGCTCGCCAAGGCCGCCAAAGGCGAGACGCCCACCCCCGAAGCCCGCAAGGTGGGCGACAACTGGGTGGTCTACAGCGTCGCACCGGTGCGCACTTCCGCCGATGCGCCCGTCACCGGCACCCTGCTGCTGGGTTTCAAACTGCAACGGCTGACCAACGCCCTGCCAGAGGCACCCGCCGACGTCGGCCAGATCGTGCTGAGCCAGCAGTTTGGCGATGCAGCCGCCCAGAGCTTCCTGACCCGCGGGCAAACCGATGGTGGCCGCCCGATCGAATTCGCCACCGGCTTCCCCAACTGGAAGCTGACGTTCGCCCCTGGCCCCGCCCTGGTGTCTTCACCGCCCTCGCTGATGTTGCTCCTGGCGGCGCTGGTGGCTATTGGCAGCGTGCTGTTGGGTCTGTACCTGAACGAAAGCGCGCTCAAGCGCCGGGTCAAGGCCGACGCCCGGCAGCTGGAACAACTGCTTGAAGAACTCTCGGGCGGCAAAGCCGTCAAAGCCTTCAGCCTCAGCCTGCCGGCCCTGAACAGCCTGGCGCAGAGCATGGCGCGGATCTCGTTGCGCACCCCGCCGACCCCGGTCGTCGCCAGCAACGGTTCTGCCGCGGCCCCGTCCAGCTCGCCAGGCAGCAAGGCTGTCTTTACGTCGCAGGATGCCGATGACAGCGAGCTGACCGATCCACTGTTTCAGGACACAGACATTCTCGACCTCGATGTCATCGACGAGTCGCAGTTTCTGGAGTCGGAGCAATCCCACGCAATGAGCAGCACCGTTTCCATCGCACCTGCATTTCCGGACACCATCTTCCGCGCCTATGACATTCGCGGCATCGTCGGCGAAACCCTCAGCGGCGAAACCGCCTACTGGATCGGCCGCGCCATCGGTGCCCAGACCCAGGCACAGGGCGAACCCAACGTCAGCGTCGGCCGCGACGGTCGTCTTTCCGGCCCGGAGCTGGTGGCCCAACTGATCAAAGGCCTGTACGACAGCGGCTGCCACGTCAGCGATATCGGCCTGGTGCCAACGCCCGCGCTGTACTACGCCGCCAACGTGCTGGCCGGCCGCACCGGCGTGATGCTCACCGGCAGTCACAACCCCAAGGACTACAACGGCTTCAAGATCGTGATCGCGGGCGACACTCTGGCCAACGAGCAGATCCAGGCGCTGCACGACCGCATCAAGCGCAACAACCTGCCGCCGGCCAAGGGCAGCGTCAGCAAGGTCGATATTCTTGACCTGTACAAAGGCCAGATCATCAACGATGTGGTGCTGGCGCGGCGCATGAAAGTGGTGGTGGATTGCGGCAATGGCGCAGCCGGGGTCATCGCGCCCCAACTGCTCGAAGCCCTCAATTGCGAAGTCATCCCGCTGTTCTGCGAGGTCGACGGCAGCTTCCCCAACCACCACCCGGACCCGGGCAAACTGGAAAACCTCCAGGACCTGATCGCCAAGGTCAAGGAAACCGGCGCCGACGTGGGCCTGGCATTCGACGGCGATGGCGACCGCGTAGGTGTCGTCACCAACGCGGGCAGCGTCGTATACCCTGACCGCCTGTTGATGCTGTTCGCCCGCGATGTGGTCAAGCGCAATCCGGGTGCCGACGTCATTTTCGACGTCAAATGCACACGGCGCCTGATTCCGTTGATCCAGGAGTACGGCGGGCGTCCGGTGATGTGGAAAACCGGTCATTCGTTAATCAAGAAGAAGATGAAGGAAAGCGGCGCGCTGCTGGCTGGCGAGATGAGCGGCCACATCTTCTTCAAGGAACGCTGGTTCGGTTTCGACGACGGTATCTACAGCGCTGCGCGCCTGCTGGAGATACTCAGCCAGGAAAAACTCAGCGCTGAAGAGCTGTTCCAGACCTTCCCGAACGATCTGTCTACACCGGAGATCAACGTCAAGGTTACCGAGACCAGCAAATTCAGCATCATCCAGGCGCTGGAGCGTGATGCGCAGTGGGGCAACGCCAACCTGACGAGCATCGATGGCGTACGCGTCGATTATCCGAAAGGCTGGGGCCTGGTTCGGGCTTCCAATACCACCCCGGTGCTGGTATTACGCTTCGAAGCCGAGACCGAGGCCGAACTGCAACGGATCAAGGACGTGTTCCGCACCCAGTTGAACAACGTAGCACCGGACCTAGAACTTCCTTTTTGATCAAATTTTCTTCAGTGGAGCCCAAATGACCCTCGAACGTGATGCCGCAGCCAACGCCGCCAAGGTCCTTTCCGAAGCGCTGCCTTACATCCGACGCTTCGTCGGCAAGACGCTGGTGATCAAGTACGGCGGCAACGCCATGGAGAGCGAAGAGCTGAAAACCGGCTTTGCGCGCGACATCGTGCTGATGAAGGCCGTGGGCATCAACCCGGTCGTGGTTCACGGTGGCGGCCCGCAGATCGGCGACCTGCTCAAGCGCCTGTCCATCGAGAGTCACTTCATCGACGGCATGCGCGTCACCGATGCCCAGACCATGGACGTGGTGGAAATGGTGCTGGGTGGCCAGGTCAACAAGGACATCGTCAACCTCATCAACCGTCACGGCGGCAGCGCCATCGGCCTGACCGGTAAAGACGCGCAACTGATCCGCGCGAAAAAGATGAACGTGACCCGCCAGACCCCGGACATGACCAAGCCGGAAATCATCGACATCGGCCACGTTGGCGAAGTCGTGGGCATCAACACCGATCTGCTGAACATGCTGGTCAAGGGTGACTTCATCCCGGTAATCGCGCCGATTGGCGTGGGCGCCAATGGCGAGTCCTACAACATCAACGCCGACCTGGTCGCGGGCAAGGTGGCCGAAGCGCTGAAAGCCGAAAAGCTGATGCTGCTGACCAACATCGCGGGCCTGATGGACAAGGAAGGGAAAGTGTTGACCGGCCTGACCACCGAGCAGGTCAACGGCCTGATCGCCGACGGCACCATCTATGGCGGCATGCTGCCCAAGATCCGCTGCGCCCTTGAGGCCGTGCAGGGCGGCGTGACCACCTCGCACATCGTCGATGGCCGCGTACCGAACGCCGTGCTGCTGGAAATCTTCACCGACACCGGCGTCGGCACCCTCATCAGCAACCGCAAGCGCGCCTGATCGATCTCTAGACGGGTGAATCACTCGTAGCAGCACGGCTTGCCGGCGGGGGCGTCCTTGAGATCGACCCCACCGGCAAGCCGTGCTGCTACGGGAGATGTTTGCAGCAGAAAAACCTACTGCGTCAGCAACTGCTGCAATCGCGCGCGGTCCTGCGCGAAATCGGCGTCAGCCTGCTTGCGCGTGTTCTGGTACCGCAGGATGTCTCCTTTGAGATTCTGCTGCTGGTCGCGCACATCGCTCATCTGATCGATCAGGCTTTGCGGAACCGGACGCCCCGCTCGCTCCTGATCGGCCGCCTGCCCCTGCAACACCCCTTGCTGGGTCGCCAGGTTCTGGATATTGCCCTGGGCCACGGAAATCAGCGTATCGAGCTCCGCCAACTTGCGCGTGCGGGCACGGTCGACGTCCGCCACGCTGCTGTACAAGTGCAGCAACTGCGCATCGGCATCGGCCTGGACCTTGGCCGCCTGCGCAGCCGCCTGAGCCTCGCGCATTTCATCGGCGGTCGGCGCAGGGGGCACCACCTGGATGACCCGCCCGCGCTGGTTGAGCACCTCATAGCCCTTGCCGGAATACTCCGCCGGCACCTGACGGTCCATGACGGTCACGCCACGGCTGTCGATGTACCGGTAGAACATGATGCCCGGGCTGTCATCGGCTTGAACGCCTGCGATGCAACCGACACTCAGCAACAACGAAAGACCTACTGCGCCCGGCTTGAGCATAAAAATCCCGATCCTCTGACGACTCAGATTCCGTACTGAGCCCGGTACGCCTCAACGGCTGGCAGATGCTGCTTGAGCTGCGGATCGTCTGCCAGGAATTCCAGCACCTGATTCAACGAAACGATGCTCACCACCGGAATACCGAAGTCACGCTCGACTTCCTGGATCGCCGACAGCTCGCCGTTGCCACGCTCCTGACGGTTCAGCGCGATCAGCACGCCAGCGGCATTGGCGCCCTGGGCCTTGATGATCTGCATGACTTCGCGAATCGCGGTGCCTGCGGTGATCACATCGTCGATGATGAGCACATTGCCCGCCAGCGCAGCGCCTACCAGGCTGCCGCCTTCACCGTGGTCCTTGGCTTCCTTGCGGTTGAAGCACCAGGGCGTGTCGATGTCATGCCGGTCGGCCAAAGCCACGGCCGTCGTGGCCGCCAGGGGGATACCCTTGTAGGCCGGGCCGAACAGGACATCGAAGGAAATACCGCTTTCAACCACGGCGGCCGCATAGAACTTGCCCAGTTGGGCAAGTGCCGAACCGCTGTTGAAAAGACCGGCATTGAAGAAGTAAGGACTGGTCCGTCCGGACTTCAGAGTGAACTCACCGAAGCGCAAAACCCCACGATCGATGGCAAAACGAATGAAATCGCGCTGATACGCATGCATGAAAAAAGCCCCGAATACCACGGATTTAGCTAATTAGGTAGAGCTCGGGTATCATACACGCACGTGATTTTTGGGGCCATTTATGCGGATCATCAGTGTGAACGTTAATGGTATTCAGGCTGCAGTCGAGCGTGGTTTGCTCAGTTGGCTGCAAGCCCAGAATGCCGACGTCATCTGCCTTCAGGATACCCGCGCCTCCGCCTTCGAACTG
This sequence comes from Pseudomonas sp. NPDC090201, assembly GCF_044746825.1. NCBI lineage: Bacteria > Pseudomonadati > Pseudomonadota > Gammaproteobacteria > Pseudomonadales > Pseudomonadaceae > Pseudomonas > Pseudomonas sp. NPDC090201. The sequence goes on from NZ_JBIVCX010000002.1 coordinate 760,508, forward strand.
GATGACCCGGCCTACCAACTGGACGGTTACTTCCTTTATGCCTGCGATGCCGAAGTCCCCACTCAGGGTGGCGTGGCACTTTATTCGCGGTTGCAGCCGAAAGCGGTCATCAACGGTCTGGGCTTTGAAACAGCCGACCGTTACGGGCGTTACCTGCAGGCCGATTTCGACAAAGTCAGTATTGCAACTTTGCTGCTTCCTTCCGGGATGAACGGCGATGAAGACTTGAACCAGAAGTTCAAGCTCATGGACGACTTCGGCAAGTACCTGGACAAGCAGCGGCGCAAACGTCGCGAGTACATCTATTGTGGCTCGCTGTATGTGGCGCAGCAGAAGCTGGACATCAAGAATTGGCGCGACAGCCAGCAATCCCCGGGCTTCCTGGCGCCAGAGCGTGCCTGGATGGACGAGATTGTCGGCAACATGGGCTATGTCGATGCCCTGCGCGAAGTCAGCCGCGAAGGCGACCAGTACAGCTGGTGGCCGGATAACGAACAGGCCGAGATGCTCAACCTGGGCTGGCGCTTCGATTATCAACTGCTGACCCCGGGCCTGCGCCGTTTCGTACGCAGCGCACGCCTGCCACGCCAGCCGCGCTTCTCGCAACACGCGCCGCTGATCGTGGACTACGACTGGACGTTGACCATCTGACGTTCAGTTGACCAAAAGAAAAGCCGACGTGAAGTCGGCTTTTGCTTGTCTGCACCCCAGGAACACCCCAATCGCGTAGCAGTCCGGCTTGCCGGCGGGGGCGGCGTGTCAGGCGATGCATATTTTGCTGATACACCGCTCCCGCCGGCAAGCCGTGCTGCTACGGGGCGCCGGGCAGCGGGTTACTTGATCAGCCGCCAGGTGAACGGGTAGCGATAGGCAACGCCGTCATTGGCCTTGATCCCGGCGATGATCGTCAGCACCAGTGCGCCGACGCCCACCAGCATCAGCAGCGGGAAGCCGATGACGATCACCATCAGCAGAAAGCAGATCATCGCCGCAATCGCCACGGTAATCTGAAAGTTGAGGGCTTCCTTGCCCTGGGCATCGATGAAAGGGTCAGCTTCTTTCTTCAACTGCCAGACAATCAACGGCCCCAGCAGGTTGCCGAACGGAAAGATCAGGCCGAAAAACGCTGCAAAGTGGCACAACATGGCCCACTGGCGCACTTCCTTGCTCGGCACTGGCAACGGCGGTTGACTGTCGATCATCGAACATTCCCTTTTCAGATGGTGGTGAAGCCCGAATCAGTCGGCCAGCGCGGCCTTCTGCAATTCGAAGATTTCGTTCATGCCTTTCTGGGCCAGCGCCAGCATCGCGTTCAGCTCTGCTGGCTGGAACGGCGCGCCTTCAGCAGTGCCCTGCACTTCGATGAAACCGCCGGTGCTGGTCATCACCACGTTCAGGTCGGTCTCGGCAGCGGAGTCTTCCAAGTAATCCAGGTCCAGCACCGGCTCGCCCTGATACATGCCCACCGAAACGGCGGCGATCATCTGCTTGAGCGGGTCGCCGGCTTTCAGGCCGCCGCGCTTCTTGATGGTCTTGAGGGCATCGATCAGCGCCACCATGGAGCCGGTGATCGAAGCGGTGCGAGTACCGCCGTCGGCCTGGATCACATCGCAATCAACGTACAGCGTGATGTCGCCCAGCTTGGACATGTCCAGGGCTGCGCGCAGCGAACGGCCGATCAGGCGCTGGATTTCCAGGGTCCGGCCGCCCTGCTTGCCCTTGCTCGCTTCACGCTGGTTACGCTCGCCCGTTGCGCGGGGAAGCATGCCGTATTCGGCAGTCAACCAGCCCTGGCCCTGACCCTTGAGAAAGCGCGGCACGCCGTTTTCGACGCTGACGGTGCAGATCACCTTGGTGTCACCGAACTCGACTAGCACAGACCCCTCGGCGTGTTTGGTGTAGTTGCGGGTGATGCGGATCGAGCGGAGCTGATCGGCAGCGCGACCACTTGGACGTTTCATCTGGGATACCTGTACTGAGACGGAAAACTTGGGTGCATTATAGAGGCGCAAGCTCGCGCTGGGGCATCTAATGAGCCGTCGATGACCGCTGGCACGCTCGCGAAACGACAAAACCGAACGCCTCACACATCCGATGGCCAATTCCCACGGCAGTTGCGGCATTTGGACATTTGGGCGCGCGACCTGCTCTGCGCTACAATCTTGCGCCTTTATAGCCTGTCGTTTTCGCACGACATTCATTCGGGCAGATCACCGCCCCGAACAGGCTACCGCCAACGCCTGACTTTATAGAGGTACTTGCCATGGTGCACAGCATGACGGCCTTCGCCCGCGCCGAACGAGCCGGCACCCAAGGCACGCTGAGCTGGGAACTGCGCTCGGTCAACCATCGTTATCTCGAACCGCACCTGCGCCTGCCCGAAGCTTTCCGCGACCTGGAAGGCGCCGTTCGCGAAGCGCTGCGTCAAGGCCTGTCCCGGGGCAAGATCGAGTGCACCCTGCGCTTTACCGAAGAAAGTGCCGGCAAACCGCTGCAGGTGGATCGCGAACGCGCAAGCCAGTTGGTGGCGGCAGCCGAGACCATTGCCAGCCTCATCAAGCAGCCGGCTGCGCTGAACCCGCTGGAAGTCCTGGCCTGGCCGGGGGTTCTGGTCGGCGACGCCAGCGACCCGCAGGCGCTGAACAATGACGCCCTGGCGCTGTTCAACGAAGCGCTGGACGAACTCAAGGCCGGTCGCGCCCGTGAAGGCGCGGACCTGGCCAAACTTCTCGACGAACGGCTGACGTCCATCAGCACCGAGGTCGCTACCCTGCGCACCCTCGTGCCGCAGATGCTCGCCACCCAGCGCCAGAAGGTGCTGGATCGCTTCGCCGACATGAAGGCCGAACTCGATCCGCAGCGCCTGGAACAGGAAATGGTACTGCTGGCGCAGAAAAGCGACGTCGCCGAAGAACTCGACCGCCTGAACACCCACGTCACCGAAGTGCGTCGGGTGCTCAAGACCGGCGGACAGGCCGGGCGTCGGCTGGATTTCCTGATGCAGGAACTCAACCGCGAAGCGAACACACTGGGCTCCAAAGCCTTCGATCCTCGTAGCACCCAGGCTGCGGTCAACCTCAAGGTGTTGATCGAGCAGATGCGCGAACAAGTGCAGAACATTGAGTAAGGCCACCTCCGACATGACCCACAGCACCGGCACTCTTTATATCGTTTCCGCCCCTTCGGGCGCGGGCAAGACCAGCCTGGTCAAAGCCCTGATCGATGCCCAGCCGCAGATCCGCGTCTCCGTTTCCCACACCACCCGCGCCATGCGCCCGGGTGAAGTGGACGGTGTGAACTACCACTTCGTCGATCGCGCCGAGTTCGTGCAGATGATCGAGCACGGTGACTTCCTGGAGCAGGCCGAAGTCTTCGGCAACCTGTACGGCACCTCGCAAAGCCGCCTGCAGCAGACCCTGGACGAAGGCCACGACCTGATTCTGGAAATCGACTGGCAGGGCGCCGAGCAAGTGCGCAAACTGATGCCCCACGCCCGCTCGATCTTCATCCTGCCACCAACCCAGCAGGCCCTGCGCCAGCGCCTGACCAACCGTGGCCAGGACAGCGACGAGATCATCGAAGGCCGCATGCGCGAAGCCGTGAGCGAGATGAGCCACTACGTCGAGTACGACTACATCGTCATCAACGACGATTTCGCCACGGCGCTGGAAGACCTCAAGGCGATTTTCCGCGCCAACCTGCTGAGCCAGGAACACCAGCAGCAGCGTCATAGCCAGTTGCTGACACAATTGTTGGCATAAACACGCCACTGCCGGTGTGGTTACACCACGAACCTGTAGGAGCGCGCTTGCCCGCGATGGCGGTGTGTCAGGCAATGATTGTGTTGGATTGATTGACGCCATCGCGGGCAAGCGCGCTCCTACGGGGCCGGGCAAAGCATTGAAAACGTGTCAAAACCGACCGCTCGTGGCTTGCCGCTTGAAGCTTTTGCCTGTCCACTTGTAAACTACCGAGTCCGCTCGCCCATCCGGGCACCGCGCATACCGCATTTGCTACGAGGAATACCCATGGCCCGCGTGACCGTTGAAGACTGCCTGGAACATGTAGATAACCGCTTTGAGCTGGTCATGCTCGCCACCAAGCGTTCGCGTCAACTGGCTACCGGCGGTAAAGAGCCTAAAGTAGCCTGGGAAAACGACAAGCCTACCGTTGTTGCCCTGCGTGAAATCGCAGAAGGCCTGATGGACTACTCCGTCATTGCAGAAGCCGAAATCGTTGAAGATGAACCACTGTTCGCAGCGTTCGAGGACGAGTCCAACGAGGCCGTCTAAGCCTATGCCCGGTCGACGTAGCAAGGCGCAGGGTCACAGCCCTCGGCAAGGAGTCCTATCTTGCCGAGCATAGACGCCCTCGCCGATCGCCTCTCGACCTACCTCGGCACTGACCAGGTCAACCTGGTTCGCCGAGCGTACTTCTACGCCGAACAAGCCCACGACGGCCAACGCCGTCGCAGCGGTGAAGCCTACGTCACGCATCCGCTGGCGGTGGCCAATATCCTTGCCGACATGCACATGGACCATCAGAGCCTGATGGCCGCGATGCTGCATGACGTGATCGAAGACACCGGCATCGCCAAGGAAGCGCTGTGTGCGCAGTTCGGCGAAACCGTGGCCGAACTGGTCGATGGGGTCAGCAAACTGACCCAGATGAACTTCGAGACCAAGGCCGAGGCGCAGGCCGAGAACTTCCAGAAGATGGCCATGGCCATGGCGCGCGACATCCGCGTGATCCTGGTCAAGCTGGCCGACCGCCTGCACAACATGCGCACCCTGGAAGTGCTGTCGGGCGAGAAACGCCGCCGCATTGCCAAGGAAACCCTCGAAATCTACGCGCCCATCGCCAACCGCCTGGGCATGCACAGCGTGCGTATCGAATTCGAAGACCTGGGTTTCAAGGCCATGTACCCGATGCGCTCCACGCGCATTGGCCAGGCCGTCAAGCGCGCCCGCGGCAACCGCAAGGAACTGGTCAACAAGATCGAAGAATCGCTGAGCCACTGCCTGGCGGTCGATGGCATCGAGGGCGAAGTCAGCGGCCGGCAGAAACACCTCTACGGCATCTACAAGAAGATGCGCGGCAAGCGTCGGGCCTTCAACGAGATCATGGACGTCTATGCGTTCCGGATCATCGTCGACAAGGTCGACACCTGCTACCGCGTGCTCGGCGCTGTACATAATTTGTACAAACCCCTGCCCGGCCGCTTCAAGGATTACATCGCGATTCCCAAGGCCAACGGCTACCAGTCGTTGCACACCACGCTGTTCGGCATGCACGGCGTGCCCATCGAAATCCAGATCCGCACCCGGGAAATGGAAGAGATGGCCAACAACGGGATCGCCGCGCACTGGCTGTACAAGTCTTCTGGCGACGAGCAGCCCAAGGGCACTCACGCTCGCGCCCGCCAGTGGGTCAAGGGCGTGCTGGAAATGCAGCAACGCGCCGGCAACTCGCTGGAATTCATCGAAAGCGTGAAGATCGACCTGTTCCCGGACGAGGTCTACGTGTTCACGCCCAAGGGCCGGATCATGGAGCTGCCCAAGGGCTCCACAGCGGTGGACTTCGCCTATGCGGTGCACACCGACGTCGGCAACAGCTGCATCGCCTGCCGGATCAACCGCCGCCTGGCGCCGCTGTCCGAACCGCTGCAAAGCGGCTCGACGGTTGAGATCGTCAGCGCGCCGGGCGCACGACCCAACCCTGCCTGGCTCAATTTCGTCGTCACCGGCAAGGCGCGTACCCATATCCGTCACGCCCTCAAGCTGCAGCGCCGTTCCGAGTCCATCAGCCTGGGCGAACGCCTGCTGAACAAGGTGCTCAACGGCTTCGACAGCAGCCTGGACAAGATCCCGCGCGAACGCCTGCAAGCGATCCTGGCCGAGTACCGGGTCGAAGTCATCGAAGATCTCCTTGAAGACGTCGGCCTGGGCAACCGCATGGCCTACGTCGTGGCGCGCCGCCTGCTGGCCAGCGAAGGCGAGGAGCTGCCAAGCGCCGAAGGGCCGCTGGCGATTCGCGGCACCGAGGGCCTGGTGCTCAGCTACGCCAAATGCTGCACACCGATTCCGGGGGACCCGATCGTCGGCCATCTCTCGGCGGGCAAAGGCATGGTCGTGCACCTGGACAACTGCCGCAACATCAGTGAAATCCGCCACAACCCGGAAAAATGCATCCAGCTTTCCTGGGCCAAGGACGTCACCGGCGAATTCAACGTCGAGCTGCGCGTCGAGCTGGAACACCAGCGCGGGCTCATTGCCCTGCTGGCCAGCAGCGTCAACGCAGCGGATGGCAACATCGAAAAAATCAGCATGGACGAGCGCGATGGCCGCATCAGCGTGGTTCAACTGGTGGTCAGCGTGCACGACCGTGTGCATCTGGCCCGCGTGATCAAGAAACTGCGCGCCCTGACCGGCGTGATACGCATCACCCGCATGCGCGCGTAGCCAAACCGCCAACAGGAGTTTTTCATGAGCAAGACCGTCATCTCCAGCGACAAAGCCCCGGCCGCAATCGGCACTTACTCGCAGGCGATCAAGGCAGGCAACACTGTCTACATGTCCGGCCAGATTCCTCTGGACCCCAAGACCATGGAACTGGTCGAAGGCTTCGAAGCCCAGACCGTCCAGGTGTTCGAGAACCTGAAAGCCGTGGCTGAAGCGGCTGGCGGTTCGTTCAAGGACATCGTCAAGCTGAACATCTTCCTGACCGACCTGAGCCACTTCGCCAAGGTCAACGAAATCATGGGTAAATACTTCGAACAGCCTTACCCGGCACGCGCTGCAATCGGCGTCGCTGCCCTGCCGCGTGGCGCCCAGGTTGAAATGGACGCCGTGCTGGTCCTCGAGTAAATCCCCTCGCGGAGCGCATCCACGCTCCGCTACCCCCGAGCAAAGAAAGGACTCCGCATATGCGTATCGCATTTGCCCTCTCGCTGCTGGCCGCGCTATTGAGCGGTTGCGCCAGCCATTCCAACAAGACGCCCGACGGCGTCTGGATCAACCAGGCTGCCATCGATGCCGCTGCCGAAGGTGGCAATCTGCGCCAATCGCTGCTGGCGTATGGCCCGACGCTGGAATGGAACATCAATACGGCGGCAGGCCAGGCTACGTCCTATAACGGTTTCGAGCTGACCGAAGGCAAGATCGCCAAAGACCCCGAGGGTCTGTGGAAGGTCAACGTCTATGGCAGCGCCTCTGACGATCTGAAGCTCAAGGGCGATGAACTGGTGCAGAACGCCAGCGACACAGGACCCGAACAGCATTTCCGCCAACCCAAGGAAGCCGCACAGGCCGGCGCACAGCCGGGTGCAGCCTTCGAACGGGCGCTCTACACCGCCTATCTGGGTGGCAAGTGGAAAATCGTCAATGGCGAAGGTGAAGGCAGCATCGTCGAATTCCAGCCGGACGGTACCGTCAGCGGCCTGCCGGGCAATGACCGCTACGCACTTTGTCTGGCCGGCGACTGCGCTGCCATGAGCGGCGAATACGACAGCATGTGGCTGGAAAAGAACGAGCGCGGCAATCCGTGGGTGTTCGTGCGCACGGGCAAGCAGCTGGAGATTTTCCAGGCGGTGAACAACGCCCAGCCAACCGAAATGCCCGACCTGCGTCCGGGCGAGCGGCATTGGGTGCTGGAGAAAAACTGATCCACACCAACCTGTAGGAGCGCGCTTGCCCGCGACAGCGTCGATGAATTCAACACAGCCATCGCCTGACACACCGCCGTCGCGGGCAAGCGCGCTCCTACAGGGTTTTGTGTGGATGGACGATCACTCGCCAGCCAACATCGCCTCATACCCTTCCTTGTAACTGGCATAACGCGGCGCCCACCCCAGCGCTTTGGCCCGTGCATTGCTGCACCGCTTGCTGCCTGCGCGGCGAACGCTGTTTTCATCCGACCACTGCGTCACTCCCAGGCGCTCGCGCATCCAGTCGACCACCTCAGCCAGCGCCACAGGCGCGTCATCGACGCCCAGGTAGCAATCCTCGAGCGCCACGCCGCGCGCATCGGCCTGCAGCAGAAACGCCAGCAAGCCCGCCGCATCGTCGGCATGAATCCGGTTGCCATAGAGAGGTGGCTCAACGGCCACGCTGTAGCCCTGACGCACACGATTCATCAGGTCACTGCGCCCCGGACCGTAGATCCCGGTGAGCCTGACGATGCTTGCAGGGATGCCACTGTTCAGCGCCACCTGCTCGGCCTCGCGCATCACCTGTCCGGAAAAGCCTGTGCCTTCGGCAGGCGACGTCTCGTCGATCCACTCCCCGTCCTGCTGCCCATACACGCTGCTGCTGGAGACGAACAGAATCCGCTTGGGCCGCTGCCCGCTGCGTTCGGTCCAGGCCAGCACGTGGCGCAAGCCCTGGACATACGCCGCGCGATACCCTGCTTCATCGCGCTGACTGGGCGTCGCGCTGTAGACCAGGTAATCGATACGCCCTTCCGGCCATTGCTCGGGCATGCGTGCGTCGAACAGGTCGCCACTGACCCCGCGCACGCCGCGGGGCAGCTTGGCGACACTCCTGCGCAATCCGTAGACCGTCCACCCCTGAGGCAACAGCTCAGCGGCCAGACGCCCGCCAATATCCCCGCAGCCAGCTATCAAAACGGATGGCACCGTCATGGCCAATCTCCACATCAAAAGTAGGTTCTAGTCCGTAAAACAAGGCTGGAATGCGACCATCGGGACGCATTCGTGTTAAAAAAAGATACTCTATTACTTTTGTTAACAAGAATTACTTGCAATAATATCGGCCCTTTGTTCTTCACCGCTCGCCTCGTGCCAGCGCGTCGCATTCAGAACGAAACACCTTTTTCATATCAGGTCGGGCCAGCATGACACTTAATCAATCCCCCGCTTCGTCGATCACGTCTTCGGCCCTGCCACGTGCAGGTCGCGCGATTGCCGCCGTATTGTTCAGCCTCATGCTGGCGCCTGTGGCGCTGGCCGACTCGAACGCTCCGGCTCAGTCCCCGGCACCGGCGGTTCAACCTGCAGCCCCTGCCGCTACGCCAGTTGACACCACCGCAGCCCCTGCCGTTCAGGACGCTGCACCGGTCGAGTCGGTTGAAGCCGCTGCCGAAGACAACAGCCTGGGCATGTCCCACGACCTGTCGCCATGGGGCATGTACAAGAACGCCGACATCGTCGTCAAAGCCGTGATGATTGGCCTGGCCATCGCCTCGATCATCACCTGGACCATCTGGATCGCCAAAGGCTTCGAGCTGCTGGGCGCCAAGCGTCGCCTCAAGGGTGAAATCGCCGCCCTCAAGCGCGCCCGTACTCTGGACGAAGCCAGCGCCGGTGCCAAGAAGCAAGGCACCCTGGCCAACCTGCTGGTGCACGATGCCCTCGAAGAAATGCACCTGTCGGTCAACAGCCGCGAGCGCGAAGGCATCAAGGAGCGCGTCAGCTTCCGCCTGGAGCGTCTGGTTGCCGCTTGCGGCCGCAACATGAGCATGGGCACCGGCGTGCTCGCCACCATCGGCTCCACCGCGCCCTTCGTCGGCCTGTTCGGTACCGTGTGGGGCATCATGAACAGCTTCATCGGCATCGCCAAGACCCAGACCACCAACCTTGCAGTCGTCGCTCCCGGCATCGCCGAGGCACTCCTGGCCACCGCACTGGGCCTGGTTGCGGCGATTCCTGCCGTTGTCATCTACAACGTCTTCGCCCGCTCCATCGCAGGCTACAAGGCGCAGGTCTCCGATGCCTCGGCCCAGGTACTGCTGCTGGTCAGCCGCGACCTGGACCACCAGCCGACCGCCGAACGTGCCCAGCAACCGCACATGGTAAAAATGGGGTAAGCCATGGGCCTGCATCTAAACGAAGGTGGCGATGACCTCGCCGAGAACCACGAAATCAACGTGACGCCGTTCATCGACGTCATGCTGGTGCTGTTGATCATCTTCATGGTGGCGGCGCCTCTGGCCACCGTGGACATCAAGGTCGACCTGCCCGCCTCCACGGCCAAGCCGGCGCCCCGACCCGAGAAGCCGATCTTCCTGAGCGTCAAGGCCGACCAGAGCCTGTACCTGGGCGACGAGAAGGTCGCTCGCGAGCAGATCGGTCCGGTGCTGGACGCCAAGACCAAGGGCAAGAAAGACACCACCATCTTCTTCCAGGCCGACAAGGGCGTGGATTACGGCGACCTGATGGAAGTCATGAACGCGCTGCGCGGGGCCGGTTACCTGAAAGTCGGCCTGGTCGGTCTTGAGACGGTTGGTAAGAAATGATCAATACGCGCCAAAAACTGACGCGCTATAGCGGTAGTCTGTTGTTGGTGCTGGCGGTCCATGCCGGGGCGATCTTCGTCGCGCTGCACTGGTCCGCCCCGCAGGCCATCGAGCTGCCACCGGCGGCGATGATGGTTGAGCTGGCGCCTGTACCCGAGCCCGCTCCGCCTCCACCGCCCAAAGTGGTGCAACCGCCGCAGCCGCCTGCGCCGGAAGAGGAACTGCCGATTCCGCCAATCGCCGAAGCGCCGAAGCCGGAAATCGCCATTCCAAAACCGGTCAAGCCCAAGCCGAAACCACAGCCGCCAAAGCCCGTTAAAAAGGTCGAGCCGCCGAAGGAAGAAAAGCCTGCCGATGAAAAGCCGGTGGACACTCCCCCTTCGACCGCAAAGCCCGAGAAATCGGCCGCACCGGAACCTGCTCCGCCAACGCCACCGAGCACCGCACTGCCAAGCTGGCAGGGCGATCTGTTGCGCCACCTGAGCAAGTACAAGAAGTATCCGGATGATGCGCGTCGTCGTGGCATGCAGGGCATCAACCGTCTGCGCTTCGTCGTGGATGGCGAAGGCCGCGTACTGTCCTACGAAATTGCCGGCGGTTCAGGCAGTGCCTCGCTGGATCGGGCCACACTGGAAATGATTCGTCGTGCCCAGCCGTTGCCAAAGCCGCCGGCCGAACTGCTCAACAACGGCACGCTGGAAGTGGTCGCGCCCTTCGTTTATTCCCTGGATAAACGTTGAAACGGTGATTTTGCGACAACAGAGGGTTTGATAACGTGCGTCTATCGATTGCACCCGCTATGCTGGGGCCGCAACTTCATGGACGCACGCTATGACCCTCACAGAATTGCGCTATATCGTTACCCTCGCTCAAGAGCAGCATTTCGGCCATGCCGCCGAACGCTGCCACGTCAGCCAGCCGACCCTATCGGTAGGCGTGAAGAAGCTGGAAGATGAACTCGGTGTGCTGATTTTCGAGCGCAGCAAGAGTGCGGTACGTCTGACGCCGGTTGGCGAGGGCATCGTGGCTCAAGCGCAGAAGGTGCTCGAACAGGCCCAGGGCATCCGTGAACTGGCCCAGACCGGCAAGAACCAACTGACCGCCCCGCTGAAGGTCGGCGCCATCTACACCGTCGGCCCTTACCTGTTTCCCCACCTGATTCCGCAACTGCACCGGGTCGCCCCGCAGATGCCGTTGTATATCGAAGAGAACTTCACCCACGTGCTGCGCGACAAACTGCGCAACGGTGAACTCGACGCGATCATCATCGCCCTGCCGTTCAACGAAGCCGACGTACTGACCATGTCCCTGTACGACGAGCCGTTCTACGTGTTGATGCCGGCCGATCACCCCTGGACCCAGAAGACCTCCATCGACGCCGCAGCGCTCAACGACAAGAGCCTGTTGCTGCTGGGCGAAGGCCACTGCTTCCGCGACCAGGTGCTCGAAGCCTGCCCGACCCTGGTCAAGGGCGGCGACAGCGCCAAGCACACCACGGTCGAGTCCAGCTCGCTGGAAACCATCCGCCACATGGTGGCTTCGGGCCTGGGCGTTTCGATCCTGCCGATGTCGGCCGTTGACAGCCACCATTACGCCCCCGGCGTGATCGAGGTTCGTCCGCTGTCCGCACCGGTTCCGTTCCGCACCGTCGCCATCGCCTGGCGTGCCAGTTTCCCGCGTCCAAAGGCCATCGAGATCCTGGCCGACTCGATCCGCCTGTGCTCCGTAGCCCGCCCCAAAGCCCAGGCACAGGCGAGCTAAGTAGCGGTATGACGGAGCTGTCTCACGTCTCGGTCACGGCGCTCAAGGGCGTCGGCGAGGCCATGGCTGAAAAGCTGGCGAAAGTCGGACTGGAAAATATCCAGGACGTACTGTTCCACCTGCCCCTGCGTTATCAGGACCGCACCCGCGTCGTGCCCATCGGCGCCTTGCGGCCCGGGCAGGATGCGGTAATCGAAGGCGTGGTCAGTGGCGCAGACGTGGTCATGGGCAAGCGCCGCAGCCTGCTGGTGCGGCTGGGTGACGGCACGGGCGTGCTGAGCCTGCGCTTCTATCACTTCAGCAATGCCCAGAAAGACGGTCTCAAGCGTGGGACCCACGTACGTTGCTACGGCGAAGCCCGGCCCGGCGCGTCGGGGCTGGAAATCTATCACCCCGAATACCGCGCCATCACCGGCGAAGAGCACATCGCGGTGGAGCAGACCCTCACCCCGATCTACCCGACCACCGAAGGCCTGACCCAGCAGCGCCTGCGCCAGTTGACCCAGCAGAGCCTGGGCATGCTCGGCCCGCGCAGCCTGCCGGACTGGCTGCCGGACGAACTGGCCCGGGACTACCAACTGGCGCCGCTGGCCGATGCCATCCACTACCTGCATCACCCGCCGGCCGACGCCGATGTCGAAGAGCTCGCGCTGGGCCATCACTGGGCACAGCACCGGCTGGCATTCGAAGAACTGCTGACGCACCAGCTTTCCCAGCAACGCCTGCGTGAAAGCCTGCGCTCCCAACGCGCCCCGGCGCTGCCGATTGCCAAGCGCCTGCCCAGACAGTTCCTCGCCAACCTCGGCTTCCCGCCTACCGGCGCGCAGCAACGTGTGGGCAAGGAAATCGCCTACGACCTCAGTCAGCAGGAACCGATGCTGCGGCTGATTCAGGGCGACGTCGGCGCAGGCAAAACCGTGGTCGCGGCGCTGGCAGCATTGCAGGCACTGGAAGCCGGGTATCAGGTCGCGCTGATGGCGCCCACCGAGATTCTGGCCGAGCAGCACTACATCAACTTCACCCGCTGGCTCGAACCGCTGGGCATCGAGACTGCGTGGCTGGCGGGCAAGCTCAAGGGCAAGGCCCGCGCCGCATCGCTGGAACAGATCGCCAACGGCGCGCCGATGGTCGTCGGCACCCATGCGCTGTTCCAGGACGAGGTGCAGTTCAAGAACCTGGCCCTGGTCATCATCGACGAACAGCACCGCTTCGGTGTGCAGCAGCGCCTGGCGTTGCGCAAGAAAGGCGTGGGCGGCCTGATGTGCCCGCATCAGCTGATCATGACCGCAACGCCGATTCCGCGAACCCTGGCGATGAGCGCCTACGCCGACCTAGATACCTCGATCCTCGACGAACTGCCGCCGGGCCGCACGCCGGTCAACACCGTGCTGGTGGCCGACAGCCGCCGTATCGAGGTGGTCGAGCGCGTGCGCAATGCCTGCGCCGAAGGCCGTCAGGCCTACTGGGTGTGCACGCTGATCGAAGAATCCGAAGAGCTGACCTGCCAGGCCGCCGAGACCACCTTTGAAGAACTGACCAGCGCACTGGGCGAGCTCAAGGTCGGGCTGATCCACGGCCGCATGAAGCCCGCCGAAAAAGCTGCGGTCATGGCCGAGTTCAAGCAGGGCAACCTGCAACTGCTGGTGGCGACGACGGTGATCGAAGTCGGCGTGGACGTGCCCAATGCCAGCCTGATGATTATCGAGAACCCGGAACGCCTGGGCCTGGCGCAGTTGCACCAGTTGCGCGGGCGGGTTGGCCGGGGTAGCGCGGCCAGTCATTGTGTGTTGTTGTACCACCCGCCATTGTCACAGATCGGCAAGCAGCGTCTGGGCATCATGCGCGAGACTAACGACGGCTTCGTGATCGCCGAGAAAGACCTCGAATTGCGCGGGCCGGGCGAGATGCTCGGCACCCGACAAACGGGCCTGTTGCAGTTCAAGGTCGCGGACCTGATGCGCGACGCCGACCTGCTGCCCGCGGTCAGAGACGCCGCTCAGGCGCTGCTGGAACGCTGGCCGCAACACGTCAGCCCCTTGCTCGAAAGATGGCTGCGGCACGGGCAGCAATACGGGCAAGTGTGATTCAGTCAGCAATAAGAACTTGTCTCACCTATACGACAACTAAGCTGGTTATACTTCAGCAATTGTAGGAATCTGGATACAGGCCATGACAGAAGTTGCCCAAATCGACGCAACCCAACACGCCCCGTCTGTCATCCGGCAGTTGCTTGGCAAAGCTGCCATCAGCTACCGCGAAGTCATGGACGACGAAAACCTCCCCAGCGCGCAGAAGGTCCAGGCCATTCTGGTACACGATTCCGTCGGCGCATTGCTGATCCTGTTCCCGCAAAATCAGCTGCTGGATCTCAACCGCCTGACCGAACTCACCGGGCGCAAGCTGACGGCGGTCTCGCAGGATCATCTGAGCCAGATGCTGGGCAAGAACAATCTGCATGCCCTGCCGGCGCTTCCGGCGCTGACCAGCTCGCCTTGCCTGTACGATGAGCGCGTGCTGCAGGAATCGACCGTGCTGATCGATTCTGGCGAGCCAGGCCTGCTGCTGGAAATAGGCAGCGACGACTTCAAGACCCTGCTGAGCAAAGCCAGCGCCGCGCGTTTTGGCGAGCCCGTCACCTCCGTGCAGCCGAACCTGACCCGTCCTGACGATGACCGCGAGGAAATCACCAAGGCGGTGCAGAACTTCACGGCCCGCCGGATCCAGCAGCGTCTGGAAGCGACCGTGGAAATTCCACCGCTGGCCGACACCGCGCAGAAGATCATCAAGCTGCGAGTAGACCCGGACGCCACCATCGATGACATCACTGGCGTCGTGGAAACCGATCCGGCGCTGGCCGCGCAGGTCGTCAGCTGGGCCGCATCGCCGTATTACGGTTCTGCCGGCAAGATCCGTTCGGTCGAGGACGCCATCGTTCGCGTGCTGGGCTTTGACCTGGTCATCAACCTGGCCCTGGGCCTGGCACTGGGCAAGACCCTCGAACTGCCGAAGGACCATCCGCAGCACGCCACGCCTTACTGGCAGCAGTCGATCTACACCGCTGCGGTAATCGAAGGCCTGACCCGCGCCATGCCGCGCGCCAAGCGCCCGGAAAGCGGCCTGACTTATCTGGCCGGTCTGCTGCACAACTTCGGCTATCTGCTGCTGGCTCACGTGTTTCCGCCGCACTTCTCGCTGATCTGCCGCCAGATCGAAGTGAACCCGCACCTGCACCACAGCTTCGTGGAGCAGCACCTGCTGGGCATCAGCCGCGAGCAGATCGGTTCCTGGCTGATGCGCAACTGGGACATGCCCGAAGAACTGGCGACCGCCCTGCGCTTCCAGCACGACCCGCAGTACGCCGGCGAATACCACGAGTACGCCAACCTGGTGTGCCTGGCGGTACGTCTGCTGCGCAAGGAAGGCATTGGCTCGGGACCGGTGGAAGGCATCCCGGACGAGCTGTTCGAGCGCCTGGAGCTGCCGCGCGAGAAAGCCGAAGAAGTGGTGCAAAAAGTGCTCGAAGCCGAAGTGCTGCTGCGCGAACTGGCTTCGCAGTTTCACTGACACCGCATGACCCGTAGCAGCACGGCTTGCCGGCGGGGGCGTCTTCAAGATCGCTCCCGCGGGCAAGCCCGGCTGCTACGGGTTTGAGGTGAACACAAGCCCTTTGTAGGAGCGCGCTTGGCCTGGGCCGCATCCGGACGATGGCAATCTTGAGGGCGTCGACGCCGGCAAGCCGGACTGCTACGGGTTTGCGCGTTATTTCTTCTTCGGTTTCAGGTACTTCGTCAGGCCCTGAAACCACATCACCAGGCCGGTGTTGCCGGTCACCTGAATGTTCTTGTCCTGAATCCCCTGCATGAACGCCAACTGCTTGTTCTTCGCCTGCATCGTGGCGAAGCCGTAGGCGGCGTCCCGGAATGAGATGGCGAACGCTGGCGATGCTACCGCGCCACCCCGGCTGACGACACGCTGATCACGCACGACAAAATGCCGGGCCACCTTGCCGTCGGTGGTCTGCAATTGAAAGGTCAGATCCTTGCCCGCCAGTTGTTGCTGGAATGCGGGGTTGTTGCGGCTGGCGCGGGCCATCAACTGCCCCAGCATCCAGAGAAGAAAACGAAACTTCATGTCCAAGACCTCTACCGTTGAGCAGCCAATGCAGCTTTTAGCGGCAGTGTATCGGGCTTGATGATGAGGGACAGAAGCAGAACCTGCCGGTCGCAAAGTGGTTGTGGCACCACACGAAACGCGGGCAATAAAAATGGGCATCCCGCTGTCCGGGTATGCCCATCTGTACGCTGTTCGCCCTCCGCAAGGCGTCCAGCGTGGTATTACGGATTGACGCTGTCTTTCAGGAACTTGCCCGGCTTGAACGCAACGGTGTTGCTGGCCTTGATTTTCACCGGCTCGCCGGTCTGTGGGTTTTTACCTGTGCGTGCGCCGCGATGGCGTTGCAGGAAGGTGCCAAAGCCAACCAGCGTCACACTGTCCTTCTTGTGCAAGGCGTTGGTGATTTCATCCAGGACGGCGTTGAGGACACGATTGGCTTGTTCTTTGGTGAGATCTGCTTTTTCAGCAATAGCGGCTGCGAGTTCTGGTTTACGCATATGAAGCCTCTTTTACGGTTTTTTGTTTTTATGTCCCGTGCAGCCCTTCCAGGGGCAGCGAGCAGGTGCCGCAACGGCTCTACGTAGCGGCAGACCGCAATGAGGATGGCATGGCGCCGATTCCGACGCCAGTGCGTGAGCGACGTTTGTATCAACAAAAACGTGCCTTATCCGACAGAACGACAGTTATTTACGCCAGCAGCGGCGGCAGCGCCTTGTTCAGGGCCAGTTTCTCCATCACCGCCGCGCCTGTCAGGGCATATCCCAAGAGGCTTCCGTCAGCGGCGTGGCACAGCGCCTTGATGTCCGCGCCCTGCCCTTCGACTGTCCATACGCCTTCCATGCCCTTGGGCACGGGGGAGACAACCAGCGGGCACACCGGGGTTTTCACGGTGATCGGCATCGGCCCGTATTTGACGGCATTCGGCGTGCCCGCCAGGGTTTGCGCCAGCGCCCGGGCGCAGCTCATCAGCGGCATCACGTACAACAGGTTCAGGCCATCGACCTCGGCGCAGTCACCCAGCGCGTAGATGTTGGCGTGAGAGGTTTTCAGGTGACGGTCCACCACCACGCCCCGGCCCGTCTCAAGGCCGGCAGCGGCGGCCAG
The DNA here is from genome assembly GCF_044746825.1 of Pseudomonas sp. NPDC090201. Lineage (NCBI taxonomy): Bacteria > Pseudomonadati > Pseudomonadota > Gammaproteobacteria > Pseudomonadales > Pseudomonadaceae > Pseudomonas > Pseudomonas sp. NPDC090201. Next base: position 777,740 of record NZ_JBIVCX010000002.1, read on the forward strand.
ATCGACGCGCGGGCGCAGGCCGATGGCCGAGACCACCAGATCGCACTCGATCACCTGGCCATCGGAGAGATGCGCCTCAAGGCCATCTTCACGGCGCGAAAGTCGCGTCAGCACCGGCCCCAGATGGAATCGCGCGCCCAAGCCTTCGAGCCCGGCCTGCACCGCCGCTGCGGCTGCAGGATGCAACAGCGTCGGCATCACCTGCTCACAGGGCGCGACCAGATCCACCTCATGCCCGCCGACGATCAGGTCATTGGCGAACTCGCAGCCGATCAGGCCCACGCCCAGGATCAGTACCCGGCGCTTGCCTGCCGCCGCCGCGCGAAAGCGGGCGTAGTCTTCCAGATCGTTGATCGGGAAGATCGCATCGCCGGCGTCGCCTTCCACCGGCACGCTTACCGTTTGCGCGCCCCAGGCCAGGATCAGGTCGCGATAGTGCACCGCTTCCTCGCCGATCCACAGGCGCTTGTGGCCAGGGTCGATGCCGCTGACCCGGGTGTGGGTGCGCACTTCGGCGTTCAGTTGCTCGGCCATGGTGCCGGGTTCGGCCATGCTCAGGCCGTCGGCATCCTTGTTCTTGCCAAAGCCGGTGGAGAGCATGGGTTTGGAGTAGGAACGCCCGTCATCGGCGGTGATCAGCAGCAGCGGCGTTTGGCCATCGAGCTTGCGAAATTCCCGGGCCAGGTTGTAGCCCGCAAGGCCAGTACCGACAATCACCACAGGTGCGTTCATTCATTTCTCCTTGAGTCGTTTGGGGAATGGCGGATCAGGCGATTTCGATCATTTCGAAGTCCATTTTGCCTACGCCGCAGTCCGGGCAGAGCCAGTCTTCGGGTACGTCTTCCCAGCGGGTGCCCGGCGCGATGCCGTCATCAGGCCAGCCATCGGCTTCGTTGTAGATCAGGCCACAGACAATGCATTGCCACTTTTTCATGGTTCGGTTCTCTCGTTTTCCAAGGCTAAACGTGCCCGGCCGCCGCGCTGTGCTCGCGCAGGTTTTCAACCGGGTCAGGGCGTTTTACTGATCGGGGGGCGATGACGCAAGTTTCATTGACGCCAAAGCCGCGTCCCGGCTTCAAGTGAGGCCCTGCAATCATGCTAAGCTCGCCGCCTCGATTACTGCCAATGTTTGCTCACTGTGATCCAGCAAAATCCTGCAAGTCCGACGCCCCGATGGCTGCTGCGCGATGAACTGACGCAAACGCCCGAACCTGTCGTCCTCGAGTGGCTGTTCCACGAAGACTCCCTGACCCGCCGCCTGACCCGCCTGTCCCACGATGGCTTCAGCGTCGCGCCACAGTTCGAAGGCTGGCAGACCCTGCGCGCCGATGAGTGCAGCGCCTTGCAGTTGCCCCAGGGCAGCGAGGGTTGGGTGCGCGAGGTATACCTGCAAGGCCACGGCCAGAAGTGGGTGTTCGCCCGCAGTGTGGCCGGCCGCCAGGCGCTGGAACACGACGGCCTGCACATGGATGAGCTGGGCACCCGCTCACTGGGCGAGCTGCTGTTCAGCGACCGCGCCTTCACCCGCGGCCCGTTGCAGATCTGCCAATACCCGCAAGAATGGCTGCCGAACGCCGATGCCGCGCACGGCCTGTGGGGGCGCCGGTCGTGCTTTAGCCGTGGTGGCTTGAGCATTCTGGTGGCCGAAGTGTTTTTGCCCACCGTCTGGCACGCCATCGATCAAGCCGCCGACTTCAACAAGGAGCGTCACTGATGTACCTGTCGCTGCTCAAGTCCCTGAACCGCCTGCACCCACGCACCTGGGACTTCATTCAACTGACCCGCGTCGATAAACCCATCGGCATCTACCTGCTGCTGTGGCCGACGCTGTGGGCCTTGTGGATCGCGGGCAAGGGTTCGCCGTCGCTGGGCAACGTGCTGATTTTCGTGATCGGCGTGTTCCTGATGCGTGCCGCCGGCTGCGTGATCAACGACTTTGCCGACCGCAAGGTCGATGGCCACGTCAAACGCACCGAGCAGCGCCCGCTGGTGAGCGGCAAGGTCACTTCCAGGGAAGCGCTGATGCTGTTCGCGGTGCTGGTGGGGCTGAGCTTCGCGCTGGTACTGCTAACCAACGCCACGACAGTCTGGCTGTCATTCGGCGGCCTGGCGCTGGCCGCGACTTACCCCTTCATGAAGCGCTACACCTATTACCCGCAGGTGGTGCTGGGCGCTGCGTTCTCCTGGGGCATGCCGATGGCGTTCACCGCCGAGACCGGCAACCTGCCCGCCGCCGCCTGGCTGCTGTACATCGCCAACCTGTTATGGACGGTGGGCTACGACACCTACTACGCGATGACCGACCGCGAGGACGACCTGAAGATCGGCGTGAAATCCACCGCTGTGCTGTTCGGCGATGCCGACCGCGTGATCATCCTGACCCTGCAATGCCTGGCGCTGTTCTGCCTGATGCTGGCCGGTTCGCGCTTCGAGCTTGGGCTGTATTTCTTCCTCGGCCTTCTGGTGGCGGCCGGCTGTTTCGCCTGGGAATTCTGGTCTACGCGCAGCAAGGATCCACAGGCCTGCTTCAAGGCATTCCTGCATAACCATTGGGCGGGACTGGCGATTTTCGTGGGGATCGTGCTGGACTATTGGTTGAGGTAAAGCGGTGGTTGCGCTGACCGCAGGCCAGCGCAACGTCAGCCTCTAGTTCAAGGCTTGGCAACGTGCCAGACGCCACCTTTACCGTCGCCGGTCTTGTCACCGGCCTTGTCTTCCTTATAGGTGTACAGCGGCTTGCCTTTATAGACCCACTGCGAGGCACCGTCGTCGCGCTTGATGATGGTCCAGTCGCCTTCGGCCTTGTCTTCGGCACCGGCCTTGAGCGGCGGCCAGTTGGTTGCGCACTGGTCATTGCAGACCGACTTGCCGGCCGAGGTGTCCTTGTCGAAGGTGTAGAGCGTCATGCCATGGTGGTCGGTCAGTACGCCGTCCTTTTCCATCGCCTGATGATGAGCGAAGGCCAGTGTGGACGATGCCAGCGCGGCAGCGCCCAAGAGACCCATAACAGCAGTGGAAATTCTAGCCATAGGTACATCCTCTTTTTGTTGATCCAGGGTGGGACAATCTTTGTGGGACAAGACCACAAGCGTAGCTCTGGACCGGACATTACGCCCGTGGCCAACTAACCTGTCACACGACTGCAATAATTCCGTTATCTAATGCGCCCCAAGACAGTTAAATGACATGAGGTTCGAGGCATGGTTGGCAGGAGCATTCTGATCGTCGACGACGAAGCGCCCATTCGCGAAATGATCGCCGTTGCGCTGGAAATGGCCGGCTATGACTGCATGGAGGCGGAGAACTCTCAACAGGCTCACGCCGTCATCGTCGACCGCAAACCCGACCTGATCCTGCTCGACTGGATGCTGCCCGGCACGTCCGGCATCGAGCTGGCCCGCCGCCTGAAGCGCGACGAGCTGACCGGTGACATCCCGATCATCATGCTCACGGCCAAGGGTGAAGAAGACAACAAGATCCAGGGTCTTGAAGTCGGCGCCGATGACTACATCACCAAACCATTCTCTCCTCGCGAGCTGGTCGCACGCCTCAAGGCCGTGCTGCGCCGCGCTGGCCCCAACGATGGCGAATCGCCAATCGAAGTCGGCGGCCTGCTGCTGGACCCGATCAGCCACCGCGTGACCATCGACGGCAAACCTGCCGAGATGGGCCCGACCGAATACCGCCTGCTGCAGTTCTTCATGACTCACCAGGAACGCGCCTACACCCGCGGGCAGTTGCTGGACCAGGTCTGGGGCGGCAACGTCTACGTCGAAGAGCGCACCGTTGATGTACACATTCGTCGCCTGCGTAAAGCACTCGGTGATGCCTACGAAAATCTGGTACAAACCGTCCGCGGTACTGGCTACCGTTTTTCCACCAAAAGCTGAGACAGCTTTTGGGAGCGAATCCGTTCGCTGAAGACAAGGACGCGTTAATTGAACCACAACTGGCATGGCACCCTGATCCGCCATCTGCTGCTGTTGATTACAGTCTCGCTGCTGGCGGGCCTGGTCAGCGGCCATTACGGCTGGTGCCTGACAATCGGCCTGGGCTTTTACCTGGCCTGGACCCTCAAACAGCTGATGCGCCTGCATCACTGGCTGCGCCATCACAAGCCTGACGAGCCGCCACCGGATGGATACGGCCTGTGGGGCGAAGTCTTCGACAGCATCTATCACCTGCAACGCCGCGACCAGCGCGTGCGAGGCCGCCTGCAGGCGGTCATCGACCGTGTTCAGGAATCCACCGCAGCGCTCAAAGACGCAGTCATCATGCTCGACAGCGAGGGCAACCTGGAGTGGTGGAACCGCGCCGCTGAAACCCTGCTGGGCCTCAAGACGCCCCAGGACAGCGGCCAGCCGGTGACCAACCTGGTGCGCCATCCGCGCTTCAAGGAATACTTCGAACAAGGCAGTTACGCCGAGCCGCTTGAGATCCCCTCCCCGGTCAACGACCGCCTGCGCATCCAGATGCTGATTACCCGCTACGGCAACAATGAGCACCTGATGCTGGTGCGCGATGTGACCCGGCTGTATCAGCTTGAGCAGATGCGCAAGGACTTCGTCGCGAACGTGTCCCACGAACTGCGCACGCCGTTGACCGTGATCTGCGGGTACCTGGAGACGCTGCTGGACAACGTGGACGAGATCAACCCGCGCTGGGCCCGCGCGCTGCAACAGATGCAGCAGCAAGGCGGGCGCATGCAGACGCTACTCAATGACTTGTTGCTGCTGGCCAAGCTCGAAGCCACCGACTACCCCTCCGACAACCAGCCTATCGCGGTACCCGCCCTGCTACAGAGCATCGCCGCCGACGCGCAGGCGCTGTCGGGCAGCAAGAATCAGAAGATCACGCTGGATATCGATAGCGACACGAGCCTCAAGGGCAGTGAAGCGGAATTGCGCAGTGCGTTCTCCAACCTGATCTTCAACGCGGTCAAATACACCCAGGCCGAAGGCCAGATCCGCATCCGCTGGTGGGTCGACGGCCGGGGCGTGCACCTGAGCGTGCAGGACTCTGGCATTGGCATCGACCCCAAACATATCCCCCGCCTGACCGAGCGTTTCTATCGGGTGGACTCCAGCCGCGCCTCCAACACCGGTGGCACGGGGCTGGGCCTTGCGATCGTCAAGCACGTGCTGTTGCGACACCGTGGCTCGCTTGAGATCAACAGCGTGCTGGGCAAAGGCAGTGTGTTTATCTGCAACTTTGCCCCGGTCCAGATGACCAAGGCCTAGTAAAGGCGGCAGATAGCCGCTAAATTGCGCTGCTTATGCCCTCCATTTGTGAGGGTTTATTTCATCCCTGCACTTATACGGAACCTGCAAAACTCCATCATGGACCCTTCCCCTGGTATTAGCCTGGCTTCAATTTTCGCCGACTTCGGCATGATTCTCTTCGCAATGATCCTGGTCCTGCTCAACGGTTTCTTCGTTGCGGCAGAGTTCGCCATGGTCAAACTGCGCGCCACGCGCGTGGAGTCCATCGCCGACAAGAACGGCTGGCGCGGCCGCATCCTGCGCACGGTTCACAGCCAGCTCGACGCTTACCTGTCGGCCTGTCAGCTGGGTATCACCCTGGCCTCGCTGGGCCTTGGCTGGGTCGGTGAGCCGGCGTTCGCGCACCTGCTGGCACCGCTGCTGGAAGCTGTCGGCATCGGCTCGCCGGAAGTCATCAAGGGCGTGTCGTTCTTCTCCGCCTTCTTCGTGATCTCCTACCTGCACATCGTGGTCGGCGAGCTGGCGCCCAAGTCCTGGGCCATCCGCAAGCCCGAGCTGCTGTCGCTGTGGACGGCGGTGCCGCTGTACCTGTTCTACTGGGTCATGTACCCGGCGATCTACCTGCTCAACGCCAGCGCCAACGGCATTCTGCGCATTGCCGGCCAGGGCGAGCCTGGCCCGCATCACGAGCACCACTACAGCCGCGAAGAACTGAAACTGATCCTGCACTCCAGCCGTGGCCAGGACCCGAGCGACCAGGGCATGCGCGTGCTGGCCTCGGCCGTGGAAATGGGCGAGCTCGAAGTGGTGGACTGGGCCAACTCCCGGGAAGACCTCGTTACCCTGGATTCCAACGCGCCGCTGAAAGAAATTCTTGCGCTGTTCCGCCGCCACAAATTCAGCCGTTACCCGGTGTACGACGCAAAAAGCGGCGAGTTCGAAGGCATTCTGCACATCAAGGACCTGTTGCTGGAGCTGGCGGCGCTGGATCACATTCCTGAATCCTTCAACCTCGCCGAACTGATTCGCCCGGTTGAGCGCGTGTCCAAGCACATGCCGCTGTCGCGCCTGCTGGAGCAGTTCCGCCAGGGTGGCGCGCACTTCGCGCTGGTCGAGGAAGCCGACGGCAAGGTCATCGGCTACCTGACCATGGAAGACGTGCTGGAAGTGCTGGTCGGCGACATCCAGGACGAACACCGCAAGGCCGAGCGCGGCATCCTCGCCTACCAGCCCGGCAAACTGCTGGTACGAGGCGACACGCCGCTGTTCAAGGTCGAACGCCTGTTGGGCATCGATCTGGACCACGTCGAGGCCGAAACCCTGGCAGGCCTGATCTACGACAGCCTCAAGCGCGTGCCTGAGGAAGAGGAAGTGATGGAAGTCGAAGGGCTGCGCATCATCATCAAAAAGATGAAAGGCCCGAAGATCGTGCTGGCGAAGGTCTTGAAGCTGGATTGATCCACCAGACGCCGTGATCGTTCCCACGCTCCGCGTGGGAATGCATCCCACGACGCTCTGCGTCGGCCAGCCATCGGACGCGGAGCGTCCGGGGCGGCGTTACCACGCATCAGGAGCTGGCAAGCGCGCTCCCACAGGTGCAATCAATTCCCGCCAATTGCGAAATTGGGCAGGTTCTGCACCGGCTGGGCGAACTCGTAGGGGATCGACTCCAGCGCCAGCCCCACGTTGCGCTGCACCACGAAATGCAGATGCGGCCCGGTGCTGTTGCCGGTGTTGCCCGAACGCCCCAGCGGCGTCCCCACGGCCACGCGCTCGCCTTCCCTGACGCTCACCGAACCCTGCTTGAGATGCAGATACACACCCATGGTGCCGTCGTCATGCAGGATGCGCACGAAGTTGCCCGAAGGGTTGGCGCCCCGCCCTGACTGCCCGTTCTCGGTCTTGATCACTGTGCCACTGCGCGCCGCGATGATCTGCGTGCCTTCAGGCATCGCGATGTCGATGGCGTAGCGGCTCTTGGCGCCGGTGTGGCTGTACTGCCCGTTGGGCCCCTGGCTGATGCGGAACGGCCCGCCCACCCACGGCAGCGGATAACGGTAGCCAAGGCCTGCGAAAGACGCGCTGCGCTGCGGATCGCCGACGATGGAGCGCAGGCTGGACTTGTAGGCCATGGCCCTGCTGGGGATCTGTGGGCTCAGCGCGATGAGACGTTCGTTGCTGCGGGCGGGAATGGTGCGGCGGATGACCTGATCGGCAACCCCGACCACGTTCTTCACGCCCGAGAGCCTGAGTTCCACTTCGACCGGCGCATACAGGTCGTTGCGCACGTAGAGGCTGTCCACGCCCTTGGCTTTCTTGACGTTCAGCCGCACCTGGCTGTCGATGCGCTCGACCATGCGCTCGCGCAATTTCATCACTTGCGCGCCGGGGACGGGTTGATCGGTAAACGAGACCACTCCGTTGGCATCGGTGAATCGGTAGATAGTGACAGCTGCGGCCGATTGCGCAGCCAGCAACAACACACACACCACCAGCAAGCGCTCTAACATCAGGATAGGCCTGGCTAAGGGGACGATTGGCGCCCAGCCTAACAGCGAAACCTACGGAAAAGGACTCATCCGTATCAATCGGTGACAGACGAAGCGTCAAGGAATTCGCGTCAGGGGCGAGCGCGAGGGAATGTGCAATTTCTATGCAAGGAAGAAGGCCGTGCTGCTACGGCTCCACGTGTGTCATTGAGGGTTGAATTGTCTGACCTGACGCCTTCGCGGGCAAGCGCGCTCCTACAGGAAATCCGCTGCCACACAAATCTGTGTCGAACCGCTGGCCCGTAGCAGCACGGCTTGCCGGCGGGGCGTCCACGAGAACGCCGCCGGGGCAAACGGTCAGGCGCCAGGAATAAAGTGCTTCTGCGCCGTACCCCGGGCGATCAGGCGCGACAGGTAGTCGAGCTTCTGGGTGTCCTGGTCGACGAAACGGAACGTCAGTTGCAGCCAGTCGCTGTCGGGCTTCTGCTCGAACGCCGCGATGGCGTGCAGATAACCGTTCAAACGCGCCACTTCTGCGTTCTCGCCCTGCTCAAGGTCGAGTACGGCGCTGTCGAGGATCTGCGGCAAGGCTTCGCTGCGACGGACAACCAGCGAGGCTTCCTTGAGGGTCAGCGCCTTGATGATGCACTGCTGGATGCCGCTGGACAGGCGCAATTGGCCCTGGCCACGGCCACTCGGCTCGGCAGGTGCCGCCGGCTTGGCCATGGGTTTGACCAACGGCTGCGCAGGTGCGGCGGCCGCAGGGGTTGCGTTGACCACTTCCGGACGGTTGCCAGTCAGAGCGCCCAGCGAGTCATTGGCGAAAGCCGCGTTCACGCGAGCCGGGCCGCTGCTCATCAGGGCCTCCAGCTTGCCGACCTTGTGCAGCGCCTTCTTGACCTTGGTCAGCAGTTGCTCGTTGGTGAACGGTTTGCCGATGAAGTCCGAGACCCCGGCCTGAATGGCCTGGATCACGTTTTCCTTGTCGCCACGGCTGGTCACCATGATGAACGGCATGCCCTTGAGGCTTTCCTGCTGGCGGCACCAGGTCAACAGTTCCAGACCCGACATCTCGGGCATCTCCCAGTCGCACAGCACCAAGTCAAACGCTTCGCGGGTCAGGAGCACCTGAGCTTTACGGCCGTTGACCGCGTCTTCCAGGGTGATGCCGGGAAACGCGTTACGCAAACCTTTCTTCACCAGATCGCGGATGAACGGCGCATCATCCACCACCAACACACTGACTTTACTCATTGACGCTCCTGATGGCGTGTTCACCGCAAATGGCGAGCATATCGCTGGCTAGTGGCCAACTGCCAAATTGTTTGACGGCACCGGGATATTTATTCGCGGGTGACTGAAATAAGCGGCCCCAAAACAGCCGGTTGGCCCAAAAAAAAGCCTGGCATCGGCCAGGCGTTTTTTCTCAGGCAATCTTACTTATCGTCAGGCGAGTCCGGAACATTAGGCATTTCGGCAGACAGCCCTTTGACTTCTTCCTGCATGCGCTTGAGGCCCAGGTGACGCACGTCGGTGCCGCGCACCAGGTAGATCACCAGCTCCGAGATGTTGCGAGCGTGGTCACCGATGCGCTCCAGCGAACGCAGCGCCCAGATCACGTTCAGAACGCGGGAGATCGAGCGTGGATCTTCCATCATGTAGGTCACAAGTTCACGCAGGGCGGTCTTGTACTCACGGTCGATGGTCTTGTCGTACTGGGCGACCGACAGCGCCAGGTCCGCGTCGAAGCGAGCGAAGGAGTCCAGTGCATCACGCACCATGCTGCGTACCTGGTCGCCGATGTGGCGCACTTCCACGTAGCCGCGTGGCGACTCGCCTTCTTCGCAGAGCTGGATGGCGCGGCGGGCGATCTTGGTGGATTCGTCGCCGATGCGCTCCAGGTCGATCACCGACTTGGAGATGCTGATGATCAGACGCAGGTCCGAGGCCGCAGGCTGACGACGCGCCAGAATGCGCAGGCACTCTTCGTCGATGTTGCGTTCCATCTGGTTGATGCGGTCGTCGACTTCACGAACGCGCTGGGCCAGGCCCGAGTCGGCGTCGATCAGTGCGGTAACCGCGTCGTTGACCTGCTTCTCGACCAGACCACCCATTTCCAGCAGGTGGCTGCGAACTTCTTCCAGTTCAGCGTTGAACTGCTGGGAGATGTGATGTGTATGGCTGTCTTTGATCATGCTGAGTGTCCGTCCGATTGATTGCGCGGTGGTTCAGGGCTGACGAAACACGTGCTAGCCGTAACGACCGGTTATGTAGTCTTCAGTCTGTTTTTTGGCCGGGTTGGTGAACACCGTATCGGTGTCGCCGTACTCGACCACCTTGCCCATGTACAGAAATGCGGTGTAATCCGATACACGCGCCGCCTGCTGCATGTTGTGGGTAACGATCACAATGGTGTATTTGGATTTCAGTTCGTAGATCAACTCTTCGACTTTTAACGTCGAAATCGGGTCGAGCGCGGAGCACGGCTCATCGAGCAGCAGTACTTCGGGTTCGACGGCGATAGTGCGGGCGATCACCAGACGTTGCTGCTGACCACCGGAAAGCCCGAGCGCCGACTCGTGCAGGCGGTCCTTGACCTCATCCCACAGTGCCGCGCCACGCAGTGCCCACTCGACCGCTTCGTCGAGCGCACGCTTCTTGTTGATGCCCTGAATCCGCAGGCCGTAGACCACATTCTCGTAAATGGTCTTGGGGAACGGGTTGGGCTTCTGGAACACCATGCCCACTTGGCGACGCAGTTCGGCGACGTCTTCGGTGCGGGTGTTGATGTCACGCCCGTAGAGCTTGATCTCGCCCTGCACCCGGCAGCCGTCCACCAGATCGTTCATGCGGTTGAAGCTGCGCAGCAGGGTCGATTTGCCACAGCCCGACGGGCCAATGAACGAGGTCACCCGCTGCTTGGGAATGTTCAGCGCGATATCGAACAGCGCCTGTTTTTCACCGTAGAACAGGTTCAGGCCCGGCACTTCCAGGGCGATGTCTTCACGGGCGAGGTCCAGCCCCTGGCGCTTGCGACCCAGGGCCGACATGTTGATGCCGTGGGTGTGGGGATCTTTCTGCATCTTCGGTTCTCTGTTCGTTCTTGGCGGCAAGTTTCAAGCCGTAAGCTGCAAGTTCGGGCAAACGCGACTACGGCTTTGCTTGCCGCTTATTGCTTGCCGCTTGACGCTGGTTTTATCCATCGAGCGCCCGGTATTTCTCGCGCAGGCGGTTGCGGATGGTCACTGCCGACAGGTTCAGCAGGGCAATCACCAGCACCAGCAACAGCGCCGTGGCGTACACCAGCGGCCGCGCCGCTTCGACGTTGGGGCTCTGGAAGCCGACGTCATAGATGTGGAAGCCCAGGTGCATGATCTTCTGGTCAAGGTGCAGATAAGGGTAGTTGCCGTCCACCGGCAGCGATGGCGCGAGCTTGACCACACCCACCAGCATCAGCGGCGCGACTTCACCAGCGGCACGGGCCACGGCCAGGATCAGGCCGGTCATCATCGCGGGGCTGGCCATGGGCAGGACGATTTTCCACAGGGTTTCGGCCTTGGTCGCGCCCAGCGCCAGCGAACCTTCGCGCAGGGTCAGCGGTATGCGCGCCAGGCCCTCTTCTGTCGCGACGATCACCACCGGCACCGCCAGCAGCGCCAGGGTCAGCGATGCCCACAGCAAGCCCGGCGTACCGAAGGTGGGCGCAGGCAGCGCCTCGGGGAAGAACAGCCGGTCGAGGGAGCCACCCAGCACATAGACGAAGAAGCCGAGGCCAAACACGCCGTAGACGATGGCCGGCACACCCGCCAGGTTGTTCACCGCAATACGGATCAGCCGGGTCATCGGGCCCTGACGGGCGTATTCGCGCAGATAGACCGCCGCCAGCACGCCGAACGGCGTCACGATCACGGCCATGATCAGGGTCATCATCACGGTGCCGAAAATCGCCGGGAAGATCCCGCCTTCGGTGTTGGCTTCCCGCGGATCGTCGCTCAGGAACTCCCAGAGCTTGGTGAAGTAGAAGCCCAGCTTGGTCGCAACGCCCATGGCGTTGGGCTGGTAGGCATGCACCACCTTGCCCAGGCTGATGACCACCTCTTTGCCGTTGGCATCGCGCGCGGTGAGGCTGTCGCGGTTGAAGTCGGCGTGCAGGGCGAGCAGTTGCGATTCAATTGCCTTGTAGCGGGCATCGTACTCGGCGCGCTCGCTGGCCATATCGGCTTGGGCCTGGGCATCCAGCCTGCCGTTGAGCTCAAGCTTGCGGGCCTGGAGGCGCAAGCGCTCGATCCCGTGGTTGACCGCGCCGATTTCGGTTTTCTCAAGACGGTTCAGCTCATCGGCGATCTTCTGCACCCGCTTGATGCGCTCGTGAAGCTGCGGCCACGCGGCCTCACCCTCGGCCACCACGCGCTCGCCTTCCTTGACGTTGACCAGATAGCCGTAGAAGTTGCCCCACTCGCGGCGCTCGATCGTCATCACATCGGCAGGCTTGCGCTGGTCGGTCAGCCAGTCGCCGACGATCCAGTTGAAGTCACTGCGGTTGATGTCACGGTTGCCGACCTTGAACAGGTCGCGGGTCATGAATTCCGGGCCCTGGTCGGGCACCGGCAGCCCGGCGCTCTTGAGCCGCGCGCGAGGCACTTGCTCGGACTGCACCAGCTCGCCCACCAGCACATGCCGCTCCTGGCCGGGCACGTCGTATTGTGCAGAGATGACATCGGCGGGCCAGAAATGCCCCAGCCCGCGCACAGCAATCACTGCCAGCAGGCCAATGGTCATGATGACGGCAATGGAAACCGCGCCCGCACTCATCCACACGCCGGGGGCGCCGCTTTTGAACCAGTTCTTCAGGGAGGTCTTTTTCATCAGTTTCTACCTGCCCTAGAGAGACGAATACTTCTTGCGCAGGCGCTGACGAATCAGCTCTGCCAAGGTGTTCATGACGAAGGTGAACATCAGCAACACCAGCGCCGCCAGGAACAGCACGCGGTAATGGCTGCCGCCCACTTCGGACTCGGGCATCTCCACTGCGACGTTGGCCGCCAGGGTGCGCATGCCTTCGAACAGGTTCATGTCCATGATCGGCGTGTTGCCGGTGGCCATCAGCACGATCATGGTTTCGCCCACCGCGCGGCCCATGCCGATCATCAGCGCCGAGAAGATGCCGGGGCTGGCGGTCAGGATCACCACGCGAGTCAGGGTCTGCCAAGGCGTCGCACCCAGCGCCAGTGAACCCAAGGTCAGGCTGCGCGGCACGCTGAACACGGCGTCTTCGGCGATGGAGTAGATGTTGGGGATCACCGCAAAGCCCATGGCCAGGCCGACCACCAGCGCGTTGCGCTGATCGTAGGTAATGCCCAGATCATTGGTGATCCAGGAGCGCATGTCGCCGCCGAAGAACCAGTTCTCCAGGTGCGAACTCATGCCCAGCGACACCCAGCCCACCAGCAGGATCACCGGGATCAGGATCGCGCTTTCCCAGCCTTCGGGCACCCGCAGGCGCAGCGACTGGGGCAGGCGCGACCAGGCAAACCCGGCCAGCAGGATGCCAACGGGCGTGAAAAGCAGCAGGCTGAAGATCCCCGGCAGATGGCCTTCCAGGTACGGCGCCAGAAACAGCCCGGCGAAGAAACCGAGGATCACCGTGGGCATGGCTTCCATCAATTCGATCACCGGCTTGACCTTGCGGCGCATGCCCGGGGCCATGAAGTAGGCGGTGTAGATCGCCGCAGCCACCGCCAGCGGTGCTGCCAGCAACATCGCGTAGATCGCGGCCTTGAGCGTGCCGTAGGTCAGTGGCGCCAGGCTCAGCTTGGGCTCGAAGTCGGTGTTGGCCGCCGTGGACTGCCAGATGTACTGGGGCTTGTCGTAGTTTTCATACCAGACCTTGTCCCACAGCGCGCTCCACGAGACTTCCGGGTGCGGATTGCTCAGGCTCAGCGGCTGCAGCTTGCCGTGCTGCTCGACCAGCACCAGGTTGGCCCGAGGCGACATGGCCATCAGCGCCGGGCCATCGGCCACCTGATCGATCAGCAGCGTGCGGTGTGCGGTGCTGTGGAACACGCCGAGCTTGCCGGCGCTGTCCATGGCAATGAAACCCTTGCGGCGTTGCTCAGGCACGATCTGCGAGATCGGCGCGCCGTTCATGCTGAAATCGCGGATGTGTTGCAGGCGCATCTCGCCATCGACGTCCCGCGCCATGAACCACTGGGCAATGCCGCCCTTGGAGTTGCCGATCATCAGCGAGATACCGCCCACCAGCTGGATGCTGGCAGTGATCTCGGCGTTGGCATCTTCCAGAAGCTTGTAGCGACCGTTGAGGCTGCGATCGCGCAGGTCGAACACGTCCGCTTGGGCGCGGCCGTTGATGACGTACAGCCACTGCTGGCGCGGATCGACGTAGATCGCCTTCACGGTGGCGGACAACTGCGGCAGCTCGATGCGGCTTTGATCGTTGGTGGTCTCGCCGGTCATCAGGTTTTCAGTCTGGCTAACCGAGACCACATGCAGCTGAGTCCCGGTGGAACCGGCCACGATCAGCGTGGAGTCGCCGGCATTGAGGCTGACGTGCTCCACCGCCCGGCCTTCCTGATCCAGCCCCAGCGGAGTCTCGCCGTACGGATAGGTGATGGCAGGAGTAATGGTTTTCTTGTTGTCCGGGTAGCTGATCGGATAGGCGTGCTTGAACACCAGTACCTGGCCGTTGGACAGGCCGACGGCGATCACCGGCTTGCCGGGTTGATCCTTGGCGACGGAGGTCACGTGGGCGCCCGCAGGCACCGGCAGGCTCACGCGAGACAGCTCGGAGCCATCCTTGATGAGGAAGAATATCGCCTGGCCATTGTCGGACACACGCATGCCGACCTCGTTCTGCTCCTCGATGGCGAAGACCATGGGATTGCCGGCATCCTGCAACCAAGCTGGGGCCAGGGCAGGCCGGGTGGTCAGTTTCGCGCCCTGGAACAGCGGCACCACGACGTAGGCCAGGTAGAAGAAAATCAGAGTGATTGCGGCCAGCACGGCAAGGCCGCCCACCAGCACGTACCAGCGTGTGAGCCGGTCCTTTAGCGCACGAATACGACGCTTGCGTTGTAGCTGCGGCGTATTGAAATCAATGCGCTCGGGTGGAGACTTGTCGGTCATCGATGAATTGGCCAAATCATTCATGCGCACACCCTAGTCACTGCACATGACAAATACATGACAGCGTGGTGACGCAAAAAAGCCCGCCGCCTCGATAATCGTGGCAACGGACTGCTCATTTTTGCGAGCCTCGTTCCATAAGGCCTTTTCGTTCAATTGGCGGGACGAACCTGTTGCCCGCCCCTGGGATGCACTTTTTATAACGGCAGGACGGCTCTGCGTGCCACCCCCTTGTTAAAGCCCCAGATCAGCCAATGCCTTGCTGGCAACCTTGGCTGGAAGTGGAATGTACCCGTCTTTGATGACAACTTCCTGACCTTGTTTGGACAAAATCAGTTTCACGAACTCGGCCTCAAGCGGGTTGAGCGGCTTGTTGGGTGCCTTGTTGACGTACACATAAAGGAAGCGCGCCAACGGATAGGTGCCGTTCAGAGCGTTCGCTTCGTTGTCTTCGACGAATTCGCCGCCTTCTTTCTTCGCCAGCGGCACCGTGCGCACGCTGGACGTTTTATAACCAATGCCGGAATAACCGATGCCGTTCAGCGAGCTGCTGATGGAGCTCACCACCGAGGCAGAGCCCGGCTGCTCGTTGACGTTGGCCTTGAAGTCGCCCTTGCACAGGGCCTCTTCCTTGAAATAACCGTAGGTGCCCGACACCGAATTGCGGCCGAACAGCTGGATGGTCTTGCCCGCCAGATCCCCCGCTACGCCCACGTCGCCCCAGGTTTTGGCTTCGGCCTTGGCGCCGCACAGCCGCGTGGCGGAGAAAATCGCATCGACCTGCTGCATCGTCAGGCCCTTGATCGGGTTGTCCTTGTGCACGAACACGGCCAGCGCATCCACCGCCACGGGAATCGCGGTGGGCTTGTAGCCGTATTTCTGCTCAAAGGCCGACAACTCGCCGTCCTTCATCTTGCGGCTCATCGGGCCCAGGGTCGCGGTACCTTCGGTCAGCGCCGGTGGCGCAGTGGAGGAACCGGCCGCCTGAATCTGGATGTTTACCGTGGGGTACTCTTTCTTGTAGGCCTCGGCCCACAAGGTCATCAGGTTGGCCAGGGTGTCGGAGCCGACGCTGGACAGGTTGCCCGATACACCGGTGGTTTTAACGTAAGGCTTGATCGCCGGATCGACCGCAGCAACGGCCTGGACAGCGGGCACGCTGACGGCTACCAGGGTGAATGCGGTCATCAAACGCTTGAATGTCATGCCTGGCTCCTGGCGAGAAAAGAGAGTCGGCCGGGATCAATGATGGCCATGTGACTACTCTATGTCCGAATTGTGACAATGAAATGAAAGGCCGCGCCTCTTTTGAAGGAACGGCCTTTAATGGAGCCATGAATTTGCTACAGGATATTGCTCAGTCAGCAGACTGAATCAAGCGACCTTTTTCTTGAGCAGAAACAGCCCGATTCCCATCCCCAGTCCACACAGGATCGCCACATACCAGGCCGGGCCCATCGGGTTGGCCTTGAGCATCAGTGTCACGACCATGGGCGTCAGGCCACCGAAGATCGCATACGCCAGGTTGTAGGAAAACGACAGCCCGGAGAAACGCACCACCGGTGGGAATGCCTTGACCATCACGAACGGCACGGCGCCGATGGTGCCGACGAACAGGCCGGTCAGCGCGTACAACGGATACAGCAGGTCCGGGTGGGCGCCGACCGTGTGGTAGAAAGTCCACGAAGTGATCAACAACCCAAGCGAGCCGATCAGGAACACCAGGCCCGCGCCGAAGCGGTCTGCCAGGGCGCCTGCGCCGATGCAACCCAGGCTCAGCAGGACGATGGCCAGGCTGTTGGCCTTGAGGGTGTCTGCCGGGGCGAAACCGTAGCTGGTCTGCAGAAGGGTCGGGGTCATGAGGATGACCACCACCACACCTGCCGACAGCAGCCATGTCAGCAGCATCGACAACACCACGGCGCCGCGATGATCGCGCAGCACGGCCTTGAGCGGGACTTCCTCGGCCAGGGCCTTGCGCTGTTGCAGCTCGGCGAACACCGGCGTCTCGTGCAGCCAGCGGCGCAGGTACACCGACATCAGGCCGAACACCCCACCCAGCAGGAAAGGAATGCGCCAGGCGTAGTCCGAAACCTCGGCCGGTGTGTAAATGCTGTTGATCCAGGTGGCGACCAGCGAGCCGAGCAGAATGCCCGCAGTCAGACCCGAGGTGAGGGTGCCACAAGCGTAACCGACGTTACGTGCGGGAACGTGCTCGGAAACGAATACCCACGCCCCTGGCACTTCGCCACCAATGGCGGCGCCCTGAATGACGCGCATCAGCAGCAACAAAAGCGGCGCCCAGATGCCAATCTGCGCATAGGTGGGCAGCAGGCCCATGATGAGGGTCGGCACAGCCATCAGAAAAATGCTCAGGGTGAACATTTTCTTGCGGCCCAGCAGGTCACCGAAGTGCGCCATCACGATGCCGCCCAGTGGGCGAGCCAGATAGCCAGCGGCGAAGATGCCAAACGTTTGCATCAGACGCAGCCATTCAGGCATGTCCACGGGGAAGAACAGCTTGCCCACCACGGCTGCGAAGAAGACGAAGATGATGAAATCGTAGAACTCCAGCGCGCCGCCCAAGGCAGACAGCGACAGGGTTTTGTAATCGTTGCGGGTCAGTGGGCGCGAAGGTTGCGCGGCACTTGAAGACACAGAGGACATGACAATGGCTTCTCTTTTGAGGCTTTCCTGGGACAAAAAATCAACAACGAGGCAGCCGTGGGTAACGGTGCTACACGCGATTTATCGTCTCGAAGAGGTAATCGGGCATCAAAATTGCGTGCCAATAACGGCGTAGTGCGCCAAATCGGTTCGGCACGATAGCAAATTGCGCGTGAATGCACATGGATTGCAACGAGAGCCCGCCACAATGGGAACCCGGCGGTCGTCTCGTGACGCATGGACCGATATACTTGCCGACCGCGACTCAACCGGTCTTTGAGGGAAGTTGTGCGAAACCATTTACCCAAGTCGTTTTCGCAGAGTTTCCCTAATTAAATGTATTGAAGACTTAGAGAGTCATGGGTCAGAGGGACCCCGCAATGAACGAACTTGAACAGGAAGATCCAATCCCGCAGGGCGATCTGGCTCTGCAAATCACTGCGCTTCCGCGCGAAACGAACGGCTTTGGCGATATCTTCGGCGGCTGGCTGGTTGCCCAGATGGATCTGGCCGGCACGGCCATGGCCAGCAAGGTCGCAGGTGGCCGCGTGGCGACCGTGGCCATCGACCGCATGGCGTTTCTGGTGCCGGTGGCGGTGGGCGCGCAGCTGTCCTTTTATACCCAGACCCTGGAAATCGGCCGCAGCTCGATCCGCATGATGGTCGAAGTGTGGAGCGACGATCCGCTGTCCAGCGAATGGCGCAAGGTCACCGAGGCCATGTTCGTGTTCGTGGCCATCGATGGCAGCGGGCGCACCCGTTCGGTACCGGCGCGGCGCTAAGCGCAGGGCAGGCGTCAACGCACTTGGCATCGGGCGGTAAACTCATCAAGCTTGGCAGAGTCTGATTCAGTCACTGTCCTTTGAGTGAGTACCCCTATGCCTACGCCAGAAGTCGAATCCATCCAGCTCGGTGAGCTCAATTGCTGGCGCATCCGCCACGGCCAGGCCGAACTGGTGGTCGCCCAGCAGGGTGCGCACATCGTCAGCTATCAGATCGACGGCGACGAGCCGCTGATCTGGTCCAACCCAGGCGCGGTGTTCAAGCACGGCAAGGCAATTCGCGGCGGCATGCCGATTTGCTGGCCGTGGTTCGGCAATTTCCAGCGCAACCCGCAAGCTGTACAAGACATGCGCCAGAGCAGCGAGCCGGCCAACGCCCACGGTGAAGTCCGTGCCATCGACTGGGAGTTGATGGGCATGGGCGAAGATGGCGATGCGCTGATCGTCGAGTTCATTCAGCCCAAGGCCGAAGGTCATCTGCCCGGCTGGCCGCACACTGTCGGCGTGAAGCTGCAGATCCGCATGGACGCTGCGCTGAACGTCAGCCTGCTGAGCTTCAACGCCGGTCCCGAAGACGTCACCATCAGCCAGGCACTGCACAGCTATTTCGCCGTCAGCGACGTGCGCCAGGTCAGCATCGAAGGCCTGGACGGGGTGAGCTACCTGAACACACTGGAAAGCTGGGACACGCCGCAAGTGCAGGCCGGTGACATCACCTTCACGGGCGAGACCGACCGGATTTACCAGGGCACCCCGGACCTGATTTCCATTGTCGACCCTGGCTGGAAGCGCCGGATCCAGATCCAGACCCTTGGCTCGAACTCCTCGGTGGTGTGGAACCCGTGGATCGAGAAGACCAAAACCTTCAGCGACATGCAGGCCGATGGCTGGCAGAGCATGGTGTGCGTCGAGACCGCGAACGTCATGAGCGACATCGTGACGCTCAAGCCGGGCGACATGCACGCGATGAGCGTGAGCATTCGCGCCGAGCCGCTGACGGACGAGTAATCCACATTCGTAGCAGCACGGCTTGCCGGCGGGAGCGATCTGAAGAACGCCCCCGCCTGTAGGAGCGCGCTTGCCCGCGATGGCGGTGTCTCTCTGGCATACGTGTCGTCTGACACACCGCTGTCGCGGGCAAGCGCGCTCCTGCAATGCAGAGTTCAGGCCGGGGATCGCGCTTACAAATCCGCCTCAGTCACCACCCGCACCTTCGATGCATCCAGCGCGTAGGCCGCGTCGGCCAGGTCATGGTTGACCGTCTCGATCTTCAGCGTGCCGATGACCCACAGCGGCGTGTAGATATCGTCGATCTTCAGACCCTTGGGATAGCGCACCAGCACCAGTTGGTTGGGCGGCGGTGGCGGTACGTGGATGCAGGCGCCCGGGTAAGGCACCAGGAAGAACAGGGTGCTGTGGCCCTTGGCGTCGGTTTCCAGTGGCACCGGATAGCCGCCCAGGCGAATGATCTTGTTGTTCATGGCCGCGACAGTCTTGGTCGAGTACATCACGGCGGGCAAGCCCTTGCTCTGCTTGAGGCCGCCCTTGGCATCGAATGTCCCCTTGGCTTCCGGGGAGTTGTGATCGATCTCGGGCATGGCTTCGAGGGCTTTCTGGTCCGACTTGGGCATCAGTTCCAGCCAGTCGGTTTCAGGGGGTTCGGCGGCGCTGGCCAGTGCACAGACCAGCAGCAGGGGAAGCAGGAGAAGACGACGCATCGATAGGCTCGGCAAGGGGAATTCAAGTGCCGCGCATTCTAGCCCTCCGCGCGTCGATCGCGCAGAGGGCCGGAACCGGTTTCATTTCTTTTTGATCATGCCGTAGATGACCAGCAGCACGATTGCACCGACCAGAGCACCCAGGAAACCGGCGCCCTCGCCTGCCTGATAGATACCCAGTGCCTGACCGCCGTAGGTCGCGACCAGCGAGCCTGCGATACCCAGGATGATGGTCATGATCCAGCCCATGCTGTCGTCGCCGGGTTTCAGAAAACGAGCCAGCAGCCCCACGATCAGGCCGATGAAGATGGTTCCGATGATGCCCATGCCATTTCCCTCTGTTTGAATGAATATGCCAAAGCCTAGTCGGCTATCGGCAACACGCTATGAGAGGGGTTGGGGGGATGAATGGTTCAACACGATTCCCCACGAACCTGTAGGAGCGCGCTTGCCCGCGACCGCAGTGTATCTGTACCACATGCGGGGCCTGACACACCGCGATCGCGGGCAAGCGCGCTCCTACAGGGCAACGGTCCGCATCAAAGATTGTGATCCGGACCGAGGATTGTGGCGGGGATCAGTTCTTGATCAGCGCTTCCACCAGCTTCACCTGGCGATCCAGCGTTGCGCGGTCCTTGCTGCGCACGGTGGCATGACCCACCTTGCGACCGACCTTGAACGCCTTGCCGTAGTGGTGCAGGTGGCAGTCATCGACCGCGATGACCTTGTCCACGGCCGGCACTTCACCGATGAAGTTGAGCATCGCGCTCTCGCCCACCTTGGCCGTCGAACCCAGTGGCAGGCCGGCAACGGCGCGCAGGTGGTTTTCGAACTGGCTGCACTCGGCGCCTTCGGTGGTCCAGTGACCGGAGTTGTGAACGCGCGGGGCGATTTCGTTGGCTTTCAGGCCGCCGTCGACTTCAAAGAACTCGAATGCCATCACGCCCACGTAATCCAGCTGCTTGAGCACACGGCTCGAGTAATCCTCGGCCAGCGCCTGCAACGGGTGGTCGGTGCTGGCGATCGACAGGCGCAGGATGCCGCTGTCATGGGTGTTGTGCACCAGCGGGTAGAAACGGGTTTCGCCATCGCGGGCACGCACGGCGATCAGCGACACTTCACCGGTGAACGGCACGAAGCCTTCGAGCAGGCAAGGCACGCTGCCCAGCTCGGCGAAGGTATCGACCACATCTTCCGGCTTGCGCAGGACTTTCTGGCCCTTGCCGTCGTAACCCAGGGTGCGGGTTTTCAGCACCGCCGGCAGGCCGATGCTGGCGACTGCCGCATCCAGGTCCGCCTGGGACTGGATGTCGGCGAACGCAGGCGTCGGGATGCCCAGGTCCTTGAACATGCTCTTCTCGAACCAGCGGTCCCGGGCGATGCGCAGGGCTTCGGCGCTCGGGTAGACCGGCACGAACTGCGACAGGAACGCCACGGTTTCAGCAGGCACGCTTTCGAATTCGAAGGTCACCAGGTCCACTTCGTCAGCCAGCTGACGCAAGTGGTTCTGATCGCCGTAATCGGCACGCAGATGCTCGCCCAGTGCAGCGGCGCACGCGTCCGGCGCAGGGTCCAGGAAGGCGAAGTTCATACCCAGCGGGGTGCCCGCCAGTGCCAACATGCGACCCAGCTGGCCGCCACCGATTACGCCGATCTTCATGAAAACTCAGGCCTCGCGTGGGTCTGGATTGTCCAGAACGCTGTCTGTCTGCTCAGTGCGGAATTTTTTCAACACTGCATGGAATTGCGGGTGCTTGGCGCCCAGGATGCTGGCCGACAGCAGCGCTGCGTTGATCGCACCGGCCTTGCCAATCGCCAGGGTGGCAACCGGAATGCCTGCTGGCATCTGCACGATGGACAGCAGCGAATCGACACCCGACAGCATCGAGGATTGCACAGGCACGCCCAGCACCGGCAGGTGGGTCTTGGCGGCGCACATGCCCGGCAGGTGAGCAGCACCGCCAGCACCGGCGATGATCACCTCGATGCCACGGCCTTCAGCCTCTTCAGCGTACTGGAACAGCAAGTCCGGAGTGCGGTGGGCCGATACCACTTTGACTTCGTACGGAATGCCGAGCTTTTCCAGCATATCGGCGGTGTGGCTAAGGGTGGACCAATCGGACTTGGAGCCCATGATCACGCCAACCAGTGCGCTCATCGTCGTGCCTCTTCATCGGGCGCCCGCAGGCGCGTCTAAAAACAACAAGCCACGCGGGAGAACCGGCGTGGCTTGTCGTACGAATTATGACCAGTGCAACCGGCCAAAGGCCGCGCAGTATACCGCAAAGAGTGAGGTTTGACAGACGGCTGATGACCTCCTGTCAGCAGCCCGCAAACAGCCGCCAGCGCCCGTGATTACTGACCTGCAGGTCAAGTGACCGGCTGCGCCACGCCACCCTCGAGCTTGCGCCACAGCAACCGCACGTTGGCCTTGCGCACCAGGGCGCAGCGGTACAGGCGAATCTCCAGCGGCACATGCCATTGCGCACCACCGCAGACCACCAGTTCGCCCCGTTCCAGCTCGGCGGCGATGGACAACCTGGGCACCCAGGCGATC
Source organism: Pseudomonas sp. NPDC090201 (assembly GCF_044746825.1). NCBI lineage: Bacteria > Pseudomonadati > Pseudomonadota > Gammaproteobacteria > Pseudomonadales > Pseudomonadaceae > Pseudomonas > Pseudomonas sp. NPDC090201. The sequence continues at coordinate 800,318 of NZ_JBIVCX010000002.1, forward strand.
CCCAATCCTTGCAGGGCCATGCCCTTGAGGCTGTCGGCCATCGCCGTTTCATACACTGTGGTGAAGCGCAGCGCGCGCTGGCGCAACAGCAGATTCACCGAACGGCCCAGAAATGCCCCGGCGCTGTAAGCCAGAAGCGGCACGCTCTGATCGCTTTCCAGATCGAACAACGGTTTGCCGTCGGCATCTGCCGAGCAGACCGGCAGCATCTCGGTCATGCCCAGGTGCAGCGAAGGGAAAATCTCGGCGTCCATCTGCAGCGCGGCATCCGGATCATAGAAAGCCAGCATCAGGTCGCAGCCGCCTTCGCGCAAGGCATGCACGGCGTCGCCAACGTTGGTGGCGACCAGCCGGGTAGCGATGTTCAGGCCTTCGTTGCGCAGCTGGGCGATCCAGCGCGGGAAGAAGCTCAATGCCAGCGAGTGCGCCGCCGCAATCTGCATGACCTCGCCCTGCCCGCTCTCCAGATGATGCAGATGGCGCAGCACTTCGCCGAGCTGATCGACCACGGTACGCGCCGTGACCAGGAACAGTTGGCCCGCCGCCGTCAACTCGATGGGCGTGCGCGAGCGGTTGACCAGTTGCAGGCCCAGTGCGGCCTCAAGGCTGCGAATCCTGCGGCTGAACGCCGGCTGGGTCACAAACCGCCGCTCGGCCGCCTGGGAGAAGCTGCGAGTGGCAGCCAGGGCGCTGAAGTCTTCCAGCCATTTGCTTTCCAGATTCATGGTGTTCTCCGGGGGACAAAACGCACCGCTTTGCGTAGGAGCGCGCTTGCCCGCGATCAGGTTGTGTCAGCCGATGCCCGTGGTGCGGACAGATTGCGGTCGCGGGCAAGCGCGCTCCTACAGGAAACATGTTGTCCCTTGGCTCGCTGTTCACACGCTCGTCACAATCCGAACGTCACATCAACATTATGCCGTTTGTGCATAGGCTAGCGCTTAACAGCATTGGTCCGCAATCATCCACAAGCCTAGTATTCAAGGCGTTCCGGCTCAGACCGTGTCCCATTTGAGAGTTTCTCTATCATGTCCTCCGCTGCATCATTTCGCATCGAAAAAGATCTGCTTGGCACCCTCGAAGTCCCCGCTGATGCCTACTTCGGCATCCAGACCCTGCGCGCGGTGAACAACTTTCACCTCTCCGGCGTTCCGCTCTCTCACTACCCCAAGCTGGTCGTGGGCCTGGCCATGGTCAAGCAAGCAGCCGCCGATGCGAACCATCAGCTGGGCCACTTGAGCAGCGAGAAGCACGCAGCCATCAGCGAAGCCTGTGCACGCCTGATCCGCGGTGATTTCCACGAGCAGTTCGTGGTCGACATGATTCAGGGTGGCGCCGGTACGTCCACCAACATGAACGCCAACGAAGTCATCGCCAACATTGCCCTCGAAGCGATGGGCCATGCCAAGGGCGAATACAAATACCTGCACCCCAACAACGATGTGAACATGGCGCAGTCGACCAACGACGCCTACCCGACGGCCATCCGCCTGGGTCTGCTGTTGGGCCACGACGCCCTGCTCGCCAGCCTCGACAGCCTGATCCAGGCGTTCGCCGCCAAGGGCCAGGAGTTCTCCCACGTCCTGAAGATGGGCCGCACTCAGCTGCAGGATGCCGTGCCGATGACCCTCGGCCAGGAATTCCGCGCCTTCGCCACCACGCTGACCGAAGACCTCAACCGCCTGCGCAGCCTGGCGCCTGAGCTGCTGACCGAAGTGAACCTGGGCGGCACCGCCATCGGCACCGGCATCAACGCAGACCCCGGCTACCAGCACCTGGCCGTGGAACGCCTGGCAATCATCAGCGGCCAGCCACTGGTTCCAGCCGCCGACCTGATCGAAGCCACCTCCGACATGGGCGCCTTCGTGCTGTTCTCCGGCATGCTCAAGCGCACCGCGGTCAAGCTGTCGAAGATCTGCAACGACCTGCGCCTGCTGTCCAGCGGCCCGCGCACCGGCATCAACGAAATCAACCTGCCGGCGCGCCAGCCAGGCAGTTCGATCATGCCGGGCAAGGTCAACCCGGTGATTCCGGAGGCCGTGAACATGTGCGCCTTCGAAATCATGGGCAACGACCTGGCCCTGACCGTGGCAGCCGAAGGCGGCCAACTGCAACTGAACGTGATGGAGCCGCTGATCGCCTACAAGATCTTCGACTCGATCCGCCTGCTGCAGCGCGCCATGGACATGCTGCGCGAGCACTGCATCGTCGGCATCACCGCCAACGAACAGCGTTGCCGCGAGCTGGTCGAGCACTCGATCGGCCTGGTCACCGCGCTGAACCCGTACATCGGTTACGAAAACGCCACCCGCATCGCCCGCGTCGCCCTGGAAACAGGCCGTGGCGTGCTGGAACTGGTGCGCGAGGAAGGCCTGCTCGACGAAGTGATGCTCGCCGACATCCTGCGCCCGGAAAACATGATCGCTCCACGATTGGTGCCCCTGAAGGCCTGATTGCGTGACACCCGTTTTGACTGCAACACGATCACCAGGCTGAGGGCCTAGACACCCCTCACCCTTTTGAGGGCCGGAAGTACACGCTTCCAGGCCCTTTTTTTTGCCCGCTGTTTCGCAGTTGCCCATGTAGGAGCGCGCTTGCCCGCGACAGCGGTGTATCTGCTCCACATGCATGACTGACACACCGCAATCGCGGGCAAGCGCGCTCCTACAGGCCAAATCCGGATCAAAAGCAGAAACGGTCTACAGACTCCGATAACGCGCACCGGTATAGTGCGCCCCCTCTAAAAAAGCGAGGAACATCCAATGCTTGAAGTCATCAACGACTTCCTCTCGGGAAAACTACTGATCGTGCTCATTGTCGGGCTCGGTGGATATTTCACGATTCGCTCGCGTTTCGTTCAATTGCGCCACTTCTTTCACATGTTCGCAGTGTTTCGCGAAAGCCTGCGCAGCAGCTCGGGCCAGTTGAGTTCGTTTCAGGCGCTGATGCTCAGCCTGGCTGGCCGAGTGGGCGCGGGTAACATCGCCGGGGTCGGCATCGCCGTGACCCTGGGCGGACCGGGCGCGGTGTTCTGGATGTGGGTCACTGCCCTGGTCGGCATGGCCAGCAGCTTCTTCGAATGTTCTCTGGGTCAGTTGTACAAGCGCTGCGACTCCGAAGGCCAGTATCGCGGAGGCCCTTCTTTCTATATCCAGCACGGCCTGGGCAAGCGCTGGCTGGGCATGGTCATGGCGGTCCTGCTGCTGGTGACCTTCGGTTTCGCCTTCAACGGCCTGCAATCCCACGCCGTGACCCACTCGCTCAATAACGCCTTCGGGGTATCGCCTACCTACGCCGGTATCGCACTGGCGGTGTTGCTGGGCCTGGTCTTCGTCGGCGGCATCAAGCGCATCGCGGCCGTGGCCGACCTGCTGGTACCCGTCAAGACGCTGGTCTACATCGCCGTGACCCTGTACGTGATCGGCGTGCAGTTCGAACACGTTCCGCACATGCTGATGACCATCGTCAAAAGCGCCTTCGGCCTGGACGAAGTGTTCGGCGGCCTGCTGGGCAGCGCGATCGTCATGGGCGTGAAGCGCGGCGTGTTCGCCAACGAAGCGGGCCTTGGCAGTGCGCCAAACGTCGCAGCGGTCGCCGAGGTCAAGCACCCGGTCGCCCAAGGCGTGGTCCAGGCGTTCAGCGTGTTCCTCGACACCTTCGTCATCTGCACCTGTACCGCGCTGCTGATCCTGCTGTCGGGCTTCTACACCCCGGGCTTCGAAGGCGACGGCATTGCGCTGACCCAGAACTCGCTGGCTGCGGTGGTCGGTGACTGGGGCAAACTGTTCATCAGCGTTGCACTGGCGCTGTTCGTCTTCACCTCGATCCTCTACAACTATTACCTGGGCGAGAACAGCCTGCGCTTCCTGATCGGTGAGAGCCGCAAGGCGTTGCTCGGCTACCGTGCACTGGTGCTGGCGCTGATCCTGTGGGGCGCGGTGGAAGACCTTGGCACCGTATTCGCATTTGCCGACATCACCATGACGCTGCTGGCGTTCGTGAACCTGATCGCGCTAGCGATGCTGTTCAAGGTCGGTTTGCGTATCCTGCGTGACTACGATGAACAGCGTAAGGCAGGCATCGAAACCCCGGTGTTCGACTCCAGCAAGTTCCCCGACCTGGATCTGGACCTCAAGGCCTGGCCCAAGCCCGGCCACGAGCAAGCTGCTGCCCAGCCCGCAAAGGCCGGCGACAAAGCACTCGCCGACGCACCATGACCATCTGAACATCAGCCCAGGGAGACATGCATGAATCGCGACAACCACGCACCGGCCAAGCAAGTGATGGTGCTCTACACCGGTGGCACCATCGGCATGCAGGCCAGCGAGAACGGCCTGGCGCCAGCGTCCGGATTCCAGGCGCGGATGGCCGCACAACTGGCTGGCCAGCCTGCGCTGGTGGTGCCGCAGTGGCAATTTCGCGAAATGTCTCCCCTGATCGACAGCGCCAACATGACGCCTGCCTACTGGCAGCGCCTGCGCGAAGCGGTGGTCGATGCGGTTGAAAGCCAAGGTTGCGACGCTGTGCTGATCCTGCACGGCACCGACACCCTGGCCTACAGCGCGGCGGCCATGAGCTTTCAATTGCTGGGGCTGAATGCGCCGGTGGTGTTCACCGGTTCCATGCTCCCGGCCGGAGTGCCGGACAGCGATGCCTGGGAAAACGTCAACGGCGCCCTGCAGGCCCTCGGCGAAGGCCTGGCGTCCGGCGTGCATCTGTATTTCCACGGCGAGCTGCTGCAACCGACCCGCTGCGCAAAAATTCGCAGCTTCGGGCGCAACCCCTTCGCTGCGCTGAACCGCGCTCGCGGTGGCGAGGCTGCCGGGAATCTGCCTGCGGCGCTGGACTACCGCCAGCCTAAACACCTGGCCGAAGTCGCCGTACTGCCGCTGTTTCCGGGCATCGGCGCGAGTCAGCTCAACGGCCTGATCGACAGCGGCATTCAAGGCCTGATCCTCGAATGCTTCGGCAGCGGCACCGGCCCCAGCGACAACCCCGCCTTCCTGGACAGCCTGCAACGGGCCCAGGAACAAGGCATCTGCGTGGTCGCGATCACCCAATGCCACGAAGGCGGCGTCGAACTGGACGTCTACGAAGCCGGCAGCCGCCTGCGCACCGTGGGCGTACTCTCCGGCGGCGGCATGACCCGCGAAGCGGCGTTCGGCAAGCTGCACGCCCTGCTCGGCGCAGGCCTGCCCGTCGCAGACGTGCGGCGGTTGGTGGAGCTGGACGTGTGTGGGGAGTTGCGCTGATTACAGCCGGCACACCCCTCCTGTAGGAGCGCGCTTGGTCTGGGCTGCATCCGGACGATCACGGTGTATCTGACACATATCGCTATCAGACACACCGCGGTCGCGGGCAAGCGCGCTCCTACAGTCCGTCTCACAAAATGCGGCACACCTCTTGCTCCCCTCTTCCGATCAAAAGAACCATCGGAAGGTCTTCATGCTGCATTCCCACCTCACCACCCTCAACGCCGTTTCCCTGGTGCTGGAAACGTTCTGCGCCGAAGGCTGGGCCAGCGAAGCGTTGCTGGCCGGGAGCGGGATCACGCAAGCCGACCTCGGGCGGCCGGACATTCGTATCACGACCTTCCAGGAAATGCAGGTCTGCGCCAACGCCGTGGCGTTGCGCCGGGAGATCGGCTTGCCGCTGGGGCGGCGCATGCATGTGTCGTCCTACGGGATTCTCGGTTACGCCCTGCTCACCAGTGCCACTTTCGGTGACGCCCTGCGCCTGGCGCTGGAGTATCCGGCGCTGCTGGGGACGCTGTTCGAACTGCAATTGATCGAAGACGGCGAGCGGGTATGGTTCAGTGCCAGCGACTACCGCGATGACGAAAGCCTGCGGGTGTTCAATGCCGAGCTGTGCCTGGCCTCGCTGAAGGTGATCTGCGATGACCTGCTGGGCAAACCGCTGCCGTTGCTCGGTGCGCGTTTCGCCCATGCCGCCCCCGACTATCAGGCCAGCTACCGCGAGAGTTTCGACTGCCCGTTGTATTTCGGCGCCCAGGACAACGCCTTCGCCTTCGACAAACGCCTACTCAATCAAGCCCTGACCCTCGCCGACCCCATCACCCACCGCGACATGCGCGAGCGCTGCCGCAAGCAGAACATCGAATTCACCGGGCGCCAGGCCTGGCTGGGGCGGATCCGGCACCTATTGGCAGACCAGCTCGAACAGACGCCGAGCCTTGGCGTAATCGCGCAAAAGATGAACTGCTCCGAGCGCACCCTGCGCCGCCACCTGCAAGCCACCGGCAGCAGCTATCAGCAGTTGCTGGACGAGCTACGCTTCGACCGGGCCAAGCAACTCCTGCAAGAGGATCAACTTCCGATCCATCGCATCGCCGAAGTGCTGGGATTCAGTGAAACCGCGAGCTTTCGTCAGGCGTTCATTCGCTGGAGCGGCGTGGCGCCGAGTCAGTTTCGGGTTTGACCGCACGCCACCCGGGTTTGGACATATGCCTCGAAACGGGGCGCTTTGCCCTATTCAGGGGCGATTTACGGACAGACTTTATGGCCGAATAAATCCCCTTTTGGCCGTTTCCGCCGTTCTCCGAAAGGCCCCGCGCCTCAAGAATGTCGGACAACCTAGCCCACAGGAGAACAAGAAAATGCTGACGATCTATTCAGACGATCACCATCTGCACCATGGCCGCTGCGAGTTGATCGACGGCAAGCTGATGCCCTGCTTCGAGATGCCGTCCCGTGCCGATCACGTGCTGCAACGGGTCAAGGACCGCGAGATTGGCGCCGTCGAAGCCCCGAAAGATTTCGGTATCGAACCGATCCAGCGCATCCACACCCAGGCTTTCCTGGACTTCTTCAAAGGTGCCTGGGACCGCTGGGCCGCTACCAACCCCGAAGGCGACCTGCTGCCCTACACCTGGCCTGCGCGCACGCTGCGCTCGGTCATGCCCACCAGCCTGCATGGCCAGTTGGGTTACTACACGTTCGATGCCGGCGCGCCGATCACCGCAGGCACCTGGCAGGCCGCTTACAGCGCAGCCCAGGTGGCCCTGACCGCCCAGTCCGCGATCCAGAATGGCGCCCGCAGCGCGTTTGCCCTGTGCCGGCCGCCGGGACACCACGCCGCCAGCGACGTGATGGGTGGCTACTGCTACCTGAACAACGCCGCCATCGCCGCCCAGGCATTCCTCGACCAGGGCCACAAGAAGGTCGCGATTCTCGACGTCGACTACCACCACGGCAACGGCACGCAGTCGATTTTCTACGAGCGCAGCGACGTGCTGTTCACCTCGATTCACGGCCACCCCGAAGCCGAATTTCCGTTCTTCCTGGGCTACGACGACGAGCTGGGCAGCGGCGCCGGTGAAGGCTTCAACTTCAACTATCCGCTGGCCGCAGGCAGTGACTGGCCGACCTGGAGCGCCGCACTGGACCAGGCCTGCGCCGAGATCGAACGCTACGACGCGGATATCGTCGTGGTCTCGCTGGGCGTGGACACCTACAAGGATGACCCGATCTCGCAGTTCAAGCTCGACAGCCCCGACTACCTGCGCATGGGCGAGCGCATCGCGCGGCTGGGCAAGCCAACGCTGTTCGTGATGGAGGGCGGTTATGCCGTCGAGGAAATCGGCATCAATGCGGTGAACGTGCTTGAAGGTTTCGAAAGCGTCTGACCCAATCAATCAGAAGAAGAGAACAACGATGAACAGACTCAAGCGTTTTATCGCATCGGCACTGCTCACGACCTCAGGCGCGGTCATGCTCGGCGGCGCAGCGCACGCCGACGAGCCCAAGACCCTGCGCGTCTACAACTGGTTCGACTACATCACCCCGCAGACCCTGGAAAACTTCAAGAAGGACACCAAGGTCCCGCTGATCTACGACATCTTCGACACCAACGAAGCCCTGGAAGCCAAGCTTCTGACCGGCAACTCCGGCTACGACGTGGTGGTGCCGTCCAACGTGTTCCTGGCCAAGCAGATCGAAGCCGGTGTGTTCCAGCCGTTGGACAAGTCGAAGCTGACCAACTATTCGCACCTGGACCCCAGCCTGATGAAGCTGCTGGAGGCCAACGATCCGGGCAACAAGTTTGCCGTCCCTTACATGTACGGCACCATCCTGATCGGCTTCAACCCGGACAAGGTCAAGGCGGTGCTGGGTGACAAGGCGCCGGTGGACAGTTGGGACCTGATCTTCAAGGAAGAGAACATCAGCAAACTCAAGCAGTGCGGCGTGACACTGCTGGATTCGCCTTCCGAGATTCTGCCGCTGGCCCTACAGCATCTGGGGCTCGATCCTAACAGCAAGAATCCGAAGGACTACGACAAGGCAGAAGCCTTGCTGATGAAGATCCGTCCGTACATCACCTATTTCCACTCGTCCAAGTACATGGCTGACATCGCCAATGGCGATATCTGCGTGGCCGTTGGCTACTCGGGCAGCTTCTCCCAGGCCGCCAACCGCGCCAAGGAAGCGAAGAACGGCGTCGTGGTCGACATGCGCCTGCCCAAGGAAGGTGCGCCGATCTGGTTCGACATGCTGGCGATTCCGAAAGGTGCAAAAGACGTCGAAGACGCCCACACCTTCATCAACTACCTGCTGCAACCGAAGGTGATTGCGCCGATCAGTGATTTTGTCGGGTATCCGAACCCCAACAAGGACGCCACCGACCTGGTTGACCCGGCGATCCGCAACAACCCGAACCTGTACCCGACGGCCGAGGCCATGAAGACGCTGTACACCCTGACGCCGCTGCCGCGCGATGCCGAGCGTGCACGTACGCGGGTGTGGACCAAGATCAAGTCCGGTACCTAACCCTGTAGGAGCGCGCTTGCCCGCGACTGCGATCTGTCTGTTGCAGATGTATCCATCTGACACGACGCAATCGCGGGCAAGCGCGCTCCTACGGTTTCAGGTGGGGCCGACTATCTTTGTTTTTCTGTTGCATCGCGCAACATCGAATTCAGATTCCCTGAAATGTTTTCACACAATGCCTTCATCTGAATCTCATGCTCCGACGCCTTGAACGGGCTTTGCAGGTCGGTGCCGATCTTCTCGATGGCCAGCAGCATGAAGCCCACCACGGTCGAGGCCAATGGCGTAAACCACCCCAGCGTCTCTACCAGGCCAATCGGCACGATGATGCAGAACATCGTGATGAACAGCCGCGGAAAGGTCACGTAGGGGTAAGGCAACGGTGTATTGGCGATGCGCTCCATGCCGCCCTGGCAGTTGGAAATTTCCACCAGGGTCGCTTCAAGGCGCTCCAGCCGGATGCTATCCAGCCGACCAGCCTTGTACTCATGGGCGATGATCGCCGCCGATTCATTGAGAATCGCGTTGGGGAAGTTATTGGTGCGCGTGCGCCGGTCGTACTCTTCCCGAGGGATCATGGCCGTCACTTCCTCGCCGCAGTCGCCGCCCTTCAGATGCGCCGACAGGCATTCCACGTAGGCCACATGCCGTCTTAGCAGCAAGGGTTTCACCGGGTTGATGTCGCCTTCGTCGTCGATCAGCGTCAGCACCTGCCGCGCGAAGCTGCGGGAATTGTTCACCAGTGCGCCCCATAGCGTGCGCGCTTCCCACCAGCGGTTGTAGGCACTGGAGTTGCGGAAACTGGTCAGCACCACCAGCGCCGACCCCAGCAGCGTCAGCGGCATCGACGGCAAGGTGATCTTGCGCTCCAGGTAGAGCATGAAATCCACCGTCACGATAACGTCCCAGATCAGCAGCCAGAACAGCGACCAACCGATGTAGGTAAAGGTCCGGATCATGGCGCGGTATTTCTTGATGATCGTGTCCTTCAATGGTCACCCCCTGTCGTGTGATTCAAGCCCCAGGGGATTCGAATGCATTCAGGCCCGATCGTTCGCCACAAACATTCATGGAACGATCCCCCCCTCCCCGTGCTCGACATCTATCTGGATGCCACTGCCACACGTCACGAGGAGATCAACATGGGCTCGCCTGCTACGTCGAACGCCAATGAACGCGACCAACTGACCATCAACACCATCCGCACCCTGGCCATGGATGCGGTGCAGAAGGCCAATTCCGGCCATCCCGGTACGCCCATGGCGCTGGCCCCGGTGGGCTACACGCTGTGGAAGGATTTCTTGCGCTACCACCCGGAACACCCTGACTGGCCAAACCGCGACCGCTTCGTGCTGTCGGTGGGCCATGCTTCGATGCTGCTGTATTCGCTGCTGCACCTGGCGGGCGTGGTGGAAATCGACGAGCATGGCAAGCGCTCGGGCAAGCCTGCGATCAGCCTTGAAGACATCAAACAGTTTCGCCAGTTGAGCTCGAAAACCCCGGGCCATCCCGAATACCGCATGACCACGGGGGTCGAGACCACCACCGGCCCCCTCGGCCAGGGCTGCGCCAACAGCGTCGGCATGGCGATGGCCGAGCGCTGGCTGGGTGAGCATTTCAACCAGCCGGATGCCAAGCTGTTCGCCTACAACGTCTACGTGCTCTGCGGCGATGGCGACATGATGGAAGGCGTGACTGCCGAAGCTGCGTCGATTGCCGGGCATTTGAAGCTGTCGAACCTGTGCTGGATCTACGACAACAACACCATCAGCATCGAAGGCCACACGGAACTGGCCTACAGCGACGACGTGCAGAAGCGCTTCGAGGGCTATGGCTGGAAGACTCACCACGTCAAGGACGCCAACGACGCCGCCGCACTGGCCAGGTCGATCAAGGCCTTCCAGCAGACCGACGATGCGCCGACCCTGATCGTCGTCGACAGCGTGATCGGCTATGGCTCGCCCAACAAACACAACACCGCTTCCGCCCACGGCGAGCCGCTGGGCGAGGACGAAATCAAACTCACCAAGAAGGCCTACGGCTGGGACGAGAACAGCAGTTTCCTGGTGCCCGAAAACGCCCGCCATCACCTGCGCGACGCCATGCTGGAGCGCAGCGCGGACGACTATATTGCCTGGCAGAAAACCTTCGCCGAGTTCGAAGAAAGCCAACCCGAGCTGGCCGATCAACTGCAACGCATGCGCGCAGGCGAGATGCCCGAGGGCTGGCGCAACACGGCCTTGAGTTTCGATGCCGACAAAAAGGGCATCGCTACCCGGGCTGCCGGCGGCAAGGTCCTCAACGGCTTCGCGCAACAGATCCCCTGGCTGATGGGTGGCTCGGCGGACCTTTCGCCCTCGACCAAGACCAACCTCACCTTTGAAGGCGCAGGCAGCTTCGAGGCCGGGAGCTACAACGGCCGCAATCTGCATTTCGGGGTCCGCGAGCATGCCATGGGCTCGATTGCCAATGGCCTGGCGCTGTCCTACATCCGCCCCTACACCTCGACGTTCCTGGTCTTCAGCGACTACATGAAGCCGCCGATCCGCCTGGCCGCGATCATGGAATTGCCGGTGGTGTTCGTCTTCACCCACGACTCCATCGGCGTCGGCGAAGACGGCCCGACTCACCAGCCCATCGAGCATCTGACGCAACTGCGCGCCACCCCAGGCCTGCTGACCTTGCGTCCGGGCGATGCCAACGAAACCGCCGAAGCCTGGAAAGTCGCCCTGGCGCAGACCCACCGGCCCAGCTGTATCGTGCTGTCACGCCAGCCGATGCCGACGCTGGATCGCTCGATCTACGCCAGCGCTGAAGGCCTGGCCCGAGGCGCGTACGTGCTCGCCGACTCGGGGCATGAGCAGCCAGAGGTGATCCTGATCGCCACCGGCAGTGAAGTCGGGATGACGGTGGAAGCGTTCGAGAAGCTCAAGGCCGAGGGCGTGAAGGCGCGCGTGGTGTCGATGCCCAGTTGGGAATTGTTCGAGCACCAAGGCAAGGCCTACCGCGATGAAGTGTTCCCGCCCAGCGTCAAGGCGCGGGTGGTGGTGGAACAGGCAGGACCGGTGGGCTGGGACCGTTATGTCGGCCAGAGCGGCGCGAAGATCGTGATGAACACCTTCGGCGCTTCAGCCCCGATCGACAAGCTGCAGGCCAAGTTCGGGTTCACGGTGGATAACATCGTGAAGGTGGCCAAGGCCCAGCTCCAACTGTAGGAGCGGGCTTGCCCGCGATGACGGTGTAACTGACACATACCTTGTATCAGATACACCGTTTCTCGTAGCAGCACGGCTTGCCGGCGGGGGCGTCCTTGAAATCGCCCCCGCCGGCATCGGAACGCCGCCCGGCCGTGCTGCTACGGTCCGTTGTCAGATGAAGATCAGCAGCCGCTCAGAACCACCGGGCGGCGTTCACCTTCGAAGAAGAACGGACGAATCCGCACGCCCACCGCATTGCCGGCGAACGCTGCGATCAGCCACAACCAGCCATGCAGGCTGCCCGAAGCAATGCCGCTGAAATACGCGCCGATGTTGCAGCCATAGGCCAGACGCGAGCCATAACCCAGCAGCAGACCACCAATCACCGCTGCAACCAGCGAGCGGGTCGGAATCTTCAGGCTTGGCGAGAAACGTCCTGCAAGCCCCGCTGCCACTGCCGCACCCAGCATGATGCCAATGTCCATGACCGTGGTGATGTCTTCCCACACTGGCGCAGCCAGTGCCTTGGCGTTGGCCGGCATCTGCCAGAACGCCCAACTGCCAACGTCCACACCCAGGCTACCGGCCACCTTCGCACCCCAGAGTGCAAACGCAGACGTGATGCCCCACGGACGGCCAGCCAGCGCCAGCGTCGCGTAGTTGAGCAGCGCCAGGGCAATCGCGCCCCACACCAATGGCCACGGTCCGCGCAGGAAGCGGCGCAAGCCAACGTGCTCGCTGGTCACCGCAGCTTCCAGTTCGCCATGGCGGCGCTTTTCAAGTTTGACGGTCACCAGCGCGATCACCGCGAACAGCGCCAGGCTCATGACCAGCGCAGGCATCACGCCGAAGGTCTTGACGATAGAGGTCGCGGGGAACGAAGGCAGCGAGAACCACCAGTCGACATGGTGCGTGGCGATCAGCGAGCCAATGATGAAGAACAGCAGCGTCACCAGCATCCGCGCATTGCCGCCGCCCACGGTGAACAGCGTGCCCGATGCACAGCCGCCGCCCATCTGCATGCCGATGCCGAAGATGAACGCACCGAACACCACGGAAACACCGGCAGGCGCGACGAGGCCATTAACCGGCGTGCCGAACAGCGTGCCCGCGCCCAACGCCGGGAAGAACAGCACCACGGCGATGGCCAGCATGACCATCTGCGCCCGCAGGCCCGCGCCACGGCGCTCGTTGATGAACACCCGCCAGGCGGACGTGAAGCCAAACGCCGCGTGGTACAGGGTCAGGCCCAGGGCGGCGCCGACGATCAGCAACAGCACCTGCTTGCCGCCGACGGCCGATTGAAGAAACAACGCACCGACCACCAACAGAATGAAAGCGATCAGCGGCGTACCGAACTTGCGCTCGGGAGACGCAGAAAGAGGGAGGCTCATGATGTATCTCGGAGAAATTTGCGATGGGCGCGAGTATACCCCGACAACCTGCGGACCCACCCCTGTAGGAGCGCGCTTGGTCTGGGCCGCATTCGGACGATGGCGGTGGGGCTGTTAGAAATTCTTCGACTGACACACCGCCATCGCGGGCAAGCGCGCTCCTACAGGTGTCCGTTGGGGGTGAGATTGGGTTACACGCCCCAAGCTTCCCGCAACCGCGTCAGCGCCGACGCGATGTCCGCCTCCGGCACCGCCGCGAACCCCAGCACCAGCCCTGCCCGGTTATCCACAGGCTCGGCGGAGTCGTGCAGCCAGTAACCACTCAAGGACGCCACTTCCACACCGACGCTTTCAGCCTTGGCCACCAGCTCGCGCTCCCGCTCCAGACTGTCCACCGCCACCGACACATGCAGCCCAGCCAACGGCTTGGGCATCGGACTGCAACCGGGCAGATCCTGCGGCCAGCCGGCCAGCAAGGCGTCACGCCGACTCAAGGCCGCACGGCGCATCCTGCGGATATGCCGCTGGAAATGCCCCGCCGCGATGAACTCGGCCATCACCGCCTGAGTGCCGATTTCCGAGTGACGCATGTCCACAGCCCGGCGCTGGCTGAACGGTTGGACCAGATCCAGTGGCAACACCAGATACCCCAGGCGCAGCGCCGGGAACGCCACCTTGCCGAACGTACCGACGTAGAGCACTCGCCCGCTGCGGTCCAGGGCAGCCAGCGGTGCCAGTGGCGCGCCGCTGTAGCGATACTCGCCGTCGTAGTCGTCCTCCACGATCCAGCCGCCGGTGCGTTCTGCCCAGGCCAGCAACTCGACTCGGCGCGCCAGGCTCATGGTCACGCCCAAGGGGTACTGGTGCGACGGCGTGACGTACGCCAGCTTGCAACTGCGGTCATCGGGCTCGGGCGCGCGCATGCCCTGGGCATCGATGGGCATTCCACGCAACCGGGCGCCGGCCACGGCAAAGGCATGCCCTGCGGCGCGATAGCCCGGATTCTCGATGGCGACACTATCGCCCTCATCGAGCAGCAACTGTGCACAAAGGGTGATTGCCTGCTGTGCGCCGCTGGTGATCACAATTTGCTCAGGCAGGCAGTGCATGTCACGAGACGTTCTTAAATACACGGCGATCAGTTCGCGCAGCCGCCACTCGCCTGCCGGGTCGCCATAACCGAGCTGATGCAGGCCGGGTTTTCGCCAGAAAGCCGCGTGCAGCTTGCCCCACACATCGAACGGGAACAGGTCGAACGCTGGCACCCCAACCCGAAATGCCCTTGGCAATCCGGTTTTTGGCGCACTCAAATGATGCCGCTGCAGCCGCTCCAGCGATGCACTGTGGATAACTTTACTGGCTAAATCTCCAGTGCCATCGGTCGATTTTGTGGATAAACCTGTTGATAAGCCTAGGGATAACCCTGTGGACAATTTTGTGGATAGTTTTTTCGAAGCGACAGTTTTATCAGCAAAGCTGGCGACATAAGTGCCATCTCCCACCCGCCCCTCGGTGAAGCCTTCGGCGTACAGCTGGTCATAGGCGCGCATAACGCTGTTGCGCGATATCGACAATGCGCTGGCCAGATCCCTACTCGCCGGCAACCGCGTACCGCTGCGCAGACGCCGGTCAAGGATGCGCTGGCGCAGCGCCAGGTATAGCTGTCGGCTCAAGCCTTGGCGGCGGTCGAGTTCGATGCCGGCGAAATCGAACGTCAATGAGGGGGTGATGGCAGGCATTGGATTGGCCCTATGAAATTGACCATGAATGGTTCTTACATCAGACCAATAGCCTGCCTAGGATTGAGCCAATCGCCAAGGAAAATCCCATGTACACACCCCGCCACTTCAAAGATGAGGACCAGGCCAGCCTGTTCCGGCAAATCGAAGGTACGCGCCTGGCCACTCTGGTCACGTTCGACGAAACCGGGCTTGTGGCCAGCCACGTGCCGCTGTTGCTCGATCCGACGCAAGGCCCCAATGGCACCCTGACCGGGCATCTGGCCAAGGCCAACCCGCAATGCCAGGCGTTGGCGAACGGCGCCGAGGTTCTGGTCATCTTTCAGGGCGCCGATGCCTACATCAGCCCGTCGTTCTATGCCGCCAAGGCCGAGCACGGCAAAGTGGTGCCCACCTGGAACTACCTGGCCGTGCATGCGTACGGACGGCCACACGTCATTACCGATCCCGAACCGTTGCTGGCCATCGTCAGCGGACTTACCGACAAGCACGAAGCCGCCCGCGCCCAGCCCTGGGCCGTGAGCGATGCGCCCGCCGACTATATTCAGAGCATGCTCAAGGGCATCATCGGCTTTGCCATCCCCATCGAGCGCCTGGAAGGCAAACGCAAACTCAACCAGAACCGCAGCGCCGAAGACATCGCCGGCGTGAGCAAAGGCCTGGCCGAAAGCCAGGATCAGAACGATCAGCAAATCGCACGCTTGATGAGCCAAGGAGAAAACCGTGTCTGACGTACACATCCGCCCCGTCACCGAAGACGATCACGCCAGCTGGCTGCCACTGTGGAAGGCTTACCTGACCTTCTACAAGGCCGAGTTGCCGGACGCCGTGACCCAAAGCACCTGGCAGCGTTTTCTGGACAGCAACGAGCCCACCAACGCGGCACTTGCCTGGGTAGACGGCAAGGCGGTCGGCATGGTCCATTTCATTTATCACCGCTCCAACTGGAGCATCAATTACTCCTGCTACCTGCAGGACCTGTTGGTAACGCCTGACCAGCGCGGCACCGGTGTGGGTCGCAAGCTGATCGAGTACGTCTACGACGCCGCGAAAAAAGGCGGTGCCGACAAGGTGCATTGGCTGACCCACGAAACCAACGCCACAGCGATCCAGCTGTACGAACGCATCGCCGAGCGCCCTGGCTTCATCCAGTTCCGCAAACCGCTGTAAGTACGGATACCCTGAACATGTCAGATCTTGCACATTGGCAATCGGCGAAACTGCCGGACACCCACACCCTCAACGGACGCTTCGTACGCCTGGAAAAACTTGACGCCGCCAGGCACGCAGCCGGCCTGTGGGAAGCACTGGAAGGCCCCGGCGCGGACCCGAAGCTCTGGGATTACCTGGCCGTCGGTCCTTTCCCCGAGCGCGCAGCATTCGATGACTACCTCGCGGGCCTGCAAGCCAGCACCGACCCTTGGTTCTACACCGTCATCGACCAGCAGAGCGGCGCTATCGACGGCTTTCTGAGCTTGATGTCCATCGTGCCGAGCGCCGGGCGCATCGAAATCGGCCACGTGACCTTCGGCGCATCGATGCAGCGCACACCTAAAAGCACTGAGGCCGTGTACCTGCTGGCCAAGGAATCCTTCGCGCTGGGCAACCGCCGCCTGGAGTGGAAGTGCAACGCCAACAACGCCCGCTCCATGCGCGCTGCCGAGCGCTTTGGTTTCAGTTTCGAAGGCACCTTCCGCCAGCACATGATCGTCAAGGGCAAGAACCGCGACACCGCCTGGTACTCGATCCTGGACAGCGAATGGCCGCAGATCGAGCCGGCATTTGCCGCCTGGCTGGCTGTGGATAACTTCAAGGACGGGAAACAGATCGACACGCTTGCCCATTTCCGCACGCGATAACCCTGAACCGCAGGAGCGCGCTTGCCGGCGGGGGCGATCTCTCCCCCTCGCGTGGACCTCCCCGGCACCCTCGCCCGTAGGAGCGCGCTTGCCCGCGATTGCGGTGTGCCTGTGCCGAATGTGCGACTGGCCCACCGCCGTCGCGGGCAAGCGCGCTCCTACAGACTCCGCTTCGCGCGCTACAACCCCGAAATCCGTAGCAGCCCGGCCGGGCGGCGCTCCGCTTGCCGGCGGGGGCGATTTTCCGGGCTCAGTAAAAAGCAGGCAAAAAAAGGGAGCCACGAGTGCTCCCCCAGAGGTAACCATTGAGCCTCCCGCGTCTATGCGCGTGAGGCTGTTTATCGTTGCTTGATCGCGATCATTCGATCTCGATCAGAATCTCACCCGGGTTCACGCGATCACCCTTGGCGACGTTGATCGCCACGATCTTGCCGGCAATCGACGCCTGTACCTCGGTTTCCATCTTCATGGCTTCGGTAATGAGCACGGCCTGGCCAACCTTGACGGTGTCGCCTTCCTTGACCAGCACATCGACAATGTTGCCCGGCATGGTGGTGCTGACGTGGCCCGGTTTGCTGGCCTGGGCGCGCTTGCCGATGCCGCCGCCGACAAACTCGTTGAGCGGTTCGAACACCACCTCTTCCGGCATGCCATCGATGGACAGGTAGAAGTGGCGCTTGCCCTCGGCCTTGACGCCCACGCCAGTGATGTCGACGCGATAGCTTTCGCCGTGTACGTCAATGACGAACTCGGTCGGAACGCCCTCGCCGCCCGCCCTGGCCACGGTACCCGGCTCCGGAATCGGCAGCAGCGGCTCTGGCGCCAGGGTGCCGGCTGCACGTTCTTCGAGGAACTTGCGGCCAATGTCCGGAAACATCGCGTAAGTCAGCACATCCTCTTCGGATTGAGCCAGTGCGCCGATTTCGCCACGCAGCTTGGTCATTTCCGGCTTGAGCAGGTCGGCCGGGCGCACGTCGATCAGCTCTTCGTTGCCGATTGCCTGACGCCGCAGCTTCTCGTCCACCTCGCCCGGCGCCTTGCCGTAGCCGCCGGTGAGGTAGAGCTTCACTTCGTTGGTGATGGTCTTGTAGCGCTCGCCAGCCAGCACGTTGAAGAACGCCTGGGTGCCGACGATCTGCGAAGTCGGGGTCACCAGCGGCGGGTAGCCCAGGTCCTTGCGCACGCGCGGGATCTCGGCCAGCACTTCGGCCATGCGGTTAAGGGCGCCCTGTTCCTTGAGCTGGTTGGCCAGGTTGGAAATCATGCCGCCCGGCACCTGGTTGACCTGCACACGAGTGTCGACTGCGGTGAATTCGCTCTCGAACTGGTGATATTTCTTACGCACGGCGTAGAAATACAGGCCGATTTCCTGCAGCAGCTCCAGGTCCAGGCCGGTGTCGAATTCGCTGCCCTTGAGCGCAGCAACCATCGACTCGGTGCCAGGGTGGCTGGTGCCCCAGGCGAAGCTGGAAATCGCGGTGTCGATGTGATCGACGCCGTTTTCCACCGCCTTGAGCTGACACATCGCAGCCAGGCCAGCGGTGTCGTGGGAGTGGATGAACACTGGCAGCGACTGCTCGGCTTTCAGCGCCTTGACCAGCTCGCCAGCCGCGAACGGCGTGAGCAGACCAGCCATGTCCTTGATCGCCACGGAGTCGCAACCCATGGCCTCCATCTGCTTGGCCTGAGCCACAAAAGCCTCGATGGTATGCACCGGGCTGACGGTATACGCGATGGTGCCTTGAGCGTGTTTGCCCGCGGCCTTCACTGCCTCGATCGCCACGCGCAGGTTACGCACGTCGTTCATGGCGTCGAAGATGCGGAACACGTCGATTCCGTTGACCGCCGCCTTGGCGACGAAGGCCTTGACCACGTCGTCGCTGTAATGGCGGTAGCCCAGCAGGTTTTGACCGCGCAGGAGCATTTGCAGACGGGTGTTGGGCAGTGCAGCGCGCAGCTGGCGCAGGCGCTCCCACGGGTCTTCCTTCAGGAAGCGCACGCAGGCGTCGAACGTCGCGCCGCCCCAGACTTCCAGCGACCAGTAGCCGACTTTGTCGAGCTTCTCGCAGATCGGCAGCATGTCTTCGGTGCGCATGCGGGTGGCGAGCAGCGATTGGTGGGCGTCGCGCAGGATGGTGTCGGTTACAAAGATCTTCTTCGTCATTCTTATCTCCTCATAGCTCCAAGCTTCAAGCTACAAGCCGCAAGAAAAAGCCGATCCGCTTTGACTTGTAGCTTGCCGCTTGCAGCTTGCAGCTGCATTCAAAGTCCTGCGTGGGCGGCAATGGCGGCGGCGATGGCCAGAGCCAGCTCTTCGGGTTTGCGCTTGATCGAGTAGTTGGTCAGTTCAGGGTGGCTTTCAACGAAGCTGGTGTTGAACTGTCCGCTGCGGAACTCCGGATTGCGCAGGATTTCCTGGTAATACGCGGCGGTGGTCTTCACGCCTTGCAGGCGCATGTCATCCAGCGCGCGCAGGCCACGGTCCATCGCCTCTTCCCAGGTCAGCGCCCAGACGATCAGCTTCAGGCACATCGAGTCATAGAACGGCGGAATGGTGTAACCGGTGTAGATCGCCGTATCGGTCCGCACACCGGGCCCGCCGGGCGCGTAGTAACGGGTGATTTTGCCGAAGCTGGGCAGGAAGTTGTTCTTCGGGTCTTCGGCGTTGATGCGGAACTGCAGCGCGAAACCACGGTGGATGATGTCTTCCTGCTTGACCGACAGCGGCAGCCCGGAGGCGATGCGAATCTGCTCGCGAACGATGTCGATCCCGGTGATTTCCTCGGTGATGGTGTGTTCCACCTGCACCCGGGTGTTCATTTCCATGAAGTACACCTCGCCCTCGGCGAGCAGGAACTCCACGGTACCGGCGTTCTCGTAGCCCACGGCCTTGGCCGCGCGCACCGACAGGTCGCCGATGTAGGCGCGCTGTTCTGGGGTCAGCTGAGGGCTCGGGGCAATCTCGATCAGCTTCTGGTTGCGGCGCTGGATCGAGCAGTCACGTTCGAACAGGTGCACCACATTGCCAAAGCTGTCGCCGAGGATCTGCGCCTCGATGTGCTTGGGATTGACGATGCATTTTTCCAGGAACACTTCGGCCTTGCCGAAGGCCTTGGTCGCCTCGGAAATGACCCGAGGGAACGCCTGTTCAAGCTCTTCACGACTGTTGCAGCGACGAATGCCGCGCCCGCCACCGCCGGAAGTGGCCTTGAGCATCACCGGATAGCCGATACGTTCGCCTTCGTCCAGGGCCTCGGCGATGTCCGCGACGTTGCCTTCGGTGCCTGGCGTGACCGGAACCCCGGCCTTGATCATGCTGCGGCGCGCTTCGGTCTTGTCGCCCATGCGGCGAATGACTTCAGCCGAAGGACCGATGAACTTGATTCCACGTTCGGCGCAGATGTCCGCCAGTTCGGCGTTTTCAGAGAGGAAGCCATAACCTGGGTGCAGTGCGTCGCAACCGGTTTCCACGGCCAGGTTCACCAACTTGCGCGGGTTCAGGTAACCCTCGAGCGGTTCGGAACCAATGCCATAAGCCTCGTCCGCACGCTTCACATGGAGCGCATGGCGGTCCGCGTCGGAGTAGATCGCAACCGAACGGATGCCCATCTCGGCGCAGGCGCGCACGATACGAACAGCAATTTCCCCACGGTTGGCGATCAGGATTTTTGTTATCACTGGCATTTCCTCGACCGATGATCAGACGGACCGGAGACCCGGTCTGTACGAAGCGACGTTGCGCTACATCAATGTTGCGGCATGTTGCGTCGCAGCGATGGCCTCACCCTATGACGAATCAGCAATTAACAAAAATGAGTAAAAATTGGGTTAAACATAAGCAAAACCTTATAGTTGACCTTTCAGCCATTGGCGGAGTGCTTGAAAATTGCGTAAGTCATTGATGCGTATGACATTGCGTCAATTGCGGATCTTCAATGAAGTCTGCGATCTGCGGTCCTACAGCCGCGCGGCTGAGGAAATGTCTCTCACGCAACCGGCCGTCAGCCTGCAGATTCGTCAGCTCGAGGAGCTGATTGGCCAGCCGTTGTTCGAGTACGTCGGCAAGAAGCTGTACCTGACCGAAGCCGCCGAGGCGCTGCAATTGGCCAGCCGTGACATTTTCGGGCGTCTGGAAAACCTCGACATGCAGCTCTCCGACATGCAGGGCTCGTTGCAGGGGCAACTCAAGCTTGCGATCGAATCCAGCGCCAAGTACTTCGTTCCTCACCTGTTCGCGGCTTTTAAGCGCCAATACCCCGAAGTCATGCTCAACCTCACTGTGGTCAACCGAGCGCAGGTGATTCGCAGGCTTTCAGACAACCGTGACGATCTGGTGGTGATGTCGATGGTGCCGCAGGACATGGGGCTGGAGTTTCTGCCGTTTCTCAATAACCCGATTGTCGCCGTCGCGCGTCCGGACCACCCGCTGTCGCAGCTGGCCAATCCAACCCTCAAGGATCTTGAAGGCCACACACTGGTAGTTCGCGAACACGGCTCGGGAACGCGCCGGGCCTGTGAAGAGTATTTCAAGGAAAAGCGCATTCACTTCGAGCACACGCTTGAAGTGTCCTCGGCCGAAGCGCAGCGCGAATGCGTGGTGGCGGGGCTGGGTGTGGCCCTGCTGACACGGCATGCGCTGAGCCTGGAACTGGCCACCGCAACCCTCAAAGAGCTGCCGGTGGCCGAGCTGCCGCTGTATCGCAGCTGGTGCGTGGTACAGGCCAGGGATAAGCGCCTATCGCCGGTGGCTCACGCCTTCCTTGCGTTCATCCGCACCGAACGTGCACAGATCAGCGAGCTGGTCGCGCGTTTTGATGGCCAGCTTCCGCAGCGCTAGCGCTCTGCCAGAAGGAACCGGAGACATCGAGGTAATCGTCGAATTCGAGGGTCAGGCGGCGGTCTTCGAACCGCGTTTCAATCGCACGCCGAAACGCCATGCGGCGCTGGTCTTCCTGCTGACGGCGGGTTTTGACGTTGGAGGTCTGTGAGTCATCGTAGTGCCGAGGCATATCCTGTCTCCCATTGCGTGTGCGGGAGTACAGGGTGGCCTTGGGGCGTGACGATCAAGCGGCGAAAGCGTTACAAGTTGGTGAAGGCTCGCACCGACCTGTAGGAGCGCGCTTGGTCTGGGCCGCATCCGGACGACGGCAGAGTGTCAGTCAATGGATTCGTCAATGACACACCGCCATCGCGGGCAAGCGCGCTCCTACAGGCAGGTATTGCCCATCAATCTTCGGAGGATTTGATCGACTTGGGCGACAGACGCAGGCTGCGCAAGCTGCGCTTCACGCTCTTGAGGTGGTTGACCAGGCTTGGGCCGCGAGCCATGGCGACGCCCATTGCCAGCACGTCGATGACCACCAGGTGCGCGATGCGCGAGGTCAGCGGCGTATAGATCTCGGTGTCTTCGTGAACGTCGATGGCCAGGTTGACCGTCGACAGTTCCGCCAGCGGGGTCTGGCTCGGGCACAGGGTAATCAGGTTGGCGCCGCTCTCACGCACCAGGTTGGCGGTGATGAGCAGGTCTTTGGAGCGCCCCGACTGCGAAATGCACACCGCAACATCCGTGGGCTTGAGCGTCACCGCCGACATGGCCTGCATGTGCGGATCCGAGTAGGACGCAGCCGTCAGCAACAGTCGGAAGAACTTGTGCTGGGCGTCAGCCGCTACAGCTCCCGATGCACCGAAGCCATAGAACTCCACCCGATGGGCCGAGGCCATCACCGACACGGCCGCCTGCAGCGCGTGAGGGTCGAGCTTCTCGCGCACTTCCATCAGCGTGTGCAGCGTGGTGTCGAAGATTTTCAGGCTGTAGTCCGCGACCGAATCGTCTTCGTGGATCGCGAACTGCCCGAAGCTTGCGCCAGCGGCCAGGCTCTGGGCCAGCTTGAGCTTCAGGTCCTGGAACCCGGTGCAGCCGATGGCTCGGCAAAAGCGCACGATGGTGGGCTCGCTGATGCCGACGCTATGGGCCAGATCGGCCATGGAGCTATGCATCACTGCCGCAGGATCGAGCAGCACATGGTCGGCTACCTTGAGCTCCGACTTACGCAAGAGATGGCGGGACTGGGCGATGTGCTGCAACAGATTCAAAGGACAGGACTCATTAGAAGGATGGGCCGGGTTGTAGCTTTCTTGTAGTTATACTACATGACCTGCAAGCCGCACAGCTAAACGAGCCTGCAATGCTCAAACGATCGTTTGTGAGCGACTCGTCGCCGTGGAGTGTAGGACTTTTCACGCATGACTCCAGGCACTCACTACACAATCACGCAGGACATTGCCCATGGCACTCGCCTCCACCGGCCGACTGATCAGGTAGCCTTGCACCTCATCGCAGGCATGGGCCCGCAGAAACGCCAACTGCTGCGCGTCTTCCACGCCCTCGGCGACCACTTTCAGGCCCAAGCTGTGGGCCATCGCGATGATGGCGCGAGTGATTGCGGCATCTTCGGTGCCCTCGTTCAGGCCACGAATGAACGCCTGGTCGATCTTCACGTAGTCCACGGGGAAGCGCTTGAGGTAACTCAAGGACGAGTAGCCGGTTCCAAAGTCGTCGATGGCCAGCTTCACCCCCAGCTCACGCAACTGCTGGAAGGTGCTGATGATGTGTTCGACGCTGTCGAGCAACTGGCTTTCGGTCAATTCCAGTTCAAGGTATTCGGGCATCAGCCCGGTTTCATCGAGCACCTGGCGCACCAAACTGACCAGCTTGCCCTGACGCAACTGGTGCACGGACAGGTTCACCGACACCCGGATCGGCGCCAGGCCGCTGCGCTGCCACTCGCACGCCTGCCGACAGGCGCGGCGCAGGACGAACTCCCCGATATCGGCGATCAGCCCGCTCTCCTCTGCCAACCCGATGAACTCCCCCGGCGGCACCATGCCCCGGACCGGATGCCGCCAGCGCACCAGCGCCTCGGCGGAACTCAGCAGCCCGGTCGCCAGCTCAAGCTTGGGTTGGTAAAACACTTCAAGCTGCCCTTCCTCGATGGCGCGGCGCAGTTGAATCTCCATTTGCAATCGCTCCAGGGTGCGCGCCTGAAGGCTGTCGGTGTAGAACTGGAAGTTATTCCCGCCCAGGTGCTTGGCGTGTTGCATCGCCATGTTGGCCTGGCTGACCAGCGCGACCACGTCCTTGCCCGATTCGGGCAACAGCGCGATGCCGATGGAGGCATTGACGACCAGTTCATGCCCGCTCACCGACAAAGGCGCACGCAGCTTGGCCAGCAGGCGCGTGGTGGTGCGGGCCAGCGTGGTGAGGTTGCCGTGGGTGTCGAACAGCACCGCGAACTCATCGGCGGACAGCCGGGCGATGGTGTCGGCGTCGGACAGTTCGGCACTCAGGCGGCGCCCGACCTGACGCAGCAACTGGTCAGCGACATCCAGCCCCAGGCTGTCGTTGAGCAGCTTGAAGCGATCCAGGTTGATGTGCAGCAAGGCCAGGTTCTGCCCGCCTTGTCGAACACGCTGATTGGCCTCGCGCAGCCGCTCGTTGAACAGCGAACGATTGGCAAGGCCGGTCAGTTCGTCGTAGTGCGACAGGTAGCGGGTGCGTTCTTCGTACTGCCGGGCCAGCTCCTGATTGAGCGCCTCGCTTTTGGCCTGGGCCTCTTGCAGATGCTCGATCAGGGCCAGGTTCTGAAAGCGTCGGGTCAGGCCGCGCTGGATCAACCGGTTGACCTGCGCGCTCACCACGATCAGCGCCAATAGAAGGATCAGACCCAGCCACGCCCAGCCGCGCAACGGCACATCACCGCCCCAGAACAGGTAAACGATCGGCGGGGCCAGGCAAGGCACGGTAAACGTCAGGAACGCCGGAATGCTGGCGGCATAAGCCACACTGGCCGACAGGGTCGCCGCGCCGATCAGGCCGAAGACCCAGGCCTGCTGGAGGAAGCTTTCAACGGGCACCACCACCAGCGCCGCACTGGCCAGGGTAAGGCCGCTGACGCAAGCCCCGGCGAGAAACATGCGCCGCCAGATCGGCTGCGCCTGGCGCTCAGGCGGTGCTGCGCGAAACGCGGCCACCTGCAACACCCGCAGGCACACCAGCGCCGACAGCCAGCCGACCCAGATGCCCACCAACAGATAGCGTTCAGGGCTCCAGAGCAGCCAGGCGCAGAGCATGCCGTTGATGAACATGAACAAGGTCGGCAGCAGCGAGCCTTGATAAAGAAGACGTGTGCGCTCGACGGCAAGCTGGGTCGCGAACTGTTTGCGGATGACGCGGCGTGTCGCCACAGAGTCGGCCGGGGCGTCTTTGCTGGAGATCATGGCAATTTTTGTAATTAGTGGGCCTTGAACGTCAGCGGAGCATACACAAGCCATCGCACGGACCATACAGTCAGAAAAATAAATTGCATGAATGGCTCGGGGGCCTCGCTTTCCGCGCTCTCACCTCCTTGTAGGAGCGCGCTTGCCCGCGACGGCGGCGGGTCAGCCAACCCATCCGTCACAGACACACCGCCGTCGTCCGGATGCGGCCCAGACCAAGCGCGCTCCTACAGGGCTGTGGTGTGATCTTTTTGACCGACCGGCGTTAGAGTTTGCCCGCCATCCCCGCCGCACCCTAGAATGCGCCGATGCATACTGATGACCTCTCCCTCCTGCTCAATTCCCTCAACGATGCCCAACGCCAGGCGGTCGCCGCCTCCGTGGGTCGTCAGTTGGTCCTGGCCGGCGCTGGTTCCGGCAAAACCCGTGTGCTCGTGCACCGCATCGCCTGGCTGATGCAGGTCGAGAACGCCTCGCCGCACTCGGTCCTGTCGGTGACGTTCACCAACAAGGCCGCCGCCGAGATGCGTCATCGCATCGAGCAACTGATGGGCATCAGCCCGGCGGGCATGTGGGTCGGCACGTTCCACGGCCTGGCGCACCGCCTGTTGCGGGCGCACTGGCAGGAAGCGGGGCTCAACCAGAATTTCCAGATCCTGGACAGCGACGACCAGCAGCGGCTGGTCAAGCGCGTGATCCGCGAGATGGGCCTGGACGAGCAGAAATGGCCTGCGCGTCAGGCGCAGTGGTTCATCAACGGTCAGAAAGACGAAGGCCTGCGGCCCAAGCATATCCAGGCCGCCGGCGACATGTTCCTCGGCACCATGAAGGCGATTTACGAGGCGTATGAAGCCGCTTGCCAGCGCGCCAGCGTCATCGACTTCTCGGAACTGCTGCTGCGTGCCCTGGACCTGTGGCGCGACAATCCGGGCCTGCTGGAGCACTACCAGCGCCGCTTCCGTCACATCCTGGTGGACGAATTCCAGGACACCAACGCCGTGCAGTACGCCTGGTTGCGCCTGCTGGCCAAGGGCGGCGACAGTCTGATGGTGGTCGGCGACGACGACCAGTCGATTTACGGCTGGCGCGGCGCGAAGATCGAAAACATTCATCAGTATTCCGATGACTTCCCGGATACCGAAACCATCCGCCTGGAGCAGAACTACCGCTCCACGGCCAGCATCCTGAAAGCCGCCAACGGGCTGATCGTCAACAACAGCGGCCGCTTGGGCAAAGAGCTGTGGACCGACGTCGGCGACGGCGAGTTGATCAGCCTGTACGCCGCGTTCAACGAACACGACGAAGCGCGCTACGTGGTCGAGACCATCGAAAGCGCGATCAAGACCGGCATGTCGCGCAGCGATATCGCCATTCTCTACCGCTCCAACGCCCAGTCCCGGGTGCTGGAAGAGGCCTTGCTGCGCGAGCGCATCCCCTACCGTATCTATGGCGGCCAGCGCTTCTTCGAGCGCGCCGAGATCAAGAACGCCATGGCCTATCTGCGCCTGCTCGATGGCCGTGGCAACGATTCGGCCCTGGAGCGCGTGATCAACGTACCGCCGCGAGGCATCGGCGAGAAGACCGTCGAGGCGATCCGCGAGCACGCCCGCCACGCCGACGTGTCGATGTGGGAATCTGTGCGCCTGCTGGTGGCCAACAAAGGTGTCACCGGGCGCGCCGCCAGCGCGCTGGGCGCCTTTATCGAGCTGATCGAGAACCTTTCGGCCAAGGTCATGGACATGCCGCTGCACCTGATGACCCAGACCGTCATCGAGCAGTCGGGTCTGATCACCTATCACCAGGAAGAGAAAGGCGAAAAGGGCCAGGCTCGGGTAGAAAACCTTGAGGAACTGGTCAGCGCCGCCCGCGCCTTCGAAACCAGCGAGGGCGAGGAAGACCTGACGCCGCTGGCCGCGTTCCTCGGCCACGCATCGCTGGAAGCCGGCGATACCCAGGCCGATGAACACGAAGACAGCATCCAGCTGATGACGCTGCACAGCGCCAAGGGCCTGGAGTTCCCTTACGTGTTCCTGGTCGGCATGGAAGAAGGCCTGTTCCCGCACAAGATGAGCCTGGAAGAGCCCGGCCGTCTTGAAGAAGAACGCCGCCTGGCCTACGTTGGCATCACCCGCGCGATGCAGCACCTGGTGCTGACCTACGCCGAAACCCGACGCCTGTACGGCAGCGAGACCTACAACAAGGTGTCGCGCTTCGTACGCGAGGTTCCACCGAATCTGATTCAGGAAGTGCGCCTGTCCAACAGCGTCTCGCGCCCGTTCGGCGGCTCCAAGACCATGGCGCCCAGCCGGCTGTTCGACGGCGAAGGCATCCCCCAGAGCCAGTTCTCCCTCGGCCAGCGCGTACAGCACGCGGTGTTCGGCGAAGGCGTGATCCTCAACTTCGAAGGCTCGGGCGCCCAGGCGCGGGTCCAGGTGAACTTCGCCGAAGGCAGCAAGTGGCTGATGCTGGGCTACGCGAAGCTGGAGCCGGTTTGATTCCGGTCTGACGCCGGACCTCTGTAGGAGCGCGCTTGCCCGCGATTGCGGCGTGTCTGTAACGAATGAATCGTCTGACACACCGCAATCGCGGGCAAGCGCGCTCCTACAGGGTCCACTTGCATTCCTACGTTGTGCCCCCATCTTTCCTACAGAACTTTCTCAACTGCCCTACGACCCAAGTAGTACGGGCTCTATTGAGATCCACGCAAAAGCCAGAAACATATGGTCGCTGGTCAGACACATTTGTCCTGTTCAATATGGCGCGCGTGCAATCCACAAACGGGAATTCCCTATATGCAACGTTTTCTAAGCATCGCCTTGGCGCTGGTCATCGGGCTCACCATGAGTCTGGATGCCAACGCCGCGCGTTTCGGTGGCGGCAAGAGCATGGGCTCGGCGCCTAGCCACCAGGCGCGTCAGACAGCACCATCCGCTCCAGCCGCAGCACCTAACGCCGCCGGTCGCCCTGCGCCTGCGGCAGGCGGTGCTTCCAAATGGCTGGGTCCATTGGCCGGTATCGCTGCCGGTGGCCTGCTGGCCTCCATGTTCATGGGCGGCGGTTTCCAGGGCATGCAGTTCTTCGACATCCTGATCATGGCGGTCATCGCCTTCGTGATCTTCCGCTTCATCGCGGCCCGTCGTCGCAAACAGCAGCCACACATGGCTCCAGCCGGTGCTCCGTACCAGCGTGAAACCATCGAGCAGCCTGCGCAGAACACCAACTCGATGTTCGGCGGCTCGCCTGCCGCGTCGGCCCGTGCGGTGATCAACGCACCAGCCTGGTTCAACGAAGAGCGCTTCATTGAAGCCGCACGCAATCACTTCCAGTCGCTGCAGCAGCACTGGGACGCGAACGAGATGGACAAGATCGCCGAGTTCGTAACCCCGCAAATGCTGCAGTTCCTGAAAAAGGAACGCGCCGATCTGGGTGACGGCTTCCAGTCGACCTACATCGACAACCTGAGCGTGCAACTGGAAGGTGTCGACGACCGCGCCGACAAGACCATTGCCACGCTGACCTTCAGCGGCGTCTCGAAGACTTCGCGTTTCGACCAGGGTGAAGTGTTCAGCGAAAGCTGGAACATGGAACGTGCTCCGGGCGAGAACCAGCCTTGGCTGGTGGCAGGTATTCGCCAGAACGGCTGAAACTCTGCGGCATCGCTCTAGTCAAAAACCCCGAACTCGTTTCGGGGTTTTGCTTTTTTGAGTTCTGCGATTAATTTGGTGATGTCTTTAAGCTACTGTATAACCCGCGCAATTTGTTAGAGGATCCACGTCGTGGAAGAAGTCATCGAACAACTCCGTGAAGCCAATGAGCCGGTTCCCGTCCCGCTTGAGCTGCCGGACGAAGATCAGCTGGTCGAAATCGAAGAAGAGCTGTTCATCAACATTCCTTTCGTGTTCAAGGAATTTCTGCTGACGGTCAGCGACGTGGTATACGGCAGCCTGGAGCCGGTCACGGTCACCGACCCCGGCTCGCACACCTACCTTCCGGAAGTGGCGGCCAACGCCTGGGACGCAGGCGTGCCCCGCGACCTGATCCCGATCTGCCAGGACGGTGACGACTACTACTGCGTCGAGGAAGACGGCACCGTGGTGCTGTGGTCCGGCGAAGAAGAGCTGGTCACCGAAGAGAGCTGGGAATCGGTGTGGCACTGGGCGCGGGACGTCTGGCTGGAAAGCTGAGCCGCGCCTGCCCTCACCTTTCGACCTTCGGGGCTCAAGTTTGCGAGCTTAGCGCTCCGAAGGTTCCTGGTTGTTGCCCAGCGTCTCCAGCAGCGCGATCTGCATGCGCGTGTGCACGCGGATGAACCAGCGCCACAGCACGGCGGCCACCACCGCCGCGACCATCACGATCAGCAGCAGCCACTCGCTGGTCGGCAGCATGCTCGCCGAGAGCAATGCGATCAGCACAAACAGCACCGACAGCGACAGCAGCGGGATCACTTCGGCGATCACCCGGCGCACCCGCTTGGTATGGCGCCCCGCCATTTCCGGCTTGACCCCCATCTCTGCCAGCAGCATCGACAGCGCCTTGAGCTTGCGATAGGCCGCGATCAGGAACGGCAGCGACAGCAGCAACGACGCGCCCCAGACCCATGCCTTCTGCTGGCCGACTTCACTGACCCACTCGCTGAAGTATTCGCCGATGCGCTCGCCGAAATACCCGCCGCAGAAGAAGATCGCCACCACCAGCGCCAGGTTCACGCCCACTTGCAGCAGAATCTTGCGAATCATCGATGCCAGCAACGCGCCCTGCCCCTGGGGCTGGATGCTGCGCAGCCATTCCCCGTACAGGCCGAAAACCCGGGCGACGCGCGCAGGCACGATATTGCCCAGGGAGTGCGAGAGCGGATCGGCCGCCCGGATCAGGTAAGGCGTCAGCAGCGTGGTGATCGCCGACACAGCCACCGCGACCGGATAGAGGAAGTCGCTGGTGACCTGCAACGTCATACCCAGCGCCGCGATGATGAAGGAAAATTCGCCAATCTGTGACAGGCCCATCCCGACCCGCAGTGAAGTCTTGCCGTCGTTACCGGCAATGAATGCCCCCAGTCCGCAGGACAACATCTTGCCCAGCACCACGGCCACGGTGATGACTGCGATTGGCCAGGCATAGTCGAGCAGGATCTTCGGATCGATCATCAAACCGATGGCGACGAAGAAGATGGCGCTGAACATGTCGCGAATGGGTTCGATCAGGTGCTCGATTTTCATCAATTGCCGGGATTCGGCCATGATCGCGCCGATCAGGAACGCGCCGAGCACCATGCTGTATTCCAGCTTCACCACCAGCAGGCAAAAGCCGAAACACAGGCCCAATACGGTGATGAGCAGCATCTCGTTGCTTTCGAACTTCGCCACGTAGGCCAACAGGCGCGGCACCAGCAGAATGCCAATGACCAGGGCGACGATCATGAACAGCGAGAGCTTGCCGACGGTGGAGAAAACTTCGCCGGAGCTGACCGTGCCGCTGACCGCGATGCCGGACAGCAAGGCGATGATACCGATACCCAATATGTCCTCGACGATCAGCACGCCGAAGATCAGTTGGGCAAAACGCTGGTTTTTCATCTTCAGGTCGTTGAGGGCCTTGACGATGATGGTCGTTGAGGAAATGGCCAGGATCGCTCCCAGAAACAGCGAATCCATGGTGCTCCAGCCGAAATACTGGCCGATCTCGTAGCCGATCCAGATCATCAGCATGATTTCGAGAAACGCGGCAATGAACGCCGTGGCGCCGACCTTGAACAGTTTGCGCAGGCTGAATTCGAGCCCCAGGCAGAACATCAGGAAGATCACTCCAAGCTCGGCGAGGGTCTTGATGGTGTCTTCGTCGTGGATCAGGCCGAACGGCGGGGTGTGCGGACCGATGATGAAGCCGGCCACGATATAGCCCAGCACCACCGGTTGTTTGAGACGATGAAACAGCACCGTCACCACCCCGGCCACGAGCATGATGACGGCCAGATCCTGAATGAAACTGATGGCGTGCATGGGCGCGGCTCCTTGTCACTAGCAGTGGTATGCGCGTTCTCGCCTCGATAGAGAAGCGACTGCTGTGCGAAAAGCCGCCAACGGTGTCGGTTTAATCTGACAGGAACGCAGGAATTACCCCATCCAAGGGTTTTTGCAGGTTAACACCGCACAAAAGCCGATAAAGCCGGTGCAATATATAGAAACAGATAGGCTTCAAGCGTGACGACGACGCGGCGGTTTGCGTCCCGATAACGTTGGCTTTGATTGCCAATCCACACCCGAGCACCGTCCAAGGTGCCAACTTGACTCAATTGACCGTGAGCACGCTATGGAACCCGGAAACGCCCAGCTGTCGATGACTGTATTGATGACCCCGGACATGGCCAACTTCTCTGGCAACGTGCACGGCGGCACCCTGCTCAAATACCTCGACGAAGTGGCTTACGCCTGCGCGGCCCGTTATGCCGGCCGGTATGTCGTGACGCTGTCGGTGGATCAGGTGATCTTCCGCGAGCCGGTGCATGTCGGCGAGCTGGTGACCTTTCTCGCCTCGGTGAACTACACCGGCAACACCTCAATGGAAGTCGGGATCAAGGTCGTGACCGAGAACATCCGCGAGCGCTCGGTGCGTCACTCCAACAGCTGCTTCTTCACCATGGTGGCCGTGGATGACCAGCGCAAGCCGGTGAGCGTGCCGCCTCTGGTGCCCGAGACCAGCGAGGGCAAGCGCCGCTACGTCCAGGCCCAGCAACGCCGCCAGATTCGCCAGGAACTGGAAAAGCGCTACCGCGAAATCCGTGAGGATGGCGTGTAAGGCGACATCCATCTGTAGGAGCGCGCTTGCCCGCGACGGCGGTGTGTCTGAGCCCGGTGTGGGTCTGATACACCGCGGTCGCGGGCAAGCGCGCTCCTACAATCGGCATTCGCGGTGTGTCAGGCAGCCGCCCCGCCGGCAAGCGGACGCCGCACGGCCGGGCTGCTACGGGTCAAGGGTGCAAACGCACCGCCTCGAACTTCACCCGCGGATGCGCAATCCGGTCCTGGGCGCGTACCAGTTCCAGCTCGTAGCTGCCGCACGCCTGGGTCTCCAGCAGCACCTCATGCACCGCCGAGGCCGTGTATTCGAAGGCGCTGCGCAAATCATCCCCCAGCAACACCTTCGACAGGAACAGTCCCGAAGTCAGGTCGCCCACGC
This sequence comes from Pseudomonas sp. NPDC090201, assembly GCF_044746825.1. Lineage (NCBI taxonomy): Bacteria > Pseudomonadati > Pseudomonadota > Gammaproteobacteria > Pseudomonadales > Pseudomonadaceae > Pseudomonas > Pseudomonas sp. NPDC090201. The sequence goes on from NZ_JBIVCX010000002.1 coordinate 832,740, forward strand.
CGACCGGCTGGCGCGGGAAGGCCAACAGCGGCCTGCGCAGGTGCCAGCTTTCGTGCTCGGTCACCAGCAGCATTTCAAAGCCGTCGGCGGGTTTTCCGGGGTAATCCAGGTGCTTGACCACGATGGCTTTCGGCCCCCGGGCCAACAATGCGCGGGCCATGGCCAGGCAATCCATCAAGGAGCTTGGCTTGCGCCCTGAAAAGCTGTCCAGTTCCAACTGGTTCGGGCAGAGGAAATCCGCCACTGCAGCCGCTTCATCCAGCAGGAAATCACTGACTTCCTGGGGCACGATGCAGCCTTTCTCGGGGTGCCCCATGACCGGATCACACAGGTACAGCGCACGGGGGTTGGCGCGCTTGATCTGCGCCACTGCCGTCAGAATCGCCCGCCCCTGCGCCGCGCTGCCCAGATAACCCGACAATACCGCATCGCAATTGCCCAGCTCGCCGATGGCCGCGATCCCTTCGACCAACGCAGGAATTTGCTGCGGCGCCAACACTTCGCCCGCCCAGTGTCCATACTGAGTATGGTTGGAGAACTGCACCGTGTTGAGCGGCCAGACATTGATGCCGATCCGCTGCATGGGAAATACCGCAGCGCTGTTGCCAGCATGTCCGAAGACCACGTGAGACTGGATGGCGAGTAAATGAGGCGAACGTTTCATGACAGGTTCCTGAAGCCGGGAAAGCACCTTAGTAGTGAAGCCGGACGAAGTGAAGCGAAATTAAACGACCGGACTATGGCTGTCGGTGACCTGAGACAGTTAAGCTGGACATCTTCCGTTGGAGCTCTCTTTCCATGCTGACCCTGGGCAACATTTTCGTCCTGATGCTGCTGGCAACCGCTGGCGCCTGGCTGTGGCATTCCCATGGCCTGCGCGAACGTGCCCTTGAGCGCGTGAAACAGCACTGTGCCAAGCTCGACATCGAATTGCTCGATGGCAACGTCGCCCTGCGTCGTATCACGTTCAAGCGCGACAACGAGGGCCGCAAGCGTCTGGCCCGGGTGTACAACTTCGAGTTCACCGTGACCGGCGAGCAACGCCACCCCGGCACCATCACCATGTTCGGCAAGCACACCGCCCAGATCGAACTGGCGCCCTACCCGTTCGAAATCAAGAATCCCAAGCCGACCGCGGAAATCATCCAGCTCAACGAGTGGCGCCAGGAACACAACAAGTGGAAGCAGTGAGCGGCCTCTAGACCCTGCAACCGGTCAATCGCTCGCTCAACTGCGCCTCATCCTGCGGCTCGGCAAAGATCAACTCCAACCGCGAATCCTTGCGCCACTCACTCGGCGCCCACTGGATGTCGCTGCCATCGAGCCCGTTGCCCGACACCCACCCTTCCTGACTGTGGATAACCAGCTTGGCCCGGCGCCAGGCAAGGCTTTGCAGCCATTCGCGCACTTTCCCTGAATCGAACACCCGATCCGGATGCCAACGCCAGCCGATGCTCCAGCCCTCGGGCTGCGCCTGGCTCAGGCAGATCGGCGTCATCGGGTCGGTCCAGACGGCCGGCATCTGCGCCAGGGTCTTGGGCGCAACGAAGTTATCCACACCCTCACGCGCACGCACGTCGATACCGGGCAGTTGATCCAGCGCAACGACGCCCGACTCGGTCCAGACCACAGGGCGATCAGGCAGCGAGTGGATGATTGCCTGTCGAGCCGCTGCGTCCAGCCCTGCCGACTTATTCAGCACCAGCAGCCCGGCGTCCGTCATCGCATCGTGCTGGGTTGCGGGCAAGGGTTTGCCTTGGGCAAGCGCCAGTGCATCGAGCACCATGACGCAAGGCTGCACCGCTAGCACACCTGCCCACGGCGCGTCTTTCAGTTGCGCCATCAGTTGCACCGGGTGACCCAGCCCGGATGGCTCTATGAACAGCCGGTCAGGCTTTGCCTTGCGCAAAAGGCGCCCCAAGCCGATCTGGAACGGCGCGCCATTGACGCAGCACAGGCAACCACCAGCCACTTCGCCAAGTGCGATACCATCCTCGGCCGTGCTGAGCAGCGCAGCGTCCAGGCCGATCTGACCGAATTCGTTGATCAGGATGGCCCAGCGCTCACCCGCTGGCTTGAGCGAAAGCAGGTGCTTGATGAGGCTGGTCTTGCCGGCACCCAAAGGGCCAGCAATGACATGGGTGGGAATGTTCTGCAGCATGTCCGGCCATTGTTGAACGTCGCTCCCGAAAATGAGCGCAGACGGAGGTAATCGATGCGAGCAAACTGGCTGCCCGTGCGGCTGGCGTTGGTGCTGTTGGCGGTCACGTCGGGTCAGGCGTGGGCTGAATCCTGCGTGGTTCATAGTCAGGCCGAGCGACTTGACGTGAAAGTCTGTCAGGAAAATCTCAATATTCCGCCAGATCTCTTCCGCAACGGTTTCTGCAAACCGCAGCTCAAGGACCAGAAGGTCGAAGTCGCCTACATGGAGCAATGCCCCTCGGGGTCCTTCGGCCAGTGCAGCAACGCACAAGTCGCCAATATGCCCTATCGGCAGAACATTCACTATTACGGCGTGGCCAGCGATGCCGCCTTCCTCAAGCCCTTTTGCGAGCAGCAGAGCAAGGGTGTGTGGAAGGCGCAATGAGAACACCTCCGTTCCCGTAGCAGTCCGGCTTGCCGGCGTCGGCGGTTTCGATATCGCCGACGCCGGCAAGCGAAGCGCCGCCCGGCCGTGCTGCTACGGGACGGTGCAGGGTATTTGATCGGGGGACCTACGCCGCTTCCCCATGCCAATCACCAAACGGATCGGCCAACTCTCTCCACCCTTCAACACCCACCGCCATCTCGACATCGGTCAACAGGCATGCATCCAGGTCGGCGTTCAGCCGGGCGAAATCGATGTTCTGGCCGATGAATACCAGTTCCTGCCGGCAATCCCCACTCTGCGCCATCCAGTTGCGCATGATGACCTCGGTGCTTTCCTGATCCTGCGGCCAGTGCTCCTTGGGCACGAAACGCCACCAGCGCCCGGCGAAGCCATATCGCATCAACCCGCCCGCCTGTGACCAACTGCCGGCCTCCTGATGCTTGCTCGCCAGCCAGAAGAAGCCCTTGGAACGCAGCAGTTTGCCGTTGCTCCAGTCGCCATTGATGAAATCGAAAAACCGCTGCGGGTGAAACGGTCGGCGCGCGCGATAGGGCGTCGAGGCGATGCCGTACTCTTCGGTTTCCGGCACATGCTCACCCCGCAGTTCCTTGAGCCAGCCCGGCGCCTGGGCCGCGCGCTCGAAATCGAAGCGGCCGGTATCCAGAATCTTGCCCAGCGGCACTGCGCCCATCACCATCGGCAGTATTTCCGCCTGGCTGTTGAGGCTTTTCAGGATCGCCATCAACTCCTGGCGCTCGGCCGAGCTGATGAGGTCGATCTTGCTGATGAGGATCACGTCGGCGAACTCCACCTGCTCGATCAGCAAATCGGTGATGGAACGCTCGTCGTCCTCGCCCATGGTTTCACCGCGAGAGTCGAGGCTTTCCGCAGCCTGGTAGTCCTGTAGGAAATTCAGGCCATCGACCACGGTGACCATGGTGTCCAGGCGCGCAATATCAGCCAGACTCTGTCCCGCCTCGTCGCGAAAGGTGAAGGTTTCCGCCACCGGCAGCGGCTCGGAAATGCCGGTGGACTCGATCAGCAGATAATCGAAGCGGCCATCGCGCGCCAGCCGGCTGACTTCTTCCAGAAGGTCTTCGCGCAGGGTGCAGCAGATGCAGCCGTTGCTCATTTCCACGAGCTTTTCTTCGGCGCGGTTGAGGCTGACGTCGCGCTGGACCTCACCGCCATCGATGTTGATTTCGCTCATGTCATTGACGATGACCGCCACTCGCAGGTCTTCGCGGTTACGCAGGATATGGTTGAGCAGCGTGCTTTTGCCGGCGCCGAGAAAGCCGGACAGGACGGTAACGGGGAGGCGGTTCATCATGGTCTCATCAGGTAGCAGGTTCGGATACTTTTTACGTTATAATATAACAATACAAAGCTGCTAACTTTATTTTGCAAGGTCGGCTCAATGGTCAGGGTTTTCAGTATTTTCTCGGGGCTTGTTCTGCTGCTGAGTACACAGGCGTTTGCCGCACCGCCCTCGCCCAGGCTGGATCAGGCGCTGTGCACGCGAAGTGCCACCGTGCTGGCGTGCATCGACGCGTATGGCAACAGCTACAGCGTGGCGATGTCAGGCACCACCATGTTCCTGCGCGGGTATGAAAGCGACGGCAAGCGACGCTGGGCGCAGACCAACAGCCGCTATGGGTCGCTGACGTTCTTCACGGGGCTGGCCTCGGATGGCGAGGCGTGGGTGGGGTATATCCAGAAAGTCGGCTGGACGACGATCAGCCGGGTGTCTAGCTCCAGCGGCAGCCGGAGCAAGATCACCTGCAGTCGCGTGACGGGTTGTCGTTAGACTACCGCCTGCTCCGCCGCCTTCTGCTCCTGCCGCCAGGCAATGAACGAACCTGCCGGAGGGTTGCGCTCGAAGTACTGCTTCATTCCATCGAACAGCCCGTCGGCCACGGCCTGCTGATGACGCGCCGTCACCAGGCGCTGGCTGTCGCGGCTGTTGGAGATGAAGCCGGTCTCCACCAGAATCGATGGCACGTCCGGGGATTTCAACACGGCAAATCCGGCCTGTTCCACGCGCTTCTGGTGCAGCGTCGTCACACCCTCCAGGCTGCCGAGCACGGTGTGGCCCAGTTGCAGGCTGGCGGCGATGGTGGCGTTCATCGACATGTCGAGAATCACCCCGGCCAGCATCGGGTCCTTGTCTTTCAGGTTGAGCAAGCTGTTGGCGCCGATCAGGTCCGCGCCGTTTTCGCGCTGGGCCATGAAACGCGCGGTCGCGGAGGTCGCGCCGTTCTCCGACAAGGCAAACACCGACGCGCCCGATGCAGTCAGGCGTGGCGCCGCATCGGCATGCACCGAAATGAACATGTCGGCGTTGTATTTGCGGGCAATGTCCACGCGCTTGCGCAGCGGCACGAAGAAGTCGTCGTTGCGCACCAGGCGCACATCGAAGCCCTTCTCGCGCTTGAGCCGCTTGGCCAGCAACTGGGCGATGGACAACACCACGTCTTTCTCGCGCTCGCCCTTGGAGCCGATGGCGCCTGGGTCCTTGCCGCCGTGCCCGGCATCGACCACCACCATGATGTCGCGCTTGGGGTGATTCTTGTCAGGCACTGGCGCAGGCGGCTCTTTGGCCACGACGGCGGCAGGCGCTGCTGCGGCCAGCTGCACGGGAGGGTGCGCGGCGACGTCATGACCCAGGTCCACTACCAGGCGGTTGCCCTGCGCGCCCTCAGGCCCGAGCAAAAAGCTGTTGAGCTGCACGGGCGAAGCCAGGTCGAGCACGATACGGGTATCCCCCTGGCCGAAGTGACCGGAGCGGATCGCCTTGATTGGCGAGTTTTCCAGCGCCAGTTGACTGAAGTCGCCTTCCAGTCGCGCACCGCTGACGTCGATGATGATGCGTTCAGGTGCACTCAGGGTGAAGGTCTTGTACTTCACCGGACCGCTAAGGTCGAACACCAGCCGCGACTTGTTTTCGGAGCGCCATAGTCGCGCGTTGCGAATCTGCGTGGCATTGACGGAGAAAGGAAGCGCGAAAGCGGCGCTGGCCAAAAGCATATTGAGCAGCATTTGACGTCGATGCATGGCACGTTCCGAAAAAAGACGAGCATCCCGGCTCTGGTAGGCATGAACATTGTTCGTAACAATATAACATGCCGCCGGGAACTCGAAGATGAAGCTTTTTACAGAATTGGCCGGACTTTTAAGCTGAAAATCAAAGGCTAAGGGCAAAAACTCATGTGAAACAAGAGGATGTTCCACGTGGAACATGGACAGGGGATTGGTCACTGAAAACAGAAACGCCCCGGTAAACGGGGCGTTCGGACAAACGGTCAATCAGGTGCGAGGCTTAACGGTTCCACAGTTCTGGCCCAGCCAGACGGCCTTGGTGTCCATGCTGCCGTTCTGCTGCTGTCCGGTGGCATTGAACGAGCCCACAACGTGGGTGTTGAACTCGCGATCACTGAGGAACTGCGCGGTGCCGGTACCTTGTGCACGAGGGCAACTGAACTTGAATTTCCAGGTCGGCCCATTGCGATCAGTGATTTGCTGACTGCACCCGGACTTGGGATCGGTCAGTGGAATCTGTTCGTTCTTCACCTGCTCCGGCGTCAGGCAAACCCGCACGCCTTTGCCGCCCAGGGTAATGCCTTGTTTTTCCAGCATTTGTTCCATGGCCGCACGTTGCTGTGGAGCCATCATCTGCAGCTGGGCGAGCATGACCTGCATGTCGGGCATCTGCTGACCATCGACCTGCATGTTGCTGGACGTCAGTTCCCACAATCCGGGTTGCAGCACCTGGGCCTGAACGAACGGCGCTGCCAGACCCACCATCAACGCCAGTACGCGCTTTTTCATGAACCCTGTTTCCTTCTTTTCTGAGACAGTTCGGTTGCGGCCTGTCGTTACCGTAGACAATGACGCTTAGACGACAAATCCGGTAACCAGTTGCAGGCCGAATTAAATAGCGACAATCGCGGCGGGCTGTGGTCTGTTAGACACAATCGAACCCGCAACAAGGTCGCTCATGGACTATCACAGCCCGTATTTTTTCGGCTATCTGATCGGCTTCACTCACCTGCTGGGCATCGTAGCAGCGATTCATGCATTGCTGACGGTGCGCACCGCGCAAGGCTCCATCGCCTGGGCCATGCCGCTCATTTTCATCCCCTATATCACCCTCATTCCCTACCTCGTCTTTGGCCGCAGCACCTTTGATGCGTATATCAAGGCGCGGCGTCAGGCCAACACCGAGATGCGTGAGGCCATCGCCGATTTCAACTGGAAGCCCTGGATCGAAGAGGCTGTCGCCGCACGGCGCTCCGACGCCTACGAATCACTGCGGGCGATGCCCAAGCTGGGCCGCATGCCGTGCCTGGCCAATAACGAAGTGAAGCTGCTGATTAACGGCGATGCGACATTCAGCGCGATATTCGACGCCATCCGGGCGGCGAAGCGTGTGGTGTTCGTGCAGTTCTTCATCATCCATGACGACGATCTGGGCCGCCGCCTGCAAACCCTGCTTCTGGAAAAGGCCGCGGAAGGCGTCGAGATTTTCGTGCTCTACGACCGCATCGGCAGCCACGCCCTGCCCGCCAGCTACGTCGATAAGCTGCGCGCCGGTGGCGTGCAGATCAAAGCCTTCGCCACTCGAAGCGGGTGGCTCAATCGCTTCCAGATCAACTTCCGCAATCATCGCAAGATCGTGGTGGTCGATGGCGTGCGCGGCTTTGTCGGCGGGCATAACGTCGGTGATGAATACCTGGGGCTCAAGCCTCCATTGGCGCCGTGGCGTGATACCCATGTGGCGATCATCGGGCCGGTGGTGGCGTGCCTGCAGGAGTCCTTTGCCGAGGACTGGTTCTGGGCAACCCGGGAGTTGCCGCCGCTGATTCTGCCCGAGCACTACCCCGAAGACGGCGTGCTCTGCCAGTTGCTCGCCACCGGCCCTGCGGATCGGCAGGAGACCTGCTCGCTGTTTTTCGTCGAGGCGATCCACGCAGCCACCGAACGGGTGTGGATCACCACGCCCTACTTCGTGCCCGACGAGGCCGTATTTGCCGCGCTGCGTCTGGCGGTACTGCGCGGCGTTGACGTGCGGTTGCTGCTGCCATCGCGCCCCGACCACTACACGGTGTACGCGGCCTCCAGCCTGTTCGCGTTCGAGGCGGTGCGTGCCGGTGTGCGCATGTTTCGCTACCAGCCGGGGTTCCTGCATCAGAAGGTGGTGCTGGTGGACAACGAGATCACTGCGATCGGCAGCGCCAACCTGGACAACCGCTCGTTCCGGCTGAATTTCGAATTGATGCTGCTGACCGTCGACGAAGACTTCGCGCGGGAGGTGGAGGCAATGCTCAGTGACGACTTCGCCAATGCGGTTGAAATCTCGACGCAGGATAGTCGCGAGACGCATCAGTTGCAGCGCCTGGGGATGCGCGTGGCGCGGCTGATTTCACCGATACTCTGACGGACGATTACTGTAGGAGCGCGCTTGCCCGCGACGGCGATCGACCATCCGCTGCGATGTCGTCCGATCTGACGCCATCGCGGGCAAGCGCGCTCCTACAGGTCTTCGTCAGGGGTAAAGATCCTCACGGGTCCACGGCAAATCATGGCTGCCATCGGCGCGGGGTTTCACCGCCAGAATCTGATGCAGGTTGATCCAGCCCTTGGAGAACGCATAAGCGCATCCGGCCAGGTACAGGCGGAAGATCCGCAAGGCCTGCTCCGGCACCATCGCCGCTGCCACCTCCAGCTTTTCTTCCAGCCGCGTGCTCCAGTGATCCAGGGTACGGGCGTAGTGCAGGCGCAGGCTTTCGACGTCCACCACCTCCAGCCCCGCCTCGCTGATGAAACCGGTGATCATCGACAGGTGCGGCAGTTCGCCGTTGGGAAACACATAGCGGTCGATGAAATCACCCGCCCCGCGCCCCACAGGGCGCCCATCGGTGTGCTTGGCGGTGATGCCATGGTTCATCACCAGCCCGCCCTCCTTCACCGCCGCGAACAGGCACTTGGCGTAGAGGTCGAGGTTGGCGTGGCCGACGTGCTCGAACATGCCCACACTCACGACCTTGTCGAAGCGGCCGTCCTTGGGCAGGTCGCGATAGTCGAGCAACTGCAGCTCCACCCGGTCCTCCAGCCCCTCGGCTTTGACTCGCTCCCGCGCCAGCGCCAGTTGCTCGCGGCTCAGGGTAATGCCGAACACCTTCACCCCGTACTCGCGCGCCGCGAAACGTGACAGGCCGCCCCAGCCGCAGCCCACGTCGAGCAGATACTCGCCGGGCTTGAGGCGCAGCTTGCGGCACAGGTGATGAAATTTGTCCTGCTGCGCCTGATCCAGCGTCTCGTTGCCGGTCTTGAAGTAGGCGCAGGAATAGACCATGTCCTTGTCCAGCCACAGCCGGTAGAAGTCGTTGGAAAGGTCATAGTGGTAGGAGATCGACTTGGCGTCGGTGTCCTTGTCGTGCTGCGTGCGGGTGGGCGCGCTGGTGTCGTCTTCGTCGGCGAGGGCCAGGGTCAGTTCGTCACAGACCCGCATCACTTCGCTGATCGAACCCACAAGGTCAAGCCGGCCTTCAACGAAGGCGCTGCCCAGAAGGTCAAGGCTGGGGTGACTGAAATCGGACACCAATGCGGGGTCCTTCACGACGATGGTGACGCTTGGGTCGGACCCAAGGTCGAACTCGTTGCCATCCCAAAGCTTGAGTCGTAGAGGCAAATGAAGCTTTTGTAACGCCGGTGGAAGTTGCGCAAGCATTGAGATATCCCCCTGATCCGGAAACACGGAAAAGGGTAGTCCAAAACCGGCTCCAGAGTAGGAACCGTCAGGCTATCGGCTTGTTATGAGAGCGACGACAAATCTGAAATCGAGTACAGCCCTGTACTCCGGATTTCCAGCCAATGCGAAGCCTGCGATGGAGCACCCTCTTCGTGACTGACTCATAATTTGTTACAGAGTTCTTCAAAGCTCAAGCGAATTTTTATACTTACGTGAGCCTGTCAAAACCGGTGCTCACAGCGCGAGCACCGGTAATCAAGGCTTGCAGGCAATTATGAAATTTTGCCGATAGGCTCGTGGAAGCGCAGCAAGCGTCCGGCGTTGCCGAGCACCAGCAAGGTGCTGAGGTTGTGCAGGATAGCAGCGATCATCGCGCCCGCAGCCCCCAGCACCCCGAACGCCGCCAGTGCGACAATCGCCAGCGTCCAGCCCAGCCCGATGATGACGTTGACCTGCAACGTGCTGCGGCACTGCCGGCTCAAGCGCACGCAAGTCCCCAGGCGGCGCAGGTCGCTGCCGATCAGCACGATATCGGCCGAGGCCAGTGCGATGTCAGCGCCGCCCGCACCCATGGCCACGCCCACCACGCCAGCCTTCAAGGCCAGCGAATCGTTGATGCCGTCACCCACCACCATCGGCCGGAAGCCGCTCTTGATCTCCCCCATCACTCGGTTGAGCTTGTCTTCGGGCAGGGCCTGGGCGTGGATGTCGCTGATGCCGACCTCATGGGCCAGGCTGTCGGCCACACTCTGCCGGTCGCCGGTCAGCAGCAGTTGCCGGCCCATGCCCAGCTCACGCAATTCACTCAGGGCCTGACGGGCCTCGGGCTTGAGACTGTCGGCCAGCAGCAACCAGGCGAGGAACACACCATCGACCGACAGCCCGGCAATAGGGCCGTCGTGATCGGGCACAGGCGAGGTGGCGATGCCCAGTTGCGCGAACAGCTCAGGCCGGCCAAGGGCAGCTTCTCCGCGCTCGGTCTGGGCAACGACGCCAAGGCCCTGGCGTTCGCGAATGTCTCGCAGCGCCAGCAGTTGATCCTTCTCGACCAACCCCGCCAGCGCGCGACTGACCGGGTGGCTGCTGGCCGAACCGAGACTGGCAGCGAGCGGAATCAGCTCATCGCCGGCGCCCTCCTCGGCTTGTACCGATTGCAGGCGCAAGCTGCCGTAAGTCAGGGTGCCGGTCTTGTCGACCACCAGGGATGTCAGGTCGGCGAGTTCTTCAAGGAAGGCCGAACTGCGAATCAGGATGCCGTGGCGCGCCGCCACAGCGATCCCGGCAATCGCCGTGGCCGGCGCCGACAGCACCAGCGCGCAAGGGCATGCCGCAACCAGCACCGCCAGCATGGCCTGCGCGTTGTTGGTGATGAACCAGGTGACAGCGGCGATCAGCAACACCAGCACCATGTAGCTGCCCGCGTAACGCTCCAGCAGCCGAGTGATCGGCGGCTTCGAACGCTCGGCGCTCTGCATCAGGGCGATGACTTTGCCCAGGGTCGACTCATTGCCGATGCGCGTCACCTCGATGCGCAACAGGCCATCGAGGTTGATCGCGCCGCCGAACACCTCCATGCCGGCACGCGCTTCCAACGGCACCGACTCACCGGTGATCGGCGCTGTGTCCAGGCTCGCCTGGCCGGACATGACCATGCCGTCGGCGGGCACCCGGTCCCCGGCGCGCACTTCAACCCGGTCCCCGGCGACCAGGGTGCCGTTGTCCACTTCACGGATCGAGCCGTCGGCGGTGATCAATCGTGCATGGCTGCGAGTCAGTTTCCCCAGCGCCTGAATCGCTTCCTGGGAGCCGATGACGCTGCGCTCTTCCAGCACATGGCCGAAGATCATGATGATCGGCAGCAAGGCGGCAGTCATCAGGTCGCCCGTGGCCCAGGCGCCGAGCATGGCCAGCGCGATCAGTTGATCGGTGATGCCGTGCAGGCTTGGATAGCGCAGGCTGTGCCAGCCCGCACTGACCACCGGAATGGCCACCAGCAGCGAGGCCGCACCCAGCAGCAACTGGCTGACGCCGACCTGCTCGGGGGCAAAGAAGCGCCACACCAGCCCCAGCGCCAGCAAGCCCAGGGCAAGCATTGCCAGGGTCAGCTGGCGTGCGGCGCTGCGTTGCTCGGTGCTGGTCAGCATGCTGCCGGGCTCGGGCGCATCAGCGTGATGATGGTCATGGCTATGGTCAGCGCCATGGTTGTGAACAGCTTCGCCACTCATTTGTCGGCTCCCTGAATGATCAGGCGTGAATCGTCATGGGGATCGACCGTGGTCACCGACCCTGCCTGTTTGAGAATGCCCGGCACCCGCTCGCGATAGAGACGCAGCAGCAGGCCGGGGTCGCTCTTGTCCTGGATCGACTGGGCCAGGCCGGTCACCGCCGCGGTATCGGTCTGCGCCTTGGCCAGCCGCTCGGAAGCCTGGGCATGGGCGACTTGCAGCGTGCGGTCGGCTTGCTGGTTGGCAGTCTGGTTTTGCTTCTCGGCGTCGGTGCGGGCATTGGCGACGGCTTGATCAGCTTGCTGGCTGGCGGTCAGCACCGCGTTGAAGGCGTTGACCGCCGCAGCGGGCAGGCTGGATTGCACGTCCACGCGCACCACCTCGACACCCAGGCCGACGCCGGTGGCCGTCAACTCTTCAAGACGCTTGTTGATGCCCTGCACCAGATCGCCACGCAGTCGCTCGCGGCGCTCGGCAGACTGGCTGTCGGAGCCGATCAACTCAGGGCGCGCCACCAGAATGGTGTCCAGATCTCGTGCGGCGGTGAGGCTCACGGCGCTGCGATTGACCAGCCGATCCAGCGCCGGCAGCACATGCTCGCCTTGCAGGACGAACTCGCGAGGGTCAGTGACCTTGTAGTACGCCGTGACATCGAGCTGCACGACACCGGCATCCCCAGTCAGCAGATAGCCGGATCCGGCCAGCGCATCGCTCATGGGCGTGGCGAAACTGGTGACCTTGTCGGCAGCCAACGCGGTAGGTGAACGCAGCAGGGTTTCGACATGGCGCTCGATCACCCGGTCCGCCGAAGGCAGCAGCGTCACCTGTTCAAAGGGTTGCGGCCAGGCCAGCAGCAGCCCGGCGTTCTGCACCCGATCCAGCTCACCAAAACGGAACACCACGGCGCGGTTCTGCGGGTCGATCTGCCGAACGTTGGACACCGCCCACCCCAGCGCGGCCAGCAGCGTCACAGCGTACAGGCCCAGGAAGGCCAAGCGGCTGGCCTGCAACCAGGGGCTGTTGACCGGTGCGCGCTCGACCTGCATCGAGTCTTGCTCACTCATGGCTGCGTTCCAGCCTTGCCATCGGACTTGCCATCCAGGCTCGGCGGTCCGTCCACCAGCACCCGGAACGGTGCGGCATCGGTGCGCAGGATCAGCTTGGTGGTCGGCCCGACGACCGTGCCCAGGGTGTCCAGCGAGCGCAGCAGGTTGTACAGCTGCGGCGAGCTGGCGTAGGCGCGACCGTAGATCAGCGCAGCCTCCACGCGGGACTGCGCCTCGATATCGGCGGCCTTCACCGCAGCATCCGCTTCAACGATACGGGCGTCGCGCTCGGCGGCAGAACGGATCTGCGCCGCTTCGCGCTTGCCGATGGCGGTGCGTTCGGTGGCGATGGTTTCGCGTTCGGCGCGCATGCGATCGACCGTGGCGTTGAGGGTCACCGAGGGCAGTGTCAGACGCTCCACACCCACCTGCAGGACGCGCACGCCGTAGGTGGTCAGCAGTTGCTTGTCGATCTGCTGGCGCAGTTGATCTTCGAAGTCACCGATGCGCACCTGGCTGGCGTCGGTGTTGACCAGGCTCGACAGATCGAAACTGGCCGCCGTGGTTTCCAGGGCGGAACCTACGAAGGTGCGGATCTGCCGTGCGGCTTCATCGGGCTGGTTCTGCACTGCGCGCATGAAGCGCTTCACGTTGTCCGGGTCGCCCTGCACCTGCCAGGCCACGTAGGCCTGGACGATGATGCGCAGGCCATCGCGGGTGCCCACATCCTGCAAACCGCTTGAGGTGGTGCGCAAACGCAAGTCCACTGGAATCGCCGCTTCGAACGGCGCCGGCCAGCGCCAGCTCAGTCCCGGGTCGAGCAGCACCCGCGCAGGGTTGCCGAAGCGCGTGACCACCGTGGCCTCGCCGGAGCGCACCTGCACCAGGCTTGCAGCCGCCACCGCAAAGGCAATCAGCACCGCCGCAAGCCCTGCACGACGCCACGGAAACAGCGCAGGCCCGGACTCGTCGCCGTGGTGATGATGGTGACCGTGATGGTGGCCATGGCCGCCGTGGTCGTGGCCGGAATGATCGTGGGAATGAAACAGACTCAAGGGACGACTCCTTATTCAGCCAATGGCTGGTCGGCTGACTTGGACGACGCCGCAGGGTCGACCGGGAGAGTGAAAGAACGCAGATCGATGGTGGGCGCGCTGGTGCCGCCCAGACGATGATCCAGTACAAGCAATTTGGCGTGGGTCAGGCCCTGGGTCAGCTGGCTCAGGTACTGCTCCAGCAAGAACGCCTGGCCGGCCTTGGCATAACCTTGCTGCTCGGCGGTAAACCGCAGGTCTGCACTTTGTGCCGTGGACATGACTTCGCGGGAATTCGCCGCCGCCTGATCGTGGGCAATGCTGGCGTGCAACTGCGCAAGGTTGGCCTTGTCCGCCGCCGCACCGCGCTCGCGGGCGATCAGCGATTGGGCGCTGATCTGCGCCGCCTGCACAGCGTGATAGGCATTGGCCGCGCCTGCCGGTGGATGGATCGACTCGACTACCGTGGCGAGGATTTCCACGCCGCTGTCGAGCTTCTTGAGATCGCGCTGCACTGCGCTGCCAATGTCATTGGCCAGATCCGTGCGCTGCTCGCCCAGGAGTTCGTCGAGGGTGCGCGAGGCGAAATCGTGAACCAGGATGCGGCTGGCCGTGCTGCGGATCAGGCTCGGAATGTCGGCGCTGTTGTAGGTCGCGGCCATGGCCGCCTCGTCGCTCAGGCCGATGCGATAGACGAAGCGCACGTCCATGTTGACGATCTGGAAGCTCTGTTTGTCGCCCGAACCGCTGGCGATGACCTGGGATTTGTCATTGATGTGCGTGGCATCCCACAGGCGGTTGGCGGTGGTCGGCGGCGGGCCCTCGGCAAGGTCGGCCATCGGCTGTGCAGCAGCGTCTTTGCCACTGCCGCCTTCCGAGACGCTGGTCGCCAGCTCATGCACCACACCGTTCTCGACCGCCAGCACCGTGCCGAACGGCCACGGCAAACCGGCGTGCAAGCCTGGGCCCATCACCTCGACCGGCTTGCCGAAACGCTCGTAGATGCCGCGGCCCTGCATCGGGATTTCATGCACGCCGCTCAACGCCCAGCCCAGTGCGACAATGACCGCCAGCACCGGCAAAAAGGCCCGGCGCATGTAGGTAAAGGCCCAGACCTGACGCAGGTCGATGCCGAAGCGATTGTGCAGTTCGTTCTGCAGCGCCATCAGCGGACGCGGTGGCCAGCGCAGCAGGCCGGCGACGAAACTGCTGGCGACCAGCCGTGGCTCCAGCCGTTCGTTGCGCGGGCTGAAGACCGAAAGCAACGCACGGGTCAGCAACTCGAGCGCCACAAGCCCGGGAAGCAGTCCGATCAGCACTGCCAACCGAGCGGGCCAGACGCGATCCGGCGATGAGAAAAACAGACAGAACGCAGCCACCAGCAAGGTGCCGATTGCCACCTTCGCAATCTGCGCCAGCTGCTCGGCTTCCGGCCAACTGGCTTCGGATTCGTTGCTGAACTGGCGCTCCAGCACCAGCAAGCCGAATGCGACCAGCAGCAACAGGCCCGCGACGATACTGCCGGCAAGCCCCACGGAGGTGCCGACCAGGTTCAGGTTCCAGATCATGGAAATACTGATGAGCGCCAGCAGCGACCAGCCCGCCAGCCAGAACACCGGCACGCCGATCTGCCCCGCCATCGACGCCCCTGCCCCGCCGATTCGCGAAAGCAGGCGGTCATACCAGCCAGGCTCCACGGCGTCCTCGGCATCAAGCTCGCTGCCAGCCTCGGCAGGCGTGAGCACGTGGGCGCGCCACAGGGCAACCACCAGCGCCGACTGCAACGCCGAGGCCAGTACCAGCAGGCTCGCGGCGCTGTTGGTGAGCACTGCCGTCCACAGCGAATTGGGGGAAAACAGGTCGACGAACAACGACACCACCAGCCCCAGCACGCCCAGGCCACCCAGCACATACGTCAGCCGGGACAGGCGCCGCGCCTGAAAGCTCGCTCGCTGAAACCTTGGCAGGCTCGCCGGTTCAACACCCTCAACATCCAGATCAACCCGCATCGACACTCCAGAACCTGCTGAACGCTGTAGTCATTGCATTTCCTGCCCCGCTGCGCGTGGTGAATTCACGGGATGAAACACAAAATTTATGGGGCGTTACGATATAACAGTTGTGGTGAAATTTTCGTCCCGCTCTGCAGGGCAAACATGACGATTTCTTCACTCAGACAGCCAGCAGACAGGTTAGCCCCTCACGACCGCGAACAGGTCTGGTTTTTCTGCGGCAAGGCCTTGCATCGGCCTGCGCCACAGCGTCAGATACGTCCTACAAAAAATTCGCCAAGAATCAACACAGCCCACCCCTCCCGACATGCACGTGTCGGTGTCTCAGAGGTCGGTGCCGGAGCCCTGCCCGATGCGTCAATTACCCTCGCTGAACACCTTGCGCATCTTCGAAGAGGTGGCCAGGCATCGCAGCTTCAGCAAGGCGGCGCTGTCGCTGAACGTCACCCAGGGGGCCATTAGCCGACAGATCAAACAGCTAGAGGACTACCTGGGCGTCACCCTGTTCATACGCACCCCACAGGGGCTTTCCCTCACGGAGTCGGGCGCGGCGCTGTCACCGAACCTGGCCCAGGCCTTCGATCACATCGAACGCGCCCTGCAGGCCGTGCGGGTGCCGAACCTGCGCCAGCGCCTGCGCATCCTCGCCCCACCGACCTGGGCGACGCGCTGGCTGTCGGTGCAACTGCGCACCTTTGTGCAGCGCTATCCGGACATCAGCCTGAGCGTTACCAACCAGGCGAGCCACGAGGGCTATGCCGAGGTGGATTGCCATATTCGCTTTGGCCTTGAAGCGGATACCCATTGCCAGAGCCAATTGCTGGTCATGGAGCGGCACATCGCCGTCGCCAGTCCCGAGCTGTTCGACAACGGTGAGCCGCCGGACCTGCGGCGCTTTCCGTTGCTGCACATCCTGCACGAAGGCAAGCGTTTGAAGGTCTGGGAAAACTGGCTGAGTGCGGTGGGCAGGATCGATGTCGACGCAACCCAGGGCCTGGAATTCAGCACCCTGGATCAGGTCATCAATACCACCCTGGCAGGCGGCGGGCTGGCCGTCATCGACCGGCAGATGATCGAGCGCGAACTGGCCAATGGCAGCCTGCTGCCGATCACCCCGGTGGAAGTGCTCGGCCCTTACGGCTACTGGCTGGACGTGCCCAACGACAAGCAGGGGTTGTCGAAGGTGAAGCTGTTTACCGAGTGGTTGAGTCTGGTGAGTAATCCGTGACAGGTGCGCCGCGCAGCCCACGCCTGTAGGAGCGCGCTTGCCCGCGATGGCGGTGTGTCATTCCATTCAATTGTGTCTGGATGGACGCCGTCGCGGGCAAGCGCGCTCCTACAGCGGACTGCGTCAGGCCTGGGAAGTCAGCGCGGGTTCAACCACGGGTGCAGCATCCCCCTCCTTCACCGTACACGCCTGACTCAAGGTCAGCGCCTTGGTTTCCGGCGCCCAGGCCCAGGAGATCAACGCACCCAGCGCCAGGATAGCGGCCAGCACGCCCATGGTCGGGCTCAGGCCGATGCCGGCGACGCTGATCGGCAACAGGAAGGTGCTGATCGCCGAACCCAGGCGGCTCACCGCAGTCGCCAGGCCAATGCCGCTGGCGCGCACTTCGGTGGGGAAGCTTTCGGCCGGGAACACGCCCACGAGGTTGCTCACCGCCGACAACACCAGGGTGAACAGCGCAAACGCCGCCACCATCAGCACCGCCGAGCTGCTGGGCAGCACCGCCAGTAGAAACAGCGCGATGGCCAGGATGATGAACGAGTTGATGAGGAAACCCCGACGGGTGAACTTGATCGTGCACCAGATGCCGATCAGCGCACCAAGGATCAGCAGCATGTTGAGCATCAGTTCGGTGCCGAAGCCTTCAGCCAGGCCCATCTTCTGCAAGATCGATGGCAGGAAGGTGTAGATCGCGAAATACGGCATCACGATGCAGACGAAGAACAGGCAGTTGAACAGCGTGCGGGTACGGTACTCGCGGCTGAACAGAATGGCGTAGCCGGAGCGGGTGTCGCTGGAGCGCTCTTCGTCGAGCACCACATTGTCACCCAGGTGTTTCTTGACGATGGCACGAGCCTCGGCAACCCGGCCCTGGTTGATGAGCCAGCGCGGCGATTCCGGGGTACCGATCCGCGCCAGCAGAATCAGCGCGGCGGGAATGGCCGAAGACGACAGCATCCAGCGCCAGGCGTCGTCACCGAGGGACAGCATCGCTGTGCCGACGAAGGTGGAAGCCACGTAACCGAAGGTCCAGATCACGCTGAACGAACCCAGCAGCACACCGCGATGTTTCTTCGGCGAGAACTCGGCGAGCATGGCGTGGCCGACACTGAAGTCGCCCCCCAAACCGATGCCGATCAACACACGGCACAGGAATAGCTGCATCGCGGTTTCGGCGTAGAACTGCATGACCGAAGCGAGGGTGATGAGCACGAAGCTGACGAGAAAGATTTTCTGCCGCCCGACCCGGTCGGAAATCCAGCCGAAAAACAGACTGCCCAGAAACAGTCCTATCAGCGCGGAGGCGCCGATCAGTCCCTGCCAGAAGGCATTCAGGTGCAACTGCGGGCTGAGCAGGGTGAATGCGATACCGATCAGGCCCAGGATGTAGCCATCGGTGAAGTGCGCACCGAACGTCAGGCCTGCGATCTTGATGTGAAACTTGCCGATGGGCAGATCATCGATTTTTACCGGTTGAACAGACATGTTTGCCTCCAGTTATTGTTATTGACGGAGAAGCGAAACCGAATCCTTCGGCGGTGTGAAAGCGTGCGTGGCTAATGCACGAAGGTCATTGCGACATCCTGCTTGTAGGAGCGCGCTTGCCCGCGATTGCGTTGTGCCAGACGATGAATCTGTCACATACGCAACGCCATCGCGGGCAAGCGCGCTCCTACGGTACTTCGCGTGTGCTTAAAGCCCACCCATCAGCAAGTATTTGATTTCCATATAGTCTTCCAGACCATAACGCGATCCTTCGCGCCCCAGGCCCGACTCCTTGACGCCGCCAAATGGCGCCACTTCCGTGGAAACAAGCCCTTCGTTGATGCCCACCATCCCTGCTTCCAGGCCTTCGGCCACTCGCCACACGCGTCCGATGTCGCGGCTGTAGAAGTACGCCGACAGGCCGAACGGCGTGTCGTTGGCACGGCGCAGCACCTCGGCTTCATCCTTGAAGCGGAAGCACGCTGCCACAGGGCCGAAGGTCTCTTCCTGAGCGATCAGCATCTGATCGTTCACCTCAGTGATCACGGTCGGTTCGAAGAAGGTGCCGCCCAGCGCATGACGCTGGCCGCCGCACAGCAACTTGCCGCCCTTCTCCAGCGCATCGCCGACGTGCTGCTCGACCTTGCCCAGCGCCGCGTCGTTGATCAGCGGGCCCTGCTCGGTGTCGCCTTCCAGGGCATTGCCCACGCGCATCAAAGCCACAGCTTCGGCCAGCTTGCGGGTGAAGGCGTCGTACACGCCGTCCTGAATGAAGAAGCGGTTCACGCAAACGCAGGTCTGCCCGGTGTTGCGGAATTTCGAGGCCATGGCGCCTTTGACGGCGGCATCCAGATCGGCGTCGTCGAAGACAATGAACGGCGCGTTGCCGCCCAGCTCCAGCGAGACCTTTTTCAGGGTGTCGGCGGCCTGGCGCATCAGCAATTTGCCGACGCGGGTGGAGCCGGTGAACGACAGCTTGCGCACCACGGTCGAGGCTTGCAGCGCGCCGCCGATGGCGACTGCATCACCGGACACCACGTTGAACACGCCCGCCGGGATGCCTGCCTGCTCGGCCAGCACCGCCAGCGCGAAGGCCGACAGCGGCGTCTCTTCAGAAGGTTTGAGAATCATGGTGCAGCCAGCCGCCAGCGCCGGGCCAACCTTGCGGGTGACCATCGCCAACGGGAAGTTCCACGGGGTGATGGCGGCGACCACGCCGATGGCTTCCTTGGTCACGACGATCCGCGCATCCGGTTTGTGGCTCGGAATCACGTCGCCGTAGGCGCGCTTGGCTTCCTCGCCAAACCACTCCAGAAAGCTCGCGGCGTAGCCCACTTCGCCCATGGCTTCGGCAAAGGGTTTGCCTTGTTCGCGGCTGAGCAAGGTCGCCAGCTCGCGCTGATTGCTCAGCATCAGCTCGCTCCAGCGCTTGAGCTTCACGCTGCGTTCCTTGGCCGTGAGCTTGCGCCAGGCCGGCAGCGCGCGTTCGGCGGCGGCGATGGCAAGATCAGTTTCCTCGGCCCCACCCTTCTGCACCTGGGCGATCAGCTCGCCGGTCGCAGGGTTGGAGACTGGGTACGTTGGGCCGCCGGTCGTCCATTGACCGTCGATGTAGTGCCCGTTGCGAATCAGCGCGCTCATGCTACGGCCTCAGTCAGGCTGAAGACTTGAGTGGCAGGGCGCGCGGTGCGCAGGATGCGTTTGCCGGCGGTGTAATCGTTGATGACGTCGCACGGGGTGTAGTTGCGCTCCAGCTCGTACAGCTCATCGGCATCCAGTTTGGTTTCCAGCGCAGCCAGGGCGCTGTCGAATTGCTGCGTGGTGTCCGCGCCGACCAGCATGCAATCGACACCCGGATGGTTGGCGACCCACGCCTGGGCGATCTGCGCGTTGGACACGCCGCGACGCTGGGCTACGCGCTGCACCGAATGGGCGATCTGGAACGAGGCTTCGTCGCTGTACATCTGCTGGGTGAAGAAGTCGGTCTGGTTGCGGGTGGATTGCACGTCGCCGGTCAACAGGCCACGCGCCAGCGGGCTGAATACCGACACGCCCAGGCCCTGGTCGCGGCAGAACGGAATCATCTCGCGCTCTTCTTCGCGGTAGGCGCAGTTCAGTTGCAACTGCATGTTGATCGGCTTGACCCAGCCATTGCGCTCGCAGGCCATGAGGATCTTCGCCAACTGCCCGGTGAGCATGGTCGAGACGCCGATGTAGCGTGCTTTGCCGGAACGCACGATGTCGTTCATGGCGCTCATGGTTTCTTCGACCGGAGTGTTCACGTCGAAGTAATGCAGCATGAACACATCGACGTAATCCATGCCCAGGCGGCTCAGGGACGCGTCGATGCTGTCCATGATGTGCTTGCGCGAATGGCCGCTGGCGTTCTTGCCGGCGCGGGTGCCGTAGCCGACCTTGGTGGTGATGACCAGGTCTTCGCGACGGGCCAGGCGCTTGACGATGCGTCCGACCACTTCCTCGCCGACGCCGGCGGAGTAGAAGTCCGCCAGGTCGATGAAGTTGACGCCGTTTTCCAGCGCATGGCGCACGATCGGCTCGCTTTTCTTCTCGTCGAAGATCCACGGTTTCCAGTCAGGGGTGCCCATGTTCATGGTACCCAGGCACAGGCGTGAGACTTCGAGGCCCGAATTTCCCAAACGAATGTATTGCATGGCGCGGACCTCAGGCTTTTGGCGTGTAGAAAGGGTTGCTGATGCGGTTGACCACATCGGCCAGTTGCGAACGCTCGGGCTTGCCGGTCAGGGCTGCGCGGATCGCGGTGCGGCAGGCGTTGTAGTTGTTCAGGTAGACGGCATCCAGGTCGTCGCAGGCCGGGTTGACCCAGTTGGCGGTGACGATCGCCCACTCGTCCTCCGCTTCGGCTGGCAGGGTGCCGTCGAGCAGCGCTTCGGTGACGGCCTTGGCGATGCCGGCCTGAGACGCGCCCCAGGTGGCGTTGCCGTGCAGGTCGCTGCCGATGGCGGCCTTGTTCACGTAAAGGGTCATCGGTTTGACCGGGATGTTCGGCTGGGCGATGACCATGAACGGACAGTGACCCTGGCTTGGCGAGGCGAGGCTGTTGGCGAAGGCCTGGCCGGCAGGGCCGTTGCGCGGGCCGATCAGGATGTTGATGTGGGCAGCGTTGACGCCTGGGCCTTCGAAGCCTTCACCGATGTACAGGTTGAGTTCTTTCATGGGGTGTTCTCCGAAACGGAAAAAATGCAGGTGATCAGAACCGCACGCGGATGCCGGGCATCGCGTGGCGAATGGAGGAAGTCGGAGAGCGCCGCATTGGGCTGGACGGAATGGGGGCGTGCAGTGAAGTCATATCGCAAGCGCTCTTTGTTGTTGTGGGTGAGCTGTGATGCGATTTGTATCACCGGGATTTTCGCGGGCTGTAACCATAAAAACTCAAGGGGGTATGAGTTCAAGTCATACCCCGCAAATCCCCTGTAGGAGCGCGCTTGCCCGCGACCGCGATGTGCCTGTAACAAATATGTCGGATAACACACCGCCGTCGCGGGCAAGCGCGCTCCTACAAGCGAAAGATGCACTATGCTCCCAGAAAGTTATCCACAGGGAGCTGGCCCGCGATTATGCTGACCACACTCAAAACCTGGCTGCAGAAAATCCTGCATCCGGTCGCCAAGGTCCTGTTCGATGACGGTGTGCGCGCCATTCACGTGACGCTGTGCGCAGGCCTCATTTCCATCGCGGTCGGGGTACTGGTCGCGGCCTTTGCGTGGTACCCCTGGATGTTCCTGCTGATTCCGGCCTGGCTGCTGATTCGTATGCTGTTCAATGCGGTCGAGTCGGTGCTCGCCGGAGAGTTCGGGCAGCAGTCGAAACTGAGCACCTGCGCCCGCGAACTCAGCGTCGTGGTGACTGAAACCGCTCTGTTCTTGCCGTTTTCAGTGATTCCCAAGGTCAGCCTGCTGCTGGTCCTGCTGGTGACCCTGCTGTCGATTTTCAGTGAGTTTGCCGGGTTGCTCGGCCCCGCCATAAAGGCCTCCCGAAGACGCGACGGGCCTATGACCAGCGATATCCGCATGCTGTGTTTTGCCATTTTCGGCGTCGGAATCGGCTCCGGCCACGTGCTCACCGCACCGATCAACATCGCCATGGCGGTGATGGCCATCCTGCTACTAGTGACGATTTTCAACAGGATCAAGCGCGCTGTGGCCGAGGTCACCAGGCCAGTCGAAGCGGCTACTCAGAAGGCTTATGCACAGGAGTGACCTGCACTGTTTCAACAGCTTTACACACACCCTGCAAACAGCTTATCCACAGGCGAATTTCACCCTTTGAATATCGACGCTTGACCTGAAGTCGTATTGTGAAGAAATATTATGAGCGTAATTTTTATTCAGCACAGGTCTCCAAGTCTTTTGCGAGCAGAAGTCTACGCTTCCCTCCATTGTCGATTTTTCCTTCAGGAGTGCGCACATGAGTAACTATGACGTTGTCATCATTGGCGGCGGCCCGGGCGGCTACAACGCAGCCATTCACGCCGGCCAGAAAGGCCTGAAAGTCGCCTGCGTCGAAGGCCGTGAAACCCTGGGCGGCACATGCCTGAACGTTGGCTGCATCCCGTCGAAGTCCCTGCTGCACGCCTCGGAACTGTACGAAGCGGCGGTGGGCGATGAGTTCAAGAAGCTGGGCATCGAGGTCACGCCCACCTTGAACCTTGGGCAGATGATGGCGCAGAAGGTCGAAAGCGTGACGGGCCTGACCAAGGGCATCGAGTTCCTGTTCCGCAAATACAAGGCCGACTGGATCAAGGGCTGGGGCCGCCTGGCAGGGCCCGGAAAGGTCATCGTCAAGGACGCCAGCGGCGCCGAAACCGAGCTGACCGCCAAGGACATCATCATTGCCACGGGCTCCGAGCCCACGCCGCTGCCGGGTGTGACCATCGACAACAAGCGCATCCTCGATTCCACCGGCGCGCTGTCCCTGAGTGAAGTACCCAAGCACCTGGTGGTGATCGGCGCAGGCGTGATAGGGCTGGAGCTGGGCTCGGTGTGGCGCAGGCTCGGGGCCAAGGTCACGGTGGTGGAGTTTCTCGATCACGTCGCCCACGGCACTGACCTGGAAACCGGCAAAACCCTACACCGCTCGCTGTCCCGTCAGGGCATGAACTTCAAGCTCAGCTCCAAGGTGACGTCGGCCGTCTCCAGCGAAACGGGTGTCAGCCTGACCGTCGAGCCTGCCGCTGGCGGCGAAGCCGAGGTGATTGAAGCGGACTACGTGCTGGTGTCCATCGGCCGTCGTCCGGTAACGAAAGGTCTGGGTCTGGAGACGGTCGGGCTGGAAGTCGACAAACGCGGCGTGCTCGCCAACAAGGGCCATCGCACGGCCGTGGACGGCATCTGGGTCATCGGTGACGTGACATCCGGGCCAATGCTCGCGCACAAGGCAGAAGACGAAGCCGCGGTGTGCGTGGAGCGCATCGTCGGCAAGAAAGGCGAGCTGAACTACAACCTGATCCCCAACGTGATTTACACGCGGCCGGAAATGGCCAGCGTCGGTAAGACCGAGGAGCAGTTGAAGGAGGAAGGCCGCGTCTACAAGGTCGGAAAATTCCCGTTCAGCGCCAACAGCCGGGCCAAGGTGAATCACGAAACGGATGGCTTCGCCAAGGTGCTGGCTGACGAGAAGACCGACGAGATTCTTGGCGTGCATCTCGTAGGGCCGAGTGTCAGCGAGATGATCGCCGAGTATTGCGTGGCGATGGAGTTTGCCGCCTCGGCCGAAGACGTGGCCCTCACCTGCCACCCTCACCCGACCCGCTCCGAGGCGCTGCGCCAGGCGGCGATGGGCTCAGGTGGGCATACGACGCAGGCTTAAAGACTCCTGCTCACCGTAGCAGCCGCTAAACCGGCAAATGCCCCAGCGGCAGCGGCGCTTGCGACTTGAGCGTGCGTATCGCGAAGTTGCTGCGGATGTCCCGCACGCTGGGCATTTTCAACAGGGTCTCGGTGAGAAAACGGTCGTAGCCGCGCAAGTCCGGGACCACCACATGCAGGAGAAAATCCGACTCCCCCGACACCAGGTGGGCCGCGATCACCTCAGGCAATGCCGACACCATCTGATGAAATTTCTGCGCTTCATCTTCGTGATGACGGTCGACTTTCACACCGATGAACACCGTCATCCCGAGCCCCAGTGCGTCGGCATCCAGGGTGGCCTGGTAGCCGCGAATCACCCCCGCCTCCTCCAGATGCCTCACCCGACGCAGGCAGGGCGACGCTGACAGACCAATTTCATCTGCCAGTTGCACGTTGGTCAAACGACCATCCCGTTGCAGGGCGTTGAGGATCCGCCGGTCATAGGCGTCAAGCTTGGGATTTTGACTGGTTGGCATATCTGGAACCTTTTCAGCGTCAGCTTTGGCAGAAGATGCCAATACTAGGCGCCATCAGGGTCAAACACGCAAGCACCTGCCCTGCCCCTCGGCCGTAGAATTTTCTTCCATCACCTAACCCCGGAGCTGCAGAAGATGGAAGGTATCGCGCTGTTTATCGTGGCCCTGTCGATGATCATGCTGGTGCCAGGGCCGGACATGATTCTGTTGCTGCAAACCGGCGCCCGCCATGGCCGCGCCAAGGCCTTTGCCACCGCGCTGGGCCTGGCCGGGGCGCGGGGATGCCACGTGGCGCTCGCCGCATTGGGCCTGGCGGCGCTGTTCAAGGTGTCACCCTGGACGTTCGAAGCGGTACGCATCATCGGCGCGGCGTATCTGCTGTGGCTGGGCGTCAAGATGTTCAAGCCTGGGGCCATGGACCCGAGTGCGTCCCAGGGTGCGGACGCACGCCATATCTCCTGGCAAACGGCCGTAGTGCAAGGCCTGCTGACCAATCTGCTCAATCCCAAGGCGCTGCTGTTCTGCTCTGTGCTCCTGCCGCAGTTCGTCAATCCGGCAGCCGGCCCGGTGGCTGCGCAATTTGCCGAGCTGGGGGCGATCCTGTTGGTCGTGGGCCTGTCGTTCGACAGCGTCTACGCCATGGCAGGCGGCTGGATTGGCCGCTGGATGGCTCGCAGCGCCACAGCGCAACGGGTCCAGCAATGGCTGTTTGGCAGCCTGCTCATCGGCTTTGCCGTGCGTCTGGCGTTCATCCAGCAGGCGTAGCAACATGCCCGGAAGTACTTTGGCGATCTGCCAGTAGTGCCCTGAAACGATTTTTTCTTTTTTTTGCGAACAAGATGCCGAGATTGTTATCTGTTTGTTGGTAATTTGCGTTCGGCAAGGATTGGGAAAGCGCACTTCATCGTGCAGGAAAGCACGGCATTTCTTCAGAGGCTTCACCTTATGAATCGCAGGAATCTCCTGAAAGCTTCCATGGCGCTGGCAGCCTATAGCGCGCTACCGGCTTCAGGTCTCTACGCGGCACGCGCGCTGGCTGCAGCAGCCGATGGCGACGCCGAGCATTTCGATTTCAAAACCTTGCAGGACCTGGCCAAGCAAATGGCTGGCAAGGCCTACGTCAGCACCAAGCAGAATCTGCCGCCGACCCTGGCCAACATGACGCCGCAACAGTTCAACGCAATCAAATACGACGCCGGTCATTCCCTGTGGAACGACGTCAAAGGCCAGCTGGACGTGCATTTCTTCCACGTCGGCGCAGGCTTCAAGACGCCGGTGCGCATGTTCAGCGTCGATCCTGCGACCCAGCAGGCGCGGGAAGTGCATTTCCGTCCCGAGCTGTTCAACTACGAAGCCAGCCGCATCGACCAGACCCAGCTAAAGGGCGACTTGGGTTTTGCCGGCTTCAAGCTGTTCAAGGCGCCTGAGATCGCGATCAACGACATCCTCTCGTTCCTGGGCGCGAGCTACTTCCGCGCCATCGACAGCAACAAGCAGTACGGCCTGTCGGCGCGGGGCCTGGCAATCGACACCTATGCCCACAAGCCTGAAGAGTTTCCTGACTTCACCAAGTTCTGGTTCGAGAAGCCGACCAAGGACGCCACCCGCTTCGTGGTCTACGCGCTGCTGGACTCGCCGAGCGCGACCGGTGCCTACAAGTTCGACATCGATTGCCAGGCCGACCGCGTGGTCATGGACATCGACGCGCACATCAACGCCCGCGCCGACATCGAGCAGTTGGGCATCGCGACCATGACCAGCATGTTCAGCTGTGGCACTCACGAGCGCCGCATGTGCGACACCATTCACCCCGAGATCCATGACTCCGACCGTCTGGCCATGTGGCGCGGCAACGGCGAGTGGATCTGCCGTCCGTTGAACAATCCGGCCAAGCTTCAGTTCAACGCCTTCGCCGACAAGGACCCCAAGGGTTTCGGGCTGGTGCAGACCGACCACGACTTCAAGACCTACCAGGACACCGTCGACTGGTACCACCGTCGCCCAAGCCTGTGGGTCGAGCCGACCACCGCCTGGGGCGAGGGCTCCATCGACCTGCTCGAACTGCCGACCACGGGCGAGACGCTGGATAACATCGTGGCGTTCTGGAACCCGCGGGATCCGGTGAAGGCCGGCATGTCGATGAACTTCGGCTACAAGCTCTACTGGAGCCCGCTGCCACCGGTGAGCACACCCCTGGCACAGGTTCACGCCACGCGCTCAGGAATGGGCGGCTTCATCGAAGGCTGGGCACCGGGCGAGCATTATCCGGACGTCTGGGCGCGGCGCTTCGCCGTGGACTTCAACGGCGGCGGTCTGGATCGCCTGCCCGAAGGTTCCGGCATCGAGCCTGTAGTGACGGTGTCCAACGGCAAGGTTCAGGATTTCAACGTGCTGGTATTGCCGGACATCAAGGGCTTCCGCGTCACCTTCGACTGGTACCCGACCAACGATTCGGTCGATCCCGTGGAAATGCGCATGTTCATCAAGACCGGCGACCGCACCCTCAGCGAAACCTGGCTGT
Source organism: Pseudomonas sp. NPDC090201 (assembly GCF_044746825.1). NCBI lineage: Bacteria > Pseudomonadati > Pseudomonadota > Gammaproteobacteria > Pseudomonadales > Pseudomonadaceae > Pseudomonas > Pseudomonas sp. NPDC090201. The sequence continues at coordinate 859,996 of NZ_JBIVCX010000002.1, forward strand.
ATCAGTACTTCCCGCCAGCGCCGGACAAGCGTCGGTATACCTGATTTACGGGAACACCCAGAACCCGTAGCAGCCGGGCTTGCCCGCGGGAGCGATCTTGAGGACGCCCCCGCCGGCAAGCCGTGCTGCTACAATCTGTGTAACAAAAATGAGTCATAGCCAGCCTGGCAAACAGGCCATTTGTTATCTCGATAACCAGCGTCAAATTTCTAGCCATCAATAAAATCAACAGCTTATAGATCCAAGAAAAATCAGCTCATGAATTCTGTCCGAATATTTGACGAATTCATTGACAGCCCGCGTCCCGAAGGCTGATATATCCCTGTCACGCCGTTTGAATGGACCTTTTTCGGCGGTCCCCTCCTGTCACGGTCGTGCAACGAACAGTGTTTCTCCAGACGCCATCGCCGGCCCGTTCCGAACGCGATCAGCGGTAGCTTTGCCTTCTTCGCGCCACCTGCACCGATCTTTCCTACTCCAGTGCTCCCGAGGGGCTGTGTCCATGATGTCGACCTCACCTATTCACGTCGAAAAGCCGTCGATCCTGTCATTCGACAAATCCACCGCCATCGTTCTGGTTGCGATCAGCCTGATCTTCGTCGAGACCTTTTCCGGCGCCCTGCGCTTCTATCTCGACCAGGCTGGCCTCTCGGTGCTGCTGTACGGCCCCAAAGTCGCGTGCCTGGTGTTCTTCGCGCTGGAGCTGCGCAGTTTCAAGGCCAGCCCCGCGGTATGGCTGTGCTTTCTGGTGCTGCTGCTCTCCGCGGGCTGGGGCATGCTCGGCGGGGCAACCGTGAACAATTTTGCCTTTGCCCTCTACGGCATCAGCCCATTGTTGTTCGGCCTGGCCTGTGGCGACCAGATCATGCGCCACAAGCGCCTGTTCATGTGGGTGATCGCGCTCGCGCTGATGGCATCACTGGCGGGTATCGTGCTGGACAAATACACCGCCCTCCCCTGGAAAGGCTACAGCTACACCGTGGGCGGCACCGAACTGAGCGCCAACACCTCGTGGGCCGCTGAAGATATCGACCGCCCTGCCGGCTTCGCCCGTATTTCCAGTGCCCTGGCGATCATCATCGCGATCTTCAGCCTGTACCTGATGGCCACGCTGCGCTCCAAAACCCTGATACTGGCGGTCTGCGCCATGGGTCTTGGTGGCATCATCCTGACCACCAGCAAGGCGCCGGTACTTGCTTTCGCTGGCGCGGTAGGGCTGATGATGATCACCCGCCTGCACTGGACCGCCCGCGGCTTCATCGTGTTTGCCGTACTGCTGGGCATGTCATTGCCGTTCATGGCCATGATGTTCGACTTCGACCCCAACAAGATTTCCACCGGCGACTCGCTGTCCTCCCTCTACGATCGCCTGGTCAACACCTGGCCCAACGTCATCAGGGCCCTGACCCACGAAGGCCGCGCCTACACGGGCGCAGGCTTCGGGCTGGTGGGCAGCGCGGTGGCAGCGTTCCCTGTTCCCGGCGCCGACATATTCATGGTGTCCGACAGCACCGTGGTCTACCTCTGGGCCATCTTCGGCATCGCCGGCCTGTTCCTCTACTCGCTGCACATCCCATTGTTTTTCGTACTGGCCCAGACCAACACGCGCTACGGGCGCGCCATGCTCGCCACGGGCTTTTGCATCTGCATCGTCAGTTGGACCACCGACACGCTGGAAGTGACGCTCGCCAACCTGTTCCTCGGCATGGCCATCGGGCACGCAATGGCGGCGAGGTCGCGGGCTCACATCACCGCCCCAAAGCCCCATGAGCGTGCCCAGTGGAACGGCCTGCCAGGCTTGAGCTGACCATGAGTGGATTTGGTATTGGCCGCAAAGGCCTGTTGTTGCTGTGCTGTCTGCTCATCAGCCCGCTCGTTCTGGCCGAGCCGTTCATTGTGGGCGTCGCCACCCATTCGATGAACAACACGACGCAACCCTTGCGCAGCCTGGATCTGGCGAAGTCGGCGGGGGTGACGTCAGTGCGCGATGATGGCTTCTGGTCCACCGCAGAACCTGCCCCCGGCCAGTTGCGCATCATTGCCCCGTGGCGGGCATGGCTGAGCACGGCCAACGCGCTGGACCTCTCACCCATGGTCATCCTGGGCTATGGCACCTCGTTCAACGGCAACGCCAAGCCACGCACCGCTGCGGTGAAAGCTCCCTACCTCAACTATGTCGATTACATCACCCGCCAGTTGGGCAATCCGGTGAAGTACTACGAAGTCTGGAACGAGTGGGACATCGAGGGGCCCAAAGACCCCCGCCTGAGCAGCGACTACGTGGCGCTGGTCCGCGACGCGGCGCCCATCATCCGCAAGAACAATCCGCAGGCCAGGGTGCTTGCAGGCGCAGTCACGTCCGCCGGTATCAAGGGCGGTTTTGTCGATCGCATAGTGGCAGCGGGCGTGCTCAAGTACGCCGACGGAATTTCGCTGCACCCCTATGTGCATTGCGAGGGCCGCGACCGCAACACACCGGAGAGCTGGATCGGCTGGATGCGCAGCGTCGACCACGACATCAGCAGCAAGGCCGGCAAACCGGTTCCCCTGTACCTCACTGAAATGAGCTGGCCCAGCCACGAAGGCACCTGCGGCATCAGCCCGGTACGCCAGTCGGCGTATCTGGCGCGGGCCTATTTCCTGGCGCGCACCCTGCCCAATATCAAGGGCATGTGGTGGTACGACCTGATCGACGACGGCAAGGTGCGCGACGAGCAGGAACACCATTTCGGCCTGCTCAACGTCGATCTGAGTTCCAAGCCGGCGTACTCGACCCTCAAGGCGATCACCCCTTACCTGCGTGACTTCAACTACGTCCCCAGCGAAAGCCTGCAGGCCGATAATGTCTACAAACTGGTGTTCAGTAACGGGCGCGAGCGGATCATGGTGGCCTGGGCGACGGGTCGCCCGCGTGAGGATCGCATCACCGCAACCGCGCTGAACAACACTCCGCTGCGCATGCTGGATACGCAAGTGCCGGACAAGGGCATGCTCGACAGTGGTCAGCGCTGGACCTGCACCGGCGACCAGTGTGCAGTGCCCGTCACCCTGACCGAGTTTCCAAAGATTTACCGGCTAAACCCCGGCGCTTGAGCGGTTCGCACGACAAAAAACCCGCCTGACTCGATCAGTGCGGGTTTTTTTTGGTATTTTTGTCGGACGATTCGCAAAATAGTGGCATTACGACATACCACAGACATTTCCGGCTGTTAGGCTGGACGTCTTTTTGAAGCGCCCGGAACGAGGGAGTGTATGGGGTTTCGACGCGGATTCATCGGCGGTTGCCTGCTCTGCCTGCTCGCATTGCCTGTGCTGGCTGGCCCATATGTGGCCGGTGGCGCGCAGTGGAAGCCCTATGCCTTCGAGGATGAAAACGGTCACCTGCAAGGGGTGTCAGTCGATATCGCGCGACGGATCACCGAGCTGGCAGGGCTGGACGTCACCTTCGTCACCTACCCGGTCAACCGCCTGCAATCGATGCTGCAGAAGGGCGAGATAGACATCAGCTACGCCGACGCGCTGATCTGGAACAGCCCTGAAGAACAGAATCATTACCTGTTCTCCAAACCCTACTCCAGCGTCAACGAGCACCTCTACTTCCTCGCCAACCACCCCGGCGCGGATCAAACGATCAAGCAGATGGACCACCTCACCATCGGCACAGTCCGTGGCTACACCTACTGGGCACTCGACCCCGCCTTCAACGGCCACCGGCTCACCCGCCTGGAAACCTCGCAGGACGACGCACTGCTCAAGCTGCTGCAAAGCGGCCGGGTCGATGCGGTGGCGATGGTCGATGACATCTTCGACACCCTCCTCGTCACCAGCCACCTCAACCCCAGCCTCTTCCGCCAGGGCCCTCAACTCAGCGAAGCGCCACTGGTGTTCAAGCTCCAGCCCCAGCTTGCGCAGTGGTTGCCACGGATCAATCACGCTATCGACACGATGCGCAGCAGTGGCGAACTGGAGAGGATCAGGGGGCGGTATTTGCAGGTGCCTAAACAGGCCGCACGCTGATCGTCCACACTCACCGGTTCTCGTAGCAGCATGGCTTGCCAGCGGGAGCGACCTTGAGGCCGCCCCGCCGGCAAGCCGTGCTGCTACTGGACCGACACGCAAAGCCCCAACATCTCCCGCGCAATCCGGTCGGCGTCCACGAAAGCTCGAGAATAGCTGCCCGATGACGGCACATAGTGGTTGTAGTAGGTCGCGCCTTCGACGATCGGGCCGGTTATCCACAGATTGGGCTGGGCCCTGCCCTCTCCGTCGACACTCACACCCTGACCTTCGCCATTTTGGCTGTGGATAATTCCACTGGCTTTGAGCTGGCGGATGATTCCTGGCAGCGCGGGTGCGTCAGGCCCGGTGACATGGGCTACGACGATGGCGTCGAGGACGGTATGGCTGCCCTCGCTGTCCACAATCGACGTCTGGCCCGTGTGCGCGTTGTGCATAACTTTCGAGCCATGTACCCACCTCAGTATCCCCGCCTCCTCTAGCGCCAGCAGCTCCTGATGCCGCTCTTTCTGGGGCCCCGCCACCAGACGATTGACCAATGGCGCGTACTCCTCGAAGAAAACCCTATGGGAATTCGCACTCAGGCCTTTGTTATCCACAACCCTGCGCAATTGTTCACGACAACTTCTCCATACTTCCGCAGCGGCCTTGATCGGGCAGCGATCCAGGCCGGTTTGGCTTTGCAGCAGGTCTGCTTCGATGAAACTGCGCATCCACTGTGGATAATTCTCAATCGGTGGCTGCAGGGCCCGAGAATTGAGAAGGCTCTCTGGCAACATCGGCGCGCTGAAGCGCTGGGCAAGCTCTTCAACCTTGGCCGCCAGATCTTCCAAGAGGAACGCGGTCATGATCTGCGACTTGATCTTGAGCCCGGATTCCCCCGCCTGCTCTGCAACCATCCCGAAGTATTCGGCGTACATTTCCGCCTTGATGAGCGGCAGCACCTGGGCTTCAAAATCCAGGCCCTGCGGGTGTTGAGCGCGCAGATCAGCGACGGCCGACAAGGTGAAAATCAGGGCAGTGCCGCCCGCCCTGTTCGGGGTAATGTCGGGGCGCGTGCGATACGGCAGCCCGCTGCGCGAATACATGAACACCTGCGGTTCTTCACCCGACGCAATGTATCGCAAGCCATCAGGGCCATGTTCGAAGCGCCCCGCGCGTCCGACTGTCAGCCCGGCGATGGCGTCCATCGCCGAGAGGCCCAACCCTTCGACGCCGACCCGGTCTGTGGATGAAATACCTTGCAGGGAAAGCGGCTGTGGATAAGCCTGCAAACGACGGGTTTGGCCTGTGGAGTGTTCAGCGATAGCCGGCGCCCGAGCATGCCCGACTGTCAGTAATAACCAGTCCACTGCATGTCGATGCCCCCCCGTTGTGGACAGTACATAGCCACCCCAATCGGTGTGCTCGATGTTATCCACAGTCCGGGAGACATGGTTGATCCGCACTTGCTCGGGCAGCGTCCTGATGATCTCTTCATAGGTCCAGGCAAGGTATTCACCCAGCCACTGACGGGGCAGGAATTCATTGGGCTGGACCACCCTCGCAGGCTTGAAGCGCAGGCACCACTCATAGAAATTGGGTCCCTGACGCCCACTGAAACCGCCCAAGGCTGCCTGATCGGGAAACATGGAAATCTGCGATGCAACCGTGTTGAGCATCAGGTACTCGGGCTGTTCGACCGAATGCAGACCCGGCCCCGGCCGGTGCGGATCGAACACGCTGATCTCGATACGCCGCTGAGTTTTTTCCGCCAACGCGCACAGCCGTTCAAGCACCGTCAGCCCGCGAGACCCGCAGCCCACGATGCCAATTCTGACGGCGGGCTTCTCTCCTGATTTATCCACAGGCCATTTGTCAGCAAACACCTCATCCAGGCGAAGCGCGGTGGTCAGTTCCATCTGAGGGTTTCTCCGAAGAAGGAGTCGATGGCGACGGCTCGTGAATCGGCCAGCGCGGTGTCGACGATGAACTTGCTCAAGGCCAGGTCCAGCACCCCCAAGCCGAACGGCGAGAAGATCGACGGCTTGTGCGGATCCAGCGCGACCTCCCCACGAATCAGGCCTGCCAGCGTACCGATCATGAAATCCCGGTTGCCGGTCAACTGCTCGGCCAGATGGGGCGAGGTGTTAGCCTTCATGCAGTGCTCGATGTCGTCACACAGGTTGTTGGACGCCAGCAACAATTGCGGTGCGATGTCCCGCAGGGAGATGTTGAGCACTACCTGACCAGAGCGGAAGCTCATTGGCGGCTGTACGTAAGGCTCGCCTGCCGTTGTTGCAAAAATCACCAGATCGGCGGCCAACGCCTCGTCCAGTGATCCGCTACGGGCTGTGCATAAGTCGGTCTGCTCGATATAACCGGTGAGCGCCCGGCTTGATGCCTCGTCGAAATCGTGGACCACCGCATGAGCGATTTCCCAACCCTCCACCGCCAGCATCCGCGCAATATTGCGGGCAATCACCCCTGCACCGATGAATCCTACCGTTGCGGCCCTGCGGGACTGACCATTGAGCCAGTAAGCCCCTGACACCGCCGACGCCGCAGTTCTTACAGCGCTGATCTGCGCCCCTTCAAGGCAGGCATAGGGGTAGCCGGTGTCACGATGGTTAAGGATCACCACCGCAGAAGCGCGGGGTTTGTGCTGCGCGACGTTGCCCGGAAAGCTGGAAATCCATTTGATCCCGGCAACCGCCTCTTCACCTTCCAGCGATGCGGGCAACGCGATGATGCGGTTCGCGGGCTGCCGTGGGAAACGCAGGAAATAGCTGTCGGGGTTCAGGGTCTGACCGTCGTGATGTTGCAGGTACACCTGCTCGACGCGGGCGACCATGGTGTGGGCCTGGGCGTCGAGGATATCCTTGATGACCGCGCCCGGAATGACATGGAAATCAGACATTGAGCGCCTCTCCTTCGAAAGTGTGCACATAGTTTTTCAGGTAACGGCCGATGGGCTGCGAACCTAGCGCGGCAAGCTCCGCGCGACCGAACTTCTGCATCACCCATTCATCGTTGTAGATGGTTTCCAGATAGCGCTCGCCGGCGTCCGGAGAGATCGCGACCACCACGGCGTCCTTGGGAATCCCCAGCGACGGCGCCGCCAGACCGGCTACCACGGTGCCGGTCGATCCGCCCGCCAGGACGCCGTTGGACTTGGCCAGCCAGCGGCACATCGCAACCGTCGCGCGCTCGTCCACGACCTGCTGTTTGTGCAGATGGGTGGCGCGAAAGATCGGCGGCATCTGGCTCGATCCCAGCCCCGGAATGAATCGTTTGCCCGGCGCCTGGCCAAAGGTCACGGAGCCTGCGCTGTCTACCGCGATGATCTTGGTGCGCGGCGAATGCTTGCGGAAATACTGCACACACCCCATCAGCGTGCCTGTAGTCCCGGCGCCAACCACCAGGTAGTCCAGGGCTGGAAAGGCGATGTGAATCGACCGCGCGGTGGTCTGTTCGTGAGTCAGTGCGTTCGCCGGGTTGCTGTACTGATTGAGCCACAGGTAGCGCGGGTCACGGGTGACGGTTTCGCGTATATAACGAATGCGGGTGCCCAGATAGCCGTCGTTGTCATCACGTTCGGTGACGATCACGATCTGCGCGCCGAACGCTTCCATCATCTTGATGTTGTGCAGATTGGTGTTGGGATCGACCACGCAGCAGAACTTGTAGCCACGTTCGGCGCAGATCATGGCCAATGCCACGCCGAGATTGCCGGACGATGACTCGATCAGCACGGTGTCCTTGTGGATAAGTCTTCGCTCGGCGTAGGAATCGATCAGGCCGATGGCAGTTTTCATCTTGATCGAGCCGGCCGGGTTGCAGGACTCAAGCTTCAAATGCAGATTATCGAAGCCCAGCCCTTTGAGACGGACAAAGTTCGAATCGCCGACGATATGGGAGATGAAATTCATGGGCGGGCCTCGGCGCGTGCCGGTTTCGGCATCCTTGGGTGAGCCACCACGGGCGCCAGTTGCCGGGGTTGCGTCGCCAGCAAGGCATCGGTCAGTTGCTGGGCGCGCAACGCGACCATGGAGAAGGACTGCGCATCGCTGATGCCATGGGTCTTTTCCGACGTGCCGTTGGCCAGAATCTGTACACCTTCACTGTGTTGCAGGCTCACGCGGTACTGCCGATCCACCGCCAGGCTGCCGTCTTCATCGCGCACCAGCCAGGGCTGCAGCAATGTCAGCAGCGGCGGCACCGCCAGTTGCTCGTAGCCGGTGCCCAGCACAATGCCATCGACGTACAGCGTGCTCTCAAGCCCGGTATTGCTGTCACGCAGCACCACCGAGTAGGCGTCGCCGACCTTTTCCACAGACACCACATTCGACCAGGTGTGCAGGTTCAGACGCTGATGCCCGCTGACCTCGCCTTCGTACATGAAGGAGTACAACGCCTGGCTCTCATCGGCGTCGATGCCTGCGTAGTTGGTCGAACGAATCTCGTCGAACACCTTGCTGCGGCGGGCCGGCTCCAGTTGATGGAAGTAGTCGACCTGCTCCGGCAGGAAAGCCATGTTGGGAAACTGGCCCAATTGTCCGACCCGGAAACCGACCCCGCGATGCACCGAATGCACCTGGGTGGTCGGCGCGGCGCCCAGCAGGTGCGCGACCGCCTCCCCGGCGCTTTGCCCGGACCCCAGCACCAGCCAACGCTGGGCAATCGGCCCGCCGCCCAGATGGATGTTCTTCAGGTATTGCGAGGTGTGGAACACCCTGCCGCCGAGATGGGCGCTGAATGCCTCGGGAATTCGCGGCAGGCTGCCGTGGGAAAGCACCAGGCGCTTTGTGCGATAGGTGCCTTGGGCTGTCACGACATCGACTGCCCGCAAGATGCCTTTTTCGGCCACCGGCAGCACATCCAGCACGCCCTCGTCGTAGGCAACGTAGTCTTTGAGTTGTGCCGCGACCCATCCAATGTAGTCGGACCATTCCACCCGGCTTGCAGGACGCCCCAGCAAGCCAAATTTATACAGGCGCCCCTTCTCTTTCAGGTACATGGCGAACGAGAAGCGGCTGCGCGGATTGCGTGGGGTCACCAGGTCGCGGAACACGTGGTGATTGATGTCGGTGCCGGAAAGCAGAAACGCGCCGTGCCAGGTTGAATCGCGCCCCTTCTCGAAAAACCGCACCTTGGCGAACGGCTTCTTGCCGTTGTCCTCGGCTTCATCTTCCAGTGCACAGGCCAGGGCGATACCGGCTGGGCCGAAGCCGACCGATACGACGTCCAGTTCCTGGCGCAGTCCCTCGTTTTCAAACTGATTCATGATGGTTCTTCCTGAAATGTTCAAAGACTTGGCGAGCCGCTCGTGGCCCGATTCAACTCAACAGACGTCGCTCGTGGACGCGCTGGCCTTCGTAGACCCACAGCGAAACCCGGGCGTGATCGTTTTCCCCATTGCTGAAACTGATGAGCCCTGCGGGCGTCGTGAACTGGTCGAAACGCAGGGCGTTGAGCAGGCTGCGGCGCTGGCCGGCGGCCATTTCAATCAGCGAAAAGGCCGCCAGTGTCTCGATGGCGTAGACCGGGGCCTGTTCCCCATAAATACGTTGATAGGCATGGTCCACCGACTGCGCCTCGGGCAGGTCGCTCGCCACGGGAAAGCTCACGGCATAGATGGTGCCGGTGCGCTCCAGGCCCGCGACCAGCGCAGGTGATGCCGCGTCGTCGGTGAAGAACAGCGGTAATCCACAGCCGCTGGCGCGGTTTTCCACAAGGAACTGGCGGCTGGCTTTCAGGCGTCCACAGAACACCACTGCGTCGGCTTGGGAGATGTCCTCCACGATCTGCACTGTGGATAAGTCATCAGCCCCGTCCCTCAGCTCTTGCAGTTGCCGCTGACCGTGCAGGCTGGGGTCGGCAAACAACGCCAGCCTGCGTAATCCCTGGGCTTGGGCAAACCCCAGCAAGCGCCTGGCCAGCACACGGTCCGATGCGCAGATACGGAAGGTGGTGCTGCCCTCTTCGGTCAGCGCCGCACAGGTCGATGCCGGAAGGATCAGCGGAATCTGTGCCTGTGCATAAGTTTCCACCACCGCCGCGGCGGACTCGGAAGCGAAGTGGCCGATCACCGCATCGACGCCTGCTTCGATGAAACGCTCAGCCGCCGCCCGCCCTCCCGCTGCGTTGGCTCCGTCGTCGAAATAGAAGTGCTGCGCACGGCGAACGTTGCCGAACAGATGACTGGAGAGATAAACCCCGCGCAGAAAGCTGCGGGCGTGCAGTGTGGTGCCGACGTCCAGCGCCGCGCAGATACCCAGGCGCATCATGACAAGGCCACCTCGGCGAACCGCGAGGGACAGAACGCCTCCATGGTCGAGCGGTGCGCGGAATCCAGTGCGATCCCCGCCATCAGCCCGCCCAGCTCCGAGGCCAGCAGTTCAGCCACCCGTGGCGCCATCTTGAAACCGATGCCGCAGAACCCCGTCGCCAGGTACAGATGACTCTTGCTCGACACCCGGCCAATCAAGGGGCGGCCGTCTTCTGTGTAGGCGTCCCAGGCGATGTGCGTCGCAATCGGCAGGCTGTGCTGGCTGTCATACCCGAGCCTGGCAATGCGCTCGACGACATCCTGCTCGTTGTCCAGCACGGACAGGTTGAGCTGTTCGACACGGGCGGCGCGATGGCGACGCTGTCCGCCGACCTGCATCAGGTTGCTGCCCAATGGCAGGAGGTAAGTGTTCAGATGATGGGCGATCACCGGCATGCTCGGCGCCTGGTCACAGCTGAGCCTGGTGAACGGAATGGTGCGCGCATGCACTGCACCGTACGGCCTGGACACCGGACTGCTGGCGCCACAGGCATCGATCACCCAGGTGGCTTGCAGGCGCAGCTTGCCGGCGTTCACCTGGACTGCGCCATCCAGCTCGACGCAGTTATCCACAGCCAGATGATCAAGAAAGGTCGCGTTGCTGCGCACGTACTGGCACAGGCTGGACACCGCGATCCGCGCATCGACCATGCCGGCGTTGCGTTCGATCAGCAGGCATTCGTCCGGGCAGAACGCGGAGAACCGGCCGTTGTCCAGGGCGCCCACCGAGGCGTGCAGCTCGACACTCTGGGAGCCTTCGCTGCCCACCGCGTCAAGGTACTTGCCGCACACCTCGGCACTGCCTATGTAGGCAACGCCCGTGCGTTTGAGCGCCCCCTCGAACAACGTGTTGACGATGCCGGTGCTGGCGTAATTGGCGCCGCGGCTGGTCAGCGGCCGTAGCACGGGGTCCAGTTCCAGGCTGCGCACGATGCCACCGGTGTCCCGGGTCGCGCCCTGGCCGCCGCCGATGCCCTTTTCGATCAGGGCAACGTCCAGCCCGTTCTCGACCAGGGCCGCAGCGATCGAAGCCCCCATCACGCCGGCGCCGATCACGATCACATCGAAGGTGGTTTTCATCAACGTGCCTCCCGATCAGATCTCGTATTCGACGGCGCTGACGTACACCAACTGATGAAACACTTCGTTTTCGGTAAACCGGCAGTAGCGCAGGATCTGCCTGGCAAGATCAGGGAACACCGGTGCGCCGATAGCCCCGATCAAGGCCATGTAAGGCAGGATCCGCTTGCCCAGCAATTGCCGGTCGCGGGCTGCGTTGATGATGTCGGACAGCAGCACCGCCAGGCCCTTCATGGTGAAGTGGTCCACGGACGTCACCTCGAACCAGCGGGCGACCAGGATCTTGATCGCGGCGGCATCGGCCGAGGTCACCTTAAGATTGTCACCGTCTACCCGCTCGCGTTCGGCCTGGACGGCCAGCTTGAGCAGCACCTCGTTGAAAATCTCTTCGCGCCAGGTGGCGAATTTCTCAACGTCGAAATCGTCGGTGTCCTGCTCCGGTGCGATCAGCGCCAGGTAGAACCGGGCGCTGTCGGTGCAGGCGTCGGCGACCAGGTCCCGCGCCCAGATTGCGTAGTTGCGGCTTGTGGATAAGTTCTTGCCATTGAGGGTCAGGAACTGGTTGGTGTAGAACGTCTGGCGCATGCGGTAGCCATGCATGGTCTGCAGCAGCGCCGGATAGACCATCATGTGGCTGAAGGCGCAGTCATAACCCAGGAAATGCACGAGGCGGCCCTTGCCTGAGCGGCAGTACTCGTCGTATTCCCACGGCGCGTGCTTGTGCTCGTTGAGATACTCGCGAAACGCACCCAGATACCCGCACAGCCCCATGACCCAGGTGTGAATGCGCCGGCTGCCATCGGGCTTGAGGTCCAGGCCGCCGTCATGTGGGCGGGTGATGCCCCAGTCCACCGGGCCGAGCTCGAATTCCTCATTGAGGAAGCGGCGAATGAACGGGCGCAGCGGCGTGTGCTCGAAGCTGTTTTTCAGGTGGCTGCGGAAGTTGGACAGCGCCAGGAACTCACGCTCCACCGGCCTCCAGATCATGGCCGCAGAGCACAGCTTGCAGCGGAAATTGCTCATCTTCGAGGCGTTGGGCGTGTGCGCGCACTCCTCGCACTGGCTGGCGTCGGAGTCCGAACCGCAGTGATCGCAATTGCCCCGCCCAAAGGCCTCGTAACCCCACTTGTCGCAGTGTTCGCAGTAGGGTTCCTGGCTGACTTTCTTGTAAATGGCACCCGCCTTCACGGCATGCTCGTACATCTCATCAACGGCTTTCTTGAAGTAATTGTTGCGGTACGGGCGCATCCAGAAGTCGATCTCGATACCCATTTTCTTCAGGGTATCGTTGATCTTGTCGGTGTTTTCCAGCGCCAGCTCCTGAGGCGCGCGATCCAGTTCGATGCCCCGGCGCAGCATGTAGGACTGGTAATCGTCGGAGTACGACACCAGCGTGCAGTCATGCCCGCGCTGGCGCTGGGCGCGGGTGAAGATGTCCGCCGCCAGGAATGGACCGGCCATGTGGCCGATGTGCAGATCGCCGTTGGGAGTCGGCGGCGTGATGGTGACCAGGAGCTTGCCCATTACGAAGCCCTCGGCCCGGACACATCGTGAATCGGCGCCTTCTGCATGGCGAACTCGTTCAAGGCCAGGGCTTGCTGAGCATCTTCATCGAGGAAACGGTTGGCCGAATCGCGGTCCCACCAGACCACGTAGAAGTGAAAGTCTTCGTCGGTGTCGTTCACCACGTAGTGGTCGGTGTGTTTGGGGATAGCAGCGATATCGCCCATGGTGAAGGGGTAGGTCTGATCGCCTACCACCAGCGTCGCGCTGCCCTTGATACCGATAAAGAATTCCTGATCGATCTGCGTGTGCGACAACGACTGAGTGTGCGGGCGAACGACGCACCAGCCGCCACCGATTGGCGTTGGATAACCGTTCCAGGGCAACAGCCTGGACCCGTCCAGATCATATTCATGGACCAGTTTGTCCCAAGCCATGGGACGGAAGATTTGGAAGTCAGTCATGAAGTTCTCCTTAACCCCGCAGCATCGCTGCGCGTTGTTTTATCGGCGCCAACCCCTGCGCAATAACGCCGTTGAATGGGGAGATAAGCTGAAGAAATTCGGGGAAGGGAGCAAACAAGAAATACGCAATTGGCAGTTAAGTCTGACTTAACTCAACTTTGCTTAATCGTTAAAAATATCAGGTGTTTAAGCCGCCAATGACGGTTCAATGTTGTATTTATCAACACTGAAGCAGGACTTAACTGTATTGATGACCTGTAGGAGTGAGCTTGCTCGCGATGCGTCCGTTCAGACACATCCGTAGTGCCTGGCACACCGCATCGCGAGCAAGCTCGCTCCTACAGGGTCGTTCTACGAACTATCGGGTAGTGAATTCCCGCTGGCTGGCGATGGCCTGGGACACCAGCCAGTCGCGGAACTGGCGGCTGGACTTGGGCAGGATCGCGGTCTCGTCATAGACCAGGTAATACGCGATGGGCGTGTCGATCGTCGCACGAAACGGCACCACCAAGCGCCCCGAAGCCAGCTCCTCGCGAATCAGCGAGCGACGCACCAGCGCGATCCCCATCCCCGCCAGCGCCGCTTCGATCACCCCGTTGGAATCAACGAAAACCGAGCCACGGTGCACCGCCGCTTCAGCGTCCTCGATACCCACCGCCCGCAGCCACAATGCCCAGTCTTCGCGATGCTCATCGTGGAGCAGGTTGTAATTGGTGAGATCGATAGGCGAAGACAGGTAGCGTGTGTCCGGCAGCAGGCTGGGGCTACAGACCGGCTGCAGGCGGTCGTTGATCAGCATTTCCACCTCCAGCCCCGGATAGCGCCCCAGGCCATGACGCACCGCGAAGTCGACGCCATCGCCCAGCAGGTCCACCAGGCGGTTGGTGGTGCTGATGAGCACTTCGATGCCCGGGCACTGTGCGTGAAAGTCCGGCAGGCGCGGCAACAGCCACTGCATCGCAAAGCCACTGGTGCAACTGACCGTGATGGTATTGGGGCCGTTGTCGCTCATGAGCCGCTGGGTCGCATCGCTGATCTGGCCCAGCGCCGGGCGCACCGCACGCAAGTAGATCTTGCCTTCGGGGGTCAGTTCCAGGCGCTTGGTATTGCGGATGAACAGGGTGACGCCGACCGCTTTTTCCAGCTTGGCGATCTGCTGGCTGATCGCCGCTGGAGTGACGAAAAGCTCGCCCGCCGCGCCTTTCATGCTCGAGTGACGCCCCGTCGCTTCAAAGCAGAGTAATGCGTAGAGGGGCGGGAATTTCATGCAGGTCCTTGGGTTAAGAAAATCTAATGTGCTTTAGAAAAGCTCGCTTGAGCACCGCTTCAGACACTGCTCAAATCATCACACCCCGACTCGACAAGCGTCAATCGGCAAGTTTCCGGTCGCGTTTTCAATGTTGTAAACCAGGAAGGAAGTGTCATGAGGCTATCTGATTATGTTCGGTTACTTCTCCTCGCCGCGATCTGGGGAGCAAGTTTTCTGTTCATGCGGGTGGCCGCGCCAGTATTAGGCGCATTACCGACTGCATTCTTCCGGGTATTACTCGGCGCCATTGGCTTATTGGTGATTCTGGCGATACTCAATACTCGCCATGACTTTCAAGGCAAACTCAAGGCAACCATGGTGTTGGGCGTCATCAACTCGGGTATCCCCTTCCTGATGTACAGCATGGCCGCTTTGATGTTGCCGGCCGGTTATTCGGCCATTCTCAACGCCACCACCCCGTTGATGGGCGTGTTGATCGGCTCCATGTTCTTCAACGATTCCCTCACGCCAAAGAAAATGGCCGGCGTGTTCATCGGCTTGCTGGGGATAACTCTGCTGACCACCACCGGCCCCGTCACATTCACCAGCACGGTGGTCATGGGCGCGCTGGCGTGCCTGGTCGCTACCAGTTGCTACGGGGCAGCCGGTTTCCTGACACGGCAATGGATCGCCGACCAGGGTGGCCTTGACGCAAAGCTGGTGGCCTTCGGCAGCCAGGTCGGTGCAACGCTGTTCCTCGCACCGTTCTTCGCCATCTCCACCACCGTCAGCCCACCGGCCAGTTGGGGTGATTCAACGGTCTGGCTGTCGCTGGCAGCCGTAGGTTTTATCTGCACGGCCTGTGCATACATTCTGTACTTCCGGCTGATTGCCGACATCGGCCCGGTTCGCTCACTCACAGTGACCTTCCTGATTCCTCCCTTCGGCGTGCTCTGGGGCGTGTTGTTCCTCAATGAAAGCCTGGCGGCTGGCCACCTGTACGGCGGCGGACTGATCTGCCTCGCCGTGTGGTTCGTCCTCAGCAAGAGCAAACCCAAGCCGGTGGTGGAAACCCAGGACACCCCAGCCACCAGCTGATTTGAAAGTTATCCACAGAGGACAATGGTTTCCTGGCTGTAGCAACCGGGTGGAGTACGCACGATGAGTAGAGCGATCCCGTTGATAGCCCTTCGCACCTTCGTGGAAGTGTGCAAGGTCGGCAGCATGAAACGTGCGGCGGATCACCTGTGTGTGTCGCCTGCGGCCATCAGCCAGCAGATCAAGGGCCTCGAAGACCAGATCGGCAAACGCCTGTTCGAGCGCGACGCCAAGGGCATTCAACTCACCGCCAGCGGCCGGACCCTGTACGACGAACTGAGCGGCACCTTCGACGTTATCGAAAAAGCCTGGTCAGGCGCCGCGCTCAAACAACCCCGCCAGACCCGACTGGCCATCAGCACCACCTCCACCATTGCAAGCTCCTGGCTGATCCCGGCACTGGGCAGCTTCAAGGAACGTTGCCCGACCATCGAAATATCGATCCAGATCTGCAACGGCCTCTCAGATCTCAAGCACGGCCATGTGGATATCTCGATCCAGCGCGAAATGGCCGCCAGCCCCGACAACCACGCCACCCGCCTGTGGTCGTCCTACCTGATCCCCGTATGCAGCCCCGACCTGCTGGCCAAGCAACGCAACATCGAAAGCCCACAGGACTGCCTGACTTATCCACTGCTGCAAGACACCGAACGCAACTACTGGAAGGTCTGGATGAACGCCTTCGGCATGGGCAACCGCAAAATGATCCAGGGCTCCAGCTACGGCGACGAGTCCCTGTTGATAAGTGCCGCCTGCGCCGGCCAGGGGATCGCCCTGGTCAACAGCGTATTCGCCTCCGAAGCCCTGCAATCAAAGCGGCTGGTGCAAGTCACCCATGCCACATCGGAGCTGAAATTCGATTACTTCGTGTACTGCGCCAAGGAACGGCGGGAGGAATGGGCGATTGTGGAATTCATGAAGTGGGCGGTGCAGCAGGCCGGGAAATGTGCGCGGGGGACGGCGGTTGAGGTCGATGCGGCTTAGGTTGGGGTAGTTATCAACAGCCAGAAATAACAAACCCGCCATTTAGGCGGGTTTGTAGATTGTTTGAGGTCAGCGAACCGACCACTCAAGCATGTGGATAACTCACTCCACAGTCACCGACTTCGCCAGATTACGCGGCTGATCGACGTCCGTTCCCTTCAGCACTGCCACATAGTACGACAGCAGCTGCAGCGGAATGGTGTAGAGGATCGGGGCCAAGGCGTCGATGATGTGCGGCATCGCGATGACGTGGGTGCCTTCGCCGTTGTTGAGGCCGGCTTGTTCGTCGGCGAAGACGATCAGTTCGCCGCCGCGGGCGCGGACTTCCTGCAGGTTGGATTTGAGCTTTTCCAGCAGTTCGTTGTTGGGCGCGACGGTGACCACCGGCATGTCGCTGTCCACCAGCGCCAGCGGGCCGTGTTTGAGTTCGCCGGCCGGGTAGGCTTCGGCGTGGATGTAGGAAATCTCCTTGAGCTTCAAGGCGCCTTCCATCGCCACCGGGAACTGTGCGCCACGACCCAGGAACAGGGTGTGGTTCTTTTCGGAGAACAGTTCGGCGACTTTTTCCACGGTGCCGTCCATTGCCAGTGCTTCGCCCAGGCGGGTCGGCAGGCGGCGCAGTTCTTCGACCAGTTCGGCTTCGACGCCCTCGGCCAGTGTGCCTTTGACCTGGCCCAGGGACAGGGTCAGGAGCATCAGCGCGACCAGTTGGGTGGTGAACGCCTTGGTCGACGCGACGCCGATTTCCGGGCCGGCCTGGGTGAGCAGGGTCAGGTCCGACTCACGCACCAGTGAGCTGATGCTGACGTTGCAGATGGCCAGGCTTGCCAGGAAGCCCAGTTCCTTGGCGTTGCGCAGTGCAGCCAGGGTGTCGGCGGTCTCACCGGATTGCGAGATCGAGACGAACAGGGTGTCGGGCTGGACCACCACCTTGCGGTAGCGGAATTCGCTGGCGACTTCGACCTGGCATGGAATGCCCGCCAGGCCTTCGAGCCAGTAACGCGCGACCATACCGGCGTGGTAGCTGGTGCCGCAGGCAACGATCTGCACGTTGCGCACTTTGGCGAACAGCTCGGCTGCCTGCGGACCGAAGGCCTGTACCAGTACCTGCTGCTGGCCGAGACGGTTTTCCAGGGTGCGCTGCACGACTTTTGGCTGCTCGTGGATTTCCTTGAGCATGAAGTGGCGGAACTCGCCCTTGTCGGCGGCTTCGGCGCCTTCGCGGTACTGCACGGTTTCACGCTCGACCGGCAGGCCGGCGGCGTCCCAGATTTGCACGCTGTCGCGGCGGATTTCGGCGATGTCGCCTTCTTCCAGATACATGAAACGGTCGGTCACCTGGCGCAGGGCCAACTGGTCAGAGGCCAGGAAGTTTTCACCCAGGCCCAGGCCCACTACCAGCGGACTGCCGCTGCGGGCGGCAACCAGGCGGTCTGGCTGACGTGCACTGATGACCGCCAGGCCGTAGGCGCCGTGCAGTTCCTTCACAGTGGCTTTCAGGGCGGCGGTCAGGTCCGGCGTGTCCTGCATTTTGTGATGCAGCAGATGGACGATGACTTCGGTGTCGGTATCCGAGGTGAACAGGTAGCCCAGGCCCTTCAGACGCTCGCGCAGCGGCTCGTGGTTTTCGATGATGCCGTTGTGGACAACTGCCAGCTCGCCGCTGGAGAAATGCGGGTGAGCGTTGTGCTCGACCGGCGCACCGTGGGTCGCCCAGCGGGTGTGGGCGATGCCCAGACGGCCAGCCAGTGGCTCGCCGGCCAGCGATTGCTCCAGCTCGTTGACCTTGCCAACGCGGCGGCGGCGCTCAAGCACACCGGCGTTGCTGAAAAGCGCCACACCGGCGCTATCGTAGCCGCGGTACTCGAGGCGCTTGAGGCCTTCGAGCAGGATGGCAGTGACATTACGTTCAGCGACGGCGCCGACAATTCCACACATGGTCTTCTCCTAGGAAACAGCGGCGCAGATCAAAGTAACGCCGCGGGCCTGAATTTGTTCGCGTGCCTCCTGAGGCAGGCGATCATCGGTAATGAGGGTATGGACGCTGCTCCAGGGCAGTTCCAGATTGGGGATCTTGCGGCCGACCTTGTCGGCTTCCACCATCACGATCACTTCGCGGGCCACTTCAGCCATGACACGGCTCAGGCCCAACAGCTCGTTGAAGGTCGTGGTGCCACGCGTCAGATCGATGCCGTCGGCACCGATGAACAGCTGATCGAAGTCGTAGGAACGCAGGACCTGTTCGGCGACCTGCCCCTGAAACGACTCGGAATGAGGGTCCCAGGTGCCGCCTGTCATCAGCAGCACCGGTTCGTGCTCCAGTTCACCGAGTGCGTTGGCAACGCTCAGGGAGTTGGTCATGACGACCAGGCCCGGTTGCAGGCCCAGTTGAGGAATCATCGCGGCGGTGGTGCTGCCGCTGTCGATGATGATCCTGGCGTGTTCGCGGATTCGCGCCACTGCAGCGCGAGCGATGGCCTGCTTGTACCTGGACACCGGCTGGCCGGGCTCCCCGATCAGTTCCTGAGGCATGGGCACTGCGCCACCGTAGCGACGTAGCAGCAGGCCGTTGCTTTCCAGTGCCGCAAGATCCTTACGAACCGTAACTTCGGAAGTTTCGAAACGCCGGGCCAAGGCTTCCACACTCACTTCGCCCTGCTCGTTGAGCAAGGCGAGGATGTTGTGGCGACGTTGGGGAGTATTTCGTTTCGACATTTCGCGCTTAAGTTTCGTTTCGAAAGATAACGATGCGAATAGAAACCTATCGAAAGATTTTCGTCAAGCAGGATGCGCAAATTTCATCACGCACGGCCCGAAACCGCCCAAGGGGCGATCCGGGACCCGTTGTGGATAACTTACTTCTTGATCTTGACCGGGCGCTTCCAGCCATCGATGTTGCGCTGGCGTGCCCGGGCGACGCCCAGTTGCTCGGCGGCAACGTCCTGAGTAATGGTCGAACCGGCTGCGGTGGTGGCACCGGTGGAGATATCCACAGGGGCGACCAGCGAGTTGTTGGAACCGATGAACACGTCTTCACCCAGCACGGTCTTGTGCTTGTTGGCACCGTCGTAGTTGCAGGTGATGGTGCCGGCGCCAATGTTGCTGCGCGCACCGATGACCGCGTCTCCCAGGTAGGTCAGGTGACCCGCCTTGGCGCCCTCGCCCAGGTGTGCATTCTTCAGCTCGACGAAGTTACCCACATGGGCGCGAGCCTCCAGTACGCTGCCTGGGCGCAGGCGGGCGAACGGACCGGCATCGGCAGCCTCACCGACGATGGCGCCTTCCAGATGGCTGTTGGCCTTGATGATCGCGCCCTTGCGCAGGGTGCTGTCCTTGATGACGCAGTTCGGGCCGATGTAAACGTCGTCCTCGATGACGACCGTGCCTTCCAGGATGACGTTGATGTCGATGAGCACATCACGGCCAACAGTGACCTCGCCCCGCACGTCGAAACGCGAAGGATCACGCAGGGTGACGCCCTGGGCCATCAGGCGGTGCGCTGCACGCAACTGATAATGCCGCTCAAGCTCGGCGAGCTGCTTGCGATCGTTGGCGCCCTGCACTTCCATGGCGTCCAGCGGTTGCGCGGTGGCGACAGTCAGACCGTCGCTGACGGCCATGGCGATGACGTCGGTCAGGTAGTACTCGCCCTGGGCGTTGTTGTTCGACAGGCGACCCAGCCAGTCCGCCAGACGCTTGCCAGGCACCGCCAGAATGCCGGTGTTGCCTTCCTTGATGGCTTTTTCCGCCTCGCTAGCGTCCTTGTGCTCGACGATCGCGCTGACGCGATTCTGCGCGTCCCGCACGATGCGGCCGTAACCGGTCGGATCGTTCAGATTGACCGTCAGCAGGCCCAACTGCTGGTCGTTTACCAGGGTCAACAGGCGGTTGAGCGTTTCGACTTCGATCAGGGGCACGTCACCGTAAAGGATCAGCACGGTATCGGCGTTGAGTGCAGGCACGGCCTGGGCGACCGCATGGCCGGTACCCAGTTGCTTGTCTTGCAGAACGAAATTCAGATCATCGGCCGACAGGCGCTCACGTACCTGATCGGCGCCGTGGCCGATCACCACTTGAATGCTTTGCGGAGACAGCTGGCGAGCGCTGTGGATAACGTGGCCCAGCATGGAGTTGCCGGCGACAGGGTGCAGCACCTTGGGCAAGGCCGAGCGCATGCGTGTGCCTTGGCCGGCGGCAAGAATGACGATATCGAGAGACATGAAGAGATTCCAGACGAGCGCAGCCACAGCTGTGCAGATGATTCAAAAGAAGGGCCGATGTACAAAGGCTTGAAAAAGAAAAAGGGTAGCCGAGGCTACCCTTTTACTCAATCGCGCATAAGCATCGTTGGCCTTAGCCGCCGAACTTCTTGCGAATTTGCTGAACGGTGCGCAGCTGGGCTGCGGCCTCCGCCAGACGTGCAGCAGCAGATCCGTAATCGAACTCCGCGCCGCGTTCATGCAGTGCTTTCTCGGCAGCCTTGACGGCTTCCTGAGCAGAGGCTTCGTCCAGGTCGGCAGCGCGTTGCACGGTATCGGCAAGCACTTTGACCATGTTCGGTTGAACCTCAAGGAAACCACCGGAGATGTAGAACACCTCGGCTTCTCCACCCTGCTTGATCAGACGGATAGGACCCGGCTTCAGATCAGTGATCAGCGGCGCGTGACCTGGAGCAATACCGATATCACCCAGGTTACCGTGTGCAATCACCATCTCGACCAGACCGGAGAAAATCTCTCCTTCCGCGCTGACGATATCGCAATGGACTGTCATAGCCATTTGCTTGCCTCAACCTGATTAGCGCCCGTTGCCGGGCGCCTGGATTACAGTTTCTTGGCTTTCTCGATCGCTTCTTCGATGCCGCCGACCATGTAGAACGCTTGTTCTGGCAGATGGTCGTACTCACCGGCGAGGATGCCTTTGAAGCCAGCAATGGTGTCTTTCAGGGAAACGTATTTACCCGAAGCACCGGTGAAGACTTCAGCCACGAAGAACGGCTGCGACAGGAAGCGCTGAATCTTACGAGCGCGGGATACCAACTGCTTGTCGGTTTCCGACAGCTCGTCCATACCCAGGATCGCGATGATGTCTTTCAGCTCTTTGTAACGCTGCAGAACGTACTGGACGCCGCGAGCGGTGTCGTAGTGGTCCTGGCCGATAACGTTCGGGTCCAGCTGGCGCGAAGTCGAGTCCAGTGGGTCAACCGCTGGGTAGATACCCAGGGAAGCGATGTCACGGGACAGAACGACGGTGGCGTCCAAGTGGGCGAAGGTGGTCGCTGGCGACGGGTCGGTCAAGTCGTCCGCAGGTACGTAAACGGCCTGGATCGAGGTGATCGAACCTTCTTTGGTCGAAGTGATGCGCTCTTGCAGCACGCCCATCTCTTCAGCCAGGGTCGGCTGGTAACCTACTGCGGAAGGCATACGGCCCAGCAGTGCGGATACTTCAGTACCGGCCAGTGTGTAACGGTAGATGTTGTCGACGAACAGCAGAACGTCGTTACCTTCGTCACGGAACTTCTCGGCCATGGTCAGGCCGGTCAGAGCAACGCGCAGACGGTTTCCCGGCGGCTCGTTCATCTGGCCGTATACCAGTGCCACTTTGTCCAGAACGTTGGAATCCTTCATCTCGTGGTAGAAGTCGTTACCCTCACGAGTACGCTCACCCACACCAGCGAACACGGAATAACCGCTGTGCTCGATGGCGATGTTACGGATCAGTTCCATCATGTTTACGGTCTTGCCGACACCGGCACCACCGAACAGACCGACTTTACCGCCCTTGGCAAACGGGCAGACCAGGTCGATAACCTTGATGCCGGTTTCCAGCAGGTCGTTGCCGCCTGCCTGGTCAGCGAACGAAGGCGCTGGACGGTGAATGCCCCAACGCTCGTCAGCTTCGATCGGACCCGCTTCGTCGATCGGGTTGCCCAGGACGTCCATGATACGGCCCAGGGTACCTTTACCAACCGGTACGGAGATGGCTGCACCGCTGTCGATGACGTCCAGACCGCGCTTCAAGCCTTCGGTGGAACCCATCGCAATGGTACGAACTACGCCGTCGCCCAGCTGCTGCTGGACTTCCAGGGTAGTTTCCGCGCCTTGTACTTTCAGCGCGTTGTAGATGCTCGGTACGCTGTCGCGTGGAAATTCCACGTCGATCACGGCGCCGATGATTTGAACGATACGTCCGCTACTCATTAGCTGGATCCTCTGAATATTTGAACCGTTAAACCGCGGCAGCGCCGCCGACGATTTCCGAGATCTCTTGGGTGATCGCTGCCTGACGCGCCTTGTTGTAGATCAGCTGCAAATCGCTGATCAGGTCACCGGCGTTGTCGGTTGCGTTCTTCATCGCGATCATCCGCGCGGCTTGTTCAGCTGCGTTGTTCTCGACCACCGCCTGGTAGACCTGCGACTCCACGTAACGGACCATCAAGCCGTCCAGCAGCTCCTTGGCGTCGGGTTCGTACAGGTAATCCCAGTGGTGCTTGAGTTCTTGATCCTGGGTGGCGACCAACGGAATCAACTGCTCGACCGTTGGCTGCTGAGTCATGGTGTTGATGAACTTGTTGGATACCACGGACAGGCGGTCAATACGGCCCTCCAGGTAGGCATCCAGCATCACCTTGACGCTGCCGATCAAATCGTTGATCGAAGGCTCTTCGCCCAAGTGGCTGATCGCAGCGACGACGTTACCGCCGAAGTTGCGGAAAAACGCCGCACCTTTGCTGCCGACCACGCACAGATCGATCTCTACGCCGTTTTCACGGTTCTTCGCCATGTCCTTGACCAAAGCCTTGAACAGGTTGGTATTCAAGCCACCGCACAGACCACGATCACTGCTTACCACGATATAACCGACGCGCTTTACTTCGCGATCGATCATGAACGGGTGGCGGTATTCCGGGTTAGCGTTGGCAAGATGACCAATCACCTGGCGGATGCGCTCCGCGTAAGGACGGCTAGCAGCCATGCGCATTTGAGCCTTGCGCATTTTGCTGACCGCCACTTTTTCCATGGCGCTGGTGATCTTTTGCGTGCTTTTGATGCTCGCAATCTTGCTGCGAATCTCTTTTGCGCCTGCCATGTAACACCTATCAGGTTAGCAAGCGGGAGCCTCGCGACTCCCGCTGCGGCTTACCAGGTTTGGGTGGCCTTGAACTTCTCGATACCGGCTTTGAGGCCAGAATCGATTTCGTCATTGAAGTCACCCTTCACGTTGATCTTTGCCATCAAATCGGCGTGATCGCGGTTGAAGTAAGCAATCAGCGCTTGTTCGAAGCTGCCGACCTTGGCGATTTCAACGTCGGTCAGGAACCCACGCTCAGCGGCATACAGCGACAGCGACATGTCAGCGATCGACATTGGCGCGTATTGCTTCT
>NZ_JBIVCX010000003.1:0-183650 GCF_044746825.1 Pseudomonas sp. NPDC090201
CTCCCACGGTCTGTACTGCGGCTAACAGTCAGAAGCTGGCTTTTGGTCCCACCCACCCCTTCGAGTCCTACCATACAAGCTGGCTTGCCAGCGAAAGCGTCAGGCCAGACGCCTCGATGCGAAATGACCCACCGCTTTCGCGGGCGAGCCCGCTCCCACAGGAATCGGTCAGCCGTGCGTACCACATCAGCCCGTAGCAGTCCGCTGGTGTTAGCGGGGGAGCGCATGGGCCACACTGACCGCCAGCGGCGTGGTCGCTCGCCCGATCAATCGGCTCAACTGCTTGCCATCGTCAAACAGCGCGCCCCTGGCCGCTGCGGCATCGGAGTTGGCCAGAAGCTCGGCGACGAACTCCGGCAGACCTGCGCCCAGCAAGGCCGATTTGAAGCCCGCTTCCGGCAAATCGGTATAGCTCACCGCCGTACCCGACTGGCGCGTTACCTCGGCCGCAAACTCGCTCAGGGTGTAGGCATCATCGCCTGCCAGCTCATACACCTTGCCCGCCTGATCTTCACTGGCCGTCAGCACCGCCACTGCGGCCGCCGCGTAATCAGCCCGTGCTGCCGAGCTGATGCGGCCTTCACCGGCGCAACCGAAATGCGCGCTATGGGCCAGGTCGCCGGGAATCGCGGCGGTGTAGTTCTCGTGGTACCAGCCGTTGCGCAGCACAACATGGGGCACGCCGGATTGCGCCAGGGCGCTTTCGGTCTGGCGATGTTCTTCGGCCAGGCCCAGCAGTGACGTGGCGGCGTGCAGCACGCTGGTATAGCCCAGCAACTTGACCCCGGCCTTTTGCGCGGCGGCGATTACTGCCTTGTGCTGCGCGACCCGCTTGCCGACTTCACTGGAGGAAATCAGCAAAACCTTCTCGGCTCCCGCAAACGCACTTTCCAGTGTGGCAGGTTGCGCGTAATCGGCCTTGTGCACCTGTACGCCCTTGGCGGCCAGGTCACTGGCTTTTTCCGGACTGCGCACGGCGGCGACGATCTGTGAGGCGGGGATCTTCTGCAGCAGTTGCTCGATGACCAGACGGCCCAACTGGCCTGAAGCACCGGTGATGACAATCATGATGATTTCCTTGGTGACGTTGAATGTGCGACCAGCATAGAGGCTGTGCTAACCTTTCGTAAGTACGCACAAAAAGGTTAGTGCCATGAACGATATTTCCACGTTGCACCCCTACATCAGCCCCAGCCCCGAAAACGCATCCCTGCTCGAACGCATTCGCATGGGCGAAGTGCTGGCGCGTGATTGTCCGTCCCGCGAGATCCTCAATCACGTGTGCAGCCGTTGGGGCGTGCTGGTGCTGGTGGTGTTGCTTGACGGCATGCACCGTTTCAGCGAACTGCGGCGCAAGATCGGCGGGGTCAGCGAGAAGATGCTCTCGCAAACCTTGCAGAGCCTCGAACAGGACGGTTTCGTCGACCGCAAGGCGCTGCCCGTGGTGCCGCCCCACGTCGAATACAACCTCACGTCCATGGGCAAGGAGGTGGCGTTGCAGGTTGACGGCCTGACGACGTGGATCGAACAGAACCTGCCGCGCATCCTCCAGGCCCGCGAGCTGCGCGAGGCAGAGCCGCGTCAAAGCTCTGCTGCGAGTTCAAGCGCGGTCTGAATCGAGGCTCGGCGCGACTCGGCGTCGATGTCCGGTCCCATCAGGGTCTTCTCGATCACGATGTTGTATTGCTCGTCGATCCCGACCATCTCGCTCCAGGTGGTCAGGTACGCGACCTGATGCTCGGCCCGGTCTAGCGGCGCGCCGCGCGCCGCGATCACCACTACCTTGCGGCCATCGAGCAGACCGTTGAGCCCGCGCTCGTCGAAGGTAAACAGCAAATCTTTCTGGCTGACCACGTCAATCAGGTGCTTGAGCTTGTAAGGAATGCCGAAATTCCACATCGGCACGCCAAACAGGATGATGTCGGCCTGAATGAAACGCTGGGCCAGTTCGCTGATCTGCGCCCAGGCCTGTTTCTGGTCCGGCGTGCGTTCGATGCCCTGGATGCCTGCGTACTTGGCGTCCAGCGCCGCGCCGTCGAATTCCGGCAGCACAGTGTTCCAGACGTCCAGCGTATCCACCGTGGCGATGGCGTGCTGGGCCTGCCAGGCCGTGATGAAGGCGTTGGCGACTTCGATGGTCGCCGAGCGCTGTTTGCGTGGCGAGCTTTCGATGTACAGAAGATGTGGCATGGCGCGGGCCCCTGCATGCTGTGAGTCGAACCATCAGTCATAGCAGATTTTCACTGTCTCCCCGTAGCAGCACGGCTTGCCGGCGGGAGCGGTGGGTCAGCAACGAATCCGTCGACTGACACGCCGCTCCCGCCGGCAAGCCGTGCTGCTACGGGATCATTGGCGCGCACACAAAAATGCCCGACCCCAAACAAGCGGTCAGGCATTTTTCGTCATTCAACCACGCAACGCCTTACTTCGGCGTCAACGCCTCACGCACGTCCTTCACGCTGGCACTGGACACCGCAGGTGCGGCGTTGCCCCAGGTGTTGCGTACGTAGGTCAGCACGTCCGCGACGTTTTCATCCGACAGGTTCCAGCCGAATGCCGGCATCGCCGGGGCGGTGGGGGCGGCGTCGGTTGAGCCTGCGCGGCTGCCTGCCAGGACCACGCGGATCAGCGACGACGGATCGTTGCTGTTGACCAGCGGCGCCATGGCCAGTTTCGGGAACAGGTTGGCTGCGCCTTCACCGTTCGGCGTGTGGCACGCCGAGCAGCGGTCGGCATAGATGGCCTTGCCGGCCACCATGGCCGGGTCCGTGGCGGCCACCGGTTTGGCGGCTTCCACAGGCTTGGCGCCGTCCTTGAGGTACGCCGCTACCGCCATCAGGTCCTGGTCGGTCCAGTTCTGGGACGAGTGCTCGACTTCCTCGGCCATCGGTCCCGACGCGATGTCGAAGCGGTTGGCGCCGGTCTTCAGGTACTTGACGATGTCTGCCTCACTCCACGCCCCGATACCGTCATGGCCGGTGGAAGTGATGTTCGGCGCAACCCAGTTCTGCAGGTTGGCGCCGGTGAGGAACTGCTCGTTCTTGTCGCCGCCGATGAGGTTTTTCGGGGTGTGGCAGGTGCCGCAGTGGCCCAGGCCTTCGACCAGGTAGGCGCCACGGTTCCACTGTTCGGACTTCTGCGGGTTGGGCTTGAATTCGCCTTCCTTGAAGTTGATCAGGTTCCAGCCGATCAGGCTGGTGCGCACATTGAACGGGAACGGCAACTGGTTGGTTTCGACGTGGTTGTCCGACGCATCGACGGTGCGCAAGTAGGCCCAGATCGCCTGGTTATCCTCGCGGGTGACCTTGGTGTAGGCGGTGAACGGCATCGCGCCGTACAGGCGTTTGCCGTCCAGGCCGTGGCCCTTGGACATGGCGTTCTGGAAGTCCTCGAAGCTCCAGCGGCCGATACCGTTGACCGGGTCGGGCGTGATGTTGGCGCCGGCCAGTTTGCCGAACGGCGTATCGAGAATCACGCCACCGGAGAACAGTGGTTTGCCCGGCATTGTGTGGCACGCGGTGCAGTCACCGAGGGTGGTCAGGTAACGGCCTTTTTCCACCAGATTGTACGAATCAGCACCCGTCGCGGCGTGAGCCATGTTCAGGGACAGTCCGATGACGCCTGCGCATACAGTCAGAAGGGTCTTCATACGCTGATCATCTCCCCTGGACGCTTGAGGTAGCGGGTACGAATGGCATCCGCCGCTTTGAACGCCAGCGCCGCCACGGTGCCGGTCGGGTTGTAGCCAGGGTTCTGCGGGAAGGCCGAAGAGCCGACCACGAACAGGTTCGGCACGCCCCAGACTTGCAGGTGTTTGTTGACCGAGCTGTTCTTCGGGTCGGCGCCCATGATGAAACCGCCGACGATGTGCGAAGACTGGTACGGCGCGCTGTTCCAGTGCCCTTGCTGGGAGCTAGGGACCATCTGCCGCGGGTTCATGCTCTTGGCGATTTCACCCACTTTGCCGGTGACATAGGCCGCCATCTTGCGGTCGTTCTCCGGGAAGTCGAAGGTGATGCGCAACAGCGGTCGGCCCAGCGGATCCTTGTAGGTCGGGTCCAGCGACAGGTAGTTGGTGCGCGTCGCGTAACTGCTCGCTTCGCAACCGATAGACATGGTGCTGGCGTAGTTCTTGACCGTGGCTTTCTTCCATTCCGAACCCCAGGTCGGGGTGCCGGGTGGCAGTGGGCGCGAGTCGATGGGCGCCGCGCCAATCGGCGTGACGCGGGTGCTGCCGCCGCCGACGAAGCCGAGGCCCGAGTGGTCGAAGTTGTCGTTGTTGAACTCGTCGATGCCCATGCCGATGGCGCCGCCGCCGATGAACGGGTTGAAGTTCTTGTCATCGAAGAACATCCGCACGCTGTTGGCGGTCTGGTAGGCGTAGTTGCGGCCGGTGGTGCCGGTGTTGGTCACCGGATCGTACGGCTTGCCGATGCCGGAAAGCAGCATCAGCCGCACATTTTCGAAGATGAACGCGCTGACCACCACCAGCTCCGCTGGCTGTTCCCATTCCTGGCCGTTGGCGTCCATGTAGACGATGCCGGTAGCCTTCTTGCCGCTGCTGTCCATGGTCACTCGCAGCACTTCGCAATTGGTCATGGCGGTGAAGTTCGGCTTGCGGATCAACGCCGGCAGAACGGTGGTGATGGCGCTGGCCTTGGAGTAGTTGGCGCAGCCGTAGTTGGTGCAGAAACCGCAGTAGGTGCAGGGGCCCATCGCCACGCCAAGGGAGTTGACGTAGGGCTGGGACACCAGCGCAGACGGCACCGGGAAAGGCTTGTAGCCCAGGTTGCGGGCGGCCTCGGCGAACAGCGTCGGGGCGTAGGTCTGTTG
Source organism: Pseudomonas sp. NPDC090201 (assembly GCF_044746825.1). Classification (NCBI taxonomy): domain Bacteria; kingdom Pseudomonadati; phylum Pseudomonadota; class Gammaproteobacteria; order Pseudomonadales; family Pseudomonadaceae; genus Pseudomonas; species Pseudomonas sp. NPDC090201. The sequence continues at coordinate 4,834 of NZ_JBIVCX010000003.1, forward strand.
CGTCGGCGGGTTGGGGTATTCCTCGGAGCGCGCGCCCTCGAACGGGTTGCCGCCTTCCTGGATCACGCCCTTGATGTTGCCGGCCTTGCCCGAGATGCCTGCCAGGCGGTCGAACTTGGCGTAGAACGGCTCCATTTCTTCCCAGTCGGTGCCCCAGTCCTGCAGGGTGAGTTCCGGCGACAGTTCCTTGCCGTAACGTTCGGTCAGGTGGCTGTGCAGGCGAAATTCATGGGGCTGGAAACGAAAGGTGATGCCGGCCCAGTGGTTACCGGCGCCGCCGGTGCCGTTGCCGGGGTGGAACGAGCCCCAACTGCGCATAGGTAGCGCTGTCTCGTTGACGCTATTGCGAATAGTCGTGGTGTTTTGCCGCGTCCTCACCATCAGGTCCTGGCGGCGGTTGTAGCGCAGTTCATCGGCGGCGGAGGCGACGTTGAAGTCGGCTGCGGTGTCGCGCCACGGCCCACGTTCGTAGCCGATGACGTTCAGGCCTTCGTCGGCCAGTTCATTGGCGATGATGGATCCGGCCCAGCCGAGTCCGACAACCACGACGTCCGTGGCAGGTAGTTTTTTGGCCATGTCGAATTAACCCTTCTTGGTCCAGGCTGCGCTTCCGGAAATGGAAAGCGGGATCAGGTTCAGCTTCTGGTTGTGCAGGCCGACGTACTCGCGGTAGTCGTAGCGCGCACCGGGGAAGCCGATCATTTTCCACGACACCATGTCGCGGTTGCCGCCATACACAGGGTCCGCGAAGAAGCCTTCCATGGTGTTGCCCAGCACCTGCTGGAAGAACAATTTGGCGTCGATGCCTTCGAGGGTGATCTCGCCTTTCTCAAGGCCGGTCAGCACCTGGTCCTGCTGCTCGGGAGCGAGGGTTTCGAAGTTTTTCTGGAAGGCTTTCTGGCAGTAGGCCTCAAGCCCGGCCAGGCCCAGACGGTAACGCTCGCGCGGCACCAGTTCCGACTGGTCGCCCTGCATCGGCGTGCCTTTCTGGAAGGGGCCCTGCATGTACAGGCGGCTGAAAGTGCCGTATTCCCCCGCCAGTTGACGGTCGATGAACACCGCGCAACCGGCGTCCTTGCCGCTGACGCTCAGCTCATCGGCGGGAATCAGGCGCGCAACGATGGCTTCCACGGCGCTGGCTTCGGCTTGGGTGAAGAACTGCCAGCCGGGCGTGTCGTAATGCATCGGGCCGTTATGGTCGAAGGGGATCCATTGCGGAACACCGACCACGGTGGCCGCCTTGGCCGTTGCGGCCGCACCGACGGCCAGGGTCGTGGCTGAGGATTTCAGCAACTGGCGGCGGGTGAGGCCTTTGGATTTCTCTGTCATTCAGGGCTCCTGCAAACGCACCTGTACAAAGGGCCATGCCGGGGCATGGTCCGTAACGGGTGGCGTTGTAAGTGTTTCTCACGGTTGGGTCCGACAGCGCGAGGTGTCGGGCGCAGGGTGCAGCGGCGGGTGTGACATTGGGTCTCTGGCAAACCTGCGGGCAGATGGCGCACGCTAGGCGGGGGGAAGCTAGGCCGCTAGCCATCTTTTCCACGCGAAGCGCAATGATAGATGTGTTACTGACTGTTGCATCCTGTTAAATCGGTAAATGACTGTTGCAATAAATGTAACAGTACGGCTTTCGGCGATTTTTGCGGTGCAAGTCCGTGATGGAGCCGGGTAGGTCCGCAAGGCACGTTCCAGTGCGGTTGTCGTTTTTCCAGAAATCAGTCGCGCGGTCGAGGCTTCATCTGAGCCAATTTTAGTGGCGCGATCTGATTCCTGTCGTACGACGAGATTTATTGCACCTATGCAACAAACCCGTCTCACTTTTTAACAGGTTGGTGACCGTCAGGGCGGCCCTCAACGTTCCAGATCCCCGGCACCTTTCGTCAACATGACAGGATTTTCATGAAGTTCGCCCGATGAGTGCAGGTGCTTCTTGGTATCGTGCACGCCATTTGCGTCCTGGCCTGGTTCAGAGGACGCTGTCTGTACCGTTCCTGTCGTCACCGAGTAGCTGTAGAAATGCCTGATCCCATACCGTTAAAAGACCACGAGAAAGAGACGCGGCTGGTCAATCGACGCCTGATCGCCTGCGCCGTGTTCGTGGTCGCATTGAGCATCGCGCTGGTCTGCCGCCTGTACATCCTGCAGGTCATCGAATTCGCCTATCACTCCACCATTTCCGAAAACAACCGCGTTCACGTCTTGCCGATTCCGCCCGAACGAGGGCTAATCTATGACCGAAATGGCGTGATCCTCGCCGATAACCGGCCCAGCTTCAACCTGACCATGACCCGCGAACGGGCAGGGGACTGGCACGCGGTGATCGACACCCTGATGCAGATCCTCAACCTGCCGGACGAAGACCGCATCATCTTCGACAAGGCCATGAAGAACTCGCCGCACCGTTTCGTGCCGGTGACGCTGCTCTATGAACTGACCGAAGAACAGATCGCCCTGCTGGCGGTGAACCAGTTCCGCCTGCCGGGGCTGGATGTGGAGGCGCAGTTCGTTCGCCATTACCCGCTGGGGGCGCATTTTGCGCACTCCATCGGTTACGTCGGGCGGATCAACGAGAAGGAAGCCTCGCAACTGGACCAGGTGGAATACCGTGGCACCCAGTCCATCGGCAAGACCGGCATCGAACGCTTCTATGAGCCCGAGCTGCACGGCCACGTCGGTTACGAAGAAGTGGAAACCAACGCTCAGGGCCGCGTACTGCGCGTCCTCAAGCACACCGATCCGGTGGCCGGAAAGAGCATCACGCTGAGCCTGGACATCAAGTTGCAGGAAGCCGCCGAAGAGGCACTGGGCGACCGCCGTGGTTCGGTGGTGGCCATCGACCCGGCCACTGGCGAGGTGCTGGCGATGGTCAGCAAGCCGAGTTTCGACCCGAACCTGTTCGTCACCGGCATCAGCTTCAAGGAATACTCGGCGCTGCGGGACTCGGTCGACCGGCCGCTGTTCAACCGCGTGCTGCGTGGCCTGTATGCCCCAGGCTCGACGATCAAGCCGGAAGTGGCGATCGCGGGGCTCGACAGCGGCATCATCACCCCGTCGACCCGGGTGTTCGACCCTGGCTATTTCCAGTTGCCGGACTTCGATCACAAATACCGCAACTGGAACCACAGCGGCGACGGCTGGGTGGACCTGAATGCGGCGATCATGCGTTCAAACGACACCTACTTCTATGATCTTGCGCACAAGTTGGGCATCGACCGGCTGCATGACTACCTGACCATGTTCGGCATCGGCCAGAAGGTCTCGCTGGACATGTTCGAGGAGTCTGCGGGCCTGATGCCGTCCAAAGAGTGGAAACGCATTACCCGGCGTCAAGCCTGGTTCCCGGGTGAGACCGTGATTCTCGGTATCGGCCAGGGCTACATGCAGGTCACGCCTTTGCAACTGGCCCAGGCTACCGCGCTGATCGCCAACAAGGGCGTGTGGAACCGCCCGCACCTGGCCAAGGAGATCGGCGGCGTGGCGCCGGTGGACGAGCACCCGATGCCCAACATCGTCCTGCGTGATCCCCGTGAGTGGGATCAGGTCAACAATGGCATGCAGTCGGTGATGCACGACCCGCGCGGCATCGCCCGTGCGGCGGCGCAAGGCGCGCAATACCGTATCGCCGGCAAGAGCGGTACGGCGCAGGTGGTGGCTATCAAGCAGGGCGAGCGTTACAACCGTGACAAGACCCTAGAGCGGCATCGTGACAACGCCTTGTTCGTCGGCTTCGCCCCGGCGGCCAACCCGAAAATCGTGGTCTCGGTGATGATCGAGAACGGCGAGGCGGGTGGTCGGGTGGCAGGGCCGGTGGTGCGGCAGATCCTCGATGCCTGGTTGCTGGATCAGGACGGTCATCTGAAACAGCAATACGCGACGCCCAATGCAGCGCCGGTCAACCCGAAAGTGCAGATCGCAGCGCCGAACAAACCGGTGGTCCAGCCACCGGTATGACCTGAAGCACGGCCGCCTGCGGCGGCGTCCACAAGATCGCTGCCGCCGGCAAGCTGTGCTGCTACGGGTCAATCCTGCGAGAGTTCACAGAAGCGGATCCTGTTACCGGACGGGTCGGCGATTTCCATGACTTTGCCCCAGCCCTGTTCGACGATCCCCGGCCGCGAAAAACCGTAGCCTTTGGCATTGAGCGCTTGGCAGAACGGCTCGATTTCCTGCATTGGTACGAAAATGGTCGAGCCCGGGGTGGCGTCGCCGTGGTGGCCGGTGAGATGAATGACCAGATCCCTGCGGCGAATCTGCATGTACAGCGGCAAGTCCGCTTCGAAGCGGTGCTCCCAGTCCACCGAGAACCCCAGAAAATCCACATAAAACTCCCGGGCCTTTTCTTCGCTGAACATGCGAAGTACCGGAATCGCCCCTGAAATCTGCATGCGCCTCACTCCTTGGTGCAAAAACGCCGAGTCTAACCCAATGCGTGCCCAAACCAAGGGTGAATGGATTCAGGCAGCGTTTCCGACCGAAGGCGCGATTTGCGCAAACAGGTTGGCGAGCAACGGCACATCGCCATAGGTATAGTGGCGACATTCCCCGGTCTGGGCATCGTCCATGAAATACCTGCGCCCGTTGGGGTTATTGATGTGCGGCCTTCTCGCGTCGCTGCCGGCGGGCGCTGCCGAGCAGACGCTGCGTGTGCTGGCCTGGCCCGGTTACGCCGACACTGACCTGGTGGGCGTTTTCGAGAAGCGTTTCAAGGTCAAGGTCGAAGTCACGCTGGTGGGCAGCGATGAAGTGCTGCGGGCCAAACTGTCTGAAAATCAGGGTGGCGATTTTGACGTGATCGCGGCCAACACTGCCGAAATTCACCACTATGTGAACCAGGGCCTGTTGCAGCCTTTGCATCCCGAGCGCATCGCCAATACGGCGCGTCAGCTCCCGCGTTTTCGCGATTATTCCAGAATCCCGGACATTGTCGTCGACGGGCATGTCTATGCCGTGCCCTATGCGTGGTCGGATATGGGCCTGATCTACGATCGCAAGCAGTTCAGCCAGCCGCCCGACTCGATTCAGAGCATGTGGGACCCAAGGTTCCAGGGCCGCGTGCTGGCGTTCAACACCAGCAACCACAATTTCTCCCTGGCAAGCCTGGCCCTCGGCGGCGATCCGTTTCACATCGGCGCAGCGGACTTTCCCCGGGTGACCGAAAAGCTCATCGCGTTGCGGCGCAATGTGTTGACCTTCTATTCCCTGCCGGAGGAGGCGGCCGAGCTGTTCCGCAGCCATTCGGTGGCGCTGATTTTCGCCAACTATGGCCGTCAGCAACTTAAGCAACTGCGCGATGCAGGCGTGGACGTCGGCTACGTGGTACCCCGGGAGGGCGCGCTGGCCTGGCTCGATTGCTGGGCGATCAGCAAGGGCGCCCATGACCTGCGACTGGCCAATGAATGGATCAATTACATGCTCGAACCGGATGTCAGCCGCGCCCTGAGCGAACGCCAGGACCTGTCCAACACGGTGCAGGAACCGCTGGATGCCAGCCCCTCCAATCGCATGATCTGGCTACGCCCGGTCGAGGACGATCAGCGCCGCGCCGAGTTGTGGCAGCGGATCGTGTCCGGCGAGCGTCCGCCGCTGGTGGAGGCGCGATGAGGTTCGGTATCGCGTTCAAGCTCGGTTGCCTGATGGCCCTGTTCGGCATGGTGCCCACGGGGCTCGCCGGTTACTACATCTACAACAGCAGCCGGGAAATGCTGCTGCAGGCCGCCGAGCGTGACTTGCTGACGTCGGTCCAGGTGCTGGGCCGCAACCTGCACGGCAGCCTGCGCAACATTTCCCTGGATGCCACGGTGTTGACCAACGGGGCCCAGGTGCACGAACTGGGCGAGCTGACCAATCCTGCGACCCGCAAGACCGTCAGTGACAACCTCGCCGAGTCATTCCGGGCCATGTTGCTGGCCCATCCCGATTACATGCAGATCCGTCTGATCAGCGCGACCGACCATGGTCTGGAACTGGTGCGCCAGGACCGCGACGGGGCCGATATCGTCAGGGTCGAGGGCGCCGATCTGCAGGAGAAGGCCCATTACGCCTACGTCTTCGAAACCCTGCGCCTGGCGCCAGGGGAGGTGCGTATCTCGCCGATCGTGATCAACCACGAGCAGGGCGCGCACTCGGGGCTGGGCAAACCGACGCTGCATGTCTCCACGCCCGTGGCGGATGCGACAGGCAAGGTGTTTGCGCTGCTGGTCATCAACGTTGACCTCGATCAGCTGTTCAACCAACTGCAAAGCGATCTGCCCAAGGAGTACCAGGTCTACCTGAGCAACCGCTGGGGCGATTTGCTGGTGCATCCGGACCATCGCCGCACCTTCGGTTTCGATCAGGGCCGGCGGTTGTTCTTGCAGGATGAATTCCCGGAAGTCGCCGGGCTGTTGTCCGACAAGGCGCCGGGCAGCCTGATCAGTCGCAGTGTCGAGCAAGGCCAGAAGGACCGGTTGGTGGCGGCGTTCGTGCGCCTGTCTCACAACGGCGATGCCGAACCCTTCGTGGTGCTGGGCCTGGGCCAGCCGCAAAGCCATGTTTTGGCCAAGGTGTCCCGCGTGGGCAACAGCATCGTGCAGATCGCGCTGTTATTCAGCGTGCTGGCGCTGTTGGCGGCGTTCATCGCCTCCCGTGCGCTGATCCGGCCGCTGCGCAGCATGACTGACGCGGTGGAGCTGTTCTCCCGGGAGCGCAAGATCAGCGAGCTGGCACCCAGGGACGACGAGTTGGGGGTCCTGGCCCATCGTTTCCATGCGATGAAACAGGAAATCCTCGGCCAGCTGGACGATCTGACGTCCAGCCGCGCCGCCTTCGAGCACCTGGCCCGGCATGACCCGCTGACCGAATTGCCCAACCGGCGGATGTGCTTCGAGCGTCTGGAGCAGGCGCTGATCGAGGCGCGGGAGGGCGGGAAGAAGATGGCCTTGCTGTTCGTCGACCTGGACCACTTCAAGGAAATGAACGATCAGTATGGTCACCGTTTCGGCGATCAGGTCTTGCAGGCGGTGGCCAAGCTGCTGACCACCGCCAGTGATGGCGCCGATTGTGTGGCGCGGCTGGGCGGTGATGAATTCGTCATCTCGTTCTGCGATGTGAAGGACCCGCAGAAGATCGCAGCGTTGCTGGAAAAACTCCACCAATGCTTCCAGTTGCCGCTGTTCATCGACGGGCGCAAGGTGCAGATCCACGCCAGCATGGGCGTCAGCCTGTTCCCCCGCGACGGGGACGACATCGGCACGCTGGTCCAGCATGCCGACCATGCGATGTACAAGGCCAAGAGCGCAGGCCGGAACCGCTACCTGTTCGAGATGCACTCAAGCGACTGAATCTGCGATGCCGTCGGTGGTGCCGAAAGTGTTGATGCAGGTCCAGATCGACACCAGCACAGGCACCAACAGACACCAGAGGCCGATGGCCAGGTACAACAGTGCGGCACCGACACAGCCGACCGTGAAGCCCAGAAGATTTAGTCCGATGGGCTTGAGCCGCTTTTTGATGACGGCCCGTTGCTCGACATCGCGCAGGCCGATCAGGGCGAACAGGTCGATGGACAGTTGCGTGACGTTGCCGGTCATCAGGGTGGTGGGCGGGGCGCCCTTGAGGTGCTGACGGGAAATCGCGTTGAGCACCGCCATGGCTGCCACGCCGGTCATGCCGGTGAGCAGGGCAGCGCCGCTGTCGCCGTCATTGAATGGGCCCAACCACAGGGTGAAGGCGGCGAACAGCGCCAGCAGCAGGGTGTGCAGAATCAGCAGCGGCCGCAGGGGCACCAGGCCGCGACGGTTGATCGCCACGGCGGCCAGGTGCGTCAGGCCGACCACCAGGGCGAACATCGGCAAGGCCAGCAGCTTGGCCAGCGCGCCGGAGGTGCCGTGCACGATGCTCACGCCCAGGGTCACGAAGTTGCCGGTGACGTGGGCGGTGAACAGGCCTTGCAACGCGAGGAAACCGATGGTGTCGACGAAACCGCCGTTGAAGCTCAGGGCCGGGGCGGTGGTGCGGTGGATGGATGACATGATGAACTCCGTGTAACCAATGAATTTTCGAAGGTGACTATGCCCCGTAGCAGCACGGCTTGCCGGCGGGGACGTCCTCAAGATCGCTCCCGCCGGCAAGCCGTGCTGCTACGGTTATGTGTGACCCTGATCTTGTAGGAGCGCGCTTGCCCGCGATGGCGTCCGTGAGATCGCTCCCGCCGGCAAGCGGATCGCCGCCCGGCCGTGCTGCTACGGGGGAGAGAGTCGCCTGTCAGTTCAAATGCGCCTTGAGCTCACCGGCTGCCTGACGCATCGCCGCCTTGACCTCTGGAATGTTGCTCAGCGGGTTGAGCAAACCATAGTCGTGGATCATGCCGTTGTAGCGCACGGCGGTGACATCCACACCGGCGGCATCGAGCTTGCGGGCATAGGCCTCGCCTTCGTCACGCAACACGTCCAGGCCCGCAGTCTGCACCAGTGCCGGTGGCAGCCCTTTCAATTGCTCGGTACTGGCACGCAGCGGCGAGGCATGAATGTCGGCGCGCTGGGCGGCGTCGGTGGTGTAGCTGTCCCAGAACCACTTCATCATGTTGCGGGTCAGGAAGTGCCCCTCGGCGTACTGGTCGTAGGAGGCGGTATCGAAGCTGGCATCGGTCACCGGCCACAGCAGTAACTGGAAGCGCAGTTTCGGTGTGCCCTGTTCCTTGGCCTTCAGCGCGACGACCGCCGCCATGTTGCCGCCCACGCTGTTACCGGCCACCGCCAGACGCGAGCTGTCGACATTGATCTGCTTGCCATGCTCGGCCACCCAGCGGGTTGCGGCATAGGCCTGATTGATCGCGGTCGGGTAGTGCGCTTCCGGCGATGGCGTGTAATCCACGTAGACCGCCACCGCCCCCGAGCCGACCACCAGATCACGGATCAGGCGAGCGTGGGTCGGGTAGTCGCCCAGCACCCAGCCACCGCCGTGGAAGTACATGAACACCGGCAACTCACCCTTGACCCCGGCCGGACGCACGATGGTCAGTTTGATGTTCTGGCCGTCGGCCTGGATGGTCTTTTCACTGACCTGAATCCCCGACATATCGACCTTCACCGAACTCTGCGCGCCGGTCAGCACCGCACGTGCGTCCTTGGGGCTCAGTTGCTCCAGCGGCCGGCCACCACCGGCAGCCAGGGCGTTGAGGAAGGCCTGGGTCTGGTGTTCAGGCACTGTGTTTTCGGCGGCGAAGGCGCTGCCGATGGAGAGGGCCAGCAGGGTTGCGGTCAGGGCTTTTTTAACAGTGTTCATGATGGGCTCACTTATAAATCGGAATGGGGTGGTGGTGAAAAAGGGGCCCCGTATCGAGGCCCGGATCAAAGGGTTCAGCCGGCTTTGCGCTGTGGTGCGCCGTGGACCATGGTGTAGGCGTAGTCGACACCCATGCCGTACGCGCCGCTGTGTTCCAGCACCAGTTGCATGACCGCTTCGTAGGTTTCCTTGTGAGCCCAGTCGCGCTGGAATTCGAGCAGCACCTGCTGCCAGGTCACAGGCACGGCACCGGCCTGAATCATGCGTTGCACCGACATGTCATGGGCTTCCTTGGTGGTGCCGCCGGAGGCGTCGGTGACGATGTACACCTCGTAGCCTTCAGCCAGCGCGTCCAGGGCCGGGAAGTTCAGGCAGACTTCGGTCCACAGCGCGGCGATGATCAGCTTCTTGCGCCCGGTCGCCTTGACCGCATCCACCAGCTTCTTGTCTTCCCAGGAGTTCATCGAGGTGCGCTCGATGGGCTGTTGATCCGGGTGCACCGCCAGCAGTTCTGGCCAGATGTAGCCGCTGAAACTCTTGGTTTCCACCGAGGTGAAGATGGTCGGCACGTTGAAGATCTTCGCCGCCTTGGCCAGGCCCACGGTGTTGTTCTTCAGGGTCTGGCGATCGATCGACTGCACGCCGAAGGCCATCTGTGGCTGGTGGTCGATCAGGATCAGGGCGGAGTTGGTTGGGTTGAGCAGTTCGCGGATGGACATGATGTGTATTCCCTTGAATTCGAAAATGGTCTGTATGGTTCGCCGCTTCAGCTCGCTGGCTGTTTGCTTGCTGGCTTGGGAGTAAATCTACGGACTAAACGAATGGGGAACAATTACCCAAAATTGAGACTCATTGATTCTAATATGGGGACATTGTCGCAATGCGCATTGTGTTTGTAGGAGCGCGCTTGCCCGCGATCTGGCGCGAAGCGGCAGTAGGACCTGAGTTCGTGGTGTGCCTGACACCCCCACTGAGCGTGGTTTTGCTGCTGCTGTGCAGCAGATCGCGGGCAAGCGCGCTCCTACAGCAAGCGGAGATGCAGCGAGCGCGTTCGTGCGGGGAGCGGAGTTGCGGCGGGCGGGTTCATGCGGCAAGCGGGGGAACTCAGCGTTGGCGATTGAGCGTCTGGCTCGGATACTCCAGGAACAACTCGCGGTACGCCTCGGCAAAACGCCCTAGGTGCCAGAACGAATAGCGCATGGCGACGTCCGCCACGCTGGTTTCGTTTGCGTGTGAGGTCAGTAGATCCTGACGGGCCAGATTCAGCCGTCGGCTGCGCAGCCAGGCGGTGGGGGCCATGCCGACGCAGGCGTTGAACGCTTTGCGCAGTTGCTGGAAGGAGGTGCCGGCGCTGTCGGCCAGTTGCACCACGCTGAAGTTTTCGGTGGGGTAGGCGCTTACCTGCTCGAACACCCGTTGCACGATCCGTCGTTGCCCGGCCAGGCGCAGGCAGGTGTCACCCATGCGTGCGGGGTCCGATTGTTCCAGCACGAACAGACAATCCTCGATCAGTTGTTCGCCCAGAAGCCGCGCCTGTTCGGCATCGCTCTGCTGGGAAAGGCGGGTCAGCATCGTGCTCAGCCAGCCACTGAACAGCGCGGCATGAGGGGAGGTGAGCGGGGTCAGCAACAGCTCTTCGAAGGTCTCGTGCAGGTGGCGCGAGCCCAGGCAATCCTGGCGGATCACCACGGCGATTTCGCGGTAGTTCTCGGGTGTGATCCACAGGTTCTGGGTGCTGGCGTCGAGCAGGTACAGCGCCCGTTCGCTCATGTCGAAGCTGAACACCAGGGCATCGCTGGGTGCCTTGTAATACTGCTCGATGCGGGTATTCATGTGTTCTTCGTAGACTTGCACGCCGCCCAGTTCCGCCTCCACCAGACGACCCTTGAACTGCCCCGAAGACATTTGTGCGTAGTGCAGGCTCCAGCCCGCGTTGGAGATACCTTGCTGATCGGCGGCGACGGTTTCAAATACCCTGACCGACATGAAAGACCTGCTCTGGCAGTGTTGTTATGAGTGCGAGCACCTTAGCAGCATGGTTCGAGGCCGGGCAATACACCATGGGTGAACCAGGCTGCGCACCAAAATGAGGCGTGCATGGCGAGCGAAAGTGGATAGACGAACGGACAGCGTCCCCTTCAGCATGGGCGCCACCACGACGTTGCGACTCCAGTGCGCAGCGCCACGACCCGTCCCGACAGTCAGAGGCCCCATGGACAGCAGCGTGAAAGATCCACTCGCCGAGTGGTTGAGAAGTTACGGCATCACCGAAGTCGAATGCGTGGTCAGCGACCTGACCGGCATTGCCCGGGGCAAGATCCTGCCCACCAACAAGTTTCTCAACGAGCACGGGATGCGCCTGCCCGAGAGCGTGTTGTTGCAGACCGTGACCGGCGATTACGTCGACGACGATATCTACTACAGCCTGCTGGACCCTGCCGACATCGACATGAGTTGCCGCCCCGATCCGCAGGCGGTGTACGTTTTGCCCTGGGCGCTGGAGCCCACGGCGATGGTCATCCACGACACCTTCGACCGCTACGGCAACCCCATCGAACTGTCGCCGCGCAACGTGCTGAAAAAAGTGCTGCAACTCTACGCCGAGCAGGGCTGGCGGCCGGTGGTGGCGCCGGAAATGGAGTTCTACCTGACCCAGCGCTGCGAAGACCCCGACCTGCCGCTGCAAGTGCCGACCGGGCGCTCGGGTCGGCCTGAAAGCGGTCGTCAGTCGTTCTCCATCGAGGCGGCCAACGAGTTCGATCCGCTGTTCGAAGACGTCTACGACTGGTGCGAGGCCCAGGGCCTGGACCTCGATACGCTGATCCACGAAGACGGCCCGGCGCAGATGGAAATCAACTTCCGCCATGGCGACGCGCTGGACCTGGCGGACCAGATCACCGTATTCAAACGCACCATGCGTGAGGCGGCGCTCAAGCACAACGTGGCGGCGACCTTCATGGCCAAGCCGATCACCGACGAGCCGGGCAGCGCCATGCACATCCACCAGAGCGTGGTCGACATTCACACCGGGCGCAGCGTGTTCAGCACCGAGGAGGGCGAGGCCAGCAAGCTGTTCCTGCAACACATCGGTGGCCTGCAACGCTACATCCCGGAAGTGCTGCCGCTGTTCGCGCCCAACGCCAACTCGTTCCGGCGCTTCCTGCCGGACACTTCGGCGCCAGTCAACGTGGAGTGGGGCGAGGAGAACCGCACCGTCGGCCTGCGCGTACCGGGGTCCGATCCCCAGGCGCGGCGCGTCGAGAACCGCCTGCCAGGCGCCGACGCCAACCCGTACCTGGCCATCGCCGCGAGCCTGTTGTGCGGCTACATGGGCATGATCGAAGGTTGCGACCCGAGCGCGCCGGTGCAGGGCCGTGGCTACGAGCGGCGCAGCCTGCGCCTGCCGCTGACCATCGAGGATGCACTGGAGCGCATGGAAGGCAGCGCCGCGCTGCGCCGCGTGCTGGGGGACAAGTTCGTGCAGGGCTACGTCGCGGTCAAACGCGCCGAACATGAAAACTACAAGCGCGTCATAAGCTCCTGGGAACGCCAGTTCCTGATGATGAGTGTGTAAGCGCAACCGTCTTGTTCATTGACGTTGGGGGCACCATGAAGTTGATCGTTTCCACGCTGTTCGTGCCGGCCGTTCTGGCTGGCGCGGTCGCAACGGCACACGCTGAAGGCAACACCGTGAAGATTTACAACTGGTCCGACTACATCGGCCCGACCACCCTGGCGGACTTCCAGCAGGCCACCGGTATCCAGCCGACCTACGACGTATTCGACTCCAACGAAACCCTTGAGGGCAAGATGCTCACGGGCCGTTCGGGCTACGACGTGGTGGTGCCTTCCAACCATTTCCTGGGGCGGCAGATCAAGGCCGGGGCCTTCCAGAAACTGGACCTGAGCCAGCTCCCCAATCGCAAGAACCTGGACCCGCAACTGATGAAGCAACTGGAGGCCAACGACCCCGGCAACCAGTACGCCGTGCCGTACCTGTGGGGCACCAACGGCATCGGCTACAACGTCGACAAGGTCAAGGCGGCACTGGGTGTCGACACCATCGATTCCTGGGCGGTGCTGTTCGAGCCCGAGAACATGAAGAAACTGCAGAAATGCGGCGTGTCGTTCATGGATTCCCCCGACGAAGTCTTTCCCGCGGTACTCAACTACATGGGCATGGACCCGCGCAGCGAGTCGGCCAAGGACTACGAGCGCGCTGCGGCGAAGCTCAAGGCCGTGCGCCCCTACGTGACTTATTTCCATTCCTCCAAATGGGTGTCGGACCTGGCCAACGGCGACATCTGCGTGGCCTTCGGGTACTCAGGCGACGTGTTGCAGGCGAAGAACCGCGCCATCGAGGCCAACAACGGCGTGAAGGTCGCCTATTCGATTCCCAAGGAAGGCGCCAACGTCTGGTTCGACATGCTGGCGATCCCCAAGGACGCCGAGCATCCAAAAGAAGCGCTGGCGTTCATCAATTACCTGCTCGATCCGCAGGTGATCGCCAAAGTCAGCGAGACAGTCGGGTATGCTAACCCCAGCCCTGCGTCCAATGCCCTGATGGGCACCGAGATCACCGAGAACCCGTCGATCTACCCATCGCCGGAAGTCATGAGCCGCTTTTACATCTCTTCGGAATTGAGCCCCGCGACCCTGCGCCTGATGACGCGCAAATGGTCCGACATCAAATCCAACCGTTAAGGAAAACCCATGTCCGTTGCACTGCCACACATCGCTTCCTACTACGCAGCTTCTGTAGGGACGCCGCCTGAACGCTCACCGCTGACGGGCGCCATCAGCGCCGACGTGTGCGTGATCGGTGGCGGTTTTACCGGGGTGAACACCGCGCTGGAACTGGCTGAACGGGGTGTGTCGGTGGTGCTGCTGGAGGCCCAGCGCATCGGCTGGGGCGCCAGCGGGCGCAACGGCGGGCAGTTGATTCGCGGCCTGGGGCACGACGTCAGTGGCGTCGAACGCTGGGTGGGCAAGGAGGGCGTGCACTACCTGGAGCAGGCCGGTTTCGAGTCGGTCGACATCGTGCGCCAGCGGGTGCAGAAGTACGGCATCGATTGCGACATGCGCTGGGGCTATTGCGACCTGGCCAACACCCCGGCGCACTTCAAGGGCTTGCAGGAAGAACAGCAGACGCTGGCGGCTCAGGGCTACCCCCATGAGGTGCGGCTGGTAGAGAAAGAGGCGTTGTCCCAGGTGGTCGGTTCGTCGGTGTACCAGGGCGGCCTGATCGACATGGGCTCGGGGCACCTGCACCCGCTCAAGCTGATCCTGGCCGAGGCGCGGCTGGCAGAAGAGATGGGCGCGGTGATTCATGAGGCCAGCCCCGTGCAGCGTATCCTCCATGGACCGCAGATTCAGGTGTTCACCGACCATGGCCAGGTCACTGCCAACCGGATCGTGCTGGCGTGCGACGCGTTTCTCAACAAACTGGAACCGGCGCTGACTGGCAAGCTGCTGCCGGCCGGAAGCTACGTGATCGCCACCGAACCGCTGGGTGAGGATCGGGCGCGCTCGCTGATTCCGCAGAACATGGCCCTGTGTGACCAGCGTGTCGCGCTGGATTACTACCGGCTGTCAGCGGACAACCGCTTGTTGTTCGGCGGCGCCTGCAATTACTCGGGGCGTGATCCGAAGAACATTGCCGACTACATGCGGCCGAAGATGGAGCGGGTGTTCCCGCAGCTCAAGGGCGTGGGGATCGATTTTCAATGGGGCGGGATGATCGGCATCAGCGCCAATCGTTTCCCGCAGATCGGCTCGGTGGCCAATAAACCGAACGTGTATTACGCCCAGGGCTATTCGGGTCACGGGCTCAACGTCACCCATTTCGCCGCCCGGGTGCTGGCCCAGGCGATTGCCGACAACGACAGCCGCGCAGTCGACCTGTTCGCCCGCGTGCCGCACCGCACTTTCCCCGGCGGCGAACTGCTGCGCTCGCCGCTGCTGGCGCTGGGGATGATGTGGTATCGGCTCAAGGAATTGCTCTGACCTGACGCCGCCCCCGCCGGCAAGCCGTGCTGCTACGGGGCTGCGGTGTATCGGCCATCTTCGCCCGGCGCGGATCTGTGGGAGCGGGCTTGCCCGCGAAAGCGGGGGATCGAGCACCATCGGGGCGTCAGGCCTGACGCATTCGCGGGCAAGCCCGCTCCCACAGGCTATCGGTGCAGCCCCCGGTTTTGTGGTCGCGGATGGGGCGCGCAAAAAAAACCCGCCATCAGGCGGGTCTTTTTTTACTCAAACGTTCATCACAGCTCTTTGACGGTACGAACCTGATCCTTGTTGATCCGGGTTTCCTTGCCGTCGAGTTGTTTGAATTCATAGAAACCGGACTCTTCGTCGTACTTTGGCGAGTCCGTGGCCTGGATTTCACGGCCGTCGTTCAGCGTGATCACGGTCGGCGAGGAGCAGCCGGCCAGGGAAGCCAGGCCAAGTGCGAGCAGGAAGGCTGCGGGGATAGTCCGTTGTTTCATTGCTGTGTCTCCGAGGGTAATTCTTTGTGTAGTAAGGTTTCTGACGCAGAGGTTAACGGCAAAGTTCCATGAAAGATGGCACGCTCGTTCAAGGCTTGATCTCGGTCAATAGCTCGGGCGTGTTCAGGTTGGCCAGCCGCGGGTCATCGGCGGCGCATTGCAGCGCCACCGCACCCAGCTCGGCCATGGTGCGGCGCGGGCTGCGCTGGCCTTCCTGCCAGTGGCGTTCGAACACCTCGGCGTGGGCGGTAGGGATGCAGCACAGCAGCGGCTCCCACTGTTCGCCCTGGCGAATCATCACCGGCTTGCCAGGATGCGCCGCAGCGGTGGCGCGCAGGCCTTGCAGCAACTGCAGATCCAGCATCGGCGTGTCGCATGGCATTACCAGCAGGAACCCATGCCGGGCCACCGCCAGCCCTGAGCGAATGCCGGCATAGGGGCCGGGAAAACCTTCTTCGTCGTCCTGCACCAGGCGATCGGCGAAGGCTGCGTACTGCTCGTGATTGCGGTTGCAGGAAATGATCAGGTCGTCGGTCAACGGCCTGGCCAAACGCTGCAGATGGGCAATCAACGGCTCGCCGCGCCAGGTCAGCAGGCCCTTGTCCCGGCCGCCCATGCGCCGGCCCTGACCACCGGCCAGCAGCAGGATCGAGCAAGGGGGCAGGGCAGTGCTGGCGGTCATGGCGGGCTCCTGAAACGGCGCGGTCGGGCAGAGAAAAAAGGGGTGCTGTGATATAACACCGCTCTGTTTCCTCTACAACCGGACCTGCTCGATGAAAGCCAAGGCTGACACCCCTTTCGTGCCGCTCAACATTGCCGTTCTCACCGTCAGCGACACCCGCACCTTTGAAAACGATACCTCCGGGCAGATGTTCGTCGACCGCCTGACCGCCGCCGGTCATGGGCTGATCGAACGCGTGCTGCTCAAGGACGACCTGTACAAGATCCGCGCCCAGGTCGCCACCTGGATTGCCGACGATCAAGTGCAGGTGGTGCTGATCACCGGCGGCACCGGCTTCACTGGCCGCGACAGCACGCCGGAGGCCGTGGCCTGCCTGCTGGACAAGCAGGTCGAAGGCTTTGGCGAGTTGTTCCGGCAGATTTCCGTGGCCGACATTGGCACTTCCACCATTCAATCCCGGGCGCTGGCGGGGCTGGCCAACGGTACGCTGGTGTGCTGCCTGCCGGGTTCGACCAACGCGGTACGCACTGGTTGGGACGGCATTCTGGCCGATCAGCTGAACAACAGTTTCCGCCCGTGCAACTTCGTGCCGCACCTGAAAAAGGCCGAACCCTGCGCGACCCGTGGATGAAGACCAATGAGCAAGCCTGAAATGCGTGGCCTGATACCGGTAGAAGAAGCCATGGCGCGCCTGATGAGCCTCGCCGAAGCGGCGCCGATCAACGAACGGGAAACCGTGGCCCTGGCCGATGCCCAGGGTCGGGTGTTGGCCGATGACCTGGTCTCCACCCTGGACCTGCCGCCCTGGCCCAACAGCGCCATGGACGGCTACGCCCTGCGCGTGGCCGACTGGACCGGCGAGCCGCTGCCGGTCAGCCAGCGGATCTTCGCAGGTCAGGCGCCGTTGCCCTTGCAGCCGGGCACCTGTGCGCGAATCTTCACCGGCGCGCCGGTCCCCGAGGGCGCCGACTGCGTCGAGATGCAGGAGAACGCCGAAGTGCAGCCCGATGATCGGGTGCGCTTCCTCGAAACCCTGAGCCTGGACCTGAACATCCGGCCCAAGGGCCAGGAGACCACGGTCGGCGACAAGGTGCTGGACGCCGGCACCGTCATGACCCCGGTGGAACTGGGCCTGGCCGCAACGCTGGGGCTGGGCCACTTGCAGGTCAAGCGTCGCGCCCGCGTCGCCGTGCTGTCCACCGGTGATGAACTCATCGAGCCTGGCCAGGCGCTGGGGCCAGGGCAGATCTACAACAGCAACCGCGTGCTGCTGTGCAGCTGGCTCAAGCGCCTGGGCTGCGAAGTGGTGGACGCTGGTATTCTCCCGGAT
The DNA here is from genome assembly GCF_044746825.1 of Pseudomonas sp. NPDC090201. Lineage (NCBI taxonomy): Bacteria > Pseudomonadati > Pseudomonadota > Gammaproteobacteria > Pseudomonadales > Pseudomonadaceae > Pseudomonas > Pseudomonas sp. NPDC090201. The sequence goes on from NZ_JBIVCX010000003.1 coordinate 22,595, forward strand.
GACCTTGAGAAGACCCGCGCGGCACTGGGCGCCCTGGGGGATGTTGACCTGATCCTGTCCACTGGCGGCGTTTCGGTAGGCGAGGCGGACTTTCTCGGCCACGCCCTGCGCGAAGAGGGCGAGATAGCCCTGTGGAAGCTCGCGATCAAACCGGGTAAACCCCTGACCTTCGGTCATTTTCGCGGCGTGCCGGTGATCGGCCTACCGGGCAATCCGGCGTCGACGCTGGTGACCTTCGCGCTGCTGGCCCGGCCCTATCTGCTGCGCCGGCTGGGGGTGCAACAGGTCACGCCGCTGCAATTCAAGGTGCCTGCCGGTTTCGTCTGGGGCAAACCCGGCAATCGCCGTGAGTACCTGCGCGGGCGCCTGGAGCAGGGGCGTCTGGTCGCCTATCGCAATCAGAGCTCCGGGGTGCTGCGCAGTGCGGCCTGGGCCGACGGCCTGATCGAGGTCATCGAGGGCACTACCGTAGCCGAAGGCGACTTGCTCAATTTCATCCCTTTGAGTGAAGTGATGGGCTGACGAGCGGTTGGATCCAAAATACGGATCGTGAACTACCCTCAAAAGAGTGTCATGACAAGTGGGCATCACGGACAGCCCCGGAGTATTGTTATGCAGTCTTTGCGTGTGGCCTGCGTCATTCCGACCTGCAACGGGCGCAGGGAACTTGAGCGATTGCTCACGTCCCTGTGGGCCCAGACCGCCGAATTCGACACGCTGATCGTCGATTCCGGCTCCACCGATGGAACGCTGGAGCTGGCGCGCTCGCGCTGCAGCCAGGTGGTCGAGATCGCCCCCGGCGATTTCAACCACGGCGCCACCCGGCAGATGATGGCCGAGAAATACCCTCAATACGATGTGCTGGTCTATCTGGCGCAGACCACCTGGCTGGATGACCCGCGGGCCGTCGAGCTGCTGCTGGAACCCTTCGAGGATCAACTGGTGGGTGCAGTCTGCGGGCGGCAATTGCCGCATCAGGACGCCACTGTGCTGTCGCAGCACGCACGCTGGTTCAACTACCCACCTGTTTCCCGCACCAAGAGCCTGGCCGATGTAGCCGAACTGGGCGCCAGGGTGCCGTTCATGTCCAACGCCTTCGGCGCATACCGGTGCAATGCCTTGCGCGCCGTGGGCGGATTCCCCAGGCACGTGATCCTGTCCGAGGGCATGTACGTGGCGGCAAAAATGCTGCTCTCCCACTGGAAGGTGGCTTATCAGGGCACGGCGGTCTGCCGCCATTCCCGCAACCTCAGCGTGCGTGAAGAATTTCGTCGCTACTTCGACATGGGCGTGTTCCAGGCGCGCGAGTCGTGGATTCAGGCAAGATTTGGCGGTGCAGGTGTCGAGGCGCTGCGCTACATGAAATCCGAGCTGGGCTTTCTCGGCCTGCGTCGTTTCTATCTGTGGCCCGCGTCGTTGCTGCGCAATAGCCTGAAGATGCTGGCGTTCAAGCTAGGCAAGGAAGAGGCGCGCCTGTCCCGACCATTGAAGCGTCGGCTGGGGCTGTACAAGCGGTTCTGGGACAGTGAGCAGCTTCGTCGGTGATGCCCCTTTGCACAACAGTCGGGATCGATTCGTGCGTCTGACGCACTCATACACTGCCCAAATGTAAATTTTTCTTCATGCCAGGGCTTTTTAAACTACCGGGAATGAACCTGTTCCCGGAGTTTCTACATGCTCGCTGACTCATCCTTTCGCGTGTCGGACGCCTGCCAGCGGGCCTTGTCGTGACGGCCGCTGCCCCCATTGCACCGTTCAAGGCCGCGGTTGCGCCCGCTGCATTCGGTGTGCAGACCATCATCGGGCTGGTAGGCGTGCTGATTGCGGTGCTGGTCGCAGGCATCAACGAAGGTGTCACTCGCGTTGCGCTCTCCGACATCCGCGGTGCGATGTTCATCGGCTTCGATGAAGGCAGCTGGATCACCTCCCTGTATTCCGCCACGTCGCTCACGGCCACGGCCTTCGCGCCCTGGTTTGCGGTCACCTTGTCACTGCGCCGTTTCACATTGGGCGCCATCGCCGCCTTCGTGGTGCTGGCGCTGCTCTGTCCGCTGGCCCCCGACTACCAGAGCCTGCTGCTGTTGCGCGCACTGCAAGGCCTGGCCGCAGGCTGCCTGCCGCCGATGCTGATGACGGTGGCCCTGCGTTTCCTGCCGCCGGACATCAAGCTCTATGGCCTGGCGGGCTACGCGCTGACAGCCACTTTCGCGCCAAGCCTGGGCACGCCGCTGGCAGCGTTATGGACCGAATACTTCAACTGGCAGTGGACATTCTGGCAGGTCATCACGCCGTGTCTGGTGGCAATGATCGCTATTTCCCACGGCATCTCCCAGGACCCGGCTCGCCTGGAACGCTTCAAAGGTTTCAACTGGCGCGGCGTGCTGCTGGGCGCTCCGGCCATCTGCATGCTGGTGACGGGGCTGTTGCAAGGCAACCGCCTGGACTGGTTCGAATCCGGGCTGATCACCTTTCTGCTAATCGGCGGGCTGGTGCTGCTGGTGCTGTTCATGGTCAACGAATGGTTCACCCCGGTGCCGTTCTTCAAGTTGCAGATGCTCTCCAACCTCAACCTGTCCCACGCGCTGATCACCTTGGGCGGGGTGCTGGTGGTGCTGACGGCCACCGGTTCCATTCCTGCGTCGTACCTGGCGCAAGTCCATGGCTATCGGGCGCTGCAAACCGCGCCGATGATGCTGTTGGTGGCCATTCCGCAACTCTTGGTGCTGCCGCTGGTGGCCGCGCTGTGCAATATCCGCTGGATCGACTGCCGCTGGGTGCTGACCACAGGACTGGTGCTGCTGTCGCTGTATTGCTTTGCCGCGACGCAGATGAGCCCGGAGTGGATTCGCGACAACTTCTACAGCCTGCAACTGCTGCAAGTGCTGGGGCAGCCTATGGCAGTGCTGCCGCTGCTGATGCAGGCCACGGGCGGCATCGCGCCACCGGACGGCCCCTTTGCCTCGGCGTGGTTCAACACCGTTCGCGGCCTGGCGTCGGTCCTGGCCACCGGCGTGCTGGATGCCCTGACCCGGTCCCGGCAGCACTTCCATTCCAGCATGCTGGTGGACCGCCTGGGCAATTCGCCGGAGCTGGCCGGCCAGGACTCGGCGGCTTCACTGGCCCACCGCATCCATGAGCAGGTTGTCACCTTGACCAGTATCGACCTCTATTTCTGCATGGGCTGGGTCGCCGCCGCGCTGATCCTGCTGATCCCGCTGATGCCGAGCCGCGTCTACCCGCCGCGCGCCGCCGCCTGATTTTTTTTGAGAGCACCTTCATGAACATGACTTCGAAACAGACCCTGGCCTTGTGTGGCGCCGTGCTCGTTGTGGCGGCGCTGGGCATCTACGGCTTTACCGGCGAGCGCGGGCAGCAGAGCACCAATGACGCCTACGTCAGCGCCGACTACTCCAACGTCGCGCCCAAGGTGGCGGGGTTCATCAGCCAGGTGCTGGTGGAGGACAACCAGCAGGTCAAGGCCGGGCAGTTGCTGGCGGTGATCGATGACCGGGATTTGCAGACCGCGCTCGCCGCCTCAGAAGCCGAAGTGCTGGCCGCCCAGGCGCAGTACGAGCAGGCCAGCGCCGTGGTGCAGCGCCAGGCCTCGGTGATCGCCCAGTCCCAGGCGACGGTCGAGGTGAGCAAGGCCGAGGTGACCTTTGCCGAACAGGAGCAGGACCGTTATGCCCATCTGGCGGGCATGGGCGCAGGCACGGTGCAGAATGCACAGCAGGCGCGCAACCGCATCGACACTGCCCGCGCGCGGCAGAACAGCGCCATCGCGTCCCTGGCCGCAGACCGCAAGCAGGTGGACGTTTTCACCGCGCAGCAACACGCTGCCGAAGCCGGGCTCAAGCGCGCCCAGGCCGCCCGCGACCAGGCGCGGTTGCAGTTGTCCTATACGCGCATCGTCGCACCGGTTGACGGCATGGTCGGCGAGCGTGCCGTGCGGATCGGCAACTACGTGACACCCGGCGCACGGTTGCTGTCGGTGGTGCCGCTGGATCAGGTCTACGTGGTGGCGAACTTTCAGGAAACCCAACTCACCCAGGTGACGCCGGGGCAGGCGGCTGATGTGCGGGTCGATACCTTCTCCGGTGAGGCACTCAAAGGGCATGTGGAAAGCATCGCCCCCGCCACCGGCGTGACCTTCGCGGCGATCAAGCCGGACAACGCCACCGGCAATTTCACCAAGGTCGTGCAGCGCCTGCCGGTCAAGATCGTGCTCGATCCGGGTCAACCGCTGCTGGCGCGGCTGCGGGTGGGGATGTCGGTGGACGCCACTGTCGATACCCGCAGCACGGGCGCACAAGAGGTGGGCGCCCGATGAGCAACAGACAGCCAACTTCGAACCTGTGGGAGCGAGCTTGCTCGCGAATGCTGGGCGACAGGCAACAGATCTGGGCCGGATGTACCGGCCTCTTCGCGAGCAAGCTCGCTCCCACAACGGACTACACCCAAGGTCGTCGGTGGCTGGGGCTGGTGGCCATGGTACTGAGCCTGTCGGCCTGTCAGGTCGGTCATGACTTCCTGCAACCCAAGGCCGATGTGCAGGTGGACTGGCTGCCGATCCAGGGCGAGCAGGCTGCAAGCAAACCCCAGCCAGTTCAGATCAGGGAGCGCTGGTGGGAGGTTTTCAACGATCCGCTGTTGGCTTCGTTGATCGACCGGGCGACTCGAACCAACCTTGATCTGAAAATCGCCGGTGCCCGACTGGAGCAGAGCCGCGCCGCGCGGCAGGTGGTGGCCGGTGAACAACTGCCCAGCGTGTCGGGTGGCCTGGGTTATCAGCGCGCCCGTAACAGCGCCGAGGGCTTGAGCGATCCTTCGGGCAAGAGCGGCAAGACGGCTTTCAGCCTGTGGGATGGCGGCCTGGACGCCTCCTGGGAAGTGGATCTGTGGGGCCGGGTAAAGCGCGAGGTGGAGGCGGCTGATGCAACCGTCGCAGTCGCCGACAGCGATCGCCGAGGGGTGCTGCTGGCGGTGCAGGCTGAAACCGCGCAGGACTACCTGCAACTGCGCGGCGTGCAGGAGACCCTGGCCGTGACCCGGGAAAACCTCGGGCTGGCGCGCAACAGTCTGGAGCTGTCCAACGTGCGGCTGGCCAGCGGGGTCGCGACGCATCTGGATGTGGCCCAGGCTTCGGCTCAGGTGGCGACCGTCGCGGCGCGCATCCCGGTGCTTGAACAGCGTCAGGCGCAACTGATAAATGCCTTGAGCCTGGTCCTGGCGCAGACACCCCGCACCCTGCAAGAGGAGCTGATTCGGCCTGTGGACAGGGCGCCGTTGCCTGAGGTGATTCCTGTCGGCCTGCCTTCGGAGCTGGCGCAGCGCCGCCCCGATATCCGTCAGGCCGAAGCGCGCATGCATGTGGCCGCTGCCAGTGTCGGAGTGGCGGAGGGCGACTTCTATCCGCAGATCGTGCTGTCGGGCAATATCGGTTTTCAGGCCATGCAACTGTCGGATTTCGGCAGTTGGGGCTCGCGGCAATTCGGTATCGGTCCGCAATTGAGCGTACCGATCTTCGAAGGCGGGCGCCTGCGCGGCATGCTGCATCTGCGCGAGGCCCAGGAGCAGGAAGCGGCGCTGAATTATCAGAAGACCGTGCTGCGCGCCTGGCAGGAAATCGACGACAGCATGAGCCTGTACAACGCAAGCCAGGTGCAGCAGTCGCGGTTGAACGATGCCGTGGAACAGAACCGCATCGCCTTGCAGACTGCCCGCGAGCAGTACAAGGCTGGCGCCGTGGATTTTCTCAACGTGCTGACCGTGCAGCGCGCCTTGCTCAGCAGCCAGGAGCAACGGGTGGACAGCGGCACTGCCCAGGCTCTGGCGCTGGTGGGGTTGTACAAGTCACTGGGCGGCGGGTTTGAGCCGTTGAAGACCGTCGCGCGAAATTAGCCGTTTTCACAACGCCTTTCAAAGCAGACAATTGCCCTCACTTTTCACGCAGAACAAAGGGCATGTCATGCAAAAGCCTTTGCAAGGGATTCGGGTTATCGAGCTGGGGCAACTGATTGCCGGGCCTTTCGCAGCCAAGATTCTCGGTGAGTTCGGCGCCGATGTGATCAAGGTCGAACCGCCGGGCACCGGCGACCCGTTGCGCAAGTGGCGCCTGCTGCACGAGGGCACCTCCGTCTGGTGGGCGGTGTCGTCGCGCAACAAGCGTTCGGTGACTCTGGATCTGCGCGAGCCGGAAGGCCAGGACGTGGTGCGCAAGCTGCTGGCCGAGGCCGATGTGCTGGTGGAGAACTTCCGCCCTGGCACCCTTGAAGGCTGGGGGCTGGGCTGGAACGAACTGCATGCCCTGAATCCCAGACTGGTGGTGCTGCATGTGTCGGGTTACGGCCAGACCGGGCCATACCGTGATCGTCCTGGGTTCGGTGTAGTGGGCGAGGCCATGGGCGGGCTGCGTCATCTGTCCGGTGAGCCGGGGCGCACGCCGGTGCGGGTCGGGGTGTCCATCGGCGATTCGCTGTCGGCGCTGCATGGGGTGATCGGCGTGCTCCTGGCCTTGCGTCATCGCGATCAGAACGGCGGCGAGGGCCAGGAGATCGACGTCGCGCTGTACGAGTCGGTGTTCAACATGATGGAAAGCCTGATCCCGGAATACTCGGTGTTCGGCGCGGTGCGCGAGCCTGCGGGCAGCAGCCTGCCAGGTATCGCACCGTCCAACGCCTACCGCTGCCGGGATGGCCGCTACGCGCTGATCGCGGGCAATGGCGACAGCATCTATCAGCGCCTGATGACCCTGATCGAACGTCCTGACCTGGCTGCCGATCCGGCGCTGGCTCACAACGATGGGCGGGTCAGGCAGGTCGAGTTGATCGATGCCGCTATCGGCGCCTGGGCGGCCAGTCTTGATCTGGATGATGTGCTTGCCAAACTGACTGCGGCGAGGATTCCGGCCGGCAAGATCTACGATGCCGCGGACATTGCCAGCGACCCCCATTACAAGGCTCGGGACATGTTGCTTGACAGCCAGTTGGACGACGGCACGCCGGTCACCTTGCCTGGCATCGTGCCCAAGCTCGGCACCACGCCCGGCGGCGTCATCCGCCCGGCCCCGACCCTGGGCCAGCACACCGACGAGGTGCTCGAAGGGCTGGGCATCGACGCGCAGCAGCGAGCCGAGTGGCGCGCACGCGGGTTGATCTGATGCCCTTGCAGGAGCGCGCTCGCCCGCGACGGCGCCTTTGAAATCGCCCCGCCGGCAAGCCATGCTGCTACGGGATGAGGTTTGTAGGAGCGCGCTTGCCCGCGATGGCGTCCTTGAAATCGCCCCCGCCGGCAAGCCGTGCTGCTACGGGTTTACACTTTGCTTGCTCTGACACTGGAATACCTTCAATGCCCATGCCCGACATGAACCTGTTGATCGCCCTCGATGCCTTGCTCGAGGAGGGCAGCGTGGTCGGCGCCGCCCGGCGCATGCACTTGAGCCCGGCGGCGATGAGCCGCACGCTGGCGCGGGTGCGCGAGGCCCTGGGCGATCCGGTGCTGGTGCGGGCGGGAAGGGGATTGGTGCCCACGCCCCGGGCGCTGGCGATGCAGGCGCAGGTACGCGGCCTGGTCAATCAGGCCACCGAGCTGTTCCAGGCCCGTGACGAAGTGGACATGAGCACCTCCCAGCGTCTGTTCAACGTGCGCTCCAACGACGTGTTCTTCGGCGGTTTCGGCGGGCGGCTGGTGGAAAGTACCCGTCAGCAGGCACCGCTGGCCACGGTGCGTTTCGTGCCGGAGGGCGAGGGCGACGACGATGCATTGCGTGAAGGCCGGATCGACCTGCACGTCACGTCGCGCAGAAATTTCGGCCCCGAAATCAAGATGCAGCACCTGTTCACCACCGGGTTCGTCGGCCTTGTCCGCGAGGGACATCCGATCTTCGACGGGCCGCTGACCCCGGAACGCTTTGCCGCTTTCGACCACGTCAGCGTGTCCCGCCGGGGGCGCGCGCGAGGGCCGATCGACGATGCGCTCGAAATCTTGGGGTTGTCGCGGCGGGTCTCTTTCATCACGCCGAATTTCCACTCGGCGATCTTCTCCACCGCAGGCTCGGACATGATCCTGGCCCTGCCGGAGCCCGTGCTCTGGGGCATGCGCCAGTTGGGCTTGCGGATGCTGCCCCTGGTGATCCCGCTGGAGCTTGAACCTGTGAGTGTGATCCAGGCCTGGCACCCGCGCTTCGACAAGGACCCGGCTCACCGCTGGCTGCGACAGACGTTGAAGCAGGCGTGTGACACCCACGAGGCGCGGTACGGGGGCAAAGGATTGTAGGCGTCGGCGCGGCGTCCGTTGCTACGCCAGGACGGGGGCATCCTCCTTTTGATGAACCCGCGCATAGATAGCTTCCAGTTGCGCGGCAGACACCGACCAGTCGTGGTGCTGGCGCACATAGGCACGCCCGGCCTCGCCGATCTTCGCCAGCCGCGCCGGTTGCTCGACGGCGTCCACCAGTAACCGGGCCAGGCCATGGGCATCCTCGCAGCTCAGGTAATGGACGCCGTTCTCGACTTTCAGCCCTGAACACCCCTGCGCGGTGGTCACCACGGCAAGTCCGGCGGCCATCGCCTCGAGCAGTTTGACGCTGGAGCCGCCGACATCGCGCAGCGGAGCGAAAAACAGCGCCGCCTCCTTCTGCACCGAGCGCAGGTCAGGCACGAAGCCTGGCCAGTCGATTCGCGGATCAGGCCAGCGCTCGGGCCATTCCTCCGGCAGCCCGTGGCCGCCGATGGTCAGGCGCACCATGGGGTCCAGCGCCCAGACGCGGGGCATGATGTGATCCAGCGCCCATTGCACGGCATCCAGGTTGGGACTGTAGTCATAGTCGCCGATGAACAGCAGGCGGCGGCTGTAGCGATCCGGGCTGACCCTGGCGAAGTAACTGCAGTCCACGCCGTTGACCACCACGCTGGTGGCGCGGGCCGTCAGGCGGGTCAGGCTCTTGGCGTCGTCCTCGGTCACTGCGATCAGCGCCTGGGTCTGGGCGAATACGCGTTTTTCCCACTGTCGGTAGCGCCATTGGTCGAAGCGGGTAAAAGGGCCTGCCCAGTCCGGGAACAGGCGATAGCCAGCGGCGCCCATGCCTGACTCGATGTTGTGCTCGGTCATGATGAACGGCTTGCCCGAGCGCCGCAGCGGTGCCTCGAAGGGCTGGAAGCTGTAGCTGTGCTCGACCTGAATCACGTCCCACGGCTCTTGCAGCAGGGCTTCGAATTGCTGCTCCAGTGAGTCGGAGTAACCGTTGGCGCTGGCCAGCAGAGGCGGCGCGGCGAAGGCCATGGTCAACAGCGAACGCAGGCTGCGCAGCGGTCGCCGTGGGATCACGATCAGGCGCTCAAGCCAGGGCGCAAGGGCTGCATCGGTCGCGTCGTCCAGCTCGGTGTTCGAATGCACCAGCAAGGTAATGCGGTGCCCTCGCGCCGCCAGGCTGCGCAACAGATGAAACTGCCGGGTCTTGCTGCCGCTGGTGGTGGGCCAGGGCAGGTAGGGCAGCGTCCACAGGATGCGCATGACTAGCGGCTCCAGGCGAGGATTTGCAGGGAAGGGCTCAACGCCACGTCGATTCCCCGGGCGTCGGCCAACGGGGTGTGATTGCCGCTCAGCGGGTCGTAGAGGTCGGCTTTCTTGATGCCCGGAAAGACCATGTGGGCGCTGCTCGCGCTCCAGGCCATCAACAGGTGCGAGCCGTCCGGACGATTCCAGGCGATGGCGTAGAGGTCTTCCGGCACGGCCAGTGGAGGCGGCAGGTCGGCAGGTGCGAGGGTGGGGCCGGTGACTTGAAGGAAGTTTTTCAAGGCGTTGTACACCGGCTTGGGTTCGGCGTTCAGGTCCAGCAGCCCGTAGCTGCGTTCCCGCGCACTGGCGCGTTGGTCCAGGTCACTGAGGTTGAACAGGAAGATGCGCTGGTAGTCCTGGGTGCTCATCAGCGCCAGCCTGCGCAGGCTGTAGTCGGCCTGACCCTCGGGGCCTATCACCGGCTGCAACTCCGAGGGCCCGGTGTAACTCGACCAGCCCCATTCGGTGGCCCATACCTCTTTGATACCGGCTTCGTGCAGGGTTCTGTTCAGCCCTTTGGCACGCTTGAGGAAGTCCCGGTCGCCGGGCGAGTCGCCTTCGGGGTAGTCGGAATAGGGATGGTAGGCGGCAATGATGTTCTGGTCCGCCAGGCCCTGATCCACCATCGACTGCAGCATGTAGCTGGTGGAGCCGCGTATCTGCCCGTAATAGGCGACACCGGCGGTGACCACGGGTTTGCCCGGCAAGGCGCTGCGGATCGCTTTTGCGGTGGTGGTCAGGAGTTCGTAGTAGGCGGCAGGATCAGCCTGGGGCAACCAGGCAATGTTCGGCTCGTTCCACACCTGCCAATGGCTGACCTGCGGGTAGTGCTGGGCCAGGGCCGTCATGCGTTCGGCGAACAGGCTGTTGTCGCGCGGCGGGTACTGGTCGGTGTTGCTCGCGCCCTGGGGCGCGGTGCTGTCGAAGGGCGCGGACCCTGCCAGATACGCCACGGTATTGAGGTGGTGCGGCAGGGCTGCGGCCATGGCGGCATCCAGTTCCGCCAGGTTGTACTGGCCCTGCACGGGTTCGAGCATGGGCCAGCGCAGACCCCAGCGAACCCAGTTCAGCCCGAGGTCATCCAGACGAGTCATCTGCTTCTGATAGATGTCCTGGGGGAATTCATGAAACTGCACGTTGACCCCCAGGAAATCCTTCCAGGTGATCGAACGTTGGGCTTTGAGAAGGGTTTCGGCCTGTGCCGTGGCACTTGCCAGAACCAGCAGACAGAGGCCAAGTGCGTTCACGCAGGTCGAGCGTGCGTGTTTCATTGGTCCGGAACTCCTGTCATGCATGAATACGACTCCCTTGCGGGTAAGACAATCATGTCGGCTGCACTGCCAAGTCCAATATGGCGCGGGTCAAGCGGTGTAGGGCAGTGGTGCCTCGTGTGGCTGAAAACAGAGGCAGCCGCGAGGGGACGCGGCTGCCGGTTGGCGCATGCGGGTCAGACTTTCGGCGCGTCCGGCACCCGGCCGTAGATGTCGGTGAACCGCACGATGTCATCTTCTCCGAGGTATTCGCCGCTCTGCACCTCGATCATCACCAGGTCGATCACGCCAGGGTTCACCAGGCGGTGGGTGTGGCCGGGCTTGATGAACGTCGACTCGTTGGTGTCGAGCATGAATTCGCGCTCGCCATTGGTCACCCTGGCCATGCCGCTGACCACGATCCAGTGCTCACTGCGGTGGTGGTGCATCTGCAGAGACAGCGAACCCTGGGGCTTGACCACGATGCGCTTGATCTTGAAGCGCTTGCCTTCTTCAAGCACCGTGTACGTGCCCCATGGCCGGGTCACGGTGTTGTGCAGCAGGTACGCCGGGTGACCCTGGCGCTTGAGTTCCTGAGCCAGGACTTTCACCTCCTGGGTGCGCGCCGCATCGGCGATCAGCAGCGCATCCGGCGTGTCGATGATGACCAGGTTGTCCAGGCCGACGCCGCCGACCAGACGTGTCTTGGAGTCGATGTAGCAGTTGGTGACGTCGTGCAGCACCACCTGGCCGTTGAACTGGTTGCCGTTTTCGTCGGCCGGCGCCAGTTCGCGGATCGCCTGCCAGGAGCCGATGTCGCTCCAGCCCAGTTCGCAAGGCACCACCGCCACTTTCTGCGAGCGTTCCATGAGGGCGTAGTCGATGGAAATGTCCGGTGCCAGCGCGAAGGTCGCCGCGTCCAGCTCCATCTGCAGCTCGTTGCTGCCCTGTTTGCTGTTGCACTGGGACAGGCAATGGCGCACGGCTGTGAGCACGTCCGGGGCATGGAACTCAAGCTCGCGCAGCACCACATCCACCCGCATGCAGAACATGCCGGCGTTCCACAGGTGCAGGCCGCCCTTGAGGTATTCCCCTGCCGTGGCGGCATCGGGCTTCTCGACGAAGCGCGCCACCTGGTAGGCCTTGCCGCTCAGTGCCTGACCCTTTTCGATATACCCGAAGCCGGTTTCAGCGCGGGTCGGGATCAGCCCGAAGGTCACCATCCAGCCTTCGTCGGCCAGCTTCTGCGCATCCTGGACCGCAGCGGCGAACGCCTCGACGTCGTGAATCAGATGGTCAGCCGGCAGGATCAGCAACTGCGCATCGTCACCATGCAGAGCCTGCACATGCAGCGCGGCGGCGGCGATGGCCGGTGCAGTGTTGCGTCCGAAGGGTTCGAGAATGAAATCCAGATGGACCTTGTGCTTGTTCAGCAGCCGGTAGTCATCCACGGTGCGGAAATACACTTCGCGGTTGGTCACGGTCAGGACGCTTTCAACCCCGACCAGACTGCTGGCTCGGTTGAAGGTCTTCTGCAGCAGGCTTTCGCCATCCGGCAGGCGCATGAACGGTTTGGGCATGGCTTCACGGGAGACTGGCCACAGCCGGGTGCCGGCACCGCCGGCGATAATGCAGGGAATCAGGGTGCCCATCAGTAAGCCTCGCGAGAGAACGGCACTGCAGAAACAGTGCGCAGGAGAGTGTAGAGATCGAATCTGCGGGAACCGTTTTCGATGTACTCAAGGCTTGTGTGCGTCAGCGATAGACTGTCGACCGGCTGCAGTGGCATGAAACGTCCTCACATCTTCGATCCATGAATCCATGATTGGCCAATTTGCTCAGCGCTTTCTCAGTAAAAGTCAATTTAATGACTTTTCTGCGGGTGTTTCCTGTTTTAGCCAATTATTTGTCGATTAAGCGCTCTCCGCGCCCTTATTTCAATCCCGCTGGTAAGAAAAAAAACTGTTTTTCTCAGAAATTTTACGGGATGACGTGCTGATGCCGGCCGGCAAACCCTCGAATGAGGGTATCGGGCAGTAAAGCTCATGAAACAGCCCGTGTCATGGCAGGGGCAGGGCTTCGCGACGAAATTGCACTGGCCTTGCAGGCTGCTGGCAAAAAAAAATGCCGACGGCAGGGCTTTTTCCTCTCAGGCGAAGGTCAACATCTGACGCAATGAATCGCACCAACAGAGGAAGGGACTATGGCGCAGCGCAGGGCTTTACTGATTCTTCATGGCAAACAGGCGCTCAACGAAGACGTCCGGGCTGCCGTGGAGCGCAAGCGCAAACACGGTTGGGAGCTTGACGTGCGCTTGACCTGGGAAGGCGGCGACGCCCAGCGCCTGGTCAAGGAGGCACTGGCAGCAGGGCATACGCAGATCATCGCCGGTGGCGGTGATGGCTCCTTGCGTGACATCGCCGAGGCATTGGCCCAGGCAGGCTCCGAAGCAAGCCTGGCGATTCTGCCGTTGGGGACGGCCAATGATTTTGCCCGCTCGGCGGGTGTTCCGCTGGAGATCGGTCCGGCGCTCGACTTGCTTGATATCCCGGCACGCACGGTCGATATGGGCACTGTCGACGGGCATATGTTCCTGAATATGGCCACCGGTGGTTTTGGCAGCCAGGTGACGGCCAAGACCTCGGAGGATCTGAAAAAGGTGCTGGGGGGCGCGGCGTATCTGTTTACCGGGTTGTCGCGTTTCAGCGAGTTGAAATCAGCCTATGGGGAGTTGAACGGCCCGGATTTCCACTGGCAGGGGGAGTTGCTGGCGCTGGGGATCGGCAATGGTCGCCAGGCGGGCGGTGGGCATCCGTTGTGCCCCAATGCCCTGGCTGATGACGGGCTGCTGGACGTGAGCATTCTGCCTGCGCCGCAAGAGGTGGTGGGTACGCTCAAGCGGTTGCTGGAGGGCGGGCTGGGGCTGGACAGTATGTTCGTGCGGGCGCGTTTGCCGTGGGTCGAACTCAAGTCCGCCGAGGGGCTGGACATCAATCTGGATGGCGAGCCGCTGCGAGGAGAGCAATTGCGATTCGAAGCGAAGTCTGGGGCGTTGCGTATTCACCTGCCGGCGCACTCGCCGTTGCTGGGGCAGGGCAAGCGCATTGGTTGATGTGGGAGTTCGGTGAGGGTCGGGCGGTTTACATCTTCACAACCACTGAACTGTGCCGGACCCTACAGGTCGATTTGAAACGACGCGCATTGCAGCCGTTTGCCTTGCGCGCATTTTTCGACTCGACAAGGAACCCGCCCCATGTCCAGCACGACCCTCGCCGATTACCTCGCCCAAACCCTCGCCGCCGCAGGCGTTTCGAAGATCTGGGGGGTGAGTGGCGACAGCCTGAACGGCCTGACCGACAGCCTCGAACGCCTGGGCAAGATCAAATGGATGCACACCCGTCACGAGGAAGTCGCAGCCTTCGCCGCAGGTGCCGAGGCGGCGTCCACCGGCAAGCTTGCGGTGTGTGCCGGCAGTTGCGGGCCGGGCAACCTGCATTTGATCAATGGCTTGTACGACTGCCATCGCAGCCGGGTTCCGGTGCTGGCAATCGCGGCGCAGATTCCATCCTCTGAAATCGGCCTGAATTACTTTCAGGAAACCCACCCCACGGACCTGTTCAAGGAATGCAGCCACTTCGTCGAAGCGGTGAACAGCGCCGAGCAGTTTCCCCGGGTACTGGAGCGGGCCATGCGCGCGGCCATCAGCCAGCGCGGTGTGGCGGTGATCGTGATTCCGGGGGATGTTGCGCTCAGCCCCGGCCCTGACGCCAAGCCAGCCTGGGTAGAGCCGGCTGCGGCGCGGGTAATTCCGGCCGAGTCCGACCTGCTGAAGCTGGTGGAAATTCTCGACAAATCCAAAGCCGTGACGCTGCTGTGCGGTGCCGGGTGCGCCGATGCTCACGATCAAGTGGTGGCGCTGGCGGAAAAGCTCTCGGCCCCCGTGGTGCACGCCCTGCGCGGCAAGCAGTATATCGAGTACGCCAACCCTTTCGACGTTGGCATGACCGGGCTTATCGGCTTCAGCTCCGGTTATCATGCGATGCTCAACTGCGACACGCTGGTGATCCTGGGCAGCAGCTTTCCTTACCGCAATTTCTATCCCGAGAAAGCCAAGGTCATCCAGATCGACATCGACCCGGCCGCCCTCGGGCGCCGTGTGCCGCTGACCCTGGGGCTGACCGGTGGCATTGCCGAAACCATTGTTGCGCTGCTGCCACGGCTCAAGGCCCACACCGACCGCAAGTTCCTCGACAAGGCACTGGCGCACTACGCCAAGTCCCGCGAAGAGCTGGACGAACTGGCCACGCCGTCGGCCCATGGTGAGCCGATTCACCCGCAGTACCTGACGCGCATGGTGGATGCCTACGCAGACCCTGATGCGATCTTCACCGTGGACGTCGGCACGCCGACGCTATGGGCTGCGCGCTACCTCACCATGAACGGCCAGCGCTCGCTGATCGGCTCGTTCAACCATGGCTCCATGGCCAACGCCATGCCCCAGGCTTTGGGGGCCAAGGCGGCGTTTCCACAGCGTCAGGTGGTGGCGCTGTGCGGTGACGGCGGGATTTCGATGCTGATGGGTGATCTGCTGAGCATTCGTCAGCTTAACCTGCCGATCAAGATGGTGGTGTTCAACAACAGCTCGCTGGGCTTTGTTGCCATGGAGATGCAGGCCAGCGGCTATGTGCCCCACGACACTGATCTGCACAGCACCAATTTCGCCAATATCGCCATTGGCGCGGGCATCCTGGGGATTCGCGTGGAGGACAGCGCCGACCTGCCCAACGCGCTGAAAAAGGCCTTCGAGCATCCGGGGCCAGTGCTGATCGATGTGGTCACCGCCAAACAGGAACTGGGCCTGCCGCCCAAGATCAAGCTGGCCCAAGCCAAAGGCTTCAGCCTGTTCATGTTGAAAGCGGTGATGAACGGCAAGGCCGATCAGGTGCTGGAGTTGGCCAAGACCAATTTCCGATAGTTGAACCGCGGTTCACTCGTAGCAGCACGGCTTGCCGGCGGGAGCGGTGTGTCAATCGACATCATCGTGTCAGATACACCGCCCCGCCGGCAAGCCGTGCTGCTACGAGGGCTAACCAAGGCAGCTTCTGAAGAGGCGCTGCAACGGCAACTGCCGGTTGGCATGGCGCATCACCAGTGCCAGTTCGCGGTAGAAGGTGAGGGCGCCCAGTTCGATGATGCGGATACTGGGCGCCCGCTCAAGCCACAGGCCCGCGCGCGGCACCAGCGACACCCCAAGGCCGGCCTCGACCATGCGCACGATGGCGTCCACTTCATCCAGCTCGAGGCCGGCCACGGTCTCGATTTTCTGTTCCCGCAAAAACCGCGTCACCTGCCGCCCGCCGAACGAATGCCGGTCATAACGCACAAAGCGCTGTTCGCGCAGCAGCGCCAGCGCATCCTCTCCTTCTACATGGCTGGGCGAGATCAGCACGAACGGTTCGCGTTCGATCACCTCCAGGTGCAACTCCTTGGGCAGCGCGAACGGCGGGCGGATCAGGATGGCCAGATCGATTTCGCCCGCGTCCACACTGTTGAGCAGCACCTGCGACACCCCGGGTACGACCTTGGCTTCGACGGTCGGCGCCTGGCGGTTGAGTTCCACCAGCGCGGCGGGCAGCAGTCCGGTCTGGACGGTGGCGATGGCCCCGATCAGCAGTTCGCCGTAATAGCCGCTGTCGGCATGGGGCGCTGCCATGCGTTCGAACAGTTCGACGATTTCCCGGGCCATGGGCAGCGCCCGCTGGCCGGCAGCGTTGAGCGTGGCGCTGCGGCCACTGCGGTCGAACAGCGGCGTGCCCAGGGCTTTTTCCAGGGTGCGGATCTGCGCGCTGACCGCCGATTGCGTCAGCCCCACCTGATTGCCTGCGGCGACAAAGGTGCCCAGCCGTTCCACGCTGAGAAAGGTTTTCAGTTCACGAATCACGGCAACTCACTGATCGAAATAATTGTGGCTCGACGCAAAAATTATGATCTTTCAATCAAAGATTCAATGGGCAAAGATGATCGCATCCCATCAAGAGGAAATGTCCGTGACCGCCACCACCCAGAAGCTCTCGCCGTTTCACCTGGCCATCCCCGTATTCGATCTGGCCGCCGCCCGGCATTTCTACGCCAATGTGTTCAACCTGCCGAAAGGACGTTCCAGCGATCATTGGGTGGATTTCGATTTCTTCGGCCACCAATTGGTGATCCACGAGCACCCCAAAACCGACTCCCAGGCCCACGCCGGCACCAATGCGGTGGACGGCCATGACGTGCCGGTGCCACATTTCGGCGTGGTATTGGGCTGGGAGGAGTGGGAAGCCCTGGCGGACCGTCTGCAGAGCCAGGGCGTGAAGTTCGTGATCGAACCCTATGTGCGTTTCAAGGGCCAGGTCGGCGAGCAGGCCACGATGTTCCTGTTCGACCCGTGCGGCAACGCGCTGGAGTTCAAGGCGTTCAAGGATATCGGGCAGTTGTTTGCCAAGTAGATGGAGACACGCATTCCGTAGCAGCACGGCTTGCCGGCAGGAGCGGTGTGTCAGGCGACTCATCTGTGTCAGACGTACCGCTCCCGCCGGGAAGCCGTGCTGCTACGGGTTAACTAACTAATTGGATCCTGATTTGTAATAACTGCACAAGTAAACCCCGCAAAACTGCCTTTATCCATTCAAAAAACCGTCCAACTAAAAAGAACGACGACCGGCGCTCAACTCCCCATCCACGCTGCCGAACTATATTTCGAGCCGCGTCTTCCCTTTCTTCGGGCGACCCCGTAAAAAGCGCAGCGCGCGCCTGATCGGCACGCCATCCCGTCGCTGTCATTCTTGGTTATGGACACAATCGTATGATCAAAAGTCTGGGTTTCAGCAGAAAGATCCTGCTGGCCGCTGCACTGATAGTTGTAGTTGCGTTTACCTGTTTCATTCTGGTGAACGATTATCGTCAGCGCGAAACATTGAAAAACAACGTCGACGCCGAACTGCAACAGCTCGGAAGTCTGACCACGCAGAACATCCAGACCTGGCTGGACAGCCGCACCCAGCTGCTTTATTCCATGGCCCAGCAGATCGCGGCCGACGGCCCGGCGCCTGCCAACCTGCAACGCGCCGTGAGCCTGCCGGTGTATGCGGACAATTTCCAGCTCAGTTACTTCGGCGGCAAGGACGGCCTGATGTTCTCGGTGCCTGCCGGTAACCGCGCAGCCGACTATGACCCACGCGCCCGTGGCTGGTACAAGGCGGCGGATGCGGCCCAGGGCACCATCGTTACCGAGCCTTACATCGCCGCGTCATCGGGCAAGCTGGTGGTGACCCTGGCCACGCCCGTACGCCAGCAGGGCCAGATGATCGGCGTAGCCGGTGCCGACATGTCGCTGGATCTGATTACCAAAACCATCAACTCGCTGAACTTCGGCGGCCACGGTTACGCGTACATTGTCAGCGCTGACGGCAAGATCCTGATCCACCCGGACAGCAAGCTGCTGCTCAAGAATGTCAGCGAGGCCTACCCCAATGGTGCGCCGAAAATTGCGCCGGGCGTGACCGAGATCGAGTCCGGTGGCAAGGCGCAGTTCATTTCCTTCACCAAGGTTGAGGGGCTTTCTTCGGCCAACTGGTACGTCGCGCTGGTACTGGATCGCGACGCTGCCTACTCGATGCTCAGCGAATTCCGCTCCTCGGCCATCACCGCCATGGTGATCGTGGTCGCGATCATCATCGTGTTGCTCGGCCTGCTGATTCGTGTGCTGATGCAGCCACTGCACCAGATGGGCCGCGCCATGCAGGACATCGCCGACGGCGAGGGCGACCTGACCAAGCGACTGTCGGTGGTCTCCAAAGACGAATTCGGCGCACTGGCGGTGTCCTTCAACCGCTTCGTGGAGCGTATCCATGGGTCGATCCGTGAAGTTGCGTCCACCGCAGGCCAACTGGGTGAAGTCGCCGCGCGAGTAGTCGGGGCGTCCAACTCGTCCATGGGCAACTCGGACCAGCAGTCCAGCCGCACCAGCAGTGTGGCGGCCGCGATCAACCAACTGGGCGCCGCCGCTCAGGAGATCGCCCAGAACGCCGCACTGGCCTCGCAGCATTCCAGCGAAGCCTCGCAACTGGCCAGCGAAGGGCAGGGCGTGGTGACCCAGACCATCAAGGCCATGAATCAGCTGTCGGACAAGATCAGCGAGTCGTGCGTAAACATCGAAACGCTGAACGCCAAGACCGCCAACATCGGGCAGATCCTGGAAGTCATCAGCGGCATTTCCCAGCAGACCAACCTGCTGGCGCTGAACGCCGCCATCGAAGCCGCCCGCGCAGGGGAAGCCGGTCGCGGGTTCGCCGTGGTGGCCGATGAAGTGCGCAACCTGGCCCACCGCACCCAGGATTCGGCCCAGCAGGTGCAGGGCATGATCGAGGAGCTGCAGGTCGGCGCCCGTGATGCCGTGGCGAACATGACCGAAAGTCAGCGCCAGAGCGAAAGCAGCGTGACCATCGCCAACCAGGCCGGCGAACGCCTGAACAGCGTGACCCGCCGCATCGGCGAAATCGACGGCATGAACCAGTCCGTGGCCACCGCGACCGAAGAACAGACCGCCGTGGTGGAGTCGATCAACGTTGACATCACCGAGATCAACACCCTCAATCAGGAAGGCGTCGACAACCTCAAATCGACCCTCGACGCCTGCAGCCACCTGGAACACCAGACCGCACGGTTGCAGCATCTGGTGGGTACGTTCCGGATCTGACCTCTGCGGAGCACCCTTTGCCTGCGGCGGCGATCATCAGGTCGCCGTCGCGGGCAAGCGCGCTCCTACAGGTATTGGTACGTAACAATTGCGATACTGCGGTACGTAATATCACTCCCCGCCAAATTGCCGCCGATACTGATTCGGCGACAACCCGATCCGCTCGCTGAACAACTTGCGCATATGCCGCGCACTGCCGAAACCGCAGCGCGCAGCCACAACCTTGAGCGGCAACTCGCACCCCTCCAGCAACTTGCGCGCATGGTCGATCCGCGCATTCTGGACGTACTGCATCGGCGTCAGATTCACTTCACGCTGAAACGCCCGGGCGAAGTTGCGCGGGCTCATGGCAGCAATCTCCGCCATGCGCTGGATGGTGTACGGCTCCTCGATGTGATCGACCACATAGGCCTGTACCCTGGCAATCACCGTACCGTCACGCTGTACCGCGGCCAGCAGCGGGCTGTAGGGCGTCTGGCCGCCCTGGCGTTTCATCACCACCAGCAGCACCTTCGCCACCTCAAGCGCCAGCTCCTTGCCGTGATCTTCCGCCACCACCGCCAGCGCCATGTCGATGCCTGCGGTGATCCCGCCCGAGGTAATCAGGTTGCGATCCACCACGTAAATCTGCTCGGTCTCGACCCGGGTTTCGGGATGCCGTTGGGCCAGGCGATCGACATAATTCCAGTGAGTGGTGCAGCGGTAACCGTCGATCAATCCCGCTTCGCCCAGCAGAAACACCCCCGTACAGATAGCGCCGAAACGCTTGGCACTGCGCGCCGCCTCCGGCAGCCAGGCGCTCAGGGCCGGGTGGGTTACCCCATAGGCGCCGGGGCCGCCGGGCACCAGCAACAGGTCGACGCCGGCCGGGCAGTTTTCCAGGGTCATGTCGGCATGGACTTTCAGCCCGCAAGAACTGCGGATCAGTCCCTGACAATCGGCCACGGTCAGCAACTGGTAGTGCTTTTCCCTGGGCAGCAAGCGGTTCGAGATCGAAAAGACGTCCATGGGGCCTGTCACGTCGAGCATCAGCACGTCGTTGAACAGCACCATCACCACCGTTTTTTGAGCACTCGCAACCTGCATACACCAACCGCCTTCATTCTGGCCCGCACCTGGAACGGCGCCGGGCGCACGACCTGACCAAGGCGGCAGTTTAGGCCAATTGAGGGTATTTTCGGTACAGTTGCGTATCCAATTGAGGGATCAGTGGTTCTTGCAGCCTGATGGCAGATTGAAGCGAAAGCAGGCGCCGCCCAGGTCCGAGGCTTCGACGTAGAGCGCGCCGTCGTGGGCTTCCACCACCGACCGGCAAATCGTCAGGCCCATCCCCAGGCCGCTGGTGCGGGTGGTGTAGAACGCGCCGAAGATCTTCTTGCGCTCCTGCACGGGAATGCCGGGGCCATTGTCTTCGATGGACACCTGAATGCCGTCGCGCAGGGCGCAGGATGACACGCGCAGGATGCCGGCCGAGCCTGTGTTGGTGCTCATGGCTTCCAGGGCGTTGGTCATCAGGTTGAACACCAGTTGCTGGATCTGCACCGGGTCGGCGATCACGGTCTTGTCGGCGCGCAGCACGGTTTCCACCGTCACGCCTTGCCAGGTCAGCACGGCGGCCTTGAGGCGAATCACTTCCTTGATGATCTCGTTGATCTTGATCGCCCGGGGTTTGGCCGGGGTCTGTTTGGC
Source organism: Pseudomonas sp. NPDC090201 (assembly GCF_044746825.1). Taxonomy (NCBI): domain Bacteria; kingdom Pseudomonadati; phylum Pseudomonadota; class Gammaproteobacteria; order Pseudomonadales; family Pseudomonadaceae; genus Pseudomonas; species Pseudomonas sp. NPDC090201. The sequence continues at coordinate 43,826 of NZ_JBIVCX010000003.1, forward strand.
AAGGGCGCGCAAGGAGGTGACGATGCTGGCGGCGCGTTCGCATTCGGAGCGGATGTCGTTCAGCCCGCAGATGGCTTCTTCCAGCCTGGGCGTGTCGCGTTGCAGCCAGCGTATGCAGGCGGCGGTGTTGGAGGCGATGGCCAGCAGTGGCTGGCTGATTTCGTGGGCGATGGAGACGGTCAGTTCACCCATGACTTTGAGGTGGGCGCTGCGGGCTGATTCGGCAGCAGAGGTGCTGGTTTCGGTCTGGGTGTCGGCAGATGGGGCTGCCGGGAATTGCCTGAGTAAACGGGGAAAGTGGCCGAATGCAGGTGTTGACCACACTTCCAGCCGAGCCAGGCGCTGCTTCTTGGTGGAGGCCGGTGCAGGCGTGCTGATCGGCAGGACGTCGGGTGCGGGTGTGGACACCGTGTCTGGCGTGGACATGTCGTAGCTGTCCAGCCATGCCGGGGCCGCCGGATTGTCGGTGTCCGAAAAGGCCTGAGGTAGAAGTTTTTCTGGCATCGAGCCCCCGTATCCTAAGCGCCTCGTGTCGTCGTGACCGAGTATACGCAGTGATCCGGAGGGCAAAACCGCCTGAGGGGCGATTGGCAGAATCGGGCACCCTGATGGCCGTTACATTCCCCTATGAAGCATCGCTTCCAATAGCTGAAACCTTTCACCGCCTGGATGCGAACACGCCCCGTAACAGTCCGGCTTGCCGGCGTCGGCGCCCGGAAGATCGCTCCCGCGGGCAAGCCCGGCTGCTACGGGGTGTGGGGTGTGTTGGAGATTTGTGTCGCGCATCCGTCCGTAGCAGCACGGCTTGCCGGCGGGGGCGTCTTCAGAATCGCCATCGCCGGCAAGCCGTGCTGCTACGGATGATCAGGCGATGCCGATTTTCCATTGTGCCGGCGGCGGGGTGCCGTTGACTGCGAAGTCGCCGACGATGCGGTCCTTGTAGATGCGTGGGTTGTGCGAAGCCAGGGTGCGGGCGTTGCGCCAGAAGCGGTCCAGGCCTTGCGGACGCAAGGTGGCCGAGGCGCTGACGGCGTCGAACAGGCGCGAGCTGGCGTCGATGATGAGGTCGCTGACGATGGTCTGGGACTGGGCAATTTCAAGCTCGGCAATGTCCACCGCCTGCTGGCGAACCTCACTGTCACTCGACAGTCGGGCCTGGTAGGCGCGCTCGATGGCTTCGGCGTTTTTCAGCACGATGGCGCCAGCAGCGTAGGCGGCCGCGCGCAGGCTGCCGACCACTTGCAGCACCTGCGGATCCTGCGCCACCCGCGGGGCATTGCCGTTGCTGAAGCTGCGGGTGCGTTTGCCCACTGCCGCCGCCACTTCGCCGGTCAATGCGCGGCCGATGCCCGCCAGGTTCGCCAGATGGATGATCTGGAAAAACGCTGGCGAGTAGCTGAAGCGTTCCTCGCTGTTGATGTGGCGAGGATCCACCGCCACCTTGTGAAAGTGCGCAGTGCCGCTGGCGGTCAGGGTCTGGCCGAAGCCGTTCCAGTCGTCCACCACCTCGACGCCTTCGGCATCGCGGCGCACGGTGACGAATACCCGCTCGCCGTCGTGGTCGCTCACTGCCACGTCAACCCAGTCACTGTACAGGCTGCCGGTGGTGTAGAACTTGCTGCCGTCGATGCGCCATTGTTCGCCGTCCAGATAAAGGCGCGAGGTCAATTGCGCCTGGGTGGTCTGGCCGATCTCGCCGATGGCCGGGCCGACGATTTCTCCCCGGCCAAGGCGCTCCAGCCACAGCGCACGGCGGGCTTCGTTGGGGCTGTTGAGGATGCTTTCGGTAAAGCCCAGGTGGCCGCGTAGCGACTGCACCAGATTGGAGTCGGCTTCACCCAGTTCGATCAGCAGGTTGGTCAGCTCGGGGATGGTCACCCCGGCGCCGCCGTATTCCTGGGGCACGCGCAACGCGGTGAAGCCCGAAGCCTTGAGCAGTTGAATCTCTTCGAAGGGCAGGCGGCGTTCCAGTTCGCGGGCGATGGCGCCTTCGCGCAGGGTGGCAAAAAGCGGGCGAAAGCGCTCGGCCAGTTCTTCATAGCGGGCCGAAGGGCCAGCGCCCCAGGCGGCGTCGATTTGATGAGTCATGCAAAACATTCCTTGCTTCGGTTTACGGTCAATTCAGATAGCCACGGTGTCGGTGCGACGCAGCGTCGCCGGGTGCGCCGGATAAGGCAGCCCCAGGCGCTCGCGCAGGGTGTTGCCGGTCGGGCCGTGCTCGGGCACCAAGCCGCGACGCTTGAGTTCCGGCAGGATCAGCCCGATGAAATCGTCCAGGCCTTCGGGGTAGGTCGGCGGCAGGATGTTGAAGCCATCGGCGCCGTAGCCTTCGAACCAGGCCTGCAACTGATCCACCACCTCTTCGGGCGAGCCGACCAGCGTCCAGTGGCCGCGAGCGCCGGCTAGGCGCAGGTACAGCTCGCGGATGCTCAAGCCTTCGGCGGCCAGTTGCAGAATCAGCTGCTGGCGGCTCTTGGAGGCATTGGTGGCGGGCAGGTCCTGGGGCAGGGGACCGTCCAGCGGCAGATGGGATAGATCGACGCCACCCAGCAGCCCCGACAGCAAGCTCAGGCCCACCTGTGGATGCACCAGGTTCTGCAGGCGCTGATGCTTGGCGTGGGCCTCGGCGGAAGTTGGTGCGGTGAAAATGGTCACGCCCGGCAGGATCTTGATGTGTTCGGGCTTGCGGCCCAGCACTGCGGCGCGGGATTTGATGTCGCTGTAGAACGCCTGGGCATCGGCCAGGCTCTGGTGTGCGGCGAAGATCGCTTCGGCGGTGGCCGCGGCCAATGCCCGACCGTCTTCCGAGGCGCCGGCCTGGACCAGCACCGGCTTGCCCTGTGGCGAGCGCAGTACGTTCAGCGGGCCGCGCACGTTGAAGTGTTCGCCTTGGTGATCGGTCAGGTGCAGTTTGCTGCGGTCCAGGAAGATGCCTTTTTCTTTATCCAGCAGCAGGGTGTCGTCTTCCCAACTGTCCCACAGCTTGTCGACCACCTGATGAAATTCCCGCGCACGGCTGTAGCGGTCGGCGTGGGCGGCCTGATTGCCTTCGGTGGCGGTGCCGAAGTTCTTCGCCGCGTCCGGGTCGCTGCTGGTGACCAGGTTCCAGCCGACACGCCCGCCGCTGATCTGGTCCAGCGAAGCGAACTGCCGCGCCAGATTGAACGGCTCGCTGTAGCTGGTGCTGGCAGTGGCGACCAGGCCGATGCGCGAGGTCACGGCGGCCAGCGCCGAGAGCAGGGTCAGGGGTTCGAAGCTGAGGCTGGGAGCGATCACCCGGTCGAAGGTCGGCGCGTCGATGCCGCGCACCGAAACGCTGTCGGCCAGGAACAGGGTGTCGAAGCCTGCGTCTTCGGCCTTGCGCGCAAGGTCCACGAAGTGATTCAGGCGAATGCCGGCGTCGGCCTGGGAACCGCTGTCGCGCCAGGCGGCAATGTGGTGTCCGGTGGCGCGCAGGAACAGGCCGAGTTTCAGGGTGTCAGCACGTTTGCTCATAGGGTTGCTCCTTGTATTCGATCATCAGCAGGCGACCGCGAACGACAGGCTGCGGCTCAGGGGAATAAAGGCCTCGCGGCTGCCGGGAATGGCCGCCAGCAAGCGCTGGGTGTAGCTGTGTTGGGGGTTCTGCCAGAGCGTGTGGGGCGTGGCTTGCTCGACGATGCGCGCGTCATGCATCACCAGCACGCGGTCGGAGAAATAGCGCACCACCGACAGGTCATGGGAGATGAACAGGTAGCTCAGGTCGAAGGCTTCGCGCAGCTCCACCAGCAGGTTGAGAATCTGCGCCTGGGTCGATACATCCAATGCCGACACCGGCTCGTCGCAGATCACCAGCTTGGGTTTGACGATCAGCGCCCGTGCGATGCCGATGCGCTGGCGTTGCCCACCGGAAAACTGATGCGGCAAACGCTCCAGGCTGTTGCGCGCCAGGCCCACGGCATCGAGCATCTGCTCGCGGGCGCGGCGCCTGAGATTCGCATCGTCCTGGCCGTGCAGGCGTTGCACGCGGTCCAGGATGGTTTCGACGCTGTGCCTTGGGTTGAGCGCGGCATAAGGGTCCTGAAACACCATCTGCAACTGGCCGCGCCACGCCAGACGCTGGGCAGGGTCGAGTGTGGCGATGTCGCGCCCGGCGAAATCGATCTGCCCACGGCGAGGTTCGATCAGGCCCAACAGCGCCTTGCTCAGGGTCGATTTGCCGCAGCCGGATTCGCCCACCAGGCCCACGGTTTCCCTCGGGTGAATCTCGAACGACAGCCCGCTCAAGACTTCCCGCTCGCCGTATCCCAGGCTCAGGTCCTGTACCTGCAGCAGGGGAGCGCCGTCATGGCTGCCGGGACGCGGCGCATGGCCGGGGCCGTAGTGCGTGCTGCTGACCTTGTACTGGTTGGGTTGGCCGCCGTGGCGCGTGACCTGGATCTCCGGCAGGCGATTGTGCAGGTAATGCTGGTCGTGGTCCCGGCCAAGGGAGGCGTTGAGCAGGCCCCGGGTGTAGGGATGGGTGGGGCGGGTAAAGAGTTCGGCGTTGGGCCGGTGCTCAAGGGCCAGGCCGTCGTGCATGATGATGACCCGGTCGGCCTGTTGGCGCACCACGCCCAGATCGTGAGTAATCAGCAGCAGGCCCATGCGCAATTCCTTGCGCAGGGAGTCGAGCAGTTCGAGGATCTGCGATTGCACGCAGACGTCCAGCGCGGTAGTTGGCTCGTCGGCGATCAACAGTCGGGGCTCGCAGGCGATGGCCATGGCGATCATCACCCGCTGGCGCTGGCCGCCGGACAGGTGCTGCGGGTATTCGCCAAGGTGCGCCGCCGGACGTGGCAATTGCACCAGGCCGAACAGTTCTTCGGCGCGCTTGAGCGCCTGGCGGCGGGTGAAATCGGTGTGGGTCAGCAGCGTTTCTGTGAGCTGCTCGCCCAGAGTCAGCACCGGGTTCAGGCTCGACAGCGGCTCCTGAAACACCATGCCCAGGCCGCTGCCTTGCACCTGGCGCATCTGCCGTGGCGTCAACTGCAACAGGTCGCGGCCCTCGAACAGCACTTGCCCGCTGGTGCGCGCGTGCTCGGGCAACAGCCGCAGCAGCGCCAGCGCGGTGGTGGATTTGCCGCAGCCGGACTCGCCCACCAGCGCCAGGGTTTCCCCTGACTCCAGAGTGAAATCCAGCCCCTTTACCGCCTCGATGCCCTGGTAATTCACGCGTAGGTCGCGTACGTCGAGCAGGCTCATGGCAGGTACCGTCGCAGGCGTGGATTCAAGGCGTCGTTGAGGCCGTCGCCCAGCAAATTGAACGCCAGCACTACGGCGATGATTGCAATGCCGGGCAATGCCGTCAGGTACCAGGCGCTGGCGATTTGTTCGCGACCGCTGCCGATCATCCCGCCCCAGCTGGCGGTGTTGGGATCGCTCATGCCCAGGAACGCCAGGCCAGCCTCGATCAGGATCGCCGAGGCCACCAGGATCGAGGCCGTGACCACCAGCGGTGCCAGGGCGTTGGGCAGGATTTCTTCGAGGATCACGGTCCGGCTGCTGAAGCCCTGGCTGCGGGCGGCGGTGACGAAATCCGCCTCGCGCAGGGTGCGGAATTCGGCGCGGATCAGCCGGGCGATGGTCGGCCAGGAAGACACGCCAATTGCCAGGGCGATGATGTTTACCGTAGGCGTGCCGATGGCGACGATGACGATCACCAGCAGGAACGAGGGCACGGTCTGGAACACTTCGCTGAGGCGGGTGAGGATGTCGTCCAGGCGCCCGCCGTGATAGCCGGCCAGCGCACCGACGGTGACGCCGATCAGCACGCTGATGAGTGTGCCGTACAGGGCGATCAGCAGGGATGCCCGCGCTCCGTGGGCGATCCCGGCGGCGACATCGCGGCCCAGTGAGTCGGTACCCAAGAGATAGGCCGGATCACTGCCGGGCCAGAGCAGTGGAGCGGCGACCATGTCCAGCGGGTCGCCGGGAAAGAAATACCCGGCGGTGAGGGCCATGAACAGGGTCAGCAGCAGAATCGCAGCGCCGCTGAGGGCCGCCGGATTACGCCGCAGCGCACCCCACAGCGATTCGCTGCGGCCTGCGCGTTGAACAGGGAAAGCAATCGTCGACATCGAATCCTCACTTTTCAACTAAATGGCTAAGCGCCGCTTCTGCCCGGAGGGCGTGGGAGCTGGCTTGCCTGCGATCTGCCGGGAACCGGCAGCAAACCCTGCGCATGCGGTGTGCCTGACTAATCCGGCCCGCAGGTTTTACTGCCGCTGCGCGCCAGATCGCAGGCAAGCCAGCTCCCACGCCTTCGGCAGAATCAAACGCTCGGCAAATGCATCGCATCCGATTCAATCCACCCGAATCCTTGGATCGAGCCAGGCTTGCAGCAGGTCCATGCTCACGTTGACCACGACCACCAGCATCGAAGACAGCAACAGGATCCCCAGCAGCAGGTTGTAATCCCGGGACAGCACCGCATCGAGGGTCAGGCGGCCAAGGCCGGGCCAGCCGAACAGGGTTTCGGTGACCGCCGCACCGCCCAGCAGCGCCGCGAAATGCAGGCCCGCCAGGGTGGTGACGGGCAGCAGGGCGTTGCGCAGCACGTGCCGGATCGCCACCCGCGCAGGGTGCAGCCCCTTGGCCTTCGCCGTGCGCACGAAGTCCAGCCGCTGCACTTCCAGCATCGAGGCGCGGGTCAGCCGGGCGTAGAGTGCGATGTAGAACGACGACAGGGTCAGCACCGGCAGGACCACGTGCTTTACGCGATCCAGCAACCAGTCCGCTCCGGAAAGGTCCAGTCCGAGGGTGGCGATGCCGTCGCTGGGCAGCCAGCCCAGGGTCACCGAAAACAGCACCACCGCCATCAGGCCGATCCAGAAACCGGGCGTCGAATACAGCACCAGCACCGCCAGCGACAGTGCCCGGTCAGGCCAGCGCCCGACCTTGCTGGCCATGACGGCGCCCGCAGCGATCCCGACCACCAACGCCAGCACCAGCGAACTGACCATCAGCAGCAGGGTGTTGGGTAGGCGGTCAAGAATCAGCTGGATGACCGGCACGTTGAAGCGCGGCGACAGGCCCAGGTCGAAATGCGCCAGATGGCTGAGGTAAGCCAGCAACTGCTCGCCCAGGCTCAGGTCCAGACCGAAATGGCTGCGCCACTGCGCCAGGGTCGCGACGGTTGCGCCGCCGGACTCACTGGCCAGCACATCCACCGCGTCGCCTGGAATCAGCCGCAGCAACAGGAAGTTCAGCAGCACGATGCCCAGCACGGTCGGCAGCGCCTGCCACAAGGTGCGCCGGGTCAGGCGAAGCAGGCGGCGGTCAGCCATGGGCAACCGCCTCGCCGGTGATACTGACGGCCGCCAGGCTACCGTCCAGCCCGTTGCCGTCCGCCTCGAACCCCGACACCCGCGCATTGAACACGGTCACCTGTTGCTGCATGACCAGGGTGATGCTCGGCAACTCCTCGATGACAATCTTCTGGAACGCTTTGAACAGCTCGCCGCGCCTCGTTTCATCCGTTTCCACGGCAGCGCTTTCCAGCAGGCGGTCGACTTCCGGGTTGTTGTAATGGGTGCCATTGGTAAACGGCACGCCCTTGCGAAAGTTCTTCGACCAGAACAGGCGCTGCACACCCACAGTGGGGTCAAAGGTGGTGCCCATGCCGACCACGGCGAAGTCGAAATCACGGTCGGTGTAGATGCGCTTGATGTAGGTCGGGAAATCCTGGGCGCGCAGTTGCACGTCGATGCCAACCCTGGCCAGCGCCGAGCGGATGTAGGTCGCGGTGCGGGCGTAGCTGTCGCCGTAGGGCAGCGGGTCGAGGGTGAGGCTGAAGCGCGAGGTGCCTTTCTTGGGCAGCCCGGCCTGATCGAGCAGGGCATTGGCCTTGGCGATGTCGAAAGGATAGGGATCGGGCCCATCGTAGTGATACTGGGCAAAGCTCTTCGGGATGGGCGAGACGCTGACATCGGCGTAGCCGTAGTACACCACCTTCCTGATCACTTCGCGGTCGATGGCGTGGGCAATCGCCTGGCGCACCTCGTGGCGGGCCAGCAGCGGGTTGTCCAGATTGAACTCCAGCATGGTCGGCGTGATGCTGTAGGCGTAGCCGCGGGTGGTGAACTTGAGCTTGCCGTTGGCCGTGATTCGCGCCAGGTCGCTCAGCGGCACAGGGCTCTGGCCACCGGCGTCGAGGCTGCCGTTCTCGAACGCTGCCAGGCGCGCTGCCGAATCGGGGATCACCTTGAGGAACAGGGTATCGACCCCCGGGTAGCCGGCGTTCCAGTAATCGGGGTTGCGTTCGTACTCGATGAAACTGCCGCGCTGCCATTGCTTGAACCGGTACGGCCCGGTGCCGACCGGCGCGTTGTTGTGCGGATTGCTCAGCGGGTCGCCGCTGGCATAGAGGTGCTTGGGCAGGATCGGCGTTTCCCCGGCGGCAAAGGCACGGATCAGATACGGCGCAGGTTTGCTCAGGCGCACGATGGCGGTGTGGGCGTCCGGTGTCTCGACGCTGGCCAGGTTGGCAAAGGTGCCGCCGCCCCGTGGGTGGAAGCGCTTGATAAGGTCCAGGGAGAACGCCACGTCCTCGGAAGTGAACGGCTGGCCGTCGTGCCATTTCACGCCCTGGCGCAGGGTAAAGCGATAACTGAGGCCGTCCGCCGCCGCTTCCCACGCAGTGGCCAGCGCAGGTTGCGGCGCGAGGTTTTCGTCATACCCCAGCAGGCCTTCGAGCACCTTGCTGCTGGCGGTGATCGTGGTGCCCGCAGTGGTGTTGAATGAACTGAGGGACGGCGGTTCCGGGTTGACCAACAGGTTGAAGATGCGCCGCCCGGTGATCGCCTGCTCGGTGGCCGCAGCCAGGGCAGTGGGCAGAAACGGCACGCTGGCGCCCAGCAGGGGCAGGGCGGACAGGCCTTTGATGAACTGACGACGGGAAAAGGGCATTGACGGGATATCCTGATAAGGGTGTCAGAGGCGCAGGCCGGCCTGGTGCAGCAGCGGCAAGACGCGCTCGCCAAACTGCTCAAGGTCCGGAACGAAGTCGAAGAAGCTCAGTTGAATGCCGTCGATGCCGGCCTGCTTGAGGCGCAGGATGTCGCGCACCACGGTTTCCGGGCTGCCCACCAGCTGGATGTTGCCGCCAACGTAGCGCTGATCGGCCTTGTGCCCGCGCCAGGCGTGGGCATCGCTGGCTTCGCGTACATGCCCTTCAAGGGCGCCGGGATCGCCCGCAGCAGTGATCGCGGCATGGTGCTCCCAGGCTTCTGCGTCGCTGTCGCGGCAGATCACCAAAGGGTTGATCAGGGTGCGGATCTGCCGGCCATGGCTTGCGGCGGCGCCCTTGATGCGTTGCAGGTGCTCGGGCAGCTTGCTCAGTGCGTCTTCGATTTCGGCGCTGCCGGGGCTGGTGGTGAAGACGATGTCCGAGTGCCGGGCGGCAAAGTCGATACCGGCGCTGGAGCCTGTGGCGTTGACCAGCACCGGGCGGCCGAAGCGGGGTTTGACGCTGCTGTAGGCTTCCTGAAGGCGGTAATAGTCGCCGTTGAAATCGACGTTCTCGTTGCTGGCCCACAGCTGCTGGACCACGCGAATGAATTCATCCGCCTGCTGGTAGCGTTGATCGTGCTCGATGGGTTCTTGGCCAAAGCGCCGGTGTTCGCGATGACGGTGACCGGTCACCAGGTTAAGGCCCCAGCGGCCGTTGCTGATGTGGTCCAGGGTGGCGCCGAACTTGGCCAGGTGCAGCGGGTGCCAGGGGCCGTACAGCACGTGGAGGGTCGAGATCAGCAGGATGCGCTCGGTGACCGACGCCAGCGCCGCCTGGGTGATGAAGGCGTCCAGTGACTTGTCGTGATAGCCGATCTCGCCGCCATAACCGCCTTTGCCCAGCCACTCGGCCAGCGCGAACACCAGATCGAAGCCCAGGGCCTCGGCGCGCAGAGTCAGTTGCTTGTTGTAGTCGAAGGTCCAGTCCGTGCCCCGTGGCAACGCCGAAGGACTCCAGCCACCCGACTGCACAGGCAGGAACAAACCCAGCATCAAAGGTTGAGCGAACGCGCGGGATAACGGACTGTCGGGATAATCGAGAGGCGAAGGCAATAAGGACAAGAGAAACACTCCGGCGTTGAATGTCGTGGAAGTGTTATTGCAAGGGGTGTGCCGTTAGTTGGTTTTAGTTGGGGTGTGTTGAAAATAAGCGAGGGCGTGCGGCCAGGGCGGAAAGTTTGCCGTGTTTTGGCTGCGCAAGTTTGGGAAGTTGTGTTTATCACGTGTTGCTGGAGCAACAGTTAGAGGGCGGGGTATTCAAGATCGCCCCCGCCGGCAAGCCGTGCTGCTACGGGATCGCATACCTTGCGCGCTCTCAAGGGTGCTGATGTCCGTAGCAGCACGGCTTGCCGGCGGGAGCGGTCTGGAGGATGGACACCATTTTGAAACCGGGAATAACTTTAGTTTAAAACGTTATAGCTTGTTATTTGACGACTCCCTCTGCCGCTCTTTATTGTCGGCGCACATTTTAGTCGGCCGTACTTCAAGCGTCGGCCATTCTTGTTTCTGTTGCCTTGAAATTAATTGCGGGAGTTGCCATGAGTGCTATCGAGTACCGTTCATTGGGCCGTCACGGAATAAAAGTGTCGCCGTTGACATTGGGCACCATGATGTTCGGTGGCCAGACCGACGAGAACGTCGCGCGGCGCATCACCGACAAGGCCTTCGAACAGGGCGTCAACTTCATCGACACCGCCAACGGCTACAACGCCGGTGCGTCCGAAGAAGTGGTCGGCCATCTCATCGCCCAGCGCCGCCAGCAGTGGGTGCTGGCGACCAAGTTCGTCAACCCGGACCCGAGTGGTGCCGGGCCGAACAACCGCGGGGCTTCGCGCAACAACGTGATTCAGTCGGTGGACGCCAGCCTCAAGCGCCTGAACACCGACTATATCGACCTGTTCTACCTGCACCGCGAAGACCCCCAGACCCCGGTCGAGGAAACCGTGCGTGCGCTGTCCGACCTGATTCGCGCCGGCAAGATCCGCAGCTATGGCCTGTCCAATCACCGGGGCTGGAAGCTCGCCGAGTTCAGCCGCGCCGCCGACCTGCTGGGCGTGGAGCGTCCGGCGGCCAGCCAGCCGTTGTACAACCTGGCCAACCGGCAGATCGAAGTCGAGCACCTGCCTGCCGCCGATTACTACGGCATCGGCGTGGTCTCCTACAGCCCGTTGGCGCGAGGCGTATTGACCGGCAAGTACGTGCCCGACCAGCCTGCGCCACAGGACACCCGCGCCGGGCGCAACGATCCGCGCCTGCAACAGACTGAATGGCGCCCGGAGTCGCTCAACCTTGCGCAGCGCATCAAGGATCATGCCCAGCAGCGTGGCATCAGCAGCGGCCAGTTCGCCTTGGCCTGGGTGCTGAACAACCGGCTGATCACTTCCGCCATTGCCGGCCCGCGCACCGAGGCGCAATGGGATGACTACCTGCCCGCGCTGGAATACCGCTTCACCGCCGAGGATGAAGCCTTCATCGATGATCTGGTGGTCACCGGGCATTCCTCGACGCCCGGCTACAACGATCCGAGCCACCCATTCTTCGGCCGCCAGTCGCGGGTCTGACCTGCGCCCGGACGTTCTCCGGCTGCCACTCATTCAGGAAGCTTCAACATGCAAGAACACAACAGCCGCAGGACGTTCATCAAGCAGGTCGCGCTGCTGGGCGCGGCGGGGGCGGCAGGGTTGCTGCTGCCGGGCTGCGACAAGTCCGAGAAGACCGCGAGCGCTGCGCCGGCCATCATCAAGAAGCGCTCCGATCAGGTGGTCAGCTTCAAATACCCGGACAACCCCTCGTTCGACCTGGTGTACCTGGCCGACTCGCTGGGTTACTTCGAAGGCACCCGCACCCGTCCCAACTACATCGGCAAGATTGCCGCGCCGCAGATCATCCCGTTGGTGGGTACCGGCGAGATCGATTTCGGGTCGCGCATGGTGCCTTTGGTGATTTCGGCGATTGCCAGCGGCCTGGACCTCAAGGTGGTCGCCGCAGGCGGCAAGACCCTGCAGGAAGCACCGCATATGAAGTACTTCGTGCGCGCCGATTCGGGGATCTTCACGCCCAAGGACATGGAAGGCAAAACCGTGGGTTTCAACAGCTTCGGCGCCTGCGCCGAGTTCGTGACCAAGAAGTACCTGCGCGAGCATCAGGTGGACGTCGACAAGATCAACTGGGTGGTGGTGCCAGACAACCAGGGCGAGCAGACGCTGGTCACGCGCAACATCGACATCGCGATCATCCATCCGCCGGCATCCGGTGGCGCCGAACACAACCCCGAACTGCGCAAGCTGTGGAGTGACTACGACCTGGACAAGGGCCTGGGCGGCATGGCGCCGTACAGCGGCTACGGCAAGTTCATCCGCGAAAACCCCGAAGCCACCGAGGATTTCGTCAGCGCCATCGCCAAGGCCGCGAACTGGGTCAACGCCAACCCCGACGAGGCGCGCAAGATCGTGTCCCAGCGCATCGGCACACCGCTGGAACTGGTGGAACGCTACGCCTACATCGACGACCTGGTCGTCACCGAGCCACCGATTCAGTACTACATCGACATCCTGCAGAACGAGAAAAAGATCAAGCCCGGCGCGGTGGCAGTGAAGGATGTGTACACCAACCAGTTCAATGTGTTGGCCAAGGCAGGCAACACTCAGTCCTCGTAGCAGCGCGGCTTGCCGGCGGGAGCGGTGTGTCAGGCGCGTCATCTTTACCTGACCCACCACGCCCGCCGGCAAGCCGTGCTGCTACGGGTTCGGGGGTGGAACGCGAACGGTGGCAACACTCAACCTCCGTAGCAGCCGGGCTTGCCCGCGGGAGCGGTGCGTCAGATGACTTATCTGCACCTGACCCACCGCACCCGCCAGCAAGCCGTGCTGCTACGGGACGGGTGGAACGCCGATGGGGCGTAATACAATCAATGATTAATCTGGATACGCAATGGCAGTGCATAAAATTTCAACATCCGGCCTGCACATGGAATATCAGGCGCAGGACGAGGCGGGCAACAGCGAGCGGGTCGAGGTGCTCAAGGATTTCGACCTCGATGTGCGCGAAGGCGAGTTCCTGTCGATCCTCGGCCCGTCGGGCTGTGGCAAGTCCACTTACCTGAACATCCTCGCCGGCCTTGCGCGCAAGAGCGGCGGCACGCTGAATATCGACGGCAAACCGCTGCAAGGCATCAACCGCAATCAGGGCGTGGTGTTTCAGGGCTATGCCTTGCTGCCCTGGCGCACAGTGCTGGACAACATCGCCGTGGGCTTGGAAATCCGTGGCGTCGGCAAGGCCGAACGGCGTGAGCAGGCGCGCGAATACCTGGACCTGGTGGGCCTGACCGGCTTCGCCTCGCGCTATCCCCATGAACTCTCCGGCGGCATGCGCCAGCGCGTGGCCATTGCCCGCTCGCTGGTCTACAAGCCCGACGTGCTGCTGATGGACGAACCCTTCGCCGCGCTGGACGCCCAGACCCGCGAAACCCTGCAGGACGAACTGCTGCGCATCTGGAGCCTGCACAAGAAGACCATCGTGTTCATCACCCACAGCCTGGACGAAGCGATTTTCCTGTCCGACCGGGTGGCGGTCATGACCCCGCGCCCCGGTCGGATCAGGGAAATCATCGACATCGACCTGCCGCGCCCACGCTTGCCCGAGGTGCGCAACAGCCACGATTTCGTCCATCTGCGCCAGCGCGCCTGGCTGTCATTGCGCGAAGCCATGGGCGGTGCGCCAGCCAGCGATCTTGAACTGCCCGGCAAAGCTCGCGAATTCAGTTGGCAACAGATCGCCTTGAGCAGCGGCTACCGGATCGGAGTGTAGGCATGAGCATCAAGAGAACCTTGCGCCGGACGGCGGACAGTTCCATCGGCATCCTGATCTTTCTCGCGCTGTGGGAGGCCTTGCCGCGCCTCGGCGTGGTCAATCCCGGGTACCTGAGCCCGCCCTCCGAAGTGCTCGCGGCGATCTTCGACATGGCGGGCAACGGCGCGCTCATCAAGCACCTGCAGGCCAGCCTGGTGCGCTCGTTGGCGGGCCTTGTGCTGGCGATCGTCACCGGTATCACGCTGGGCCTGCTGATGGGCTGGTTTGCGCGGCTGGAGCGCATCCTCGACCCGCTGTTGCAGTTCTTTCGCCAGACCTCGGCGCTGGCACTGTTCCCGGTGTTCATCCTGTTTCTGGGGATCGGCGAGCTGTCCAAGGTGGCGATCATCTTCTGGGCGTCGTTCTGGCCGATCCTGCTCAGCACCATCACCGGGGTGAAACAGGTGGACAGTCTGCTGATCAACTCGGCGCTGTCGATGGGTGCCAACCGGCGATTCCTGTTCCTGAAGATCGTGTTGCCGTCTGCGGCGCCGTCGATTTTCACCGGGGTGCGGCTGGCCGGTGCGTATTGCATCACGGCCCTGGTGGCCGCCGAAATGATCGGTGCCCATTCGGGGCTGGGCTTCCTGACGCTCAATTCCCAGGAAGTGTTCCAGATCCCGAGCATGTACGCCGGAATCCTGCTGCTGGCGGTGGTAGGCCTGCTGCTGAATTTCCTGCTGGCCTTGCTGGAGCGGCGGTTTACCCGCTGGCGGCGCGGGATGAAACATGCCGGTTAACACGGAGCGAGCCTTGAGTGGCGGCTGGATCAGTTACAGCCTCGCTGTGCTGATCGGTGGCGCGGCGGTGTGCGCGGTGTGGCTGCTGCCGCTGCTCGATGCGGCTGAACAGGCACCCGGGCCGCTGCTGGAAAGGGCAAAAGAGCAGCATGTGCTGCGCATTGGTGTGCGCAGCTACCCAAGGCCCACCTACAGCACCGAAGCGTTGGTATCCGAGCCAGACGAGATGGACAGCGAACTGGCTCAGGCACTGGGGCGTTATCTGGGCCTGGAGGTGCAACTGGCGGCGATTCCTTCCCAGGACCTTGCAGGCTTTTTGAACAGCGGAAAAGTCGATGCGGTGATCGCTGGCAGCGCCGACGTCGCCGGCCTTGAGAAACAGCGTGCGTCGTTGCGTGCGGTGCCCGATGCCTTCGAGCACGGCGCACTGGTGAGTCTGCGCAATGCGCCGCAGTCTTCCATAGCCGGGCAGAGTGTCTGCGTGGCCTTCGGCAGTCCATGGATCGACGCCTTGCACAAACAGCACGCGCAAGTGCAGACCTACGCCTCCGGCATTCGCGCCGCGACCGCATTTCTGTCAGGGGACTGTGCGTTCCTGGCCGATGAACGAACGGTGCTCAAAAGCCTGTTGCAGACCCCGGACTGGCGCTTCCATCGCTTGCTGCCGCAGACCCTTGAGGCCAGCAGCGACGCCCGTGTGTACCTCGCGCAAGCGGACTCGAAAAGCCTGCGCCTGCTACAAGCGGGCCTGCGCCACTGGCAGTCCGAAGGCGGGCAGGCGAGGGCATGGGACCTGCGCAGCAATGCGTATCTGGTGGACAGCATGAAGATCAGCGACGGACTGGTCTGCCACTGATCTTCGGTCAGCGGTTCAGGCGCGGGTCGGCAACACCCAGTTCGGCCGGATGAAGTGGCAGGTGTAGCCGTTGGGAATGCGCTCCAGATAATCCTGATGCTCGGGCTCGGCTTCCCAGAACGCGCCGGCCGGGCTGATCTCGGTGACCACCTTGCCGGGCCAGAGCCCTGAGGCGTCGACGTCTTTCACGGTTTCTTCAGCAATATGCTTTTGCTCGTCGTCGAAGTAGAAAATCGCCGAGCGATAGCTCAGGCCGATGTCGTTGCCCTGGCGATTGGCGGTGGACGGGTCGTGGATCTGGAAGAAGAACTCCAGAATGCGCCGGTAACTGATGAGCGCAGGGTCGAAGACGATCTCGATGGCTTCGGCGTGGGTGCCATGATTGCGGTAGGTGGCGTTCTCGACGTCGCCGCCCGAGTAGCCTACCCGCGTGGACAGCACGCCCGGATAGCGGCGCAGCAGGTCCTGCATGCCCCAGAAGCAGCCGCCGGCCAGCAGCGCGGTTTGTGTTTGGCTTGTCATGGTTCAGTCCTTCCAGTCGCTCGGTGAGCGTGTAGATTTCGATACGTCAGCCAGTGTGCTCGCGGCGCGCTCGCCTGCGCAAGGGTTGAAAGGGGCGAGCGTTCCCCGTAAAAGGCCTCGCTTGAAAAGCGAACCGGGTGGCCGGGTCCGCTGTCCATCCCACAGCGGGCCATTGGCCTGAACGCCCATCTGAGGAAACATCGTGAGCACCCCCCGTATCGGATTTGCCTGCATGTACCGCCATCCTGAGCGTGCGTTGTCGCTCAAGGAACTCAAGGCCCTGGAAGGCGGCTACAACCCGCGCACCACCACCCTGCGCTGGATGGACAGCGTCACGCTGCAGGTGGCCCGGGAAAAACTGCTGGAAATCGTCGAGCATAACCTGGCGGCGCAGATTCGCCTGCTGGGCTACGTGGCGCAGTTGCCGGTGGGGCGCAGGATGCTGCGGCTCTCCAGCGACCTGCTGCCGTTCTACAGCCACCCCAAGGTGCTGGAGTTCTACCGTGACCCGGCGCTGATGGCGCGTCTGGAACAGTTATTCGCTGCGATTGGCGATACGGCGCGCCAGGCGGATATCCGGCTGTCGTTTCATCCGGGGCAGTTCTGCGTACTGGGTTCGGACCGGCCCGAGGTGGTCGAGAACAGCCTGGCCGAGTTCGAATACCACGCCGACATGATCCGCATGATGGGCTACGGCAGGCAGTTTCAGGATTTCAAATGCAATGTGCACATCGCAGGCAAACTCGGCGCTGAGGGTGTGCGCAAGGTGTGGCCGCGGCTGTCCGAAGTCGCCCGCAACTGCATCACCTTTGAGAACGACGAGAAAACCTATGGCGTGGATGACTGCCTGCAGTTGGCTGATCTTGCGCCGATGGTGCTGGACATTCACCACTGCTGGATTCACGAGAGCGCCTACATCTCGCCCGACGACCCACGTGTCGCACGGATCATCGACAGCTGGCGCGGGGTGCGGCCGGTGATGCACTACTCCCAGGCCCCGGAAAGCCTGCAGGCGCTGGGCTTCACCGCCGAACAGAAGCTTGAGATGGACGACCTGCTGAAGGTGGTCAACAAGCGCGACCTGTACCTGCACAGCGACCGCATGTGGAACGACTGGACCAACGGCTACGCACGGCAGTTTCTGGACAGGTTCGACATCATGTTCGAGGCCAAGGACAAGAACCTGGCGGTTGAAGAGTTTTATCAGCGGTTCGTGCTGCCGACGGGTGCGGCCTTGCGGATTCTGTAGGAGCGCGCTTGCCCGCGACAGCGTCGGGCCAGACACCTTGGTATCGGATGACCCATCGCCGTCGCGGGCAAGCGCGCTCCTACGGGCCTCGTCGACAAAAGGTCGGCGAGGCTTTTCTCGCCAATTGCAGCGATCCATGTTGAATACCGTCATGGCCGGGTGCCACAATCCGCCGGTCAGCGTGGCATGGACAGGCGGGATCCGATGCACCCCAATGAGTTTCAACTCGAACGCGATGTGCAGATCCGGGCGCAAGTGCGGACCGATCGTTTGCAGTTGCTGTTCCGGCAAACCTTTTTCTCGGTCACCGGCAGTTTCCTCGGCGCCCTGATGCTCAGTTGGCTGTGCTGGCAGCGGGTTGATCCTGTTGTGGTCATCCTCTGGCTGAGCGTGCTGGGTGCGGCGACCCTGCTGCGCATCGTGCTGTTGCTCGGCTATTTCCGAAGCTGCGCAGATACCCGGACCCCGGAACGCTGGGAGCGCAAGTACTGGCTGACCCTGGTGCTGACGGCCGCGATCTGGGGCGCTGGGGCGCTGGCGTTGATGTGCAGCGGCGACCTGCTGACCCGCACGCTTGTGCTGCTGTTCGCGGTGGGCATGTCGGTCAGCGCGGTGTCGTGCTACTCGGCGTTTCGCGCCATGACCATCGCCTCCATCGGCCTTGTGTTGCTGCCCTGTACCTTCTGGCTGCTGGTCCAGCCGGACGCCACGCAGATCGGCATGGCGGTCGCCTCGCTGGTGTTCGCCTCGTTCGTCATCAGCGCAACGCGCAAACTCTCGGAGGCCATGGAAACCGCGTTCCGCCTGACCCGGGAGATGGAATACGCCCACAAACTCGCCACCCACGCCGCCCAGACCGACGAACTCACGGGGCTGAAGAACCGCCGCGCGTTCTTCCACGAGGCTGCGCTGATCTACGAACGCTGCAAGCGCAATCACCAGCCACTGGCGGTCCTGATGCTGGACATCGACCACTTCAAGCGCATCAACGATTCCTTCGGTCATCAGGCCGGGGATCAGGCGTTGCGGGAGATAGGCCGGGTGATCCGCGAGTCGACCCGCGAGGTGGATATCTGCGGCCGGCTGGGAGGCGAGGAGTTCGCCATTCTGCTCACCGACGCCTCGCTGGACATCGCCCGGCAAACCGCCGAACGCCTGCGTCAGGCGGTGACCCAGGTCAGCTGTGAACAGGTGGGCGGGATTACCGCAAGCCTCGGTGTTGCGGCCATGGGGGCCGATGACCGTAGCCTGACCGCGTTGCTCAACGAGGCGGACAAGGCGATGTTCCGCGCCAAGTCTCAGGGGCGCAATCAGACGGCAACGGCCTGAGGCGATTGCTGAATCCTTTCATGTCACCCGATCGTGACATTTGCAGTAACTCTTTTCATTCTTCCCCACCTGTGGCGTAGTGTGCTCAGCACGTTACCGATTGGAAGAGGTAAAGAGAAATGACCCTGCAAAACCGCCTGGACAACCTGTATCCCCGCGCCGATGAAATCCCCGAGCAGTTCCGTGCAGGCCCCGCCATCGAGCAGCGCGAGTACCTGGTCAATGGCGAACTGCGTCAGTGGCAAGGGCCGCTGGCGCCGGTGCTCAGCCCCGTATCGCTGAAGACCGACGCGGGCCTTGAAGGCGTCGTGCTGGGCAGTACTCCGTTGATGGACGCCGACACCGCGATGACTGCGCTGGATGCAGCGGTCAAGGCCTATGACCGGGGGCAGGGCGCCTGGCCGACGATGCGCGTGGTTGACCGCATTCGCCACGTCGAGACCTTTCTCAAGCTGATGCGCGAACAGCGCGACGCAGTCGTCACCTTGCTGATGTGGGAGATCGGCAAGAACCTCAAGGATTCGCAGAAAGAATTCGACCGTACATGCGACTACATCGTCGACACCATCGGTGCGCTCAAGGAGCTGGATCGTCGCTCCAGCCGTTTCGAACTGGAACAGGACACCCTGGGCCAGATCCGCCGCGTGCCACTGGGCGTGACCCTGTGCATGGGCCCCTACAACTACCCGCTGAACGAAACCTTCACCACGCTGATCCCGGCACTGATCATGGGCAACACCGTGGTATTCAAGCCGGCCAAGTTCGGCGTGCTGCTGATTCGCCCGCTGCTGGAAGCCTTCCGCGACAGCTTCCCGGCCGGTGTCATCAACGTGATCTACGGCAGCGGCCGCGAGACCGTCAGCGCCCTGATGGCCAGCGGCAAGATCGACGTGTTTGCCTTCATCGGTACCAACAAGGCCGCCAGTGCCCTGAAAAAGCTGCACCCCAAGCCGCATCGCTTGCGCGCCGCACTGGGCCTGGACGCGAAGAACCCGGGGATCGTGCTGCCGGATGTCAACCTGGACAACGCGGTCAGCGAAGCCATCACCGGCTCCCTGTCTTTCAACGGTCAGCGCTGCACCGCGCTGAAGATCATGTTCGTGCACGAAAACGTGGTCGGCAGTTTCCTGGAGAAATTCGAGGAAAAACTCGCCCAGCTCAAACCCGGAATGCCGTGGGAGCCGGGCGTAGCCCTGACCCCGTTGCCTGAGCCAGGCAAGACCGACTACCTGCAAGGCCTGGTCGATGACGCCGTGAGCAAGGGCGCCAAGGTCGTCAACGAAGGCGGCGGCACCACCCACGGGCAGTTCTTCTACCCGGCGGTGCTGTACCCGGTGACCCCGGACATGCGCGTCTACCACGAGGAGCAGTTCGGTCCCGTGGTGCCGGTGGTGGCGTACCGGGACCTGGAAACGGTGATCGAATACGTGCTCGACTCCGACTTCGGTCAGCAACTGAGCATCTTCGGCAACGACTCCAAGCAGGTCGGGCGTCTGGTCGATGCCTTCGCCAATCAGGTGGGCCGGATCAACATCAACGCCCAGTGCCAGCGCGGCCCGGACAGCTTCCCGTTCAACGGCCGCAAGAACTCGGCCGAGGGCACGCTCTCGGTGCACGACGCCCTGCGGGTGTTTTCGATCCGCACGCTGGTGGCGACCAAGTTCCAGGAGAGCAACAAGGCGCTGGTCAGCGACATCATCCACAATCGCGAGTCGAGCTTCCTGACCACCGACTACATCTTCTGATGCCCGGGCCTCCATCGTGTGGCCCTTTGACTGACGCACGCCCCTGACATGCCTGGGGCGTGCGTGCTTTTCTTTGCCTTGAACCCACGGCTGTCTTTACACTCCAAGGATTCCCAACTTTTTTCGGACGTTGCCGCGCTTGGTTGAAACCATCCCCGAGTTACAACCCACAAGGTGCGCAAGCACTGTCCCACCGGTCCTGCAGCTGCTGCGTGCAGCGACAGCCGAGCAGCACAGGGCGCTGGAAGCCCGGCTGCCCCTGACCCACCCCGATCTCGACCTGCCGACCTACCGGCGCATCATCCAGGCTTACTACGGCTTTCATGCGCCCTTGCAGCAGCTCATCGAGGGTTTTGCAGGGCCCCACGCCGACCCTGAGCGCCACAAGGTTCCCGCACTGCTCAAGGATCTGCACGCACTGGGTCTGAGCCATGCGCAGATTCAGGCCTTGCCGCTGTGCCGCGACTTGCCGCAGCTCAACGGCCCTGCGGATCTGTTCGGCATCCTGTACGTGATGGAAGGCGCCACGCTGGGCGGCCAGGTGTTGCGGCGGATCATCGCGCAGCGGTTGGGGATCGATGCCGACAGCGGCGGTGAGTTTCTCGACGTCTATGGCCGCGATACCGGTCGGCTGTGGAAGACCTTTCTGCAACGCCTGGCCGAGTTCGATCATCCTGACCATAACCCACAGGTCGCTGACGCCGCGTGCGCGACCTTCGCCTGTTTCGCCCAATGGCTGGACCGCCAGGGAGTGCTGCAATGACGATTGCCAACGAACACAAGCTGGAAGCGTTGTTGCAGACCTGCGCCGATGAGCCCATTCGCATTCCGGGTGCCATCCAGCCCCATGGCGCGTTGCTGACGGTCGATGAGTCGAGCTGGATCGTGCAGCAGGCCAGTGCCAATGCCCAGGCACTGCTGGGTGCCGATGGCGCCGCCGCAGGCCAGCCCTTGGCCCGTTGGCTGGGTGAGGAGGCGTTCGCCTGTGTGCGTCAGGCATTGGCCAGCGGCTCGCTGGAAGACCTCGACCCGCTGTCGCTGACCTTTGCCGGGCGTGCATTCGACGGCTTGCTGCATCGCCACGACGGCCTGCTGTTTCTCGAACTTGAAGCGGTCCAGGAGGCTGACGGCACTCTGGACCGGCACCTGACCCGGACCCTGCGTCGCCTGCAAACGGCCAGGTCCCTGGCCGAGTTGTATGAGATCAGCGTCAACGAAATTCGCGCGCTGACCGGTTATGACCGGGTACTGATCTACCGCTTTGAGGAAGAAGGCCACGGCCAGGTCATCGCCGAGTCCGCGACCCCTGATCTGGACGCCTATCAGGGCCTGTTTTTCCCCGCCAGCGACATTCCGCAACAGGCCCGCGAGCTGTATCGCCTGAACTGGCTGCGGATCATCCCCGACGCAACCTATGTGCCGGTGCCGATGCTGCCTGCGCTGCGCCCCGACAACGGCCAGCCGCTGGACATGAGTTTTGCCGTGCTGCGCAGCGTTTCGCCGATCCACTGCCAGTACATCCGCAACATGGGCGTGCGCTCGTCCATGAGTATTTCCCTGCTCAAGGATGACCGGCTGTGGGGCCTGATCAGTTGCGGCAATCGTCAGCCCCTGCGCGTGCCTCACCGCTTGCGCGCCGCCTGTCAGACCATCGGCCAGGTGCTGTCGATGCAGATCAGCGCGCTGGAGGAAGTGCAAGCCCAGCGCCAGCGCGAGGCCAAGGGCAGCCTGTTGAAATCTTTGGCCCAGGCGATGGGCGAGGTCGAAGGCGACGTCTATCAGGGCTTGATCGACCACGCCCAGGATCTGCTCGCCCTGGCCGACGCCGAAGGGGCGGCGGTGCTGATCGAAGACCAAATGCACCTGATCGGCCAGTGCCCGACCGCCGAGCAGGTCAAGGCGCTGGGGCAATGGGTGCAGGCGCAGCCGGGTCCGGTGATCGAAACCGCGAACCTGAGCCGTGAATTCCCTGCTGCCGCCGACTATCCGGCCATCGCCAGCGGTCTGTTGGCCTTCAGCCTGCCCAAGCCTGTCGAGAACGCGGTGATGTGGTTTCGCCCGGAAGTGAAGGGCAGCGTGAAGTGGAGCGGCAACCCCGATGCGTCAAAGCGGGTGGTCGCCAATCGCTTGCAGCCGCGTGAATCATTCGAGGCGTGGAAGCAGCAGGTCGATGCGACCGCCAGGGCCTGGAGCGTGGGCGAGGTCTACGCGGTGTCCGATCTGCGGCGCTCGGCGCTGGAGGCGGATCTGGCGCGTCAGGTGCTGCGCGAAAAAGACGCCGTGCGCGCCCGCGATGAGCTGGTGGCCGTGGTGTCCCACGACCTGCGCAGCCCGCTGACCGCCATCGTCATGCAGTGCGGCATGATGCAGCGGGTGATCGCCGCTGACGTGAGTCCGTCTTCCAAGCGTCTGAACTCGGCCATCGACACCCTGCAACGGGCGACGGCACGCATGACCAACCTGCTGGAAGACCTGCTCGACACCTCGAAAATCGAGGCCGGACGCTATTCGATTTCGCCGCAGCCCGTGGACCTGTCGCAGTTCTTCGAGGACGCCTGGTCGCTCTTGGCGCCGATGGCGGTGAACAAGTTCATTGAGCTGTCCTTCACCAGCGAGCCGGGCCTCAGGATCATGGCCGACACCGAGCGCATGTTCCAGGTGGTGTCGAACCTGGTGGGCAACGCCATCAAGTTCACTCCCAAGGAAGGCCGGATCAGCGTGGTGGCGACGGTGCAGGGCGAGTTCGTCGAGATCCGTATCAACGACTCCGGCGCCGGCATCGCCCCCGACCAGTTGCCCCACGTGTTCGAGCGCTACTGGCGCATCCGCGAAGGCAACCCCAGCGGCACCGGGCTTGGGCTGTACATCTCCCAGGGCATCGTCAAGGCCCACGGCGGCGAACTGGTGGCCAGCAGCGAGTTGGGCGTGGGCAGCGAATTCCGCTTTACCGTGCCAGTGGCGTAGGCTGATATCGGCATCTGTCCGTACGCCGATCTCGCTACTGGCCATGAGCGGCTCTCGGTGTCTGGCCGTACACCGATCTCGCTTCTGGCCATAAACGGCTCTCGGTGTCTGGCCGTACACCGATCTCGTTTCTGGCCGCAGGCCGTAGGAGCTGGCTTGTCCTGCGATCTGCTGCGCAGCAGCAGTAAAATCAGGCACCTTGGGCGTGTCAGGCAGACCGTGCATTCAGGGTTTACCGCCGCTTCGCGGCAGATCGCAGGACAAGCCAGCTCCTACGCCCTTCGGGCAGAATCAAAAGCACCCAGTGCGGCACCCCAAGCTCATTCCAAGGCTCATCGAAGTGAACATCGACACCCGCATCAAATTCCGCCACTTGCTGTGCTTTCTCGAAGTCGCACGCCAAGGCAGCCTGGCCAAGGCTTCGGACAAGCTCGCCATCAGCCAGCCGGCGTTGTCCAAGACGCTCAAGGAGCTGGAAACCCTGCTGTCCGCGAGCCTGTTCGTGCGCAGCAAGAGCGGAGCGGCGTTGACCGAAGCCGGGGTGGCGTTCATGCGCTACGCGGGCCCCAGCGTGCAGGCGCTGCGTGAGGGTGTGAACAGCCTGCGTTCCGGCGAGCACGAGCCGGTCGCGGTGCGCCTGGGTGTGCTGTCCACCGTGGAAAGCTTGCTGGTGCCCGAGGTGATCCGGCGCCTGCATGAGCGGCACCCGGCGCTGGTGGTCAGCGTGGCCACCGGGCCCAGTGCCTACCTGCTGTCGCAACTGCGCCTGGGTGAACTGGATCTGGTGGTCGGGCGCATGACCGACAGCCCGCAGATCCTGGGCCTGAGTTTCGAGCACCTGTACAGCGAATCGATGACGCTTGTAGTACGCGACGGCCATCCGTTGCTGGCCGCAAGTGAACATCGCGCTTCCCTGGAAGACTTCCCGCTGGTGCTGCCGCTGGCGGGCACCACCATTCGCAAGTTCGCCGACAGCCTGTTTGTCCAGCATGGCATTAGCCCGCCACGCCAGCGTCTGGAAACTTTGTCCCTGACCCTCAGCCGTCGTTACGTGCAATGCAGCGATGCGGTGTGGATCGCCCCTTTCGATGCGGTGCGCCAGGACCTGACCCGCGGCGAACTGGCCGAGCTTGAGCTGGGAATTCGCGAACCCGGCGGCTCGGTGGGCCTGTGCAGCAACCCGGCCTTGCCGTTGCCAATCGCCGCGCAGTGGTGCGTCGACACGCTCAGGGAAGTGGGGCAGGCCTACCGTGAGGGCCTTTATCCATAACCATTTGGTTATGGATCAGAGTGTTTATTTCAGTTTTGCCATAGGCGATAGCGCGGGACACTGCGCCATCGCCTGCTGTTGTGCATCGCAGGCGCCAACCTCCAATAACTAGAACAGGAGACTGGCATGTCTGACGCCCACGACAGCCGCTTCGCCATTCGCGACCGTAATTGGCACCCCAAGGCCCTGACCCCTGATTACAAGACCTCGATCCTGCGTTCGCCGCGCCAGGCGCTGGTGAGCATCCCGCAATCGGTTTCCGAAACCAGCGGCCCGGACTTCACCCATCTGCAATTCGGTCGTCACGACGCCGACTTGCTGCTCAACTTCAACAACGGCGGCCTGCCTGTTGGCGAGCGCATCATCGTGGCGGGCCGGGTCATCGATCAATACGGCAAGCCGGTGCCGCACACCCTGGTCGAGATGTGGCAGGCCAACGCGGGCGGCCGCTATCGCCACAAGAAAGACGCCTACCTCGCACCGCTGGACCCAAACTTCGGCGGCGTGGGCCGCTGCCTGACCGACCGTGACGGCAACTACAGCTTCCGCACCGTCAAGCCTGGTCCGTACCCGTGGCGCAACGGCCCCAATGACTGGCGCCCGGCGCATATCCACTTTTCCATCAGTGGCCCGTCGATCTCCACCAGGCTGATCACACAGCTGTATTTCGAAGGCGATCCGCTGATCCCGCTGTGCCCGATCGTCAAGTCCATCGCCAACCCGGACGCCGTGCAGAGCCTGATCGCAAAGCTGGACATGAGCATGGCCAATCCCATGGATTGCCTGGCGTACCGCTTTGACATCGTGTTGCGCGGCCAGCGCAAGACCCACTTCGAGAACGTCTGAGGAGCGAAGACCATGCCCGTTCAAATTCTGTCGGAAACCCCTTCGCAGACGGCCGGCCCCTATGTGCACATCGGCCTTGCGCTGGAAGCCGCCGGCAACCCGGCCCGTGAGCAGGAAATCTGGAATGAGATGGCAAGGCCAGGCGCGCCGGGCGAGCACATTGTGTTGCTGGGCCATGTCTATGACGGTAATGGCCACCTGATCCGCGACTCCTTCCTGGAGCTGTGGCAGGCCAACGCCGACGGGGAATACGACACCGATTATGACCTCGGCAAGCCGTTCAACAGCTTTGGCCGTACCGCGACCCTTGATGAGGGCGAGTGGCTGGTCAACACCGTCAAGCCGGGCGTGGTGCGCAATGCTGCTGGTGTGCCCATGGCGCCCCATGTCAACGTCTCGCTGTTCGCCCGTGGCATCAACATTCACCTGCACACCCGGCTGTACTTCGATGACGAGGCCCAGAGCAACGCCGTCGATCCCGTGCTCAACCTGATCGAGCAGCCACAGCGGCGCCAGACCCTGATCGCCAAACGCTGCACCGTGGAAGGCAAGGTCGCCTATCGTTTCGACATCCGTGTGCAGGGCGAAAATGAAACCGTGTTCTTCGATTTCTGATCGAAACCCGATGAACAGGATGCACAAGCCGTCAGGAGCACTCCGTTGAACAGACCGGGCAATCAACTTTTCGACCGCTATTTCACCCAAGATGCCATGGGGCAGGTCTTTTCCGATCAGGGCCGCGTGCAGGGCATGCTGGATTTCGAGGCCGCCCTGGCTCGAGCCGAAGCTTGCGTGGGCGCGATTCCGGCCAGTGTGGTCAGTGATATCGAGGCCGCTTGCGATGCCTCGCTGTATGACTTCGATGCGCTGGCCGTGGCCATCGGCAGCGCGGGCAACTCGGCCATTCCGCTGGTCAAGGCGCTGGGCCGGCAAATCGCGACCGCCAGCGAAACCGCCGAACGTTACGTACACATGGGCGCCACCAGCCAGGACGTGATGGACACCGGCCTGGTGCTGCAACTGCGCAAAGCCGTGGCCTTGCTGGAGCGCGACCTGGCGCTGCTGGGCGATGGGCTTGCGCAACAGGCCCGGCGCCACGCCGACGTACCGATGGCCGGGCGCACCTGGCTGCAGCAGGCTACGCCCGTGACCCTGGGTGCGAAGATCGCCGGTTGGCTGGGGGCGATCACCCGTCATCGTCAGCGCCTCGGTGAACTGAAACCGCGTTTGCTCAGCCTGCAATTCGGCGGCGCGTCGGGCAGCCTCGCGGCGCTGGGCGAGATGGCTTTTCCGGTGGCCGAGGCGCTGGCCCGGGAGCTCGAACTCACGCTGCCGGACCAACCCTGGCACACCCATCGCGACCGTCTGGTGGAGTTCGCCAGTTTCCTGGGCCTGGTGGCCGGCACCCTCGGCAAGATCGGCCGCGACATCAGCCTGATGATGCAGACCGAGGCTGGTGAAGTGTTCGAACCGGCGGCGGCAGGCAAGGGCGGTTCATCGACCATGCCGCACAAACGCAATCCAGTGGGCGCGGCGGTAATGATCGGTGCCGCGACCCGTGCCCCAGGGCTGGTGGCGACGATGTTCAGCGCCATGGCCCAGGAACACGAACGCAGTCTTGGGCTGTGGCATGCCGAGTGGGAAACCTTGCCGCAGTTGTGCTGCGTGGTGTCGGGGTCATTGCAGCAGGCGCTGGCGGTGATTCCCGGCCTTGAGGTGGACGCGCCACGCATGCTGCGCAATCTGGATTTGACTCAAGGGCTGGTACTGGCGGAAGCGGTGAGCATCGCGCTGGCGCAGCGAATCGGCCGTGATGCGGCGCATCACCTGATCGAACAGTGCTGCCGGCGTGCAGTGGAACAGGGCAGGCATCTGCGTGAGGTACTGGGCGAGGAACCGGCCATCGGCGCCGAGCTTTCGGCCCAGGCGCTGGACAACCTGCTCGATCCGTCACAGTACCTGGGGCAGTCCAGGCGCTGGGTGGAACGTGCAGTCGCCGAGCATCAGGCTTTCAATTTCCTTCAAGAGTGAATGGATCAGAAATGGACGAAAAACAACGTTACGAGGCGGGCATGAAAGTTCGCCGTGAAGTGCTGGGCGATGCCCATGTGGACCGCAGCCTGGAGAAACTGACGCCTTTCAATGGCGAGTTTCAGGAGATGATCACCCGCCATGCCTGGGGCGACATCTGGACCCGGCCGGGCCTCTCGCGCCACACCCGCAGCCTGATCACCATCGCCATGCTGATCGGCATGAACCGCGAAGGCGAACTGCGCCTGCACCTGCGCGCTGCGAAGAATAACGGCGTGACCCGCGACGAGATCAAGGAAGTGCTGATGCAGAGCGCGATCTACTGCGGCATTCCGGCGGCCAACGCGACCTTTCATTTGGCCGAAGAGGTGTGGAACGAGTTGGGTGTGGAGTCGCTGCATCACGCCGAATAACCCGGGGTGAACGCAAATATCGCCAACACCCCCGGATTCCTGTAGGAGCGCGCTTGCCCGCGATGGCGCCGTGTCAGGCACCGGATTCGTCTCAGGCGAATCGCCGTCGCGGGCAAGCGCGCTCCTACAGGTGAGTACCGTGGGCGCCGACGTTCTGTGTTTACAAAATCGAAATCGGATAACTCACGATCAACCGGTTCTCATCGAACTGATTGCTGCTGAAATCCCGGCGCATGGTGGAATTGCGCCAGCGCACCGACAGGCTCTTGAACGTCCCGGCCTGGATCACGTAGGCCAGCTCCGATTCCCGCGCCCATTCCTCGCCATCCGTCACACTGCCACTGTGCACGTTATCGCCCTTGATGTAGCGGTTCATCAGGGTCAGGCCTGGCACGCCAAGGGTGGCGAAGTCGAAGTCATGGCGAACCTGCCACGAACGTTCCCGCGCGTTATCGAAACTTGAGTTGTAGCTGTCGTTGGCCAGGGTGCCGCCGCTGGTGCCGTTGACCCGCATCCAGGCGTTGTCGCCGCTGACCTTCTGCAGGCCCAGGTAAAATGTGCTGCCCTGATACCGCGCCGACAGCAGCGCCGACCAGGTGCGGTTATCCAGATCGCCGGCCCGCGCGCTGCCATCTTCCTCACCGGTGAAATACCCAAGATTGGCCCCCAGCGTCCACGGGCCGAGCGCCTGGCTGTGAATCAGGTTGAGGTACTTCTGCTGGTAGATGTCTTCCAGTTGCGCATACCAGAGCCCCACCTGGGTGTGCTTGTCATTGAAGCTGTACTCGGCGCCGCCAAAGTTGAAGCGGTCCGAGGTGAACGCCGCCTTGCCGGTCATGGACATGTCTTCCATGCTCGCGTCGTTGCGTGGACTGTTGCCGCGGAACTGGCCTGCGCTCAGGGTCAGCCCGGTGAGTTCTCTGGAGGTGATCTGCCCGCCACGGAAGGTCTGCGGCAGTGATCGCCCGTCATCCGAGCGCAGGATGGGCAGCACCGGCATCCATTCGCCGACTTTCAATTCGGTATTGGAGACTTTCGCCTTGGCTGCCACGGCCAGCCTTCCGAAGTCATCGGCAGGGCGACCATCGTCGTGGATCGGCAACAGTTGCGTGCCGCCGGAACCCTTG
Source organism: Pseudomonas sp. NPDC090201 (assembly GCF_044746825.1). NCBI lineage: Bacteria > Pseudomonadati > Pseudomonadota > Gammaproteobacteria > Pseudomonadales > Pseudomonadaceae > Pseudomonas > Pseudomonas sp. NPDC090201. The sequence continues at coordinate 72,796 of NZ_JBIVCX010000003.1, forward strand.
CCGCCGTCGAGCTTGACCGAGTAAAGCCCCAGCGCGTCCAGGCCAAATCCTACCGTGCCCGGGGTGTAGCCGGAGCGTGCGTCGAGGATGAAGTTCTGCGTCCATTCCTGCGCGCCGCTCTGGGCGTTGGCCGGATCGACGAAATTGCGGTTGATGAAGAAATTGCGCAGGTTCAGCCCGACCTTCGCATCCTCGGCGAATCCCTGGGCCTGGCAGGCCATGGAAGTGAGGGCGATTGCAGCGGACAGCGTGCTGGGAACAAGGGACTTGTTGTGCATCGAATAGACCTTTTTTGTAGTTATTGGCAACGCGAAACTGAGGTCCATGGTGCGAGGGCGGCCAAGGCCGTTCAATTGGCCCAAGCGGGTTTTGGGCGATTATCGAACGTTAATTAACCGGTTAGTACATTGTGATTCATAAGCGTTTGCATGAAGGGATTATGCTTGCCGGGCAGTTGCGCCACGGACGCAGTAAGGCACGTCATCTGATGAGAGAAATACGCAGAATCTGCGATGTTTCTTTGGTTATCTGACAACGCCTTCTATATGCTTTGAGCCTCTATCCAAGTGCTCGAAGAGGCAACGGAGCCACCCGTAATCCGGTAAGACCAAAGGAACGCTGATGAGTACCCCCAGCACGCCGCTCTCCGGCGTCAACCAGCCTCTGAAGGGCATCGCGCTGATCGTCCTGGCGACATTCCTGTTTTCCACCCACGACACCCTGTCCAAGTACCTCTCCGGCATTTACCCGATCATGATGGTGGTGTGGGTGCGCTATGTGGTGCACACGGGGCTGATGGCGTGCATTTTCATGCCGTCGGCGGGGTTGCGCGTGTTGCGTACCAAAAAACCGCTGCTGCAGGCCTTGCGCGCGATGTGCCTGTTGGGGACGAGCCTGCTGTTCACCTCGGGCCTGATGTACATCCCGATTGCCGAGGCTACCGCAGTCAACTTCCTTGCGCCGTTGCTGGTCACGGCACTGTCGGTGCCGCTGCTCAAGGAAACCGTGACGGGAGGGCAATGGATCGCCGTGCTGGTGGGGTTCAGCGGGGTGATGGTGATCGTGCATCCGGGAGGCGAGTTGTTCACCCCGGCGGTGCTGTTGCCGCTGGCGTCGGCGTTGTGCTTCGCGTTTTATCAGCTGTTGACCCGGTTGGTGGCTGCCCATGACAGCCCGACCACCAGCAACTTCTTCGCCGGGCTGTTCAATACGCTGTTGATGAGTGCGATCGTGCCGTTCTTCTGGCAGTCACCTGAGTGGAAACACCTGCCGTTCATGCTGGCCCTGGGGACCTGCGGGATGGTTGCGCACCTGATGCTGACCCAGGCGTTTCGCTTCGCGGCGCCGGCGATCCTGGCGCCGTTCAGCTATTGCCAGATCGTGTTCGCCGGGTTGTGGGGCTACATCGTGTTCGACCATGCGCCGTCACTCACGGCACAGGCGGGCATCGCGATCATCTGCCTCAGCGGCCTGGCGGCAGCATGGCAACAGCGCAAGAAGGGCGGGTAGGGCGCAGGAATGCACTTGCCGGCGAAGGCGACCTCAAGATCGCCCCGCCGGCAAGCGGAGCGCCGCCCGGCCGGGCTGCTACGGACCGTGTGAACAACGACATACACGTAGCAGCCGGGCTTGCCCGCGGGAGCGATCTCAAGACCGCCCCCAGCATCCGAACCTGCCGCTACGCTTACGCCTCAACCTTGCGCGGCGCCATGAAATACATCCACAGCAGCGCAATGAAATACATCGCAGGAATCAGGGTAAACAACACCGCATAATTGTTGTGCGTCGCAGTCAGCACCGCGCCAACGATCTGTGTCATGAACATCCCGCCGATGGCCGCGCACATCCCACCGAAGCCAAACACCGTGCTCATCATGTGCTTGGGCGTGTAGTCCATCACCAGGCTCCAGATGTTGGCGGTCCAGGCCTGATGCGCGCCGACAGCCAGGGCAATCGCAGCTACCGCGACCCACAGCCCGCTGGCATTGGCGGCGAACACCACGCTGATGATGGTCAGGGCGAAGATCAGCATCGAGATCAGGCGCGAGGTGGTGGCGCGCACGCCGCGACCGATCAGCCAGGAGGACAGGATGCCGCCGCCGATGCTGCCGAAGTCGGCCGTCAGCCAGATCAGCATCAGGGGAATGCCCATCTGCGTCACGCTGATGCCCAGGTTGTATTGCTGGTTCAAGAAAGGCGGCAGCCAGTACAGGTAGAACCAGAACACCGGTGCGGTCAGGGCGTAGGCAATGGCGAATGCCCAGGTGCCGCGCATTTTCAGAATGCGCGAGAACGGCACCTTCTCGGCCACCGGCTCAGGTTCGCTGGCCTGATTGATGTAGTCCAGCTCGCTCTGACGCACAGTCGGATGTTCTTCAGGGTTGAAGTACTTCAGGCGCCAGGTGATGACCCACATCAGCCCGAGCGAGCCCATGCAGATGAACGCCGCCTGCCAGCCCCACACACTGAGAATAAGCGGCAGCAGGGCGGGAGTGACCATGGCGCCGACGTTGGTGCCGGCGTTGAAAATCCCGGTCGCCACGGCGCGTTCGCCAGCGGGGAACCACAGCCGTGTGGTCTTGACGCAGGCCGGGTAGTTGGCCGCCTCCGTCATGCCGAGGATGAAACGACACACCATGAAGCCGACCGCTGAAGTCGCCAGGCCATGGGCACCGGTGGCGAAGCTCCAGAGCAGCACCGCCAGGAAGAAGGCGCGCTTGACGCCCACCTTGTCGATGAACCGGCCTTGCAGCACGAAGCCGATGGCGTAGCCGACCTGGAACCAGAAGTTGATGTTGGCGTAGTCCATGGCCGTCCAGCTCATCTGTTTGGCCAGGACCGGTTGCATCACGCCCAGGGCGGCGCGGTCGATGTAGTTCAGGGCGGTGGCGCAGAACACCAGGGCGAGCATGCCCCAGCGGGTCTTGCCGACGGCGAGGGCGCCGCGGATCTTTTCGCCGATCCCGGCGTGAGGGTGCACGGGAGTGGCGGCGGCCGGCGCAGGCGTAGCAGGGTATGAGCGCATGAGCATGTAACCTGTCTTGGAATTGTTATGGTCTGGTTCGGGTATTGAGTACAGCGATGCAGGGCGGCATTGGGCCAGTAGCATCGGGTGAAACGGTGTCCTTGTCCGACAATGTGCAGTCGATGGTGGGCGCCGTGGCAATGACCGTCAATTGACTCAGAACGCTTTTGGGCGATTATCGAACACAAAACTAACCAGTCCGTACATTTAAATTGCGGTGACAGAATACCCAGAGAATAATCGCTTTGACACCTGAGCATCCCCACAAGAACTGTCCGTCAGGTGCATTTATTCAGGAGTCAGAACATGCAGCGCTCGATTGCCACCGTTTCCTTGAGCGGAACCCTGCCGGAAAAGCTCGAAGCCATTGCCGCCGCCGGGTTTGACGGCGTCGAAATCTTCGAAAACGACCTTCTGTATTACGACGGCAGCCCGCGCAACGTGCGCCAGATGTGTGCTGACCTGGGGATCGCCATCACCCTGTTCCAGCCGTTCCGTGATTTCGAAGGTTGCCGCCGCGACCGCCTGCAGCGCAACGTCGACCGCGCCGAGCGCAAATTCGACCTGATGCAGGAACTGGGCACTGACCTCGTGCTGGTGTGCAGCAACACCGCCGCTGACTCTGTGGGTGAAGAAAACATCCTGCTGGACGACCTGTCGCTGCTGGCCGAGCGCGCCGGTGCCCGCAACCTGCGGGTGGGTTACGAGGCGCTTGCCTGGGGCCGCCATGTGAACACCTGGCAACAGGTGTGGAACCTGGTGCGCAAGGTCGATCACCCGGCGCTGGGCGTGCTGCTCGACAGCTTCCATACCCTGTCGCTGAAGGGCGATCCAGGCGCCATCGCCGACATTCCCGGTGACAAGATCTTCTTTGTGCAGATGGCCGATGCGCCGCTGCTGGCCATGGACGTGCTGGAATGGAGCCGCCACTTCCGCTGCTTCCCGGGGCAAGGCGAGTTCGACCTTCCGGGTTTCCTCGCGCCGATCCTGCGCAGCGGCTACACCGGCCCGCTGTCCCTTGAGATCTTCAACGACGGTTTCCGCGCTGCACCGCCACGGGCCAATGCCGCTGACGGCCTGCGCTCGCTGCTGTACCTGGAAGAGAAGACCCGCCTGTTGCTGGAAAAAGAGCAGCAGCCGGTCAAGCCGGAACTGCTGTTTGCACCGCCTGCGGCCAGCACCTATGACGGCGTCGAGTTTCTCGAATTCGCTGTCGATGATGCACAAGGTGCGCGCCTGGCCGGCTGGCTGGAAAACCTCGGGTTCGCGCGGCTCGGCCAGCACCGCTCCAAGGCCGTGAGCCTGCTGGGGCAGGGCGATATCAAGATCGTGCTCAACGCAGAGCCGTATTCCTTCGCCCACAGTTTTTTCGAATCCCACGGGCCGTCGCTGTGCGCCACGGCCTTGCGCGTGCAGAACGGCGACGCGGCGCTGGAGCGGGCGCGCCAGTACAAGGGCCAACCCTATCGCGGCCTGGTGGGGCCGAACGAGCGGGAAATCCCTGCGGTGCGCGCACCCGATGGCAGCCTGATCTATCTGGTCGAACCGGCAGCGCCTGGCCAGTCGATCTACGACAGCGACTTCAATATCAGCGCCACGGCGCCGGTCGAAGGCGGGTTGCAGCGTATCGCCCACATGGCCATGGCACTGCCTGCCGACAGCCTCGATAGCTGGGTGCTGTTCTACAAGAGCATCCTGGATTTCGAAGCCGACGACGAAGTGGTGCTGCCTGACCCCTACGGCCTGGTAAAGAGCCGGGCCCTGCGCAGCCAGTGCAGCACCGTGCGCCTGCCGTTGAACATTTCGGAGAACCGCAACACGGCAATTTCCCACGCGCTGTCCAGCTACCGGGGATCGGGCGTGCACCACATCGCGTTTTCCTGCGACGACATCTTCGCCCAGGTGGCCCGCGCCAAGGAGGCCGGGGTGCAGTTGCTGGACATCCCGCTCAACTATTACGACGACCTGGCCGCCCGCTTCGATTTCGATGACGAGTTCCTCAGCGAACTGGCCTATTACAACGTCCTTTATGATCGCGACGCCAATGGCGGCGAGCTGTTTCACGTGTACACCGAGGCATTCGACGGGCGGTTTTTCTTCGAGATCCTGCAACGCAAGAATGACTATGTGGGCTACGGCGCGGCCAACGTCGCGGTGCGGCTGGCGGCCATGGCCAAGTCCCGCAGTGGCTCGACGCGCCAGGCACGGCTGTGACCGGCTGATGGCAAGCTGGCATATGCCGCTTCCGTAACGCGAGCATGCGGCTCATACTGGGGTGATTCCACCGTGGTCGTGAGCCAAGCATGAAAAACGTCGACGACACCCTCGCAGAAGCGCCCGTAGAGACGCCACGCAAGGGCCGCAAGAACAATCCGGAAAAGACCCGCGACGGCATCCTCCAGGCTGCCGTCGCCGAGTTCGTGGCCCAAGGCCTTTCAGGCGCCAGGGTCGACTCCATCGCTGAACGTACGCAGACATCCAAACGGATGATCTACTACTACTTCAACAGCAAGGAACAACTGTACGCCGAGGTGCTGGAAAAGCTCTACGGCGACATCCGCCACACCGAAAGCAGCCTCAAGCTTGACGTGCTCGAGCCCATGGAAGCGATCCAGCGCCTGGTCGAATTCACCTTCGATCACCACGACCGCAATGTCGATTTCGTGCGCATCGTCTGCATCGAGAACATTCACAACGGCGACAACGTCAAGCAGTCGCCGACCATTCGCGCATTGAGCCAGAACGTCTTGCACGCGCTGGACGAAACCTTGCGACGCGGGGAAAAGGAAGGGGTGTTCAGGCAGGGGGTGCAGGCGGTGGATCTGCATATGCTGATCAGTTCGTTCTGTTTCTATCGCGTGTCCAACCGCCACACGTTCTCGGAAATCTTCCAGATCGACCTGGAAGACCAGGCCACCCGCGCACGGCACAAGGCGATGATCAGCGATTCGGTGACGCGGTACCTGATGCCTTGATGGCCCCCCCGGACCATGTGGGCGACACAAATCGTCGTAGCAGCCGGGCTTGCCCGCGGGGGCGTCCTCAAGATCGCTCCCGCCGGCAAGCCGTGCTGCTACGGACCGCATGGACACCAACATTCCCTGTAGGAGCGCGCTTGCCCGCGACGGCGTACTTAAGATCGCGCCCGCCGGCAAGCCGTGCTGCTACGGACCGCATGGACCCCAACACTCCCTGTAGGAGCGCGCTTGCCCGCGACGGCGTACTTGAGATCGCCCCCGCCGGCAAGCCGTGCTGCTACGGAATGTTCAGCGTATTGAAAAACGCCTGCATCCGGGTGGCATCGGCTTTTTTGCCGGTGAACAATTCGAACGCCTTGACCGCCTGAAACACCGCCATGGTACTCCCGTCCAGCGTGCGGCAACCCAACGCCCGGGCGTCGGCGAGCAATTGCGTCTGCAGCGGGAAATAGATGATCTCCGCCACCCACAGCCGGGCGTGCAGCAACGCGGCGGCCACCGGGGTGCCGGGCAGCTTGCTCATGCCCACCGGCGTGGTGTTGACCAGACCGTCCGCCTCGGCCCCCGCCGTGGCCAGGTCCAGACCGACCCGCGCGCGTCCCGGTCCGAAATGCGCATTGAGGTTGTCCACCAGGCTTTGCGCCCGGCTGGGGTCCACCTCGAAAATACTCAATTGCTCAACCCCTTCGCTGAGCAATGCATGGGCCACCGCAGCCCCGGCGCCACCGGCACCCATCTGCACCACACGGCCTCGAGCCACGTCACCCAGACCACGGCGAAACCCCTCGGCAAACCCGAGGCAATCGGTGTTATGGCCTACACGCTTGCCGTCCCGGAACACCACGGTATTGACCGCGCCGATACTGCGCGCCTCAGGGGAAAGCTCATCGAGCAGGGGAATCACCGCCTGCTTGCACGGATAGGTGATGTTCAACCCGGTGAAGCCCGTGCGCTGAGCACCCTCTATCAGCCCCGGCAGGGCCGTTATGTCGAGCTTCTGTGCATCCAGATCAATGATGCGATACAGATAGCGCATGCCCTGGGCATCGCCCTCATGTTCGTGCAGGGATGGCGTGCGCGAAGCCTGGATACCGGCGCCGATCAGGCCGGCGAGAATGGAAGGGCGTGCAGCGGTGGAGGTCATGGAAAATCACTCTTGTTATTCGGCGTTCCAGCGAGCGGTCGCCCTTGTTGAGCAAAATGTACCAGATAGTTAATTTCGTAGAACCCCCCGATGTCAGCCACTGGAGCAATCCGTTCGATAATCGCCCGATTCCTCGATGGCCAAAACCGCCACAAGGGATGCGCGCTTTGACTATTGCCCATTCGAGCGCAGGGGCGGAGTATTTCGCTGTTTGAGTCATCAAAGCCACAACAATAAAAGTGTAAGGAAGACACCCTCATGCAAATCCAAGGCAAGGTATTTCTGGTCAGTGGCGGTGCATCGGGTCTCGGCGCGGCCACGGCACAGATGCTGGTCGAGGCGGGCGCCAGCGTGATGCTGGTCGACGTCAACGCCCAGGCCCTTGAGGCGCAGGTCGAGAAACTGGGGAGCAACGCCCGGGCCAGTGTCACAGACATCACCGATGAAAACGCCGCCCAGGCTGCCGTCGCCAAAACCCTCGCCGAGTTCGGCCAGGTCAACGGCCTGGTGAACTGCGCGGGCATCGTCGGCGCAGAAAAAATCCTCGGCAAGGAAGGCCCCCACGCGCTGTCCAGTTTCAGCCGGGTCATCAACGTCAACCTGATCGGCAGTTTCAACCTGCTGCGTCTCGCCTCTGCGGCGATGGCCCAGGGCACTGCCGACGAAGGCGGGGAGCGCGGCGTCATCATCAACACCGCCTCGGTGGCGGCGTTCGATGGCCAGATCGGCCAGGCCGCCTACGCCGCGTCCAAGGGCGCCATCGCCAGCCTGACGCTGCCCGCCGCGCGGGAGCTGGCACGCTACGGCATCCGCGTCATGACCATCGCCCCCGGCATCTTCGAAACGCCGATGATGGCCGGCATGACCGAACAAGTGCGCGAAAGCCTGTCCGCCGGTGTGCCGTTCCCGCCACGCCTGGGCAAGCCTGCGGAATACGCAGCCCTGGTGCGCCACATCATCGAAAACACCATGCTCAACGGCGAGGTGATCCGCCTGGATGGCGCCTTGCGCATGGCGGCTCGTTAAACGAGGAGGAATCATCATGTCACTGAACACACGTCAGACCCTGATCGAAGACCCGGTCGTCATTGTCAGCGCCGTGCGTACGCCCATGGGCGGTTTTCAAGGCGACTTGAGCAGCCAGACCGCGCCGCAACTGGGCTCGGTGGCCATTCGTGCCGCCGTCGAGCGGGCTGGTTTGGGCGCCGCCGATGTCGAACAGGTGCTGTTCGGTTGCGTACTCCCCGCAGGGCTCGGTCAGGCGCCGGCGCGCCAGGCGGCGCTGGGTGCCGGTCTTGGTAATGGCACCCTGTGTACCACCCTGAACAAGATGTGCGGCTCGGGCATGCAGGCGGCCATCATGGGCCACGACCTGTTGCTGGCGGGCAGCGCTGAGGTGGTGGTCGCGGGAGGCATGGAGAGCATGTCCAACGCCCCCTACCTGCTGGACAAGGCCCGTGCTGGCTACCGCATGGGCCACGGCAAGGTCATCGACCACATGTTTTTCGACGGCCTGGAAGATGCCTACGAACGCGGTCGGCTGATGGGTACATTCGCTGAGGAATGCGCCTCTTTCGAAAGCTTCAGCCGTGAGGCACAGGACGCCTTTGCCATCGCCTCCCTGACCCGGGCCCAGGACGCGATCAAGGAAGGGCGCTTCGATGCCGAGATCGTTCCGGTGCAGGTCACCGTCGGCAAGGAACAGAAAACCATCACCCAGGATGAGCAACCGCCCAAGGCCCGCCTGGACAAGATCCCTGACCTCAAGCCTGCATTCCGCCAGGGCGGCACGGTAACAGCGGCCAACTCCAGCTCGATTTCCGACGGCGCTGCGGCACTGGTGCTGATGCGCCAGTCCGAAGCCCGGCGTCGCGGGTTGCAGCCTTTGGCGGTGATTCGTGGCCACGCGGCCTACGCCAACAAGCCGGGCCTGTTTCCCACTGCGCCGATTGGTGCGATTGAAAAGCTCATGAGCAAGACCGGCTGGACGCTGAGCGACGTCGATCTGTTCGAGATCAACGAAGCCTTCGCCGTGGTGGCGCTGGTGGCCATGAGCAAGCTCGAATTGTCCCATGAAAAGGTCAACGTCAACGGCGGGGCATGTGCCTTGGGCCATCCGATCGGTGCGTCGGGTGCGCGGATTCTGGTGACCCTGCTCTCGGCCCTGAAACAACGCGGTTTGCAGCGCGGCGTCGCGGCCATCTGCATCGGCGGTGGCGAGGCGACGGCGATGGCCGTGGAATTGGTGTAGCCCGCCGAGACGCCGACGCCGGCAAGCCGGACTGCTACGAGGGCGCACACTGTCCCCGTAGCAGCCGGGCTTGCCCGCGGGGACGTCCGCAAACGCGCCGCCGTCCCTGAACCGACCCACCTCATACAACAAAACGGACAAACCCCATGAGCTACACAACGATCCTCAAAGAAATTCAAGGCCGCGTTGCGCTGATCACCCTCAACCGCCCCCAGGCGCTGAATGCGCTAAACGCACAATTGATCAGCGAGCTGAACCACGCCCTGGACGAACTCGAAAGCAACCGCGACATCGGCTGCATCGTCCTCACCGGTTCCGCCAAGGCGTTTGCCGCCGGTGCCGACATCAAGGAAATGGCCGAGCTGACCTACCCGCAGATCTACCTCGACGACCTGTTCAGCGAAAGCGACCGGGTGGCGAATCGCCGCAAGCCGATCATCGCGGCGGTGTCGGGTTTTGCCTTGGGTGGCGGCTGCGAATTGGCGCTGATGTGCGACTTCATCCTGGCGTCCGATACCGCGAAGTTCGGCCAGCCGGAAATCAAGCTGGGCGTGTTGCCCGGCATGGGCGGCACCCAGCGCCTGACCCGCGCGGTAGGCAAGGCCAAGGCCATGGAAATGTGCCTGACCGGGCGCATGATCGACGCCGTCGAAGCGGAGCGCTCTGGGCTGGTGGCGCGTATCGTGCCTCAGGACCAACTGCTTGAAGAGGCGCTGAAAGTGGCCCATGGCATTGCCAGCAAATCGCTGCCGGTGGCGATGATGGTCAAGGAAAGCGTCAATCGGGCGTTCGAGGTCAACCTGACCGAAGGTGTGCGCTTCGAACGCCGGGTGTTCCATGCAGCCTTCGCCAGTGCCGACCAGAAAGAGGGCATGGCCGCGTTCATCGAGAAGCGCGAGCCCGATTTCAAGCACCGCTGAGCCTTGCTTCAAATGCGCCGCAGCACGCTGCGCAGCGAACGACAGTGACCCGGATGGACCAGCCACAGCGGTTTCTCCGGGCGCTGCTGCAGTCGGTTCAGCCGCACAAGGTCCTGCGGGCCGAGTCCCAGCCAGCCCAGGGCGTCCGTCTTGCCTTCGAACAGGATATCGCCGGGCGCCAGGCGTGCCAGTTGGCCCAGGTCCGGCGTACCCATGCGCACGATGTACCAGGTACAGTGGGCGAGGGGCTGCTGGTCGTCGTTGGGTTGCATCAACTGCAGGTCATGCAGGGGAAAGTCTTCGTCATGCATGCCTTCAGTCTGCAACACCATCGCCTCGACCGCGGATTCGGTAATGCATAACCTCCCGTGAGGGCTGTGCAGCGACATCGCGACCGGGCTGTCCATGTGCAACCGCTCGCCATCGCGCAGTTGCAGCACGGGCCCGACGGGCGCCTGCGAAGTGCCGTCCACTTGCAGCGTGAGGGCCAGATGGGTGGCCTGACTTGTGTCGGCAGGGCTGCCGCAAACCAGCGGCTGATCGGGGTCGCCTTCGAAAAAGCTCACCTGCACCCGTGCTCCGGCATCGAGTACCCCGGCGCTGCTGACCACCCGCGCCCAATTGTCCTCGCCACCTTCCGGCAGGTCGGCCTGCCAGTCGTAGCGAATCCTGATTCGTCCGGCCGGGTCTGCTTGCGGGTGGGTCTGTGTGGCGAGCAGCACTTCTGACACCAGCGGTTTCGGATGCGCCAGGGACGGGCGGAACGGCATCGTCCACGGCAGCACCCGAAAATCGTTGGAGTAGCTGTGCAGACGCGACTGGTCGAGTGCGTGCCTTGGGTTGTGGTCGCCGTTTCCAAAGGTCGCGGCGATGTCGTCGGTTGCCATGGCGTGAAGAATCCCGATGATGTTTTCCGCCCGCGCATCACGCAGCGGCGCCAATTGCCGCGCCCGGTGCCGTACCTCGGTCAGCAGCCATTGATCGTTGAACAGCGCATCCGGGTGACCCGCGACACGGATCACCTGTCCGCTGCGTAACCAGGGGCGGGCGCTGCGGCCCATGATATCCCGGCGTTCGCAGCGCACCCGCTCAAGGGTGCGCACGCTGAGCTGATGCCGGCCTTGAGGCGTGTCGCAGTCTGCGGCGTGGCTGCTGTAGCAGGTGCGCATCGACCATTGTTCGGCCAGATGCTCGACCTCAACCGCCTCGGGCCACTCGGGAAAGCCTGCCGGATCATCGGAAAACACCAGCACCTGGCGGCCGGCCAGGTGTTCGAAACGAAAACCGATGCCTTCCTCTTCACACAGGCGTTGCAGCAGATGCAGGTCGGTTTCGTCGAACTGCACGCAGTGTTCCCGGGGTGGGTATTCGCCGACCAGGCGGTCGAAGCGAAACGCGTCGTCTGCCAGTTGGTGATCGCGTAGCAGGCGCTCGATGATCTGCGGGGCTGTCAGGCCGTTCCAGGCCTGGCGCCTGGTCCGGTTGGCAAGGCGCTCGACATCGGGCATCAGTCGCAGGCGATAGAGGCTCAGTTCCGGGCCTTGAAACAGAGGTCGGGCGGCCTGGATCCGGCCATGAAAGGAGTTGTGGGCAGCTTCATCCGGCCCGACGGTCAGGCGGGCATCACGCTGCAACAGATCCATGCAGTTCAGCGCCGGGTCGCGGCTTACCAGATCGACATCGAAGCAAAAGGGCCGGTTGAGCCGCTCATGACCATTGATGCCGATGACCTGCAGATCGCCCGGGCCTTCGGCGATGGCCAAAGTCATTGTCACGTGCTGGTCGTGGTGCATCCGCTGTCTGCCCTGAAAATTGGAGGTGCAGAGGGTACGAAAACCCACAGGCCAAAAGGGCGCTTGGCAAATTTTCGGAAATGGCCTACAGATCGTGTGTGCATATCTGATGCGCTGTAGTGTCGTTTTCCGCGAAACTTATCGGCCCCAGTTTGATCGACTGGCACAGGCGGGGGTTTCATCTGGCGTGATCGCGTATAAAATGCGCCGGGCGCCGTCAATCTGTACCGGCGCAGGATTATCGATCACCTTTTCAGCATTCATCGTCACCGTCCGGCGCGCCACGCCGGGCCAGCCTGACGGTCAATCGCCACCGGAACAAAGAGAGCAATCATGGGCGCACAGTGGAAGGTCAAACACAAAGAAGCAGCAGCCAACGCCAAAGGCAAGATTTTCGGCAAGCTGTCCAAGGAAATCATGATTGCCGCCCGTTCCGGCGCTGACCCAGACATGAACTCGCGTCTGCGTCTGGTGGTCGAGCAGGCGAAGAAGGCCTCGATGCCCCGCGAAACCCTGGAGCGCGCGATCAAGAAGGGCGCGGGTCTGCTGGGCGAGCATGTTCACTTCGAAAAACTCACTTACGAAGGTTTTGCCCCGCACCAGGTGCCGGTGATCGTCGAGTGCCTGACTGACAACGTCAACCGCACGGTTGCCGAAATCCGCGTGCTGTTCCGCAAGGGCCAGTTGGGGGCGGCGGGTTCGGTGTCCTGGGACTTCGAGCACCTGGGCATGATCGAGGCTGTTGCAGAGAAGGCTGATGCCGATGCTGACGAAGCGGCCATCGAGGCGGGTGCGCAGGATGTTGAAGCGGGCGATGAGGGTGTGACGCTGTTCTACACCGAAACCACGGATCTGGATGCGGTGTGCAAGGCGCTGCCGGAGCAGGGGTTTACGGTTGAGTCGGCGAAGATCGGGTATCGCCCGAAGAATCCGGTGTCGGGTTTGAGTGATGAGCAGATGGCTGAGGTCGAGGCGTTCCTGGAAGCGATCGATAGCCATGATGATGTGCAGAACGTTTATGTGGGGTTGGCGGGGTAAGCTGTTTTTTTGTGCCCGCGCTTTGCACCGCTGATGGTTCCCACGCTCCGCGTGGGAACGGCTGTCCTGACGCTCCGCGTCGGCGTGCTCGACTCTGATGTCGGTGGGTATATCCGTCGGCGCGGTGGTTTTGGCCTAGGGTTTCGCCCCTTACGGGCGACCTACTTTCTTTCGGGAAAGTAGGCAAACCATTTGCTCCTGGCTGGGCCCGACTGCGTCGGGTTCCCTCACTCCGGCGCCGCTCCGGGGGCACGCCGTCCCGTCCATCTGAGCGCCGTCCATGGCCCGCACGGCTAGCGGCATCCCTGCCGCTCATCCCCCTCCACGACACCTGCGCTCGGCCTGGCGCCTTGACGTCGCATTCTGCGGCGCCTGTGCCATCGCGTATGAAGATCAAGATCAAAAGCTTCGGTTGTACACCGCCCCGTAGCAGCACGGCTTGCCGGCGGGGGCGTCCTCGAAATCGCCCCCGATCTTGTAGGAGCGCGCTTGCCCGCGACGGCGGCCGTAAGATCGTCCCCGCCGGCAAGCCGTGCTGCTACGGTTGGGTTTTGCTTTCTCGGATCGATTGTTCGACGCTGGCGAAATCCGGGCGGGCCATGACGTCTGGTTGTACGCATCGCCCTTGCAACGCTCGCAACGGGGCTGTCTGCTCTTCGCTGGCATCGCAACGCTCCAGCCATTCGCCCAGCAGGATGCCGAATGCCCTTACTTCAATGCGTTCCAGCATCTGTCCGGTTTCCTGGTCGGGATAAAACGCGGCCGCGCCGAAATCCCCGAGCAGGCATTCACCGTTTTCGGTCCAGAGGATGTTGTGGGCGTACAGGTCGCCGTGGTTGATTCCTCGGGCGTGCAGGTGGCGGCAGACCGAGGCGATGCCGGTGGCCATTCGCTGGACGGTGGCCAGGGTCATGCGGGTGCCGTTATACACGTCGCGGGTGCAGGATTGCAGGCTCGGCGGGCGGGCGAGGGTGGTGAAGCGCGGGGAAATCAGTTCCATCACCAGGCCCCGTGCCTGCTGCGGATGGCCGCAGATCTGGCCCAGCAATGGAATCAGGTCCGGGTGCTGGCCGGCGGCGATGCAGGCGGCCATTTCGTCGAGGGGCGAGCCGTCGCTGGTCAGGTCGCCTTTGTACAATTTGACCGCGACGTCCTGTGGAACGCCTTGATCATCCCGCCATTCGCCCCGATGAATGATCCCCGAGGCACCTTCGCCGAGCACGTCGTGCAGCGTCAGTTGCGACCATGGAATCTGGCGGATGGGGTCCTCGATATGGGCGTCGTGCAGCGGGTTGCCCGCGAACGCCAGCCAGGCCAGGGCAGGCATGTTCAGCAGCCAGTCGGGCAGTTGGCGCATCCGGTTGGCGGCGATGCGCACCAGTTCCAGCCGTTCGCACGACGCCAGCGAGGCTGGCAGGCTGGTCAGCCGGTTGCCCGCTATCATCAGCTTTTGCAGGTGTTCGAATTGCCCGAGCTCCTCGGGAAGCGACTCGATGCGGTTGTCGGTCAGCACCAGCGAGCGCAAGCGCGGCGGCAGCGCGCGGGGTGACACTTCAACGATCTGGCAGGATTTGAACCCGACGAAAAACAGCTGCTCGCACCGGCCCAGCGCTTCGGGCAGGCGGGTAAACGGATTGTTCGAGCAGAAGATGATCTGCAGGTGTTCGAGCCGATGCAGGTCCGCAGGCAGATCAGTCAGCTGGTTGCCGCTCAGATTCAGCACCTGAAGCGAATCGGCGAGGCTGAAGATCTCATCGGGAAAGTGCGTCAGGCCACAGCTGAGGTCCAGTCGCGTGATACCGGCCAGTTTGCCGGCGCGCAGATCTTCAAGGGTGTGCATGGTAACGGCTGCCGTGGTTCAGGGCCCGCCATCATAGCGAGTCGGCGGGCACTGTGGCTAACGGCGCAGGGATCAGCCCAGGCAACGGTCCAGCAACTGGTACATGCGTTCGAGGCTCGGGGCCGATTCGGCGTAGAGAATGCGGTAGACCATGGGCGCCACCACCGCATCGATCAGCTCATCGGCGTCGGGGCTGCGCTCGCCGCGTTCCTGTGCGCGGTCGATGATGATCTGCAACTGGTCACGCACCATGTTCAGGCATTTGCCGGAGCACAGGGTGGCGCTGCTGCCCACCACATCGCGCATCATTTCCCGGCCTGGGGCGGAGCTGGTTTCTTCCAGGTAGACCTCGACCCAGGTGCGCAGGTCGTCGCGCAGGTTGCCGCAATCCACCGGCTCGTCAGGGCGCAGGCGCTCCACGGCGGCGTCGGCGAGCAGCGAGGTCAGGTCGCCCCAGCGTCGATAGATGGTCGAAGGCGTGACACCCGCCCGCGCGGCGATCATCGGCACGCTGAGGGCGGAGCGGTCCAGTTCCTGCAACAGATCACGCACTGCGGCGTGGATCGATGTCTGCACCCGGGCGCTACGTCCGCCGGTGCGAATGCCTTCTTTGATAGCCATGAAGCGGACCCTAACACAAAGTATTTGCTTTAAGCGGATTTAGCTCGCACACTCACTAAAGCAAATTATTAGCTTTTAATGCGTGCTTTTTCGAGAGAGTGTACCCGTGTCTGATTCTTTGCAGAACCCGCCAAACGATGGTCGGAGCCCGCGACAAGGTCACTTGATGTATCTGGCCTTCGTCATGCTCTGTTTCTTCGCTGCGTCCAGTGCGCCGACGCCGCTGTATCACGTGTATCAACAGGCATGGGGCTTCTCCTCGGCGCTGTTGACGCTGGCGTTCGCCGTGTACGCCTTGAGCCTGCTGACGACTTTGCTGGTGTTCGGCTCGCTGTCGGACTACCTGGGACGCAGGCCGGTGATTCTGGCGGCGCTGTTGCTGGAAATCGCCTCGATGGGGCTGTTTATCCTGGCCAGTGACGTCAACTGGCTGATCGCAGCCCGCGTCGTGCAAGGTGTCGCCACCGGCATTGCTTCAAGCGCCTTGGCCGCAGCCATGCTGGACACCGACCAGACACAGGGCCCGCTGGTCAACAGCATCACGCCGATGTTCGGCATGGCCGTGGGTGCGCTGGGCACCAGTGTGCTGGTGGAATATGCGCCGTTGCCCATGCTGCTGGCCTATGGGTTGCTGCTGGCAGCCTTCGTCGGGCAGGCACTGTATCTCTGGCGCGTGGCGGAAACGGTGACGCCGCAGCCCGGCGTGCTGAAAACCCTGAAGCCTGCAATGCGCGTTCCGCCCCAGGCACGCAGCACCTTGCTGCTGATCTTGCCGGCGGACATCGCGGCCTGGGCGCTGGGCGGATTCTTCCTGTCACTGGCGCCTTCGCTGCTGGCGGCGGCCACCGGGGCGGTGTCGGTGGTCAACGGCGGGCTTGCGGTGGCGGCGCTGACCATCAGCGGCGCGGTTTCGATCATGAACCTGCGCTTGAAAGCACCACGCCTGGCCTTGCTGGTCGGCACCAGTTTTCTCGCCGCAGGCGTAGCAGTAGTGCTGCTGGCGGTCAATCTGGGCTGGCTCTGGCTGTTCTTCACCGGCGCCGTGGTGGCCGGGATCGGTTTCGGCGCCAGTTTCCTCGGGTCGCTTCGCCTGCTGCTGCCGCTGGCCCACGCCCATGAACGGGCAGGGCTGATGTCGACCTTTCTGGCGCTCAGCTACCTGGCGTTCTGTGTGCCCGCGCTGATCGCCGGGCTGGCGGTCAAGACTCAAGGGCTGATCGTGACCACCAATGTCTACGGCTCGGTGGTGGTGATACTGGCGCTGCTGGCGCTGGGCGGCTTGTTGCTGCGCCGGGCCGAGCGCCCACGGACGGCCTAGCGCCCGGCCCTGCATTCGTTCGAGGTTCTGCTAGCTTCTTTCTCTACAAGAACAAGCACAGGGATCCACGGATGAATCATCAGAACGGCGCGCCGCGCCACGCGCCTGACGCAGCCCATTACGACCGGCATCACTCCCGTTCCATCACGGACCCTGCGGCCTATTGGGCCGAACAGGCGCAGCAGGTGGCCTGGTATCGCGCGCCGCAAGAGATTTTGCAGTCCGTGCCCGATGGCACCCATCGCTGGTTCGCCGACGGCTCGCTCAACAGCTGCTATCTGGCGCTGGACAGGCAGATCGAACTGGGGCGCGGCGAGCAACTGGCGCTGATCTACGATTCACCCGTGACCGGCCAGCATGCCAGCTATACCTACCGGCAACTCCACGCCGAAGTCGCCGGGCTCGCGGGGCTGTTGCGTCAACTGGGTGTCGAGAAGGGCGATGGCGTCATCATCTACATGCCCATGGTGCCGCAGGCGGCGATGGCCATGCTGGCCTGCGCACGCATTGGCGCGATGCATTCGGTGGTCTTTGGCGGCTTTGCGGCCCATGAGCTGGCGCTGCGCATCGATGACCTGAAACCCAGGCTGTTGCTGACGGCGTCCTGCGGGCTGGAGTTCGACCGGGTCATTGCCTACAAGCCGCTGGTGGACAAGGCCCTGGAGCTTTCCAGGCACCAGCCAGAACACGTGCTGTTGTGGCAGCGCCCGCAAGCGCTGGCGACAATGCTGCCGGGTCGCGACCTCGACTGGCAGGCCGCGTTGAAAGAGGCCAAGCCCGCCGATCCGGTGCCGATGGCCAGCACCGACCCGCTGTATATCCTCTACACCTCAGGCACCACGGGCAAACCCAAGGGCATCGTGCGGGAAAACGGCGGGCACGCGGTGGCGATGCTCTACACCATGCATCAGGTCTATGGCATGGCTGCGGGGGATGTCTGGTGGGGTGTTTCCGATGTGGGCTGGGTGGTGGGGCATACGCTGATCGTCTACGGACCGCTGATGGCCGGCTGCACCACGGTGTTCTACGAAGGCAAGCCAGTGCGTACCCCGGATGCGGGCGCGTATTGGCGAATCATCGAGCAGTACCGGGTCAATGCGCTGTTCTGCGCGCCGACCGCCATGCGTGCCATTCGCAAGGAAGATCCTCAGGGTGAACTGCTCAAGGGCCGCGACCTGAGTTCCATCCGACAACTGTTTCTGGCCGGGGAAAAACTGGATTCCAGCACCCACCAGTGGCTGGAGCGCCTGACCGGAAAACCGGTGCTCGACCACTGGTGGCAGACCGAAACCGGCTGGCCGGTGACGGCGCCCTGCCTGGGCCTGGAAGGGCATGTGGCCGGGCCCGGTTCGAGCAATCGTGCGGTGCCGGGCTACGCCGTTCAGGTCATGGACGAAGAGGGCAAACCGCTGCCTGCGGGCGAGCAGGGTTCCATCGTCATCGCGCTGCCGTTGCCGCCGGGGTGCAGCCAGACCCTGTGGGGCGATCACGCCCGTTACCTGTCGGCCTACCTGCAAGCGTTCCCGGGCTACTACAACACCGGCGATGGCGGTTATGTCGATGCTGATGGCCTGGTGTACATCATGGGCCGTACCGACGATGTGATTAACGTCTCCGGCCACCGGCTGTCCACCGGAGAGATGGAAGATCTGGTCGGCCAGCATCCGGCCGTCGCCGAAAGTGCGGTGATTGGTGTGCACGACGAGATCAAGGGCCAGGTGCCGCTGGCGCTGGTGGTGCTCAAGGACGGGACGCAGCAGGACGCCGCGGAGGTACGGCAGCAACTGGTGGCACAGGTGCGCGAGCGTATCGGCGCGCTGGCGTGCTTCAACCGGGTGGTGGTGGTCAAGCGCCTGCCCAAGACCCGCTCGGGCAAGACCTTGCGTGCGGTGCTGCGCAAGATCGCTGATGGCGAGGATTACAGCGTCCCCGCGACCATCGACGACCCGGCGATTCTGCAGGAGATCGCCGCCAGTCTTGCCTGAGTCTGCATCAAATGACTCAAGTTGCCGTGGCAGGTGCCGACATACCGGACAGGAAAATAACATTCTGTTCGAGCAAGGACCTGCCATGTCAGCGATTTCTTCTGTTTCGGTGATCCAGCCCCAGGTGGTCGCCAAGCTAGCCGCCAACGAGCCTGCGGTCAGTGTCACAGCCGCCACGACGGTCAGCAGTGCATCGACCTCCGATACCGTGACCCTGGGTGAGAACACGCGCGTGCCCGATGCCCAGACCTACACGGTGCGGGGCCTGATCGCCAATCCCGACGTGCCGCCCGCCTGGGAATACACCCAGCAGGACAAGGTCTCGCTGAACATGACCGGCAACTTTGCCAGCTCAGGCGCCGCCAGCCGCTTTCAGGGCCTGGGCGCATCCTTGCTCGCGCAACTGGCCGAGACCAACAAGAACATCTCGCAATCGGTGATCCGCTCATCCACCGGCAAG
Source organism: Pseudomonas sp. NPDC090201 (assembly GCF_044746825.1). NCBI lineage: Bacteria > Pseudomonadati > Pseudomonadota > Gammaproteobacteria > Pseudomonadales > Pseudomonadaceae > Pseudomonas > Pseudomonas sp. NPDC090201. Next base: position 92,169 of record NZ_JBIVCX010000003.1, read on the forward strand.
GCACTGGAACCTGCCGAACTGGCAGCCGCCCAGGCGAAACTGCACAGCAACGCGGCCGACAACAGCATCAGCCTGACCCTCAAGACCGCCAGCGGCAAGACGGTGCAACTGACCCTGACCAGCTCCGACAACGGGCTGGCGGTGCAGGCGCAGGTCAGCGGCGGCGAGTTGACCGCCGATGAGCAGGCAGCGCTGGGCAAGATGTCCGACGGGTTCCAGTCGGCCATCGACGGCCTGACGGCCAAACCACCGCAACTGAAGCTGGACGCGTTGACGAAGTTCGATTCGAACGTTTTCTCTTCGGTCGACCTGAAAACTCGCATCCAGCTTGACGATAAAAGCATCCAGACCCTGGAGCTGCATGCCGACGCCGATGGCCGTTCAGTGCGCATGAGTGGCGCCTCGGGGGATCTGGACGTCTCGGTTGACCTGAAGAACAGCGCCATCATCGGTGACGCCAACCAGCAGGAAAAGGCGCTCAAGGGTTACGTCAGCCAGATCGAGGCGGCCCGCAAGCGCGGCGATGGCGATGCGCAATTACTGTCGATGTTCCAGGATGCCTTCACCACATTGCACAGCGACTACCCCGGCACGCGCGCAGCCACCACGCCGCAGACCGTCAGTTCCATCGAGCTGACCCAAACCGATCATGGCCTGCTCACCGGTCTTGGGGATTTCAGTGCGTCGGTGACCGAGAAGGGCAAGGAGGGCAACCCGGCGCGTCCCGGCGAGCTGGACTCCTTCGCCTACAAACTGTCCCAGAGCACCCAGTCCAAGGGCCGCGATCAGCTCAACCGCAGCATCGTGCAGGATCAGCAGTCCTCGCTGGTGGCCAGTTACCACAAGCCGCTGCCGGGGGCGAACAAGCTGGACCTGTCGACGGACCCCGCCTCGCAGAACTATCTGTATTACCAGATCAACGATCAGGCCAGCAGCAAGACCAGCATCGGCTACGAGAAGGGCGCGCTGACCAATGCCTCGGTGGCCCAGACCGCCAGCCAGACCACGCGCATTTCCAGATACGTGATGGGGCATCTGGAATCGGACACCACCACACCGCTCAAATCCTCGAAGAACCAGAACTTCCTGCATGTATTGCAGCAGGCGATTCAGCAGGACAAGGATGCACAGCTTGGGCGCGGTACGTCCCGGTTGAAAGATACCCTGGCCAGCATCCAGGACAAGGTCTTGTTGCAGCCTGATCCCGAGAAGTTGAACGGCTAAGCCCCACCGTCCGTAGCAGTCCGGCTTGCCGGCGTCGGCGATCTTGAGGCCGCCCCCGCCGGCAAGCCGTACTGCTACGTGGCTGACCCCACAATCCCCGTAGCAGCCGGGCTTGCCCGCGGGGGCGATCTCAAGGCCGCCTCGCCGGCAAGCCGGACTGCTACGGGTGGTTCAATCGGTTTGACGCCCTCATATCGGCCGCTTCAACGCCTGTCGCGCCGCTTGCGCCGCCGGGTCATCGGCCGGGCCGACCATCGCATAATTGTAACCGCCCCCCGACCAGTAATCGGCCTGCAGCTCGCCGTCACGGCGCGTACCTCGGGGCAGCATGCGGTGCTGTTCGATGGGCGGACGGATGTAGAAGCTCAGCGTGCGGCCCTGGGCGTCCTTGTATACCACCATCGCCGCAGCGCCTTGCTCGGTGCTGCTCAGACGCCCACTCACCGGCTTGAAGCCCGCCGATTCAAGATCCGGCAGACGGTTGGCCTGGGCGAAGTTCTTGTCCAACCAGACCTGCACGTTATTCGGCTTGCCGGTGTTCCAGTCACTGGCGACGTTGTCGTTGACGGCGAACATGCGGTAGGCCTGCACCGCATCGGCCATGGGCAGCACGGAATTGGCCAGCGTCATGTCCCGTGCCTGCCAGCCGGCCAGGCCGCCAATGGACACCGCGATCAGCAACAGCGCGGCACTGGCGAAATGCCGGCTGCGATTTCGGCGCATGCGTTGACGGATGAATGCCGGATCCAGCTCAGGATTGGCAGGCCGATGCAGGTCACCACTCAGGCCGGCCCGCAGGTTCTGCGCATCCAGTTGCCAGGCCAGCACCTGTTTTGCGATCTCGGGATTGGCCGCAAGCCAGGTGTCCATGGTTTGCCGGTCGGCGTCGTCGAGCTTGCCGTCGATGTAGGCGTGCAAGTCTCGTTCACTGGGGGGCAAGGTCATCATTTGAGTATCCGCAAAGCAGGGGTGGTGATTTCGCCTTCGCTGAGCTGGCGCAGTGCCTGACGTGCGCGAGACAGACGCGACATGACGGTGCCCACGGGGACCTCAAGAATCCCGGCGACTTCCTTGTAGCTCAGGCCCTCGACCGACACCCAGAGCAGCAGGGCGCGTTGTTCGGGGTTCAGGCGTTCGAAGGCCTGCAGGGTGGTCCGGGCGACGACGGTCCGCTCCACCGAGGGTTCGTGTTGATCCTCGCCGCTGGCGCCGGTAAACAGCTCCAGCATGCGACTATAACGTCGCGAACGGCGGTGATTGTCCACGAACTGTCGGTAGAGAATCGAAAACAGCCAGGCCCGCAGGTCGCCTTCCGGGCGGCGGCCGGGCCAGGCTGATAGCGCCTTTTCCAGGCTGGCCTGCACCAAATCGTCGGCGCTGCTGTAATCGCGGGTCAGCGAAACCGCGAACCTGCGCAAGCGCGGCAGCAGTTCGCGTAGTTGATCGTCGACATCATTCATGGAGGGTTTCCAGGTCGATGGGCTCGACCGCTTCGGATCGTATGCAAGGGAAGACGCCGCAGCGTCAAGATTATTCCTGCCCGCAAAAAATAAAAATCGATGGCTGGAATAACTGCGCCGGCGCCGCGTCACACCTTGTGAACCGTATTCGCCCATGTCATTCGTAGAGGCCAGAGGCCCGGAGCGTGACCGATGATTGAGCCTGAACCGCCACACCTTCGCAAACCACCGTTGACGACCGCTGAGAAGCTCGCCCGCCTGGGCGGTATCGGCCTGGTCCTGGTGATCGCAGCCGGGGCGTTTGCCTACGTCAACGGCAGCCTTGACCCACAGCGCCTGACGCCTGCACGAGTGGTCGATGTGTTCGAACACAACAACGGCGTGCACCCTGGCTACCGCCGCAACCACCCCAAAGGCATTTGCGTCGCTGGTTATTTCGAAAGCAACGGCGCGGCCAGTACGCTGTCCAGGGCCCAGGTGTTCGCTGCCGGGCGAACCCCGGTAATTGGCCGGCTGGCCCTGCCCACGGGTAATCCTTACTCGCCAGACAGCGCAGCGCCGATCCGCAGTTTCGCCGTGCAATTCACCCAGCCGGACGGTCAGCAGTGGCGCACCGGGATGAACAGCATGCCGGTGTTCCCTGTGGGCACGGTGCAGGCGTTCGTCGACCTGCAGAAGGCCACGGCACCGGACCCGAAAACCGGCAAGCCGGACCCGGCCAAGCCTCCGGCATTCTTTGCCGCGCATCCCGAGGCGCAGCCGTTCCTGGCCTGGGTCAAGACCGCCAGGCCGTCGGCCAGCTTCGTGACCGAGACTTACAACAGCGTCAACGCCTTCGTGCTGGTCGATGCCCAGGGTAAGCGCCAGGCCGTTCGCTGGAGCCTGGTGCCTGCCGCCAAGGGCGACGCGCCCGCGCCAGATGCCAAGGATTACCTGCAACAGGATCTGAGCGACAAACTGGCCAGCGGGCCGCAGCGCTGGGACCTGGTGCTGACCCTGGCCAACCCGACAGACCCGACCGGTGACGCCTCCAAGGCCTGGGCCGGCGAACACAAGACGATGAACGCCGGGACCCTGGTGGTGGAGGGGGACAGTGCGCAACTCGACGGCGCCTGCCGTGATATCAACTACGATCCGCTGGTACTGCCCAATGGCATCGAGGGCTCCGACGACCCGTTGCTGGCAGCCCGCTCGGCGGCCTATGCCGCGTCCTACATGCGCCGAACCTCTGAAGTCGGTCAGCTTGAAAAACCGCCTGTGCAGGAGAAACAGCCATGAGTACGCCCACTTCGCATTTCGCCCCGCTGGCTCGGCTTCTGCACTGGCTGATGGCGATCATGGTCATCGCGATGCTGTTCATCGGCGCCGGGATGGTGGCTTCGGTATCAGAGCGGCATGAATGGCTGTTGAGCCTGCACAAACCCTTGGGGATCGCGATTCTGCTGTTGGTCATCGTGCGCCTGATCGTGCGCTTTTGCACCGTGACGCCAGCATTGCCCGCTGACTTGCCGGCCTGGCAGGCGCTGGCGGCCAAGCTGTCGCACTACCTGCTGTATGCGCTGATGCTGGCGATGCCGCTGATAGGTTGGGCGATGATTTCGGCGGCGGGGGATCCGGTGATGCTGAGCAGCTCGATACGGCTGCCTTCGATCGTGGCCGCCCATGCCGAGACATTTGCGTTCTTGCGCGGGGCCCATCGATACCTGGCGTACCTGTTCTTCCTGACCATCCTCGCGCACCTGGGGGCGGCGTTGTTCCACGGCTGGATCCGCCGCGACGAGGTGCTAGACAGCATGCTCAAAGGCCGCCCACGCACCTGATCCCAAGACCCACACCAAACCCCGTAGCAGTCCGGCTTGCCGGCGTCGGCCCCCTTGAAATCGCTGACGCCGGCAAGCCGGACTGCTACGGGCGGTCGAGCGTCAGCGCAGGAACGACACCATCTCGCCCAGGGTCGCCAATACGTCCCTGGCCAGTTGTTTCGAGCGCTTGCCCGACCAGCCGGTAAGCACGTCCGGGGCGTCGTCGTTGTCCTTGAACGGCATTTCCAAGGTCAGGGCCAGGCACTTGTAGCGCTCGCCGACACTGTTGCAGGCCAGGTTCATGTTGGCCTGGCCCGGTTCGGCCCGTGGGTAGCCGTAACGGGTCTGGAAATCCCGGGTGCGGCCACTCAGGCGTGCGCGGAAATCGGCTTCCAGTTCACGCTGCTTGTCGGTGTACCCCGGATTGCCTTCGCACGCAGCGGTGAACACGTAGGGAATTTCCTCGTCGCCATGTACGTCGAGAAACATGTCAACGCCGTACTTTTCCATCTGCTCCTTGACGAAAAACACCTCCGGGCTCACTTCCGGGGTCGAATCCTGCCAGGCGCGATTCAGGTCCTTGCCCTGGGCATTGGTGCGCAGGTGGCCATGGAAGGAGCCGTCCGGGTTCATGTGCGGCACCAGGTACAGGTCGGCGGACGCCAGCAACGCCTGCAATTGCTCGTCATCTTCCTGCAGGCGCTCGATCACGCCTTCCATGAACCATTCGGCCATGTGCTCGCCGGGATGCTGCTGGGCAATGATCCAGATCTTGCGCTTGCCTTCGGCGCCATCGCCCTTGCGCAACAGGGGGATGTCACGGCCTTCGATGCTCTTGCCGGTGGCGAGCAGTTGAGTGCCGGCCTTGTTCAGCGCCTGGTCGATCAGCCAGTCATGACGCTCGCGGCTGTAGGGTTCGAAATAGGCGAACCAGATCTGCGGCTGTTCGGGAGAAAGGGCGAAATTGAGGGCCTTGCCGTCGAACGTGCTGGGCACCCGGAACCAGGTTTTCTGGTCATAGGACGCGGCGGCGTTGTAGCCGGTCCAGGCACGGTTGTAGCTGGACTCGCTGGCGTTGGTCAGGCTGAACCCATGAGGCTGGCCGACTTGCATGCCATCGACTTTGAAATGGAACCACTGGAAGTGCGCGCTGCGTGTATCAGGGCGAATGGCCAGTTGCACGTTTTGCGGGTTGCTGGTGTCGAGCACCACGACGTTGCCACTGTCAAAATCACAGGTCACGGAAAGCGGGGTCTGAATCACGGGGAGATCCTGAATACGTTAATGCCAACTCAACGCCCATCGGGTGGCGGTCACGGGGAGGCGGGACGACCACGCTGGGCTGTTATATGACAGGTACTTTACACGGATCAGGGTCTCGCGCCGCGACAGATTGTTCAGTCAATGAGTCACGTTCAGGTGAAGGCTTCTGCGGTCACCAGCAGGCTGCACAGGAACGCCGTCAGCACCAGCCAGGCGATATAGACCCGGCGCTTGCGGCGATGCCAGCCGTTGGCACCCAGCACGGCTGCAGGCGCGTGAAGCTTGCACCACAGGCGCTCGGTATCCTGGAATGCACTCAGGTGACGGCTGTCGGCATCGACCCAGTGACGAAACTCGATACGCTGGCTGGCGGTGGCCAGCGGGCTTTGCAGATGCACGTACCAGCGGCGGGCTTGCAGGCGGGCGGCCTCGGCATCTGCCGATTCGTCAGCGCATTGATCGAGCAAGCGGACCATGCAGCGCTCGACGGATTCGACATCGGTTTCCATAAGCTGGGCGATATCGGTGTAGGGCATCTGGTCCAGACGGCTCAACAGGAAGACCTGCCGGGTCTTGCGCGGCAGTTTCTGGATGCGGCGACGATAAAGTTCGGTTTCAGGGCTGACAGGCACGCCCGATTGGCGCGTCGGCAAGGAAAGAGCAGGGGTGAGTGGATTAGTCATGGCATTTCACTCGCTTGTCATCCGTGGTTCATCCGAAGGGAGGAGTGGGGGCATCGTCCGTGACGCGCATCGATGTTAGTGCTTATGAGAGTCATTCTCAAGTAAGCGGTGTCGCTTTTTTCGACTTTTTTACCAAATATGTCGTTTTTGACCGTGAGGACGGTTCAGTGCTCATTTTTCTTTTGCTATCATGCGCGCCATCGAGCAGGCCGCAGATGCCAGCCAACCCTCTTCATTAGCCTGAAGACGCAGCAACAGACCGAACCCAGACCCTTGAAGGGCACGAAAAAAAGACCCGGCAAAAAGCCGGGTCAAAAACCGTGATTAGCCTGATGAGGAGATAATCCGGAAGCCGACCTAAGGCTTCTGGGTTACCAGCCAGTCTCGCGACTGGTTGCGCTCAATAATAATCATTATCATTTGCACGTCAAATGTTTTTTCGCATTCTGGTGAAAAGATTTTTTCGTGTGCCCATGATATCCCCTGAACAATCTCCGTTTGCGCCATGAAGCGCTCAATCCAGCGGCAACTCGGTCGTGCGCTTGACCACACTCATCGCGATGTTCGAATGCGCCTCTTGCACGTGCGGGCTCTGCAGCAGGTGATCGCGCAGGAAGCGCTCGTAGCTGGCAATGTCCTGCACCACCACCTTGAGCATGAAATCCATGTCGCCGGCCATGGTGTAGCACTCCAGCACCTCGGGAAACCCGGTAATCGCCTGCTCGAACTCCGTCAGATAACGCCGCCCGTGGCCTGACAGCTTGACGTCCACAAAGACCGTCATGGTTAGCCCCAGCTTCGCGGGGTTGAGCAGGGCGACCTTGCGTTCGATCACGCCTTCTTCCTGGAGGCGGTTGATCCGCCGCCAGCAAGGCGATTGCGACAACTCCACGCGCTCTGCGATTTCAGCGGCGGACAGGTCAGCGTCGCGCTGCAGCAGGCGAAGGATATTACGATCAATGGGGCTGAGTTTGACCTGCATGAATTGACCCTTTTTTATTCTATAAACGAAACAGGCATGCAGGATTTGAGCAGATACGGGCCAATTTAGAAAGAAAAAGCCTGCGCGCCACAGGCAGTATTGGCTCTGTGAATGCCGGGTCAACCGTCCCGGCATCCGGGCAGTTCGCGCACGGCTCACAAGGTCGCGCCAGCACCGCTCGCCACATTCAAAACGCACTAATAAAAACAAAGGAGTGCCTGAATGTCTTTGGCTGATATTCGTCTGGATGATAAGTACCGGCTCGCCACCGGCAATCTGTACCTGACCGGAACCCAGGCCCTGACCCGCCTGCCGATGCTGCAGAAGCAGCGCGATGAAGCGAGCGGCCTGAACACCGCCGGGTTCATTTCCGGTTATCGCGGCTCGCCACTGGGCAACCTCGACAAGAGCCTGTGGGACGCCAAGGATTACCTGCAAGAAAACGCCATCCATTTCCAGCCCGGGGTCAACGAAGAACTGGCCGCGACGGCAGTGTGGGGCAGCCAGCAGGTCAACCTGTTTCCTCACGGCAAATACGACGGCGTGTTTGCGCTGTGGTACGGCAAGGGCCCGGGCGTCGACCGTTGCGGCGACGTCTTCAAGCACGGCAACTCGGCCGGCGTCGCTGAAAATGGCGGAGTGCTGATCCTCGCCGGCGATGACCACGGCTGCAAATCCTCGACCATCGCCCACCAGAGCGAACACGCTTTCATCGCCGCGATGATCCCGGTGCTCAACCCGAGCAACGTCCAGGAAATCCTCGACTACGGCATCATCGGCTGGGAACTGTCGCGTTACAGCGGATGTTGGGTGGCGATGAAAACCATTGCCGAAAATGTCGACTCTTCCGCCGTGGTCGAAGTCGATCCGCTGCGCATCCAGATACAAATTCCCGAAGACTTCGAAATCCCCGAAGGCGGCCTGCACATTCGCTGGCCCGACCCGCCCCTGGCCCAGGAAGCGCGCCTCAACACCTACAAGATCTACGCTGCCCGCGCCTTTGCCCGGGCCAACAACCTGAACAAGGTGGTGATCGACTCGCCCACGCCGCGTCTGGGCATCATCACCACCGGCAAGTCCTACCTGGACGTGCGCCAGGCCCTTGAAGAGCTCGGCATCGACGAAACACTCTGCGCCTCCGTCGGCATCCGTGTGCTCAAGGTCGGCATGAGCTGGCCGCTGGAACCGGTCTCCGTGCACGACTTCGCCGAAGGCCTGGACGAAATCCTCGTCGTCGAAGAGAAACGCAGCGTGATCGAGGATCAGCTCACGGGCCAGCTGTACAACTGGCCGGTGGATCAGCGCCCTCGGGTGGTTGGCGAGTTCGACGAAGAAGGCCGCTCGTTGTTGCCCAACCTCGCCGAACTGACGCCGGCGATGATCGCCCGGGTCATCGCCAAGCGTCTGGCACCGATCTACAGCAGCCCGAAAATCGAAGCCCGTCTGCAGTTCCTGCAGGACAAGGAAAAGGCCTTGGCCGCGCCGCTGTTCAAGACCCAGCGCACGCCGCATTTCTGCTCCGGTTGTCCGCACAACAGCTCGACCAAGGTGCCCGAAGGCAGCCGTGCGCTCGCGGGCATCGGTTGCCACTACATGACCATCTGGATGGACCGGGAAACCGATACCTTCACCCAGATGGGCGGCGAGGGCGTGACTTGGATCGGCCAGGCGCCTTTCACCGAAACGCCCCACGTGTTCCAGAACCTGGGCGACGGCACCTATTTCCATTCGGGTCACCTGGCCCTGCGCGCGGCCGTGGCGTCGAAGGTCAACATCACTTACAAGATTCTCTACAACGACGCCGTGGCCATGACCGGTGGCCAGCCCATCGACGGCATCCTGCGGGTCGATCAACTGAGCCGCCAGGTGTTCAACGAAGGCGTGCAACGCATCGCACTGGTCTCGGACGACCCTGACAAATACCCGAGTCGCGAGGCGTTTGCGCCGATTACCACCTTCCACCATCGTCGCGACCTGGATAGCGTGCAGCGCGAACTGCGCGAGTTCAAAGGCGCGTCGGTCATCATCTACGACCAGACCTGCGCCACCGAAAAACGCCGTCGGCGCAAACGCGGGACCATGGTCGATCTGGACAAACGTGCGGTGATCAACCCGGCAGTCTGCGAAGGCTGCGGCGACTGCGGCAGCAAATCCGGTTGCCTGTCGATTCTGCCCAAGGAAACCGCCCAAGGACGCAAGCGCGAGATCGACCAGAGCGCCTGCAACAAGGACTTCAGTTGCGTCGAAGGCTTCTGCCCAAGCTTTGTCACGGTACACGGCGGCAAACTGCGCAAACCGCAACGCCCTGACCAGAACCAGGCCTTCGCGACGCTGCCGGAACCGACGCTGCCCGGGCTGAATCATCCATTCAACATCCTGCTGCCCGGCGTGGGCGGCACTGGCGTGACGACCGTGGGCGCCATGCTCGGCTACGCGGCAAACCTTGAAGGCAAGGGCTGCAGCGTGCTGGACCAGGCGGGCCTTGCCCAGAAGTTCGGCCCGGTGGTGAGCCATATCCGCATCGCGGCGCGTCAGGAAGATCTGTTTGCCGTGCGCATCGCCGCCGGTGAAGCGCATTTGCTGCTGGGCTGCGATCTGCTGGTGGCTGCAGGCCCCGATGCGATTGCCAAGCTCAACAGCGATAAATCCTACGCTGTGGTGAACAGTCAACAGACACCAACTGCGGAATTTACCCGCAACCCGGACGCCGAATTCCCTGCCGAAGCCATGATGCAGACGATTCGCGAGGCGGTGGGCGCAGACAAGACGCACTTCGTCCAGGCGACCGATCTGGCCACCAAGCTGATGGGCGACAGCATCGCCAGTAACCTGTTCATGCTCGGCTACGCCTACCAGTTGGGCCTGATTCCGCTGACGTCCAAGGCGATTGAAAAGGCCATCGAGCTCAACGGCGTGGCGGTCAACCTGAACCAGCAGGCCTTCCTCTGGGGCCGTCGTGCGGCATTCGATCTGCCAGCGGTGCAGAAGGCTGCCAATCCTCAGGCGATTGCCCAGCAGGAACCGCTCGAACTGAACCTGGAACAGCGCCTGGCGAAAAACGTGCACATTCTTGGCGAGTATCAGAACCAGGCCTACGGCAAACGCTACCTGGCGTTGGTCAACAAGGTGCTTGAGACTGAACGCCGACTGTTCCCCGGCGAGCAACCGGCGCTGACCGAAGCGGTGGCGTTCAACTACTTCAAGGTGTTGGCCTACAAGGACGAGTACGAAGTCGCACGTCTGTACAGCAACGGCGAGTTCACCCGCCAATTGCAGGCGCAGTTTGAAGGCGACTACCGACTGGAATTCCATCTGGCGCCTTCGTGGCTGGCCAAGCGCGACCCGAACAACGGCGCACCGCGCAAGCGCAGCTTCGGCCCCTGGATGGTGAAGGCATTCGACGTGCTGGCCAGGTTCAAATTCCTGCGTGGCACAGCGTTCGACCCGTTTGGTCGTAGCCTGGAGCGGCGTCAGGAGCGCGAACTGATCGACAGCTACGTGGGTGATGTCGAACTGATTCTCCAGCATCTGAATGCGGGTAATCGTCATACGGCGTTGAGTCTTGCGCGTCTGCCTGAGCGGATTCGCGGCTATGGCCACGTCAAGGAAAGCGCGATGAAGGCTGCTGCGTTGCAGGCAATCCGCCTTCGTCAGAGCCTGGTCAGCGGGGAGGTGGCTATGCCGAAGTTGTATGAAGTAGCGGCGTAAGTGAAAGGGCACGCAGGGATGTTCCTGCGTGCCCTTATATGTACGTAGATGTTAGTCAGCCTGAGAAGGAGAGCGTCTTGTTCGGTCAACAGGCTGCAAGGCTCATTACTTTCTGAATTGATTGGCGTAGATGCAGTTGTCCACCAGGCGGTTACGCAGGGACCAATCAGTGTTGATAATGTAATGCTTCATGATGGGGTGGTTGACATCACCGGCCGCGAACCAGGTCATGGTTTCTTTGGTAATGTCTTTTGGGACAAAAAATGGCATTGAGTATTTTGCTGCCTGAACCGCGCGAAGTTCTCCAGCGGGTTTGGTTTCGTTACCGACATTGCGAACAAAGTCCCGCAGCTTGTCATTGCTGGGGGTATTTTCACCAATCCAGCGTTGATTGACACCGGGCCAGAATGACCGGTCACGATCTGACGACTTGTACGCGATAACAGTGTTTTTATTTCGGCTCCAGAGTTGGTGAGCCAGCAGGTCTTTGTCAGACGGATCAATCAGTCTCGAACCGAATGCCGCCTTGATAATGGCTCCCAGTTCCTGATGCGCAGCCGTAGTAAAATTCTTGAATTCATGAAAATCAAGTATGACTATTTCTCTCGCATGCTCCCGATGCAAGTTGTTGACTGCACCGATGATATCTCCCTGTACAGTACGACCATTACTGGTCATGTGGAAGATGCTGAAGCGTCGCGGATCTCCCTTGGTATAGCCGGAATAGAACTGAACCCGCAAGTCTAGAGCGCGAATCCCGTATTGCAGCTGCACGTGGGGAGAGTAGTCCTGGCAGGTTTCCGAACTTGGGGAGCTGGGCGCTTGTTTGTCGCAACCAGAGTTGTGCGTGCCAGGAAGAATCATGTTTTCGATCTTCAAGTTCGCGACAGTCCGGTAGGTTCCCATCCAACTGGCTCGGTGGGCATTGTTGGGGGGAGCGATGCTGGCAAGCTCTGCGCCGGTGTCGTCTGTTGACGTCTCAACTTGCTCAGGGGATGTAACAAGCGAGTCCAGTGGTGGATGAGGTAGTGCCAGCTCTTCTTGGGTGTAAACGGGCTCGAATACAGGTTCCTGGTAAGGGACATGTTGACCTGAATCGTCAAGGTCGCCGGGTGCGATGTCAAGTTGTTCGGCAAGTAGTTCCATTGTGTTCATGTCATTGACTCCATGTCGTGACAATAGGTTCGCTTTTAAAGTGATGAATGACGGGGTGCGTCAGACACAGGGGAGTTAAATACACTTTTAGGTGCGTGTCGACTATAAAGAGTGTTAATCAGGCGGGATAGTATTGCGGATTGTGAGTTCGGCTTGATTAAGTGGCAACCATGTATGAGCACGGCGACCCTGAGCGGATCAACGGGTCGCCGTTCCGACTGCTGAAGTTATTCAGTCCTCAATGGAAATCAACACAGTGCCCTCGCTAACCATCTCGCCTTCGGCGCAATACAGCGCTGAGACCACGCCAGTGCGATTGGCACGAACGCTGTGCTCCATTTTCATCGCTTCGAGCACCACCAGAGGCGTGCCTGCCTCGACCTGTTCGCCAACCGCCACCAACACCCGGACAATGCTGCCATTCATGGGCGCACTGAGACCGCCTTGCTCGGTATGGCTGGCGTCGGCCTCGGCAATCGGGTCGAAACGGTGGATGGCGTGCATCTCGCCATCCCAGCGCAGGTACAGCGTATCGCTGCGACGGATTGCCGTGGTCTGGCGGGACAGTCCGTCATGTCTGATGCTGATTTGATCACCGCTCAGGCGAACCCCATGGGTCTCCTGAGCGCGCAGCTTGACCGTGCGGCTGTCCTGTCCGCAACTCAGGTGCAGATCCACCTCGTTCGGCAAGCCCATGCGCAGCCCGCTTCCGGTGGACCAGGGCGAGTGCAGGTCATCAGTGCGTTCCACTGCGGCGCTGCTCAGATGAAAGGCCTGGGCGGCCACGTGCCAGAACTCGTCGCCAAGCACTTGGGCAGGGGGCAGAAGCTCGCTCTGGTAGCGCGGGATAAATCCGGTGTCCAGTTCGGCCTCGGCAAAGGCCGGATGGGCAATGATTCGCCGCAGGAACGCAAGGTTGGTGCGTACGCCGGCAATGGCGAATTCGTCCAGCATGGATAGCAGGCGCAGGCGGGCCTGTTCGCGGTCTTCGCCCCAGGCGATCAGCTTGCCGAGCATCGGGTCGTAGAACGGCGAAATTTCATCGCCTTCACTGACGCCGCTGTCCACTCGGCGCCCGGGGCCTTTGGCTGACTCGCGATAAATCTCGAGCCGGCCGGTGGCTGGCAGAAACTCGTTGGCCGGGTCTTCAGCGTAGAGCCGCACCTCAATGGCGTGGCCGCGCAGCGGCACCTGCTCCTGGGTGATCGGCAGCGGCTCACCCTGAGCCACGCGGATCTGCCAGGCCACCAGGTCCAAGCGGGTGATGGCTTCGGTCACGGGGTGCTCGACCTGCAGCCGGGTGTTCATCTCCATGAAGAAGAACTCGCCGCGCGCGTCCAGCAGAAACTCCACCGTACCGGCGCCGACATAGCCGATGGCCTGGGCCGCCCGCACAGCGGCCTCGCCCATGGCCTGGCGCAGTTCCGGGCTCAAGCCGGGGGCGGGGGCTTCTTCGACGACTTTCTGGTGGCGGCGTTGAATGGAGCAGTCGCGCTCATTGAGGTACAGGCAGTTGCCATGTTGGTCGGCGAATACCTGAATCTCGACATGACGGGGCTTGAGCACGTATTTCTCGACCAGCATCCGCGAGTCGCCAAATGACGAGAGTGCCTCGCGCTGGGCCGATGCCAGTGCGTCGGCCAGGTCCTCGTCGCGTTCCACGACTTTCATGCCTTTGCCGCCGCCACCCGCCGTGGCCTTGAGCAGCACCGGGTAGCCGATGCGCGCCGCCGCCTCGCGGAAGGTCGCAGGGTCCTGGGCCTCGCCGTGATAGCCGGGCACCAGGGGCACGCCGGCCGTCTCCATCAGGGCTTTGGCTGCCGACTTGCTGCCCATCGCATCGATGGCCGAGGCGGGCGGGCCGAGGAAGATCAGCCCGGCCTGTTCCACTGCGCGGGCAAAGCCTGCGTTTTCGGACAGGAAGCCGTAGCCGGGATGAATCCCCTGGGCGCCGCTGCTTTTGGCGGCGGCGATGAGTTTGTCGATCTGCAGGTAGCTGTCGGCCGCCTTGCTGCCGCCCAGGTCCACTGCGATGTCAGCCTCGCGCACGTGCCGGGCGTTGCGGTCGGTCGCGCTGTGCACCGCCACCGTGGTCAGGCCCATGGCTTTTGCGGTGCGCATGACGCGGCAGGCGATTTCGCCGCGGTTGGCGATCATCACGGACGTCAAGACAGCGTTCTTCGGGCCGCTCATGAACGTGGCTCTCCATTGGTGTTATCGATGCGCCAGGCAGGCTCGCGCTTTTGCAGAAAGGCGCGCAGGCCTTCCTGGCCCTCGCTGCTGACGCGAATGCGGGCGATGGCGTTTTCGCAGAAGCGGCGCAGGGAAGGGGACAGTTCGCCGTGGCCGACTTCGCGCAGCAAATCCTTGCTGACGCGCATGGCCTGGGGGCTATTGAGCAGCAGGTTGTCGACCCAGCTCGTGACCTGGGATTCCAGCTGATCGGCCGGATAAGCCTCGGCCAGCAAGCCGATCTCCCTGGCCCGAAGGCCATCGAAACGTTCTGCCGTCAGCGCGTAACGCCGCGCATGGCGCTCGCCGATGGCCTGGATGACGAAGGGGCTGATGACCGCCGGGGCCAGGCCAATCTTGACCTCCGACAGGCAGAACTGTGCGTCACTGGCGCCGATGGCCATGTCGCAGCAACTGATAAGGCCCAGCGCACCACCGTAGGCGGCGCCCTGTACCACCGCCAGCGAGGGCAGCTTGAGCTTGGCGAGGTTGTACATCAGCTCGCCCAGTTCCTTGGCGTCCCCAAGGTTGGTGTTGTAGTCCAGATTGACCGATTCCTGCATCCAGGCCAGGTCCGCACCGGCGCTGAAATGACGGCCCCGGGCACGCAGCAACAGAAAGCGCAGGCTGCTGTCACTTTGAATGCGGTCAAGGGCAATGATCAGTTCGCGGATCATCTGTGCGTTGAAAGCGTTGTTCTTTTCCGGGCGATTGAGCCACAGGGTGATGAAACCGCGAGGGTCGCGTTCGAGTTCCAGCGTGTCGAAGTCAGTCATGGGCAGTCCTGCGGTCACATGCGGAACACGCCGAAGCGCGTCGGTTCGATGGGGGCGTTCAGCGAGGCGCTGATCGCCAGCGCTAGAATGTCGCGGGTCTGGGCCGGGTCGATCACGCCGTCATCCCATAGGCGGGCACTGGAGTAGTAGGGGTGGCCCTGGTGCTCGTACTGTTCAAGGATCGGCCGCTTGATCTCGGCCTCCTGCTCGGGACTGAAGGGCTGGCCGCTGCGTTCGGCCTGTTCGCGCTTGACCTGGGCCAGTACGCCCGCCGCCTGTTCACCGCCCATCACGCCGATTCGGGCGTTGGGCCACATCCACAGGAAGCGCGGGTCATAGGCGCGGCCGCACATGCCGTAGTTACCGGCGCCAAAGCTGCCGCCGATGATGACCGTGAACTTGGGTACATTGGCGCAGGCCACCGCAGTGACCAGCTTGGCACCATGCTTGGCGATGCCGCCAGCTTCGTACTTCTGGCCGACCATGAAGCCGGTGATGTTCTGCAGAAAGATCAGTGGAATGCCGCGCTGGCAGGCCAGCTCGATGAAATGCGCGCCTTTCTGTGCGGCTTCGGCGAACAGGATCCCGTTATTGGCGAGAATCGCCACCGGATAGCCGTGCAAATGAGCGAAACCGCAGACCAGGGTGGTGCCGAACAGCGCCTTGAATTCGTCGAACACCGAGCCGTCCACCAGTCGTGCGATCACTTCACGCACATCGAACGGCTGTTTCGGGTCGGCCGAAATCACGCCATACAGCTCATCGCTGGCGTACAACGGCGAGACCGGCGTGCGCAGTTGCAACTGACCCAGCTTGCGCCAGTTGAGGTTGGCGACGCTACGCCGTGCCAGTTCCAGCGCATGTTCGTCGCTGTCCGCATAGTGGTCGGCCACACCGGAAATCCTGCAGTGCACGTCGGCACCACCCAGGTCCTCGGCGCTGACCACTTCGCCCGTGGCGGCTTTCACCAATGGCGGCCCTGCGAGAAAAATCGTCGCTTGCTGGCGCACCATGATCGCTTCGTCGGCCATGGCCGGCACATAAGCGCCGCCTGCAGTACAGGAACCCATGACCACGGCAATCTGCGGGATGCCCTGGGCGCTCATGTTGGCCTGATTGAAGAAGATACGTCCGAAGTGCTCGCGGTCCGGAAACACTTCGTCCTGCCGGGGCAGGTTGGCGCCACCCGAATCCACCAGATAAATGCACGGCAGGCGGTTCTGCTGGGCGATGGTCTGGGCACGCAAGTGTTTTTTCACCGTCAGCGGGTAATAGGTGCCGCCTTTGACCGTCGCGTCGTTGGCGATGATCATGCATTCGACGCCTTCGACCCGGCCAATTCCGGCGATCACCCCGGCAGCGGGAACGTCTTCGCCGTAGACCTCGTAGGCAGCCAGCTGACTGATCTCAAGGAAGGGCGAGCCGGTGTCGAGGAGGCGGTTGATGCGCTCGCGAGGCAACAGTTTGCCTCGCGAAGTATGGCGTTCCTGAGCCTTTGCGCCGCCGCCTTCATGGATGCGGGCAAGCAGGGTGTGCAGGTCATCGGTTTGACTGCGCAACGCCTGCTCGTTGACCTGGAAATCCGCAGACCGCGGATTGAGATGTGTCTTTAGAATTGTCACCTGAGTGTTACTCCGACCAAGGCCTGGAATCCGAAGTTGCGACCCGCGCAGACCGCTGTTGCTTGCGGCTTAGGGCTTGCAGCTTGCAGCTGCTTCACTTCGTTTCGTTGAACAGTTCGCGACCGATCAGCATGCGACGGATCTCACTGGTCCCCGCGCCGATTTCGTACAGCTTGGCGTCACGTAACAGACGTCCAGCAGGGAATTCATTGATATAGCCGTTGCCGCCGAGAATCTGGATGGTGTCCAACGCCATCTGGGTGGCGCGTTCGGCGCTGTAGAGGATCACCCCTGCGGCGTCCTTGCGCGTGGTTTCGCCGCGCTCGCAGGCCTGGGCCACGGCGTACAGATAGGCGCGGCTGGCGTTAAGCTGGGTGTACATGTCGGCGATCTTGCCCTGGATCAACTGGAACTCGCCGATGCTCTGGCCAAACTGTTTGCGGTCATGAATGTAGGGCAGCACCACGTCCATGCAGGCCTGCATGATCCCGGTCGGGCCACCGGAGAGCACCACACGTTCGTAGTCCAGGCCGCTCATCAGTACCTTGACCCCGCCGTTGAGGGCGCCGAGCAGGTTCTCTTCAGGCACTTCCACATCGTCGAAAAACAGCTCGCAGGTGTTGGAACCGCGCATGCCGAGCTTGTCGAACTTGTTGCTGCGGGAGAACCCTTTCCAGTCGCGCTCGACGATGAATGCGCTGATGCCGTGTGCGCCCTTTTCCAGGTCGGTCTTGGCGTAGATCACATAGGTGTTGGCATCGGGGCCGTTGGTGATCCAGGTCTTGCTGCCATTGAGCACGAAGCGATCGCCGCGCTTGTCGGCGCGCAGCTTCATCGACACCACGTCGGAGCCGGCGTTGGGTTCGCTCATGGCCAGAGCGCCGATGTGTTCGCCGCTGATGAGCCTGGGCAGGTAGCGCGCTTTCTGTTGCGGGTTGCCATTGCGATTAATCTGGTTCACGCACAGATTGGAGTGCGCGCCATAGGAAAGGGCGACAGAGGCCGATCCACGGCTGATTTCTTCCATCGCCACCACGTGGGCCAGATAACCCAGCCCAGAGCCGCCGTACTCTTCACCGACGGTGATGCCCAGCAGCCCCATTTCGCCGAATTTGCGCCACATGTCGGCGGGAAACAGGTTGTCCTTGTCAATCTGCGCGGCACGGGGCGCAAGTTCTGCGGCGACGAAGGCCTGAACCTGGTCGCGCAGCATGTCGAGGGTTTCGCCGAGGCCGAAATTGAGGGTGGGGTAGTTCATGAGACTGCGTTCCCTTGTTGTTTTTGGAGGGGCTGTCAGAAAGGGGTTGAATGACCTTTACGTTAACGTAAACCTGAGCGCAGTCGATGTCAACGCTGCCTGGATGAAGAAGTTTGCGGGGATAGGCACCGTAGCAGCACGGCTTGCCGGCGGGGGCGGCGGATCGGTGACTCATGTGTCGTCTGACACGCCGCTCCCGCCGGCAAGCGGAGCGCCGCCCGGCCGTGCTACTACGGGATCGGTGGGGTCATGCGGGGGAGGTTTCTGAACGTCAGATAGCATGAAGGGGAGCCTGGGCTCCCCTCCAAATCGTTGCATGCTCTTTTTTGTTTTTAGGCGGCCTGTTGTTGTTTTTGGTGGCCAGACCTTTTTTGCTTTTTGAGCGACCCCCACTCGGGGCCAAGAGCAAACGTATTTTTTTGAGCGCTGATGCTGCTTCGATCTTGCGATTCATCCGGTACGGTAGCTGCCTTGGGGCAGTTTTATTGTTCTCAGTCCGGTTGAGAGACCAGAGGCCTCACAAAGCGATCCACTCCAAAAAAATCAGTTAGCTGCGTCTCTGTCCGTGTTGTTCTTGTTATGTCAGAGCCGATACGTCTTGTTTTTATTGGGTTGTCACAATTTTTTATTTTTGTTGTACGTAAGACATAGCAGATGCCATGCCAACTTTTGCAGGTTCCCGGAAACCGTGGCTTTGCGGGAAATCAGGGATTTGGCCAGCGGCCGAAATCAGACCTGTGTGTTTCCGTGTTACCCGTTTCCAGCACCTCATTGCCGAGCAGGGTAACACTCTGTGACAAGTTGTCGCACATCAGCCCGACAAACGTGCCATTGCCACCCTGGAGCCGTTGGCGCGGCCCAGCACCTGGCTGATTCGTTGTCCAGCGCCTATCAGCCTGTTCAGGTCGATCCCCGTCTCGATCCCTAGACCTTCCAGCATGTAGACCACATCTTCGCTGGCGACATTGCCGGTGGCGCCCTTGGCATAAGGGCAGCCGCCCAGCCCGGCGACGGAGCTGTCGAACACCTGGATGCCTTCCAGCAGGCTGGCGTAGATGTTCGCCAACGCCTGGCCATAGGTGTCATGGAAATGCCCGGCCAGCCGACCGCGTGGAATCTGCCCGGCCACCACATCGAACAGCTCGCGAGTCGCGCCCGGGGTGCCCGTACCGATGGTGTCCCCCAGTGACACTTCGTAACAGCCCATGGCGAACAGCTCATTCGCCACCGCCGCCACCTGTTTGGGCGCAACGACGCCTTCGTAAGGGCAGCCCAGTACGCATGAGACGTAACCGCGCACCTTGATGCCGTGCAGGCGCGCTGCTTCCATGATCGGCAGGAAGCGGTCGAGGCTCTCGCTGATCGAGCAATTGATATTGCGTTGGGAAAACGCCTCGGAGGCTGCTGCGAACACGGCGACTTCACGCACGCCGGCTGTCAGTGCATCTTCGAAGCCTCGCAGGTTGGGGGCGAGGGCGGCGTAGGTGACGCCGTCCTTGCGCTGGATGCCGTTGAATACTTCGGCGGATCCGGCCATTTGCGGCACCCATTTGGGCGATACGAAGCTGCCGGCTTCGATGTAGCTCAGCCCTGCGTCTGTCAGGTCATCCACCAGGCGGATCTTGTCGGCGACGCTGATGGGCTGCGCTTCATTCTGCAGTCCGTCTCGTGGGCCTACCTCGACCAGACGTACGCTTTGGGGAAGGGACATGGCAGTGCTCCTCGGGTGAGAGTGGTTCGAGATCTATCGCTTAACTCGTTGTTATATAGCTGAATTGCCCAGCGCGATTTTGCAGCGTTCTTCGGCGGTATCCAGTTCCAGCTGCATCTGCTGGATGTCCAGCAACTGCTGATCGAGCTGCGCGCGGCGCTCGGCGATTTTCTGCAGCATGGTGGTCAGTTGTTTCTGGTTGTCGCCGGTTGGATCGTAGAGGCCGATCAGGTCGCGGCATTCGGCGAGGGAAAAACCGATGCGTTTGCCCCGCAGGATGAGCTTGAGGGTGACTTTGTCCTTGGCCGAATAAATGCGCTCCAGGCCACGGCGCTCGGGGCTGAGCATGCCTTGTTCTTCATAGAAGCGGATGGTGCGGGTGGTGATGTCCAGCTCGCGGGCCAGGTCGGAGATGCTGTAGGTCGGGTTGCTCATGGGAGGCTCGAAGGAGGGTGCTTGCGGGTAAGCTACGGCGACCTTAACGTAAACGTCAAGTCTGTGCGCGATGGCTCAGACACCGCCATGCTCCACGTAGCAGCACGGCTTGCCGGCGAGGGCGTTTTCAAAATCGCCGACGCCGGCAAGCCGGACTGCTACGGGTAAGGCTTGCACCCGCCCCTGTAGGAGCGCGCTTGCCCGCGACAGCGCCCCTGAGATCGCCGACGCCAGCAAGGCTGCTACGGGACTGTAGCCTAGAACCCACATTAGATGTTCTTTATAACTAACTGATAAACAACTATTTAACCGCTACTTCAAGTTCTTTCTCAAGTTTGCGCTCCTGCGCAGTCACCAGTTGGCACAGCTCGATGATCTGCTCGCGCATCCAGCGGTTCGCGGGGTCCTGGTCGGTGCTTTCGTGCCAGTACAGGTGGGTTTCGACCGTGGGCACGTCGTTCACCGGCAGGTACACGAAATGCAGGTCGTTGCGCCGTGCGAAACGTTCGGGGACGGTCATGACCATGTCGGTCTGGTGCAGCACCTGGGACGCCATCAGGTAATGCTGGGAGCGCAGGGCGATCTTGCGCTGGATGCCCATCTTGCCCAGTGACAGGTCCACATAGCCGAGGCCACTGCGGCGGCTGGAAATGTGGATGTGCGCCACAGCCAGATACTCATCCAGGGTAATGCTCTGCTTCTGCGCCAATGGGTGGCCGCGGCGCATGGCGCACACGTACTGGTCTTCCATCAGCTTGACATGGCGTACCTGCGGGTCAGTGTTCAGCGGCGCGTCCACGGCAAAGTCCAGGCGACCGGCTGCCAGTTCCTTGGTGGTTTCCCGGCGTCTGGAGAGAAAACTCTCGATGGTCACCGCCGGTGCCAGGCGGCGCAGGCGTTGAAACAAGACTGGCAGAATTACCGCTTCGGTAAGGTCGGTCATGCTGATGCGGTAGTTCTTGACGGCCTGCAGCGGGTTGAAGATACGGCTTTCCTGCACTGACACTCGCAGCAGAGACAGGGCATTGCGCACCGGACCGATGATGTTCTGGGCCATGGGTGTAGGCACCATGCCCTGGGCCGTGCGCACGAACAGCGGGTCGTTGAAGGTCTCGCGAAGCCGTGCCAGGGCGTTGGACACTGCGGGCTGGGTGATGCCGACGATCTGGCCGGCGCGGGTCAGATTGGCTTCCGTGTAGATGGCGTCAAACACAATAAAGAGGTTGAGATCGACCTTGCTCAGATTCATTGCTTTGCGCCTCTCGCTGATTTTTATTTTGGGACGTTCGTACAGGAACGGGGCAATCATATATCAGTGATGAATGTTTATACACGGCGAGAATAGGTTAGATAAATGGAAGGGCGTGATCTAGCATCCTCGGCATGTTTTGAAACACCTCATCAGAAGGTAGCTGCCCATGGATTTCGCTTACTCCCCCAAGGTCCAGGAATTGCGCGAGCGCGTCACGGCGTTCATGGACGCCTATGTGTACCCCGCCGAGCCGGTGTTCGAGCGGCAGGTGGCCGAAGGCGACCGCTGGCAGCCCACCGCCATCATGGAAGAGCTCAAGGCACGGGCCAAGGCCGAGGGTTTATGGAACCTGTTTCTGCCAGAATCGGAACTGGGCGCGGGGCTGACCAACCTGGAATACGCCCCCTTGGCCGAGATCATGGGCCGCTCGCTGCTGGGACCGGAGCCGTTCAACTGCTCGGCACCGGACACCGGCAACATGGAAGTCCTGGTGCGCTACGCAAGCGAGTCACAAAAGCAGCAGTGGCTTGAGCCTTTGCTGCGTGGCGAGATCCGCTCGGCGTTCGCCATGACCGAGCCGGACGTGGCCTCCTCGGATGCCACCAACATGGCGGCGCGGGCCGAGCGCCAGGGCGATGAGTGGGTGATCAATGGCCGCAAGTGGTGGACCTCCGGTGCTTGTGATCCGCGTTGCAAGATCCTGATCTTCATGGGGCTAAGCAATCCTGACGGGCCGCGTCACCAGCAGCATTCGATGATCCTGGTGCCTGTCGGCACGCCCGGCGTGAAGATCGTGCGGCCGTTGCCGGTGTTCGGCTACGACGACGCGCCCCATGGCCACGCCGAGGTGCTGTTCGAAGACGTGCGAGTGCCTTACGAGAACGTGCTGCTGGGCGAGGGTCGCGGTTTCGAGATCGCCCAGGGCCGCTTGGGGCCGGGGCGGATTCACCACTGCATGCGCTCGATCGGCATGGCGGAGCGCGCGCTGGAATTGATGTGCAAACGTTCGGTCCAGCGCACGGCCTTCGGAAAGCCATTGGCGCGGTTGGGCGGTAATATTGACAAGATCGCCGATTCTCGGATGGAAATCGATATGGCGCGCCTGTTGACGCTCAAGGCTGCGTACATGATGGACACCGTTGGCAACAAAGTGGCCAGAAGTGAAATCGCCCAGATCAAGGTGGTCGCGCCCAACGTCGCGCTGCGGGTGATCGACCGGGCGATCCAGATCCATGGCGGTGCGGGTGTCAGTGGCGATTTCCCGCTGGCCTATATGTACGCCATGCAGCGCACCCTGCGCCTGGCGGACGGCCCGGATGAGGTGCACCGGGCGGCGATTGGCAAGTATGAAGTGGGCAAATATGTGCCTAGAGAGCTGATGCGTTCCTGATCCCAACACAATGCCTGTAGGAGCGCGCTTGCCCGCGACGGCGTCCGTCCAGACACCGATGATGTGTCTGACACGGCGGGTCGTCCGAATGCGGCCCAGACCAAGCGTGCTCCTACAGATCGGTGTCACTCCACCCACACCTCAACCCGCCGATTCTTGATCCGGCCTTCATCGACATCATTCGCTGCCACCGGCATCTCATCCCCAAAGCCCTGCACATCGCGCAGGATCACCTGGCTTTTCAGCAGTTCCCGGCGCACGGCCATCGCCCGCAGCCTGGACAGCAACTGCGCCCGGGCCGGGTCACTCTTGGCATCGCCGAACCCCACCAACGTGACTTTCTGCTTCAGCTTGTCATGGGTCTTGAGGTAATCGACCACCCGCTTCAGATCCAGCCGGGCCTTGGAGTCCAGGGTGGCGCTGCCTTGGGCGAAGCGGAAATTGACTGAAAGGCGCTCGGCCTCGCGGGTCAATTCCTGATACTGCGCCGGCATTTCCTGGGTAGGCCGTACCTTCACCGCCTGCACGGTCTGGGCGACGAAACCGTTCTGCGCGACGATGGACTGACCCTGCGGACTCTGGGCGAAGCGCACCAGCGCCTTGGCCCAGCGCTGTTTGCTGTCGGGCGCAAGGTACAGATACAACCTGCGGGACAGGGGGTAATCTTCGGTGGCAATCAGGCTGACGGTGGGCAGCATGGGTCTGGAATCGCCGTCGATGATCGCCACGGCCTTTGCCTTGCGCACGTAGGGCAGACCGATGAAGCCGATGCCTTGGCGGTCCTGGCTGACCTCGTCGGAAAGCTCTTCGCTGGATTCGAAACGTTTCGCCTGCGCGCTCAAGGTTTTGCCAAATTTGGCCAGGACCAGTTCGGCGAACGTGTCATAGGTGCCTGACTGTTGGTCGCGGGCGTAAAGATGGATGGCGCCGCCAGTACCGCCCACCTGTTCCCAGTCGTGGATCTCGCCGCTGAACATCCCGGCCAGTTGCGCGGTGGTCAGTTCACGGACGGGATTGCCCGGGTTGAGAATCACCGCTACGCCATCGATGGCGATCACCTGTTCAGCCTTGGCATTGCGCAGGTCGCCCAGTGCCGAGAGTTCGCTGGCCTCACTGTCCCGGATGGGTCGTGAAGACGCGGCGAGGTCTGCATGATTGTTTTTCAGCGCGCTAAAGCCTGTGCTTGAGCCGTGAGCGGCAATGTCGATGCGGACATTCTCACCGGACGGCAGCTGACCAACGACACGGCTTTCATTGGCGCGTGCACCCGGTTGCAGCTCGACGGCGCGTGCGCCTTGTTCGCCGAGCAACCCCATGACCAGCGCCGGACCCAACTGGGCGCCAATGGTGTTGGAACCTTGAATGCGCAAAGCGGGCGTGCCGTCAGCGGGTACGGGCAGGGCGCCAGCGTTTGCGAAGAAAGGGATCAGCGCCGCCAGGGAGGCCACGATGAGAGAGGAAAGTAAACCAGTGCGCTGCATGAGCGGCATCTTCTTGTAAACAAAAGTTGCCGGAGAATAAGACAGTCGCGTTGCATGAATATGACAGCGAAAAGACCGCTGACGCCGGCAAGCCGGACTGCTACGGATACGGCTGTACGCGACGGAGGCGTGCACCGCATAACCCGTAGCAGCACGGCTTGCCGGCGGGAGCGATCTCAAGGACGCCCCCGCGGGTAAGCCCGGCTGCTACGGGTTAGGGGTTGCAGGCACGATTCGGTACACCAGGGGCGGGGCTCAGGTTAATTCCAGCCAGATCGGCGCATGATCGGAAGGTTTTTCCATTCCGCGCAATTCGTAATCGACACCGGCTGCCTTGATCCGCGGTTGCAGGCCATGGGACGCCATGATCAGGTCGATGCGCAGGCCGCGCTTGGGCTCGTCTTCGAAACCGCGGCTGCGGTAATCGAACCAGCTGAACTGGTCGATCACTTCCGGGTACAGATGCCGGAAGCTGTCCACCAGGCCCCAATTCTTGAGCTTGGCCATCCACTCGCGCTCTTCGGGCAGGAAGCTGCATTTGCCGGTTTTCAGCCAGCGTTTGGCGTTGTCCGGGCCGATGCCGATGTCGCTGTCTTCGGGGGAAATGTTCACGTCACCCATCACCAGCAACGGCTGATCATTGCTGAAGCGCGTTTCCAGCAACTGTTGCAGGTCGGCGTAGAACTTGGTCTTGGCCGGGAACTTGGTGGGGTGGTCGCGGCTTTCGCCCTGTGGGAAGTAGCCGTTCATGATCGTCACCGGCACGCCGTTACGATCGGCGAAAGTGCCCCAGATGAAACGGCGCTGGGCCTCTTCATCGTCGGTGTCAAAGCCCTTGTGCAGGCTCAGCGGTGGCAGGCGCGAGAGCAGGGCGACACCGTAGTGGCCTTTCTGGCCGTGGAAGTGAACGTGATAGCCCAGCGCTTCGATTTCCGCTTGCGGGAACTGTTCGTCCGAGACCTTGGTTTCCTGCAGGCCGATGACGTCGGGCTGGTGTTTTTCGATCAGCGCCGCCAGCTGATGCGGACGGGCGCGCAGGCCGTTGATGTTGAAAGAAACAATTTTCATAGACGCAAGTCCCGGCACAAAACAAAAAGCGATGCTAGCTGAGCACGCCGCCAACGGCCAGCGCCAACACACAATCTCGGACTGCGAGCCTGCTACGCTGTAGGAAACGCAGGTAAAACTCGCCGGAACTGTCGTGGGAGCCAGTCACTCGAAGTGTTGAAACCAGCAGACCGGCCAGTCGCGCCAGGTCGCCATGGAAAGGAACGGATCACATGCCTGAATCAACGAATGCCCCTGCCGAAATTCGTCAACTGGACAGCGGCTATTCCAGAGAAGCACGCTCCCTGTTGTATCAGGCGTATCGGCACGAACCCAGCTTCGAGTGGCTGTTCGAATCAGCACGCCCCGGCTATGAGCAGCGAGTGCGGGCGACCATCCGTGAACTGGTCAAGCAACACTTCCTTCAGGACATGCCGGCCCTGGGGCTCTTCGTCGAAGATCGTCTGATAGGCGTGGCCCTGATCGCGCCGCCGCAACGTCGTCTGGGCATCACCGAAAGCTGGGCCTGGCGCCTGCGTATGGTGATGGGCGCCGGGTTGCGCTGCACACAGCGCTATCTGGAGTATTACCAGTCAGTGCTGGCCTGCCTGCCCTCGGACGCGGTGCATGTCTTGCCACTGCTCGGCATTCGCCCGGACTTCCAGGGCCAGCACTATGGCGAACAGTTGCTGCAAGCGCTGCATGACTGGTGTGCCGTGGACGAGAATTCCCAAGGGGTGGTGCTCGATACCGGAAACGGTAAATATCTGGATTTCTATCGCAGACAGGGGTACGAGGAAATCGGTGAAATTGCCGTAGGACCTGTCCGAGAGCATGTGTTTTTTCACCCCAATCCACAGGTTTCACTGGGTTCCATGGCTTGACCGCGGATTAACTCTCAATTCCTGCGGGTTTCAGCATCGCCCGCCGCTCGTGTAGCATCCGCGCCTATGAAGTTTCCCGGTCGATTCACCAGTGGTTTTCTCCTGATGGTTTCCAGTTGCGCGGTTTTTGCCGATGCGCAACTGGATGTGAAGATAAAACCGTCCAATTCCGCTCTCAAATCCAACATTGAAGGGTACGTGGGCAGCCTCGGCGAGCGTGACGAACAGGCGCTCGAGCGTTTCAGCGTGGGGGCCGTCGAGCAGGCGCAGAAAGCCGCGCAGGCCCTGGGCTACTACCAGGCCCAGGTCGACAGCGAAGTCAAACGCATCGACAAGAACCTGCATCTGATCCTGAGTGTGCAAGCGGGCGAGCCGGTGCACCTGCGCAACGTGACGGTACGCATCGAAGGCCCCGCCAGCCAGCTCAAGGCATTCAGAGTGCCCAAGAGTGACGCGCTGAAAACCGGCGCTGTGCTTAACCATGGCAATTACGAAGACGCCAAGAAACTGATCCAGAATCAGGCGGCGCGCTATGGCTTCTTTAACGGTCGCTTCGTGACCCAGCGTCTGTCGGTCGATCCCCGTGCAGGGGTGGCCGACATCGAACTGGTCTACGACAGCGGCCCGCGTTTTTCCCTGGGCAAGGTCATTTTCAGTGGCGATGCGCCCTTCGACGAGGACCTGCTCAAGCGCATGGTGCCGTTCAAAGAAAATACCCCCTATGACTCCGAGCTGATTGCCGAGCTCAATCAGGCGATGCAGTCCAGCGGGTACTTCGAAGGTGTACGCGTCGATGCGTCGCCCACCGACGCCCAGGGGCAAGTCATCCCGGTGGCCGTTCAGTTGCAGACCCGCAAGCCGCGAACCATGGGCCTGGGTGTAGGGTATTCCACGGACGTCGGGCCGCGGGTCAAGGCCAACTGGACCCGGCACTGGGTCAACCCGCAGGGCCACAGTTATGGCATCGAGTCGGAGCTGTCCGCGCCGAGGCAGAACGTCGGCCTGTTCTATGACATTCCGCTGGATCCGCCGCTGACCGACAAGCTCCGCTTTGCCGGCGGCTATCAGTATGAAGAGATCGCCGATACAGACAGCCTCAGCAAACTGCTGACGGTCGGCCCCGAATGGCACAGCAAGTTGCCCAGCGGTTGGGAGCGGGTGATTTCCCTCAAGTGGCAGCGCGAAGAGTATCGCCTGGGTAACGATTCGGGCCTGAGTACGCTGTTGATGCCGGGTATCAGCTATTCCTACCTGCGCAGCGACAACCGCATCGATCCGCACAACGGCTATCGCTTGCAGTTCGAGACTCAGGTCGCCAAGGAGGGCCTGGGGTCGGACGCCAACGTGGTGCACGGCACCGCACTGGTCAAGGGGCTGACCACCATCGCCCAGAATCATCGGTTTCTGGGACGCGTTCAGGTGGGCGGCACCGCCACCAACGGTTACAAATCCATTCCGCCTTCGCTGCGTTTCTTCGCCGGTGGCGACCAGAGCGTGCGCGGCTATGACTACCAGTCGTTGTCCCCGGAAAACTCCGACGGCGACAAGATCGGTGGCCGCTACATGGTGGCCGGCAGCGCCGAGTATCAATACTCGATTGCCGAAAAATGGCGGATTGCTGCGTTCATCGACGAGGGCAACTCCTTTAACTCACTTGACTTCCCCAGCCTGAAAACCGGTGTCGGTATCGGTGTGCGCTGGGTTTCACCGGTCGGGCCGCTGCGCCTGGACCTGGCACATGCACTGGATGATGACGGCGGTATTCGTCTGCACTTCTCGATGGGACCTGAACTGTGACGAGTACGGCTTTGCTGAAACGTATTGCAATCATTACCGGGCTCAGCCTGTTGGCACTGGTGCTGCTGGTGGTTGTGGCTGTGGGAATGATCCTGGGCACTCAGTCGGGTAGCCGTATGGTGCTGGGATGGGTGCCCGGGGTGCAGGTCGAGAACTTCAGCGGCCATCTGGGTGGGCGCTGGCAGGCTGATTCCCTTGTGTGGCAGAGCGGCGAGAGCAAGGTCGAGGTTGATGCACCGGTGTTCGACTGGTCGCCGTCGTGCCTGACCCGCATGACCCTGTGCATCGACACCCTACAGGCAGGCGATATCCGCATGCACTTTGTTCCCTCGACTGAGCAATCGAACAGCGGTCCCATCACCTTGCCGGATCTGAAGTTGCCCTTGGCCATAGAGCTTGGCCAGGTGCAGGTCGGCAGCCTGCATCTGGATGGCAGCGAGCAGGTGCGCGACCTGCAACTGGCGGCCCACTGGACCGCTGACGGGCTGAAAATCGACTCGGTGCATGCCCAGCGCGACGATATCGTCCTTGACCTCAACGGCTTGCTCAAACCGGTCGCCGACTGGCCATTGACTGCCCAGGGCCAGGTCAAGCTTCCGGATATCGCCGGCAAGCCATTATCGCTGACGCTGGACGTCACCGGTGACTTGCTCAAGACCCTCAACCTCAATGCCCGGACCACCGGTTACATCGATGCGCAACTGGTGGGCCAGTTGCAACCGCTGGTGGAGAACCTGCCCGCGGAAGTCGCGATCACCAGTGACGCCTTCAAGCCTGCCGATGATCTGCCTGACACCTTGCAACTGAACAAGCTGACCCTCAATGCCAAGGGCGATCTGGCCCAAGGCTATGGGATTCTGGGTAATGCGACTTTGCCCGCCGAGCAGGGCCCGGTGACATTGGCATTGCAAGGCCGGGTCGATGCCAAGGGCGCGCAGATCGGAACCTTGGATCTGACCGCGAGCAACGAACAGCGCCTGAAACTCAGCGGCACACTGGACTGGCAAAAAGGATTGAATGCCGAGGCTAAAATCGACTGGCTGGATTTCCCCTGGCATCGTCTGTACCCGGTGATCGATGAGCCTCAGGTCAGCGTTCACAGCTTCAAGGGCGAGGTGTCCTACACCGATGGCAAATACCTGGGTAACTTTGCCGGCGACTTCAAAGGCCCAGCCGGGGCCTTCAGCCTGCAAAGCCCGTTCAGTGGTGACCTGCAGCAGATCTTCCTGCCGCAGCTCGAACTGGTGGCCGGGCAGGGCAAGGCCACGGGCCATCTGAATCTGCAGTTCGCCGACGGCATCGCTTGGGACACCGCGCTGGACCTTAGTGCCATTGACCCGTCTTACTGGGTGGCGGAGCTTCCGGGCTCGCTCGCAGGCCCGTTGCGCAGCAAGGGCGCGTTCAGGAACGAGCAGTTGAACCTCAACGCCGACCTGGACCTCAAGGGCCGCCTGCGCGGGCAGCCCGCCGTGTTGCAGACCAAGGCCGATGGCACCGGGGACAAGTGGAACCTCAATGCACTGGAGATCCGCCTGGGCGACAACCGCATCCAGGGCAGTGGCAGCCTGCAGCAAAAACTGGCCGGGCAGGTGGACATCAACCTGCCTCGCCTGGGGCAGCTCTGGCCACGCCTGCAGGGGCAGGTCAAGGGGCGGCTGGACCTGGCCGGCACGCTGCAGGCGCCGCAAGGGCAACTGGGCCTGCAAGGCTCGCAACTGGCCTATGAAACCAACAAGCTGCAAAGCTTGAATCTGGCCGCGAAACTGGACAACGCCCAGCGCGCCAACATCGAACTCAAGACCACCGGCATCCAGGCCGGCGACACCGCGCTGGGCACGCTGACGGTCGATGGGCAGGGCGATATCAAGCGCCAGCAGGTCAAGCTCGGCTTGCAAGGCCCGCTGCTCAAGCTGGCATTGGCGCTGGACGGCAACCTGGACAAGGGCAACTGGCGTGGACGCCTGGCGAGCGGCGATGTGCAGACGGGCGGACAAGACTGGAAGCTCCAGCAACCGGCGAAGCTTGAGCGTCTGGCCGATGGCAAGATCAACTTCGGCGCCCATTGCTGGCTGTCCGGCAACGCCAGCCTGTGCGGCGAAGACCAGCGCCTGATGCCCGACCCGCGCCTGCGCTATCACCTCAAGCAGTTCCCGCTGGACAGCCTGGCGCAGTGGCTGCCCAAGGACTTCGCCTGGAAAGGCCTGCTCAATGCCGACGTGCAACTCGACGTTCCGGCGTCAGGCCCCAAGGGCCAGATCGTTGTCGATGCCAGCGGCGGTACGCTGCGAGTCAGGGACAAGGGCCAGTGGCTGGATTTCCCTTATCAGACGCTCAAGCTGACCAGTAACCTGACACCGAAGAAAGTCGATACCAGCCTCGATTTTCGCGGCGGCAAGCTGGGTGAGCTGATCGCTCGCCTGAGCATCGATCCCTTGGCGAAAAACAAGACCGTCAGCGGCGACTTCAATCTCAGCGGGCTGGACGTTTCCGTGGCCCGCCCATTCGTGCCCATGGTTGAGAAGCTCAATGGCAAGCTCGACGGCAATGGCCGGATAACCGGTGGCTTGCTGGCCCCTCAGGTCAACGGCAACGTCACCTTGAGCGAAGGCGAGGTGTCGGGACCTGAGCTACCGAT
Organism: Pseudomonas sp. NPDC090201; assembly: GCF_044746825.1. NCBI lineage: Bacteria > Pseudomonadati > Pseudomonadota > Gammaproteobacteria > Pseudomonadales > Pseudomonadaceae > Pseudomonas > Pseudomonas sp. NPDC090201. The sequence goes on from NZ_JBIVCX010000003.1 coordinate 122,966, forward strand.
CAGCCTGGAAAAACTCAATGTGCAGGCGCTGATCGCCGGCGAGAACGTGCAGCTCAAGGGTAACTGGAGCAGCGGCGCGGCCGGGCAGGGCAATATCGGCGGGCATGTGGCCTGGGCTCAGGGGCTGGACGTCGATATCGCTTTGCAAGGCTCGCGCCTGCCCATCACCGTGGAACCCTACGCCAAGCTTGAAGCAGCACCGGATCTGAAAATCACCTTGCTCAACGACCGCCTGGCGGTGTCTGGCAAGGTGCTGATTCCCAAGGGTGAGATCACGGTTCGCCAGTTGCCGCCATCGACGGTCAAGGTGTCCGATGACACGGTGATCGTCGGTGCGCAGACCAAGGAAGGCAAGCCGCCGCTGGCCATCGCCATGGATGTGAATGTCGAGGTGGGTCAGGACAAACTGAGTTTCAGCGGCTTCGGCTTGACCGCCAACCTGGCCGGGCACGTGCACATCGGCGACAACCTCGACACCCGAGGCGAGCTGAACCTCAACGATGGCCGCTACCGCGCCTACGGCCAGCGCCTGACCATTCGCAAGGCGCGGCTGTTGTTCGCAGGGCCTTTGGATCAGCCGTATCTGGACATTGAAGCGATTCGTCAGACCGATGATGTGATTGCCGGTATTCGTCTGACCGGCAGCGCCGAGCAGCCCACCACCACGGTGTTCTCGGAGCCTGCGATGAGTCAGGAGCAGGCGCTGTCGTACCTGGTGCTGGGCCGACCGCTGAGCACCAATGGCGAAGACAACAACATGATGGCCCAGGCTGCACTGGCTCTGGGGCTGGCGGGCAGTTCATCGACGGCGGGCAAGCTGGCTTCGGGGCTGGGTATCAAGGACTTCGACCTGGACACCTCCGGCAGCGGCGACAAGACTTCAGTGGTTGCCAGCGGCAAGATTACCGACAAGCTCAGTCTGCGATATGGGGTAGGGGTGTTCGAACCGGCCAATACCATTGCATTGCGTTACCTGTTGAGCAAAAAGGTGTATCTGGAAGCCGCAAGCGGCGTGGCGAGTTCGCTGGATATCTTCTACAAGCGGGATTTCTGAAGGCCGCCTGTAGGAGCGCGCTTGCCCGCGATTGCGGTGTATCAGACGCCTCCGAGGTGACTGACGGGACGCCGTCGCGGGCAAGCGCGCTCCTACAGGTGAAGAGGTTTGTCAGATATTGCTGAGGTGATGGACCTGACGCCATCGCGAGCAAGCTCACTCCTACAGGCGATGCGGTGTGTCAGGTGAGCGATCCGTAGCAGCACGGCTTGCCGGCGGGGGCGATCCTGAAGGCGCTCCCGCCGGCAAGCCGTGCTGCTAAATTTGGTTTACCCGTTGACGAGCTTCAACGCCGCCTCCGGATACCGTCCGCCGGCCACTGCATTCACGGGGAACAGATCCTTGAGTGTTTGAAGTTCGGCGCCGCTGAGCTTCACGTCCAGTGCCGCGACGTTCTCTTCCAGGTACTTGCGCTGTTTGGTCCCCGGAATCGGGATCACGTCGTCTCCTTGCGCCAGCACCCACGCCAGCGCCAGCTGCCCGGCAGTGACGCCTTTGTCCCTGGCCAGTTGCTGAACCTTTTCCACCAGCAACAGGTTCTTGCTGAAGTTCTCACCCTGAAAGCGCGGGCTGCTGCGGCGGTAGTCGTCGGCGGCGAAATCGTCCGGGCTTTTCAGTGTGCCGGTCAGAAACCCACGTCCCAGCGGGCTGTAGGGCACGAAGGCAATCCCCAGGCGGCGGCAGGTTTCCAGTACGCCATTCTCTTCGGGGTCACGGCTCCACAGCGAGTATTCGGTTTGCAGCGCGGCAATCGGATGAACCCTCTGCGCCCGCTCCAGCGTCTTGGCCGAGGCCTCGCTGAGCCCCAGATACCGAACCTTGCCCGCCTTGACCAGATCGGCCAGCGCACCCACCGATTCCTCGATGGCGATGCTCGGGTCGATGCGGTGCTGGTAGTACAGATCCAGTGTGTCGATGTTCAGCCGCTTCAAGGTGCCGTCGATGGCCGCGCGGATGTATTCCGGGCTGCCATTGACACCCCGTGCCGCAGCATCGCCCGGGGTGCGCACGATGCCGAATTTGCTGGCGATGAAGGCCTGGTCACGCTTGCCCGCCAGCGCCTTGCCCAGCAGCTCTTCGTTGGTGTGCGGGCCGTACATGTCGGCGGTGTCGAACAGGGTGACCCCCAGTTCCAGTGCGCGGTGGATCGTGGCCACGGCTTCCCGGGTGTCGGTGCCTGTGGTGTAGAAGTCAGTCATGCCCATGCAGCCAAGGCCTAATGCCGAAACCTGTGGTCCGTTCTTGCCGAGTTGACGGGTTTGCATGTCGAGTTCCTTTTGCGGATTGAAGACCCGCCCATTGTTGCGCCTAGAAAGAATCTTGATAAACCGCCTGAAAATGCTTTCACTATTGGTAATTTCTAAACAATGCCCCGCCGGAGCCCTCAATGGACCGCCTCAACGCCATGCGTGCCTTTACCCGGATCGTCGAACTGGGCGGGTTCGCCAGGGCGGCCGACAGCCTGCACATGCCCCGCGCCTCGGTCACCATCCTGATCAAGCAACTGGAAGCCTATCTGGGCGTGCAACTGCTGCTGCGCACCACGCGGCAGGTCACGCCGACGCTGGACGGGCAGGCCTACTATCAGCGCTGCGTCAGCCTGCTCAATGACCTGGATGACGCCGAATCGGCGTTTTCGTCGGTGGCCCGGCAGCCCCAGGGCGTGTTGCGGGTGGACATGCCCGCAGGCGTTGGCCGCCTGATCGTCATGCCTGCGCTGCCGGAGTTCACCGAGCGCTACCCGGGGCTTGAGCTGGAAGTGGGCATGAACGACCGCCCGGTGGATCTGATCCGCGAAGGCTTCGATTGCGTGATCCGGGGTGGCCAGCCGCTGGATCACTCACTGGTGGGAAGGCCCTTGGCGCAGATGCGTCAGGTGATCTGCGCCAGCCCCGCCTATCTGGCACGCAGCGGCGTGCCGCGAACGCTGGCGGACCTGGGCGGGCATAAGGTCATCGAATACTTTTCCGCAACCACCAATAAACGATATGGCCTGGAATTCGTCATAGACGGCAGGGATCAGGAAATCAGCCTGGGCAAGACCCTGGCCACCAACAGCGCCGATGGCTATCTGGCCGCCTGCAAGGCCGGGTACGGGCTGGTGCAGACGCCGTACTATCATGCCGCCGGGCCACTGCGCCGGGGCGAACTGGTGGAGGTACTGGCCGACGTGCCGCAGCCGACCCTGGCACTGACCGCGCTGTACCCGGCCCACCGGCAGATGTCGCGGCGGGTGAGGGTGTTCGTCGACTGGCTGGTGGAGCTGTGCGCGCGGCCCGGCCTGCTCGACAGGCCCGAACCAGAGCACATTCTCTGACAATAAATTCATGTATAGCGGTAGGTAGGTTACCGGTTTCGTGGTTAACTTCGTTTTTCTGCAACACCCTTGCGGCACCCTCAGAATCGCAACTTCAGAATAAGGACTCAGCTCATGGCTCAAGTGACTCGTCGAGGCTCCCCGGTACAGATCAGCGGCGAACTGCCAAAGGTCGGCAGCAAGGCGCCTGCCTTCAAACTGGTCGGTGGCGATCTGGCTGACGTGACCCTGGAAACCTTTGCCGGCAAGCGCAAAGTGCTGAACATCTTTCCAAGCGTCGATACCCCGACCTGCGCGACTTCCGTGCGCAAGTTCAACGCCCAGGCCAACGATCTGAACAACGCCGTGGTGCTGTGCATTTCCGCTGACCTGCCGTTCGCCCAGGCGCGTTTCTGCGGCGCCGAAGGCCTGGAAAACGTGAAGAACCTGTCGACCATGCGTGGCGCCGACTTCATGGAAAACTACGGCGTTGCCATCGCCGACGGCCCGATGGTCGGCCTGACCACGCGCGCCGTGGTAGTGCTGGACGAAAACGACAACGTCCTGCACAGCGAACTGGTACCGGAGATCGGCCAGGAGCCGAACTACGACGCCGCACTGGCTGTCCTGAAATAAGTTGTCCGTTGCGTATTGGCCGCGTTATCCGGGCAATACATCGCAACACAAAACGGCCTGACTCGATCAGGCCGTTTTTATTTGCACGTCAGCACCTTACCAAAGTAAGCACTAGGTAAATTGCCGGTAAAGGCCCTTTGCTTGGCACGTATCTATGCTTATTGTTCAGCCTTCCGAAGACGCTCACGCGCACACTGGTTGACTTATTCATGCAATCGTCTGGTCCTCGCAACTCCCGTCGCTGGCTGTTCAGCCTGCTGGTTCTCTTGATCGTCGCAGGCGTCTGCTGGCATTACTGGCCCCGCCTGGGTGTAGAGTCGTCGGCGGGTAAAACCGACGCCACCGCGCAGAAAGGCGAGCAACCACACAAGGGTGCGAGCCGCAGTGGCGGGGCGGGGAAAATGACCGGCCAGCGTCCGGGCTTCGGCGGTTCCACCGGGCCGGTTCCGGTGCGCGTCGCGCCTGCGACCACCGGTGACTTCCCCATCTACTACAAGGCACTGGGCACCGTCACGGCGATGAACACCATCAACGTGCGCAGCCGGGTGGCGGGGGAACTGGTCAAGATCAACTTCCAGGAAGGCCAGCAGGTCAAGGCCGGCGACCTGCTGGCGGTGATCGACCCGCGCAGCTACCAGATCGCCCTGCAACAGGCCGAGGGCACGCTGATGCAGAATCAGGCGCTGCTCAAGAATGCGCAGATCGACGTGCAGCGCTATCGCGACCTCTATAAAGAAGACAGCATCGCCAAGCAGACGCTGGACACCGCCGAGTCGCTGGTCGGCCAGTATCAGGGCACCATCAAGACCAACCAGGCGGCCGTGGGCGATGCCAAGCTGAACCTGGACTTCACCCAGATTCGTGCACCGATCTCCGGCCGCATCGGCCTGCGTCAGCTGGACGTTGGCAACCTGGTGGCGGCCAATGACACCACGGCACTGGCGGTCATCACCCAGACCAAACCTATCACCGTCAACTTCACCTTGCCCGAGAAAGACCTGGCCGACGTCATCAGCCACTACCGCAACGGCGACAAGCTGCCGGTGGAAGCCTGGGACCGTGGCGATGTGAAAATGCAGGCCCGTGGCGTGCTGGCCAGTATCGACAACCAGATCGACATCACCACCGGCACCCTGAAATTCAAGGCGCGTTTCGAGAACGAAAGCGAATCGCTGTTCCCCAATCAGTTCGTCAATGCGCGCCTGTTGGCCAACACCCTGAAAAACGTCGTGCTCATCCCTTCGGCAGCGGTGCAGTTCGGGGTCAACGGCACTTTCGTTTACGTCATGGACGGCGACAAGAAAGTGCGGATTCGCCAGCTCAAGGCCGGCCCCAGCGATGAAAACTCCACTGTCATCACCGACGGCCTGATCGCCGGTGACCGTGTGGTGCTCGAAGGCACCGACCGCCTGAAAGACGGCAGTGACGTGGAAGTGGTCAATGACAGCAAGGACGTCCCGGCCACCCCCGGCCAGAAGCTGCAGGGCAAGCCTTCCAAGGAATCCGGTGAGTCGGCCGGCGCCGACACCGAGCAGAAAGGCAACGTATGAACCTGTCACGCCTGTTCATCCTCAGGCCCGTCGCCACCACGCTGAGCATGCTGGCCATCGTGCTGGCGGGTTTGATCGCGTACACCCTGTTGCCGGTCTCGGCCTTGCCGCAGGTCGATTACCCGACCATCCGGGTCATGACCCTGTACCCCGGCGCCAGCCCGCAAGTGATGACCAGTGCCGTGACCGCGCCGCTGGAGCGCCAGTTCGGGCAGATGCCGGGGCTCACCCAGATGGCCTCCACCAGTTCCGGCGGCGCCTCGGTGATCACCCTGCGCTTTAGCCTGGACCTGAACATGGACGTCGCCGAGCAGGAAGTGCAGGCGGCAATCAACGGCGCCACCAACCTGCTGCCCAGCGACTTGCCCGCGCCGCCGACCTATAACAAGGTCAACCCGGCGGATACGCCGGTGCTTACCCTGGCCATCACTTCCAAGACCATGCTGCTGCCCAAGCTCAACGATCTGGTCGATACGCGCATGGCGCAGAAGATCGCGCAGATCAGCGGCGTCGGCATGGTCAGCATCGCCGGTGGCCAGCGCCAGGCGGTGCGGATCAAGGTCAATCCCGAGGCGCTGGCCGCCAACGGCCTGAACCTCTCGGACGTGCGCACGCTGGTCAGCGCCTCCAACGTCAACACCCCCAAGGGCAACTTCGATGGCCCGACCCGGGTCTCGATGCTCGACGCCAACGACCAGCTCAAGTCCCCGGACGAATACGCCAACCTGATCCTGGCCTACGCCAATGGCGGCCCGCTGCGGCTCAAGGACGTGGCACAGATTGCCGACGGTGCGGAAAACGAACGTCTTGCCGCCTGGGCCAACGAGAACCAGGCTGTGCTGCTGAACATCCAGCGCCAGCCCGGGGCCAACGTCATCGAAGTGGTCGACCGAATCAAGGCGCTGTTGCCGAGCATCACCGACAACCTGCCTGCCGGCATCGACGTCACGGTCCTGACCGACCGCACCCAGACCATTCGCGCCTCCGTCAGTGACGTGCAGCACGAGTTGCTGATTTCCATCGTCCTGGTGGTGCTGGTGACCTTCCTGTTCCTGCGCCGCCTGAGCGCGACGATCATTCCTTCGGTGGCCGTGCCGCTGTCGCTGATCGGCACTTTTGGCGTGATGTACCTGGCCGGCTTTTCGGTCAATAACCTGACCCTGATGGCCATGACGGTCGCCACCGGCTTCGTGGTGGATGACGCCATCGTGATGCTGGAGAACATTTCCCGGCATCTGGAGGAGGGCCAGACCCCACTGCAGGCTGCGCTCAAGGGCGCGAAGCAGATCGGTTTCACCCTGATTTCCCTGACCGTCTCGCTGATCGCGGTACTGATTCCGCTGCTGTTCATGGCCGATGTGGTCGGCCGGCTGTTCCGAGAGTTCGCCATCACCCTGGCAGTGGCGATCCTGATTTCCCTGGTGGTGTCCCTGACCCTGACCCCGATGATGTGCGCGCGGCTGCTCAAGCGTGAGCCCAAGGAAGAAGAGCAGGGCCGGTTCTACCACGCCAGCGGCGTGTGGATCGACTGGCTGATCGGCGCCTACGGCCGCAAGTTGCAGTGGGTGCTCAAGCACCAGCCGCTGACCCTGCTGGTCGCCATCGCCACGCTGGCCATCACGGTGCTGCTGTATCTGGCCGTGCCCAAGGGCTTCTTCCCGGTGCAGGACACCGGGGTGATCCAGGGCATTTCCGAGGCGCCGCAGTCGGTGTCGTTCGCCTCGATGAGCGAGCGGCAACAGGCGCTGGCGAAGATCATCCTGCAGGATCCGGCGGTGGCCAGCCTGTCTTCGTACATCGGTGTGGACGGTGACAACGCGACCCTGAACAGCGGGCGCATGCTCATCAACCTCAAGCCGCACAAGGAGCGTGATCTTTCCGCAACCCAGGTGATTCAACGCCTGCAGCCCCAGGTCGACCACCTCTCGGACATCCGCCTGTTCATGCAGCCGGTGCAGGACTTGACCATCGAAGACAGCGTCAGCCGCACCCAGTATCAGTTCAGCATGTCGTCGCCGGATTCGGAGCTGTTGGCCCTGTGGAGCGGCAAGCTGGTCGATGCACTGGCCCAGCGGCCCGAGCTGAGTGACGTGGCCAGTGACTTGCAGGACAAGGGCTTGCAGGTCTACCTGAACATCGACCGCGATGCCGCCAGCCGCCTGGGCGTCTCGGTGTCCAACATCACCGACGCGCTGTCCGACGCCTTTGGCCAGCGCCAGATCTCCACCATCTACACCCAGGCCAGCCAGTACCGCGTGGTGCTGCAAGCTGCGGCGGGCAACGATCTGGGGCCCAAGGCGCTGGAGCAGATTCACGTCAAGACTACCGACGGCGGGCAGGTCAAGCTGTCGAGCCTGGCGCGCATCGAGCAGCGTCAGGCACAGTTGGCGATTTCCCACATCGGCCAGTTCCCGGCGGTGACCATGTCGTTCAACCTGGCGCCGGGTGTGGCGCTGGGCGAGGCGGTCAAAGTGATTGAGCAGGTGCAGCAGGACATCGGCATGCCGCTCGGTGTGCAGACCCAGTTCCAGGGCGCGGCCGAGGCGTTCCAGGCCTCGCTGTCCAGTACGCTGTTGCTGGTGCTGGCAGCGGTGGTGACCATGTACATCGTGCTGGGCGTGCTCTATGAGAGCTACATCCACCCGATCACCATCCTCTCGACGCTGCCGTCGGCGGCCATCGGTGCCTTGCTGGCGCTAATCCTGAGCGGCAATGACCTGGGCATGATCGCGATCATCGGCATCATCCTGTTGATCGGCATCGTGAAAAAGAACGCGATCATGATGATCGACTTCGCCCTGGACGCCGAACGCAACCGTGGCATCGATCCGCAGACAGCGATCTACGAAGCCGCGCTGCTGCGTTTCCGGCCGATCCTGATGACCACCCTGGCAGCGCTGTTCGGCGCCATTCCGCTGATGTTCGCCACCGGCTCCGGTGCAGAGCTGCGCCAGCCACTGGGTCTGGTAATGGTCGGCGGCTTGCTGGTCAGCCAGGTGCTGACCCTGTTCACCACGCCGGTGATCTACCTGTACTTCGACCGGATGGGGCGCAGGTTCCGTCGCGCCGAAAAGACCGAGGTGGCCGTATGATCGGCACCCCTCATGCGCCGGACCTCAAGCTGACAGGCGGCGCGGCTTCGGCTTGCAGCTTGCGGCTTGTGGCTTGGAGCTGCTCATGAACCTCTCGGCCCCCTTCATCCGCCGCCCGGTGGCGACCATGCTGCTGAGCCTGGCGATCATGCTGCTGGGCGGGCTGAGCTTCGGCTTGCTGCCGGTCTCGCCGCTGCCGAACATGGATTTCCCGGTGATCGTGGTCAGCGCCTCGCTGCCCGGCGCCAGCCCGGAAATCATGGCCTCGAGCGTGGCCACGCCACTGGAGCGGTCCCTGGGCACCATTGCCGGGGTCAACACCATGAGCAGCCGTTCCAGTCAGGGCTCGACGCGGGTGATCCTGCAGTTCGACATGGACCGCGACATCAACGGCGCGGCGCGGGAGGTGCAAGCCGCAATCAACGCCTCGCGCAACCTGTTGCCCAGTGGGATGCGCAGCATGCCGACCTACAAGAAGGTCAACCCGTCCCAGGCGCCGATCATGGTGCTGTCGCTGACTTCCGATGTGCTGGAAAAGGGCCAGCTGTACGACATGGCCTCGACCATCCTGTCCCAGAGCCTGTCCCAGGTCAGCGGCGTGGGCGAGGTGCAGATCGGCGGCAGTTCGCTGCCCGCAGTGCGGGTGGAACTGGAGCCCAAGTTGCTGGACCAGTACGGCGTGTCGCTGGACGAGGTGCGCACCACGATTTCTGGCTCCAACGTTCGCCGACCCAAGGGCTTCGTGGAAAACGCCGACCATAACTGGCAGGTGCAGGCCAACGACCAACTGGAAAAGGCCAAGGATTACGAGCCGCTGATCATCCATTACCAGAACGGCGCGGCGCTGCGCCTCAAGGACGTGGCCAAGGTCAAGGACTCAGTGGAAGACCGCTACAACAGCGGCTTCTTCAACAAGGACGCCGCCGTGCTGCTGGTCATCAACCGTCAGGCCGGGGCCAACATCATCGAGACCGTGGCCGCGATCAAGGCGCAGCTTCCCGCGTTGCAGGCGGTGTTGCCCTCCAGCGTGAAACTGGACCTGGCGATGGACCGCTCGCCGGTGATCAAGGCCACCCTGCATGAGGCGGAAATGACCCTGCTGATCGCCGTTGTGCTGGTGATCCTGGTGGTGTTCGTGTTCCTGGGCAACTTCCGCGCCTCGCTGATCCCGACCCTCGCGGTGCCGGTGTCGCTGGTGGGCACGTTCGCCATCATGTACCTGTGCGGTTTCTCCCTGAACAACCTGTCGCTGATGGCGTTGATCCTGGCCACGGGGCTGGTGGTGGACGACGCCATCGTGGTGCTGGAAAACATCTCCCGGCATATCGACGAAGGCGTGCCGCCGATGCAGGCGGCGTATCGCGGTGCGGAGGAGGTGGGCTTCACCCTGCTGTCGATGAACGTGTCGCTGGTGGCGGTGTTCATCTCGATCCTGTTCATGGGCGGGCTGGTGGAAAGCCTTTTCCGCGAGTTCTCCATCACCTTGTCGGTGTCGATCATCGTCTCGCTGGTGGTGTCGCTGACCCTGACCCCGATGCTCTGCGCCCGCTGGCTCAAACCCCATGTGCCGGGCACCGAAAATCGCCTGCAACGCTGGAGCCAGCGGGTCAACGACCGCATGGTCGCCGGTTACGACAAAAGCCTGGGCTGGGCCCTGCGTCACCGGCGCCTGACCATTGTCACGCTGCTGCTGACCATCGGCGTCAATATCGCGCTGTACGTGGTGGTGCCCAAGACCTTCCTGCCGCAGCAGGACACCGGGCAATTGATGGGCTTCGTGCGCGGGGATGACGGCCTGTCGTTCTCGGTCATGCAGCCGAAAATGGACGTGTTCCGCAACGCGATTCTCAAGGATCCGGCGGTGCAGAGCGTGGCCGGCTTCATTGGTGGCAACGGCGGTACCGGCAACGCCTTTATCATCGTGCGGCTCAAGCCGATTGCCGAGCGCAAGATCGGCGCCGAACAGGTGGTCGAGCGTCTGCGCAAGGAAATGCCCCAGGTCCCTGGCGGGCGCTTGTTCCTGCAGCCCGACCAGGACCTGCAACTGGGCGGCGGCCGCGAGCAGACCACCTCGCAGTACCAGTACATCCTGCAGAGTGGCGACCTTGAAAGCCTGCGCTACTGGTATCCGAAGGTGGTCACGGCGTTGAAATCCCTCAAGGAACTGACCGCCATCGACGCCCACGACGGCGGCGGCACCCAGCAAGTGACCCTGATCGTTGACCGGGACGCTGCCAAGCGCCTGGGCATCGACATGAATATGGTCACCACGGTGCTCAACAACGCCTACAGCCAGCGCCAGGTCTCGACCATCTACGACCCGCTCAACCAGTACCAGGTGGTGATGGAGGTCAATCCGAAATACGCCCTGGATCCGGTGACCCTGGAGCAGGTGCAGGTCATCACCGCCGATGGTGCGCGGGTGCCGCTGTCGACCATCGCCCATTACGAGCGCAGCCTGGAAGATGACCGGGTCACCCACGACGGGCAGTTTGCCTCGGATAACGTATCGTTCGACCTGGCCGACGGCGTGACCCTGGACCAGGCCACCGCCGCCATCGAGCGCGCCGTGGCGGCTGTCGGCTTGCCCGAAGACGTGATCGCCAAGATGGCCGGCACCGCCGACGCCTTCGCTGCAACGCAGAAGAGCCAGCCATGGATGATTCTCGGGGCGCTGGTGGCGGTCTACCTGGTGCTCGGGATTCTCTATGAAAGCTACATTCACCCGCTGACCATCCTCTCGACGCTGCCGTCTGCCGGTGTCGGCGCGCTGCTGAGCATCTACCTGACCGGCGGGCAATTCAGCCTGATTTCCCTGCTGGGGCTGTTCCTGCTGATTGGCGTGGTGAAAAAGAACGCGATCCTGATGATCGACCTGGCCTTGCAACTGGAACGGGGCAGTGGCATGACACCTCTGGAATCGATCCGCAACGCCTGTCTGCAACGCCTGCGGCCGATCCTTATGACGACCCTGGCGGCAATTCTGGGTGCCGTGCCCTTGCTGCTCAGCAGCGCCGAAGGGGCGGAAATGCGCCGTCCACTGGGCCTGACCATCATCGGTGGCCTGATTCTCAGCCAGATTCTCACGCTCTACACCACCCCGGTGGTTTACCTCTACCTCGACCGTCTGCGCCATCGCTTCAACAAGTGGCGCGGTGTGCAGACGGATGCCGCTCTGGAAACGCCGCTATGAACATTCGTCTGAACGCCTCTGTGACACAGCGGACCTTGCCATTTCGGCGCATTTTCAGCGTCAGCCTGTGCGCCTTGCTGCTCAGTGCCTGCGCCGTCGGCCCGGACTACAAAAAGCCGGACGCCGCCACCCCCGCGCACTTCAAGCAGGCCGAAGGCTGGACCCAGGCCAACCCCAGCGATGCCATGGCCCGTGGCGCCTGGTGGGAAGTCTACGGCGATGCGCAGTTGAACGGGCTGGTGGAGAAACTCAACACCTCCAACCAGACCATCGCCCAGAACGAGGCGCAGTACCGGCAGGCGCTGGCGCTGGTCAAGAGCGCCCGTGGTGCGTTCTTTCCGACCCTGGACCTGACCACCAGCAAGAACCGTTCAAGCCAGGGCACCGGCAGCAGCAGTTCCAGCCTGAGCAGTTCCAGCAGCGGGATTCGCGACACCTACAACGCGCAACTGGGCGTGAGCTGGGAGGCGGACGTCTGGGGCAAACTGCGCCGTGGCCTGGAAGCAGACAAGGCCAGTGCCCAGGCAAGCCTCGCCGACTGGGCGTCGATTCGCCTGAGCCAGCAGTCGCTGCTGGTGCAGAACTACCTGCAACTGCGAGTGATCGACGAGCAGAAACGCCTGCTGGAAGCCACGGTCCAGGCCTACGAGCGGTCGCTCAAACTGACCCAGAACCAGTATCGCGCCGGGATTTCCGGGCGCGATGCCGTGGCTCAGGCACAAACCCAGCTCAAGAGCACCCAGGCCGACCTGATCGATCTGGCCTGGCAGCGAGCGCAGTTCGAGAGTGCCATCGCCGTGGCCATGGGGCTGCCACCTGCGGATTTCAGCCTGGCGCCGACCACCGACATTCCGGCCTTGCCGCAGATTCCGGCGCAACTGCCATCGCAGTTGCTGGAGCGTCGCCCCGACATCGCCGCCGCCGAACGGTCGGTGATGGCGGCCAACGCCAATATCGGCGTGGCCAAGGCTGCCTACTACCCCGATCTGACCTTGAGCATGAGCGGCGGCTACAGCAGCAGTACCTTCAGCAACTGGATCAGCCTCCCGAACCGCTTCTGGTCCGTGGGGCCGCAACTGGCCATGACCCTGTTCGACGGCGGCCAGCGCTCGGCCGAGGTCGATCGCACGGAGGCGGTGTATGACCAGACCGTGGCCCAGTATCGCCAGACCGTGCTCGACGGCTTCAAGGAAGTCGAGGATTACATGTCGCAATTGCGCGTCTACGAGCAAGAGGCAGGGGTGCGCAAAGAGGCACTGGATGCCGCCCGTGAATCGCTGCGCCTGACCAGTAACCAATACAAAGCCGGATTGATTGGCTATCTTGATGTAGTGAACGTACAAACCACTGCATTGAGTAATGAGCGCAGCGTGCTGACATTGCTGCAAAGCCGACTGATTGCCAGCGTCCAGTTGATCGCGGCATTGGGTGGCGGCTGGAATACCGAGACAGATATTGCGCAGGAACCGGCGTTTTCCCGCCGCTGATCATGGGTAGAGGCCTATTGCCATGATTGCGACGGAATAACCGCGACATTCTTGCAGAAACCGGTAGAATCGCCGCCGAATTCCTGGGCTGTCAGAGCCTTTCCTGGTTGAGTTTGAGTCGCGCGCCATGCTGATTGGACACTACACGTTGTCGCTGGTCCTGGTTTCCATCGTGGTGGCAATCCTGGCGTCCTACACCGCCCTGGATCTTGCCGGACGCATCCAGGCATCGCGGGGGCGTTCGCGGCTGATGTGGATCGGCGGCGGGGCGTTGTCCATGGGCATCGGCGTGTGGTCCATGCATTTCATCGGCATGCTGGCGTTCCAGTTGCCTATCGACCTTGGCTTCGACCTCACCCTGACCCTGGTTTCCCTGCTGGTGGCCGTGCTGTCCTCGGGCTTTGCCCTGTGGCTGGTGAGCCATCGCCACGTGCCAGTGTTGCATGTGCTGTTTGGCGCGCTGGCCATGGGCACCGGCATCAGCACCATGCACTACACCGGCATGGCGGCATTGCACATGCAACCGGGCATCGATTACGACCCCACGCTGTTCGTCGCCTCCCTGGTGATTGCCGTGACCGCCTCGGGCGCCGCCCTGTGCATCGCGCTGCGCCTGCGTGGGCAGACACCCCACGTGCAGCTCTGGCGCGGCGGGGCGGCGGTGGTCATGGGCTTTGCCATCGTCGGCATGCACTACACCGGCATGGCCGCAGCGAATTTCCCCGAGGGCAGTTTCTGCGGCTCGGCGGTCACCGGCCTGCGCACCGACGGGCTGGACAAACTGGTGCTGGTGACCAGCCTTGCCGTGTTGACCATCACCTTGCTTACCTCGGTGCTGGATGCGCGTCTTGAGGCGCGCACCGCGCAGCTTGCGCACTCGCTGAGCGAGGCCAACCGCGAACTCACTCAACTGGCGCTGCACGACACCCTGACCGGGCTGCCCAACCGCATCCTGCTGGCTGACCGCATTGAGCAGGCCATGCGCAAGGTTGACTCCCAGGGCGGCCTGTTCGCGCTGATGTTCATGGACCTGGACGGCTTCAAGCCGGTCAACGATGCCTTCGGCCATCACGTCGGTGACCTGCTGCTCAAGGAAGTGGCCGCGCGCATGCGCGAGAACTTCCACCGCCACGACACCCTGGCCCGCATCGGCGGCGATGAATTCGTGCTGCTGGTGGAGCTTGAAGAAGTAGACGACGCCACCACCGTCGCTTCGCGTCAGGTGGCGCTGGTGGGCAAGCCGTTCAACGTACAGGACCACGACCTGCAAGTGACGGTCAGTATCGGTATCAGCCTGTACCCCGGCAACGGCCGCACCCAGCAGGAACTGCTGATGAACGCTGACGCCGCGATGTACCACGCCAAGAGCGCGGGGAAAAACGGCTACAGCTTCTTCGACGCGTCGATGAACACCAACGCACGCAATCAGCTGCAACTGTTGCAGGACTTGCGCGTCGGCCTGCGCGAGGGCCAGTTCTGCCTGCATTACCAGCCAAAATTTGCCGCAGGCTCGGGCGCACCGGTGGGCGCCGAGGCCCTGGTGCGCTGGAATCACCCGGAGCACGGGCTGTTGATGCCGGACAAATTCATCGGCCTTGCCGAAAAGACCGGCCTGATCATCAACATCGGCGAGTGGGTGCTCAATGAGGCCTGCCGCCAGATGCGCGTCTGGTACGACGCGGGGTACACCCACTGGCGGATCGCCGTGAACCTGTCGGCGTTGCAGTTCTGCCACGCAGGGCTGGTGAAAACCGTCGCCACTGCGTTGTCGGCCCACGGGCTGCCGGCCAACTGCCTGACCCTGGAAATCACCGAAACCACCGCCATGAGCGACGCCGATGCCAGCATGACGGTGCTGCAGAAGCTTTCCGACATGGGGGTGGACCTGTCCATCGACGATTTCGGCACCGGCTATTCGAGCCTGATGTACCTCAAGCGCTTGCCGGCCAACGAGCTGAAGATCGACCGCGGGTTCGTTCGCGAACTGGAACGCGACAGCGATGATGCGGCGATTGTCTCGGCCATCGTCGCCCTCGGCCAGGCGCTGAACCTGCGCATCGTCGCCGAAGGCGTGGAGACCACCAGCCAGCAGAGCTTCCTGACCCAACTGGGTTGCGACTCGTTGCAAGGCTATCTGCTGGGGCATCCATTGCCAGCGGACCGCTTCATGGCGGATATTAGCGCAGCGCAGAAACGGGTATCCGAGAGCACTCTCTGACGTTTACGTGTGACACCCCTCTAAGAAGCTTGGATTTTTAATCGGAAATTCCATGGATAAAAACCTCCTCATCACTGGCGGCTCCAGAGGTATCGGAGCGGCCACGGCAGTTTTGGCGGCATCACTGGGTTATCGCGTCTGCATCAACTACCTTTCCGATCACGCGGCGGCCGAACGGGTCTGCGGGCAGATTCGCGAAGCGGGCGGCCACGCCATTGCGGTCCAGGCCGACGTCAGCAACGAAGATGAAATCATTCGCCTGTTCTCCCGCGTGGACGCCGACCTTGGGCGCATCACCGCGCTGGTCAACAACGCCGGTACCGTGGGGGAGACGTCTCGGGTCGACACCATGTCCGAGTTCCGCCTGCTCAAGATCATGATGAGCAACGTGGTCGGCCCGATGCTGTGCAGCAAGCACGCGCTGTTGCGCATGTTGCCCCGCCATGGCGGGCACGGCGGCAGTATCGTCAACGTGTCCTCGGTGGCGGCGCGGCTGGGCTCGCCGGGCGAATACGTCGACTACGCGGCGTCCAAGGGTGCGCTGGATACCTTCACCATCGGCCTTGCCAAGGAAGTGGCGGGCGAGGGCGTGCGGGTCAATGCGGTGCGTCCGGGGTACATCTTCACCGAGTTCCACACCCTCAGCGGCGACCCGCAGCGGGTCAGCAAGCTGGAGCCGACCATCCCCATGGGCCGCGGCGGGCTGGCCGACGAAGTGGCCGAGGCGATCGTCTGGCTGCTGTCGGATAAAGCGTCGTATTCCACCGGCACCTTCATCGACCTGGGTGGCGGCCGCTGACCACCCGTGCCGCAACTCACATGAACTCGCAGATCCCTGTGGGAGCGGGCTTGCCCGCGAAAGCGTGAGATCAGTCTCCATCATGGTGCCTGACACACCGCTTTCGCGGGCAAGCCCGCTCCCACAGTCGTACGGCGCTCATGCCGGCAAGCCGGACTGCTACGACGCGGTGTGGCTTCCCATCATCGAGCGGATAATCTTGCCCAGAGTTTCCATCGCCCGCTCGCACGTCTCGTTCCAGGGGCTGCCGTAGTTCAGGCGGATGCAATTCTTGAAGCGGCGGGTGGGTGAGAACATCGGGCCGGGGGCGATGCTGATGCCTTGGGCCAGCGCAATCTGGAACACCTTCAGCGAATCGATCTGCTCCGGCAACTCCAGCCATAGGAAATACCCGCCTGACGGCTGGCTGACCCGCGTCTGCGGCGGGAAGTGCCGGGCCACGGCGCCCAGCATCGCCCGCAACTGATCTTCCAGGCTGTTACGCAGTTTGCGCAGGTGCCGGTCATAGCCGCCATGTTGCAGATAGTCGGCAATCGCGGCCTGGGCGGGCATCGAGGCGCACAGCGACGTCATCAGTTTCAGCCGTTCAACCTTCTGCGCATACCGCCCGGCCGCCACCCATCCCACGCGATACCCCGGAGCCAGGCTCTTGGCGAACGACCCGCAATGCAACACCAGCCCTTCGGTATCAAAGGCCTTGGCAGGCTTGGGCGCGTTCTGCCCGTAATAGAGTTCTGCGTAGACATCGTCTTCGATCAGCGGCACCTGATGCCGGCGCAGCAACTCGACCAGGTCCCGCTTGCGGTCCTGAGAGACGGTCGCCCCGGTAGGGTTCTGAAAGCTGGTCATGCTCCAGCAGGCCTTGACCGGATGGCGTTGCAGGGTCTGCTCCAGCACGGCCAGGTCAATGCCGGTCTGGGGATGCACCGGAATTTCCACCGCCTTGAGTTTCAAACGCTCCAGCACCTGAAGGCAGGCGTAAAAGGCCGGGGCTTCGATGGCCACTAGATCACCGGGCTCGGTCACGGCCTGCAGGCACAGGTTCAAAGCTTCCAGGGCACCATTGGTGATCAGCAATTCCTCCATGGGCAACACTTGTCCGGCGACCATGTACCTCAGCGCGATCTGCCGGCGCAGCACCGGATTGCCCGGCGACAAATCGCTGACCACCATGCTCGGGTCCATGTCCCGGGTGGCGCTGGCCAGGGAGCGCGCCAGGCGTTGCAGCGGGAACAGCCCGGCGCTGGGGAATGCCGAGCCGAAAGGAACAGTGTTCGGATCCTTGATCGATTCGAGCACGGAAAACACCAGCTCACTGACATCCACTTCGGTGCTTTCACTGACCTGATTCGCCGGCAGAGCCTCTGGGACTGCGGGTATTTCAAAGCGCTGGCTGGCGATACTTTCATTGACGAAGCTGTCGTTGACGAAATACCCCGAGCGGGGCCGCGCCCGAATCAGGCCGCGCCGTTCCAGCAGGTAATAGGCCTGGAACACCGTGGACGGGCTGATCCCGTGGGTCTGACTGGCGTAACGCACCGAAGGCACGCGCTGGCCGGAGGCAAGTACGCCGGAACGGATCATTTCGGCGATGTCGTCGGCAAACTTTTCATAACGCTTCATGGAGGGCTCGCGAATATTCGGTGCAGATGAGCACGGAATATGCGCGTCAGACTGTTTTCAGTACAGATGCAGTCTTAGCGATTAATACCGGATCAGTTCACGCCCCGCATGTTCGCCATATCCCCTGTAGGAGTGAGCTTGCTCGCGATAGCGGCAGATCAGACATAAATGCGCCTAACGATCCGGCCCCATCGCGAGCAAGCTCACTCCTACAGGTAAGGTGAACGGCATGGGATTTAGATCACCGGCGAATCCTCACCCGGCTCAACACCAATGGTGTGATGCCGCAGATCCTTGGCCTTGTACACCGTCAGCGCATCCGCTTCTGCCTCTGTGATCGGCACCTGTTTGCCGCCGATATGGGCCTCTGACATGTGGGTCTCGTCGTTGGTGGTAATCACCACATCCGCCACCGCGCTGCGGTATTGCGCGCCGTCTATGTAGGCAGAGCAGTATTCATGGGTACTGTCGAATTCCAGTGGCATGGTCGCGCTCCTTCAAGGTGTATCTAGGTGCGACTGCCAGGGTTTTGCATCGTTTCCGGATTCCGACCGCCAGCACTCCTGACGCTGGATGCGGTCCATTCTTCAACGGCATCAGAAGGAATGGCGATGAATACCTGGTGGCAAGAAGTCGTCGACACGTTGCAATCCGAGTTCTCGGACATTACTGATGCCAAACAGCTGACCCAGGTGGTGGTGCGTCTGGTAATCGCGGCAGTGCTGGGTGGCATTCTCGGCTTCGAGCGCGAACACAAGGGCAAGGCTGCCGGGGTGCGAACACACATGCTGGTGTGCATGGGCGCGGCGCTGTTCGTGCTGGTGCCTCGGCTGGCCGGTGCCGATGATGCAGCGTTGAGTCGTGTAGTGCAGGGGCTTGTTGCAGGGATCGGCTTTCTTGGCGCCGGCACCATCCTCAAGGGCGAGAAGCTCAGCACGGCCCAGGTCAAGGGCCTGACCACCGCGGCAGGTTTGTGGATGACCGCAGCCATCGGCATCGCCGCAGGCATGGGGCGGGAAATGACAGCGGTGGTAAGCACCGTTTTGGCGCTGGGGATCTTCAGTCTGGTGCCGTTGATTACCGATCGGTTCGAGCCGCCGCAGGACAGGGATTCACATCAACCTTGAGATCGCCACCGCCCCGTAGCAGCCAGGCTTGCCCGCGGGGCGATTCCAGATGCGCCCCGCCGGCAAGCCGTGCTGCTACACCACGCTCACTCCCACAACACCGCAGGCGGCTCCTGGCTGGGCGGATCGCCCTTGGGCGGTTCGATCACCGGTGGCATGGTCGGTGGCGGCGGCTCCTCGGGTTTGGGCACCGGCAATTCGGGGTCATCGATGTTCGGGTCGGGCGTTTCTGCGGGAATGGGAATGTTCATTGCTTCACCTTCCTGAGAGCGCAGGTTTGAACAGGCGGGAATACCGGATTTCAGCGCGCTTGCAGGGTTCGACAGCGGGTCTGTTTGAAGATTTCCGGCGATTTGCACGTGCTTTTCGATCCTGCGGCTAAGCTGGGCAACGGATCGAATTTTTGCGTCGCAAGCTCTTTGAACTTTTCCCCAAGGCAGGCTTCGGAACCTATGCGGCCAATTCCGGGCGGGTTCAGTCCGGTGGCCTTCCTTTACGTATCAAGGATTGGATGTCGATGGAAAGGACTCTTAACAAGGAGCGTCCCTGGGGCGTGAGGAGTGATGCTCGATGAATGTGACTGCTGATCAGCCATACGGCCCGGACTCTCTGGCCACCGATGTTCCCCACCCAACCCAGCCTTTACCCCTGACACAGGCCCTGCAACTGCCGCGCATTGTCATCGAAGACACGCAGCCGGTGATCGAGGCCGGCACGCTGGCGGCTAAGGCGATCATCGGCCAGCCGGTCACCGTGACCAGCAAGGTGTTTGCCGACGGCCACGACAAGATGTCGGTGCGCATTCGCTATCGTGCGGCAGACGAGCAGGACTGGCACAAGGCGCCGATGCGCGACCTGGGCAACGACAGCTGGATCGGCGAGTTCACGCCCACCAGCGTCAGCCGTTACCTGTTCCGGCTGGAAGCCTGGATCGACCTGTTCGCCAGCTATCGCTACGAGCTGGAGAAAAAATACGCAGCCGGTGTGCCCATCGGCCTGGAACTGGAAGAAGGGCGCCTGCACCTGGTGCATGCCGCCGAGCGCAGCCAGCATGAACTGCGTGGGCAGATCGACAGCCTGTTGCAGCGTCTGGGCGAAAATACCGACCATGAAGCGCAGGTGGCCTTGCTGCTCAACAGCGAAACTGCCGCGATCATGTCCCATGCCGACAACCACGCGTTCCTGAGCCGCAGCCTGGAATTCCCGCTGGACGTGGAGCGTGAGCTGGCCCAGTTCGCCAGTTGGTATGAGCTGTTTCCGCGCTCGATCACCGACGACAAGCAGCGCCACGGCACTTTCAACGACGTGCACAGCCGCCTGCCGATGATCCGCGACATGGGCTTCGACGTGCTGTATTTTCCGCCGATTCACCCCATCGGCCGCGCGCACCGCAAAGGCCCGAACAACTCCCTGAAGGCCGGTCCTGACGATCCGGGCAGCCCATATGCCATCGGCAGTGCCGACGGCGGCCATGAAGCGATTCATCCGCAACTGGGCAGCCGGGAAGACTTCCGCAATCTGGTCAAGGCCGCTGCCGACCACGGGCTGGAAATCGCCCTGGACTTCGCCATCCAGTGCTCCCAGGACCACCTTTGGCTCAAGGAGCATCCGGGCTGGTTCTCTTGGCGTCCGGACGGCACGATTCGTTACGCGGAAAACCCGCCGAAGAAATATCAGGACATCGTTAACGTCGATTTCTACGCGCCGGATGCCATTCCCAGCCTGTGGCTCGAGCTGCGCGACGTGGTGCTGGGCTGGGTGGAAGAGGGCGTGAAGATCTTCCGCGTCGACAACCCGCACACCAAGCCGTTGCCATTCTGGCAATGGATGATCGCGGACGTGCGCGCCCAGCATCCGGACGTGATGTTCCTTGCCGAGGCGTTCACCAAGCCTGCGATGATGGCTCGCCTGGGCAAGGTCGGGTACTCCCAGAGCTACACCTATTTCACCTGGCGCAACACCAAGGCCGAGCTGGCCGAGTACTTCACCCAGCTCAATCAGACGCCGTGGCGCGAGTGCTACCGGCCGAACTTCTTCGTCAATACGCCGGACATCAACCCCTACTTCCTCCATGATTCGGGCCGCGCAGGATTCCTGATCCGGGCGGCGCTGGCGACCATGGGCTCGGGTCTGTGGGGCATGTATTCGGGCTTCGAACTCTGCGAATCGGCGCCGGTTCCGGGCAAGGAGGAGTACCTGGATTCGGAGAAATACGAGATCCGTCCAAGGGACTTCACCGCGCCCGGCAACATCATCGCCGAGATCGCCCAGCTCAACCGTATCCGTCGGCAGAACCCGGCCCTGCAGACTCACCTGGGCTTGCGGATCTACAACGCCTGGAACGACAACATCCTGTTCTTCGGCAAGCGCAGTCATGACGGCAGCAACTTCGTGCTGGTGGCCGTCAGCCTCGATCCGCACAACGCGCAAGAGGCGCACTTCGAGCTGCCGCTGTGGGAAATGGGCCTGCCCGATGATGCCGCAACCTTTGGCGAGGACCTGATGACCGGCCACTCCTGGACCTGGTACGGGAAAACCCAGTGGATGCGCATCGACCCTTCCTATCAGCCGTTTGGCATCTGGCGAATCAAAGCCACACACCAATAACAGGACGCGAGTGGCCATGGCGAAGAAAACCCGGAACGCAGCCTTCATCGACGATCCGCTCTGGTACAAGGATGCGGTGATTTACCAGGTACATGTGAAGTCGTACTTCGACTCCAACGACGACGGGATCGGCGACTTTCCCGGCCTGATCGCCAAGCTGGACTACATCGCCCAGCTTGGCGTCAACACCATCTGGCTGTTGCCGTTCTACCCGTCACCGCGGCGCGACGATGGCTACGACATCGCCGATTACCGTGGCATCCACACCGATTACGGGACGATGGCCGACGCGAAGAAATTCATCGCCGAGGCGCACAAGCGTGGGCTGCGGGTCATCACCGAGCTGGTCATCAACCACACTTCGGACCAGCACCCGTGGTTCCAGCGGGCGCGACATGCGAAGAAGGGTTCCAAGGCCCGGGATTTCTACGTCTGGTCCGATGACGATCAGAAGTACGACGGCACGCGGATCATCTTCCTCGATACCGAGAAATCCAACTGGACCTGGGACCCGGTCGCCGGGCAGTACTTCTGGCACCGTTTCTACTCCCATCAGCCGGACCTGAACTTCGACAACCCGCAGGTGATGAAGGCGGTGCTGGAGGTGATGCGCTACTGGCTGGACATGGGCATCGACGGCCTGCGCCTGGACGCCATTCCGTACCTGATCGAACGCGACGGCACCAACAACGAGAACCTGCAAGAAACCCACAACGTCCTCAAGCAGATTCGTGCCGAAATCGACGCCAATTACCCGGACCGCATGCTGCTGGCCGAGGCCAACCAGTGGCCCGAAGACACCCAGCTGTATTTCGGCGATCGCAAGGGCAAGGACGGCGACGAATGCCACATGGCGTTTCACTTTCCGCTGATGCCGCGCATGTACATGGCCGTGGCTCAGGAAGACCGCTTTCCGATCACCGACATCCTGCGCCAGACCCCGGAAATCCCGGAAAACTGCCAGTGGGCGATTTTCCTGCGCAACCACGATGAGCTGACCCTGGAAATGGTCACCGACCGTGAGCGCGACTATCTGTGGAACTACTACGCCGCTGACCGCCGTGCGCGCATCAACCTCGGCATCCGTCGGCGCTTGGCGCCGTTGCTCGAACGGGACCGGCGCCGCGTGGAGCTCCTCAACAGCATGTTGTTGTCCATGCCAGGCACGCCGACCCTGTATTACGGCGACGAAATCGGCATGGGTGACAACATTTATCTCGGCGACCGCGACGGCGTACGCACGCCCATGCAGTGGTCGATCGACCGCAACGGCGGGTTCTCCCGGGCCAATCCGGCAAGCCTGGTGCTGCCGCCGATCATGGACCCGCTGTACGGCTTTCAGTCGGTCAACGTCGAGTCCCAGGATCAGGACCCTCATTCGCTGCTCAACTGGACGCGGCGCATGCTCGCCGTGCGCAAGCAGCAGAAGGCCTTCGGGCGCGGCACGCTGAAAATGCTTTCGCCGAGCAACCGCCGGATCCTGGCCTACACCCGTGAATACACCGGGCCCGACGGCAAGACCGAAATCATCCTGTGCGTCGCCAACGTTTCGGCGGCGTCCCAGGCTGCCGAACTCGAACTGTCCCATTACGCCGGCACGGTGCCGGTGGAGATGCTCGGCGGCAGCGCCTTCCCACCCATTGGCCAGCTCAATTACCTGCTGACGTTGCCTCCTTACGGCTTCTACTGGTTCTTGCTGGCCGCGGAGAATCAGATGCCCAGTTGGCACGTCGAGCCGGCCCAGAGCATGCCGGACTTCCCGACCCTGGTGCTCAAGCAGCGCCTGGAAGAATTGCTCGAAGAACCCCTGCGCCAGACCATGGAGCAGACCTCGTTGTCGGTCTACCTGCCCAAGCGCCGCTGGTTCGCGGGCAAGGGCACGGCCATCGACAAGGTGCACATTGCCTACGCGGTGCGCTTCGGCACCACCCAGCGGCCGGTGCTGCTGAGCGAGATCGAAGTTTCTGCGGGCGGCGAAGTGGCCCGCTATCAGTTGCCGTTCGGCTTTCTCGCCGAAGATGATTTCAGCAGCGCCTTGCCTCAGCAACTGGCGCTGGCGAGGGTGCGTCGCGGGCGGCAGGTCGGGCTGATTACCGATGCCTTTACCCTTGAGCCGTTCATTCGCGCGGTGATCGCGGGCATGCAACAGCAGACCGTCCTGCCCACCGGCGACGGCGAACTGCGCTTCCAGCAGACCTCGCAACTGGCGCCGCTGGGACTCAACGACGAGTCCGAGGTGCGCTACCTGTCGGCCGAACAGTCCAACAGTTCGGTGGTGGTTGGCAGCAGCCTGGTGCTGAAAATGATTCGCCGGGTCAGTGCCGGTACCCACCCTGAACTGGAAATGGGTGCCTACCTGACCGAAGCCGGCTATGCGCACATCTCACCGCTGCTGGGCGCCGTGGTGCGGGTCGATAATGAAGGCCAGAGCAATCTGCTGATGATCGCCCAAGGGTATCTGAGCAACCAGGGCGATGCCTGGGAGTGGACGCAGAACAACCTGGAACGCGCCGTGCGTGACGAAATGGCCCACGGGCGCTCGGACCTTGAACAACACTCCAATGCGTTGATCGAACTCAAGGATTTTGCTGCGCTGCTGGGGCAACGTCTGGGCGAAATGCACGTGGTGCTCAGCGCGCCGACCGACAACCCGGACTTCAAAACCGAAGTCACCTCGGTCAAGGACGCACAGGCCTCGGCGCACAGCGTTTCGGCGCAGGTCGAGCGTGCATTGGGGCTGCTTGAGCAGCATCGCGATTCGCTGGAGGCGGACGACCAGCAACTGGTCGGCGAGTTGCTCGGCCAGCGCAAGGCGCTGCTTGCACAGGTGCAGACCCTGGCCAAACAATCGGTCGGCGGGCTGCGCATGCGCGTCCACGGCGACCTGCACCTTGGGCAGATGCTGGTGGTCAAGGGTGATGCCTATCTGATTGATTTCGAGGGCGAACCTGCCCGGCCGCTGGAGGAACGACGGGCCAAATACAGCCCGTTCAAAGATGTCAGCGGCGTGTTGCGATCTTTCGACTACGCTGGCGCCATGGCCATGCGAAATGCGCTGGCGGCCGACACATCGCCCGCCGCCAATGCTGCGCGCGAACAGGTCGCACAGATCTATCTACAACAGGCGCGGGAAGCGTTCCTCGGTGGCTACAACACGGCCACCGCCGACGTCGCCCACGCCTGGAAGGATGCCAAGGGAGAGGCCGCTGCACTGGCGTTGTTCACCCTGGAAAAAGCCGCTTATGAAGTGGCCTACGAGGCCGAGAATCGGCCGACCTGGTTGTCGGTACCGCTTCAAGGCTTGCGCGGGCTGTTGAACTTGTCTGATGGAGAATGAAAATGAGTGCGTCTGACCAATTCGGCAAGGGCAACCGGGATGTGTTGCCAACCGCCGGCGATATGGACGCGTTGATCCGCGCCGAACACCCCGATCCGTTCTCCATACTCGGCCCCCACAGCGACGGCAAGAATGGCCAGGTGATCCGTGCCTACCTGCCACAGGCCCTGGGGGTGCGCGTGCTGTCCCGCGACGGGGAACGCGATCTGGGCGAGCTGACGATGAGTGACAAGCCCGGCTTTTTCGCCGGGCACTTCGAGACTCGCGAGCCTTATCTGTTGAAGATCAACTGGGCCACGGGCGAGCAGATCACCGAGGACCCTTACAGCTTCGGCCAGTTGCTGGGAGAGATGGACCTCTACCTGTTCGCCGAGGGCAATCACCGCGACCTGAGTAGCGCCTTGGGGGCACAGGTCAAGAACGTCGATGGCGTCGATGGCGTGCGCTTCTCGGTCTGGGCGCCGAACGCCCGCCGGGTGTCGGTGGTGGGGGATTTCAACAGCTGGGACGGGCGCAGGCATCCGATGCGTGCGCGACACCCAAGCGGCGTCTGGGAAGTCTTCATTCCTCGCATCGGGCCGGGCGAGGCCTACAAGTACGAGATTCTGGGGCAGCACGGCGTCCTGCCGCTCAAGGCCGACCCGATGGCCCTGGCCACCAAGCTGCCGCCTGACACCGCTTCCAAGGTGGCCGCGCCGCTGAGCTTCGACTGGCAGGATCATGACTGGATGCAGTCCCGTGGCGACAAGCAGGATGTGCACCAGCCGCTGTCGATCTATGAGTTGCACGCAGGCTCATGGCGTTGGCACCACGGCGGCGAAGACGAGCCGGATCGCCCGTTCAACTGGCGCGAACTGGCTGACCAGTTGATTCCTTATGTAAAGGACCTGGGCTTCACCCACATCGAGCTGATGCCGATCATGGAACACCCGTTCGGCGGTTCCTGGGGCTATCAGTTGCTCTCGCAATTCGCCCCGAGCGCGCGCTACGGCTCGCCTGAGGACTTCGCGGCCTTCGTCAATGCCTGTCACCAGAACGACATCGGCGTGATCCTCGACTGGGTGCCGGCGCATTTCCCTACCGACACCCACGGCCTCGCGCAATTCGACGGTACCGCACTGTACGAGTACGGCAACCCGCAGGAGGGCTTCCACCAGGACTGGGACACGCTGATCTACAACCTGGGCCGCACCGAGGTGCATGGCTTCATGATCGCCTCGGGCCTGCACTGGCTCAAGCATTTCCATGTCGATGGCCTGCGGGTGGATGCCGTGGCGTCGATGCTGTACCGCGACTATTCGCGCAAGGCCGGGGAGTGGGTGCCGAACCGCTACGGTGGCCGCGAGAACCTGGAAGCGATCGATTTCCTGCGTCACCTCAACGACGTGGTAGCACTGGAGGCCCCGGGTGCGCTGGTGATTGCCGAGGAATCCACGGCCTGGCCGGGTGTCAGCCAGCCGACCCAACAGGGCGGCCTGGGGTTCGCCTATAAATGGAACATGGGCTGGATGCACGACACGCTCAAGTACATCGAGCAGGACCCGATCCATCGCCAGCATCACCATGACCGGCTGAGCTTCGGGCTGGTGTATGCGTGGTCCGAGCGGTTCATCCTGCCGATTTCCCACGATGAGGTGGTGCACGGCAAGCATTCGCTGATCGACAAGATGCCCGGTGACCGCTGGCAGAAATTCGCCAACCTGCGGGCTTATCTAACGTTCATGTGGACCCACCCGGGCAAGAAACTGTTGTTCATGGGTTGCGAGTTCGGGCAATGGCGCGAGTGGAACCATGACACCGAGCTGGACTGGCATTTCCTCAACTACGCCGAGCACAAGGGTGTGCACACGCTGGTGGGGGACTTGAACCGGTTGTATCGCTCGGAGAAAGCCCTGTACGAGCAGGATTGCCAGCCGCAGGGCTTCCAGTGGGTGATTGGCGACGACGCTGGCAACAGCGTGTATGCCTACTTGCGCTGGAGTCGCGAGGGCGAACCGCTGTTGGTGGTGGCGAACCTGACCCCGGTGCCGCGTCATGGCTATCGGGTGGGCGTGCCGTTCAGTGGCAAATGGGCGGAATTGCTCAACACCGACGCTGGCGTGTATGCCGGGTCCAACGTCGGCAACGGCGGGGCGGTGACGGCCGACGAGATCAAGAGCCACGGGCAGGCGGTTTCGTTGGCGTTGAATCTGCCGCCATTGGCCGTGGTGGTGTTCAAACCGGTCCGCGAGGAATAACCCCGCCCGGTAATGATCGTTCCCACGCTCCCGCGTGGGAACGCCTCACTTGTAGGAGCGCGCTTGCCCGCGATGGCGTCAGGTCAGGCACCTCGATGTCGACTGACACACCGCTGTCGCGGGCAAGCGCGCTCCTACAGGGCTTCCACCCCTCGCCAACCGTCCATTTTCATGATCCCGCGCACAATCTGAACTACGCTGAAACGGTCGATGCTGCGCTGTCGACACCGTGATCGAACACTCTCCCGGCCATGTACCGGGATCATTCCCTGATGAGGAGTGCACGATGGACCTCAACCGTCGGCAGTTCTTCAAGGTCGCTGCAATCGGCCTTGGAGGCTCGAGCCTGGCGGCGTTGGGCATGGCGCCCGCGCCCGCTTTCGCCGAGCAGATACGCCACTTCAAGCTCGCCCACACCCATGAAACCCGCAACACCTGCCCGTACTGCTCGGTCGGCTGCGGACTCATCATGTACAGCCAGGGCGATGCGGCCAAGAATGTGGCGCAAAACATCATCCATATCGAAGGCGATGCCGACCACCCGGTCAATCGCGGCACCCTGTGCCCCAAAGGCGCGGGCCTTCTGGACTTCATTCACAGCCCCAGCCGCCTCAAGTACCCGCAGGTGCGCAAGCCAGGCAGCAAGGAATGGACGCGCATTTCCTGGGATGAAGCCCTGGACCGCGTGGCCGAGCTGATGAAGGAAGACCGCGACACCAACTTCATCGAGAAGAACGCCAAGGGCGAAACCGTCAACCGCTGGCTCACCACGGGCTTTCTCGCGGCATCGGCGGCTTCCAACGAAGCAGGCTACATGACCCACAAGGTCATTCGCGCAACCGGCATGCTGGGGTTCGATAATCAGGCACGTGTCTGACATGGCCCGACGGTGGCAAGTCTTGCCCCGACGTATGGCCGTGGAGCCATGACCAATACCTGGACCGATATCGCCAACGCGAACCTGATTCTGGTAATGGGCGGCAACTCCGCAGAAGCGCACCCGTGCGGCTTCAAATGGGTGACCGAAGCCAAGGCGCACAACCAGGCGCGGCTGATCGTGGTCGACCCGCGTTTCACCCGTACCGCTTCCGTGGCCGACTATTACGCGCCGATTCGCACCGGCAGCGACATCGCGTTCATGGGCGGGCTGATCAATTACCTGCTGACCCAGGACAAGATCCAGCACGAATACGTGCGCAACTACACCGACGTCTCGTTCATCGTCAAAGCCGGTTATGGCTTTGAAGACGGCATCTTCAGCGGCTATGACGCGACCAAACGGGTCTACACGGACAAGTCCGGCTGGGGCTACGAGCTGGGCGAGGACGGCTTCGCCAAGGTCGACCCGACCCTGCAGGATCCGCGCTGCGTCTATCAGTTGATGAAGCAGCATTACAGCCGCTACACCGCCGACATCGCCAGTCTGACCTGCGGCATGCCCCAGGATCAGATGATGAAGATCTGGGAGGAAATCGCCACCTGCTCGGTCCCCGGCAAGACCATGACCATCCTCTACGCCCTGGGCTGGACGCAGCACTCCATCGGCGCGCAGATCATCCGCAGTGCGGCCATGGTGCAGCTGTTGCTGGGCAATATCGGCATGCCTGGCGGGGGGATGAACGCACTGCGTGGTCACTCCAATATTCAGGGCCTGACCGACCTGGGGCTGCTCTCCAACTCGTTGCCGGGTTACCTGACCCTGGCCAGCGACGGCGAGCAAAACTACAACGACTACATCACCAAGCGCACGCAGAAACCGCTGCGGCCGGGGCAACTGTCCTACTATCAGAACTACAGCAAGTTCCACGTCAGCCTGATGAAATCCTGGTACGGCGCCAACGCCACGGCCGAGAACAACTGGGGCTATGACTGGCTGCCCAAGCTGGACATTCCCGGCTACGACGTCCTGAAGATGTTCGACATGATGGGCAGCGGCAAGGTCAACGGCTACCTGTGCCAGGGCTTCAACCCGATTGCCGCGCTGCCGGACAAGAACCGCGTGATGAAGGCCCTGGCCAAGCTCAAGTGGCTGGTGGTGATGGACCCGCTGGCCACCGAGACCTCCGAGTTCTGGCACAACGTGGGGCCGTACAACGACGTGCAGAGCGAAAACATCCAGACCGAAGTGATTCGCCTGCCCACCACCTGTTTTGCCGAAGAGGACGGCTCGCTGGTCAACAGCAGCCGCTGGTTGCAATGGCACTTCAAGGGTGCCGAGGGCCCCGGCGAGGCGATCACCGACGTGCGCATCATGAGCGAGCTGTTCCTGCGCCTGCGCAAGCTGTATCTGGAGAAGGGCGGGGCCTACGCCGAACCTTTGCTCAAACTCAGTTGGCCGTACAAGATCCCCGAGGAGCCTTCGCCGGAAGAGATCGCCAAGGAGATCAACGGCGCGGCCACCACCGACTTTACCGACGCCTCAGGCGCGGCGGTCAAGGGCGGGGCGCAGTTGACGGCCTTTGCGCAGCTCAAAGATGACGGCAGCACGGCATCGGGTTGCTGGATCTTCTGCGGCAGCTGGACCGAGGCCGGCAACCAGATGGCCCGGCGCGACAACAGCGACCCGTTCGGCATGCATCAGCATCAGGGCTGGGCCTGGGCGTGGCCGAACAACCGGCGCATTCTCTATAACCGCGCGTCGGCCGACGTGCAGGGCAAACCCTGGGATCCGAAGAAACGCCTGATCTGGTGGAACGGCAAGGTCTGGACCGGCACCGACGTGCCAGACTTCGTACCCACGTCCGCGCCTGAGGCGGGGATGAACCCGTTCATCATGAACCCCGAGGGCGTGGCGCGGTTCTTCGCCGTGGACAAGATGAACGAGGGGCCGTTTCCCGAGCACTACGAACCCTTCGAGACGCCCATCGGCATCAACCCGCTGCATCCGAACAACAAGCAGGCCACCAGCAACCCGGCCGGGCGCGTGTTCGATTCGGTGTGGGACACGTTGGGCGTGGCCAAGGACTTCCCCTACGCGGGCACCAGCTACCGGCTGACCGAGCACTTCCACTACTGGAGCAAGCATTGCACCCTCAATGCGATTGCCCAGCCGGAGCAGTTCGTCGAGATCGGCGAGGCGCTGGCCAAGGAGAAGGGCATCGTGGCGGGGGATCGGGTGCGGGTCAGCAGCAAGCGCGGCTTCATCGAGGCCGTGGCGGTGGTGACCAAGCGCATTCGCCCCTTGCAGGTGAACAATCAGGTGGTGCATCAGATCGGTATCCCGATCCACTGGGGCTTCACCGGCACCACGCGCAATGGCTACCTGGCCAATACCCTGGTGCCGTTTCTGGGTGACGGTAATTCCCAGACCCCGGAATCCAAGTCGTTTTTGGTCAACCTGGAGAAAATCTGATGGCCATTCAGGATGTGATTGCCCGTTCGGCCACCACCACGGTGCCGTCCTCGGTGCGCCAGCTTGAGGAAGTCGCCAAGCTG
This sequence comes from Pseudomonas sp. NPDC090201, assembly GCF_044746825.1. NCBI lineage: Bacteria > Pseudomonadati > Pseudomonadota > Gammaproteobacteria > Pseudomonadales > Pseudomonadaceae > Pseudomonas > Pseudomonas sp. NPDC090201. The sequence continues at coordinate 153,657 of NZ_JBIVCX010000003.1, forward strand.
ATCGACACCACCAAGTGCATCGGTTGCAAGGCCTGCCAGGTCGCGTGCTCGGAATGGAACGAGTTGCGCGACGAGGTCGGCCACAACCACGGCACCTACGACAACCCGCAGGACCTGAGCGCCCAGACCTGGACCCTGATGCGCTTCACCGAACACGAAACTGCGGATAACAATCTGGAGTGGCTGATCCGCAAGGACGGCTGCATGCACTGCGCCGACCCAGGCTGCCTCAAGGCCTGCCCCAGCCCCGGCGCGATCATCAAGCACGCCAACGGCATCGTCGATTTCAACCAGGACCACTGCATCGGCTGCGGCTACTGCATCACCGGTTGCCCGTTCAACATTCCGCGAATCTCGCAGAAAGACCACAAGGCGTACAAATGTACTCTTTGCTCGGATCGGGTCTCGGTGGGGCTGGAACCGGCCTGTGTGAAAACCTGTCCGACCGGCGCCATCGTCTTTGGCACCAAGGCCGACATGAAGACCCACGCCGCCGAGCGGGTGGTGGACCTCAAGTCTCGTGGCTTCGAGAACGCAGGCCTGTATGACCCGGCAGGTGTTGGCGGCACCCATGTGATGTACGTGTTGCACCACGCTGACGATCCCAGGCTCTACGCCGGGCTGCCGCTCAATCCGGAAATCAGCCCGTTGGTGGGCTTGTGGAAAGGCGTGACCAAGCCGCTGGGCCTGCTGGCCATGGGGCTGGCGGTGCTGGCCGGGTTCTTCCACTACGTGCGCATCGGCCCGCAGCGGGAGGAAGACCCGCACAGCGAGCACGGCAAGGACCCGGACGTTCACGAGGTCGATCCGGCGGTGCACGTCTACGATCCACGCAGCGGACAGCCAAACCAACCGGGACCTGATGGGGAGCGCCGGCCATGAACGAGAACCGCGAACCGGGCAAGACCATCCTGCGCTACAACGCCAACGAACGGACCAACCACTGGATCGTCGCCATCCTGTTTTTCATGGCCGGGCTGTCGGGCCTCGCGCTGTTTCACCCGGCGATGTTCTGGCTGACCAACCTGTTCGGCGGCGGGCCGTGGACACGCATCCTGCATCCGTTCATGGGCGTGGCGATGTTCGTGTTCTTCCTGGGGCTGGTGCTGCGTTTCTGGCGCGCCAACCTGTTCATCGCCAACGACCGGCTGTGGCTCAAGCGCATCGACCGGGTGATGAAAAACGAGGAAGAGGGCGTGCCCCCGGTGGGCAAGTACAACCCGGGGCAGAAACTGCTGTTCTGGACCTTGCTGCTGTGCATGCTCGGGCTGCTGGTCAGCGGCCTGGTGATCTGGCGGGCGTATTTCAGCGAGTACTTCGACATCACGGTGATTCGCCTGGGCGCCTTGATTCATGCGCTGGCCGGATTTGTGCTCATCACCAGCATTATCGTGCACATCTACGCCGGGATCTGGATCAAGGGCTCGGTGAGTGCCATGCTCCATGGTTGGGTCAGCCGTCGCTGGGCGAAGAAACACCATGAATTGTGGTATCGCCAAGTGGTCGATAAGGATCAGACACCCACCCGCGTGACAAAAAAAGGATGAGCCGTTGAGCCAGATTCTCGAACCCGGGCAAATCGAAGCGGCTGCCGGCTCGCCGCCATTCCTGCACCTGCCGCCGCCGGATCTGTTCGCCCTGCGTGCTGCCCGCCTGGAGCAGCTTGCCCAGGGCCACCCGCTGGCCGGTTACCTGCGGCTGATCGCAAGCCTGTGTCGGGTGCAGCAGAGGCTGCTCGACCAGCCTCCGGCGCAGTGGGCGATGGACGCCCAGAGCCTGGAGCTGTGCCGTCAGCGCGGTTTGCCACCCCTGGCCGCCGACAGCATGGTGCGTCAGGTGCAATGGCAGGTCTGGCTGGACGCGCTGCTCGAACGCTATCCGGCGTCGGACTCGACGCTGGTGGGCCAGGCCTTGGCCGGCCTGCGCGAGGCTGGCGAGGGGCAGCGCAGGGCCTGGGCCCTGATGTTGCTGGGCGGTCAGTTCTCAGGCCTGCCGCCGGCGCTGGTGCCGTTTCTTGGTGCAGCCTTGCAGGCGGCGTGGACTCATTGGCTGCTCATGCTGCCGACCCATGAACTGAAGGCCTGCGATGCCCTGAGCCTGTGCCCGGCCTGTGGCTCGCCGGCCATGGCCGGGGTGTTGCGTCATCGCGGCAAACACAATGGCCTGCGTTATCTGGCCTGTTCGCTGTGCGCCTGCGAGTGGCATGTGGTGCGGGTCAAGTGCGTGTATTGCGAGCAGAGCAAGGGCCTCAAATACATGAGCCTGGACAGCGATCGCGTGGCCGTGGACAAGGCGCCGTTGCGGGCCGAGGTCTGTCCCGGGTGCAACACCTACCTGAAGCAGATCTACCTTGAATGCGATGCCTGCGCCGAGCCGCTGTCAGCGGATCTCGCCAGCCTGGCGCTGGACATGCGCCTGGACCTGGAAGGCATCGCCCGCATGGCGCCGAACCTGATGCTGGCGCCGGGAGGGGAGTGAAATAGGCGGCTAGACTCATGCCATGCCGTTCTCCCGTAGCAGTTCGGCTTGCCGGCGGTGGCGATTTTCAGGACGCTCCCGCCGGCAAGCCGAACTGCTACGACGCAGATCCGTAGGAGCCTTGAATGTCGCAAACCTTCGCCTCGGTCCCGCCGCGCTTGCCTTCCATCGACAGCCTGTTGCGTCACCCCGCCTGCCATCCGCTGATCGAACGCTATGGCCGTGACGCGCTGCTGGCCACCTTGCGCCAGCTGCTGGACGACCTTCGCGAGTCGATCCGCCTGGGCCAGCTCAGCGCCAGCGAACTGGGCAGTGAGGTGCTGGCGGGCAGGGCGGCCGAGCGTCTTGCCGCAGCCCATCAAAGCCGGGTGCGGCGGGTGTTCAACCTCACCGGCACCGTGCTGCATACCAATCTGGGCCGGGCGCTGCTGCCGGAAGAAGCCATAGAAGCGATCCAGATCGCCGCCCGCTATCCCTTGAACCTGGAGTTCGACCTGGCCAGCGGCAAGCGCGGTGACCGCGACGATCTTATCGAAGGCCTGATCCGCGAGCTGACCGGCGCCGAAGCCGTCACCGTGGTCAACAATAACGCCGCTGCGGTGTTGCTGGCCCTGAACAGCCTTGGGGCGCGCAAGGAGGGGATCATCTCCCGGGGCGAACTGATCGAGATCGGCGGCGCCTTTCGCATTCCCGACATCATGGCCCGCGCCGGCGTCAGACTGCATGAGATCGGCACCACCAATCGCACCCACGCCAAGGACTATCAAGAGGCGATCAACCCGCGCACCGGCCTGCTGATGCGCGTGCACACCAGCAACTACAGCATCCAGGGCTTCACCACCAGCGTATCGACCGCCGAGATCGCCGCAATCGCCCATCAACACGACCTGCCGCTGCTGGAAGACCTGGGCAGCGGCAGCCTGCTGGACCTGACGCGCTGGGGCCTGCCCGCCGAACCCACGGTGCACCAGGCGCTGCTCGACGGCGCGGACATCGTCACCTTCAGCGGCGACAAACTGCTGGGTGGCCCGCAAGCCGGGTTGATTGTCGGCAGCAAGGCGCTGATCGCCAGGATCAAGAAAAACCCGCTCAAGCGTGCCCTGCGCGTGGACAAACTCACGCTTGCCGCGCTGGAAGCCGTGCTGAGTCTGTACCGCGACCCGGACCGCCTCGCCGCGCGCCTGCCCAGCCTGCGCCTGCTGACCCGCCCGCAGCACGAAATCCTCGCCCAGGCCGAGCGCTTGAGGCCTCTGCTGGCCCGGGTGCTGGGCGAGGGCTGGGGCGTTGCGGTGCAGCCGAGCCTGGGCATGATCGGCAGCGGCAGCCAGCCTGTGGCGCGGCTTCCCAGTGCGTCGCTGTGTTTACGACCGATCGTCTCAAAAAAGCTGCGAGGGCGGCAGTTGCATGGGCTGGAGGCGGGTTTGCGCAAGCTGCCGATCCCGGTGCTGGGGCGTATCGATGATGACGCCCTGTGGCTGGATCTGCGCCAGCTGGATGACGAAGCGGGCTGGATCGCCCAGTTGAATCAGCTGCAATGGGAGGGCGAGGCAGGGTGATTGTCGGCACGGCGGGGCATATCGACCACGGCAAGACGGCGTTGCTTGAGGCGTTGACCGGGCAGGCCGGTGATCGTCGCCGTGAGGAACGCGAGCGCGGCATCACCATCGATCTGGGTTACCTCTACGCGCCGCTCAAGCCTGGGGCGCCGCTGACCGGTTTCATCGATGTGCCGGGCCATGAGCGGTTCATTCACAACATGCTCGCTGGCGCCCAGGGCATCGATCTGGTGCTGCTGGTGGTGGCCGCAGACGACGGCGTGATGCCCCAGACCCGCGAGCACCTGGCGATAGTCGAGTTGCTGGGCATCCCCGAGCTGTTGGTGGTCATCAGCAAATGCGACCGCGCTGAGGCTGCGCGGGTGCAGCAGGTGAGCACGCAAATCAGGCAGTTGCTGGCGCCCGGGCCTTACGCCGATGCCTTGCAGTTCGAGGTGTCCAGCCACAGCGGCGATGGTGTGGAAACCTTGCGCCAGGCGCTGCTGCTGGCGCAGGAGGACGTGGCTGAGCGCAGTGATCGGGGCGGGTTTCGTCTGGATATCGACCGGGCGTTCACGGTGGCAGGGGCGGGGATTGTCGTCACCGGCACCGCGCTGGCCGGGCAGGTGACGGTGGGTGACACCCTGGCACTGGGTCAGGCCGGCAGACAGGTGCGAGTGCGCGGGCTGCATGCGCAGAACCAGAGCGCCGCCCAGGCCTGGATCGGCCAGCGGGTGGCGCTGAACCTGAGTGCGGAGAAGCTCAGCCTCGAGCAGATTCACCGGGGCGACTGGCTGTTGGCGCCGTGGCTGTTCGCGCCCACCCAGCGCATGGACATCGACCTGCAATTGCTCGCCAGCGAAACCCGCGCCTTCGAGCATTTCAGTCCGGTCCACGTGCATGTCGGCACTCAGGACGTCACCGCCCGGGTTGCGCTGTTGGAAGGCAGCACGCTGCAACCCGGCCAGCGCATGTTCGCGCAACTCTTGCTCAATGCCCCGGTGCACGGAGTGCATGGCGACCGTCTGGTATTGCGTGACCAGAGTGCCCAGCGCACGCTGGGTGGCGGGCGGCTGCTGGATCCGTTCGCACCCTCGCGCCAGCGTCGAAGCGAAGCCCGGCTTGAACAGTTGCGGATTCTGGCCAGCGCTGACAGCCTGGAACAGGTGTTGCCTGCGCTGATCGTCAGCAGCGAAACCGGGTTGGACCCGCAAAGACTGGAGCGCCAGTTCAATCGTCTGCGGGCCACCTGGCGTTTGCCCGCCGACATCCGCATCATCGCCACGCGCCAGGGCCAATTGCTGTTCAGTGACGCGCGATGGCAGGCCCTGCGCGACGAATTGCTGGCCCATCTGGGGCGCTTTCATCAGCAGGAGCCTGACCAGTTGGGTCCTGATCGCGACCGCTTGCGCCGGTTTGCCGCGATGACGCTGGATCGGCCTGCGTTCATTGCGCTGGTCGATGAGTTGCTGAGCTCGGGCCGGATCTGTAGCAGCGGGCCCTGGCTGCATCTGCCGGATCACCAGGTCAAACTCAGCGAGCAGGACGATGCACTCTGGCAGCGCATCGAGCCGTTGCTGGCGAACGCCGGGTTCGACCCGCCCTGGGTGCGCGATCTGGCCGCCGCCACCGGCCATCCCGAGGCCGAAGTGCGTTTGCTGCTGCGCAAGCTGGCGCGCATAGGCCAGGTACACCAGGTGGTGCGCGATCTGTTCTATCTTGAGTCCGTGACCGCACAAATGGTGGCTATGCTTGTGCAGCTGTCGGCGGTTGACCCGGTGATTCAGGCTGCGGTGTTTCGCGACGGGCTGGGCATCGGCCGCAAGCGCAGCATCCAGATTCTCGAGTTTTTCGACCGCATCGGTTTCACACGGCGTATCGGCGATCAACGCCGGATTCGCCCGGACAATGCCTTGGCACAGGGGGCGTCGGGCGCGGTCTGATCGATCATGGAAGGCAATCGCGCCCGGTGGCGCGGCCGGGCTTCAAACCCGGTTGGGGACGGCAGCCGTTCCCGGGCAGGTTCGACTCCCGCTGCCTTCCGCCATTTCTTCATCACACAGCGCCCGTAGCAGTCCGGCTTGCCGGCGTCGGCGATCTTGAGGAAGCCCCCGCCGGCAAGCCGTGCTGCTACGGGGTATGGGTTGTCCTCAGGTGGCGGGCGCGCACCGATCCCGTAGGAGCGCGCTTGCCCGCGAATGCGCCGGGTCAGGTACCTCCATGTCCACTGGCACATCGCCGTCGCGGGCAAGCGCGCTCCTACAGGCATCGGCCATCCACCGGACGAACGTCACCCCCCGACACTGAACCTGACACCATTTGAACTGTCAGTAGACCACTGTGCGCGCAGCGCCGCCCGGTTTTTGTCCATTGCACGGGGCCCGACCATCCGGCCTTTCTTTTTTATTTTTTGTTGAAGATCATCCATGTCTCTATCTCCTGATCGCGCCTCCACCCCTCACGTTTCCCCGCAGCCGGGCGCTCGTCGCCGCGTGCTCGGCATTGGCCTGGTGAGCACGCTGCTGTCCCTGGGCCTGGCGGGCCAGGCGCTGGCGGAAGGCAAGGATCGCTGGGTGGCCGACACCTTGAGCACCTACGTGCGCAGCGGCCCCACCGATGGCTATCGCATCGTCGGCACACTCAAGTCCGGGCAGAAGGTCGAGCTGTTGACCACCCAGGGCGACTACAGCCAGGTCAAGGGCACTTCCGGTGACACCGTGTGGATTCCGTCCTCCGAACTGCAGGAAGTGCCTGGTCCTGCCGAGCGTGTGCCGCAACTGACCCAGCAGGTCGCCGACCTCAGCGCACAACTGAAAACCATCGACGACGACTGGAAAACCAAGGTCCAGGGCATGCAGGAAACCCTCGACTCGCGCAAGAAACTGGTGGATGAGCTGGAATCGCGCACCAAGGACCTCAACGCCCAGTTGACCGACGCCCAGTCAGAATTGCGCTCAACCCAGGCCAAGTTGGGTGACGAGAACAATCAGGTGCTGATGCGCTACATGGTCTACGGCGGCAGCATTGCCGGCGCGGGGCTGCTGCTGGGGTTGATCCTGCCTTCGCTGACCCGTGGTCGCAAGCGCAACGATCGCTGGTTCTAAGACGTAGTCGTACTTCTTTGAGATCGCCCCGCCGGCAAGCCGTGCTGCTACGGACCGCACAGACAACAAAATCCCCGTAGCAGCCGGGCTTGCCCGCGGGGACGTCAATGAAATCGCCCGCACCCGCAAGCCGTGCTGCGATGAAATATTCTGTCAAACTCTCTTTCAGCCGCTACTTTTACAGGGCCTCAATCGAACATTGATGTTCCTATCAAAAAGAAGAAGAGAGTTGCCCCATGAAGTACGAACCCTTGGCCAAGTCGCTCGTCGCGACGGCACTGACCCTGGCTGTCTCCTGTTCCTACGCTGCCTCCGTGGCGCCGGTTGCCGCTGAAAACGGCATGGTGGTCACCGTTCAACACCTGGCGACACACGTGGGTGTAGACGTTCTCAAATCCGGTGGCAACGCGGTGGACGCCGCCGTTGCCGTGGGCTACGCGCTGGCGGTGGTGTATCCCGCAGCGGGTAACCTGGGCGGTGGCGGTTTCATGACCGTGCAATTGGCCGATGGCCGCAAGACCTTCCTCGATTTCCGTGAAAAGGCGCCGCTGGCGGCGACCGCGAACATGTACCTGGACAAGGACGGCAACGTGGTGCCGGACCTCAGCTCCAAGGGCCACCTGGCGGTAGGGGTGCCGGGCACGGTGTCTGGCATGGAGCTGGCGCTGAGCAAATACGGCACCAAAAAGCGCGCCGAAGTCATCGCACCGGCGATCAAGCTGGCGGAAAACGGCTTCGCGCTGGAGCAGGGTGACGTCGATCTGCTGGACTACGCCACCAAGGAATTCCAGGCCGACAAGGACCTGTCCGGAATCTTCCTGAACAAGGGCCAGCCGCTGAAGGTCGGCGACAAGCTGGTGCAAAAGGATCTTGCCAAAACCCTGAAGGAAATCTCCGCCAAGGGCAGCGACGGTTTCTACAAGGGCTGGGTCGCCAAGGCCATCGTCGATTCCAGCAAGGCGGGCAAGGGCATCATCGTCCAGGCTGACCTCGACAAATACAAAACCCGTGAACTTGCGCCCATCGAGTGCGATTACCGTGGATATCACGTGGTTTCCGCACCACCACCCAGCTCTGGCGGCGTGGTGATCTGCGAGATCATGAACATCCTCGAAGGCTACCCGATGAAGGATCTGGGCTATCACTCAGCCCAGGGCATGCATTACCAGATCGAGGCCATGCGCCACGCTTACGTGGACCGCAACAGCTACCTGGGCGACCCGGATTTCGTGAAGAACCCCATCGCCCACCTGCTGGATCGCGACTACGCCGCCAAGCTGCGTGCCGCCATCGAACCGCAGAAAGCCGGTGATTCCCAGGCCATCAAACCGGGCGTTGCACCCCACGAAGGCAACAACACCACCCATTACTCCATCGTCGACAAATGGGGCAACGCGGTCTCGGTCACCTATACCCTCAACGACTGGTTCGGTGCGGGCGTGATGGCGAGCAAGACCGGGGTGATCCTCAACGACGAAATGGATGACTTCACCTCCAAGGTCGGCGTCCCGAACATGTACGGCCTGATCCAGGGCGAAGCCAACGCCATCGCACCGGGCAAGGCGCCGCTGTCGTCGATGAGCCCGACCATCGTCACCAAGGACGGCAAGACCGTGATGGTGGTGGGTACGCCGGGCGGTAGCCGGATCATCACCGCGACCTTGCTGACCATGCTCAACGTTATCGACTACGGCATGAACATCCAGGAAGCGGTGGATGCACCGCGTTTCCACCAGCAGTGGATGCCGGAAACCACCAACCTCGAAAACTTCGCGGTCAGCCCTGACACGCAGAAGATTCTCGAAAGCTGGGGCCACAAGTTCGCCGAGCCGCAGGACGCCAACCACCTGGCCGCCATTCTGGTCGGCGCGCCGTCATTGGGTGGCAAACCGGTGGGCAACAACCGTTTCTACGGGGCCAACGACCCGCGTCGTAATACCGGGCTTTCGTTGGGGTATTGAGGCATAACCGTAGCATTTTGGCTTGCCGGCGGGGGCGTCCCTGAAATCGCTCCCGCCGGCAAGCCGTGCTGCTACGGACCGTGGGATGGCTGCCGGGATCGGATCTGTGGGAGCGGGCTAGCCCGCGAAGGCGTCAGGGATGACGCTTCGATGTAGCTTGATACACCGCATTCGCGGGCAAGCCCGCTCCCACAGGTTATTGATACACCCCGTCCTTTGTGAATACCCCGATCCCGTAGCAGTGGGAAGTCTGCATTTGAAATGTTATGTTATAACTATCAAATGCGCTTCGAGACTTCATCCTTCCCATGAACAATCCGCTTCCCGACGTCGCTTCCTCCGAATTGTCCCAAGCCCTGCTGCCGCTCGATTGGGTCGGTATGCAGGGCATCGACATTCCCCTGACCCTCGACGAGCCCGGCGCCGCCGCTCCGGTTCATGCCCGTGCCGACCTGCATGTCGATCTGCCGGTACCGCAGATCAAGGGCATTCACATGTCGCGGCTGTACACGCTGCTCGACCGTTTCGCCGAACATCAGGCGGTCAGCCCGGCCAGCCTTGCCGCGCTGCTGGAATTGATGGTGGCCAGCCACGCCGATTGCCATAGCTCCCAGGCCCGGCTGCGCCTGACCTTCGATCTGCTGTGCAAACGCCCGGCGCTGGTTACTCAAGGCTTGAGCGGCTGGAAATCCTATCCGGTGGTGATCGATGCGCAATGGCAGCAGGGCCGTCTGCTGCTGGAGGCGGGCGTCGAGGTGACCTATTCATCGACTTGCCCGTGTTCGGCTGCGCTGTCCCGGCAACTGCTGGAACAGGCATTCATCCTGCATTTCGGCGCTGGTCCCGTGGACAGCGCGCAGGTGTCTGCGTGGTTGCGCCACAACGGTTCCCATGCCACGCCCCACAGCCAGCGCAGCGTGGCCCGGGTTCAGGTGCGGATCGACCAGGACGCCGATCACCTGGGCTTGCACAGCCTGATCGACCTGATCGAAGACGCCCTCGGCACACCGGTGCAGACGGCGGTCAAGCGCGCCGACGAACAGGCCTTCGCCCGGCTCAACGGGCAGAACCTGATGTACGTCGAGGATGCGGCGCGCAAGGTTCAGCAGGCGCTGGCCATGGGTTTTCCGGTAAGCAGCGTGTCGGTCAGGCACCTTGAAAGCCTGCACCCCCATGATGCCGTGGCCTGGTCATCCATCGGCCACGCGCCGACGTTCGGGGCTGTGAATGAGGGGCGCCGCCCATGAGTCGCTTCCAGCCCGTCTTGCCAGCGATCCACACCCGTTTGCAATCGATCGACGCGCTGCGCGGGCTCATCATCGTTTTTATGCTGCTGGATCACGTGCGCGAAACCTTCTTTCTGCACCGCCAGGTGTCCGACCCGATGGATGTCGCCAGCACCAGCCCGGAATTGTTCGTCAGCCGCACCCTGGCGCATTTCTGCGCGCCGCTGTTCGTGTTTCTGACTGGCCTTTCGGCGTTTCTCTACGGCGAGCGTCATCCGGGCCGGGGGCAGGTCAGCCGTTTCCTGTTCGTTCGCGGGCTGGTGTTGATTGCGCTGGAGGTGACGCTGGTCAACTTCGCCTGGACCTTTGAGTTCCCGCCCGCTGTGATCTACCTGCAAGTGATCTGGGCCATCGGCCTTAGCATGATCGCACTCGCGGCGCTGGTCGCCTTGCCGCGCCTGGCCCTGGCCGCCTTGGGCATCGCGATCATCGCCGGGCACAACATGCTGGATACGCTGCATTTCGGGGCCGACTCGCTGATACACATTCCCTGGGCCGTGTTGCATGACCGAGGCTGGATCGGGGTCGACGACAGCCTGCGTCTGCGCACCTCATATCCATTGTTGCCGTGGATCGGCGTCATCGCGGTGGGCTACGCCGCCGGGCCGTGGTTCGCCCGTAACGCAGATGCCATCAGGCGCCAGACCAATCTGGTCGCCTGGGGCGTTGGCCTGGTGGCGCTGTTCCTGGCCTTGCGCGGCATGAACGGTTACGGCGAGAAGCCATGGGTGCCTGGCGACACCACGACCCTGACGCTGATGAGCATTTTCAACATCACCAAGTACCCGCCATCGCTGCTGTTCCTGAGCCTTACGCTGGGCGTGGGCCTGCTGATGCTGGCGTGGCTGGAGCGCGCCGGGTCGTCGAAATGGCTCAAGCCTCTGGTAATTTTTGGCGCCGCGCCGATGTTTTTCTACCTGTTGCACCTGTACGTGCTCAAGGTGCTGTACCTGATCGCCGTTGCGCTGTGGGGGCAGAATCAGGGCCGTTACTTCGGCTTCGATTCGGTCGCGGCGGTGTGGCTGTGCGCTGCGGTGCTGATCGTGGCACTGTTCCCTGCCGTGCGCTGGTTCGCCGAGCTCAAGGCCCGGCGTCGCGACATCTCCTGGCTCAAGTATTTCTGACGAGCAGGCTGCGCTCCATCCGCGCCAGTGCTTCTTCGAGCATTGGCCGCGGGCAGCCAAAGTTCAGGCGCACGAACTGCCCGCAATCGTCGCCGAATTCCAGACCCGCGCTCATCGCCACCTTTGCCTGCTCAAGGAAAAACCGCTGTGGGTTCTCCAGACCAAGCCCCGAGCAATCCAGCCAGGCCAGGAAGGTACTTTGCGGCAGGTTCATGGCAATGCCGGGAAAACGGGTCTTGATGGCGTGGGCCAGATAGTCGCGGTTGTCCTGCAGGTAGGCCATGATCTGCGCAAGCCACGGGCCGCCTTCGCTGTAGGCCGCCTGGGTGGCTTCATAACCGAGCACGTTGACGCTGTCGACCAAGCCGCGCTGGCCGCGGTTGAAGCGCTTGCGCAGCTCGGGGTTCTGCACGATGGCGAAGGCGGTCTTCATCCCGGCGATGTTCCAGGCCTTGCTGGCGGACATCAGCGTGACCGTGCGCGCGGCGATCTCTGGGCTCAAGGATGCGATGGGGGTGTGCTTGCGCCCGTCGAACAGGATGTCGGCGTGAATCTCGTCGGAGATGATCAGCACATCACGGTCCACACAGGCCTGGCCGATGGCGCGCAACTCATCGCGCTCGAAGACCTTGCCCAGCGGGTTGTGCGGGTTGCTCAGCAGCAGGCAGCGGGCGTCGGACAGGGTGTTTTGCAGAGCGTTGATGTCGGTGTGGTAAATGCCATCTGCATCGGCGTGAAACGGCAGATCAATCCGCGCCAGGTCCCAATTGCCAGGGGCATCCAGCAGCGGCGAGTAGTTCGGCGTTTGTACCACGACGGCGCTGTCAGCCTGGACCAGCGCATTGAGCGCCATGTTCACCCCAGGCTCAACGCCTGGCAGGAACACCAGGTCTTCCGGTGCGATGTGCCAGCCATACTGATCGGCCAGGCGGGCCACCAGCGTCTGCCGCAGACGGTCCTGGGCCACCGAATAACCGAGCAGCGGGTGCTCCAGACGATTCTTCAGCGCCTGCATGATCGGCTCGGCCACCGCGAAGTCCATGTCGGCCACCCACATCGGCAACACGTCCTGCGGGTACTGGCTCCACTTCTTGCTGCCGGTGTTCAGGCGCTGATAAACGCTGTTCAGGTCCATGCTCATGACTGTCTCGGAAAAACGGATGCGCGATTGTGCCAGAGAGCGGGGTGGTTGTGTGATGGCCGGGCCCCTGTTTTCACGGGGTTTGGCAGGGTTTGCGCGGCTTGAGGTGTAACCTTTTCAGGTTACATTTTCGAAAGTAACCCAAAAAGGTTACTTTTCTGCAATTTGGCCTATAGTGGTCGCTATCGCATTTTCCTTGTGGGGCACCCATGACCACCAAAGCCGTGTTGACCGGGGATCTGATGCATTCCCAGACCGTCAGCGACACCCATGCCTACCTTGACGGGCTCAAACGCATACTTGCGACGCTGAAGAAGCCCTACGGCCTGACCATCGACACCTTCCGTGGTGATGGTTTTCAGGTGGAGCTGAAACACGCTGCCAAGGCGTTTGAATGTGCGCTGGCGATTCGTGCCGGTCTGATTTCGGCAAGCCCGGCGGGTGAGCGTTGGGATGCGCGGATTGCCATCGGCATTGGCGGCGCGGCATCCGGCGGGCGCTACGGCGAAGCTTTCGTGCTGTCGGGGCAGGGGCTCGATGGCATGAAAAAACTGACTCTGGGCCTGTTCAGTCATGACCCGCTGTTGCAGCGCGGCGCCGGGCTGGTAACCGAGTTTGTCGCCGCCGTCGTCGACAAATGGACGGTGGTGGAAGCCCAGGCCTATTACGCGCATCTCTTGGACGGCGGCGACCAGCAAAGCATCGCCGAGCAACTGGGCAAGTCCCGCGTCGCGGTCAACAAGGCCTTGCAGCGGGGGCAGGCGCGTTTGCTCGATCGCTACCTGGCTTGTACCGGCCAATGGCTGCTGGAGGTGGTCGATGCGTGATGCCTCTACCGTCTTGCTGGCGTTGATTCTGCTCAATCTGCTGCTTGAGTTCGTTTTCGGCAAATGGCAAGAGCATCGCGGCCAACCGGCGAGCCTTGCGTTCAGGGGACTACAGGCGCTGGTGCAAGGTGCTGCGGTCGCTGCCGTGCTGTTTGCGTTCGATCGCCACGGGCTACCTGCGCTTGGCGCAGGCCTGGGGTTTGCGCTGATTCGGGCGCTGATCGGCTGGCTAATGACGAAGGTCAGATCGGCGTTTGCCTTTGTGCTGCAGTTCGGCTTGCAGGTTGGTGCATTGACGGTGATCTGGCTCAGTGCCGAAGGGTACTGGAACTGGGCCTGGGAGCTGTGCAAAACCCTGTTCACCGGCCATAACCTGTTGGTGCTGCTGGCGTATGTCCTGGTGCTGCGGCCCGCCTCGGCGCTGACCGGCGCGGTACTGACGCCGTTCATGGCGGCCGTGGAGGCCAGCAGCAAAGACTCGCTGAAGAAGGCCGGCACCTGGATCGGCTATCTGGAGCGAGTGTTGATTCTGACCTTCGTGCTGCTGGAGCAGTGGTCCGCCATCGGCTTTCTGCTCACGGCCAAGAGCATTCTGCGGTTCAACGACATCAAGGGCGCCGACCAGCGTCCGCTCAGCGAATACGTGCTGCTCGGCACGCTGGTGAGTTTCACGGTGAGCATCGCGATTGGCTTGGCGGTGCTCAAACTGTCAGGAAAGTAACCTTTAGGGGTTACTTTCCGAAATGTAACCCCTGGAGGTTACACCTCACCAAAAGGTTGCGGCCTAGCTGCTCAACCGCTGGGCGATCACGGCGATGGCCTTTTCCACGTCCGCCGCCTGGGTATAGCGGCCCAGACTCAGGCGCAGGCTGCTGCCTGCCTGCGCCTGGGTCAGGCCTAGCGCGAGCAGCACATGGGAAGCGCCGCTGCTGGCCGAATTGCAGGCCGACGTCGAAGACACCGCAATGTCACCCGCCAGGCTCAGGGCATTGAAGCCGGCCTTGTCGACGCAGATGTTCAGCGTGTGGGGCACGCGCTGCAGCGGATCGCCATTGAGACTGACCCCCGGCAATTGCAGCAGACCTTCGCGCAACTGCGCCGACAGCACGGAAATCCGCTGAACCTCTTCGACCATCTCGGCGCTGGCCAAGGCGTACGCCGAGCCCATACCGACGATCTGGTGGGTGGCCAGGGTGCCGGAACGGAAACCCTGCTCATGGCCGCCGCCGTGGATCTGCGCTTCAAGCAGCGGGCGGGCGCGGTCACCGACGTACAGCGCGCCAATGCCCTTGGGCCCGTAGATCTTGTGGGCAGAGAACGACATCAGGTCCACGGCCAGCGTATTCAGATCAATGGCCAGCTTGCCTGCGCCTTGCGCCGCATCGACGTGGAAAATCGCGCCATGCTCACGCACCAACTCACCGATGGCGGCAATGTCGGTCAGCGTGCCCAGTTCGTTGTTGACCATCATCAGCGACACCAGCAGGGTGTCTTCGCGCAGTGCCTGGCGCACGGCTTCCGGCTGGATCAGGCCCTGACGGTCAGGCTCGAGCCAGGTGACCGGGAAGCCGGCCTGTTCGAGTTGCGAAACGGTATCGACCACCGCCTTGTGCTCGATGCGGCTGGTGATGAAGTGGCGGCGCGGGCCCTTGGCGCTCTGGGCGATGCCCTTGATGGCGAGGTTGTTGGACTCGGTGGCGCCCGAGGTCCAGATGATCGATTCTGCCCCGCAGCCTACCAGTTCAGCGACCTGACGCCGCGCCAGTTCAACGGCCTGGCGGGCCTGGTTGCCGTAGCCGTGGGAACTGGAAGCCGGGTTGCCAAAGGTGCCTTCGCGGCCCAGGCACGTGACCATGGCCTGGATGACGCGGTCATCGACAGGGGTGGTGGCGGCGTAATCGAAGTAACAGGGAAGGGTGCTCATTGGAGGAATCCGTGCTGTCCATAATGCAGAAAATACTACTAGCGCTGACCTGAAAAAAAATTGATAACTCGACGCAGATTCACACAATGAATAGATTATTTTTCTCCTGTGTCCATCTTTCGGAGAATAAGATTTCGCAGGTCCTTGCAAATGGGCTTATCCTTATCGCATTCGGCGATAACGCTTCTTCTGGGTGCCCCTACGATGGACAAGTTCGACCAGGCGATTCTCGGGATTCTGCAAGCCGACTGCACGCGGCCCATTGCCGAAATCGCCGACAGTATCGGCCTGGGCAGTACCGCCTGCTGGCGCAGGGTGCAGAAGCTCGAAGAGCAGGGCATGATTCGCGGCCGGGTGGCCTTGCTCGACCCGGCGCAGTTGAACGTCGCGGTCACGGTGTTCGCCGCCATTCGAACCAACCAGCACAACGCGCAATGGCTGGGCAGCTTCCATGACCTGATCGCGACCTTGCCGGAAGTGGTGGAGTGCTACCGCATGGCCGGTGATACCGACTACATGCTGCGAATCGTGGTGCCGGACATCGCCGGTTACGACGCGGTGTACAAGAAGCTGATCCAGCTGTCGGGCATCACCGACATCAGCTCCAGCTTCGCCATGGAGCAGATCAAGTCCACCACGCAGTTGCCGTTGACCTATACCACCTGAGCGCTTGTCACCATGGCGAATGCGACCCCTGTGGGAGCGGGCTCGCCCGCGAATGCGTCGGACATGATGCATCGACGGTGGCAGACCCACCGGCTTCGCGGGCAAGCCCGCTCCCACAGAAGGGTGATGTGAGGTGTACCGGAAATTTAGCGGCGCGCTAACCTTATAAACAAACGGTATTTCACAAGCGGCTCTTAGGTTCATAACATCACGTCATAACTCGTTATAACAAGTGATCGCCATGACCGACGCCGCCAAGACCCTTTCACCGCTTTCCAGCGTGCCCTTGCACACCCAACTGCGCGATCTGCTACGCGCCCGCATCCTGGATGGCGAGTACCTGCCCAACAGCCAGATGCCCTCGGAAAGCGAGTTGGGGGCGGTGTTCAAGGTCAGCCGCATTACCGTGCGCCAGGCGCTGGGTGATCTGCAGAAGGAAGGGCTGATCTTCAAGATTCACGGCAAAGGCACCTTCGTCTCCAAACCCAAGGCGTTCCAGAACGTCAGCACCCTGCAAGGCCTGGCCGAATCCATGACCGGGCGCGGTTATGAGGTCATCAACCGTTTGCGCAGCCTGCGTTTCGTGCCCGCCGACAAGCTCGTCGCCGAGCGCCTGAACCTGGAAGTGGGAGAGACGGTGGCGCAGATCAAGCGGGTGCGGCTGATCAATCGCGAGCCAGTGTCGCTGGAAGTGACCTGGCTACCCAAACACCTGGGCGAGCGGCTGGAGAATGCCGATCTTGTGACCCGCGACATCTTTCTGATCCTGGAAAACGACTGCGGCCTGTCCCTGGGGCATGCGGACCTGGCCATCGACGCGGTGCTGGCCGACGAGGACCTGACAGCTGCACTGAACGTCGAGGCTGGCTCGCCAATCATGCGCATCGAACGCCTGACCCATACCGCAGACGGCGCGCCCGTGGATTTCGAACACCTTTACTACCGCGGCGATGCATTCCAGTACCGCCTGCGGATCGACCGTCAGCGAGAGGCCCAGTCATGACGCGCCAGACCCTTGAACAGGAATACGACATCGTTGTAATCGGTGGAGGCACCGCCGGCCCCATGGCCGCGATCAAGGCCAAGGAGCGCAACCGCGAGCTGCGGGTGTTGCTGATCGACAAGGCCAACGTCAAGCGCAGCGGCGCGATCAGCATGGGCATGGACGGCCTGAACAACGCCGTGATTCCCGGCCACGCCACGCCCGAGCAGTACACCAAGGAAATCACCATTGCCAACGACGGCATCGTCAACCAGGCGGCGGTGCATGCCTACGCGACCCACAGCTTCGAAACCATCGAGCAACTGGACCGCTGGGGTGTGAAATTCGAGAAGGACGAAACCGGCGACTACGCGGTGAAGAAGGTCCACCACATGGGCGCCTATGTGCTGCCGATGCCCGAGGGCCACGACATCAAGAAGGTGCTTTATCGCCAGTTGAAGCGGGCGCGGGTGAGCATCACCAACCGTGTGGTCTGCACCCGGCTGTTGACCGACGCAGAAGGCGCGGTCAACGGGGTGATGGGCTTCGATTGCCGAACGGCGGATTTCCATGTCATCAAAGCCAAGGCAGTCATCCTGGCCTGTGGTGCGGCGGGGCGCCTGGGCCTGCCGGCGTCGGGTTACCTGATGGGCACCTACGAGAATCCCACCAACGCCGGGGACGGCTACGCCATGGCGTACCACGCAGGGGCGGAGCTGGCGAACCTGGAGTGCTTCCAGATCAACCCGCTGATCAAGGATTACAACGGTCCGGCCTGCGCCTACGTCACCGGCCCGCTGGGCGGCTACACCGCCAATAACAAGGGCGAACGCTTCATCGAGTGCGACTACTGGAGCGGCCAGATGATGTGGGAGTTCCATCAGGAACTGGAAAGCGGCAACGGCCCGGTGTTCCTCAAGCTCGATCACCTGGCCGAAGAAACCATCCAGAACATCGAGCAGATCCTGCACAGCAACGAACGCCCCAGCCGTGGCCAGTTCCACGCCAATCGCGGCACCGATTACCGCAGCCAGATGGTGGAGATGCACATTTCGGAGATCGGCTTTTGCAGCGGTCACTCGGCGTCCGGAGTGTGGGTCAACGAGCGCGCAGAAACCTCGGTCAAGGGGCTGTATTCGGCAGGCGACATGGCCGCCGTGCCCCATAACTACATGCTGGGCGCCTTTACCTACGGCTGGTTTGCCGGCAACAACGCGGCCGACTACGTCGCCGAACGGGCCTTTACCACTCTGGATGCGCAGCAGATCGAACGCGAGCAGGCGCGGGTCTATGCGCCGCTCGACCGCGAACACGGGCTGCCGCCAGCCCAGGTCGAGTACAAGCTGCGCCGCTTCGTCAACGACTACCTGCAACCGCCCAAGGTGACCAGGAAGATGCAACTGGGCCTGGAGCGTTTTGCGCAGATCGAGCGCGATCTGGACCAACTCAAGGCCAACACCCCCCATGAGCTGATGCGGGCGATGGAAGTCAGCGTGATTCGCGACTGCGCGGAAATGGCCGCCAGGGCCTCGCTGTACCGCGCCGAGAGCCGCTGGGGCCTGTACCACCATCGGGTGGATCACCCCCTGCGCAACGACCGTGACTGGTTCTGTCATTGCCACCTGAAAAAGGGTAAAGACGGACGCATGGAAAGTTTCAAGAAGCCGGTCGAGCCCTACATCGTGGCGCTGGATGCCGATGAAATGCAGGCCTATGACCGTCTGCGCGTAGGCGCCGACGCTGCTTGACCCATTCGCCACACCGCCCGTTCAAAGACAGAGCGCGATACGCGCCAAGGATCCCGTGAAATGGCCTACCAGCCCCAGGAAGTGTTCTTCCGCTCCAACGCCCCGGTGACCATCGACGAAGACAAGTGCATCGCCGAAAAAGGCTGCACGGTCTGTGTCGACGTATGCCCGATGGACCTCCTGGCCATCAACCCGGCGACGCAGAAAGCCTACATGGCCTTCGACGAATGCTGGTACTGCATGCCCTGCGAGAAAGACTGCCCCACCGGTGCGGTGAAGGTCGAGATCCCGTATCTGCTGAGTTGAAGAACATGACTGACCTGACCTGTAACTTTGACGACATCGACCATCCGGACATCCTGGCCCTGCAACCGCGCCTGCAAGACCCCGACCCGGGTGTGCGCCGCATTGCCCTGATCGAACTGGCCGATCTCGAAGAACCGGATGGACTGCCCTGGTTGATCGACCGCCTGGCCCATGACACGGCCGAGACGGTGCGCGCCCAGGCGGCCGCGCTGCTGGAAGCCTGGGAGGAGCGCGAAGTCGTGCAAGCCTTGTGCGAGGCCTTGACCGACCCTCAGACGTCGGTGCGGGAGGCGGCTGCGCAAAGCCTGAGCGTGCTCAAGACACAAGAGGCGGGCAGGGTGATCCTGCCGTGGACGACCCATCCGGACCTCGGCGTGCGAGTGGCTGCTTTTCGCGCCTTGCGCGAATTGCGCCTGGACGAAGCCGCACCCGCTGCACTGCACGCCCTGGATGACAAACACGCCGAGGTTCGGCGTGAGGCTGTGGGTGTGCTGGGATGGCTGAAGAAGACCGATGCCCTGGAGGCGCTGGCGACACTGGCCAGCCACGACCCGGACAGCGAGGTACGCCGCGCTGCCACTGGCGCCCTGGGCCTGGCCAACGATACGCGCGTGCTGCCGGCGTTGTGCAAGGCGTTGCAGGATGACATCTGGCAGGTGCGCGAAGAGGCCGCCACGACCCTGGGCAAGGTCGGGCAACAGCAAGCCGCCGGGGCCCTGATTGCCGCGCTCAATGATGAATACTGGCAGGTACGCCTGCGCGCCGCTCGCAGCCTGGGGCGCTTGCGCCATCTCGACGCCCTGGGCCCGTTGATCGAGGCGCTGAATCACAGCATCAGCAATCTGCGCAAGGAAGCGGCGCTGGCGTTGGGTGAACTGGCGGACAAGGCTGCCCGTCCCGCATTGCTGCAACTGGAGCACGACGCCGACCCGGAAGTGCGCAAGGCGGTGCGCATCGCGCTGGGGCAGTTGCAATGAGCGCGGTGCCGGTCGCTATCGGTAACTCCCGGGAGCGACAGACTCTGCGCCTGAACTGGCAGGACGGCAGCGAGCAGCATATCGACCATGTTCTGCTGCGCAAGCAATGCCCGTGCTCGCAGTGCCGAGCATTCAGGTTGCGCGGGATGAACCCGGTGGTGGCCGGGTCGATTCGGGTAGTGGGTGTGCAGCCCCAGGGCTACGGCCTGCAGCTTGTATTCAGCGACGGGCACCAGCGGGGGATTTATCCGTGGGAGTATCTGGCGGGAATGTAGCCGTAACGCGGAATGTCATGTTCGCACAATCATTGTAGGAGTGAGCTTGCTCGCGATTGCGATTTGACATTCACCATCGTGGTGTCAAACCGACAGCGATCGCGAGCAAGCTCACTCCTACAGGTCAGGTGATGTCTCAGAAGCGCGCTTTATCGATCCATTCAAGCGAGGTGCGCCAGATGCAGATCCCCAGGAAGTACGCCGACATCGCCAGCCACACCCAGAGCACCACCGAGCCGTTATAAGGGTGATTGAGCACCAGCAGGAAACTGCACAGGAACCAGATGCTGGTCACGGCGATGTTGATCGGCATGAAGCGACGCACGCGGAACGGGTGCAGGAATTTCATCCGGGTGACGGTCAGCAGCGCCAGGCAAATCACGGTGATGAACGTCAGCCACGGCGCCGGCGACAGGATGTAGACACACAATACGACAACGTTCCAGGCCGCGGGAAAACCCTGGAAATAGTTGTCCTTGCTCTTCATTTCCACGTTGCAGAAACAGAACAGCGACGACACCAGAATGATCGACACACTGAGCAACAAGGTGTAATCCGGCACCGGAATGTACCGATACATGAACAGCGCCGGGATGAACACGTAGGTGAGGTAGTCGATCACCAGGTCCAGTACCGAACCGTCGAAATTGGGGAGCACCGACTGCACATTGACCTTGCGCGCCAGCGACCCGTCCACGCCGTCCACGATCAGCGCGATGCCCAACCACAGCAGGCAGGCCTTGGGCTGGTTGTCGAGCAGGGCGATGGTGGCCAGGAAAGCGAGCACGACGCCGGTGGCCGTGAAGCCATGGGCGCCCCATGCCTTGAGCCAGGCGATGCGTTGAATTGGAATCATGGACGGTCCTTCAGAAGATATGGCCAACCTGACGGGCCCGTCGCATAAGGGTGCCGACAGACCTGGCCAGAGGTGCAACTATCGACAGGTTCATGAGCGATAAGGTTCACCACCAACTTCTACACGGTAGCAGGCGGCGCGGGCTTTGGTTGCCAAATTGTCACCTTGGTGTGCAGGTTTTTCCCGAGCGCAGGTGCCGTTGGTCGCCTGATCGGCAAAGGCGGCACTATGCTGGCCCCCGGGGCAAATCAATCTATGCACAATCCTCGGCCTATCAATCAGTTAGGCAAGGATCTGCATGCAAACTATCAAGGTTGTGTTGGTGTTCTGTGCGGTGGCCGGTACTTCATCCTTCACGTTTGCGCGGGACTTGAGCAAGAACGAACACGACCTTTGCAGTTGGGGCGCCGGGATTGCCGGCACGGCGCAGCAATACAAGTTGTCAGGGCTGACCCTGTACGGCGCGCGCAAGAAGCTTCAGGCCCGGCATTTTCCCCAGCAATGGATGCGCATGAGTGCGCTGGGCATCACCGAACAGACCTACGACAGCCCCTCGCGTATGCGCCCGGACAGCGTGCGGCAGGTGTATTACGAAGGGTGCACCCGCCACGAATTGGCCCGCCGATGACCGCCCCGTGGCAGCCGGGCTTGCCCGCAGGGCGATCTTGAACCGCCACGCCCCGTAGCAGCACGGCTTGCCGGCGGGAGCGATCTTGAGGCCGCCCCCGCCGGCAAGCGGAGCGCCGCCCGGCCGGGCTGCTACAAGAATGGGGTACATCAGCTAAGCCGCTGCATCAAATACGCCTCGCCCGTCACCCGAATCATCGGGTGCGGCGTGATCTGGCACGTCTTGATCACTGAAAAACCGTGTCGCTCATAAAATCGTCGAGCACCGGTGTTGGCGGCGTAATCGATCAGGCTCAATCCTTTAAGCCCCATGCTATCGGCGCGAAGTTGCGCACGTTCGAGAAACCCGAGGCCCAGGCCCTTGTTGCGCCAGCCCTCGTGCAAGGCCAGGCTTGAGATGTACAGCGTATCCGGCACTTCCATATCGGCATAAGGCGCCAACACCGGGTCGGTGACCGTTGCAGGCTCAGGGTCCTCGCGCATGGCGTAGCTGTGCATCATGCCTATAACCAGCCCTTCGGATTCGGCAATCAGGCAATTCTGGAAGGAAAAATCCACGTCCTCACGGGCATAACGCCGGGCGCCGACGTCGAGCAGTTCCTCACCCGGTTCGGCCAGTTGGCTCCAGATGTAATCGGAGGCACCTTCGGAAGTGATCTGAAACAGGCGGGCAATCTCCCGCGCATCCCAACGTGTAGCCGGACGAAACTCGACAGTCATGGACAAGGCTCCAGTAGCAAACGGGGGCCTGTTATAGCGTGGAAATTCAAGGCCTCGCCAATGCCGGGCGCAGGCGGGTCGCAATCAGGCCAGCCGTCGTCGCTATAGGTCACAAGCGAGAGGTTTGCAGGCCGTGCGAACAATTACAGGTCGAATTCAGGCACGTCCGGGCTGCGTGTTGCGCCGACAATCAAGCTCCGTTCGACGTCCACAGGATCGAGGTCATGGCGCAGGGCTCCAAGGATCGTTCTTCCGCTCAAAAAGTGCTTCGCATCGGCTTCTGGCTGACCGATGCCTTCGACTTCTATGCCCTGGCCAGCGCGCTGGAGCCCCTGCGCGTGGCCAACGAGACGGCAGGTGAAACGGTGTGCGAATGGCAGATGCTCAGTCTGCAAGGCGCACCGCTTCGGGCAAGCAACGGCGTGACCATGGCCACCCAGGCGCTGGATCAGGCGCAGCCCTTCGATGTGCTGATGCACCTGACCTGCGTCGGCCCGCACGGCGCCCGGGGCCTGATTCGCGAGCTCCTGGCACGCAACCAGCGCGACCTTGCTGCCCCGCATACACAGGCGGATGCCCGACGCCTGCACTGAAACGCTTCGCCTTCGCACCCAAGCACGATGCCCCGGCCCGCGGTCTGTTCCGCCGGCCGGGGCATCGTGCTTTGTGCGTGGGCATCGACAAGGAGACGGGCGGCGCAGCGGATCCAGTCAATTGCAGGTCGGATTCGCGCAAAAAAGCCCCGGGGCCTTCTGTTCGAATGGTCTCCAGCGGCCCGATCAACTGGCGCGCTCCGGTCAATCACTGAAGGATAGAAGTCATGCAAATGCCGAAGACCATCCAGATCAAGAACGGCGAAAAAGTCGCACCCACGTTCTCGGCCCAGGAATACGCCAATCGCCAGGCCAAACTGCGCGGCTATCTGGCGCAGAACGACATCGACGCTGCGGTATTCACCTCGTACCACAACGTCAACTACTACAGCGATTTCCTGTATTGCTCGTTCGGCCGGCCTTATGCCCTGGTCGTGACCCAGGACAGCGTGGTGACGATCAGCGCCAATATCGACGGTGGCCAGCCATGGCGCCGCACGGTTGGCACCGAAAACATCGTCTACACCGACTGGCAGCGCGACAACTACTTCGTCGCCATCCAGCAGGCGCTGCCCAAGGCCGGACGCATCGGCGTGGAGTTCGACCACCTGAACCTGCTCAACCGCGACAAGCTCGCCGCCCGCTATCCGCAGGCCGAACTGGTGGATATCGGCGCGCCGTGCATGCGCATGCGCATGATCAAGTCTGCTGAAGAACATGCGGTCATTCGCCAGGGCGCACGGATTGCCGATGTCGGCGGTGCGGCCATCGTCGAAGCGCTGCGCGACCAGGTCCCGGAATATGAAGTGGCACTGCACGCGACCCAGGCCATGGTGCGCGAAATCGCCCGTACTTTCCCCGATTCCGAGTTGATGGACACCTGGACCTGGTTCCAGTCAGGCATCAACACCGACGGTGCGCACAACCCGGTGACGTCGCGCAAGGTCAACAAGGGTGACATCCTGAGTCTGAACTGCTTCCCGATGATTGCCGGTTATTACACGGCGCTGGAGCGCACGCTGTTCCTGGATCACTGCTCCGACGACCATCTGCGCCTGTGGGAAGTCAACGTCAAGGTGCACGAGGCGGGCCTGAAACTCATCAAGCCTGGCATGCGTTGCTGCGACATCGCGGCAGAGTTGAATGAGATCTTCATGGCGCATGACCTGCTGCAGTACCGCACCTTCGGCTACGGCCACTCGTTCGGCACCCTGAGCCATTACTATGGCCGCGAGGCGGGGCTTGAGCTGCGCGAAGACATCGACACGGTGCTGGAGCCGGGCATGGTGGTGTCCATCGAGCCGATGATCATGCTGCCTGAAGGCCTGCCGGGCGCTGGCGGGTACCGTGAGCACGACATCCTGATCGTCAACGAGCATGGCGGGGAGAACATCACCAAGTTCCCGTACGGCCCGGAACACAACATCATCAAGAAATAAGCTGTCACGCCGCACCTTCCCGTGCGGCGTTTTGTTTTGCCTTAAAGTGCATGCGTGCCCAGACGCGCAGCACTTCCTGACTTTTCGCCCTGCCAAGTACAACAATAGAGGGTATCCGTCATGACCATTCCAAGTGCAAGCATGCAATCTTCAATCGATGCCCAACGCGAGCAAAGTGCCGAACGCAAGGCGCTGCGACGTGCGGCGGGCGCCAGTTTCATGGGCAACTTCGTCGAGTGGTTCGACTACGCGGCCTATGGCTATCTGGCGACTGTCATCGCCCTGACGTTCTTTCCCCAGGCCGACAAGGCCACGGGGCTGCTGGCGACCTTCGCGGTGTTTGCCCTGTCGTTCATCGTCCGCCCGGTAGGCGGGCTGATCTGGGGCCACTTCGGTGATAAATACGGGCGGCGCAGCGCGCTGTCCTGGTCGATCCTGATCATGTCGGTGTCGACCTTCTGCATCGGCATCCTGCCCACCTACAACCACATCGGCCTGTGGGCGCCGGCATTGCTGTTGCTGATCCGGCTGTTCCAGGGTTTTTCGGCATCGGGTGAATACGCAGGCGCGGCGGCCTTTCTCGCCGAATACGCCCCGCCCCGCAAACGCGGATTGTTCACCAGCATCGTGCCTGCCAGCACGGCGGCGGGGCTGTTGTTCGGTGCGCTGTTCGTGGCGGGCCTGCATGCCTGGCTCACCGTCGAGGACCTGCACAGTTGGGGCTGGCGTCTGCCATTCCTGCTGGCCGCGCCGTTTGGCCTGGTGGGGCGCTATATCCGCATGAGCCTGCAGGACACGCCCAAGTTCCTGGAGATGGAGAAACGCCTGGAAGAAAAGGAAGGCGGCCAGCAGGCGCCGGTGCGTGAACTGCTCACGGTGCATCGGCGCAGCGTACTGATCGGTATCGGCGTCACCTGCCTGAACGCAGTGGCGTTCTACCTGCTGCTCAGCTACATGCCGACCTACCTGTCCAGCGAAATGGGCATGAGCGAGGGCGACTCGTTCCTGGCTTCGACCGTGTCGCTGGCCACCTACATCGGCCTGATCTTCCTGATGGGCACGCTGTCGGACCGGTTCGGCCGCAAGACCATGCTGTTGATCGCTTCGGTGCTGTTTCTGGGGCTGACGTTGCCGCTGTTCGGCATGCTCGATCACCAGCCGTTGCTGATGATTCTGGCGATCCAGCTCATCTTCGGCGCCATGCTGGCGATGAACGACGGTACGCTGCCGTGCTTTCTGGCGGAAATCTTCCCGACCCGCGTGCGCTTCAGCGGTTTCGCCTTCAGCTTCAACCTGGCCAACGCGCTGTTTGGCGGTACCGCGCCGTTCATTGCGACCTGGTTGATCCAGTTGACGGGCAACAAGATGGCGCCGGCCTGGTAT
This sequence comes from Pseudomonas sp. NPDC090201, assembly GCF_044746825.1. Classification (NCBI taxonomy): domain Bacteria; kingdom Pseudomonadati; phylum Pseudomonadota; class Gammaproteobacteria; order Pseudomonadales; family Pseudomonadaceae; genus Pseudomonas; species Pseudomonas sp. NPDC090201. Next base: position 179,609 of record NZ_JBIVCX010000003.1, read on the forward strand.
CTGCTGGCGGCAGCGTTGGTGGCGCTGGTCGCGATGCTGCTCAGCCGCGAAACAGCGCACAAGGCGTTGCAGGATTGAAATGGTCAGACTGAAAAGGCATTGATCGAGGCCGGCGCATTGCCGGCCTCGTTGCATCTGCCGTCAGTGCAGCGACGCAACCTGCTTGCGCTCGCCCATGGGCGATACGCCGAAGAAGCGGCTGTAGCATTTGGAGAAGTGCGCGGGGGAGACAAAGCCGCAGGCCAGGGCGATGTCCCGCACCTGGGATTCGCTGCGCAACAGCAGTTGCCGTGCCCGTGACAGGCGCAGTTCCAGATAGTACTGGCTCGGCGTGCGTTGCAGGTGCTTGTGGAACAGGCGCTCCAGTTGGCGCACCGACACCTCGTTGAGGCTCGCCAGTTCCTCGAGGCCCACCGGCTCTTCGAGGTTGGCCTCCATGATCGCGACGATCTGGCTGAGTTTGGGCTGCGATGTCCCAAGCTTTTGCCGCAGCGGCACACGCTGGCGTTCCTGGGCGCCGCGCACCCGGTCACACAACAGCAGCTCGGCGGCATGGGCGGCAATGTCGCGCCCGCCTGGCTGGCGAGCGATCAGCTGCAGGGTCATGTCCATGGACGCCACGCCCCCGGAACAGGTGTAGCGATCGCGGTCCAGCTCGAACAGCTGATTGGAAATGATGATCCCCGGAAACCGCTCCTTGAGCGCCTCGATGTCTTCCCAGTGAATGGTGCAGCGATAGCCCTTGAGCAGGTCGGCGCGGGCCAGCAGGTGGCTGCCGGTGCATATCCCGCCCAGCGGCACCTGATCGTGGGCCAGCTTGCGCAGCCAGTTGAGCAGGGGGCGGGTGCTGTGATCGGAGACGATGGGGTTGGAACCGACCACGAACAGCACGTCCAGCCTGGGCGCGGTGGCAATGCAGTAATCAGGCAGCACGCGCATGCCGTTGCTGGCGCTCACCGGCTCCATGTCGGCGGCGATGATAAGGGTCTGATACAGCGTCTTGCGCGCAGCGAGGTTGGCCATGCGCAGGGTTTCCACCGCCGAGGCAAAACCGATGGTGGTGAAATTGGGGATGACCAGAAACCCGATGACCTTGGCTTTGGGGTTGAGCGCCGGGGCCAGGACAGTTTCGTCATCCCCTGGCGTTAGGTGTTGTGGCATCTCGACTTTCAGCATTTCCAGCTCCGCCATCTCTCTCACTCCTCAACGACTACAACGACGCACGATGCGTCTTGGGGCAATGCCTGCGGGTCGGGGAGTCTGGGCGGATCTTACACCCAGGCCGGCATGGACAGGCATTGGCTTTGAAAAACAAAAAAACCGGCCCGCTCTGTGGTCAAGAGCGGCCGGAAAGAGGTGAACCGTTAAAAAAACTGCAACTGCGTGACCCTGGTGGTTCTAGACGGGTTTGGTGTGCTGGACGGCCTGCCGCCTGCCGGAAAAGATCGCGCTCATGCAGATGATCGACAGGGCCAGCCCGCCAGTAGCGACGACTTCCATGCGGTGTTCAGGCAGTACCAGCATCACCAGCAGAATGCTCAGGATCGACAGGATCACGGCGTAGCTGAGCCACGGGAACAGCCACATGCCGAAGGCGATGGGTTCGCCGCTGGCCTGCATGCGCTTGCGCAACACCAGCTGCGAGAGGGCGATGGCCAGGTACACCAGCAGCGCCACGGCGCCGGAGCTGGCCAGCAGGAAGGAGAACACCTGTTCGGGGGCGAAGTAGTTCAAAGCCGTGGTCAAAAAGCCCACTGCCGTACTGGCCAGCACCGCGATGCAGGGCACGCCGCTGGCGTTGGTCTTCTGCAGGAAGCGCGGGCCGTCGCCGCGTTTGCCCAGCGAGTAGACCATGCGCGAGGCGGTGTAGATGGCCGAGTTCAGGCAACTGGCCACGGCGATCAGCACCACGATATCGACGATCAGCTTGGCGTAGGGAATGTTCATCAGCTCCAGGGCGCGCTGATAGGAGCCCACCTGGGTCAGCATCGGGTCGTTCCAGGGCACGATCGACACGATCAGGAACACCGAGACGATGTAAAAGATGCCCATCCGCCAGACCACCGAGTTGGTCGCGCGGGTGATCTGTTTCGACGGGTTTTTCGACTCAGCGGCGGCGATGGTGACGATTTCAGTGCCCATGAAGCTGAACACGGTGGTCAGCATGGCACCGACCACTGCGGTCATTCCGTTGGGCATGAAGCCGCCGAACTCGCGGCTCAGGGTCAGCACGCCGCTGACTTGGGTATTTGGCAAACCGCCGGCCAACGCCAGCGCACCCAGGGCGATGAAGCCCAATACCGCGATGACTTTGAGCATGGCGAACCAGAACTCGAACTCGCCGTAACGGGCCACGCTGAACAGGTTGGTCAGGGTCAGCAGGCCGGTGACGGCCAGGGCGAATTCCCAGGTTTGCACCGCCGGAAACCACGCATGCAGGATCGCAGCGGCGGCGATGGCTTCGATGGGAATCACCAGCACCCAGAACCACCAGTACAGCCAGCCGATGGTGAAACCCGCCGTGCGTCCCATCGCCCGTTCGGCGTAGGTCGAGAATGAGCCGGTATCGGGTGAGGCCACGGCCATTTCGCCGAGCATGCGCATCACCAGCACCACCAGGGTGCCGGACAGGATGTACGCGATGATCGCAGCCGGCCCTGCCGCCGCGATGGCGTGGCCGGAGCCGATGAACAAGCCGGCACCGATGGCGCCGGCGATGGACAGCATGGTGACGTGGCGCTGCTTGAGGCCTGGGGAGAGACTTGAGCTGGACATGAGTGTGACCCTTTTTATTGTTGTGGAGCCGTTTGATGTCGCTGGACCGTGATGCGGGGTGAGTCATGTTCGATGGCGGGGCTTACCGCTCAAGGTTGAAGGCTTCGCGCACCGCGCCGCTGATGCCTTGCACACAGACCTGCAGGATCAGCTCGCCTTTCTCGCAGCTGGAGCCCTTGGGCGAGGACAGGGTGCCGCAGGCCGGGGTGCGCTCGGGGATGACGGGGAACACGTCATAGGGTGGAAACTTGGCGGGTGGGTGATCGACGGCGCGGCTCAGGTCGACCTTGTCCGGATGCAGGGCGAGCATCAGCGAGGTCTCGAAGACGCCTCCATGCTCGATGTCCCAACCGAGGAAGCCTTCGGGGTAGAGGGCCTGGATCACCTGCGGATCGTTGACGAAATCCCAGTAGGAGAGCACCACCACCCGGAAGTCATGGATGCCTGCGTAGCGCAATTCCCGCAGCGCAAGGTCGATGCCCTCGACGATGAACATCGAATTCTCGAAGTGTCCGTTCATCATCACCAGCTTGCGTGCGCCATGGCGGGCGAGTTCGCGGATGATGTCCTGCACCGTGCTGGTCAGCGTTGCGCCGTCAAGGCTGGTGGTGCCGGGAAAGTGATTGCCGCCGCCGGATTTCTGCTGGGATTTGTAGCCGTAGGCGAGGGCGGGCAACACCAGGCCGTCTACATTCTGCGCCACCGCCTTGCAGATGGCGGTGGGCAGCAGCACGTCCACTTCCATGCACATGTGATGGCCATGCTGTTCCAGGGCGCCTACCGGCAGGAACACCGGGCCGCCATTCTTGACCCGCCGTGCGTAATCCGGCCAGGTCAGTTCTCCAATCATTACGCTGTCTTTCACAGGTGCATCCTCGGCATTTTCCAGGGGCAGAACCGGGGTATTCGCGGTGCGAAACACCCGGTTGTGCATGGAGCGATTCGATCAGATCGAAACGACGCCCAGTTGTCTGTTTCCGACCTGTAGTTGGCAATATCCATGGGCACGAAAAATCGCCACAGCGCAGGCGAGACGGCGGTTGTGGGAGGTCAGGAAAGGGAAATTGCAGGTCGGATATGCACAACCGGATTCCGGCCGTTAACGCGTAGGAGCGGGGGGGGGGGGGGGGGGGGGGGGGGGGGGGGGGGTGGGTGTGGGGGGGGGGGGGGGGGGGGGGGGCGGGGGGGGGGGGGGGGGAAAAAAAAAAAAAAAAAACCAAAAAAACAATCCCAGAAAGCAGCCAAAATAAAAAAGAAAAAAAAAAAC